>JAURZM010000042.1 GCA_030653385.1 Rubrivivax sp. | reverse complement strand
CGTCGTAGGGGCAACACAATGCCGTGCATTAACCTTCAGCTTTCTTCCGAACTGAGCGCACTGAAGCCTAACCCCTTGCTCAAGCTGAGCCCCAACGGCGTGCCACGCTGGCCATCAAGCGCTGGGCCTGCGGCCCATTTTGCGCTTGCTGTCCAGCGCGTCACACCGTTGGTGCCAGCTTAGCTCGAACGTTAGGCTGCACACAAAACACTCCGTGGCGGACTCACAGCGCACTGGCCGATCGAGAACACCGAACAGCCATGTCGTCTCCGTCCAAGGCCGCGCGGGATCGCGGCGACTGTCAGCAGTCGAGGCGAGATGCGGTAGCCAGCGGGTGGCCACAAGATTGGCGCAGTTGTGGTGCGGCAAACACTGCAGCCCTGCTCACCTGGGCAACCCCCAGAAAGTTCCACTTGCATCTATCACAGTGGCCGCCTGCCAACTCAAACAACAGAGCTGGAGCCAGGCCGTTGCCATGGCCCGCAGACGCGGAGTACCGCGACTGCTCTTGTTCGCCCGCTGCTCTCGAGCCAGAATCACGCTCATGCAGAATCGCTCGCCCTACGGTGGCACGCCGGTGCAGCCTAACCCCTCGTTCAAGCTGAGGCCCAACGGCAAGTCACCAAGCCCAGCCTGGCGGTACGCGGTACATTTTCGCCAGTCTGGGCTTGGCGCCTCGCCGTCGGTCCCAGCTTAACTCGAACGTTAGGCCTCACAGGGAACCGCCGTTGGCGCGCCACGGCCGAGAACAGCCGACTCCGTCTGCGTCCGCTGCGCAATCCTCCGAAAGAGTGCATCGCCAAAGGTGATGGCAACCTGATCACAGTTGGCCAACACTGCAGCATCGGAGGGTTGTCATGCAAGACGATTCAGCAGAGAAGATCGGACACATGCGGGTGGTCAAGAAGCTCGGTCCATCCAGCCGCGGGGCAATACGGCTACGCGAGCAGTTCGGGGAAACCCTGATCTGTGTCCGACATCGCGTTGACGCCAAGGCAAAGGTCAGATTCACCACGGTGGAACTGCTCGTTAACAGGGCCGCCATCAAGATTCGCAGCGAACAACTGGTGGAGGTCAGGATCGACTGGGACGAACAGTCGCTGCGCGAAATCGTTAAGCAAGCCGGCGCGAGGTGGGACAGCAAAGCCAGAGCCTGGCGCATGCCGCGCCGCCTCGCAGGCATCCTTCGCCTTACCAATCGCCTCGACAAGCCGTAGCTACATGCGCGCCGCATGTAGCTACCCCCAACGCATGTGGCAACATATCGCTACCGGTAACCCCTCGTTCAAGCTGAGGCCCAACGGCAAGTCACCAAGCCCAGTCTGGCGGTACGCGGTACATTTTCGCCAGCCTGGGCTTGGCGCCTCGCCGTCGGGCCCAGCTTAACTCGAACGTTAGGCATCACAGGAACCAACTTGACCGACTTCCTGCTCCAACCTCAGGCCCAAGGCTGGCTGCTCTTTGCAGCGGTTGTTTGCCTCATCGTGATCGCAGTGGTGTCAGTGCTGGGCGTAGGAACCGTCATGGTTGCAGCCCGAGCGTTAAACCAGCGGGCAACACTTACCGAGAAGTTGCAGCCACTACTTGACCAAGGAGAACTTGACGCCGTCGCACTTCAAAGCCGTGAACGGCTACAGACATTCCCGGACGACGCTGTAGCGCACTACTTTCTGGGAGTCGCACTTCACAGGCGTGGTGAGAATAGACAAGCACTTGTGCATCTGCGGCGCGTCCCTGAGCTACAGGCGGGCTGGGACATCGCACCCATGATCAAGGCTATCGAAGAGAAGCTAGCCTCGTCGGAGAGCGGTCCGGAGCTCAAGGTTGTCAAGCCACCTTCCGTCACCAGCCCGAGGGTGAGTAGCCCAGGGGAATCGCACCCCTAGGCTCTCGCAGAACCGGACGTGAATCTCTCGATTCATCCGGCTCCCATCATGCAGTCGTCAAGATGTTGGCGACCCAATGCGGGAACAGCGTGGGCGCGCGCGAGCGCACGCCTGCCAGCCAGTTCCACGCACGGGTGGTGCGTCGACGCAAGTGCTTGTACTTGCGTTTGGCCCAACGCACCAAGTGATGGTCGAGTGGCTGCAGCGCCCGATACAGACTCCAAGGTCGGAACTCGCCGTAATAGCGCACCCACCCTTGCACCACTGGCCTGATCTCCGTGAGCACTTCCTCCAACGACTGTCCGCTGCGGCCTATCAGGTGCCAGCCACGCATCCTTTGACGCATGGCCGCCCCAGCCTTCGCGCTCACCGCAGGCAGGAAGTTCTGGAACACCTGGCCCTGTCGGTTCTGCGCCGACCTCGCCTTGAAGGTGTAGCCCAGGAAATCAAACTCCCGATCGGCGTGCACTTCACGCCGATTCGCATCGGCGCAGTACACAACCCGGGTCTTCTGTGGGTGCAATTCCAATCCGCACTCCGCCAACCTTTGCGCAAGTTCGGCCTTCAAGGCCTGCGCCTGCTCCTGGCTGTCGCAGTGGCAGATCATGTCGTCCGCATAGCGTTCAAACGGCACCTTAGGATGGTGCCGCTTCATCCACTCATCGAAGGCGTAATGCAGGAACAGGTTAGCCAGCACGGGGCTGATTACCCCGCCTTGCGGCGTCCCTTTCTCCCGCTGCTGCACCGTTCCATCGGGCATGACCACTGCCGCTTGCAGCCAGCGCTCGATATACAGCACCAGCCACCGGCCTATTTGGACCAAGCAATCGAAGCGAGCAACTTGAGCACCTTCAGAACACTGACCAAACCCACGACGAGTGGGTCGCTTGGGCGGTCGAATTCATACACGCCTATGAAGCCCGGCGAGGCGACGCCTAACCCCTCGTTCAAGCTGAGGCCCAACGGCAAGTCGCCAAGCCCGGGCCGGCGGTACGCGGTACATTTTCGCCAGCCCGGGCTTGGCGTCCTGCCGTTGTCGCCCGCTTAGCTCGAACGTTAGGCGTCGCAACCGCCTCAGATTTGAAGTGCAACACTCCTATCCCAACCAGGAGTTACGCACATGGGTTTGCGCTATTCGCACCTGTCTTTGGACCGTCGGATCTTCGTCGAGGTCTTCGCTCGCCACGGTGCCTCCGCCTCTGGCATTGCCAAGGCCATTGGCTGTCACCGAACGACCGTCTGGCGTGAGTTGCAGCGGTCTCGGTCCTTTGGCACTTCGGTCTACATCGCTCACTTTGGTCAGCGGTTTTATGATTCCTGCCGCCGACGTGCAGGTCTGGCTCGGCGCAAGCTGGGCTCAGACTACTCTTCGCCGGCCTGGCTGCACCTGCGCTCGGGCCTGGCGGCCGGCTTGTCTCCTCAGGAGATTGCTGGGCGCTTGGCCAGCACCTGCTTCATCCCGGGTAGTCATCTTCAGCACCCCGCCTACGTGAGCCACGAGACGATCTATTGCGCCCTGTACGCCATGCCCCGCGGCACTCTGCGTACAGAGCTGATCAGTCAGCTTCGTCGCTCTCGCCAGGGGCGGCGGCCTCGCTCTCGCTCTGCTCGCCCCACCCACATTCAGGACATGACGTCCATCGTGCTGCGCCCTCCCGAGGTCGCCGCACGCATCGTGCCTGGGCACTGGGAGGGTGACCTGATCAAGGGCGCCGGCGGCCGATCGGCCATCGGCACTCTGGTGGAGCGCACCAGTCGCTACATCATCCTGGTCAAGCTCGATGGCCTGTCGGCCAAGGACATCCTGGAGGGCTTCACCCGACGCTTGCGCGATGTACCTCCCTCCCTGCGCAAGACGCTCACCTATGACCAGGGCTCAGAGATGGCCCTGCACAAGGTCCTGGCCAAGCGCCTTCGCATGGATGTCTTCTTCTGCGATGCTCACAGCCCTTGGCAGCGGGGCTCCAACGAAAACGCCAATGGCATCATTCGCGAG
>JAURZM010000037.1 GCA_030653385.1 Rubrivivax sp. | reverse complement strand
CCCGAAGGGCCGGGGCACCCAAGGGCCCTGCGCGGCGTTGCATCGCTTGCCCGGACGTGAGTCCGGGCTGCGCGCTGCGCCTTGCTCAGGGCCCTTGGGTACCCCGGCGCGGGTGCATGGGATTGCCTCTCACACTCTGAGCGGCCGTGGCAGCTGCAACAGATGAAACAGGGGCAGCGATGGCGCTGAAACAGGCTTTGTTCACACTTGGGTTTCAGATCAGCAGCCAGTCCGGAGCCCGCCGTGTCCTTCGACCTCTTCGCACCCCAAGCCCCCGCCGCCAGCCAGCAGGCCCAGCGCGCACGGGAAGAGCTGCTGCGTGAAGCCGAAGCCCATCGCGCCCTGGCCGAGTTGTTTCCGCATCTGAAGCTCGACGCGCTGCGGGCCATCCAGGACCTGTTTCCCCTGAACGCCCGCGCCGAACAGAACACCGCCCGCTCTTCCAACAGCGTGCACTGAAAGCCCGGCCCGGCGGGGCCCGGTGCCTGGCGCTGCTAAGCTTGGCAGCATCATGTTCACTGGCATCGTTCAAGGCGTGGCCACCGTCACGCATCTGCAAGACCGCCCCGGCCTGCGCAGTTTCACCCTGGCTTTCGAGCCCGGTTTCTGTGCAGACCTGGCCATTGGCGCCAGTGTGTCGGTCGACGGTGTCTGCCTCACCGTGACCGAGCTGCAGGGCGAACAGGCCGCCCGCTTCGATGTCATGCAGCAAAGCCTGGCGCTTACCACGCTGGGTGACCTGGCCGAAGGCAGCCGCATCAACGTCGAACGTGCCGCGCGCGACGGCGCCGAGATCGGCGGTCACCCGCTGTCGGGCCACGTCGACTTCAAGGCCACGGTGGCTGAAGTGCGCCAGCCCGAAAACAACCACGTGCTGCGCGTGGCGGTGCCCGCGCCTTGGATGCGCTACGTCTTTGCCAAGGGCTACATCGCCGTCAACGGCGCCAGCCTGACGGTGGCCGAGGCGCAGCGCAACACCGACGGCAGCGGCTGGTTCGAGGTCTGGCTGATCCCGGAAACGCTGCGCATGACCACCTTCGCGGCCAAGACCGAAGGCAGCACCTTGAACATCGAGATCGAACGCAGCACCCAGGTCTTCGTGGACACGGTGCGCGACGCCATCGACGAAAAGCTGGGGGCGCTGAAGCCGCTGCTGGAGAGCCTGCTGCGCGACAAGGGCCTGAGCCTGGACGACATGGCCCGCCCGCCCAGCCCGGTCTTGCTGGCAAGGGAACACCCTGAGGCATAAAACGCCCCCGTGGCACGTACAACTGGGGTGCCAACCACCCAACGAGGATCTTCCATGCGTCACACCTTGCGCGCTTCCCTGTGCCTGACGGCGGCGGCCACGCTGCTGTTGGGCGCCTGCGCCACACAGCCCGCCACCGGGCCCATGGGCTTTTTCATCAGCAGCACCGGCAGCGGCAAGGGCGCCGACCTGGGTGGCCTGGCGGGCGCCGACGCGCTGTGCCAGAAGCTGGCGGCTGCAGCCGGCGCCGGCGCCAAGACCTGGCGCGCCTACCTGAGCGTGCCGCCGGCCTTCCCCACGGCCACCACGCCGGCGGTGCCGGCCATCAACGCGCGCGACCGCATCGGCAACGGCCCCTGGCACAACGCCAAGGGTGAGCTGATCGCCCGCGACGTGAACCACCTGCACAACGGCAACAACATCGGCAAGACCACGGCGCTGGACGAACGCGGCAATGTCGTGAAGGGTCGCGGCGACACACCCAACGAACACGACATCCTGACCGGCACCCGCGCTGACGGCACCGCCTTCGCGCCGCAGACCGACACCACGTGCAGGGCCTGGACCAGCAGCACCGACGGGTCGGCCATCGTCGGCCACCACGACCGCATCGGACCGCTGCCTGAAAACTGGGCCAAGTCCTGGAACTTCTCGCACCAGTCGGCGGGCTGCAGCCAGGAAGCGCTGGTGCGCACCGGCGGTTCAGGCCGCCTGTACTGCTTCGCGGCCAACTAGCGCCTGGGGCGCTTTCACTGGCGACACGGCGGCCTCAGGCCGCCGTTTTTCAAGGGGCCTCGCACAGGCAGTGGGCGGCGGTGGCAAAAGGCTTGCGTTGTTCGCTGATGTCGGCCAGCCAGCCCAGGTCTTCTGCCAGGGTCTGCGCCACCGGCGGCAGCAGCCCGGTGCTGGCCAGCAGGGCCTGCCAGGCGCCGCTGGGCACGGCCCCTTCCGCACCCATCAGCGGCTGCGTCACGCCCAGGCTCTGCAGCAGGCGCTGCAGCCGGCCCGGCGGGGCTTCGATGTAGGCCACACGCACATCGTCATCCAGCTTGCCCAGCTTGCGGGCCGATGCAATGGCGTCGCCCAGGCCGCCCAGCCGGTCGACCAGGCCACGGGCCAGCGCGTCCTTGCCGGCCCAGACCCGGCCCTGCGCCAGTTCGTGGATCTTCTCGGGTGTGCTCTTGCGCGCGCCGGCCACCAGGGCCAGGAAGTCCTGGTAGGTGCCGTCCACCACGCTCTGGATCAGCTGCTTGAAGCGCGGGTCGAGCGGCCGCTTGGGGTCGTAGGCATTCACCAGCCAGGTGGTGGTGGCGCCTGCGGTGCGCACGCCCAGCTTGTCCATCGCACCTTCGGCGGTGGGCAGCAGGCCCACGACGCCGATGCTGCCGGTGATGGTGGCCTCGTCGGCCATCACCTCGTCGGCAGCCATGCTGATCCAGTAGCCACCGCTGGCCGCCAGGTTGCCCATGCTCACGACCACGGGCTTGCCGGCCTGGCGCGTCAGTTCCAGTTCGCGCCGCACCAGTTCCGAGCCGTAGGCGCTGCCGCCGGGTGAGTCCACACGCAGCACCAGGGCCTTGATCTTGTCGTCTTCACGCGCCTGGCGGATGAGTTCGGCCGTCGACAGCCCGCCGATGCGCCCCGGCCCGGCGCGCCCGTCGCTGATGCCCCCTTGTGCCACCACCACGCCCACCGCGTTGCCGTCGCTGCGCGGTTTGATGCGGCCCAGGTACGCGCCCAGGCTGACCTGCCGGAAAGTCTTGTCGGCTTTGTCCTTGGCGCCCTTGTCGATGAGCAGGCTGCGCATCTCGTCGCGGGTTTTCAGCGCGTCGACCCACTGGCGGTCCAGCGCCCAGCGCGCGGTGTTGCCCTGCACGGCCTGCAGGCTGGCGGGCAGCGAGTTGATGGCCGCCACCACGCTGCCGGCGGGCTGCTGGCGGGCCTTTTCGATCGCGCCGGTGTAACTGGCCCACAGCGTGCCGAACACCAGGCCTTCGGCTTCCAGCGTTTGGGGCGAAGGGCCGCTGGCGGAATAGGTTTCTGCCGCGTTTTTGTACTGGCCGGCGCGGATGACATGGGCCGTGATGCCGACCTTGTCGAACAGGTCCTTGTAGTAGCTGCGCTGGCGGCCGTAGCCTTCGACGAAGACGTTGCCCATGGGGTGCAGCCACACTTCGCTGGCATGGGCGGCCAGGAAGTACTGGCGCTGGTCGAACTCGGCGCCCCAGGCGTACACCGGCTTGCCGGTGGCCTTGAAACGTTCGATGGCCAGGGCCACCTCGCGCAGCGCGGGCAAGCCGCCGCCTTTCAGGCCGTCCAGCATCAGCAGCGCGTGGCTGATCTGCTTGTCCTTGGCGGCGGCGTCCAGCGCCGCCAGCACGTCGCGCAGCCGGGTCTGCGCCTTGTCGTCGCCGCGTGCTTCGCCCAGCAGCTGGTCGCGCACGCTGCCGGACTCCCGCTGTTCGACCAGCGTGCCGGCGATGTTCAGCACCAGCGCGGTTTTGTCCTGCAGCGCCGGTGCGCCGGGTTTCAGCAGCCACCAGCCCAGCAGGCCCAGCAGGGCCAGCAACAGCAGGTTCAGCAACGTGCGGCGGATGGCGTCCAGCAGGCGCCAGGCACCGCGCACGCCGCGGCCCAGGGAGGAGAAGACGGAGGTGGACGTGGCGCTCGACATGTGAGGGGGTGCGGCGAAGCAACAGCAAAAGTGCCCGCAGCTTACGCACTTGTGCAGTGGCCAGCTGCGGTGGGGTGACGAATGGCACCCTGGCCACGACGGGCCGCGGCAGGCGGTGGTCGGATGCGTTGCGATACTCCAGGCCCATGCAAGCGATCCTGTCGGTCACCGTTCCCTTTTTTGCCTTGGTGCTGTTGGGCTACCTGGCCGCCCGCCGCCATGTGCTGCCGGAAAGTGCCATCCCGGGCCTCAATGCCTTCGTGCTGTACTTTGCGCTGCCCTGCCTGCTGTTCCGCTTCGGCGCCAACACGCCCATCCTGGAACTGCTGAACCCTGTCGTGCTGGCGGTCTACCTGACGGCGGCGCTGCTGATCGTGTTTTTCACCGTCAGCATCAGCCTGAACGAACGGGTGCACCTGAAGGACGCGGCCTTCGGCGCGCTGGTGGCGGCGTTCCCGAACACCGGCTTCATGGGTGTGCCGCTGCTGGTGGCGCTGCTGGGGCCGGCGGCGGCCGGGCCGGTGATCTGCACGGTGCTGGCCGATCTGTTCGTGACCAGTTCCCTGTGCATCGCGCTGGCCCAGGCGTCGGTGAAGGGCGAGGGCTCGACGGGCGGCGCCAAGGCCGCCGCGCTGCGTGCGCTGCGTGGGGCGCTGTCCAACCCGCTGCCCTGGTCGATTGCGCTGGGCGGCGTGTTTTCGGTGGCGGCCCTGCAACTGCCCGGGCCGGCGCAGGCCATCGTCGACATGCTGGCCGACTCGGCCACGCCGGTGGCGCTGTTCACCATCGGCGCTGTGCTCTACCGCGCCGGCCAGCACGCCAAGGGCCGCACACCGCTGCAGGACTACCTGCCGGTGGCGCTGATCAAGCTCTTCCTGCACCCGCTGCTGGTGCTGGTGCTGGGGCTGGCTGCGCAGCAGCTGGGTGCGCCGCTGTCGGCCTTCCAGCTGACGGTGCTGACACTGGCCGCGGCACTGCCCAGCGCCAGCAACGTCAGCCTGCTGGCCGAACGGTATGGCGCGGACAACGGGCGTGTGGCTCGCATCATCATGACGAGCACGGTGCTGGCCTTCGTCAGCTTCAGCCTGGCGGCCTGGCTGTTTGGAGTGAGGCCGAGCTGAGACCAGCCATGCAGCGCAAACAGGCCCCCGAACAGGCCTGAAATCGGGCGATTGCCTGCGGCGCTTGCCGCGCAGACTGCCGGGGCGCGCCGCCGTCGCCTGGCGCGCTGACCCGGAGCCCGCCCCATGCGCACCCCACCCGTGCGATCGAACCCTGTTGCTGCCGCCTTTTTCCAGGTCCTGGTCCTTGCCGCCTCGTGCCTGCTGCCCGCTGGCGCCTGGGCGCAGTGCCTGGACGAATCTCGTCAGGAAGCCGACACCGAGGCCGTAAACCCGACAACCGTGCGTCCGGTGGACCCGCGCCAGACCTTGCAGACCCTGGTGCGCGACGCGCTGGAGCGCAGCCACCAGGTGGGCGCCGCCAAACTGGTGGCCGAAGCCGCGGTGGACGAGATTGCCGAAACCCGCGCCGGCAAAGCCATCCAGGCCAGTGCCAACGCCGGTCTGGGCAGCGACGGCGCGCACGCCCGCCACACCGGCACCGAAAGCTCGGTGCTGCAGCTGCGTGCGTCCATCACCGCCAGCCAGCTGCTCTACGACGGCGGCCGCACCGACCGCCTGACCGACTGGCGCACGCAACTGGCCGAGTCGGCCCGCCACGGCCACCTGACGGCACGCGAACAGCTGGCACTGAGCACCGTGTCGCTGGCGCTGGAGCGCAGCCGCTACCGCCAGCACGTGGTGGTCTACAGCCAGTACGTGCGCAAGATGAACTGCCTGGTCGAAGCGCTGGGCCACCTGGTGCGTGCCGACCGCGGCCGTGCCAGTGAACTGGTGCAGGCGCGCAAGTCTTTGCAGCAGGCCGAGCTGTCGTTCACGCAGGCGCAGTCGCAGGCACGCCAGGTCGAAACCCGTCTGCGGCGGCTGGTGGGTGACGGCCTGCCGGGGTCGGAAGGGCTGGCTGCGGTGCTGCTGTCGGTGCCCGAACTGAATGAACTGGTGGCCGAGGTCGAACGTTCCAGCGAAATTGCCTCGCTCACCGCGCAAGCCGCGGCGCTGGACCACTATGCCCGGTCGGTGGCTGCCGGCAGTAAACCGCAGCTCAGCTGGAACGTCAGCGGCTCGGCGGCGGTGGCGGCGGGGGGCACACGCACCAACACCCACAACGGCTCGCTGGCCGTGGGCGTGGCGTTGAACATCCCGCTGATGAACCCCGGTGTGGCACCGGCCACCGACGCAGCACGCAAGCGCGCCCAGGCCGCCAGCCTGCAGCGCGCCGAAGCGCTGGAAGCCCGCCGCTACCGCGTCGCCGAGGTGCACGAACAGACACTGTCCAGCTTTGACCGCGCACGCCGTGTCGGCGCCGTGCTGCGCGACAGCGAACAGGTGCGCAACTTCACGCTGCAGCAGTGGCAGCAACTGGGCAAACGCAGCCTCTTCGACGTCATGGGCGCCGAAGGTGAGCACTACAACCTGCGCATCAGCTACGTCAATGCGCTGCACGATGGACAACAGCTCAACGCCAATCTCTTGTCGTTGGGCCGGGGGGTGACCGAATGGCTGCGGTGAGCGAAAGGCGGGCCGAGCCCGCGGTGGCAACGATGAAACAGACACCCGCACACGCGGTGGTCAACCGCGATTTGCTGGCGCTGATGCCGACCACCGCGCGCCGCGTGGTCGAGGTCGGCTGCATGCACGGCGCCTTGGCCCGTGCGCACCGCGAACTGAACCCGGGTGTGCACTACACCGGCATCGACATCGATGCCGACTATGCCCACGTGGCGCAGCAGGCCTGCGAAGTGGCGCTGGCGGGTGACATCGAACGTTTTGAGCTGCCCGCCTTCGACTTGTTGTTTCCCAGCGATTGCTGGGTTTTCGGCGACTGCCTGGAACACCTGCGCGACCCCTGGCGCATCGTGCGGCAGATCCGCCAGCGCATCGACGCCGACGGCTGCCTGGTCACCTGCATTCCCAACGCCCAGCACTGGAGCGTGCAGATGCGGCTGGCCACAGGCCTGTTCCGCTACGAAGACTCGGGCCTGCTGGACCGCACCCATGTGCGCTGGTTCACACGCGTGACGATGATCGAGATGTTCCAGCAGGAAGGCTGGCGCATCGAAACCGGCCTGGCGCGCAAGCTGCCGCAGCAGCCACCCGCGGCGCTGCTGGAAGGTGTGCGTGCGATCGCGCGGGCAGGCGGTGCCGACCCCGAGCAGGCGGCCGAAGACGCCCAGGTGTTCCAGTACCTGTTCAAGGTCGTGCCGGCTTGATTTGCCGGGCACCTGGGGAGCCCGCGGCCCAAAAGGGCCGCCATTCGGCCGGTTCTCGGCCGATCAAGACCGGCCGGGAAATTCCAGACTTGCGCCATCGTGCCGAGTATCGCCACCGCCATCCCCGCCCAGCCATCCACCCCGGCTGAAGCCAGCCCCCGCGCCGCCGCCTTGCTGATGCGCGAACCGCTGCTGCTGCTGCAGAAGAGCGACCTGGCGCGCCTGGCCGAAGCGCCCGAACTGGCCGAAGGCCGGCGCCTGCTGTTTGTCGACCCCGGGCTGCTGGACGAAGCCGCACTGCGCGGCTTTCGGCACTGCGAATTCCGCCGCCTGCCGCAAGACCCCGACTTCCAGGCCCGGGCCGCCACCGAAGCCATGACCCTGGCCACGCTGGTGGACCTGCGCCTGACGCAGGAACGCCAGCGCCTGTGGCAAGGCCCCGGCCCCATGCCGGCTCTGCAGGGCTGGGACGTGGGCGTGTTTTTCTTGGCCCTGCAGCGTGCCGCCGTGGCCCGCCAGCTGGGTGCGCTGGTGGAAAGCAGCTTTGCCGAAACCCGCATCGCCGTGCTGCGCCCCGCCGTGGCGCAGCAGATGTACTTCGACAGCTTCGTCAGCACCGACCTGGTGGCGCAGGACCCGGCGCGTTTTGCCGTCGTCGACAGCTACACGCAGACCCGCTGGCACCGTGCCGATGCCTACGACACGGTGTTCGATGCTGCTGCGCTGCAAACCGCGCTGGCCGGTGGCCGTGTCACCGCCGTGACGCACGTGCCCACCTGCTTCTACGACCGCAACTGGCTGGCCGAAGAGGTGTCACGCGCCCATGCGTTCACGCTGGACCTGACCAGCCCCTTCTGGGACGTGCCGCTGCACCGTGGCCCGGCCTTCACGGTGCCGCTGGCCGCACAGCCACACGACACCACCGCGGCGCTGTACCGCCAGCGCGCCGAACGGGTGCTGGAAGACACGCTGGGCCACCTGCTGCCGCAGCCGCTGGCCCGCCGCACGCAATTGCAGGCCTGGGCTCAACGCTGCCAGTGGCAGATGGTGAACTTCGGCGCGCTGATGCAGGCGCTGGTGCAAGGCTCGGCCGGCACCCGACCGCAGTTCCTGCTGAGTGACCAGGACACCGGCCTGAACGGCCCGCTTTTCAGCGCCGCCGACGTGCTGGGTTCGCCCATCACCGTGGTGCCACACTCCGGCCACCCCAGCATGTTGATGCCCCACGCGCGCCGTGTGACCGCCGTCGAACGGGCGGGTTACGGCTGCCAGCCGCGCACCGTGCTGGGCCAGAACGTGGACGTGCGTTCGGTGCGTTATGCCAACCGCGTGCAGCGCCGCGACCACCGCGCCGTGCGCACCGTGTGCCTGATGCTGAACAGCATGCAGACCGAAGGCCTGAGCCATGTCGACGCCTACGCGCTGGCGGCATTCCACAAGGCGCTGTCCGCTTTGTGCACGGCTGCGGGTGTGGACCTGATCCTGCGCCCCAAGCCCGGCGCACCCGCGCTCAGCGTGCTGGCCAGCGCCCTGGGTGTGCCGCCGGCGCGTCTGGTGCAACACACCACGCAGCCGCTGGAACAGCTGGCCGAGACCTCGCAGCTGTGCATCGCCTACGGCGAACCCACGACCGGCGTGGCACCTTTCCTGGATGGCGGCAGCCTGGTGCTGCAAGTCAATGAACAACGCTGGCCCACCGACTACACGGTGTGCATGCCACTCGTGCAGGACGGCGTGATTCCGCTGCTGGACCACGCCGCCGCGTTGCGCCAGGTGCAGCAGCTGCTGGCCAGCGAAGACCACTTCCGCGCCCGTCGCCAACAACAGAACGAAGCCTTCGACCTGCGCTGCCGCGACGCCCAAGACCACGTGTTTTGACCTTGCCCCGATCCCCCTGGAGTGCTTCCCCATGCTGAACAACAAATCCGTCCTCGTCACCGGTGGCACCGGCTCCTTCGGCAAGGCCTTTGTGCGCACCGTGCTGCAGCGTTACCCACGCGTGAAGCGCCTGGTCATCTTCAGCCGCGACGAGTTGAAGCAGTTCGAGATGGCCCAGGAATTTTCGCCGCGTGAATTTCCGCAGCTGCGCTTTTTCATCGGCGACGTGCGCGATGCCGCGCGCCTGAAACGCGCCTGCGAAGGGGTCGACGTGGTGGTTCACGCCGCCGCGCTGAAGCAGGTGCCCGCGGCCGAGTACAACCCGATGGAGTGCATCAAGACCAATGTGCTGGGCGCGCAGAACGTCATCGAAGCCTGCATGGACACAAACGTGAGCCGGGTCGTGGCGCTGTCCACCGACAAGGCCGCCGCGCCGATCAACCTGTACGGCGCCACCAAGCTGTGCAGCGACAAGCTGTTCGTGGCCGCCAACAACATCAAGGGCAGCCGCGACCTGCGTTTTTCGGTCGTGCGCTACGGCAACGTGATGGGCAGCCGCGGCAGCGTGATCCCGTTTTTCGTCGAACGCCGCGCCAGCGGTGAACTGCCCATCACCGACCCGCAGATGACACGTTTCAACATCAGCCTGCAAGACGGTGTCGAGATGGTGCTGTGGAGCATCGAAAACGCCTGGGGCGGCGAGATCCTGGTGCCGAAGATTCCCAGCTACCGCATCACCGACGTGGCCGAAGCCGTGGCCCCGGCCGCCGCCAAACGGGTGGTGGGCATCCGCCCCGGCGAAAAGCTGCACGAAGAGATGATCACCGCCAGCGACAGCCCCAACACGGTGGACATCGGACGCTACTTTGCCATCTTGCCCAGCGGGGGTGAGTACAGCGTCGACGACTACTGCGAACGCATGAGCGGCAGCCGCGTCACCCCGGGCTTCTGCTACGACAGCGGCAGCAACAGCGACTTCCTGAGCGTGCCGCAACTGCGTGCGCTGATCGAAAAACACGTCGATCAGCCGCAGGTGGCGCATCACTGATTCAGGAGCTTGCTGTGCAGGATGCGGCGAACGCTGCGGGCACGGTCGTCGTGCTCGGCGCCAGCGGCCTGCTCGGGCAGGCGCTGATGCACGAGCTCGCTCGCCGTGGCCAAAAGGCCGTGGCGCTGTCGCGCCGGCAGGGTGTGGACCTGGCGGCATTGCCCTCGGTGTCCGCGCTGGCCGAAGAGCTGGATCCGCACGCGCCGTCGCTCGTCGTCAACGCTGCGGCCATCACCGATCTGGCGCATTGCGAAGAACGTCCACAAGACGCCTGGTTGCTGCACGCCCGCTTGCCTGGCCTGCTGGCGCACTGGTCGCGTTGCTCCGGTGTGCCCTGGGTGCAGGTGTCCACCGACCACTACTTCAGCGGCAGCGCGAATGTGCTGCACGACGAAAACGCCCCCGTCGCCCCGCCCAATGAATACGCGCGCAGCAAGTTCGCTGGCGAAGCGTTGGCGCTGACCAGCCCGCTGGCGCTGGTGCTGCGCACCAACATCGTCGGCCGTCGCGGCTGGCCCGCTTTGCCGAGTTTTGCCGAATGGGTGTTGGCCGCGCTGCAAGGAGGCAAGCCTTTCCCCGGCTACACCGACGCCTGGGCCTCCAGCCTGGAAGCCGGCCAGTGCGCGGCTGCGCTGCTGGACCTGGCGGGTGCCGGCCACCGCGGCTTGCTGAACGTGGCTGCCAGCGAGTCCGTCAGCAAGGCCGACTTCATCACCGCATTGGCCCAGGCCCTGTGCCTGGACGACGGGCCCATGAAGCGCCAGCATCGGCCCACACCCGCCGGCGCAAACGGCCTGGCACGCGCGAATGCGCTGGGCCTGGACGTGAGCCGCGCACAAAACCTGCTGGGCCGCCCGCTGCCCAACACCGCCGCTGTGGCACAGGCCCTGGCGGCCGTTTTCAAGGAGCATCACCATGTCCCGGCCTGAACCCATCCGCATCGACAAACGTGTCCTGGCGCTGGACCATCCCAGCTACTTCATCGCCGACATCGCGGCCAACCACGACGGCGACCTGCAGCGCGCCAAAGACCTGATCTGGCTGGCCAAGGAAGCCGGCGCAGACTGCGCCAAGTTCCAGCACTTCAAGGCCGAGAAGATCGTCAGCGACCGCGGCTTCCGCGCGCTGGGCGGCCAGCAAAGCCACCAGGCGGCGTGGAAGAAGCCGGTGTTCGAGGTCTATCGCCAACACGAACTGAACCGCGAGTGGAACATCGAGCTGGTGGCCACCGCACGTTCGGCGGGCATCCACTTCATGACCACGCCCTACGACGACGAAGCGGTGGACACCGTCAACGCGCTGGTGCCGGCGTGGAAGATCGGCTCGGGCGACATCACCTATCTGAGCCTGGTGGAAAAGGTTGCACGCACTGGCAAGCCCATCCTGGTGGCCAGCGGCGCCAGCACGCAGGCCGACGTGGACCGCGCGGTGAAGGCTGTGTTGTCGGTCAACCGCCAACTGGTGCTGATGCAATGCAACACCAACTACACCGGTTCGCTTGCGAACTTCCGCTACATCAACCTGAACGTGCTGAAGACCTATGCCGCGCGGTACCCCGGCCTGCTGCTGGGGCTGAGCGACCATTCACCGGGCCATGCCACGGTGCTGGGTGCCATCGCGCTGGGCGCACGGGCGATCGAAAAACACTTCACCGACGACAACGGCCGCGAAGGCCCCGACCATTCCTTTGCGATGAACCCGCGCAGCTGGCGCGAGATGGTCGAACGCAGCCGGGAACTCGAGGCCGCGCTGGGCGACGGCGTCAAGCGGGTCGAAGACAACGAAGCGCAGACCGCTGTGCTGCAGCAACGCTGTCTGCGCACGACTCGCAATCTGCCGGCCGGCCACGTGCTGACCGCGGTTGACCTGGAAGCGTTGCGCCCCGCGCCCGAAGGCGCAGCGCGGCCCTTTGAGCTGCCGCAACTGTTGGGGCGGCATCTGCTGACGGCGTTGCAAGCCGGCGATGCTTTGATGCACGAGGCGCTGGCCGTGCGTGCACCGTCGGATGCGGCAGCGAAGGTGGTGCCGGCATGATCAAGGGCCGTGCCACTGCGCTGCGCGCCATCGAGGCCAGCGACCTGGACCAGTTGCTCGCCTGGCGCAACCGGCCCGAGCTGCGGCGCTTCTTCCGCGAATACCGCGAGCTGAACGCCACGCAGCAACGCCAGTGGTTCGACAGCAAGGTCAACGGCGACCCGTCGACACGCATGTTTGCCATCGTGCACCAGGACACCGACACCTTGTTGGGCGCCGCAGGCCTTTGCTACATCGACTGGATCAACCGCACGGCAGACTTCAGCCTCTACATCGGCCACGAAGGCCTGTACATCGACGACACGCTGGCGCCCGACGTCGCCGTCACGATGATCGACTACGCCTTCGACGAACTGGGCCTGAACCGCCTGTGGAGCGAGATCTACGCCTTCGATGAAGCCAAGGCAAGCTTCTTCCAGAAGCTGGGCTTCACGCTCGACGGCCGCCACCGCCAGACGCACTGGGCCGAAGGCGCCTGGCACGACTCGCTGTTTTTCAGCCTGCTGGCCAGCGACACGCGTCCCACGCCGCCTTGACTTCACCGAGCACCGCACCATGAACATCGCCGTCATTCCCGCCCGCGGGGGCAGCAAGCGCATCCCGCGCAAGAACATCCTGCCCTTCGGCGGCAAGCCGATGATCGCCTATGCCATCGCCGCGGCGCGTGAGTCGGGACTCTTCGAGCACGTGGTGGTCAGCACTGACGACGACGAGATTGCAGACGTGGCCGTGAAACACGGCGCCACCGTGCCCTTCCACCGGCCGAAGGAACTGGCCGACGACCAGACCGTCACCGTGCCCGTCATCGGCCACGCCGCGCAGTGGTTCGTCGACCAGGGCCAGGCGCCGGCGGCGGTCTGCTGCATCTACCCCTGCGTGCCCTTGCTTCGGGCGCAAGACCTGCGGGGTGCCTACGAACTGTTTCAGCAGCGCCAGGCCCAGTACGTCTACCCGGTGGTGGCCTTTCACAGCTCACCGTGGCGCGCGATGACCAAGCCCGAAGGCGGGCCGATGACTTTCGTCTACCCAGAACACGAGCTGACGCGCACGCAGGATCTGCCCAAGTGTTACTACGATGCCGGCCAGTTCTACTGGGGCCGCACCGAAGCCTGGACCAGCGGCCTGCGCATGCACAGCAACGGCCACGGCTACGAGATCGAAGGCCACCGCGTGGTGGACATCGACACGCCGGAAGACTGGAAACGGGCCGAACTGATCGCACGCGCGCTGTGAGCCTGGGCGCTGCCGCCACGATCTGCGCAGCCAAGTGGCTTCTTTTCGGGGTTTTGCGCCAGGCCCTGGCCGATACGCTGGGCGCAGCCTGAAATGGAGCCCCAGCGATGAGCCACAAGACCCTTGCCCGCCCGGGCGCCTTCACGCACCTGATGGAAACGCCGGGTGCTGACGCCGACCCCGCCGGCAAGCCCTTTGCGCACCTGCAGTACTGCGTGCGCTGCTGCATCCCGCAGACCCAGGAAGGGGTCATCTTCGACGAGCTGGGTGTCTGCCAGGCCTGCCAGAGCGCCGAGCAGAAGATCCACATCGACTGGACGCAGCGCGAGAAGGTGCTGCGTGGCCTGCTGGACGAAGCCAAGGCCAGGGCCGGCAACAACTACGACTGCATCATCCCCATCAGCGGCGGCAAGGACAGCACTTTCCAGCTGCACGTGCTGACGCAGGTCTACGGCATGAAGCCGCTGGCGGTGACCTTCAGCCACAACTGGTTCAGCGAAACGGGTTGGTACAACCTGCAGAACTCGCTGGAGCAGTTCAACGTGGACCACGTGATGTTCACGCCCAACCGCCAACTGGTGAACAAGCTGGCCAAACATTCGCTGGCCGGCATCGGTGATGCCTGCTGGCACTGCCATGCGGGAGTCGGCGCCTTTCCGCTGCAGGCGGCGGTGCGTTTCAACATCCCGCTCTTGATCTGGGGCGAGAGCATTGCCGAAAGCTCGGGCCGCGCCAGCTACCTGAACCCGGTGCGCAAGTTCGACCGCGAGTACTTCACCAAGGTCAGCGCCAAGCTGCGGCCCGACCAGATGGTGCGTGACGATGTGTCGCTGCGCGACCTGGAACCCTTCCAGGTGCCCAGCGCCGAAGACTGCGAACGGGTGGGTGTGCACGGCATCCACCTGGGCGACTACATCTTCTGGGACGACGAGCGCCAGACCGAATTTGTGCGCGACAACTATGGCTGGCGCGAGACGCAGGTCGAAGGCAGCTTCAAGCGCTACAAAAGCGCCGAGTGTGTGATGCCGGGTGTGCACGACCTGGCCTGCTACGTCAAACGCGGTTACGGCCGCAGCACCTTCCACGCCAGCGTGGACGTGCGTGCCGGCCTGCTGAGCCGCGACGAAGCCTGGGACCTGATCCGGCAGAACGACGGTGTGCGGCCTGAGGGCCTGGACTACTACCTGAAGATCACCGGCATGACGGAAGAGGAGTTCTTCGCGACGCTGGAGAAACACCGCCGCCCCGAGCTGAAGAACACCGTCATTCCGATCTACCCGAAGCCGGCGAAAAACGAAGAAGAACTGCTGCCCTACCCGCAGCAACTGCAGCGCAAGTTCGGTTCTCTGAAGGTCTGAAGGGGCAAGACATGAGCTTCACCGTCGACTTCAAGAAACACAGCATCGGCGACCTGCACGGTGCCCTGTCCGCCTACCGCGCCACGCCGGAAGACATCGCGCAGCAGTGCATCACCATGCACGGCCGCACCGAAACCACCGCAAAGGCCTGGGTCAGCTTCGATGGCGACCAGTTGCTGACTGCCGCACGTGCCACCGCCACGCGGCTGGCCGGCGGCGAAACGCTGCGCCCGCTGGAAGCCATGCCCATCGGCGTGAAGGACATCTTCAACACCGCCGACTTCCCCACCCAGATGGGCAGCCCGCTGTGGGCCGGTTTCACACCCGGCAACGACGCACGTGCGGTGTTCAACCTGAAACGTGCCGGTGGCCTGGTGCCGGGCAAGACGGTGACCGCCGAATTTGCCGTGCACACGCTGGGCAAGACCGTCAACCCGTGGGCGCCAGAGCGCACGCCCGGCACCAGCAGCAGCGGTTCGGCCGTGGCCGTGGCGCAGGGTGTGGTGCCGGCGGCACTGGGCACGCAGACGGCGGGCAGCATCGTCCGCCCGGCCAGTTTCTGCGGTGTGTGGGGCATGAAGCCGTCCTTCGGTTTGATCCCGCGCACCGGCATGCTGAAGACCACCGACAGCCTGGACACCGTGGGCTTTTTCACTGGCCATGCCGCCGATCTTTCGCGGATGTTCGATGCCCTTCGGGTGCACGGCCGCGATTACCCCCTCAGCGACCGCGCCTTCAACGACACGGCACGCCAGTCGGCGCCGCTTGGCCGCCCCTGGCGTGTCGCTTTCGTGCGACCGCATGTGTGGCAACACGCGCCCGACCACGCCCGCCTGGCCATCGCGCAATGGTTGCAGCGCCTGCAGGCCGACAGCCGCTTCGAGCTGTTCGAGACCACGCTGCCCGAAGACATGGCCGAGTGCCACCCGCTGCACGCCACCATCTACAACCGTGCGCTGGCCTACTACTTCAAGGACGAATTCAGGAAGGCCGAGCTGGTGAGCCCGGTGATGAACGGTTTGATCGAAGCCGGGCGCGGCATCAGCCCCGACAGTTATGCGTCGGCGCTGGACCGCCAGGTGGAACTGGCACGCCAGATGGACCGGTTCATGCGTGACTTCGACGTGCTGGTGACCTTGTCCACCGCCGGTGAAGCACCGCTGCGGCACGTGGAAGAACAGCCCGACTCGGCGCTGATGTGGACGCTGACGCAACTGCCCAGCATCAGCGCGCCGGTGTTCAAGTCGCCACGCGGCTTGCCCTTCGGCCTGCAACTGGTGGCCCGCCGCTACAACGACCCGCTGCTGCTGAAGTTCGTGGCCGAAGGTGTGGCGCGGGGCCTGCTGCCGGCCAGCAGCTTCGAGCAGGCCTATGGCGAAACCGGGGCCACGAAAGCCGAGTCCCTGGCAACTGCCGAAGCCGCCGCCTGAGGACACCGGGATGCACCAGGTGCTGATCGTCGGCTGCGGCAACATCGCCGGCGGTTTCGACGCCGACCGCTCGACCAGCCTGCCGCCGTTGACCCACGCCGGTGCGTTCACGCGCCACGGCGGATTCCAGCTCAAGGCCTGCGTCGAGCCCGACACCGAACGGCGTGCCGCCTACATGCGCCGCTGGGGTGTGGCACGAGGTTTCGACGACATGGCGGCGGTGGCGGCGGCACACCCACCGGGTGCCTTCGATGTCATCAGCCTGTGTTCACCCACGGCGGCCCACAGCAGCCAGATCGACGCTGCACTGGCCTTGCGCCCCAAGCTCATCTTCTGCGAAAAGCCCGTCACCCCCACGGTGGTGCAGACCGAAGCCCTGGTGCAACGTTGCGCCGCCGCCGGCGTGCCGCTGGCCGTGAACCACACCCGCCGGTGGGCCCCCGACGTGCAGCGCCTGGCCGACGAACTGAAGACCGGCGCCTGGGGCAGCGTGCGCTCGGCCGTGGGCACCTACAACAAGGGTGTGCTGAACAACGGCAGCCACCTGGTGGACCTGCTGCACCTGCTGCTGGGGCCCATGAGCTTGCAGTTTGCCGGTGCCGCGCTGGCCGACCACTGGCCCGACGACCCCACGGTTCCAGCGTTGCTGCAAACCGCCAGTGGCGTGCCGGTGCACCTGAACACCGCACATGCCGCCGACTGCGCCGTCTTCGAGCTGCAGATCATCACCGCCACCGCCGTCATCGTGATGGAAGACGGTGGCCTGCAGTGGCGTGTGCGGCGGGTCATCGACAGCCCGCACTTCCGCGGCTACCGCGTGCTGGACCCGGGCGAGCGAATCGCCGGTGAATACCTGCAGGCAACCGGCCGCGCGGTGGCCAATCTGCACCAGCACCTGACAAACGGCCAGGCCCTGGCCAGCACCGGCGACACGGCCCTGGCCGCGCAGCGCCTGTGTGACGAGATCCGCCGCAAGGCCATCTGAAAACCGAGGAAATCCGTCATGTCTTCTGCCCACACCCTGGCCCTGTTCGGCGGCACGCCCGCGATCAAGGAATTCCCGCCGGACCCTGCGCTGCTGGGTGAAGCCGACGTGGCTGCGGCCGCCGAGGTCATCCGTGGCGGGGTGCTGTCGGGTTACATCGGTGCTCCCGGTGAAGCTTTCATGGGCGGCGCGCGTGTGCGGGCCTTCGAAGCCCAGTGCGCGGCGCATTTCGGCGTCAAACACGCCCTTGCGGTGAACAGCTGGACGAGTGGCCTGGTGTGTGCCGTGGGCGCCATCGGCATCGAACCCGGTGACGAAGTCATCACCACGCCCTGGACGATGGCCGCCACCGCCACCGCTATCCTGCACTGGGCCGGTGTGCCGGTGTTTGCCGACATCGACCGCAACACCTTCAACATCGACCCGGCCAGTGTCGAACGGCTGATCACGAAGCGCACCAAGGCCGTGATCGCGGTGGACATCTTCGGCCAGAGCGCCGACATGAAGGCCTTGCGCGCCATCTGCGACCGCCATGGCCTGAAGCTGCTGGGCGACTGCGCGCAGGCGCCGGGTGCTTTCCACCACGGCCAAGCAGCCGGCACGCTGGCCGACATTGGCGGCTACAGCCTGAATTACCACAAGCACATCCACTGCGGCGAGGGTGGTGTGCTGGTCACCAATGACGACCGTTATGCACACCGCCTGGCGCTGATCCGCAACCACGCCGAGGCGGTAGTACAAAGCGATGACCCGGTGGAACTGGCCAATCTGCTGGGCCACAACTTCCGCCTGGGCGAGATCGAAGCTGCCATCGCAGCGGTGCAGTTGCCGCTGCTGGCCGAGCGTGTGGCGCAACGCCAGCAGGCCGCCGCTGCACTGAACGCCGGGCTGGCCGGCCTGCCAGGTTTGACAACACCGGCGGTGCTGCCCGGCAACACCCATGTCTACTACATCTACGGTCTGCAACTGGACACGGCGCGCCTGGGCGTCAGCCGACAGCAACTGTTGGCCGCGCTGCGCGCCGAAGGGGTGCCGGGCCTGGTGGGCAGCTACCAGAACCTGCACCTGCTGCCGCTGTTCCGCCACCGCATTGCCTACGGCACCGGCGGTTTCCCGTGGACCGGCACCGCGCACGGCGACAGCGGCGTCACCTATGGCCCGGGCCTGTGCCCGGTGGCCGAAGACCTGCACAGCCGCAGCTTCCTGGGCCTGGCGATGGGGCAGTTTGCCCACGGGCCGGCCGAGGTGGCGCAACTCGTCGCGGCCTTCCGCAAGGTCTGGGGCCAACTCGACGCTTTGCGCGGCGCGGTGGCACAAGCCGCGTGATGGCCTGGGCCGACAAATCATGATGACCGCTGCGCCACTGCCGGTGCTGCACGGTGAACGTGTGCAGCTCCGCCCGATGCACACGTCGGACATCACCGACCAGCATGCGGCCTGGTTGAACGACCCCGAGGTCGTGCGCCATTCCAACCAGCGTTTCGTGCGTCACAGCCTGGACAGCAGCCTGCGTTACCTGCAGTCTTTCGAAGGCAGCGCCAACCTGTACGCCAGCGTGCGCCTGGCCGCCGGCGACCGTGCCATCGGCACACTCACCGCCTACCGCAGCCTGCACCACGGCACCGCCGACATTGGCATCCTGATGGGCGATCGCCGCTGCTGGGGCCAGGGCTTGGGCCTGCAGGCCTTCCAGCTGATGGCCGACTGGCTGGCCACGCAGCCCGGCCTGCGCAAGCTCACCTGCGGCATGCTGGCCAGCAACCACGGCATGCTGAAAATCGCCCAGCGTGCCGGCTTCACACGCGAGGCTGTGCGTGTGGCGCAGGAACTGGTCGACGGCCAGCCGACCGACATCGTGCTTTTCGCCCGTTTTGTCCATGCCAGGCCGAACTGATTTGCGCGGCAGCCCCGAGCTGCCCACGCCGCTGGCCGTGGTCTGCCACGACGCCGGTGCGGCCAACGTCATCCTGCCCTGGCTGCAACCGCGCAGCTTCCAGGTGCGTGCGGTGATGCAGGGCCCCGCCACTCGGCTGTGGCGCCAGCGCTTCGGCGACGCGCCGCTGTGCGCGTCGGTTGATGAAGCGTTGGACGGCGCCCGGCTGCTGCTGTCGGGCACCGGCTGGGCCACCGACCTGGAGCACCTGGCGCGTGTGCAGGCGCATCAGCGGGGTGTGCGCTCGGTGGCCGTCATCGACCACTGGGTCAACTACCCGGGGCGTTTTGTTCGCGACGGTGTGCAGCAATGGCCTGACGAGTTCTGGGTCACCGACAGCGATGCGCTGGCGCTGGCCCGCTGGCATTTCCCGGCCGACCGTGTGCGGGTGCAGAGAAACCTGTACCTGGCCGAACAGGTGGCTGCGGTGCCGCCCGTGCCGACCGACGGCGCCGGTGTGCTGGTGGTGATGGAGCCGGCGCGCAACCACTGGGGCCGCGGCGTGGCCGGTGAGTGGCAGGCGCTGGACTGGTTCATGCAGCACCGCGTGGCCGCGGGCATGCCGACTGCCGCGCCGATCCGTCTGCGCCCGCATCCTTCCGACGACACCGGCAAGTACGCCAACTGGCTGGCACGCCACCCCCAGGTTCAGCTGGACTGCAGCGCGACACTCGCCGAGGCGCTGTCACGCACACGCTGGGTGGTGGGCTGCGAGTCCTACGCCCTGGTGGTGGCACTGGCCGCCGGCCGCACCGTGTTCACCAGCCTGCCGCCCTGGGCGCCGGCTTGCCGCTTGCCCCACGCCGGGCTTTTGCGTCTGGGTGCTGCGCAGGCCGCTGCGGCCTGAGGGACGTCCGCCGCTCAGGCGGCCTGTTGAACCGGCTGCAAGAAGCGCTGCCGCACCTGCGCAAAGGCCTGCATGTAGTGCGGCCAGCCGGTGTCGCGAAAGGCGCGTTTCAGGGCGTCGCTGATGAAGGCGTCCTGCGGATGATCCCGAAAGCGCGACACCGACCAGCCCATGCCAAACGGGTCGTGCGGCACGCTGCGCCAGTGCGGCTGCGTGGCCAGCAGCAGCGAGGCGGCACGTTCCTGCAGGAAGACCTTGCGCTGCACGCCGCCACCGGGGCCCGGGTAGTTGGTCTGCAGCGTCAGTGCCTGCTGCAGCGGTGTGGCCGGGCCCTCGCAGATCGCGAACAGCTTTTCGTTCAGCGCCAGCCACTCGCGCCAGAAGGCAGGGCGGGCGACGAAGAAGTTCGAAAAACACACCTGGCGCGAGTCCATCACCATCTGCCGCAGCGGCGCAGGGCGGCCGGCAGTGAGCAGGAACTGGCTGTAGGCGTCGATCAGGCCCGGGTCGAAGGTTTCGCCCTGCTCGAAGACGTTGAGGAAAAACGCGCCCATGTCGGGCTGCGGAGAAAACAGCAGCACGTCGGCCTGCGCGGCGTGCTGGCTCACGAAGGCTTGCACCTGCGCGTGCGACAGGCCGGTCTTGCTGCAGAACTTGGGCGAGAAGAAGCCGTAGAAAGCGTTTTCGTCCAGGGGCTCGGTCAGCAGCCGCTGCCGCACCGGCCAGTACTCGAACCAGTCCGGCCGGGGGTTGTCCAGGTTGTCCAGCACCAACCAGCCGCTGGGCACCTGGGCGCGGGTTTCGGGTGAATAGGCGATCAGGTGCAGGTGCACCGGCGGGGCGCTGGTCATGGGCTGGACACAAAAATGCCGAGCGACCAGTCTAGGAGCCGGTGGCCCGCGCCAGGCAGCGAAGAAGCCGGCTTTCGGCGGGCAGTTCGCCCGCCGTGCCGGCCACGTCGTGCGCTCAGCGCGGGTTTTGTCGGCGCCGGGCGGCCGTGGTCACCGCCAGCAGGCCGGCCAACATCAGCGCGTAGGTGCCAGGCTCGGGAATCGGTGAGCCGAAGGCCACTTCGGCCAGGCCGGTGTAGCTGCTGGTGCCGCTGACGCTGCCATTGCGGTCGATGTTGAAGTAGACGCTGCGAACACCCGAGGTGGCCGCAAACTCGAAGGTCTGGGCGGTGGCGTTGTCCACACCGCCCACGGCGGCCACGTCGTCCAGGCGCAGCAGCACGGCGCCACCCGCGTCGCGCAGTTCCAGGTCGAACTGCAGCACGGCGTAGGTGGCGTTGGACGCGTGGCCCGGGCTCGACTGGTGGTTCCACAGGTGGAACTGGCCCAGCTCCTGGTCGGCATTGAAGTTGAAGACGGCCCAGGCATTGCCGGCGGCGATGGCGCCGCTGGCGGTGGTCCAGTGGTTTTCGACGTTGGCATACGCGGCGTGGCTGTCACTCAGCGTGAAGCCCACGGGCATGCCCGAACCGTCGATGGCGTTGCCGATGTCGTAGCGGCTGTTGAACTGCGTGGGTGAGGTGGCCGAGTCGGGCCGGATCAATTGCGCCGATGCGCTGGCGCAAGCCAGTGCCAGGGTGCCGAAGGCCAGCGACTTGAGCAGGCACGGCGCGAGGGTGGGGTGAAGGCCTGGGCGGTTCGGGCAGCGGGGCATGACGACTTCCTGGAGGTGGGGACGCCGTCACTGTGCCTGCGCAACATTCCGCCATCGTTAGCGGCGGCCGCGTTCTGGTCGCCAGGAAGCCTGCTTTGCACCCCCCCATCTGCGGGGGCAGGCAGAGACCTGACCGAATGGACCGAGCCCGCCCGACACCGGGGTGTCGGGCGGGCTCGGCGGGTGCCACGCGATGCTGCCGTGGCGCCGTGGAATTTACAGCAGCGGTTGCTGCTGGCGCAGCAGCTCTTCGTCGCTCATGCCGGTGTGGCGTGCCACACCCAGACCGGCGGGTGCCGCGGCCGCCGCACGCGGGGTGTCGGTGGCGGCCGGGCCGTCCAGCAGCTTGCCGGCGTCGGCGGCCAGCAGCTCGCCCAGCTGCGGCATCACGTCGGTGGTCGGCTGCTTGGCAAACCACACGTCGACCATCTCGTTCGTGCTGCCGTCGCTGCCGGTGTAGCTGCCCAGCATGCCCAGCAGGTTGCCGTTGTCCATGCCGGTGCCCTTGGTGAAGTCCAGGTTCAACTCCATCACGCCGGCTTCGAAGAGACCGCGCAATTCGGTGGCATCGCTGATGCCGTCGGTGTTGGCGTCGACCCATACCTTCAGCTCGCCGAAGGCCGCGTCGTTGGCGTCGATCTTGCCGTCGCCGTTGCTGTCCAGCTGCGCCAGGGCCGCAAAGCCGTTGCCTGCACGCTGGCCGTTGGCCAGTTGCGTGGCGCCGCCGAAGAGCTCGGTGCCGTCGTCGATGACGCCGTTGCCGTTGATGTCGCGCACCAGCAGGCCATCGTTGCCGCCGACCCAGCCCACCTGCGTCTGGCGCCCGGTGCCGTCGATGTCGAACATCACGCCGTCGGCTGCGCTGCGGGTCTGAATGCCGTTGCCGTCCAGGTCCAGCACGATCGGGGTCACGCTGGACAGCGCGGCAAACTGCGCCGTGCTCATGACACCCCAGTCCTCGGCCTCGAAGGCGTTGTACTGCACCATCGTCATCGCAGCCAGGTCGGCGGTTTCGAAGGCCATCACCTGTTCGGTGGTCAGCGCCACGATCTGGTCCACCGTCAGGGCCCGCGCCTGTGCCGTGGTCAGCGCGACGATGTCCTCGGTGCCCAGGCCGCTGATCTGTTCACCCGACAGCGATGCGATCTGCGCTGTGCGCAGGGCCGCAAACTGGCTCGTGGTGAAGGCCGCCAGCTCTTCGTTGTCGAAGCTGGCCAGTTGCGCCGTGCTCAGGCCGGCAACTTGTGTGTTCGTCAGCGTCGACAGTTGCGTGGTGGTCAGTGCGTCGATCTGCTCCAGGCTCAGCGATGCGATCTGGCCGGTGGTCAGCGCCACCAGGTCGGCGCTCTCCATCGCCACCAGGTCGGCGGTTTCGATGGCGCGCAGTTGCGTGCTGGTGAGCGCCGCCCACTGCGCCGTGGTCAGCGCGTTCAGGTCGCTGCTGTCCATCGCGATCAGGTGATCGGTGGTCAGTGCCCGCACCTGGGCCGTGCTCAGTGCCGCCAGGTCACCGGTGTCCAGGCTGGTGATCTGTGCCGTCGACAGCGAAGCAATCTGCGAAGTGCGCAGCGCGGCCATACCGTCTGCGTCCAGTGCCGAGAGCTCGCTGCCCGACAGCACCGCCAGTTGCGCGGTGCTCAGCGCCTGGATCTGTGCCGACGTCAGCGCCGCGATCTGGCTCGTCGTGAAGGCGTCGATCTGCGACGTGAACATCACCGCCAGCTGCCCGGTGGACAGCGCGCGGATGTCGGCCGTTTCCATGGCCGCGATGTCGTCGGTGGCCAAGGCCCGCACCTGGCTCGATGTCAGCGCGTAGACCTGCGCCGTGGTCAGCGCCACGATGCTGCCGGTGCTCAGCGCTTCGATGGCCGCCGTGCTCAGTGCACGGATCTGGCTGGTGCGCAGCGCGGCGATGTCCTCGGCTTCGAAGCCGGCGACTTGCGCCGTGTTGAAGGCTGCCACCTGGCCCGTGCTCATGCCCGCAAACTGCGCACTCGTGAAGCTGGCCAGGTCGGCCGCCGACAGCGTGTTCAGCTGGCCGATGGACAGTGCGTTGACCTGGCGTGTGCTCAGGCTGGCCAGCTGCCCGCTGTCCAGCGCCGCCAGCTGCTCACCCGTGAAGGCGGCGATCTGGCCGGTGCTCATGGCCACCAGGTCGGCGGTTTCCAGTGCGAAGAGCGATGCCGTGGCCAAGGCACGAACCTGGCTGCTGCTGAAGGCGCCGATCTGCGCCGTGTTCAGCGCTTCCAGCGAGCTGGTGCTGAAGGCCGCCACCGCCGCGGTGCTGAAGGCCCGCATCTGGCTCGTGCCCAGCGCACCCAGGTCGTCGGTTTCCAGTGCCGCCACCTGCGTGGTGGACAGGGCCGCGATCTGGCTCGTGCGCAGCGCAGCGAACTGTGCCGTCGTGAAGCTGTTCAGGTCGGCCGCGTCCATGCCGGCCAGTTGCGCCGTGCCGATGGATGCCACCTGCGCAGTGCTCAGGCTGACGAGCTGGCTGGTGCCGAGTGCCGCCACCTGGTCGGCACTGAAGGCGCGGATCTGCGTCGTGCCCATGGCCGCCAGGTCAGCGGTTTCGATGGCCGCCACGTCGGCGGTTTCCAGCGCCGCCACTTGCGAGGTGCTCAGGGCTGCCACCTGTGCCGTTGTCAGCGCGACGATCTGCGCCGTGCTCAGGGCTTGAATGTCCACGGTGTCCAGCGCGCGGATCTGGCTGGTGCGCAGCGCCGCCAGGTCGTCCGTTTCCAGGTTGGCCACCTGGGTGCTGGTGAGCGCCGCGATCTGGCCGCTCGTGAAGGCGCCCCACTGGTCTGTCGTCAGCGAATTCAGGTCACCCGTGCCCAGCACGGCCACCTGCGTCGAGCTCAAGGCCGACAGCTGGGTGTTGCCCAGGCTGGACAGCTGCGAGGTCGTCAGCGACATGATCTGGTCGGTGGCCAGGGCCTTGACCTGCGCGGCGGTCAGCGCGTTCAGGTCGGCGGTTTCCATCAGCGCCAGGTCGGCGTTTTCGATCGCTGCGATCTGCGACGTGGTGAGTGCAGCCACCTGCCCGGTGGACAGCGCCACAAACTGCGCGCTGCCCATGGCTTCGATGCCGGCGGTGGTGATGGCACGGATCTGCGTGGCGCTGAACACGTCCAGGTCGGCGGTTTCCATCGCCGCGATCTGTGCTGTGGTCAAGCCCGCGATCTGGTTGGCGCTGAGCACGCTCAAGGACGTCGTGCCCAGGGCCGCCAGGTCGGCCGCGGCAATCGCCGACAGCTGCGTCGTGCCCAGGCCGGCCAGCAGCGTGGTGCTCAGGCTGTCCAGTTGCGTGGTGGTCAGCGCGGCGGCCTGTGCCGTGCTCAGCGCGTTCAGCTGGGCCACGCTCAGAGCGTTCAGGTCAGCCGTTTCCATGGCCGCCAGGTCGGCGGTTTCGATGGCGCGGATCTGGCTGGTGCGCAGGGCGGCCAGGTGCGTCGTCGTCAGGGCTTCGATCAGGCTGGCGTCCAGCGCAGCGATGGCCGCGGTGGACAGCGCCGCCACCTGGTCTGCGCTCAGCGCTTCCAGGTCGGCGGTGTCCATGGCGGCCACCTGGCTGCTGGACAGGCCCGCGATCTGGCCGGTGCTGAACGCGGCCCACTGCGTGGTGCCCAGTGTGGCCAGGTCGGCTGCGCTGATGGCGCCCAGCTGCGAGGTGCCCAGTTCCACCAGCTGGCTGGTGGTCAGCGCCACCAGCTGGCTGGTGCCCAGCGCCGCGATCTGCGCCGTGGTGAAGACATCGAACTGGCCGGTGTCCATGGCCGCCAGGTCGGCGGTGTCCAGGGCCGCGATCTGGCCCGTGCTCAGCGCACGGATCTGTGCCGTTGTCAACGCCATGGCCTGGCTGGTGCTCAGCGCGACGATCTGCGCTGCGCTCAGCTCGGCAATGCCGCTGGTGTGGATGGCCGCGATCTGGCCGCCGTCCAGGGCCGCCAGGTCGGCGGTTTCCAGCGCCGCGATCTGGCTGCTGGCCAGGCCGGCGATCTGTGCCGTGGTCAGCGCCGCAAACTGCGCCGTGCCCAGCGTCACCAGGTCACCGGTGTCGATGGCACGCAGTTGTGCGGTGCCCATGGCCGCCAGCTGGGTGGTGCCCAGGTTGGACAGCTGTGTGCTGCCGAGTGCCGCCACCTGGCTGGCCAGCAGTGCGCCCACCTGGGCGGTGCTCAGCACGTTCAGGTCAGCGGTTTCCAGGGCCGCGATGCCGGCGCCGTCGATGGCCCGCATCTGTGCCGTGGTCAGTGCCGCCACTTGCGACGTCGTCAGCGCTTCGATGCTGGCGGTGGTCAGCGATGCGATGGCGCTCGTGCGCAGCGCAGCCACCACCGATGCGTCCATGGCCGCCAGGTCGGCGGTGTCGAAGGCGGCAGCCTGCTCACCGGTCAGCGCAGCGGCCTGGCCGGCGTTGATGGCGGCAAACTGCGCCGTGCCCATGGCGGCCAGCGAACTGGGTGTGAAGGCTGCGATCTGCGATGTCGTCAGGCCGTCCACCTGCGCGGTGGTCAGTGCGGCGATGACATCGGTTTCCAGCGCCAGGATCTGTGTCGTGCCGATGGCCCTGAGTTGCGGCACCGACAGCACCGCCACGTCGGCGGTTTCCAGCGCCGCCACCTGGGCGTCGGTGAAGGCCGCGATCTGGCCGGTGGTGAAGGCTGCGAACTGGGCCGTGCCCATGGCGGCCAGGTCGGCGGCGTCCAGGCTGGCCACCTGGGCCGAACTCAGTGCTTCGACCTGGCTGGTGGTCAGCGCAGCGACAACGGCCGTTTCCAGCACCGCGATGGCGGTGGTGGACAGCGCACGCAGCTGCGATGTGGACAGCGCGGCGATGTCGGCGGATTCGAACGCCGCTGCCTGCACGTCGGTGAGCGATGCCACCTGGCCGGTGGTCAGCGCGGCGAACTGCGCCGTGCCCATCGCGGCCACGTCGGCGGCTTCCAGCGCCACGATCTGGCTGCTGCTGAAGCTGGCCACTTGTGCGGTGGTCAGCGCGCCCATCTGCGTGGTGGTCAGTGCCACCAGTTGGTCGGCGGTGAGTGCACGCACCTGGGTGGTGGACAGCGCGGCCAGGTCTTCGGTGGCCAGGTTGGCCACCTGGTCCTGCGTCAGGCCGGCCACTTGACGTGTTGTCATGGCGGCGAACTGCGCGGTGCCGAAGGCCCCCAGGCTTTCAGGCGCGATGCTGGTCAGCTGTGTGCTGCTGAAGGCCGCCACCTGCGTGGTGGTCAGCGCGGCCAGCTGGCTGGTCGTCAGCGCGGCCATCTGTTCCAGCGTGAAGGCACGCACCTGGGCACTGTCCATCGCGGCCAGGTCGGCGGTGTCCATCACCGCCATGTCGGTGGCTTCGATGGCGGCCACCTGGGCCGTGCTCAGCGCCGCGACCTGGCTGGTGGTCAGGCCCGTGATGGCCTCGGCCGACAGCGTGGTGATGGCGTCGGCCGTGAAGGCGCGCACCTGGGCCGTGCTGAGCGCGGCCACGTCGGCGGTTTCCAGCGATGCCACCTGGTCCAGCGTCAGGTTGCGGATCTGTGCCGTGGTCATCGCGGCGAACTGCGCCGTGCCCATGGCCACCAGGTCGGCGGCTTCCATGTTCTGCAGCTGCGTCGTGCTCAGCGCGGCCACCTGGCTGGTGGTCAGCGCAGCGGCTTGTGCTTCGCTGAGTGACGCAATGTGCGTGGCGCTCAGCGCGCGGATCTGCGCCGTGCCCAGGGCCGCCAGGTCGGCGGTCTCGAGCGCCGCGACCTGTTCGTCGCTCAGCGCGGCCACCTGCGAGGTGCGCAGCGCGGCGAACTGGCTGGTGGTGAAGCTGTTGAGCTTGTCGCTGGCCAGGTTGGCCACGGTGTCGGGGGCCAGGGTGCTGATCTGCGTGGTGGTCAGCGCCGCCAGTTGGCCACTGCTCATCAGGTTCAGGCCGCCGGTGCCCAGCGCGGCCAGTTGGGCGGTGCCCATGGCGGCCAGGTCGGCGGTTTCGATGACCGCCAGGTTGGCGTCACTGATGGCCGCCACTTGCGAGGTGGTGAGTGCCGCGATCTGGCTCGTGCTCAGCGCCACAGTGCCGGCGCTGGACATGAAGTTGACGGCTTCGGCGCTGAGCGCACGGACTTGTGCCGTGGACAGTGCGGCGATGTCGGCGGTTTCCAGCGCAGCGGCCTGGCTGCTGCTCAGCGCGGCCACTTGCGCGGTGCGCAGCGCAGCGAACTGCGCGGTGCCCAAGGCGGCCAGGTCTTCAGCGGACAGGCCTTGCACCAGCGTGGTGGACAGTGCGGCGATCTGGCTCGTTGTCAGGCTGGACAGCTGCGTGGTGTCCAGCGCATCCACTTGCGTGGTGCTCAGGGCCATCAGCTGGGCCGAGCTCAAGACCGCCAGGTCGCGGGTTTCCATCACACCCAGCATCGTGGTGCTGAGTTCGCTGACCTGCGTGGTCGTGAAGGCCGCCACCTGTGCGGTCGACAGCGCCTGCACCACGCTGCTGCTCAGCGAAGACAGCGCCTCGGCCGACAGCGCGCGGACTTGCGAAGTGCTCAGCACCGCGATGTCGGAAGTTTCCCAGGCTGCGACTTGCGAACTGGTCAGCGAGGCGATCTGCGACGTGCCCATGCCCGCCAACTGGCTGGTGGACAGGCCTTCGGTCAGGCCGCTGCCCAGGGCGCTGAGCTGCGTGCTGGTCAGCGCGGCGATCTGCGCTGTGCCAAAACCTGCGATCTGGCTGCTGCTCATCACGTCGAGCTGCGTTGTGCTCAGGGCCTGCATCTGGCGTGTCGTCAGCGCGGCCAGGTCGGCCACTTCCATGGCCACGATCTGCGTCGTCGACAGCGTTTCGAGCTGCGTCGTCGACAGCGCGGCCACTTGCGAAGTGGTCAGCGCGGCGATGTTGTCGGCGCTCAGCTCGACCAGGTTCTCCAACGTCATGGCGCGGATCTGCGCCGTGCTCAGCGCGGCCACGTCGGCCGATTCCATGCCCAGCACCTGGCTGGTGGTGAGTGCGGCAATCTGCGCCGTCCTCATCGCGGCCCACTGGCCGGTGCTCAGCGTGGCCAGGTCTTCGGCGCTCATCTCCACCATCAGCGTGGTGGACAGGCCGGCGACCTGGCCGCTGGTCAGCGCCTGCAGCTGCGTGCTGCTCAGCGTGTCCAGCTGCGTGGCCGAGAAGGCGTTGAGCTGGGTCGTGCCCATGGCCGCCAGGTCGGCGGTCTGCAGTTCACCCAGCGTGGTGGTGGACAGCGCGGCCACCTGCGTGGTGGTCAGCGCGGCGGCTTGTGCCGTCGTCAGTGCAGCCAGCGCGGCGGTGGAGAGGCTCGCGATGCTATCGACCGACAGCGCACGCAGCTGGCTGGTGCGCAGCACGGCGATGTCTTCGGCTTCGATGGCGGCGGCCTGCGACGAGCTGAAGGCTTCCAGCTGCGTGGTGGACAGCGCGGCAAAACGTGTCGTGCCCAGCGCGGCCAGGTCTTCGGGGCTCAGCGACTGCAGCTGCGTGGTGGTCAGCGCCACGATCTGCGCCGTCGTCAGGCTGTCCAGTTGCGTGGTGGTCAGCGTGTCGATCTGGCTCGACGACAAGGCGGCGATCTGCGAAGTGCGCATCGCGGCCAGGTCGGCGGTTTCCATCACCGACAGCGTGGTGGTGCTCAACGCTTCCAGCTGCGTGGTGGTCAGTGCACCCACCTGCGCCGTCGTCAGCGCAGCGACTGCGCCGGTGGACAGTTCGGCGATGCTGGCCGCACTCAGCGCCTGCAGCTGGCTGGTGCGCAGCGCGGCGATGTCTTCACCTTCCAGTGCCGCGGCTTGCGACGTGGTCAGCACCGACAGCTGTGCCGTGGTCATCGCGGCGAACTGCGCGGTGCCCAGCGCGGCCAGGTTCTCGGCGGCCAGGCTTTCGATCTGCGTCGTGCTCAGCGCGGCGATCTGGCGGGTGGTCAGGCTGCTGAGCTGCGTGGTGTCCAGCGCGGCCAGTTGTTCCAGTGACAGTGCGGCGATCTGACCGGTGGTCAGCGCAGCCAGGTCGGCGGTTTCCAGTGCAAAGAAGTGGGTCGTGGACAGGGCGGCCAGTTGCGTGGTCGTCAGCGCCGCGGCTTGTGCGGTGGTCAGGCTGGCGATCGCGGCGCTGGACAGCTCGGCCACGGTTTCTGCCGTCAGCGCACGCAGCTGGCTGGTGCGCAGCGCAGCGACGTCTTCACCTTCCAGGGCCACGGCCTGGGCCGTGGTCAGGGCCGACAGCTGGGCCGTCGTGAAGGCCGCGAATTGCGCGGTGGTCAAGGCGGCCAGGTCGCTGGCTTCGATGCCGGCCAGCTGCGTGGTCGTCAGCGCGGCGATCTGCGCCGTGCTCAGGCTCGCCAGCTGTGTCGTGTCCAGCGCGTCGAGCTGGCTGCTGCTCAGCGCGGTGATGGCCGACGTGCCCAGCGCGGCCAGGTCACGGGTTTCCATCACGGCCAGGTTCTCGACCGTCAGCGCTTGCAGCTGTGCGCTGCTGAGTGCGGCCACCTGTGCGGTGGACAGGGCCACCACGGCGGCGGTGGACAGGTTGGCGATGGCATCCACCGACAGCGCACGCACCTGGGCCGTGCCCAGCGCGGCCAGGTCGTCGGTTTCCATGGCCGCGGCCTGGGTCGACGTGATGGCGGCCACTTGACTGGTCGTCAGCGCGGCCACCTGGGCCGTGGCCAGCGCGGCCAGATCAGCGGCTTCCAGGCTGGCAATCTGCGCGGCGGTCAGGCCGGCGATCTGGCGCGTGCTCAGGGCATTCAGCTGCGTCGTGTCCAGCGCATCCAGCTGCGAGGTGGACAGCGCGGCCAGCTGGCGCGTGCTCATCGCGGCCAGGTCGGCGGCCTCGATGACGGCCATCTGCTCGGCCGTCAGCGCGGCCACCTGGGCCGTGGTCAGGGCAGCGAATTGCGTCGTGGACAGCGCCACGATGGCGCTGGTGCCCAGCGCGGCCACGTTGTCGGCGGCAAAGGCCACCAGCTGGCGGGTGTTCAGCGCGGCCAGGTCTTCGGCTTCGATCACCGCCGCTTGGCTGGTGGTGAAGGCCGCCACCTGGGCGGTGGTGAAGGCGGCGAACTGCGCCGTGCCCAGGGCCACCACGGCATCAGGGCTCAGGCTGGCGATCTGCGTCGTGCTGGCGCTGGCCAGCTGGTTGCCGGTGAGCGCAGCCATCTGGCTGCTCGACAGCACTTGCAGTTGTGAGGTCGACAGCGCACCAAACTGCGCGCTGCTCAGCACCGCCAGGTCGGCGGTGTCCATCTCCACCAGTTGCGTGGTGGACAGCGCGGCCACCTGCGTGGTGCTCAGCGCGGCCACCTGGGCCGTTGTCATGCCTTGCACGGCAGCGGCCGTCAGGTCCACGATCTGGCTGGCGCTCAGCGCACGGACTTGTGCCGTCGTCAGCGCCGCCACATCGGCGGTTTCCAGGCCGCCGAGCTGGGTCGAGGTCAGCGCGGCGATCTGCGCCGTGGTCATCGCGGCAAATTGCGCCGTGCCCATCGCGGCCAGGTCGGCAGCGTCGATGCTGGCCACTTGTGCGGCGGTCAGCGATGCCACCTGGCGGGTCGTCAGGCTGGCGAGTTGGTTGCCGTCCAGTGCGTTCAACTGGCCGGTGGACAGCGCCGCGACCGCGGCGGTGGACAGCGCCGCCAGGTCGGCGGTCTCCATCGCCGAGATCACGTCGACGCTGATGGCGGCGGCCTGGGCGCTGCTCAGCGCGGCGGCTTGTGCCGAGCTGATGGCGACCAGTTGTTCGCCGCTGAGCACAGCCACGTTGTCGGCATTCAGCGCACGGGCTTGTGCGGTGGTCAGCGCCGCGATGTCGGCGGTTTCCATGGCCACCATCTGGCTGGTGGTGAAGGCCGCGACTTGTGCCGTGGTGAGCGCGGCAAACTGCGCCGTGCCCATGGCCGCCAGGTCAGTGGCCTCCAGGCCGGCGATCTGGCTCGTGCGCAGACCGGCCACTTGGGCGGTCGTCAGGTTGTTGATCTGCGCCGTGTCCAGCGCGTCCAGCTGCAGCGCGCTCAGCGCACGCAGCTGGGCACTGCTCATCGCGGCCAGGTCGGTGGTGTCCATCAGCGCCAGCGCCTCGGGCTGGATGGCGGCCACCTGCGATGTCGTCAGCGACGCGGCCTGGGCCGTTGTCAGGCCGGCCAGCGCGGTGCCGCTCAGGGCAGACACCAGCGTCGTGGACAGCGCAGCGATCTGTGCCGTGCCCAGCGCGGCCAGGTCATCGGCATCGAAGGCGCCGATCTGCGCCGTGTTCAGGCTGGCCACCTGCACGGCGGTCAGTGCCGCCAGCTGGTTGGTGTTCAGGGCGTTGATGTCGTCGGCGTCCAGCATCGCCAGCTGGCTGGTGGACAAGGTGGCGATCTGGGTCGGCGTCAGGCCACCCAGCTGTTCGGCGGTCAGCACGTCGACCTGCGCGGTGGACAGCGCAGCAATTTGTGCGGTGGTGAAGGCGGCAACGTCAGCGGTTTCCATCGCCGCCAGGTCGGCGGCTTCGATGGCCCGCACCTGGCCGGTGCTCAGCGCAGCGGTCTGTGCGGTCGTCAGCGCCTGCAGCTGGGCACCTTCCAGTGCCACCACCTGCGCGGAGCTGAAGGCACGCAGCTGGGCGGTGTCCAGCGCGGCGATGTCGGCGGTGTCCAGCAGGCCCACCTGCGTGGTGGTGAGGGCGCGAATCTGGCCCGTGCTGAGCGCAGCGAACTGCGCGGTGCCCATCGCGGCCAGGTCGGTGGGCTGCAGGCTGGCGATCTGCGTCGATGTCAACGCGGCCACCTGGGCCGTGCTCAGGCTGGCCAGTTGGGTGGTGTCCAGCGCGTCGAGCTGCGCCGTGCCCATGGCACGCAGCGTGGCGGTGGCCATCGCGGCCAGGGCGGCGGTGCCCAGCGAGCCCAGGTCTTCAGCGTCGATCGCACGCACCTGGCTCGTGGTCAATGCCGCGGCTTGCGCGGTGGTGATGGCCGCCACTTGCGAGGCACCCAGCGCCGCCATGTTGGCGGTGTCCAGGGCGCGGAACTGCGCGCTGGCCAGGGCCGCCAGGTCGGCGGTGTCCAGGCCAGCGGCCTGGGTGGTGGTGAGGGCGGCGATCTGCGCCGTGCTCATCGCGGCAAACTGTGCGGTGCCCAGGGCGGCCAGGTCGGTGGCCTCGAGGCCAGCCACCTGGCCGGTGGACAGCGCGGCGATCTGCGCCGTGCCCAGGCTGGCCAGCTGGGTGGTGCCCAGGGCGTCGAGCTGGCTGGTCGTCAGCGCACGCAGTTGTGCACTGTCCAGCACCGCCAGCTGGCTGGTGCCCATCGCGGCCAGGTCTTCACCTTGCAGCGCACGCACCTGTCCGGTGGACAGCGCGCCGATCTGTGAGGTGCTCAGCGCAGCAACTTGGCTCGTTTCCATCGCGGCGATGGCCATGCTGCTGAGCGCCCGCACCTGGGCCGTGTCCAGCACCGCCAGGTCGGCGGTTTCCAGGCTGCCCATCTGGGTGCTGGTGATGGCACGCACCTGTGCCGTGCTCAGCGCCGCGAATTGCGCGGTGTTGAAGGCGGCCAGGTCGGTGCCAGCGAGCGATGCCACTTGCGAGGTGGCGAGTGCAGCCACCTGGGCGGTGCTCAGAGCGTCCAGCTGCGTGGTGCTCAGGGCTTCGAGCTGCGCGCTGCTCAGCGCGCGCAACTGGTCGCTGCCCAGGGCATTGAGGTTGCCGGTGCCCAGGCCTTCGATCTGGTCGGCGCCCATCGCACGCACTTGCGAGGTGGTCAGGGCGGCGATCTGGCCCGTACCCATCGCGGCGATCTGGTCGCTGCCCATCGCAGCGATGGCCGCGGTGCGCAGGGCGGCCACCTGGGCCGTGTCCAGCGCCGCCAGGTCGGCGGTTTCCATCGCAGCCACTTGCGTGGTGCCGAGTTGCGCCACCTGCGCCGTGCTCAGCGCGGCGATCTGGCCCGTGGTCAGGCTGTTGAAGTCGGACGTGCTCAGGCTGTTGACCTGGCCGCTGCTCAGCGCCGCCACCTGCGCGCTGTTCAGTGCCTGCAGTTGCGAAGTCGACAGGGCTTCCAGCTGTGTGGTGCCGAGCATGCGCACCTGGGCTGTGCCCAGGGCCGCGAGGTCGGCGGTTTCCAGCGCTTCGATCTGCGCCGTGGTGAGCGCACGGACCTGGCCCGTGCCCAATGCAGCGGCCTGGCTGGTGGTGAGTGCAACAACCGAATCGGTGTCCAGCGCCTGGATCTGCGAAGAGCTCAGGCTGCGGATGGCACCGGTGCTCAGCGCCGCCAGGTCGGCGGTGTCCAGGCCGGCGATCTGCGCCGTGCTCATCGCGGCGACTTGCGCATTGCGCATCGCGGCAAAGGCGGAGGTGCCCAGCGTGTTGAGGTCGGCACTGTCCAGGCTGCGGACCTGCGATGTGCTCAGGCCGGCGACCTGCGTCGTCGACAGTTCACCCAGCTGCGTGGTGCTCAGGCCCGCGAATTGCGCGGTGCTCAGCGCCGCCAGCTGGGCGGTGTTCAGCGCGGCCAGCTGGCCGGCGGACAACACCGCCAGGTCGGCCGTTTCCATGGCCATCATCTGGCGCGTGGTCAGGGCGGCCACCTGGCTGGTGCTCAGGGACGCGATCTCGCTCGTCGACAGGTCGGCAATCACCGCGGGCGCCAGACCGGCGATCTGCGCCGTGGTCATCGTGGACAGGTTGCCACCGACCAGCTCGCTGGCCTGGCTGGTGCTCAGCGCGGCCACTTGTGCCGAGGTGAGTGCCGCCACCTGCGAAGGTGTCAGCGCGGCCAGCTGGTCGGTGCCCATGGCACGCAGCTGCCCGGTGCTCATCGCGGCGATGTCGGCGGTTTCCATCAGCGCCAGGTCGGCGGTTTCGATGGCCCGCACCTGAGCGGCGCTGAGTGCATTCACTTGCGAGGTGCTCAGCGCCTGCAGGTCGGCTGCGTCCATGCCGGCAATGCCGGCAGTGCTGATGGCGCGGATCTGGCCCGTGCTCAAGGCGGCCAGGTCGCTGGCGTCAAGGCCCGCCACCTGGGCGGTGGTCAGGCGGGCGATCTGTGTGGCCGTCAGCGCGCCCAGCTGGGTGTCGCTGAGGTTGTTGATGTCGGCACCCAGGCCGATCACCTGCGCCGTGGACAGCGCCACCACCTGCGCGGTGGACAACATCTGCAGTTGCGGCGTGCTCAAGTCATCCAGCTGCGCGGTGCTGAGCGCGCGGATCTGCCCCGTGCTCATCGCGGCGAAGTCGCTGGAGTCCAGCGAGGCCAACTGCGTGGGTGTCAGCGCCGCGATCTGTGCACTGCGCAGGGCATTGAACTGGGCCGTGCTCAGGGCGTCCAACGCGCCGGTGTCCAGCGCGGCGATGGCGCTGGTGCTCAGCGAGCGCAGTTGCGCGGTGGTCATGGCCACCAGGTCGGTGGTGCTGAGGTCACCCACCTGGCCGGCACTCAGGCCGGGCAGCTGGCCGGTGCTCAGCGCGGCCAGCTGGGTCGAGGTCAGGCCGTCCAGCACCGACAGCTGCGAAGTGGTCAGCGCGCGGATCTGCGCCGTGTCGAAGGCGGCAATTTCGGTCGTGCCCAGCGCGTCGAGCTGGGTTGTCGTCAGCGCACGCATCTGGCCGGTGCTGAAGGCCGCCAGGTCGGCGGTTTCCATGGCCACCAGGTCGGCGGTTTCGATGGCAGCCACTTGCGCAGCGGTGAGCTGGCGCACCTGTGCCGTGGTCAGCGCCTGCAGGTCGGCGGCGTCCAGGCCGGCGATGGCCGCGGTGCTCAGCGCACGCAGCTGGTTGCTGGTCAGCGCACCCAGGCTGTCGCTGTCGAAGCCCGAGACCTGGGTGCTCGTCAGGCTGGCAATCTGGCCCGTGCTCAGCGCGGCCAGCTGGGTGCTGGACAGGTCGTTGAAGTCGGTGCTGTTCAGCGCCGTCAGCTGCCCGGTGGTCAGCGCACGCAGTTGCGCGGTGGTCATCGCACCCAGCTGGTTGGCGTCCAGCGCGTCGATCTGCGCCGTGCGCAGCGCCTGGATCTGGCCGGTCGTGAAGGCGGCGACGTCGCCGCTGTCCATGGCCGCAATGTCACTGGTTTCGATGGCCCGCACCTGGCTGCTGGACAGCGCGGCCACCTGGGCCGTGCTCAGCGCTGCGATCTGGGTGTTGTCCAGCGCCGCAATCGAAGCGGTGGACAGTGCGCGGATCTGCGCCGTGTCCATCACCGCCAGGTCGGCACTGCTCAGCACCGCGATCTGGGCCGTGCCCAGCGCGGCCAGCTGGCCGGTGCTCAGCACATCGAGCTGGCTGCTCGTCAGGTTGTCCAGCGCCGCCACTTGCGAGCTGCTGAGCGCACGCACCTGGCTCGAACTCAGCGAGCCGACCTGCGTGTCGTCCATCGCATCGAGCTGCGCCGTGCCCAGCGCGCGGATCTGCGCCGTGCCCATGGCAGCCAGCTGGCTGGTGCCGAGCTGCGCCACGTCGGCGGTTTCCAACGCGGCCACCTGGCCGGTGCTGAGCGCGGCGATCTGGCGCGTGGTGAGCGCGGCGACGTTGTCGGTTTCCAGCGCGGCAATGGCGGCGCTGCCCAGCGACCGGATCTGGGCCGTGCCGAGCGCGGCCATGTCGTCGGTGTCCAGGCCGGCGACCTGCGCGGTGCTGAAACGCGAAACCTGGGCGGTCGTGAAAGCGGCAAACTGCGCGGTGCCCAGGGCGGACAGTTCGCTGCTGTCCAGTGTGGCGATGTGGCGCGTGGCCAGGCCGGCGATCTGCGCCGTGCTCAGGCTGGCCAGTTGGGCGGTGCCAAAGGCCGCGAAGTCAGCGGTGCTCAGCGAATTCAGCTGGGCGGTGGTCAGCGCGGCCACGGCCGTGGTGTCCAGTGCGGCTAGCGTGGTGGTGCTCAGCGCGGCCAGCTGCGAGCTGCGCAGTGCGGCCACCTGGGCGGTGCCCAGGGCATTCAGGTCGTCGGCGCTCAGCGCGGCCACGGCCCCGGTGGACAGCGCGGCGATCTGCGCCGTGTTCAGGCTCACCAGCTGGCTGGTGCTCAGGCCTTCGACCTGCGCCGAGCCCAGCGCCGCCACCTGGCCGGTGCTCAGCGCACCCAGCTGGCTGGTGCTGAGCACCGCCAAGTCGGCCGTTTCCAGGCCGCGGATCTGCGAGGTGCCCAAGGCGGCCATCTGGTTGGTGCCGAGTGCGGCCACCTGGTTGGTTTCCAGCGCAGCCACCTGGTCTGCACTGAGCTGGCGGACCTGTGCCGTGCTCATGGCCCGCACGTCACCGGTGTCGAGGCCACCGATGGCATCGGCGGCCAGCGCACGCACCTGGGCCGTGCTCAGCGACACCACCTGGGCGCTGCTCAGCGCCTGCAGCGCGGCGCTTTCCAACGCCGAGATGCCGGCAGTGGACAGCGCACGCACTTGTGCCGTCGACATCGCAGCCAGGTCGGCAGTTTGCAGCGCGGCGGTCTGGGTCGTGCCCAGGCTGCCCACCTGTGCGGTCGACATCGCGCCGACTTGCTGGGCCGTCAGGCCCTGCACCTGCGCGCCGGTCAGCGAAGCCACCTGCTGGTTGCTCAGCGCCTGCACGCCCGTGGTGCCGATGGCGGCCATGTCGGCCGAGTCGATGCCCAGCAGGCTGGCGGTGGTCATGGCGCGCAGTTGCGCGGTGGTCAGCGATCCGATCTGCGTCGACGACAGGCCGGCCAGGTCGGCCGACGACAGGGCCACGAACTGGCCGGTGGTCAGCGCGCGAAGCTGGGTGGTCGTCAGCGCGGCGACCTGTGAATCACGCAGCGCCACGACCTGGGCGGTGGCCATGGCCGCGATCTGGCCCTGGTTCATGGCGCTGATCGAGCTGGTGCTGATCATCGCGATGTCGGCGGTTTCCATCGCCCGCACCTGTGCGGTGGTCAGCGCGCCGATCTGCACCGAAGTGAGTGCGCCCACCTGTGCGGTGGTCAGCGCCCGGATACCCCCGGTGCCCAGGGCCTGGGCCTGGCTGGCCGAGAAGGCGGCCATGTCCTGCGTCTCGAAAGCCGCAATCATGGTCGTGCTCAGCGAGCGAAGCCCGCTGGTTGAAATGGCCGACACCTGTCCCACCGTGAGCGCCGCGATCTGCTCTGCGCTGAAGGCCCGCCAGTCTTCGGTGGTCAACGCTGCAATGGCAGTCGTTGTCATCACGGCGATCTGTGACGTGGTCAGGTTCGGGATGTTGGTGGCCATGGAATCAGTCCTTCTCGGCGTCCCGGGGTCTAGGCTGACTGCACGCGCAGTCACGCCGGTTCCCGGTTCATGTCGTCGGGATATCGGAGGCGGCGGGATACAACTTGAGAGCCCGGGGGAAATGGACCCCGAAACCGGACCTGTTCACGCGCTCGGCCGCTCTGGACCGTCGGTGGTGCGCCAGCGCTGGCGTTGGCCACGGGGGCTGGGCCTGGGCCGGCTGCTGCGCGCTGATGCTGCTGACGCGCGGGCGCAGCTGGGCGACAGCTACGCGCATGCACCCTGGCCAGTGGTGCTGGGTGACGAAGGCCCGAAGTTCAACGTTTTCTCAAGTGGCCGCCTCAGCGGTCGAAAACGCCGGGATGCCTATCGATGTACCCATGAAAGCACAACCTTCGCAGCCTGGCTCGATGGGCTATAGCGAAACACGCGATAGATGGGAGGCCCTGACGCGTCTCCATGCTTCGGCTGTTCGCTCGCTTTGTTCGGAAAATGACGCTGGTCCGGTTCTGACCTTGCAGCAGGCCGCCATTGAAACTCACGATAGAGCGCCAGAGACAACCCTCTATCACTTGGTCTCGGACGCCCGCGTGGCGGTCGATCATTACAGCAGCCGCCACGCACTGTTCGCTTTTGTGGTGGCGCGTCTTATGGCTCAAAGGCTGGATTGGGGGCAGGCCGACCTGAGAAGCATCGAACTGGCTGCCCTGACGATGAACGCCAGCATGACGCAAATACAAAACAGGCTGGCGACAACGGAACGACGCCCTGAGCCCTCCGACAAGGCTGCCATCGACAGGCATGCAGAGGACTCGGCGGCGGTCCTCGCGACAACGAGCCTTGCAGGAGATGTCTGCGTCGAAGTTGTCCGCCTTCACCACAAGTTGCCGCCTGAAGGTGGAGTCGAGTCTTGGGCGGCCCCTGTTCGTCTTGCTGCAGCGCTGCGGCGGGCTGACATGTTCACCGCAAAGCTCAGTCGGCGCGGAGCAAGAAGCCCGACATCGCCGCTTTGGGCGGCTCGTGAAGTTTGTCTTTCGGGTAAGACGCCCGACATGCTCGGTGCCGCGCTGCTCAAATCCCTTGGACTCTATCCGGCAGGCACGATGGTCGAACTGATCAACCGAGAGGTCTGCATCGTCGTCCGGCAAACCGAGAGGGCCGACAAACCAGTGGTAGCCATGTTCATAGACGATCAGGGCGTGCCCAGCGTCCGCGCTGGGCTTCGCAGCACTTCTGCGGCAGCCTTTGCGGTGAAGCGCGCTCTGGCGAGTTCACAGATTCGACAGCGACCGCCGCACGAGCGGATTTTTCCCAGTTAGGCCCCAGTCCGATTGCGCAGGGCGGTCAGGGAAGTGCTGAACAAATCGTCATTCACAGGCAGCAAAGCTGGGCTGCTTTCGACGGCGCTCGAACCGCTGATGCGCCTGTCCAACCCCTGGCGCATGGGCTTGCTGTTCCTGCTGTCGGGCGCGACAACGGCCTGGATGCTGCAGCAGCGGCCACGGAGTTTGCTGCGCGAGAGATCCCTGCGCCTGCGGCTGCCGTTGCGTCGCGGTGCTGGGATTCGCGCACCGCCGCCTGAACCACGACCACCGCTGGCGAGCGCCGCTGAGCGAAGCGGTGTTCCCGGTCTACCTCGTGCACCAGACGGTGATCATCTGCGCGGCGAAGGCCTTGGCCGGCTGGCCACTGGCGGCGGCCGTGGTTCGGCTTGTCCACGTTCTGCACAAAAAACCGCAGCGCTGGCCGGCGCCTCACCTGCGGGTGATGCGCGCGGCCAGGCTCGGACTCAGGCGTGTTCGGCCATCAGTTCGGCCTTTCGGGCTTCCAGCTGTTCACCGAGCTCGACCATGTCCAGCGACGAAGCCTTGGCCTTCGGGAACATCTCGGTCTGTTCTTCCTTGACGTGGTGCTTGACGTACTCGGACAGCACCTTGACCCTGGCGTCGTACATCTCGCCATCGGGCTTGACGCCTTCGAGCTGTGCGATCAGGTCCTTGATGCCGGCGTGTTCCACCGTGGCTTCCGGCACCAGCAGCTTGTCCTTCAGCGTGGCCTTGACTGCCGGGTAGAAGATCTCTTCTTCGATCTGGGCGTGCACGCTCAAGGCGGTGCAGATTTCGGCGACCAGGGCTTCCTTGTTACTGGCCGAGCGGGTCTTTTCGTATTCGGCAAACAACTGGCTCACGGCCTCGTGGTCGGCCTTGAGCAGGGCGATGGCGTCCTTGGCGGGCGCGGTCTTGTGCGATGCGGTGGTCTTGCTGGCGGTCTTGGCGGTGGTGGTCATGGTGTGTCCTTGTTGACGGTCGGGGCGGGTGAGCCGAGGCTCAGAAAAAGATGGCGATCAAAATGATGATCGGCGAGCCGTGTCGGCCTGTGCGGTGTCGCGGGGCGCCCACGGCGATACCGATGACAGGCCCAGGCCAACGCCCAGGATGAGCAGGATCAACGACAGCGCGGCCGCTGCTGTGGTCGTGGCCCATGCCGTGGTTGATGCCGGCCCCCGATGAGCCGGGTCGTCGGCCAGGGTGTTGCTGGAAAGGATCATTGAAGCTCCTGTTGTCGCGGACGCATCGGACGCCTGGAGTCCCAGCGGCTCGTGTGCGTCGAGTGGGGTCACAGTAGGTTCGCGATCCCGCCGGGTCTGTGCGTTTACGAACGTGACCGGCGCCTGCCGGCCCATGCGCCGACAGGGGGGACGTCCACGCAGTCGACATGGCAGGTGCGCTTTGACCGGCTGTGTCGGCGCAAGGGTCTTCGGCCGCACGGCACGGACCGACCCACTGGATATGCTCCAATCAGATTCCAAATGGAATCCAGGTGGATGGCATGATCCAAAGAAACACGGCGCTGGAGACCCGCCCACGGGCCGGTGAAACAGAAAAGATGACCGTCAACGTGGGCGTGGTCGACCTCGGTCAGGTCGACCTGCTGGTGCAGGAAGGCTTTTATTCCAACCGGTCCGACCTCATCCGAACCGCGCTGCGCAACCAGTTGGCGCTGCACGCCGACGCCGTGAAACAGACCGTGGCCCGCCGCACGCTGACCGTGGGGCTGCAGCACTACGGCCGCCTTGACCTGGAGCGTGCGGTGGCGGCGGGCCAGCGGCTGCAGATTCAGGTGGTCGGGCTGGCCCGCATCGCCGACGACGTGACCCCCGAACTGGCCCTGGCGGCCATCGAATCCGTGACCGTGCTCGGTGCGCTGCAGGCCAGCCCTGCGGTGCGGCGGGCGCTGTCAAGCCGCATCCACTGACCCCTCTTTCTGACTTCGAGAGAACCGACATGAAAAGCCCCTTCAATGCCCGCGCACCCAACTTCGACGCCCTGGCCATCCAGGCAACCATCCGGCAGGCACTGGTGTCGGCCGGGCTGGACCCGAGTTCCGGCCCGATGCACGGCGTGACCGAGACCATCCGTCGCTCGCTGGCCACGGCGGGCCTGGCGGGCCCATCGGCCACTGATGTGTCCGAAGGAGATGTCATCGATGTCGCCGTGCACGAGGTGCAAACCGAAACGTTTGCGCCATCGGGGTCGCAGCCCGGGCCGTCCGCCCGCCCCGCCGGTGCGCCCGGCAGCTTCGACACCCATGCCTTCGGCAAGCCCACGAGCCAGGTGAAATACAAGGTCTACGTGCCCTTGCGCCGCAGCGACGTTCCGCCGCCAGTGGTGGTGATGCTGCACGGCTGCACGCAGACCGCCGACGACTTCGCCGCCGGCACGCAGATGAACCGCCTGGCCGACAAACACGGCTTTCTGGTCGTCTACCCCGAACAGCCCGCACAGGCCAATGCGTCGCGCTGCTGGAACTGGTTCAAGCCGCAGGACCAGGCACGTGGCGCTGGCGAGCCGGCGCTGATTGCCGGCATCGTGCACGAGGTGGTCGCCCGCCACGGCGCCGACGCTCGCCGCATCTTCGTGGCGGGTTTGTCGGCAGGCGCGGCCATGGCCGTGATCCTGGGCGAAACCCATCCTGAGTTGTTTGCCGGCGTCGGTGCACATTCCGGCCTGCCCTACGGCAGCGCCCACGATGTGCCTTCCGCGCTGGCCGCCATGAAAGGCGGCCGCGGCAAAGCAGGCCAAGTCAGCGGACTGGCCGGCACGGCTTCCGGCAAACGAGGCGGCCTGACGCGGCCGGTGCCCACCATCGTTTTCCACGGTGACCGCGACCACACCGTGCAACACAGCAACGGCACCGAGATCGCCAGGCAGGCCAGCGCCGCGTACGCCACGCAGGGCGTGCAGAAGCTGCAGGTGGACACGCAGCGCAACACAGCCGCCGGGGGCAGGAGCGTCAGCCGCACGGTTCACACCGATGCAGCGGGTCAGGCGCACATCGAATGCTGGACCTTGCACGGCGCCGGCCACGCCTGGTCGGGCGGCAGTCCCGAGGGCACACACACCGACACCAAGGGCCCCGACGCATCGGCAGAGATGGTGCGGTTTTTCCTGACCCTGCCGGGCGCAGGCACGGCCTGAGTGCAGGTCCGCCGGGCGCCGGCCAGCGGGCCGGGGCGTCAGGCCGTTACCGGCTGCGTGAAGCCGGTGGTTTGCCGCCAGGCCCGGGCACGAGTTGGGCACGACGCTGGGCATCGAGCCCGGGTGTGACCCGCATGTCGGTGTCGACCATGCCGGCGTCGATGTCGCGTTTGGCCTGCACGATCACCGGGTCGGGTTCGGCCGCCGTCGCCTGGCTGAATTCGTCACGTTCGTGCGGCAAGGACAGATTGCGGCCCAGCGGCTTGGTCGGGCCGCCTTCGATGGCGTTGTCGGCATCCGGGCCACGGGCGTGCGCGGCACGGGACAGTTTTTCGGCTGCCAGTTTCGGCGGCACCCGGGTCTTGGGCTTGTCGGTTTTGGCGGTCATGCGCAAACCTCCGGGTGTGCGTCGCCCGCATTCATCGGGAGCTGCTTGCCGGCTTGGCCGGGATCAGCGGCGCCGAGTGGTCGTTGTTCTGTCCCGGCAAGGGCATCGCGGTTGACTCCTGCGAGGCGCTGATCGACTTGTTCTCGCGGCCTGCCGTGACAGCGGGCTGGCTGGCAGCAGACGCCGGGAAGACGGCCGCAGCGTCGGGCACCGAGGGGTCGGACGCGATGCCGGCGGTGGCGCCCTGTGCCGGAGCCGCTGTCACTTGCGGCAGGGGTGGGTCGGCAGGTTTTTTGTCGCAGGCCGTCAGCGCAAGGGCGGCCAGGCAGAAGGCGGCTGCTTGAAAGGTCGAGGTCATGGTTGTCCTTTTGGATCGGAACCGGACCTGAAGCCTGGCCGCTGGGGCCCGTTCTGTCTGTGCGACTGCGCACCTGGAAAAGAAAACGCCGCCGGGCAAAACCACGGCGGCGTTCGGGTGGCGGGCAGCTGCGTTTACTTGCCGGCCGGCACCTTGCCTTCGACACCCTTGACGTAGAAGTTCAGTCCGCCCAGGAACTTGTCATCGGCGACCACGTCCTTGGCCAGCACTTCCTTGCCGTTCTGACCCAGGATCGGGCCCTTCCAGATGACGAAGCTGCCGTCGGCCAGGCCGGCCTTGATCTTGGCCACCTGTTCCTTGGTTTCGGCCGGCACCATGTCGTTGATGGACACGAGGTCGATGGCACCTTCCTTCACGCCCCACCAGACCGCGCCGCCACCTTGCCATTTGCCTTCCAGCGCCTCACGCGTGGCCTTCAGGTAGTACGGGGCCCAGTTGATGATGGCGCTGGCCAGGTGCGCTTCGGGTGCGTAGGCGCTCATGTCGCTGTCCCAGCCGAAGGCCAGCTTCTTGTTCGACGCGGCGGTCTTCAGCACGGCCGAGCTGTCGGTGTTCTGGAACAGCACGTCGGCGCCAGCGTTGATCAGGCTCTGCGCGGCTTCGGTTTCCTTGGGCGGTGCAAACCATTCATTGACCCAGACCACCTTGGTCTTGACCTTCGGGTTCACGCTCTGCGCGCCCATCGTGAAGCTGTTGATGTTGCGGATGACCTCGGGGATGGGGATCGAGCCCACCACGCCCAGCGTGTTGCTCTTGGTCATCTTGCCGGCAATCACACCCGCCATGTAGGCACCTTCGTAGGTGCGGCTGTCGTAGGTGCGCATATTGGGCGCCTGCTTGTAGCCGGTGGCGTGTTCGAACTTCACGTCGGCGCTGTCGGTGGCCACTTTCAGCATCGGTTCCATGTAGCCGAAGGTGGTGCCGAAGATCAGCTTGTTGCCCTGGCCCACCAGGTCGCGGAACACCCGTTCCGCGTCGGCTGCTTCGGGCACGTTTTCGACAAAGCTGGTGACCACCTTGTCGCCGAACTCCTTTTCGATGGCCTTGCGGCCGTTGTCGTGCGCGAAGGTCCAGCCGCCGTCGCCCACCGGGCCGACGTAAGCAAAGGCGATCTTCAGCGGATCGGGCTTGGGCGCAGGGGCGGAAGCCGGTGCAGCGGCAGCAGGTGCCGGCGCTTCTTCCTTCTTGCCGCAGCCCACCAGGGCCGCGGCGGCGGCCAGGGTGGACCAGCTGGCCAGCTGCAGCAGCCGGCGCTTCGATGTCTGGGTCATGGAATCTCTCTCCTGTGGTGGTGTCCAACGGACGTGAAATTATGGCGCGTGCGCGCGGCAGAACCGCCGCTACGACCCTGGGAAAAAGGGCTTGCCCAGGCTGGCTGGCATGTTGGCCTTGATCCAACCGGCGTTGCGGCTGATCAGCACCAGCACGACGATGGTGGCCAGGTAGGGCAGCATGGTCAGGAACTGGCTCGGAATGTCCACACCCTGACTTTGCAAATGGAATTGCAGCATCGTCACGCCGCCGAACAGGTAAGCACCCAGCAGCACCCGCGCCGGCCGCCAGGTGGCAAAGGTGGTCAGGGCCAGCGCGATCCAGCCCTTGCCCGCCACCATGCCCTGCACCCACAGCGGTGTGTAGATGACGCTGATGTAGGCACCGGCCACACCACAGAGGGCACCACCGACGATGACCGCGCCCATGCGGATGCGCCGCACCGGGTAGCCCAGCGCATGCGCCGATTCGGGTGATTCACCCACTGCGCGCAGCACCAGCCCGGCGCGGCTGCGGTACAGGAACCAGGCCACGCCGATCACCAGCGCGATGGTGATGTAGACCATCGGGTGCTGGCGGAAAAACGCCGGGCCGATGAAGGGGATGTCGGCCAGCCACGGCACCGCGTACTGCGTGCGTTCACCGATCTTGGCCTGCACGAAGCCGATGCCCACGAAGGCCGAAAATCCGGCGCCGAAAAGGCTGAGCGCCAGCCCGCTGGCCACCTGGTTGGTGTTGAGCCAGATCACGAGCACACCAAAGGCCGCGGCCATCAGCGCGCCGGCCAGGGCACCGGCTCCAAACGCGATCCAGTCGTTGCCGGTGCTCACCGCGGTGGCAAAACCCGCAATCGCGGCCACCAGCATCATGCCTTCGGCACCCAGGTTGATGATGCCGGCACGTTCGTTGATGAGCAGGCCGATGCCGGCAATCGCCAGCACCGTGCCGGCGTTCAGCGTGGCGGCCAGCAGCAGGGCGAAGCTGTCCATGTTCAGGCCGCCTTCACGGTGGGGGCGCTGCGCTGCCAGCGCACGCGGTAATGGATCAAGGTGTCGGCCGCCAGCAGCGTGAACAGCAGCAGTCCCTGGAACACCCCGGTCAGGCTTTTTGGCAGGCCCATGCGCGACTGCGCCAGTTCACCCCCGATGTAGAACATGCTCATCAACAGGCCCGAGAAGATGATGCCCACCGGGTGCAGCCTGCCCACATACGCCACGATGATGGCCGCGAAGCCGTAGCCGGCCGGCACATACGGCGACAGCTGCCCCAGCGGCCCGGCCGCTTCCAGCCCACCGGCCAGCCCCGCCATGCCGCCGCTGATCAGCAGCGCCGTCCACAGCGCACTGCGCGAAGAAAAACCTGCGTAACGCGCGGCTGCCGGCGCCAGCCCGCCCACCTGCAGCGCAAAGCCCCGGTAGGTGCGGAACAGGAACAGCCAGAACACCACCACCGCCACTGCCGCGATGATCACGCCGATGTGCGCGCGCAAGTTCGGCACCAGCCGCGGAATGCGCGTGTCGGCCAGGAAGGTGATGGTCTGCGGGAAGTTGTAGCCCTGCGGGTCTTTCCAGGGCCCGTAGACCAGGTAGGACAGCACCATTTCGGCCACGTACACCAGCATCAGGCTGACCAAAATCTCGTTGGCATTCGCGCGATCACGCAGCAGCGCCACGATGGCGGCCCAGAACATGCCCCCCAGCACACCGGCCAGCAGCACCAGCACGACGATGCCCTTGCCCATCCAGGCCGTGTCGGGCCCGGCCTGCATGGCCACCCAGCCGGCGGCCAGCGCACCGATGATGAACTGGCCTTCGGCGCCGATGTTCCACACGTTCGATCGGTAGCAGACTGCCAGCCCCAGCGCGATCAGGATCAGCGGCGTGGCCTTGATCGACAGCTCGCTGATCTGGTACAGGTTTTTCACCGGCTCGACAAAAAACACCTGCAGCCCGCGCACCGGGTCCTTGCCCAGCATCACAAACAGCAGCACACCGATGACCACGGTGACGGCCAGCGCCAGCAGCGGGCTGGCTATCGACATCAGCTTGGAAGGCTGGGGGCGGGCTTCGAGCTTGATCATGGTCGGGCCTCCGCTGCAGCAGGTGCCGGCTGTGCATCCCACAAGCCCGACATCCATTCGCCGATCTGTTCGATGGTGGCCTGCGCCGTGGGCACACTGGGCGACAGCTTGCCCTTGGCGATGACGATCAGCCGGTCGCTGATCTCGAACAGCTCGTCGAGCTCTTCGCTCACCACCAGCAGCGCGCAACCTTCGTCGCGCAGCTTCAGCAGTTCACCGCGGATCTGCGCCGCCGCGCCCACGTCCACACCCCAGGTCGGCTGGCTCACGATCAGCAGTTTCGGGTTGGCCGCAATCTCGCGACCGACGAGAAATTTCTGCAGATTGCCGCCGCTCAGGCTCTTGGCCGCAGCACCGGCACCGCCGGCCTTGACGTTGAAACGTGCGATCAGGTCTTCGGCCAGGCGTTGCACCCGGCCGGTGGCGATCCATCCGCTTTTCGACACGGTTTCGGTGCGGGTGAGCAGCGTGTTTTCCGCCAGGCTCAAGGTCGGCACCGCGCCGCGGCCCAGGCGCTCTTCGGGCACGAAGTGCAGGCCGAGTTCACGGCGCTTGACCGGGCTGGCCTGCGAGATGTCAGTGCCGTTCATCGTGATGCTGCCGGCCGCGGCACGCGGATCTTCGCCCGACAGCGCGGCCATCAGTTCCTGCTGGCCGTTGCCCGAGACACCGGCCACGCCGACGATTTCGCCGGCACGCACCTCGAAGCCCATGCCGTGCAGGTCCATGCCAAACGGGTCCTGCTTGGCCAGGCTCAGGGCGTTCACCGTCAGCACGGCGGCACCGGTCTTGGCTTCGCGGTGCTGCAACTGCGGCGGCTCGGCGCCGATCATCAACTTGGACAGACTGGCATTGCTTTCCAGGCCGGGGTCGACCTCACCCGTGACCTTGCCCCCACGCAGCACCGTGCAGTGGTGGCACAACGCGCGTATCTCGTCCAACTTGTGGCTGATGTACAGGATGCTGCAGCCGCCGTCGCTGAGCTTGCGCAGCGTGACGAAGAGCTTGTCGACCGCCTGGGGCGTCAACACACTCGTCGGTTCGTCCAGGATCAGCAGCTGCGGGCGGGTCAGCAGCGCCCGCACGATCTCGACACGCTGCCTTTCGCCGACGCTGAGCGTGTGCACCGGCCGCTGCGGCTCGACGTCCAGACCGTAGGTGTGCGCCACCTCGTCGATGCGCTGCGCCACCTGTGGCAGCGTCAGCGACTTGTCCAGGCCGAGCCAGACGTTTTCTGCCGCCGTCAGCGTGTCGAACAGGCTGAAGTGCTGGTAGACCATGCTGATGCCCAGCTTGCGCGCGTGCGCCGGGCTCGTGACCTTGACCGCCGCGCCGTTCCACAGGATGCGGCCCTCGTCGGGCTGCACGGCGCCGTAGATGATCTTCATCATCGTGCTCTTGCCGGCACCGTTTTCGCCCAGCACGGCGTGGATCTCGCCGGGTTTGACCCGCAGCGACACCTGGTCGTTGGCGCGCACCGCCGGGTACTGCTTGCTGATGCCCTGCAGTTCCAGCCGCAGGGCAGGGGCTGGTGTGTTCATGCCGCGCTCCTCATGGTCTTGTTGTGTCCGGCGACCCAGGTGCCGACCAGGTGGCGCTCGTCGGACAGCGTCATCCAGGCAAAGAGCTGCTCATGCAAGTCGCGCGCCATCGACAGGCGGCGGGTGTCGACGGCGCCCACCGACCAGTCCCAGATGCACAGGTCGGCCACCCGGCCCACGTCCAGGCTGCCGATCTCGTGGCCCAGGTGCAGCGCGTTCGCCGCTCCGCGGGTGGCGGCGTGCAGCGCGCTCCATGCCGTCAGGCGCTGGCCAGCCATGGCCTGCACCTTGTAGCCGTCGGCCAGCGTGCGCTGCATGCTGAGGGACGTTCCACCGCCCACGTCGCTGGCGATGCTGACCTTGGCACCCGCAGCCGCCGTCGCGCGCCAGTCGAAAAGCCCGCTGCCCAGGAACAGGTTGCTGCTGGGGCAGAACGCAATCTGTGCGCCGCTGTGATGCAGCGCCGCGCGGTCGTCGGCATCCAGCCAGATGCCGTGGGCCAGCACGCTGCGCGGGTGCAGCAGGCCGGCGCTGGCGTAGACGTCCAGGTAGCTGCGCGCAGAGGGAAACAGCTGCGACACCCAGCGCACCTCGTCGCGGTTTTCCGCCACGTGGGTCTGCATGTAGAGCGTGGGGTCGGCGCGGCACAGCTCACCGGCCATGGCCAGTTGCGCGGCTGTGCTGGTGGGCGCAAAACGCACCGTCACGGCGTAGCTGTTGCGGCCCTGGCCGTGCCAGCGCTGGATGAGGTCGATGCAGTCGCGTTCGGCCTGCGCCACGTTGTCCATCAAGGCCGCCGGCGCGTGGCGGTCCATCAGCACCTTGCCGCCGATGATGCGCATGCCACGTGCGCTGGCCGCGGCGAACAGCGCCTCGGCCGAGGTTTTGTGCACGGTGGGAAACACCACCGCCGAGGTGGTGCCGTGGGCCAGCAAGGCGTCCAGGAAGTGCGCGCTGCCGGCGGCCGCCACGGCCGGGTCGGCCCACGCGGTTTCGGCCGGAAAGGTGTAGGTGTTCAGCCAGTCCAGCAACTCGGTGCCGTAGCTGGCCATCACGCCGATCTGCGGGCTGTGCACATGCGTGTCGATGAAACCCGGCATCAGCAGGCGGCCGCGGTGGTCGAGCCGCTGGACGCCGGCATCCGGCGCTTCGGCCTGCACACCGGCGATGCGGCCGTCGTCGCCCACCAGCAGCCAGTGCGCCGGCCGCCAGCGCACGGCCGGGCTCTGGGTGTCGCCCCAGTCGGGTTCTGCCGTGAAGTCCAGCAGGTCGGCCTGGATGGCTTTCATGAAAGTGATCTCATCAGCCGGCCTTCATGCAGCCGCCGTGCCCGGTGCGTTCAGCCCGGTTTGCGACAGGCCACGGGCCACCTCGCGCACCTGCTCGCGGAACCAGCGCATGCTGGGGGCCTGGTGCGTGAGCTCGTGCCACAGCTGGTAGTAGGTGAGCGGCGGAAAGGCCACCGGGCAGCGCACGATCTTCACCGGCAGCGTGCCCACGTAGCGGCTGCAGAACAGACGCCCGGTGGTCAGCACCAGCAGGCTGCCGGCCACCATCAACGGGATCAGGCTGAAGTGCGAAGCCCGCACCACGATGTGGCGCTGCACCCCGGCAGCGTGCAGGTGTTCGTCGATCACACCCAAGGCGCCCGGGCTCATGGGCATGGGTGCCACGTGTTCGTTGTCCAAGTACTTCTGCACCGTCCAGTTTTTGCCCGCGCTGGGGTGGTCGGCGGCCACCAGGCACACCACTTCGTCGCTGAGCAGGCGGCCCAGGTGCAGTTCTTCGGGTGGCTGCAGCCAGTTGCCGATGACCAGGTCGACATCGCCGGCAGCCAGGTGGCGGCGGTAGTCGTAGTCCTGCGTCAGCGGCATCAGTTCCAGCCGCACACCGGGCGCAACCCGTTTGATGTGGGTCACCAGGCGCGGCAGGAAAAACGGGTCGAGGTAGTCGCTGGCGGCGACGCGGAACAGCGTCTGCGCGCCAGCGGCGTCGAAGGGGGCCTTGCGCAGCAGGCGGCCGTGGCGGCTGAACAGGCGTTCGGCGTCTTGCAGCATGCGGGCGGCCGGGTCCAGCAATTGCAAGGCGGTTTCGGTGGGCTGCATCTGCTGGCCGGCACGCACCAGCAGCGGGTCTCCCGTCAGCGCCCGCAGGCGCTTGAGCTGGGCGCTGACCGCAGGCTGGGTGCTGGCCAGCTTGACGGCGGCGCGCGAGACACTGCGTTCGTGGATCACGGTGTGCAAGACGCGGATGAGATGGAGGTCTATGGTGTCGAAGTCGGGTCTCATGGCCATACGGTTCCGTGGATAGATAGTATGGCGATTGGTGTATTCCACCAAGCACGCAGCACGCTACCTTCCGGGTAAGTCCCAGTCAGAACGGCCAGCCACCATGAACACACGTCCCTTGCGCTTTTTCCATCAAGGCCAGGTGGTGCAGATCGACGAGCCATCCAGCACCCGCAGCGTGTTGCAGTGGCTGCGCGAAGATGCACGTTGCACCGGCACCAAGGAAGGTTGCGCCGAAGGTGACTGCGGCGCCTGCACCGTGGTGCTGGGCACGCTGGACGCCAGCGGCGAACTGGCGCTGCAGCCGGTGAACGCCTGCATCCAGTTCCTGCCCACGCTGGACGGCAAGGCGCTGTTCACGGTGGAAGACCTGTCTGCCGCCCCGGCGTCGCTGCACCCGGTGCAACAGAGCCTGGTGGCCTGCCATGCGTCGCAGTGCGGCTTCTGCACACCGGGCTTCGTGATGAGCCTGTGGGCCTGCTACGAAGGCCACCAGCAAGCCGGCACCGTGCCCACGCGGCAGCAACTGGCCGACGACCTGTCGGGCAATCTGTGCCGCTGCACGGGCTACCGGCCGATCCTGGATGCCGGTCAGCAGATGTTCCAGGCGCCTGCGGTGCCGCTGGCGCGCCAGCCGGTGGTGGAAGCACTGAAGTCGCTGGCGCAAGACCCACCGCTGCACACAGCGGCCGGTTTCCATGCCCCGCGTTGCCTGGCCGACTTCGCGGCGCTGCGCGAGTCGCTGCCTCAGGCCAAGGTGCTGGCCGGCAGCACCGACATGGGTTTGTGGGTGACGAAGCAGTTCCGCGACCTGGGTGAGCTGATCTCGATCAACGAGGTGGCCGAGCTGAAAACGGTGACCGTGGCCGAACACCACATCACCATCGGTGCCGCCGCCAGCCTGCAAAGCGCCTGGCAGGCCCTGGTGGCCGACTGGCCCACGCTGCGCGACGTGTGGCTGCGTTTTGCATCGCTGCCCATCCGCCACGCCGGCACCATGGGCGGCAACGTCGCCAACGGTTCGCCCATCGGTGATTCAGCGCCGGCGCTGATCGCCTTGGGTGCCACGCTGGTGCTGCAACGTGGCGCGCTGCAGCGGCGCATGGCGCTGGAGGACTTCTACGTCGACTACATGAAAAACCGCCTCGAGCCAGGCGAGTTCTTGCACAGCGTGGAAGTGCCGCGGCCCGACCCAGCTGCCGCTGCGCAGGTGCGTGTCTACAAGATCAGCAAACGTTTCGACTGCGACATCTCGGCGGTGTGCGCCGCGCTGTCCTTGCGCCTGGACGGTGATCGCATCGCCGCTGTGCGCCTGGCCTGGGGCGGACTCGCCGGCACCGTCAAACGCGCGGCGCAAGCCGAAGCGGCGCTGTTGGGCCAGGTCTGGAACGAAAGCAGCCTGCAAGCCGCACAGGCCGCGCTGGCGCAGGACTTCAAGCCCCTGACCGACATGCGCGCCAGCGCCAGCTACCGCCTGCAAGTGGCGCAGAACCTCTTGCGCCGCTTCTGGCTGGAAACCCGGCCCGCCAAGCCACTGACCGAATCCGAAGTCAGCGTCTGGGCCCGCCCGGAGGTGGTGTGATGAACAAGCCCATCGATCTGCCGCCCGAACTGTCCAAGCCCTTCCAGCAGGTGGGCACCAGCCGCCCACACGAAAGTGCGCACCTGCACGTGGCCGGCGCTGCGCCCTACACCGACGACCTGCCCGAACTGGCCGGCACCTTGCACGCGGCGCTGGGGCTGTCGCCGCTGGCGCATGGCGTCATCGAAGCGCTGGATCTGGACCTCATCCGCCGACAACCCGGTGTCGTGGATGTGTTCTCGGCACGCGACATTCCCGGTGACAACGACTGCGGCGCGCTGGTGCACGACGACCCCATCCTGGCCGGCGAAGTGGGTGACACGCTGCGTTACATGGGCCAGCCGGTGTTTGCCGTCATCGCCACCACCCGCGACGCCGCACGCCGCGCGGCCGCGCTGGCCAAACAGGCGGTGCGTGCGCGTGCACTGCCGCCCATCCTGACGCCGCAGGCCGCACACGAAGCGCAGCAGTACGTCGTGCCACCCATGCACCTGAGCCGCGGCGACGCACACGCCGCCATCGCCGCAGCGCCGCACCACATCCAGACCACCTTCGACGTCGGCGGCCAGGAGCAGTTTTATCTGGAAGGCCAGATCAGCTACGCCGTGCCCACCGAAGACCGGGGCATGAAGGTTCTCTGCAGCACGCAGCACCCCAGCGAGATGCAGCACCTGGTGGCGCACGCCCTGAAGCGCCCGGCGCACGCGGTGCATGTCGAGTGCCGGCGCATGGGCGGCGGCTTCGGCGGCAAGGAATCGCAGAGTGCGCTGTTTGCGTGTGTGGCCGCCGTGGCGGCCGTGCGCTCGCGTGCGCCGGTGAAGCTGCGGGTGGACCGCGACGACGACTTCATGATCACCGGTCGCCGCCACTGTTTCCACTACGAAGTCGAAGCCGGCTTCGACGACGAAGGCCGCATCCTGGGCGCCGAAGTGACGATGGTCTCGCGCGCGGGTCATTCGGCCGATCTGTCGGGTCCGGTGATGACCCGTGCGCTGTGCCACTTCGACAACGCCTACTGGCTGCCCCACGTGGCCTTGCACGGCTTCAGCGGCAAGACAAACACGCAGTCGAACACGGCGTTCCGCGGCTTCGGTGGCCCGCAAGGGGCGATTGCCGTCGAGTATCTGCTGGACAGCGTCGCCCGCCGGCTGGGCCTCGACCCCTTGGCCGTGCGCCGCGCCAACCTCTACGGCACCACGTCCCACAACGTCACGCCTTATGGCCAGACGGTGGACGACAACATCGTGCACGAGGTGGTGGCGCAACTGGAAACCGACAGCCACTACGCACAGCGGCGCGAGGCCATCGCAGGCTTCAACGCCGGCAGCGAAGTGCTGAAGAAGGGCATCGCGCTGACACCGCTGAAGTTCGGCATCAGCTTCAACGTCACGCACCTGAACCAGGCCGGCGCGCTGGTGCATGTCTACACCGACGGCAGCGTGCTCGTGAATCACGGCGGCACCGAGATGGGCCAGGGCCTGAACACCAAGGTGGCCCAGGTCGTGGCGCACGAACTCGGCATCGACCTGGCACGTGTGCGCTGCACGGCCACCGACACGCAGAAGGTCGCCAACACCTCGGCCACCGCGGCCAGCACGGGCAGTGACTTGAACGGCAAGGCCGCACAGGACGCGGCTCGACAGGTGCGCAAACGCCTGGCCGCGTTTGCCGCGCAGCACTGGGGCGGCGCGGCTGCCGACGTTCAGTTTGCACACGGCCAGGTGCATGTTGGCAGCCAACGCCTGACCTTCGAAGAGGTGGTCAACGCCGCCTACTTCGCACGGGTGCAACTGTGGAGCGACGGTTTCTACGCCACGCCCGGCCTCAGCTGGGACCGCAACACCATGCAGGGCCGGCCCTTCCACTACTTCGCCTATGGGGCGGCGGTCAGCGAGGTGATCGTCGACACGCTCACCGGCGAATGGAAGCTGCTGCGCGCCGACATCCTGCACGACGCCGGCCGTTCGCTGAACCCGGCCATCGACATCGGCCAGATCGAAGGGGCCTTCATCCAGGGCATGGGCTGGCTGACGATGGAAGAACTGGTCTGGCACCCGGCCGATGGTTCGCCGAAGGCCGGCCTGCTGAGCACCCACGCCCCCAGCACCTACAAGATCCCCACCGCCAACGACTGCCCGGCCGACCTGCGCACGCGCCTGTTCGACCGTGACAACGTGCACGACAGCATCCACCGCAGCAAGGCCGTCGGTGAACCGCCGCTGCTGTTGCCCTTCAGCGTGTTTTTTGCGATCCGCGACGCCGTCTCGGCCGTGGGCGGGCACCGGGTGGACCCGCCGCTGCAGGCACCTGCCACCAGCGAGGCCATCTTGCGCGCGGTGATGGCCGTGATGGCCGATCAGGCTGCCCGATGATCGACCTGGCCGCAGCAGCCCAAGGCTGGCTGGCCGCGGGCCGGCCCGCGGTGGTGGTGGAAGTGGCCTCGTCGCGCGGCTCGGTGCCGCGCGAAGCCGGCACCCGCATGCTGGTGGCACCCGACGAGGTGCTGGGCACCATCGGCGGGGGCCATCTGGAACTGAAGGCCATCGCCGATGCACACGCGCTGTTGCATGGGGGTGGCGGCGCCACCGAACAGCACATCGCACTCGGCCCCAGCTTGGGCCAGTGCTGCGGCGGTGTGCTGACCCTGGTTTTCACGCCCTTGGCTCAAGCTGCACCCGGGCGCTGGGCCGCGCCCGCACCGCGGTTCACCTTGCAGCTCTACGGAGCCGGCCACGTCGGCCGCGCCATCGTGCGTTTGCTGACGGGAATTCCCTGTCGGGTGCAGTGGATCGACGAACGCGAGAGCGAGTTCCCGGCCGAGGCCTTGCCGCGCCATATCGAAAAAGTTTGTGTCGAACCCGTTCAGGCCGAGGTGGCCGCGGCGCCGCCCGGTGCCTTCTACCTGGTGTTGACACACAGCCATGACCTGGACATGGCCATCTCACAGGCCATCCTGCAGCGCGGCGACTTCGGCTATTTCGGTCTCATCGGCAGCCAGACCAAGCGGGCACGCTTCGAGCACCGGCTGCAAGCACGCGGGTTTACACCTGAATTGGTCGGCCGAATGGTGTGCCCCATCGGCGTGCCCGGCATCGCTGGCAAAGATCCGGAAACAGTTGCCGTTTCCGTGGTGGCACAACTGCTGCAACACGCTTGACGCGGTCCGTCGGCCGGGGGCAAAGTCCGGCGGCAAGCGCCAGTTCGGGATGCCTCAGCGCAAGACCCATCAGCGTGCCTTCTTGGCGAAGGCGCAGACGGGTGTGGTGTCCGGTCACCGACAGTCGAAGTACCCGGGAGTTCCCATGGATGCACTGACCTCGCTGCTGGGTCGCAGCGGTTATTTGCCGCACGGCTACTGCTTCACCTGGTCGCCCGGTTTGCTGTGGTCGATGGTGGGCGCCGACGCACTGATCGCAGCGGCCTACTTCTCGATTCCGCTCACCATGGTCAGCTTCGTGCGGCAGCGAAAGGACGTTTCGCACCGCGGCATCGTGTGGCTTTTCAGCGCCTTCATCTTTGCCTGCGGCGTGACACACCTGATGGGCATCTGGACCATCTGGCAGCCCGATTACGCACTGCAGACCCTGACCAAGGTGATCACCGCCGTGGTGTCGCTGCTCACTGCAGTGATGCTGTGGCGGCTCATTCCTCGCGCGCTGGCGATTCCCTCGGTGGCGCAGCTGGGCCAGGTCATTCGCGACCTCGAAGCCGAAGTGGCGCGCCGCCGCACGGTGGAAGAGCACCTGGCCGAAAGCCAGCAGGGGCTGGCGGTCACGCTGGCCAGCATCGGTGCGGGTTACATCGCCACCGACCGCGCGGGCCGCGTCACGCGCATGAACGCCGTGGCCGAGCAGGTGCTCGGCTGCACGCAGGCGCAGGCCCTGGGGCGCAGCTACTGGGACGTGTTCCCGCGGGAAAACCGTCCTGCCGAGCTGTTGCTGGGCAATCCCGTGGACCTGATGATCGAGATGGGCGTCACGATCGACCAGCCGCGGGAAGTGGTGGCACTGTCCCTGGATGGCCGCCGCACGTCGCTGGAGCTGAAGGCCGCACTGACCCATGCCGACGACGGCAGCGTGCGTGGCATGGCCGTGGTCTTCCGCGACATGACACCAGAGCTGCAGGCCGCGGCGGCTGCCAGCCGGCTGGCGGCCATCGTCGAGTCGTCCAACGACGCCATCATCAGCAAGACGATGGACGGCCGCATCACCAGCTGGAACGGCGCAGCGCAGACGCTGTTTGGCTACAGCGCCGAAGAAGCCATCGGTCAGCCGGCGGCGATGCTGATGCCCAAGGACCAGGTGCACGAAGAGGCGCGCATCCTGGCCGAGCTGGCGGCTGGCCACAAGCTGGCGGCTTTCGACACGCAGCGGGTGGCGCAGGACGGCCGGCTGATCGACGTGTCGGTCAGCGTCTCTCCGCTGCGCAACGCGCAAGGCGTGACGGTCGGGGCCTCCACCATCGTCACCGACATCACACAACGCCGACTGGCGCAGGACGCGCGACAGGCCGCCCAGCGGCTGGAAGCCGAAAACCGGCGCATCCAGGAAGCCAACCGCATGAAGAGCCAGTTCCTGGCCAACATGTCGCACGAGCTGCGCACGCCGCTGAACGCCATCATCGGTTTCGCCGAATTGCTGCACGAAGGTGCGGTACCGGTCGAGTCGCCGCGGCACAGGCAGTTCCTGGGGCACATCGCCACCAGCGGCCATCACCTGCTGCAGCTGATCAACGATGTGCTCGACCTGTCCAAGGTGGAGTCCGGCAAGTTCGAGTTCTTTCCCGAGCCGGTGCAGCTGGACAGCCTGGTGCAGGAGGTGCTGGACATCCAGCACACCGCCATCCATCGCAAGCGCCTTCAGCTGACGACCGACATCGATGCCACGCTCACGGGTCTGCACCTCGACCCTGCGAGGCTGAAGCAGGCGCTGTACAACTACCTCTCCAACGCGATCAAGTTCACGCCCGCTGGGGGCCAGATCGTGGTGCGTGCACGCGCCGAAGGCACGGCACGCTTCCGGCTCGAAGTGCAGGACAGCGGCATCGGCATCGCCCCGGCTGACATCCCACGCCTGTTCAGCGAGTTCCAGCAACTGGATGCCGGCTACAACAAGCAGCACCAGGGCACTGGCCTCGGACTGGCGCTGACACGCCGGCTGGTCCAAGCGCAGGGCGGCGAGGTCGGGGTCAGCAGTGTGCTGGGCGCGGGCAGCACCTTCCATCTGGTGCTGGACTGCGTGGTTCGCGTCACGGTGCCGGGCCCCGAGTTGGTGGTCGGCGAAGCCCTGCCGCAGCGTCTGCTGGTGATCGAGGACAACCCGGCGCGGCAGTCGCACATGGTCAGGGGCCTCAGTGCAGCCGGCTTTGACATCGACACCGCAGGCAGCGCAGCCCAGGCCCTGCGCATGGCAGCGGGCCGGTCCTACACCGGCCTGACGCTGGGCTTGGTGCTGACCGACCAGGCGGGTCTGGTCCTGCTGGACTGCCTGCGACAGGGCGGACCGAGCAGCAGCGCGCCCGTGCTGGGCCTGAGCATGCCCGATTCGTCGGGTGGCGCGGCGTGTTTTCCGGTCTCCGACGTGCTGAGCAAACCCATCCGCACCGACGAGGTGGTGCAAGCGCTGGCGCGCTTCAAGCGTGCCGATGGTGCTGCCTTGCGTGTGCTGGTGGTGGACGACGAGCCGATGGCGCTGGACCTGATGTCGGCCACCCTGGCAGGGCTGGGCAGCGAAGCCCTGTGTGTGGCCGACGGTCGCCAGGCGCTGCGCGACCTTGACCAGCACCGCCCCGACCTCATCATCCTGGACCTGATGATGCCGGGCTTCGACGGATTCCAGACCCTGGATGCCCTGAAGCAGATGCCGGCTTGGCGCGACACGCCGGTGTTCATCTGGACCAGCATGATCCTGACCGAAGACGAGCTGTTGGCGCTGTCGAGGTCGGCCACGGCCATTCTCAGCAAGGGCGGCGGGGCGTTGGATCAGCTGTTCCATTCGCTGGCCCGCTGGCGCCAGTCTGTCATCCTCGGCAACTGACCATGGCTGCAAGCCCGGTTTCTGTGCTGGTTGTCGACGACAACGTGATGAACCTGGAACTGGCGAGCTTCGTGCTGCTGGCCGAGGGCTTCGAGGTGCGAACCGCCGAAAATGCCGACATTGCCCTGAAGTCCATCGCCGAGCAGCCACCAGCGCTGATCCTGATGGACATCCAGATGCCCGGCATGAGCGGCCTCGACCTGACACGGATGCTGAAGGCTGACCCGGTCACGAGCGGGATCGTCATCGTCGCCTTCACCGCCTACGCGATGAAGGGCGACGAACACAAACTGCGTGCCGCCGGCTGCGACGCCTACCTGGCCAAGCCCATCGACGTGAAACACTTCGCCCAGTCGGTGCGCGCCTGCCTGCCCCAGTCGGCCGGACAGGTGCCGTCAGGCTGATGCCAGCCACCAGGCGCCCACTTCGTTTCTGCGATTCACCCAAACCCACAGGAGACCCACCATGACCCAGCGCGATGTCGTCGTTCTTTCCGCAGCCCGTTCCGCCATCGGCACCTTCAACGGCAGCCTGGCCGACATCGAACCGGCCGAACTGGCCGGCACGGTGATGAAAGAGGCCGTGCAGCGCTCGGGTGTCGACCCCAAGGCCATCAACTACGTCACGGTGGGCAACACCATTCCCACCGAAAGCCGCTTTGCCTATGTGGCGCGGGTGGCGGCCATCCAGGCCGGCTTGCCGATGGACAGCGTGGCCATGTCGGTCAACCGCCTGTGCAGCAGTGGCCTGCAGGGCATCGTGACCACGGCGCAGAACATCCTGCTGGGTGACTGCGACTACGGCATCGGCGGCGGTGTGGAAGTCATGTCGCGCGGGGGCTACCTGAGCACGGCCATGCGCACCGGCGCACGCATGGGCGACACCAAGCTCATCGACACCATGGTTGCCACGCTGACCGACCCCTTCGGTGTGGGCCACATGGGCATCACGGCCGAAAACCTGGTCACCAAGTGGGGCATCACACGCGAAGAGCAGGACGCGCTGGCCGTGGACTCGCACCGCAAGGCCGCCGCGGCAATCGCCGAGGGCCGCTTCAAGAGCCAGATCGTGGCCATCGTGAAGCAGACACGCAAGGGCACGGTCACCTTCGACACCGACGAACACGTGAAGGCCGACACCACGATGGAAAGCCTGGCCAAGCTGAAGCCTGCGTTCAAGAAAGAAGGCGGTTCGGTGACGGCCGGCAATGCCAGCGGCATCAACGACGGCGCGGCGTTTTTTGTGCTGGCCGACGCGGCCGTGGCGGCTGCCAACGGCCACAAGCCGATGGCCCGGCTGGTGAGCTACGCGGTGGCCGGCGTGCCCAACGAGATCATGGGCGAAGGCCCCATCCCGGCGTCCAAGCTGGCGCTGAAGAAGGCCGGCCTGACGCTGGACCAGATTGATGTCATCGAAAGCAACGAAGCTTTTGCCGCCCAGGCCATTGCGGTGGCCCGTGGCCTGGAATTCGACATGAAGAAGGTCAACCCCAATGGCGGCGCCATCGCGCTGGGGCATCCCATCGGTTGCAGCGGCGCATTCCTGGCCACCAAGGCGGTGTACGAACTGCACCGCACCGGCGGACGTTACGCATTGGTGACCATGTGCATTGGCGGCGGCCAGGGCATTGCCACGGTGTTCGAACGCCTGTAGTCCGGGCGGCGCCGGCCGGGCAGCACCGGCCGGCGGGCCCGCTACAGCTGGGCCAGCGGCGTGCTGGCGGCGCTGTTGTCGGCGCCCAGGCTCACGATCAGCAGCGACAGGTCGGCTTCCAGCCGCTGCAGCGTGGCCTCATCCAGCCCGGCCAAGGCCTCTGGCAGCACACCGGCGGTCGGGCCAGGCGCGCGTCGCAGCAACTTGCGGCCTTCGGGCAGCACATGCAGCTGCACGGCCCGTTTGTCGGCACCTTCGCGCCGCACCTCGACCAGGCCCTGTTCCGACAGGCTGCGCACCAGGTTGCTGGCCGTGGGCTGTCGCACACTCATCGCGGCGGCCAGGCGGTTGACACCGATGCCGGGCTGGTCGGCCACGATCGACAGTGCCCACACCTGCGCGCCGCCGATGCCGGCCTTGCGTTCGACCTGCTGGAAGTGCGTCTTCACCGCATTGAAGACGATGCGGAACTGACGCAGCACGCGGGTCGGTGAGTCGACCGGCTCTGCCAGGTGGCCGACCGAGGGCTTGGCCGGGGCTCGACGTCGGCTTGTCGCGGCTGGCCGGTCGGCACTGTTGCGGCGTGGTGCGGCGGCGGCCGAGGGGCCTGAGGCGCGCACAGCGGCAGACCCGGCGGTGGGCTTGTTGGCTTTCATGGGCGCTCAGTGTAAGAGCGCCGACCGGCACGGCTGGGCTCGCACTTCATGCGCCCACCGCCAGCGGCGCGGCCGTGGTGCTGGCGTCGCGGCACACCAGCACGGGCACCGTCGCTGCAGTCACCAGGCCCGGCAAGACGCTGCCGGTGATCATGCGCATGACCGCGTTGTGCCCTTCGTGTGCGATCACGATCAGCTCGCAGGCCTGCTGCTGGGCCGACGCCGCCACGGCATGCCCCGAGGTGCCATCGGCCAGCCGCAGCGCCTGTGCCGGCACACCCTGGGCTGCGGCCGCGGCCATGGCCTGCGCCAGCACCCGTTCGGCTTGCGCGTGCAGCGCCTGCAGCCACGCGTCGCCCGAGACCGCGGCCACGGCCGAGCCGTCGACCACGGGCGCCATGTCGCGTGGTGTGGGGTGCACAAAAAGCACCTCGGCACCGTGCCAGCGTGCCAGTGCCAGGCCTTCTTCGACGGCCGAGCGGGCGGCTTCGCGGTCTTCGACAACGACCAGGATGCGCCGCAGCGGGGGCGGGGCACTGCCAGCGGCGGGTGGCGGATGGCCCGCGTCGATGATCAGCAAGGGCACGGGCGAGCGGGTGATCAGGCCGGGGATCAGGCTGCCGGTGATCAGGCGCATGACCGCGTTGCGGCCATCACCCGCCGCCACGATCAGGTCGCAATGCCGCTTCAGTGCTGCGTCGACGATGCAGCCGGTGTTGTCGTCGCCCGCCCCGATGGCCGCGCGCGACATCACGCCCTGGTTTTCGGCCTCGCGCACCGCCGCGTCCAGCAGCTTCACGGCCGACTGCCGGGCCTGCTGGTCGAATTCTTCGTTGGACATGGGGGTGATCAGCGGGGCGTCGGCCACCGGCACCGGGTAACGCGGCAGCAGGCTGAAAAACACGAGCTCGGCGTTGTGTTGCAGGGCCAGGGCCACGGCCATTGCACGCGCTTCAGGCGAGCCGTCGACCTCGACGATGACCAGGATGCGCTTGAACATGAACAACTCCTTGCTGGCAGATGGGCTGCCTGAGCCAAGTGTATAGAAGGCTATTTACTGGCTTCAGGGGGTTTTTCTGCCGCCGGCGGGGGCGCTGCGGCGGCCGGCGGCAGTGGCAGCAGCAGGGCGGCCAGCTCGCTGTACAGCGGCCGCGTGATCAGCCGGGACACGCCGGAAGCCACCATCGCGCAGGCCATCAGGCTCAGCACCATGGCCTGGCCGGCGACCATTTCCATGACGATGATGAAGGCGGTGATCGGGCCCTGCGTGGTGGCCGCAAGGAAACCCACCATGCCCAGCGCGATGAGCGGAATGGCGGCTTCCTGGCTCAGGCCGGTCAAGGTGGCCACGTCGTGGCCGATGCCGGCGCCGATGGCCAGCGAAGGCGCGAACATGCCGGCCGGCACGCCGGTCCAGGCCGACAGCCAGGTGGCGCAGAACTTCAGCAGCGTGTACACACCAGGCAGGTTGGATTGACCTTCGAGCAGCGCGCGGGTGGGTTCGTAGCCGGCGCCCGCCGTCTGGCCACCGGTGACCAGGCCAATGACGGCCACAGCCAGGGCGCAGCCGGCGGCAAAACGCAGCGGGTGGCTGCGACGCCAGCGCGAAAAGCGGTCGGGCAGACCCTTGGCCGAGGCGACGATCAGCCGCGAGAAAAGCCCACCCGCCAGGCCGCTGACCAGCGCCACCAACAAGCCCGGGCCCAGCAGCGACCAGGACAGCGACTGCACACGCAGGCTGCCGAAGTAGCTCTGGTTGCCAAACACCGCCACCGCCACCAGACCGGCCAGCACGATGGCCGCGATCATCAGCGTGCTGTGCACCGTGCCGCGCCGCCGCGACAGCTGTTCCAGCGCAAACACGATGCCGCCCAGTGGTGTGTTGAAGGCCGCGGCAATGCCGGCGGCGGCGCCGGCCACCATGAGGTCGTGTTCGTCGATGCGCGACTGTGGTGACAGCCAGCGCTTGGCATGCACCATCACCCCCGCGCCGACCTGCACCGTGGGCCCCTCGCGACCAATCGACAAACCGGCCAGCAGGCCACCCGACACGAGGCCGATCTTCTGCACCGACAGCAGCGGCGACGCCAACTGCTGGCGCTGGGCCGCCGTGACATCGTCTTCCAGCGCGCGCACCACCTGCGGAATGCCCGAACCCGCAGCCCCGGGCGCAAAGCGCAAGGTGCACCACAGCACGGCCACGGTGATGGCGGGTGTCCACAGCAGCGCAGCCCAGGGTGCCCAGGGGCTGAGCGTGCGAGACGACGCAAACAGCTGCGAAGCCTGCTCGGCCGTGAAGGTGAAGGCCACCACCACCAGGCCGGTCAGCACCGCGTAGCCCAGCACCACCGAACGGTCGGCCCACTGGCGGTGGGTGGACAGTTCGGCGCGCAGATTGGCCATCACGTCGGGGCCGTGGTCGGCCACCGGCAGCAGCGAGTGGGCCCACTGGGCAACGCGGCTGCGCCACTGTTGCAGAAGTGCTCGCAGGCCACGCAGCTTCAGCATGGTTCAGCGTGGCTCATGGTCGAAGCGGGGCAGGCGGGGGCACAGACGGGGGCACGGGACCGATTGTCGTGGCAACAATAAAAGGCGGGGCCCATCGGGCCCCGCAAAGAACAAGTCGCTCCTGAAGCGCCCTGCAAGCAAAACTTGCGTTTCAGCTGCAAGGTGCAAATTCAGTATATCGCCACAAATGTATTTGGCAAGTTGCTCGGTTGCGGCCACGACCGCAGCAGGGAATCGTGCGCAGAACTCAGGGCAGCAGGTCGGCGACCTGGTTCCACGCCTCGGCCGGCACGCGGCCCTCGTGACGCGCTGCCAAGCGGCCCTGGCCGTCGAAGACCAGGGTCACCGGCAGGCGACCGCTGCCGCGCCAGTCGGCCGGCACCTGCGCCTGGCCGTGCCAGAAGCTCCACAGCGGTGCCAGGCGGGGGTTCAACTGGCGACTGGTGCGCTCGTACTGCGCGGTGTCGTTGCGCTCGGGGTCCAGGCTCACGGTCAGCAAATCAAAGGGCTGGTCCTGCCACCCTTGTGCATTGGCACGCAGTTCGGGCATCTTGCTCAGGCACACGGCGCAATCGGTGCGCCACAACACCACCAGCAGCACACGACCCTTGCGTTCGGCGCTGTTGTAGGTGCGGCCGTCCAGCGTGGTGCCCGACAGACCGCTGGCCGCTGCCGGGGCGCACAGGCCCAGCAGGACGGTCAGCACGACGGTCAGCAGAGCGGCTGGGGAGCGGAGGCGGTGCATGCCACCCAAGTCGGATCGCATGCAGACTTCTTACAGGCCGCGGAAACGCGCCGCTCGCCTTTCTTCGAAGGCCGCCAGGCCTTCCTGCAGGTCGGTGCTGGCGGCGCACAAGGCTTCGCGGTTGCGCAGCGTGGCCACATCGGCCGATCCACGGGCCAGTTCGTTGAGCGACTGCTTCATGCCGCGCAAGGCCAGCGGCGCGCCCTCCAGCAGGGGCTGCACCCAGGTTTGCACGGTCGGGTCCAGTGCATCTGCGTCGGCCAGCGCGTCCAGGTAGCCCATGCGCAGCAGCTCGTCGGCGGGCACCGTTGGCGCCAGCAGGAAAAGGCGTTTGGCGCTGGCCAGGCCCAGCCGCGACACATAGCGCTGCAGGCCGCTGGGGTAGTAGTGCAGCCCCAGACGCGCGGCGGGCATGCGCAATTCCATGCCGGCCACGCCGATGCGGAAGTCGCAGGCCAGCGCCAGGTCGGTGGCGCCGCCGAAGACGCTGCCGTTGAGCCGCGCCACGGTGGGCACGGGCAGGGCTTCCAGCGCGTCGACCGTGCGCTCGAAGAGCTGGGGGTCCTTGCCCGCGGCTTCGGCCTGCCCCAGTTCTTTCAGGTTGAAGCCGGCGCAGAAAGCGCGGCCGCGACCGGTGATGACCACCGCGCGCAGCGAGGTGTCGGCCGCCAGCGTGGCGAAGTGGGCCTGCAGCACCAGCAGGTCTTCCCGGTGCAGGCGGTTCAGGTGGCGTGGCCGGTTCAAGGTGATCGTCGCGCAGCCCGGTGCGTCGAAGTTCAGCAGAGGTGGACCGTCGGCTGCGCTCATCGGCTGGCGAACATTCTGGCGATCCGCTTCACCGCGCCGGCGGCGGGGGCGGGGGCGGGGCCCATCGGGCCAAAAGGACAGGTCGCTCCTGAAGCGCCCTGCAAAAGAACTTGCGTCTCACCGATAAAGGATACCGCCACAAATGTATCTGGCAAGTTCATCGGCCACCGCCACCGCCACGGCCGCTGCAGGGAATCTGCGCACAAAGTCAGTGCAGACCACCGGCGACCTGACTCCACCCTTGGGCGGACACGCAGTCCTCCTGGCCCGCCGCCACCCGACCCTGGCTGTCGCCACCCGCCCCGGCGTCGCTGGTTTCTCCCTCATGGGAAGGAGCCGTCCCCCCTAGCAGCCGCAGCGGTGTCTTGTTCCGAAGGGTGGCCACGTTTCAGTGATCAAGGCATCGCGGCATTGCGTGTTTGCCGACCCGTTTGACGGCTTGCAGCCGCAGGCCACCCCACATGCCTGGAGGATCACCATCATGAAACACCTGATCGCCGTGCTCGCCTTGTTCACCCTGGCCGCTTGCGGCGGCGGTGGCGGCGACACCCCACCCACACCCCCGCCACCACCGCCCGAGGCCTTGTTCGTGACGGCCAACGCCTGGACCGGCACTCGGCCCGCCGACGCCGAAGTGCTGACTGCCGACGAGTTCCGCCGCCGCCAGGTGGCGGGTGAGCTGGTGGTGTCCACCGCCACGGCGCAGCTGGACACACGCAACACCAACCGCAACCGGGTCGAGGCCGAACGCAGTTTCCTCGCGGCCCGGGCCGACCTCAGTCCCGACACGGTCGCGCTGCTGGCGCAGGCCGCCACCGCCAGCAGCCTGGAAGCCGAGGCCTCGGCCACGCTGCCCGACGGCCGCAAGGTGGTGTTCAACGAACTGGCCGTGCGCATCGAAAGCGCGGCCGCCAGCTACCGCCTGGCGCGCGACCCCGACAACGCGCGTGCCACCTATGCGATGTCCCACGCCCTGTTGAGCGAGACCCTGAAGGCCCAGGTGCCCGCGCCCGCCAGCCTGGCTGGCGCCACGCTGGAACAGATCAAGACCGCGGCGCGGCAGATGGACACGGTGCTGGCCACGTTGGTCGATATCGACCAGACACGCCTGGACCCCAGCGCCAGCGCGAGCACCGCGACACCGTCGGGAACCAAGCGCGCACTCACCGCTGGCAATGGCGTCGACGCCGCTGGCGTCTGCACGTCCACCGGCTACGCCAACCAGTTCTGGTTTCCGCTGCGCAACTTCGTCTCGCCCGTCAAGAACCAGGGCAGCCGTGGCACCTGCTGGGCCTTTGCGGCAGTGGCTGCCGTGGAAAGCCGCGAACGGGTGCAGAACGACCGCGCGACCAATGTGTCGGAGCAGTTTCTGGTCAACAAGGTCAAGCGCGAGTGGTCGGCGAATGACTTTGTCGATGGCGGTTCGGCCGCCGGCGCGCTGAACGCCGCGGCCGATCGCAACCAGAGCCTGATGGGCGAAAACGGCTGGACCTACAACCCGGCCACGAACCGCCCCGCCAACGCCTTTGACGCGGGTGTGGCCGGCACTGCCGCGTCCTACACCGGCGCCTGCACCGGCTACAGCGGCTGGTGTTCGGAAACGGCGCACCAGAGCCAGCGTTCCTGTGTCACGGTGCTGGGCCAGGAGTTCTGCGGCTTCAACACGCGGGCCTTCAGCGGCCCCGGCATCGCGGCCAGCCGCGTGCGGCAGGTCTGGGCCAACGGTGAAGCCTTCGACCTGAACCGCTACCGCGCGCTGCTGGCCAGCGGCGTGTCGCTGATCGCGACGTTCCCGGTCTACGAAGGCATCATGGCCGCGCCGGCCAGCGGCATCGTGTCCGACTACCGCGCGCAGATGCGCAACGCCGCCGGCAACATGGTTGACGGGTCCTACGGCGGCCATCTGGTGCAGATCGTCGGCTTCATCAGCAATGAAGCGCTGACCTGGCCAGGCGCCGCGCCGGCCACGGTGGGCGGCGGGGGCTACTTCATCGTCCGCAACTCCTGGGGCTGCGTGGCTGACGGCGGTTACTACTACGTGCCGGCCGACTACGTGAGCACCCTCTTCAGCAACCTGGAAGTGCTGGACTTCGACGCCAGCCGCAGCGTTGCCTGGGCACGCGACCAGGTCACGCCGGGTGGCACCGCGGGCCTGGCGATCGACCCGCGTGGCACCCAGGGCGTGGACCTGCGTGTGCAAGCCAACCTGGCGCCCAGTTTTGCCATCACGCACCCGGTGGCCAGCTACGTGCGGCTGACGGTCACGTCCAACCGCGACGGCCTGCTGTATGACGGCCAATGGCTGGTCAACGCACCGCAAGGCGCCAGCCTGTTTGCCAACGCACTGCCGTTCACCTTCCAGAGCGAAGGCAGCAGCACCTTGACCCTGACGGCAAGGTACGGCACGCAGACCGTCACGGCCACCAAGCAGGTGCTGGTGCTGAACACGGCGCCCAGCGTGCGGCTCGAGAGCAATGGCGTGCCGGCACAAGACGAAAACTTCGTCATCGATGCCATCGCCACCGACCGCAACGAGCCCGACCCGACTGCCTTGTGCGCGGCCATGAGCTGGGCCGTCACGGCGCCCGACACGGTGGTCTCGGGCACGGGTTGCAGCCGCACCATCCGCTTCGGTGCCAGCGGCAGCCGCGAGGTGCGTGTCACGACGCAGGACCGTGAAGGCCGGCCGGCCAGCGCCATCGGCACCTACGCGGTCTTGCCGCCGCCGGTGAACCCGTACCCGCGCATCAGCACCTTCGGCGCCTTCTCGCGCGACCCGCTGCGCATCGGCGGCCTGGTGGTCGGCTGCACCAACAACACGGTGGCCAACAACGCCCGCATCGACCTGCGCCAGATCGGTTGCCGGCCGCTGTCGGTGGGCGGCACGGACCGGCCGCGCTTCTTCTCGCAACTGGGCATCGAAAACCCGAGCGCCGAAGCCTTGAGCTACGACTGGACCTACACCGCGTACTACCCGGACCCGGCAAACGCGCCGCGCACGCTGACCGCGCGCACCAGCACCGCCAGCTACGACATGGCGCCGATCATCTTCGGCGCCCGCGACACCGCCTACCAGTGCACGCTGGATGTGCGCGTGAATGCGCCCGACGCGTCACGCAGCAAGACGCAGCGGGTGTGGAGCGGGCAGTGCATCAACATCGAGGATGCACCGCGCTGAGCGCTCGTTCTCTGCAAGCCCCGCAACACCGTGTTGCAGGGTTTTTTTTGCCGCTCAGTGCCCGTCGGCGTTGCTCAGCGCAGGCAGGCATGCAGGAACAGGCGCGCCTTCTCCCAGTCGCGTGCCACGGTGCGCACGGTCAGGCCCAGCACGCCGGCAATCTCGGCTTCGGTCATGCCGGCGAAGTAGCGCATCTCCACCACCTGCACCAGGCGTGCGTCGATGGCGGCCAGCTCCTGCAGCGATTCGTGCACGCGCAGCACTTCGTTGTCGCTGTGGTCCGGCGCGGAAGCGGCGTGCAGTTCGTCGTCCAGTTCGACGTGCACCGCGTCACCGCCGCGGCGTTCGCTCTGGCGCGCGCGGATCACGTCCACCACCACCGAGCGCATGACACGTGCCGCATAGGCCATGAACTGCGAGCGGTCGCCGATCAACACGGCGCCGGACTTCTCGAAGCGCAGGTAGGACTCGTGCACCAGCGACGTGGTGTCCAGCAGCGTCAGGTCGCCGCTGCGGCGCACACGCGAATGCGCCAGGCGGTGCAGTTCGGGGTAGAGCAGCTCATACAGCTCACCCAGCGCGCTGCTTTCGCCCTGGCCGATGGCGTTGAGGAGGGTGGTGACCTGGCCCATGCTGGTTCTGGCAAGCCGTGGTGGTGTGGCCTGCATTAACGCACGAACCGGTCACTCGCCCGGTGTCCGGGGAACAGTGAAAGAACGGCGCCTTGACCCCGTCGCGCCCGGCTGCCGGCAGCCAAGTCGTCGCGATCGATCCGGGTTCAGGTCTTGGGCAGCGCCTCGATTTCCAGTTGCACCGGCCGCAACATCAGCGGCCCGTCAACCTGCCCCGCCGCCCAAGCTGCCAGTGCCGCGTGGAAGTGCTGGCGGGCCTGCACCGGCATGCCGAGCGCAGCGCTGCAGCGTGCGGCCTCGACCCATGCCAAGCCGCGTTCAAGAGCCGAACAGGTGCTTTGCGCAGCGACAAGCAAGGCCTGAGCGGCGACCGCTTCGGCCGCCGCCACGTCGCCCGACTTCCGCAAGGCCATGGCACGGGAGCGGAGGACGCGCACGCCAGCTTGTGGCGACAGCGCAGCCGGCGGTGACTGCATCGCCGCTGCGGCCGCCAGCGCCAGCGCGATCTGGCCTGCCGTTGCGTGGGCCAGCGCCCGCGTCGCCAAGCGGTTGTGCACCTGCACGTCGGCTTCGCTCTGGCTGTCGGCCAAGGCATCGGCCAGCGCAAGGTGGTTCAGGGCGGCCTCACCGTCGCCTCTGAGTGCACACACCAGGGCCAACCTCACGACCAGGCCGATGCTTTCGTCGTTGCCGCCGCCGGTCAGTCGCTCGTGTAGGGTCTGTGCTTCGATCAGCAATGATTCCGCCGCATCGAGTTGCCCGCCCAGCATCAAGGCGTGCCCAAGCATCGTCATTGCCGTGCGCACGCGAACGGTCTCGACAACGTCGAGCGCGCGCTGGTCGGCCAGCACCTGACGCAGCACGGTGGCGGCATCGCGCGGGCGCTCGCAGCGCGCCAGCGCGTCCGCATGGTTGCGCTCGATCAGTATCAGGAAGGGGTGGGGCCGCAGCGCCCCGAATGCCTCGCGGGCCGGCGCCAACGCGGGCTCGATGGCCTGCAGTGCGTCGCTGAAGCGGCCGAAGTGCACCAAGGTGTTGGACAGGCTCGCGCGGGCGCCCAGCGCTTCTTTGCTCGCGGCACCGCACTGCCGCGTCGCCACTTCCACGGCTTCGTTCAGTGCCACCATCGCCAGCCGTTCACGCGTGCGTTTGGTGTGCACAAATGCATGGCTCTTCAGCGCGGTAACCAGCAGCGCCGCCTCGCGCGGTTGAGCGCCGCGCAAGTCGCTGACCAGGGCCGGCAGCAGTGCCTCGGCGACCGTCAGTTCGCCAAGCGTGTTGGCCGCTTCGATCAGTCGCCAACGGCTTTGCAGGCTAAGGGGGTGTGTTGCACCAAGCGCCCGCGTGCAGCGCTCCACGACCTTGGGCAGCCACTCCAGCCCGGCGCGCGTTTCGCCCAGGTCGTTGAACGCAGCGCCGATCAGCAGCCCCAGTTCGGCCGCCACCTCAGGTTGGCCTGCCAGATCGGCCTCCACCCGCCGTGACGCTGCGGTCAGCAGTTCGGCCGCGGTCACGGCGCCGCCGCGGCCGGCGAGCGGCACCGCGTGGCTGAAGATCGAACCGATGAAGTCCTTTACCTGTTCGGCGCGGTCGAGTGCGATGCGGGCGCGCTCGGCCTCAGCCCGGGCGCGATTGCGCTGCCACAGCGCCACGGTGGCACCCGCTGCCAGGGCAAGCAACACCAGCACTTGTGCGTAGGCGCCGCCCAACGCGGCCACCGGCAATGCCAGGGCAATCGCCGTTTCGATCTTGTGTCGGCGCATCCATCGCTCGGCCTGGTACCCGTATGAATGCGGCCGCGCTTGCACAGCTTCGCCACGCAGGTGGCGTTCGAGGTCGTCGGCGAAAGCGTCGATGGTTCCGTAGCGCTGACCAGCCGCTCGGGCGAGCGCGCGAGTCAGCACGGCGTCCAGATCGCCTTGGAGTTGGCGACGCGACCGCGCTTCGGCCGCGCGCTCGCTCGCCACCGGCACTTCTATCCGCTCGATGGCGTCGGCCAGTGCGCTCGCACCCAAGCCCCGTTCCAGCCGGTAGGGGCGCTCACCCACGAGCAGCTCGAACAACACGACACCGAGCGAGTAGACATCCGACGCGGTGCCGATGGCGTCGCCGCGAATCTGCTCCGGCGATGCGTAGTCGGGGGTCAGCGCGCGGCCGGCGGAGGGCGCGGGCGCAGCAGACGGCACGTCGTCACCTTGGTGCGCCTCCACCAGCGCCGCAATGCCGAAATCAAGCAAATGCGCCTGGCCGGCTGCATCGACGAGGATGTTCGACGGTTTCAGATCGCGGTGCACCACCAGCCGCGCGTGGGCATGCGCCACGGCGCGTGCCACCTGCACGATGAGTTCGATCCGTGCACGCAGCGTCAAGCCATGCTTGGCGGCATAGCGGTCGATGGGCTCGCCTTCGACATACTCCAGCGCCAGGTAAGGTTGGCCTTGTTCCGTCAGGCCGGCGTCGTAGAGCCGCGCGATGTGCGGGTGGGTCAGCGACGCCAGGATATTGCGCTCGCGTGCCATGCGGTCGGTGAAGGGTGCGAATGCGGCGTCACCCCAGCCCGGGTGCGGCAGCTTGAGCGCGATGTGGCGGTCGAGCAGCCCGTCGGCACGTTCTGCCAGCCAGACACTGGCCATGCCACCTTGGCCGATTTCGCGCAGCAGCCGGTACGGGCCGACGAGCGCTTGTGCCCCGAGTTCCGCCACGGCCGGCGGCCGCGCAAACACCAGGCTCGGGGGCGTGCCCAGGAAGTTGCTGGCGCCGATCTGTGTCTGCGCCTTCAACAGCTGCTGCAGCAAGGGCGACAGCTGTGCCTGATCGGGTGGCAGCGTGGCCAGCCAGGCGGCACGGGCGGCAGGGTCGAGTTCGAGAGCGGTGTCCAGCAGTTTGAAGACATCCTGCCAGTCGCGTCGGGACGCGGTCACCGCAGGCTGGCCTTCGGTCGCGGCCATGGTTTTGCCGCTACTTCGGATCGGGCAGGTACCGCACCGCCAGCACCCCGTGGATGGCGGCCAGGGCCTGAAGCACGCCAGGGTCCACCGCACTTTCCACGTCCACCAGCGTGTAGGCCATCTCACCGCGGCTCTTGTTCACCATGTTGTGGATGTTCAGGCCGGCGTGTGCCATGGTGGTGGAGATCTGGCCCAGCATATTCGGCACGTTGGCATTGGCGATGGCGATGCGGAAGGGGCTTTCCCGCACCATGTGCACGGCCGGAAAGTTCACGGCGTTGATGATCTGGCCGTGTTCCAGGTAGTCACGCAACTGGTCCACCACCATCACGGCGCAGTTTTCTTCGGCTTCGCGCGTGCTGGCGCCCAGGTGCGGCAGCGCCACCACCTGCGGGTGGCCATGCAGGCTTGCATGGGGAAAGTCGCAGACATAGGCCGACAGGCTCGCGGCATTCAGCGCGTCGATGACGGCCGTGTTGTCCACCACCCCTTCGCGGCTGAAGTTCATCAGCACCGCACCCGGCCGCATGAGGCCGATGTTGGCGCTGTTGACCAGGCCACGGGTGGTGTCCACCAGCGGCACGTGCAGGCTGACAAACTGCGCGCCCTTCAGCACCTCGTTGACGCTGGCCGCGCGTTTCACTTGCGAAGGCAGGCTCCAGGCCGCGTCGACCGTGATCTCGGGGTCGTAACCCAGCACCTGCATACCCAGCTTGATGGCGGCGTCGGCCACCAGGCAGCCGATCTTGCCCAGGCCCACGATGCCCAGCGTCTGGCCCTGCAGTTCGTAGCCAGCGAAGGCCTTCTTGCCTTCTTCGACGGTCTTGTCCAGATCGGGCTGGGTCACGTCCAGTGCCGCCACGAAACGCAGCGCCGGTGCAATCTGGCGCGCCGCGATGAACATGCCGGCCAGCACCAGTTCTTTCACCGCATTGGCATTGGCGCCGGGTGCGTTGAACACCGGCACACCGCGAGCGCTGAGCGCCTGCACCGGGATGTTGTTGGTGCCGGCACCGGCTCGGCCGATGGCCCGCACGCTGGGCGCGATGGCCACACCGTGCAGGTCGGCACTGCGCAGCAGGATGGCGTCGGGTGCCGCCAGGTCCTTGCCGACGCGGTAGCGCGCAACAGGCAGACGCGACAGGCCGCCAGCCGAGATGGCGTTGAGCACCAGGATGTCGAATCGCTCAGCCATGCTGCCGCTCGAAGTCTTTCATGTAGGCGACCAGCGTCTGCACACCTTCCAGCGGCATCGCGTTGTAGATGGACGCCCGCATGCCACCCACCGAACGGTGGCCCTTCAACTGCACCATGCCTTGGGCTTCGGCGCCTTTCAGGAAGGCCGCGTCCAGGCTCTCGTCCTTCAGCTTGAAGGGCACGTTCATCAGGCTGCGGCAGTTTTTGGCCACGGGTGCGCTGTAAAAGCCCGTGGTGTCCAGGAAGTCGTACAGCAGCGCGGCTTTCTTGCGGTTGTGGGCCTCGATGGCCGGCAGGCCGCCCTGGTTCTTCAGCCACTTGAACACCAGCCCGGCGATGTAGATGGCATAGGTGGGCGGTGTGTTGTACATGCTGTCGTTGTCGGCCACGACCTTGTAGTCGAAGGCGGTGGGCGTGGCGGGCAGCGCGCCACCCAGCAGGTCTTCACGCACGATGACCAGCGTCAGCCCGGCCGGGCCGATGTTCTTTTGCGCACCGCCGTAGATCAGGCCGTACCTGGACACATCGACCGGGCGCGACAGGATGCTGCTGCTCATGTCGGCCACCAGCGGCACGCTGCCCACGTCGGGCGGCGCGGGGTACTCGACGCCGCCGATGGTTTCATTGCTGCAGATGTGCACGTAGGCCGCCTCCGGGTCCAGCTTCCAGCTGCTGCGATCCGGAATCGTCGTGTAGCCCGTGTCGGCTGCGCTGGCCGCGACATTGACCTGGCCGTACTTCTTCGCTTCCTTGATCGACTTCTTGCTCCACTCGCCGGTGTCGATGTAGTCGGCGCTGGTTTTGCCGCGCAGCATGTTCATCGGCACGATGGCGTTTTCGGCGATGGCGCCGCCCTGCATGAACAGCACCTTGTAGCCGGCCGGCACGGCCATCAGTTCACGCAGCAGGGCTTCGGCTTCATTGGCGATGCTGATGAATTCCTTGCCGCGGTGGCTCATCTCCATCACGCCCATGCCGCTGCCGTGCCAGTCCAGCATCTCGTCGGCCGCCTGCTGCAGCACGGAAGGGGGCAGGGCGGCGGGTCCGGCGCTGAAATTGAAGACGCGGGTCATGGGGCGGGGCTCCGGTGCGGGTGGGAAAACCGTTGGAGCATACCCAATGCACTCCCGTGCCGGTGGGCGCCCGGGCGCGGATCGGCAGTGCCGCTGACCGCGGCTATGCTCCCGGCCCAGCCGATCACAGAGCGGCCTTGGCTCACCCCGAGGAGACACCCATCAGCACCCCCGCCCCCGGCCAGGTCCACCTGGCCGACTCGCGTTACGCCACCATGCGGCTCTTGGTCACGCTGGCACTGATGACCATCGGCAGCGCCGGCATGTACGTGGTGGCGGTGATGCTGCCGGCGGTGCAGGCCGAGTTCGGCGTGGCCCGTGCCGATGCATCCTTGCCCTACACCGCGCTGATGATCGGCTTCGGCGTCGGCGGCATCCTGATGGGGCGCCTGGCCGACCGTTACGGCGTGATGGTGCCGCTGCTCATCGGCGCGGCCAGCCTGTGCACCGGCTTCGTGGCCAGTGGCTTTGCCACCGGCATCGGCAGCTTCGCGCTGGCGCAAGGCCTGTTCATCGGCCTCTTGGGCAGCAGCGCCAGTTTTGCGCCGCTGGTGGCCGACACCTCGCTGTGGTTCGTCAAGCGGCGCGGCATCGCGGTGGCGGTGTGTGCCAGCGGCAACTACGTGGCCGGGGCCATCTGGCCGCCAGTGGTGCAGCACTTCGTCGCGGCCTACGGCTGGCGGCCCACCTGCATCGGCCTGGGCATCTTCAGCGGCCTGGTGATGGCCGGCCTGGCATTGCTGATGCGGCCACGGCCGCCGGCGGCGGTGGCGGCGCCACCCAAGGCGGGCCAGGCACGGGCCGCCGCGCAGCCGTCGAACCGGCCCTTCGGTCTGAGCCTGGCGCAGGCACAAGGCGCCTTGTGCGTGGCCGCTGTGGCCTGCTGCGTGGCGATGGCCATGCCCCAGGTGCACATCGTGGCCTATTGCGGTGACCTGGGTTACGGCGTCGCGCGCGGCGCAGAAATGCTCAGCCTGATGCTGGCCTGCGGCATCGTCAGCCGCCTGGTCAGCGGCGCCATCTGCGACCGCATCGGTGGCATCCGCACCTTGCTGCTGGGCAGTGTGCTGCAGGGTGCCGCGCTGCTGCTGTTCCTGCCCTTCGACGGCCTGGTGTCGCTGTATGTGATCTCTGCACTGTTCGGCCTGTTCCAGGGTGGCATCGTGCCCAGCTACGCGATCATCGTGCGCGAACACTTCCCGCCCAAGGAGGCGGGCGCGCGGGTGGGCACGGTGCTGATGTGCACGCTGCTTGGCATGGCGCTGGGCGGCTGGATGTCGGGCAAGGTCTTCGACCTGACCGGCAGCTACCAGGCGGCCTTTGTCAACGGCATTGCTTGGAACCTGCTCAACGGTGCGATCGCCGGCTGGTTGCTCTGGCGCAGCACCCGGCCACCGTCGGCGCCCACGTCGCCGTCCTTGCCTGTGCCAACGGCATCGGCCATTCGGCCGACCTGAACAGCGCCCGGCCGGGCAGAATCCTGCGCTGCTCAAGACCCTCGCCCACCCGATGCGTGCCCTGCTGGCCTTTGCCTTGTCGACTCTGCTCATCGCATGCTGCGGTCCCGTGGCGGCACAGAACACCGACCCCCTGACAATCACCGCCGCGCGTCTGCTGCCCGGTGAGCAGATCAAGCTCGATGGCACGCTGGCGCACCCGGCCTGGCAACGTGCGCCGGTGTTCGACCGTTTTGTCGAGAAGGCCCCCGAAAACGGCGCCACGCCGTCGCAGCGAACACGTGTCCAGGTGCTGTTCGACGACCGGGCCCTGTACGTCGGGGTCACCGCGCTGGACACGAAGCCCGAGTTGATGCGCGACCTGGCGGTGCGGCACGACGGTGTCATCCGCACGCAGGACTTCGTGGTCGTTTACATCGATGCCATCGGCACACGCAGTTCGGCACAGTGGTTCCGCGTCAACGCCGCCGGCAGCGTGGCCGACGGCATGCACACCGCTTCCGACGACAGCGAAGACTTTGCGCCCGATTTCGATTGGGACGCCGCCGCCGCCCGCCTGCCGCAGGTCGCTGGCGAAACCCCTGGCTGGACTGCCGTGATGCGCCTGCCCTTTGCTTCGCTGCGCTTTGCCGAAGGCCGGCAGGACTGGCGCATCATGGTCGCGCGCCGGCTGCCGCGCCAGCAGTTCCACCTGTTCAGTTCGGTGCCCATTCCGCGTGACGCGGCCAGCTTCATTGCCACGCTGCAGCCGCTGGCCGGTGTGGAACTGCCCGCCAGCCACCAGTTCCTGAGCCTGCGTCCCGGTCTGACCATGCGCCACAGCCAGCGGGCCGGCGCCACGGGCGCATCCAGCGCCACGGAGCGCAGAACCGACACCGAAGCCAGCCTGGACCTGAAATGGCGACCGCGTGCAGAACTGGTGCTGGACGCGACGCTGAACCCCGACTTCTCGCAGGTGGAACTGGACGTGCCGCAGCTGGCCGGCAATTCACGCTTCGCGCTCTTCCTGGCCGAGAAGCGGCCGTTTTTCTTCGAGTCGGCCGACCTGCTGCGCACGCCCACCGAAGCGCTGTACACCCGCAGCTTCACGCAGCCGCGAGGGGGTCTGCGTGCCACCTGGCGGGGCCCGCAATGGGCCGGCAGCGCCTTTGCCATCCGCGACGAAGGTGGCGGCCTGGTGCTGCTGCCGGGCGCCTTTGCCACCGACTACGCCGAGCAGCCGGCATCCGACAGCCTGACCGTGCGCGCGCGCAGCGACACCGGCACGCTGGCCCTGGGCGGCATTGCCAGCGCACGGCGCTACGCAGGCGGCCGGGGTGACAACACTGTGCTGGGCCCCGACGTGGGCTGGCAGATCGGCCCGCAGTGGCGCATGCGCGGTCAGTGGCTGCACTCGCGCACGACGGCATTGCCCGATGCCACCGGCCGGCTGCAATCGGCGGCAGCCGTCGACGGTGACCGCCTGCGCCTGCGTGCGCTGCGCAAGACGGGCAGCAGCGAAACCAAGCTGGGGCTCGACGACATCAGCACCGGCTTTCGCCACGACAGCGGTTTTGTCAACCAGGCCGGCATCCGCCGCATCGAGGCTTTCCAGAGCCTGGGCTGGCAGGGCCTGGGCCCTTTCAACGAGTTCTACCTCAACGTCAATGCCTTCCAGGTGCGCGACCGCCACAGCGGCGCTGTCGTGCAGCAGGTCATCCGCCCGGGTCTGTGGTCCACCGCTGCGCGCAACCTGGAGTGGTGGCTGGAGTTTTATGCCCAGTCCAGCTTGCGCACGTCGGCGCAGGCACCACGGCTCGAAGAGCGTTATCTGAGCACCGGCCTGGTGATGACACCGGCCAGCTGGTTTCCGCTGGTCGATGTGTCGATCGACCTCGGCCGGCTGGCCGACACCGCCGCTGGCCCATCGGTGGCCGGTGTGCCGGCGGGTGAAGTGCGCCCTGGCGGGCGCTTCAACCTGAGCGCCCGCCTGCGGCCCTTGCGGGCGCTGGAACTGGAGCCACGTTTCAGCGGCGCCTGGCTGGAACGCGACGGCACACGCACCTACCGCGAGACAGCGCAGCAATGGCTCGCGGTGTGGCACTTCGACGCGCGTCACACGCTGCGTGGCATCGTGCAGCGCCGTTCGCTCGACCGCCTGGCCGAAAGCGGCGTGGTGGCCGAACAGAACCTGTCGCGCACCGAGTCACTCACCTACGCCTGGCGCCGCAGCGCCGGCACGCGCCTGTACCTGGGTTTCAGCCGTTCGCGAGAGGGGCGGGTGGCGCCCCGCCGCCTGAACGAGACCTTCCTGAAGCTGGAAGTCGACGTCGACGAACTGCGCGCCCTGGGTGTTTGACCGGCGTCAAGCCCCGGGCCGCCTGCGCTGCCTACAGTGCAGGCATCAGCCCGGGCGGTTCCCGGGTGCACGGAGTTCGAACCATGTTCACCCATATCCTGGTGCCCATCGACGGCAGCGAATTGTCGGAGCGTGCGGCCCAGGCCAGCCTTGAACTGGCGCAGAAGCTGGGTGCACGGGTCACCGGCTTCGTGGCCGAAGCCATGGCGCCTTTGCCGCACATGGGCACCCACGTCACCACCTACCTGCGCGACACCGACGAACACCTGGCGCGCACCGAAGCGCACGCCCGTCAGGTGCTGGGCGAATTCAAGGCCAAGGCCACCGAACGGGGTGTGCCTTTTGACGGCAAGTTCAAGCGCACCGAAGCGGTGGACGACGCCATCGTCGATGCGGCCCAGGAGTTTGGCTGCGACCTGATCGTGATGGTCACGCACGGCCGCGGTGCCTTCGGCGAATTGCTCTTCGGTTCGCACACCAAAAACGTGATGTCACGCAGCCGCCTGCCGCTGCTGGTCCTGCATTGAAAGCCGACATGACAGCGCCGTTGCCGCCGGCCGAAGGTGCGAGCGACTTGATGGCGGCGCTGTTGCGCAGCGGCCTGAAGCCGCTGCACCTGGCCGGCCGCCGGCTGCTGCCGGTGGTGCAGGGTGGCATGGGGGTGGGCGTGTCTGCGCACCGCCTGGCCGCTGCGGTGGCCCGTGAAGGTGGTGTCGGCACGCTCAGCAGCGTGGACCTGCGTCGTCACCACCCCGACCTGATGGACCGCACCCGCGGCCTGGACATGGCGCACCCCGACAAGGCGCGTGAAGTCATCGACGCGGCCAACCTCGAAGCCATCGGCCGCGAAGTGAAAGCAGCCCGCGAAGGCGCTGGCGGCCACGGCCTGCTGGCCATCAACGTGATGCGCGCGGTGACGGCTTACGCCGCTTCGGTGAAGCAGGCGCTGGAAGCCGGCATCGACGCCGTCGTGGTGGGCGCCGGCCTGCCGCTGGACCTGCCCGACCTGGCGCAGGACCACCCCAAGGCGGCGCTGATCCCGATCCTGAGCGACGCCCGCGGCGTGCAGCTGATCGTGAAGAAGTGGGAACGCAAGAAACGCCTGCCCGACGCCATCGTCATCGAACACCCGCGCCTGGCCGGCGGCCACCTGGGTGCGGCCAAGGTGGCTGACCTGGGCGACCCGCGTTTCGACTTCGAAAACGTCATCCCGCAGTCGCTGGCCTTCCTGCGTTCGGCCGGCATCGAAAAGGACATCCCGCTCATCGCTGCCGGCGGTGTGCGCAGCGGTGCCGACATCCAGCGCCTGCAGGCCCTGGGTGCCGCCGCCGTGCAGTTGGGCACCCCCTTTGCGGTGACCACCGAATGTGATGCCGACGAAGGCTTCAAGCGGGTGCTGGCCGAAGCCAGCGACGACGACCTGGTCGAATTCACCAGCGTTGCCGGCCTGCCGGCCCGCGCGGTGGGCACGCCCTGGCTGCGCAATTACCTGCGTGCCGAACCGCGGCTGCAGGCCGTGGCCCATGGCAAGGTGCGCTGCACCAAGGCCTTCGATTGCCTGGCGCAATGTGGCCTGCGCGACGGCCTGCCGGGCTGGGGCCAGTTCTGCATCGACAACCAGCTGGCCGCCGCCCTGGGTGGCGACCTGAAAAAGGGGCTTTTTTTCCGCGGTGTCGGCCCCTTGCCCTTTGGCGCCCAGATCCGCAGCGTGCGCGAGCTGCTCGAACGGCTGCTGACGCCAACGGTGGCGCTGGCAACCTGAAAGCGCGGCACCCGGCCTCAAGCCCTGCCCGCGACGCGGTCAAGGGCGTTTGGCCCAACATCACGAACTTGCAGCTGTTGCCAGGAGAGAGTCCATGAACCCCACCCGTCGCCTAGCCCTCGCTGCCCTGGCCGTCAGCCTGGTGGCCCCGGCCCGGGCTACCGCGCCACGTGGCAGCGGCCCGCCCGTGGAGGTCTGGAAAAGCCCCACCTGCGGCTGCTGCAAGGACTGGATCACGCACATGGAAGCCCACGGTTTCAAGGTGAAAGTGCATGACACCGGCAACACCGCAGCACGCAAACGGCTGAAGGTGGACGAGCGCTACGGCTCCTGCCACACCGCCTGGGTGGGGGGTTACGCCATCGAGGGCCACGTGCCGGCACGCGAGGTGCAGCGCCTGCTGCGCGAAAAGCCCGCCGCACTGGGCCTGGCGGTGCCGGGCATGCCGCTCGGGTCGCCCGGCATGGACGGCCCCGAGTACGGCGGCCAGAAAGACGCCTACGACGTGCTGCTGCTGCGTGCCGATGGCGGCGCGGCCGTGTTTGCGTCCTACGGCAAGCCTGCGGCCAAAGGCTGAACCGGCGCTGACCGCGTGGCGCCTGCGCTGCGCGGGTTCGTCGGATCTTGCCCGGGCTTGCCGCGGGTGAGAGCATCGGCCCTACCCAACCAGGAGACCCCCGATGGCCAAGCCCATGTTCGATGCCGATGCCCTGATTTCCATGTTCCAGGGCGCCACGGCCCGCCAGGGTGCCCAGCTCAAGAAGGCCGCTGGCGATGCCACGCTGGCCGCGCTGCAGGGCCGTGAGCTGACGCTGAAGAACATTCGCGGCGCGCTCAAGCAGGTGGCCGAAGCCGCCAGCACCGGTGTGGCCAAAAACGTCACCGCCGGGGTCGACCCCGAAGCGTTGCTGGACAAGGCCGTGGCCGGCATGGACGAAGCGATGCTGAAGGCCGTCGAAGCCAACCGCACGGCCTTGAGCACGCTGATGGCCCAGGGCGCCGACATGCGCGACAAACACCTGGTGAAGGCGCTGGACGATCTGGAGAAGATGGAAGACAGCCTGTTTGGCGCCGTCAAGAAAGCCGCCGAAGGTGCCGGCGCGCCGATGGCTGCCGCCTGGGGCCCGATCCTGGAAAAGATGCAGGCCGGTGGCACGCTGTCGGGCGCGCAGGCCGCCGTCACGGCCGAGCAGATGGCCGAGCAGATGCAGACGGCCGTGCGCAGCACCCGCGCCGCGTCGATGAAGGCCGCGCAGGCACTGGCCGAAAGCTACACGGCCATGGTCAGCGGCGTGCTCATCGGCATGAGCGAAGCGTTGCAGGCGGGTGGCGAGGCCAAGAAAGCGGGCAAGAAATAGGGCGCCGGTGCGACCATGAAAAACGTCGTCATCTCCGGCACTGGCCTGTACCGGCCGCCACACACCATCAGCAATGCCGAACTGGTGCAGGCCTTCAATGCCTACGCCGACTTGCACAACGCCAAGAACGCGCCGCGCATCGCGGCGGGTGAACTGCCGGCGATGGTGCATTCCAGCGTCGAGTTCATCGAAAAGGCCAGCGGCATCCGGCAGCGCTACGTCATCGACAAGGCTGGCGTGCTGGACCCCACGCGCATGAAGCCGCGTTTTGCGCCGCGGCCCGACGAGCAGCTCAGCCTGATGGCCGAGATCGCGGTGGACGCGGCGCAAAAAGCCATGGCCGCTGCCGGCAAGCAGGGCAGCGACATCGACGCCGTCTTGTGCGCCGCAGCCAATATGCAGCGTGCCTACCCAGCCATGGCCTGCGAGATCCAGCAGGCCATCGGTGCCGGCGGTTACGGCTTCGACATGAACGTGGCTTGCTCCAGCGCCACCTTCGCCATCGAACAGGCCGTCAATGCGGTGAAGTGCGGCAGCGCCAGGTGTGTGCTGGTGGTGAACCCCGAAATCACCTCGGCGCACCTGGAATGGCGCGACCGCGACTGCCACTTCATCTTCGGTGATGTGTGCACCGCGCTCATCGTCGAGGCCGAAGACACCGCCACCTCGGCCGACCGCTGGCAGGTGCTGGGCACCAAACTCGTCACCCAGTTCAGCAACCACATCCGCAACAACGCCGGTTTCCTGAACCGCTGCGAAGACACCGACCCCGACGCACGCGACAAGACCTTCATGCAGGAAGGCCGCAAGGTGTTCAAGGAAGTGGTGCCGATGGCCGCTGCGCACATCGAGGCGCATCTGCACACGCTGGGCTTCGAGCCCACGCAGGTGCGACGCTTCTGGCTGCACCAGGCCAACCTGGGCATGAACCAGCTCATCCTGCGCAAGCTGGTGGGGCAGGACGTGGGTGACGACCTGGCGCCCATCATCCTGAGCGACTACGCCAACACCGCCAGCGCCGGCAGCATCATCGCTTTCCACGAACACCATGCTGACTTGTCAGCGGGGGCGCTTGGGGTCATCTGCTCCTTCGGCGCGGGTTACTCGGTGGGCAGCGTGGTGGTGCGTCGGCTGCAGGCATGAGCCGCCAGGAAGACGGGCCGACGCAGCGTTTTCACACCCGACCGGCGGCGCTGTGGCGCCAGGGCATGCTGTCACTGTCGCTGGGCGCAGGCTTCGCGCAGCTGTGGCGCTGGGCCGAGGGTGATGTTTTTGCCTGGCCCTCGACCTTCCTGATGATGGGCATCGCGGCGGTCATGGTGCTGGCCACCTTCCTGCTGATGCCGCCCATGGCCAACCGCCGCCACGTCTGGCTCTTCACCACTGGCGGTGTACGCAGACGGGTGAGCTGGTCGGAGTTGCGCAGCGTGCGCATGGGGCGCTGGTACATGACCCCTTCGCTGCGCATCGAAACGGCCGGGGGCGCAGCGCTGTGGCTGCCGCGTGACACGATGCGCTTGCCGCAACTGCACGCGCTGGCCGTGCAGCAACTGGGCCCGCAGCACCCACTGGTGCAGGCGCTGGAAACGCCGCTGTACCGGCTCTAGGCTGACCTCACCAGATCAGGATCGGGTCCGCCGCCACCATCGCATCGCCGGCCTTGCAGCCAAACGCCGTGCCGAAGGCCGGCATGTGGCTGATGGGCCCCAGCACCCGGTAGCGCGACGGTGAATGTTGACCCGTGCGCAGCTGGTTCAGCAGCGCCTGTTCGCGCATCTTGCTGCGCCAGACGATGGCGTTGGCGGTGAAAAAACGCTGCTCGGGTGTCAAGCCGTCCACCAGCGGCACCGGCAGCCCGGCCTGGCGCTGGCGCTGCAGCGCGATCTGCAGGCCGTCGAAAGCCATGTGGATGCCGCCGAAGTCCGAGATGTTTTCGCCCAGCATCTGGTGGCCGTTGATGCGCACGCCGGGCAGCGGCTCGTAGCCGCTGTACAGCTGCGCCACCCGTTCCGCACGCAACTTGTAGGCGGCGGCATCGGCCGGCTGCCACCAGTCGCGCAAGTTGCCCACCGCGTCGTACTGGCGGCCGCGGTCGTCGAAGTGGTGCGTGATCTCGTGGCCGATGACGGTGCCGATGGCGCCGTAGTTGCTGGCGTCGTCGGCCTTGTCGTCGAAGAAGGGCGGCTGCAGGATGCCGGCCGGAAACACGATGCGGTTGCCACCCGCGGCAAAGGCGTTGACGGTGTTGGCGCTGGTGTTCCAGCGTGTGCGGTCCACCGGCCGGCCCAGGTCGGCCAGGCGTTCCTGCGTGCGCCAGACGTTGGCCCGCAGGCGGTTGCCGGTGTAGTCGCCGGGCTCGATCACCAGGCCTTCGTACTGCGGCCAGGTCTGCGGCGCACCGATCTGCGCCACCATGGCACTCAGCTTGGCCAGCGCGGCGGTTTTGGTGGGCTCGCTCATCCACGGCAGCTTGCGGATGCGCTCACCGGCTGCCATGCGGATGTCGTCCACCATCTGCAGCGCACGCCGCTGCGCCACCGGAGAGTAGGCCTTGCTCACGTACAGCTCGCCCAGCGCCTGCCCCATGGCTGCGCTGCCGCTGTTGCCGCCGATCAGCGCAATGACCCGTTCCACCCGCGGCGTGGGTTTCTGCAGGCCACGGATGACGCCGCTGCGGTAGGCAAAACTGGCGTCTTCGAAAACCTGCGGCAGGGTGCCGGCATGGTCGTCCAGCACCCGCAGGCGCAGGTAGTGGCGCCAGGCCGACAGCGGCGCTTGCTGGGCCTGCACGGCCAGCGCACGTGCCACGTCGGGCTGGCTCAGCACCACCGTGCCCGCGGGCGCCCGGGTGTCAGCGCCCACGTAGGCCGCGACCCAGGCTTTCCAGTCGAAGCCCGGGGCCAGCGCCTGCAGCGAGGCCAATGTGTGCGGGTTGTAGGTGGCGGTGGGGTTGCGCCGCTGCACGGGCGTCATGTGGGCGCGCGCGATCTCGGTTTCCAACGCCAGCACGGCGTCGAGTGCGGCGTCGTCCAGGGGCTGGCCGCTGGCCTGCATCAGGGCGCGCACGTAGACGCGGTAACCGGCCTTGAGGCGGCGCGTGGTGTCGTCGTCCTTGAAGTAGTCGTCGCGGTCGGGCAGGCCCAGGCCGGACTGTCGCGCCGTCAGCACGTGGCGCGTGGCGTCCTTGGCATCGGTGCCCACGAACAGTGCCAGCGGCTGGTCGACTTGCGCCCGCGCCAATTCGCCCAACACGGTGGGCAAGGTCTCGCGGGTCAGCGCGTCCACCCGCGACAGCAGCGGCTGCAGCGACCGCAGCCCGCGTGTTTCGATGGTCGAGGTGTCCATGCCGCTGCGGTAGAAGGCCGCCAGGCGCTTCAGGCCCGGGCTGGTCTGGCGCGCCGGGTCGGCCACCAGTTCCTGCAGCGCCGCTTCCAGCAGGCGGTCGTTGGCCACCCGCAGCTGGTCGAAGCTGCCGATGCGCGCGCGTTCGGGCGGCAATTCGGTGCGAGCTTCCCAGCTGCCGTTGACGTGGGCGTTGAAGTCGGTGCAGGCCAAAGGGCGGTCGCCGTCGGCGGCCGCAGTGAAGGCGGTGAGGGCGGCGGCCGCAGCCAAGCAAGTGGTCGCAAAGGTTCGGTTCAGCGGTTTCATGGGACGGTCGACTCGGAACAAGCGGCGCATGATGCCAGCGCTGCGCTATCGTCGCCGCCATGGCCGAAACGACCTTCTTCTGGCACGACTACGAAACTTTTGGCCGGGTGCCGCGCCGTGACCGGCCGGCCCAGTTTGCGGGCCTGCGCACCGACGCCGACCTGAACGAAATCGGCACGCCGGTGATGTGGCACTGCCAGCCCGCACCCGACACCCTGCCCGACCCAGAAGCCGTGCTGTTGACCGGCATCCTGCCGCAGCAGGCCTTGGCGCAAGGCCTGCCCGAGTACCAGTTCGCGGCAAACATCGAGGCCGAACTGGCACGCGACGGCACCGTGGGCGTGGGCTACAACAGCATCCGCTTCGACGACGAAGTCACGCGCCATCTTTTCTGGCGTTGCCTGATCGACCCCTACGCACGTGAATGGCAAAACGGCTGCGGCCGCTGGGACCTGCTGGACGCCGTGCGCTGCACCTGGTCGCTGCGCCCCGAGGGCATCACCTGGCCCACACACACCAGCGGCGACATGGCCGGCCGGCCGTCCTTCAAGCTCGAACACCTGACCGCTGCCAACGGCATCGGCCACGAAGCCGCACACGATGCACTCAGCGACGTGCGCGCCACGGTGGCGCTGGCGCGGCTGATCAAACATCAGCAGCCGCGGCTGTGGGACTTCTGTCTGCGCCTGCGCAAGAAAGACGCGGTGCTCGCCGAAATCGGCCACGGCAAACCCTTTGTGCACCTGAGTGGCATGTACCCGGTGGAGCGCGGCTGCCTGGCCGTGGTGTGGCCGCTGGCCCAGCACCCCACGAACAAAAACGAGCTGATCGTCTGGGACCTGGCGCACGACCCGCGTGAACTGGCGGGCCTGGACGCCGACACCGTGCGCCGGCGCCTGTACACCCGGCAAGCCGAGCTGCCCGACGGTGAACAGCGCCTGCCCATCAAGACCCTCCACATCAACAAGTCGCCGGTCGTCATCGGCAATCTGCGCACGCTGGGCGGTGCGGCCGAGCGCTGGTCGCTGGACGTCGACGCAGCCTTGCGACATGCCGACCATGCCACCACACTGGGCCGTCAGCTCGACCCGCTGTGGCCGCAGGTGTTCACGCGCCCGCAAGCCCCCCGCCCACCCGACGTGGACGAAGACCTGTACGGCGGCTTCATCGGCAACGAAGACCGTCGCACGCTGCAGCGCCTGCGCGAACTGAAGCCCGAACAACTGGCGACACGCCGTGTGGCCTTTCAGGACCCGCGCCTGGACGAGCTGCTGTTCCGCTACCGCGCACGCAACTTCCCCGGCACGCTGGACGAAGCGGCTCAGGAACGTTGGCAGCAGCACCGCGTGGCCCGCCTGCACGGCGGTGAAGGTGGCGGTTTGACGCTGGCGGCTTTTTTCGAGCAGGTGGACCAACTTGCCGAGACCGCGATGGAGGCGGGTGACGAACGTGGGCAAGCCATCCTGGAACAGCTGGTGGATTACGCCGAAAACATCGCGCCCGACGCGCCCTGATGTGGCGCCACGCGCGGCTCAGGCCGCGCCCAGCACCAGCACCGCGTTGGCGCCACCAAAGGCAAACGAGTTCGACATCACCGTGCGCGCCGCCACCCCTTCACGCGCCTGGTTGGGCACGTAGTCCAGGTCGCATTCGGGGTCGCTGTGCTGCAGGTGCATGGTGGGCAGGGCCACGCGGTGTTTCAGGGCCAGCAGCGACAGGACGGCTTCCAGCGCGCCGGCAGCGCCCAGCAGGTGGCCGTGCATGGCCTTGGTGGCGCTGATCGGCACCCGCGCAGCATGGGCACCGAACAGGGCCTTGATGGCGCGTGTTTCCGTCGCGTCGTTCACCAGCGTCCCGGTGCCGTGGGCGTTGATGGCGTCGATCTGCTGTGGCTGCAGCCGGGCCGATGCCAGCGCGGCCCGCATCGCGGCGGTCTGGCCTTCGACACTGGGCCGCGTGATGTGGCTGGCATCGTTGGACTGGCCGTAGCCCAGCACCTCGCCGTGGATGGTTGCGCCACGTGCCACCGCGCGGTCCCAGGGTTCCAGCAGCAGCATCGCGGCGCCTTCGCCCAGCACCATGCCGCTGCGGTTCTTCGAAAACGGCCGGCACGAGGTGTGTGGTGCGTCCAGGTCCACGTCGGCCACGGTGTGCAAAGAGTCCCAGGCCTTCAGCGAACCGTTGGCCAGGGGCGCTTCAGCGCCACCGGCCAGCGCCACGTCGAGCTGTCCGCTGGCCACCTTCAGCCAGGCTTCGCCGATGGCCACCGCCGACGACGAACAGGCCGTCGAGTAGGTCATGTTCGGGCCCTGCAGGTCGTGTTCGATGCCGATCCAGGCGGCGGCCGCGTTGTGCATGCCCATCAGGATCGTGAAGGGTTTGATGCGGTCCGAACCTTCGCCGTACAGCGTCTGGTAGCCGCTGTCCATGGTGGTGACACCGCCCATGCCGGTGCCCACAAAAACCCCGGCACGGCTGCGGTCCAGGCCCTGCAGTGCCTGCTGCGCGTCGCTGACAGCATGTTTGGCGGCGTACAGCGCAAACAGGCTGAAACGGTCGAGCAACCGGGCCTGCGTGGCGTCGAAGCTCGCCGACACGTCGTGTTTGACGCTGGCCACCAAGGGTGAGTTCAGGCGCTGCGCAAACGGCGTGTCCAGCAGATGCACACCCGATCGCCCGGCACGCGCCTGCACAAACAGCTCGGCCAGGGTGTGCCCCAGGGGCGACACGACGCCGATGCCGCTGATCGCGACACGCTTCAAAGTGGGCACGGGTTCAGGCCGCGTGGCGCACGCCGCTGCGAGCTTGCAGTGCCATCAGGCTGTCGATCCAACGTGTCACGTCGGCCAGTGTGTTCATCGGTGGCGGCCGCAGCGGCAGCTTCAGGGCAAAAGCCGTCTCCACGTTCCAGAGCAGTTCGACCGTGCCCAGCGAGTCGATGCCCAGGTCCTGCAACGCCGTGTCAGGGTGCAGGCGCCCGGGCGTCAGCTGGTGTTCGCTGACGAGGATGTGGCACAGTCGTTCGTGGGTGGTGGACAAGGTGGCTCCGGCATGGGTGGTTTCGGGCGCTGATATCCCAACGGCTGACTGGCAGCGTGCACGGTCGAGTGGGAGACTAGCGAAAGACCCGGCGCCAGGTCTGTACGGTGTCGCACAGAGCGAGCCTGCTGCGCCAGCACGGCGCCGGTGGCGCCCACCGCGTCGGTTTGTGCTGCAGCGCACAGACCTGGCACGTGTTTTGAGGGAAAACCCACGCTGGCGCTGCAACAGCCCACTTCCGAAAACCCATGGCCGCGACGCGGCCACTAGGCGTGCCTGCCACGGGCGCGCAGGAGAGATCGACATGAATTCCGTCAAGATGATCGGCATCGCATTGCTGGTGGCCGGCCTGCTGGGTCTGGCCTACGGTGGCTTCAGCTTCACCCGCGAGACGCACGAGGCCAAGATCGGCCCGCTGTCTCTGTCGGTGAAAGAAAAAGAGACGGTCAACATCCCGATCTGGGCTGGTGGCGCAGCCGTGGCGGCCGGTGTGCTGTTGCTGGTGGCCGGCGGCAGGCGTTGACGCCGGCGGACCTCGCCCTGGCCGACCCGGTGCCTGCCGTTTTTCGCTTCCATCACCTACCTTGAAGAACCATGCAGATCCGCGTCGGCTTTGAAATGGAGATCCAGTGCCCCGGCCCCACGCCGATGATCCTGGCCCTCAACATCCACTACTCGCGTGCATCGGACATGGTGCGACCCGACAACCTGATGACGGAACCGGCCGTGCCCATCAGCGCCTACCGGGACCTCTTCGGCAACTGGTGCACGCGCCTGGTGGCGCCAGCAGGCCGCTTTGTGCTGAGCACCGACGCGTTGGTGCGCGACAGTGGCCTGACCGACGTCGTGGCGCTGCACGCGCAGCAGATGCCGGTGGAAATGCTGCCGGAAGAAACGCTGGTCTTTTTGCTGGGCAGCCGCTACTGCGAAACCGATCTGCTGTCCGACATCGCGTGGCAGCAGTTTGGCAGCGGGCCCACCGGCTGGGCCCGGGTGCAGGCCATCTGCGACTTCACGCACCAGCGCATCAAGTTCGACTACGCCGACGCACGCCGCACCCGCACCGCCTTCGAGGCCTACAACGAAGGCCGTGGTGTCTGCCGCGACTACGCCCACCTGGCCATCGCGCTGTGCCGCTGCTTGAACATCCCGGCACGCTACTGCACCGGCTACCTGGGTGACATGGGCACACCGCCGCCTTATGGGCCGATGGACTTTGCGGCCTGGTTCGAGGTCTGGCTGGGTGACCGCTGGTACACCTTCGACGCCCGCAACAACACACCCCGCATCGGCCGGGTGTTGATGGCCCGCGGCCGTGACGCCTGCGACGTGGCGCTGGCCAGCACCTTCGGCCCCAACACCTTGCAGCGCTTCAAGGTCTGGACCGACGAAGTGCCTGCCGCGTTGGCGGCGTGATCCACCTCTTGAGCCCGCCATGACCTATTGCGTCGGCGTCAAGCTGGAAGCAGGTTTGATCCTGGCCAGCGACTCGCGCACGCATGCCGGTGTCGACAACTTCGCCAAGTTCTGCAAGATGACGGTGTTCGAGCGCGCGGGTGACCGTGTGCTGGTGCTGCTGAGCTCGGGCGGCCTGGCGGCCACGCAGGCGGTCATCAACGTGCTGCGCCAGCGTGCGGTGTCCGACGAGCCCAATGTCTGGACCGTGGCTTCGATGTTCGACGTGGCCAACCTGGTGTCGGACGCCATGCGCGACATCGAAAGGCGCGACGGCCCTTTTCTGGAAAGTGGCGGCCTGAAGTTCAACGCTTCATTCATCCTGGGTGGCCAGATCGCCGGCGAAGGCATGCGCCTGTTCCGCCTGTACGCCGAGGGCAACTTCATCGAAGCCTTCACCGAGACGCCGTTTCTGCAGACCGGCGAAGCCAAGTACGGCAAGCCCATCCTGGACCTGGCGGTGTCGTCCACGGCCACGATGGAAGACGCCACCAAGTGTGTGCTGGTGTCCTTCGACTCGACGATGATCAGCAACCTGTCGGTGGGCATGCCCATCGACCTGCTGTGTTACGCCCGCGACAGCCTGCGGGTGACGATGAAACGGCGCTTCGACGAACACGATGCCTATTTCGACGCCCTGACGCAGAGCTGGCTCGAAGGCACGCGGCGGGTGTTCCACGAGTTGCCGGCGCTGGAGTGGTAGCGGCAGGTTGGCCGCTGTCCCGGCTCAGGGCCTGGCAGCCGGGGCTTGCGCTGCCTGCACCAGCGCCTGGCAGTCGGTGGCCACACCCGGACCGCCTTCGAACAGCGGCACCAGCGCCAGCAGCGGGTTGAGCAGGCCCAGCAGCAGCGCACCCCCGCCGCGGGCCGCGAGCGTGCCCTTGTCGACTTCGACCACCGGCTGCCGGAACGGCCCGGTGACGTGAATGGGGCTGCGCAGTGCCACCAGGCTGGTGACCTTGGTGCGTGGCACCACCGTGAGGTCCAAGGTTTCATTGGCCAGGTTGATGCTGCCTTGGCCCACCACCGTGTTGACCTCGGTGTCCAGCACCAGCGCACGCGTGCCCATCACGCCCTTGGCCACCACGAAGTCGGCCACCAGGCAGTTCAGGCGGATCGACTCATCGCCGGTCAGCTTGAAGCGCAGGATCTCCAGCAGGTGCAGGCCCACCTGTTCCATCAGCAGCCGGCTGATCTGGCCGTTCTGCGCCACCAGGCTGACCCGGCCGTCGGCGGTGGCGAGCATGCGGCCCACCGATGCACCGCTGCCGCTGAGTTCGAGCTCGCCACCCATGACACCGATGCTGGCCTGGCTGAGTTCCACACCGGGCAGCATCTGCGACAGCTTCATGCCACGCAGGCGAGCCTTCACCCGCCCACGCAGCGGCTCGGCGCGCCCGTCCAGCATCACCGTGGCCGACAGTTGGCCGCCGGCAACACCGAAGTCCAGCGGCGCCAGGCTCAGCTGGCGGTCTTTCAGCAGCAGGTGGAAAGACAGCCTGTCCAGCGGCAGGCCTTGCGGCCGTGTCAGCGTCTGCGCCTTCAACGTGACGTCGGCGTCCAGGCTGCCCCATCGCTGGGTGTCCAGCGGCAGATTGGGCAGCACGTGTTGCGGCACGGCAGCGGTGGCGGGCGGTGCCACTTCTCCAGGCGCCAGCGCGGGTGCCGTGTTTTTGCCGCCCACGGCAGGCCCCAGGTCGGCCAGGGCCAGGCGCTTGGACACCAGAGCGCCGGTGAGCAGGGGTCGTGTGCCAGCGGTGTCCACCTGCAGCGTGCCGGCCAGGTCACTCTGGCCCACACGGCCGGTGAAGCCCACATAGCGCCAGACCGTGCCCTCGCGCACCAGGCGCCCCGCGCTGCGGTAGGCCGGAGTCGGCGGCAGCGCAATGCCGATCAGCGGGTACAGCGATGCCAGGTTGTCGCCGCTGAGCTTGATCTGCAGGTCCAGCGCCGCCCACTGGCTCAGGCTGGTGACGCTGCCTTCGGCACTGAGCTGGGTTTCACCCAGCGTCGCCTGCACCCGCAGCGGGTAGGGCTTGTCGTCGTCGCGCCAGGCCAGCACCGCACCGCCACTGCCCTGGCCCAGCACGGCCTGGCCACGGTACAGGCCCTGGGCGCGGAAGTGCAGGCTGTGCAGGGCCGCCGGGGCGGCGCCGGGCTCGCTGGTCGACAGTTCGACGTGCATGGCCGTCTGATCGGCGGTGTGGATGTAGGTCACGCGGCCTTCGTCCAGCAGCACACGGCCGATGGGGATGCGCACCGCTTCGTCGGTTTGTGCCAGGTCCAGCAGCCAGGTCTTGCGCCCGCCGCTGGCCTGTTCCAGAAAAACCTGCGGCCGTGTCAGCCGCAGTTCGGGAATGACGAGCCGGCCGCGCAGCAGTGCGGGCAGGTCCAGCGTCATGTCGACCGACGGCGCCTGCACCATCTGGGGTGCCAGCGCCCAGGCGGGGTTGGCAAAACTCACCTCCTGCGCGGTCACACGTGGCCGCGGCCAAGACCAGCTGACGTCCAGGTCACCTGCAATCAGCAAGGTGCGGCCGGTTTTCTTCAAGGCAAAGTCCTGCAGCGGCCCACGCGCCCAGTTCCAGTTCAACAGTGCCAGCACGAGCAGCAGCAACAGCAGCAGGGCGGGTACGGCCAGCAAGGCCAGCAGCCAGGCGCGGCGCGGTGGAAGGGGCATCGGCAAGCGCTCGGAGTTGAACGCCTTTGTAGCGTGCCTGGCGTGTGGCTTCTGTCTGTTGTCGCACGCAGCCAGGGGCGCGGCATGCACATCCGCGGCCAATGTGTGCGACGCCATACAGACGGCAGCGGCTGGGCGCGCCAAGCTGCCGCACCCATGGCCGATCACTTGCCTTTGTCCGACAACAACCCGCCTGCCGAGCTTGGCACCGGCACGCCAGACCGCGCACAGACCTTGGGGGCGCGGGTGCAGGCGAACTGGATCAACGCCGCGCCCGACCGCGTGCCGCTGCAGCAGCCCGCCCGCCCGGGTCTGCTGCACCGCAGCGGCCAACACAGCATGGCCACGCTGCAGCAGGGCGTGGACTTCCTGGCTTTCATCGGCCAGGTGACCGTGGCAGCCACGGCCGTGTTGCGTCGACCGGCCCGCATGCGCTGGCGCGCCGTGTTGCACGAGGTGCAGATCGGTGGCTTCGACGCATTGCCCATCATCGGCCTGACGGCCTTTTTGCTGGGCGTGGTGGTGGCCTACCAGGGCGCGGACCAGCTGCGCAACTACGGCGCCAACATCTTTGTCGTGGAACTGGTGGGTTATGCCATGTTGCGCGAGTTTGCGCCGCTCATCAGCGCCATCATCATCGCCGGCCGCTCGGGTTCGGCGTACGCCGCGCAGCTGGGCACGATGGTGGTCAATGAAGAAGTGGATGCGCTGCGCACGCTGGGCATCGACCCGCTGGAACGGCTGGTGCTGCCCAAGATCATGGCCATGGCCATCGCCTTGCCGCTGCTGACGCTGTTTGCCGACATCGCCGGTGTTTTTGGCGGCATGGTGATGGCACGTTCGCAGCTGGACATCGGCTTTGCCGAATTCACCGACCGCTTTGGCCGTGTCATGCAGGGTTCGGCCCTGCTGATCGGTGTCGGCAAGTCCTTCGTGTTTGCTTTCATCATCGTTTTCGTGGGTTGTTTCCAGGGCCTGCGCACACGCGGCAGCGCCGACAGCGTGGGCCGCCAGACGACGCTGAGCGTGGTGCAGGCCATCTTCCTGGTCATCGTCGCCGACGCGCTGTTTTCGGTGGCCTTCAACATCCTGGGGCTCTGAGCAGTGGACACCGAAGCTGTCATCGAACTGCAGCAGGTGGGCACCCGCTTCGGCAGCCATGTCGTGCACGAGGGGCTGGACCTGGTGGTGCGGCGTGGCGAGGTGCTGGGCCTGGCCGGTGGCAGTGGCTCGGGCAAGTCGGTGCTGCTGCGCGAAATGATCGGCCTGCAGCGCCCCACCGCCGGCCGGGTGAATGTCTTCGGACAGGACATCCACACGCTGGCACCCGAACAGGCGCTGCTGCTGCGGCAGCGCTGGGGCGTGATGTTCCAGCGCGGTGGTCTCTTCAGCGCCTTGACCGTGCGCCAGAACGTGGGTCTGCCGCTGCGCGAACACACCGAGCTGGACGACACGACGATCGACGAGATCGCCGAATACAAGCTGGCCCTGACCGGCCTGCCACCCGAAGCGGGACTGAAGCTGCCTGGCGAATTGAGTGGCGGCATGTTGAAGCGCGCGGCGCTGGCCCGCGCCATTGCGCTGGACCCCGAACTGCTGTTCCTGGACGAGCCCACCTCTGGCCTGGACCCGGCCAGTTCGGCGGGGGTGGACGAATTGATCCAGCGCACGCAGGCGTTGCTGGGCCCGACCATCGTGGTCGTCTCGCACGATCTCGAACTTCTGTGGCGTGTCACCGACCGTGTGGCGGTGCTCGGTGAAGGCCATGTGCTGGCGCTGGGCACGATGCAGGAACTGTCGCGGCACGAGCACCCTACCGTGCGCAGCTATTTCACCGACACGCACTTCAACGACAAGCGTGGCCCGGCAGCGGCCGCCGCACACTAGGACCCAATCCATGGACGACAAGGTCAACTACCCGCTGGTTGGCGCCTTCGTGCTGGTGCTGGGCGCCGCGCTGGTGGCCGCGGTGCTGTGGCTGTCGGCGGGCTTCGGCGGCAAGCGGGCGATGGACCGTTACCAGGCCGTGATCCAGGAATCGGTGGCCGGCCTCAACGTCGACGCACCCGTCAAGTACCTGGGTGTCGACGTCGGCAAGGTCAGCGACATCGCCATCGACCCGGCCAATTCGGCGCAGGTACGCCTGCAGTTCCTGATCAACCGCGGCACGCCCATCAAACAGGACAGCGAAGCGGTGCTGAGGACACAAGGGCTCACCGGCATCGCTTATGTCGAGCTCAGTGGCGGCAGCGAAGGCTCGCCACCGCTGGTGGCGAAGGATGACGGCGAGCCGCCGATGATCCCGTTCAAGATGTCACTGGTGGCGCGGCTGGAGAACGTGGTCACCAACGTGCTGTCCAACGTGGACCGGGTGTCCGACAACGTGAATGCGGTTTTCGACGCCGGCAACCGCGAAGCGCTGAAAGCCATCCTCACTGACACGGCGGCATTGACCCAGTCGTTGGCAGCGCAGGCCCCGGTGTTGAAGCAGGCGCTGGCCGACGCCGCGCGCACGGCGCGAGTGGCTTCGCAGGCGGGCCAGAAACTGGAGCCGACGCTGGACCGCGTGGCCAGCGGTGCGCTGGCCGTTGAACGCATGGCCGACGTGGCGGCAAAGGCCAGCGAAGGCGCTGCGGTGGCAGCAGGTGCCGCGGCCAGTTCGGTGCAGCAGGTGGCCACCGAAACCCTGCCCGAGCTGGCGCGCCTGATGGCAGACATGCAAGAGCTCGTCGTGTCCCTGCGGCGCTTGAGCGAACAGACCGCCGGCAACCCCAGCAGCCTGCTGGTGGGCGCCCCACCGCCCCGACCCGGGCCCGGAGAAAGCGCACGACCATGAAACCGACGGCTGTTCTGCCCCATCCCTTCAGCGCTTGGCGCCTGGCCCTGTTGCTGCCCATCTTCTGCTTGAGCGCCTGCGGCTCGCTGCTGCCCAAACCGCCAGCGGCTCCCACGCGCCATACGCTCGACGCGTCGGCCTCGGTGGTCGATGCCAGCGCGATCCAGGCCAGAGCAACACCGTCAGCGACAACGGCAACGGCAGCGCCCGTGCTGGTGGTGGCCGTGCCACGTGCCGCGCCGGGCCACGACAGCACACGCATGGTCTATCTGCAGCAGCCGCAGCAACTGCGCGCCTTTGCGCACAACGAATGGGTCGACACACCGGCGCAGATGCTGGCGCCGCTGATGGTGCGCGCGCTGCAGGACAGCGGGGCCTTTCGGGTGGTGCTGCTGGCGCCCAGCGGGGCGATGGGTGGGTTGCGGCTCGAAACCGAGCTGATCCGCCTGCAACAGGACTTCACCAGCCAGCCCAGCCGGGTGCGCCTGACCTTGCGGGCGGTGCTGCTGGACACCGCCACGCGTCAAGCCGTGGCCTGGCGCGAGTTTGATGAAACCGTGGTCGCCAACAGCGAGAGCCCCGACGGCGGGGTGCAGGCTGCGCACCAGGCCACTCAGCGGGTCTTGCAGGCGCTGGCGCTGTTCTGCGCGCAGCAGGTGAAGCGCTGACCGGTCGCGCTTGCGACTGAAGGGTTCGTCGGCGGGCTTCAGCGGCCGGGCGCCGAGCCCGCAGCCTCGGGCACCGCGCCGGGCCAGGTGGGATCGCTGAGCGATGGTTCAGGCACACCCACCTGCGGCACAAAACCGCCTTCGGCCCACTCCAGGTAGCGCCAGTCGCTGCCACCAGCCTGCACCACCCCATCGGGCGCCACCAGCGCCTGCACCGGCACCCCATTCAAGGCGCGCGACATGCTGTCGATCCAGATCGGCAGCGCCAGTCCGCCGCCACTTTCACCGGCGCCCAGGCTGCGCGGTTCGTCGAAGCCCATCCAGGCCACACCCACCACACCCGGTGCCCAGCCGGCAAACCAGGCGTCGACGGCGTCGTTGGTGGTGCCGGTCTTGCCCTGCAGATCGGGACGCTTCAGTTGGGCCTGGGCCTGCGCGGCGGTGCCCCGTGCGGTCACGTCACGCAGCAAGGTGTTGACCATGAAGACGTTGCGCGCCGGCACGACGCGGTTGTCTTCGCTCAACACCTCGGGCGGCGGTGCTTCGAACAGCACCTGGCCCTGCGGCCCCAGGATGCGTTCGATCAGCACCGGCGCCACACGGTGGCCGCCGTTGGCCAGCACGGCATAGGCCAGCGCCATCTGCAGCGGTGTGCTGCTGCCACTGCCCAGCGCCAGCGTCAGGTCCTGCGGGTGCTGTTTCATGTCGAAGCCAAAACGTTCGATCCAGTCGCGTGCGGCCGGCAGGCCCAGTTGCTGCAGCAGGCGCACGCTGACCAGGTTCTTCGACCGCACCAGGCCCTCACGCACCGTGATCGGGCCGTCGAACTTGCCGTCGCTGTTCTGCGGGTTCCAGCTCGACGAACCCCCGTCGTAGGACGTGAGCGGTGCGTCGTTGACCAGCGTCTCGGGCATCAAGCCGTGTTCCAGTGCGGCCGAATACAAAAACGGCTTGAAGGCCGAACCCGGTTGGCGCGCGGCCGACGTGGCACGGTTGAACTGCTGGCGACCGAAGGAAAAGCCACCCACCATCGCCCGCACGCGGCCCGTGGCCGGGTCCAGCGCGACATAGGCGCCATTGGCCTGGGGCCACTGTGCGATGGTCCACTGCGCTTGCCTGCCCTTGCCGGTGGGCGGCGTCAGAACCAGTCGCAGCACCGAGCCGCGCCGGATGGCGATGGTGTCGCGGGCGCCAGGTTTCAGCGCCGCCTGCACCCAGCGCAAGGCCGTGCCGCTGACCGTCACGGTTTCGCCGCTGGCCAGCTTGGCCGTCACTTCCTGCGGGCTGGCCTGCAGCACGATGGCCAGGCGCAGGTCTTCGTCGTCGCGTCCGTCCTTCAGGGCCAGCGCCGCCGCGCGGTCGGCCTGGGCCGGGTGGTCGGGCAGGGTTTCCTGGTCTTCGGGGCCACGCCAGCGCTGTTTGCGTTCGTGTGCCATCGCCGCGCGGCGCAGCGCGCTGTGGGCCGCACGCTGGTCGTCGCTGCGCAGCGAGGTCACCACCCGCACACCTTCGGTGTAGGCCTTTTCGCCGAGCAGGTCGACGACCGCGCGGCGCGCCATCTCGGCCACGTGTTGTGCATGCACGTCCACGAAGCGCGGGCTGCGGTAGCTGAGCCGCGTCATGACAGCTTCGTCGTGCTGGTCGGCGGTGATGGCGCCGGTGCGCTTCATGCGGGCCAGCACCCAGTGCTGGCGGCGTGTGGCCGCCCCTTCGTTGACCACCGGGTTGGCGTGAATGGGGTTCTGCTGCAGGCCGGCCAGCATGCTGATCTCGGCCAGGTTCAGCTGCGCCAGCGGCTTGCCGAAGTAGACCTGTGCCGCCGCGCCGTAGCCGTAGGCCCGTTGACCCAGATAGATCTGGTTCAGGTAGAGCTCCAGGATCTCGTCCTTCGTGAGCTCATCTTCCAGCCGCCAGGCGATCAACGCTTCCTTGATCTTGCGTTCGACCGTGCGGCGCGTGCTCAGGAAGAAGGTGCGCGAGACCTGCTGCGTGATGGTGCTGGCACCCCCGCCGACGCCGCCCGTGGCGTTGGACCACGCGGCGCGTGCCACGCCGCGCCAGCTGATGCCGTTGTGTTCGTAGAAGCCGGTGTCCTCGACCGCGATCACGGCCTGCTTCAATTGCACCGGTATCTGCTCGATGGGCACGAAGATGCGCCGCTCGGTGCCGAACTGCGCGATCTCTTTGCCGTCGGCGGTCAGCACCTGCAGGTGCTGGCGCGGCCGGTAGTCGGTGGCCTTGTCCAGCGGTGGCAGGTCGTTCCAGTACCAGGCACCGGCCACGACCAGCGCCAAGGCGGCCAGCAGCGCCACCGCGCCGGTCACCGCCAGCGCGATCAAGAGCGTGCCCGTGACAACGAAGCCACGCACACGGCGGCGCGGCGACGGGCCGTGCCCGCGGCTGAAGTTCACGGTGTCACTTCGAACAGCGCGGTGCCGTCGCCTTTGTCCTGCACGTGGCGGATGGCCGGGTAACGCGCCAGGTGCACGACGGCCGCGCTGGCCGACGTGAAGCGCAGTTTGACACCCGGCACCGGCAGCAGGCGCCAGTTGCCGTCGGCCTGCGGTTCGATGCGTTTTGTGGCTTGCAGGTACTGCAGCAGCGCTTCGCGGTTTTCGTCGGGCGCGCTCAGGATGATGTTGCTGCCGTCCAGCCCCGGAAAGCCCCCGCCGCCCGAAGCACGGTAGTTGTTGGTGACAACACCGAACCAGGCCTTGTCGTCGATGGCTTGACCCTGGTAGCGCAGGTCCTTGATGCGCTGCGCATCGGCGGCGACCAGCTTGCCCTGGCGGTCATAACGCGCAGGCTGTGTGACGTCGATCTGGTAAGTCACACCGTCCAGCGTGTCGAAGTTGTAGCTGGGGAAAGCTTCGTTGATCAGGTTCTGCTCGGGTGCACCGTTCGGATCGATGCGGTTGAAGGCACCGGCGGACATCTCCAGCCACTGCCGAACCTGTGCGCCGTTCAGGCGCACGATGTGCACGGTGTTGGGGTAGATGTAGAGGTCGGCCACGTTGCGCACCGCCACCGGCCCGGCGGGAATGTGCGTGTAGTTGCCGGCACCGCCCCGGCCGCCGGTCTTGAAGGGCGCGGCGGCCGACAGCAGCGGCAGCGACGCATGTTCGGTGGCCGCCAGCGCCTTTTTCCCGTAGGCCAGCTGCGCCAGTGACACCAGCTGAACCGATGGGTCGTCGGCGACCTGCGCGAAGTAGCTCTGAATGGGGGTCGCGGTCTGCGCCACTTCAGCGCGCACATAGGCCAGCGTGCCTTCGTGTTCGGCTTTCACCAGCTCGGCCACCGCCGGGTCGGGCTCGACCAGCGCCTTGCGCGTGGCACGGTCGTAGACCGGGCGCAGCGCAGCGCGCACGTCGGTGGCCTTCCAGCTGCCGCCGGCCTTGTCCAGCACAAGGTCGATGACACCCAGGTGGCTGCCCCAGGAACCGGCCATCACCGCGGGCACGCCGTTGATCGTGCCGCGCTCCAGGTTCACCTTGGGGTGGCGGGTGAAGAAGGTGCCCGGGAACTGGCCGTGGGAATGACCGAAAACGATGGCGTCGACACCGGGCACCTCGGCCAGGCGCGCGACGGTGTTCTCGGCAAAAAAGACGGTGGTGCCGAACTCGAAGCCCGAGTGCGCGACGACGACCACCACGTCGGCACCTTCGGCCTTCATTTTCGGAATCAAGGTTCGCGCGGTTTCGGGGATGTCGCGCGCGGCCACGCGGCCGGCCAGGTTCAGGCGGTCCCACTGCATGATCTGCGGCGGCACGAAGCCGATGACACCAACTTTGATGTCGTGCGTGCGACCGTTGTCGTCGCTGAACCGGCGGTCCAGGATCACATAGGGCGCAAAGGCCGGCTGGCCTTTGTTCGGCCCCTCGTCGTTGATGACGTTGGCGCTGACATAGGGAAAGGCGGCGGTGGCGAGCGACTGGCGCAGAAAAGGCAGGCCGTAGTTGAACTCGTGGTTGCCCACGTTGGCGGCGTCGTAGCGCAGCACGTTCATCACTTTGAAAGCCGGGTGCACCTGGCCCGGCTGCAGCGGCTTGACGCGGGCGATGAAGTCGCCCAGCGGGTTGCCCTGCAGCAGGTCGCCGGTGTCGAAGAGCAGGTTGTTGGGCGCCTCGGCGCGGGCGGCCTTGATCAGCGTGGCAGTGCGCGCCAGGCCGTATTCGTCGACCGCCTTGTCCTGGTAGTAGTCGTAGGCCAGCAGGTGCATGTGCACGTCGGTCGTGCCCAGGATGCGCAGCTTGAGCTGTTGGGCCTGCGCAGGCACCAGCAGCAGGCCCAGGGCTGCGACTGCAAGGCCGGCCATCACGGCGGGGAATCGGGTCATGGGGCTTAGACGGGGTGCAGAAGTGCGCAGCCTACCAACTTTGTGCAAGGGCCCCAACAAAAAGGCCCGCTGCAGGCAGCGGGCCGGTGTGTGCAGGACCTGCCGGATCAGTGCTGGGCGGCTTGGGCCTGTTTGGCTTCGTTGTCTTTCACCCAGTTGGCAGCCCACTCGTCAGAGCGGGCCTGTTCGCGGGCGCCCATCATCATGGTCCAGGTCAGGAAACCGGTGGCAAACAGCAGGGGCACGAGGGCGAGAACGATGGGGGTCATGCAAAGGCTCCGGGAATGCAGAAGGGGAAGGCGTGTTGTCGACGCACAGTGTCGCCACTGGAGCCCGTTTGTGCTGCGCACGGGCAAATTGCCCGGAATACACCCCCGACCCTCTGGGGCATCGGTACCGTGTCAGGCCTAGGTCAGGGGTTTGTCAGGCGTTTGTCAGGGCTATGTCGGCGCCGGCCCCGCGGAGGCGGTGCCAAACCAGGCGCTTTGCAGATCCGCCGGTATGCCCGCGCCGAGTGCACTGCGGTGCGCCCTTTCGATGACATGCCAGAAGTAGCGGTAGCTGGCGCGGTCGTGCAGCGTGTCGGCGTGGCGAATGGGTGCCCACTGCGCGGCCTGCGCGGCGGTGATGATCTCGAGGGCCTGGTCCAGTTCGGCCACGGTGGGCGAAAAGGCCTCGACGATGGGGCGGATCTGCGAGGGGTGGATGCTCCACATGCGTGTGTAGCCCAGCAACTGGCAGGCCATCTGCGCCGCCGCCTGCAGCGCCTGCGTGTCCTTGAATTCGGTGAAGACGCAGTGCGACGGTGTTTTGGCCCAGGCGTGGCAGGCGGCGGCAATCTCCAGCTTGGCGCGCACGACCAGCGGGTGGTCGAACTGCCCCGCGCCCCCCATCGCACTTTGTGGAATGGCGCCGCGGTGGGCCGACACGAAGTCCATCAAACCGAAGGACAGCGACTCGATGCGCGGGTGGGCCGCCAGCGCATCCACCTCGCGCAGCGCTCCGTGCGTTTCAATCAGCGCGTGCAACGGCACAGCGGCGCCGCCGGCCGCGTCCACCCGCGCCACGGCCTGCTGCAGGTCGGCCAGGCCACGGGGTTTGGGAATCATCAGGTAGGCCGGTGTTTTGGCCGCCTGCAGCACGGTGGCGGCCACGTCGGCAAAACGTGGGTGGTCGACCGCCAGCAGGCGCACACCGACCCGGCCGTGCCGGTTGGCGGCCGAGCCCAGCAACTCGGCGATGAGGTGGGCGTGTTCGAGTTCGCCGCCCACCGGTGCGCCGTCTTCGTTGTCCAGCGTGACGTCGAAGAGCGGGCCGCCGGGGCCGGCCATTTCGGCCTGCAGGTCCAGGCTCTTTTTCATGCGCGCTTCGACGCCGCTGTAGTGGTCGCAGACCGGCAGCGCCAGCGCGAGCTCACCGGCTTCGAAGAGAGCCTCGCGCGGCAGCGTCGGGTTCACAACAGGTGCTTGACGCCGTCCTGCTCGCCCGTCAGTTCGGCCAGCGTCTTGTCGATGCAGCCCTGGCTGAATTCATCGATCGGCAGGTCTTTCACGATCGAGTACTGACCACCTTCGCAGGTCACCGGGTAGCCGAACATCACGTCCTTCGGGATGCCGTACTCGCCGTTGCTGGGCACGCCCATCGTGACCCAAGCACCGTTGGTGCCCAGGGCCCAGTCGCGCATGTGGTCGATGGCCGCGTTGGCCGCGCTGGCGGCCGATGACAGGCCGCGGGCTTCGATGATGGCCGCACCACGTTTGCCCACGGTGGGCAGGAAGGTGTCCTTGTTCCAGACGTGATCGTTGATCATGTCCTTCACGCCAGCGCCATCGATGGTGGCAAAGCGGTAGTCGGCGTACATGGTGGGGCTGTGGTTGCCCCACACGGCCAGGTTCTTGATGGCAGCCACCGGCTTGCCGGTCTTGGCGGCGAGCTGGCTCAGCGCACGGTTGTGGTCGAGCCGCAGCATGGCCGTGAAGTTCTCGCGCTTCAGGCTGGGTGCACTCTTCATCGCGATCCAGGCGTTGGTGTTGGCCGGGTTGCCCACCACCAGCACCTTCACGTCGCGGCTGGCGACCTTGTCCAGGGCCTGGCCCTGGCCGATGAAGATCTTGCCGTTGATGCTGAGCAGCTCGGCGCGTTCCATGCCCGCCTTGCGCGGCATGCTGCCCACCAGCAGCGCGTAGTCGGTGTCCTTGAAGGCGGTCATCGGGTCGCCGTGCGCTTCCATGCCGGCCAGCAGCGGGAAGGCGCAGTCTTCCAGTTCCATCATCACGCCCTTCAGCGCCTTCTGCGGGCCTTCGACCGGCACTTCGAGCAGCTGCAGGATGACGGGCTGGTCCTTGCCCAGCATTTCGCCGCTGGCAATGCGGAACAGCAGGGCGTAACCGATCTGGCCGGCAGCGCCGGTGACAGCCACGCGCACGGGCTTTTTGGTCATGGAGATCTCCTCAGGCGCTTTGACGAAGCGGGTTGGTGCAGGTTCGGGGGCGAAGCCCGTGATTCTAGTCACCGGTCCCTGACTGGTCTCTTATGTCTTATGCAAGAGTTGTTGGACAATCGGGACATGCCCGATTCAGACCGTGGCGCTGCGGCCGCCGCTTCCGGCAGTGCGGCCACCGCATCCACCCCGTCGTTCAGCCCGCTGTACCAGCAGATCAAGGCACTGCTGGTGCAGGGCCTGCAGGCGGGCGAATGGCTGCCGGGTCAGTCCATCCCCAGCGAGATCGAGCTGGCCGCGCGCTTCCGCGTCAGCCAGGGCACGGTGCGCAAGGCCATCGACGAAATGGCCACCGAGAACATGCTCGTGCGCCGCCAGGGCAAGGGCACCTTCGTGGCCACCCACGCCGAGCAGTCCACGCAGTACCGCTTCCTGCGCCTGATGCCTGACGACGGCAGCGCCGCGCCCTTGCAGCGTCACCTGCTGGAATGCCGCCGCATGCGCGCGCCCGCCGAGGTGGCGCGGCTCCTGGGTCTGAAGGCCGGTGAAGCTGCGGTGCAGGTTCGTCGCTTGTTGTTGGCCGCTGAAGGCAGGGCTCTTCGCCCGGTGGTGCTGGACGACCTCTGGCTGCCGGGCACACCGTTCAAGGGCCTCACGGCCGAACGCCTCCAGGCCTGGCGCGGCCCGATGTACCGCTTGTTCGAGGCCGAGTTTTCCGTGCACATGATCCGCGCCGTCGAGAAGGTGCGCGCCGTGGCAGCGCCGGCTGAAGAAGCGGGGCTGTTGCAGGTGCCGGTGGGCAGCCCGCTGCTGTCGGTGGAGCGCCTGTCCTTCACTTACGGCGACCGGCCGGTGGAGCTGCGGCGTGGCTTGTATGACACCGCGGCCCATCACTATCGCAATGAATTGAGCTGAAAACCCCTGTCTGAGCTGCCCTAAGCAGTTCCGCGTAAGCCTGTTGCGTTGCAATAAACTCAAGCGGTTTCACGTGGTTTCCGAGAGAACAAGATGACCGACATGACAAGATCAAGACCCGGCACCATGCGGCTGGTGGATGCCGTGAAGTACCGGCTGCCGCTGGCCGGCGTGGTGTCCATCCTGCACCGTGCCAGCGGTGCCATCATGTTCGGCCTGCTGCCGCTGATCATCTGGCTGTTCGACACCAGCGTCACCTCTGAAGTCTCTTTCGAGGTCTTCAAGAGCGCCTTCGTGGCCGGCATCGGCTTCGTGCCGGGTTGGCTGGTGAAGCTGCTGGCCCTGGTTCTGATCTGGGCCTACCTGCACCACTTCATTGCCGGCGTGCGCCACCTGTGGATGGACGCCACACACAGCGTGACCAAGGAATTCGGCCGCCAGTCGGCCGTGGTCACGCTGGTGGGCAGTGGCATCCTGACCGTGGCGCTGGGCGCCAAGCTGTTCGGCCTTTTCTGAGGCGAAAAAAATGAGCGTGAACTACGGAAGCCGGCGTGTCGTGACAGGCGCGCACTACGGCATGCGCGACTGGCTGAGCCAGCGCATCACGGCCGTGCTGATGGCGCTGTTCACCCTGGTGCTGCTGGCACAGGTGCTGTTTGGTGGCCCGCTGGGTTACGACCGCTGGGCGGGCATCTTCTCGGCGCAGTGGATGAAGGTGCTGACCTTCGTCGTGTTCATCGCGCTGGGCTGGCACGCCTGGGTGGGTGTGCGCGACATCTGGATGGACTACGTCAAGCCGGCGGCACTGCGCCTGACGCTGCAGGTGGCCACCATCGTCTGGCTGCTTGGCTGCATGGGCTGGGCGGTCCAGGTCCTGTGGAGACTCTGAAAAACATCATGGCACTGACTTCATCTCTTTCGCGCCGCAAGTTCGACGTGGTCATCGTCGGCGCGGGTGGCTCCGGCATGCGCGCTTCGCTGCAACTGGCCTTGGCGGGCCTGAACGTGGCCGTGTTGTCCAAGGTGTTCCCCACCCGGTCGCACACCGTGGCCGCCCAAGGCGGCATCGGCGCCAGCCTGGGCAACATGGCCGAGGACAACTGGCACTATCACTTTTACGACACCGTCAAGGGCAGCGACTGGCTGGGCGACCAGGACGCCATCGAATTCATGTGCCGTGAAGCACCCAAGGTGGTGTACGAGCTCGAGCACATGGGCATGCCCTTCGACCGCAACCCCGACGGCACCATCTACCAGCGCCCCTTCGGCGGCCACACCGCCAACTACGGCGAAAAGCCGGTGCAGCGTGCCTGCGCCGCCGCCGACCGCACCGGCCACGCGATGCTGCACACGCTGTACCAGCAAAACGTGAAGGCCCGCACCAACTTCTTCGTCGAATGGATGGCGCTGGACCTGATCCGCGACGCCGAAGGCGACGTGCTGGGTGTCACTGCGCTGGAAATGGAAACCGGCGAGGTGCACATCCTCGAAGCCAAGACGACGCTGTTTGCCACCGGCGGCGCGGGCCGCATCTTTGCCGCCAGCACCAACGCGTTCATCAACACCGGCGACGGCCTGGGCATGGCGGCACGTGCCGGCATTCCGCTGGAAGACATGGAGTTCTGGCAGTTCCACCCCACTGGCGTGCACAACGCGGGGGTGTTGCTGACCGAAGGCTGCCGTGGTGAAGGTGCGATTCTTCGCAACTCGAACGGCGAACGATTCATGGAACGTTATGCGCCAACGCTGAAAGACCTGGCGCCGCGCGACTTTGTCAGCCGCTGCATGGACCAGGAAATCAAGGAAGGCCGCGGCTGTGGTCCGAACAAGGACTACATCAACCTGGACATGACCCACCTGGGTGGCGACACCATCCTGAAACGCCTGCCCAGCGTGTTCGAGATCGGCCACAACTTCGCCAACGTCGACATCACCAAGGAACCCATTCCGGTGGTGCCGACCATCCACTACCAGATGGGTGGCATCCCGACCAACATCCACGGCCAGGTGGTGGCGCCGAACGGGTTTGGGTCATCTCGCAACCCCAACAGCGTGGTGAACGGCCTGTACGCGGTGGGCGAATGCAGCTGCGTCAGCGTGCATGGCGCCAACCGCCTGGGCACCAATTCGCTGCTGGACCTGCTGGTTTTCGGCCGTGCGGCCGGCAACCACATCGTCGACTCGGCGCTGAAGGCCCGTTCGCACAAGGCGCTGCCGGCCGACGCCGCCGATGCGTCGCTGTCGCGCCTGGCACGCCTGGACAGCGCCACCGACGGCGAGTACGCACAAGACGTCGCGGGCGACCTGCGCAACACCATGCAGCAGCACGCCAGCGTGTTCCGCACCCAGGCGCTGATGGACGAAGGTGTGGCCAAGGTGGCTGCCATCGCCGAGCGCGTGAAGCGCATCGGGCTGAAAGACAAGAGCCAGGTCTTCAACACCGCGCGCATCGAAGCGCTGGAAGTCGAGAACCTGATCGAGTGTGCACAAGCCACCATCGTGTCAGCCGCTGCGCGCAAGGAAAGCCGCGGCGCGCACACCGTGAACGACTTCGGCGACACACCCGAGCATCCGAACGGCCGCAACGACGAGGTGTGGATGAAACACACGCTGTGGTATTCCGAAGGCAACCGGCTGGACTACAAGCCGGTGCAGCTGAAGCCGCTGTCGGTTGAATCTGTGCCGCCCAAAGTGCGTACCTTCTGACATGACGCCCCCAAGCTCGCTTTCGCTCGCTGCCCCCCGAGGGGGATGTCCGCCAACGGCCCGGCAAAGCCGGTTCCATGGCGGGAAGCTTGGTCCGTCCAGCGATCACCAGAGGCAGTAAGCCATGACCCTTCGCACCTTCCAGATCTACCGCTACGACCCCGACACCGACGAAAAGCCCCGCATGCAGACGCTGCAGGTGGAGCTGGACGGCAACGAGCGCATGTTGCTCGACGCGCTGAACAAGCTGAAGGCCGTCGACCCCACGCTCAGTTTCCGCCGCAGCTGCCGCGAAGGGGTCTGCGGATCGGACGCGATGAACATCAACGGCAAAAACGGCCTGGCCTGCCTGACGAACATGCGCACGCTGCCGGGAACCATCGTGCTCAAGCCCCTGCCGGGGCTGCCCGTGATCCGCGACTTGATCGTCGACATGACGCTGTTCTTCAAGCAGTACAACAGCATCAAGCCCTACCTGGTGAACGACACCCAGCCGCCAGAAACGGAACGCCTGCAGTCGCCCGAAGAGCGCGATGAACTCAACGGCCTGTACGAGTGCATCCTGTGTGCCAGCTGCAGCACGGCCTGCCCCAGCTTCTGGTGGAACCCTGACAAGTTCGTCGGCCCGGCCGGTCTGCTGCAGGCCTACCGCTTCATTGCCGACAGCCGCGACCACGACACCGCCGGCCGCCTGGACAACCTGGAGGACCCGTACCGCCTGTTCCGTTGCCACACCATCATGAACTGCGTGGATGTGTGCCCCAAGGGCCTGAACCCCACGAAAGCCATCGGCAAGATCAAAGAGCTGATGGTCCGAAGGACGGTGTGAACGAACGGCTCGGTGAGCGCGAACTCAGCAAGCTGCGCTGGCGATGCCGCCGCGGTTTGCTGGAGAACGACCTCTTCATCGAACGTTTTTTCCGCCGCTTCGAGGAGACGATCACAACAAGGCAGGCCGAGGGGCTGAACGCCCTGATGGACCTGGCTGACAACGATCTGCTGGACTTGCTGTTGCGCCGCAAGGAACCACAAGACCTGGCCGAACTGAACGACCGCCCTGAAGTGCGCGAAGTGCTCGAACAAATGCGCCGCCGTCCGAACTGAAAGACCTCAAGAAAGGCAACACACGATGACCCCCTCCGACGTGAAAGCCACGCTGTCCTTCAGCGACGGCAGCCCCAGCATGGATCTGCCCATCTACAAGGGCAGCATCGGCCCGGATGTCATCGACATCCGCAAGCTGTATGGCCAGACGGGCAAGTTCACCTACGACCCGGGCTTCCTGAGCACGGCGGCCTGCAACAGCAGCATCACCTACATCGATGGCGACAAGGGCGAGTTGCTTTACCGCGGCTACCCCATCGAGCAGCTGGCAGAGAACTGCGACTTCCTGGAAACCTGCTACCTGCTGCTGAAGGGCGACCTGCCAAACGTGACGCAGAAGGACGACTTCACCAAGCTGGTCACCAACCACACGATGGTGAACGAGCAGATGCAGTTTTTCCTGCGCGGTTTCCGTCGCGACGCACACCCCATGGCCATCATGACGGGCCTGGTGGGGGGCATGTCGGCCTTCTATCACGACAGCACCGACATCAACAATCCGCGGCACCGCGAGATCAGCGCCATCCGCCTGATCGCCAAGATGCCCACGCTGGTGGCCATGGCCTACAAGTACACCATCGGCCAGCCCTACATCTACCCGAAGAACAGCCTGTCCTACAGCGCCAACTTCATGCGCATGATGTTCGGCACCCCGTGTGAAGAGTACGAACCGAATGACGTGCTGGTGCGCGCCATCGACCGCATCTTCATCTTGCACGCCGACCACGAGCAGAACGCCAGCACCTCCACCGTGCGCCTGTGCGGCAGCAGCGGCACCAACCCCTTCGCGGCCATCGCGGCCGGCGTGGCCTGCCTGTGGGGCCCCGCCCATGGCGGCGCCAACGAAGCGGCGCTGAGCATGCTGATGGACATCCAGCGCAACGGCGGTGTCGAGAAGATCGGCGAATTCATCAAACAGGTGAAGGACAAAAACAGCAACGTCAAGCTGATGGGCTTCGGCCACCGCGTCTACAAGAACTACGACCCGCGTGCCAAGCTGATGCGCGAAACCTGCCACGAGGTGCTGACGGCACTGGGCCTGCACGACGACCCGCTGTTCAAGCTGGCCATGGCATTGGAAAAGATCGCGCTGGAAGACGAGTACTTCGTGGCGCGCAAGCTGTACCCGAACGTCGACTTCTACAGCGGCATCGTGCAGCGCGCGCTGGGCATCCCGGTGACCCTGTTCACCGCCATCTTTGCGCTGGCCCGCACGGTGGGCTGGATTGCGCAGCTCAACGAGATGATCGGCGACCCTGAATACAAGATCGGCCGCCCGCGCCAGTTGTTCGTGGGTTCGGCAGCTCGGGACGTCATCCCCATCGGCCAGCGCTGAAGCAGCAACGCCCGCGCCAGACGAGGCCACCCTTGCGGTGGCCTTTTTTGTGGCTGGGCGCTAAGCTGAAGCTTGTTTTCGACAGCCGCAAGACCGCATGACACTCACGACACTGCCGCCCACCATCGGCGTGGCCGATTTCGACGCCCTGCACGATGACCTGCCCCGTTGGCGCGGTGTGATCGAAGCCCTTGCCGCTGAACACGGCCGTCAGCCCGTGCGGCAGATGGCCGAAAGCACGGTGCTCGTGGCCCTGCTGGGGCGGGACAAGGTGATCAAGCTCTACCCGCCGTTTCTGCGCGACCACTTCGCTTTCGAACAGGCGGCGCTGGCGCACTTGGGTGGCCGGCTGCAAGTGCCCACGCCCGAACTGCTGGCCAGCGGCGAACGGGATGGCTGGCCCTTTCTGGTGATGACGCAGTTGGCAGGCGAGCCCTTGACCGCGGTGTGGCCCACGCTGGATGAAGGGCAGAAGTGCAAACTTCTGGAGTCGTTGGGATCGCTGGCGGCGCAGGTGCACACCTTGCCATTGGGTGATCTGCGCACGCTTGCGCAGCCTTGGGAAAGCTTCATTCAGGCCCAGCGCCAGCGCTGCGTTCAGCGGCAAACCCGCACCGGCCTGCCGGCGCATCTGCTGGCCCGGTTGGACACCTTCCTGCAAGGCGATCTGCCCACCGGCCCCGATGTCATCCTGACCGGCGAGCACACGCCGATGAATCTGCTGGCCCACGGGGGCCGGCTGGCCGGCATGTTCGACTTCGGTGACGGCCTGGTGGGCCCGGCGGCCTATGACTGGCTGGGGCCGCTGTGTTTTCTGACCGCCGGCCATGCCGACCGCTGCCAGGCTTTTTTCTCGGGCTACGGCGTGCAGCCGGATGCCGCCGCGCGGCAGTCGCTGCTGCGCCTGCTGCTGTTGCACCGCTACAGCAACCTGCCGGCGCAGATTGCCATGCCGCAGTGGCAGCAGGCTGGCAGCTTCGAAGAACTGGCGGCGCTGATCTGGCCCTGATCGGGCCACGGCCGACTCAAGCCGCCGCTTCGAGCCCGCTCTGGAAGTGTGCGTGCATCAGCTGCGAGGCACCCACGGCGTCACGGGCTTCGATGGCTGCCATCAGCGCCCGGTGTTCTTCCAGCGATTCGGCCAGCCGACCGCGCTTGAACAGCGAGTGGTGGCGGTTGAGCTTCATCACCTTGCGCAGGTCGGCCACCACCTGTTCGCGCCAACGGTTGCGGCCCAGCGCCAGCAGCCGCAGGTGGAAGGTTTCGTTGGCGATGAAAAACGCGTCACGTTGCCGGGTCTGTTTTTCCAGCCGGGCATGCAGGGCGCGCAGCTCGGCGATTTCTTCGTCGCTGGCTTCGGCCGCCACCTGTGCGGCGGCGTCGGCTTCCAGCAGCGCCAGCAGGCGGTAGACCTGGGCCACGTCGTCGCGCGACATTTCGGTCACGTAGGCGCCGCGGCGCAGTTTCATCGTCACCAGGCCTTCGACGGCCAGCACTTTCAGCGCTTCGCGCAGCGGCGTGCGGCTGATGCCGTAGTCGGCGCTGAGCTTCATCTCGTCGATCCAGCTGCCGGGTTCGAGCTGGCGCGCAAAGATCTGCTGGCGCAGCTTTTCGGCCACATCCTGGTACAGGGCGCGGCGTGGCAGGGTGGGGGCGTCGAGAGCAGCCAAGGGGCGGGTTTGTCAGGGCAGCGAAGGTTTTGAATTCATAATTATGCATAATGCGGGGCTTCGAGCAAGGGTTCAGACCCTGCAGGGCCGTCACGCACACCGACGGCCCGACCGACACAAGGACAGACCATGAATGCAGCCCCCGACGAGTTCAGCCCCGCCAGCCTGGACCTGTGGGCCCGGGCCGCCGCGAAGTCGGCACCCGGTGGCGACCTGGCGGCACTGAACTGGACCACGCCGGAAGGCATCGTCGTGAAGCCGCTGTACACCGCCGCCGACACCGCGGCGCTGCCGCAGCCAGCGCTGACCGACACGCTGCCCGGCTTCGAGCCTTTCATCCGTGGCCCGCAGGCCACGATGTACGCGGTGCGGCCCTGGACCATCCGCCAGTACGCAGGTTTTTCCACCGCCGAAGACAGCAACACCTTCTACCGCCAGGCACTGGCCGCCGGTGGGCAGGGCGTGAGCGTGGCCTTCGACCTGGCCACGCACCGCGGCTACGACAGCGACCAGCCGCGCGTGACCGGCGACGTCGGCAAGGCGGGTGTGGCCATCGACAGTGTCGAGGACATGAAGATCCTCTTCGACGGCATCCCGCTCGACCGCGTGAGCGTGTCGATGACCATGAACGGCGCCGTGCTGCCGGTGCTGGCGGGTTATGTCGTCGCCGCCGAAGAGCAGGGCGTATCGCAGGATCAACTCAGCGGCACCATCCAGAACGACATCCTCAAGGAGTTCATGGTCCGCAACACCTACATCTTCCCGCCCGCGCCCAGCATGCGCATCGTGGCCGACATCATCGAGTACACGGCGCAGCATATGCCGAAGTTCAACTCCATCAGCATCAGCGGCTACCACATGCAGGAAGCCGGCGCCAACCAGGCGCTGGAACTGGCCTTCACGCTGGCCGACGGCAAGGAGTACGTGAAGACGGCGATTGCCAAGGGCCTGGACGTGGATGCGTTTGCCGGGCGGCTGAGCTTCTTCTGGGCCATCGGGATGAACTTCTATCTCGAGATCGCCAAGATGCGCGCCGCGCGGTTGCTGTGGACACGCATCATGAAGGGCTTCGATGCCAAGAGCCCGAAGAGCCTGATGCTGCGCACCCATTGCCAGACCAGCGGCTGGAGCCTGACCGAGCAGGACCCGTACAACAACGTCGTGCGCACCACGATCGAGGCCATGGCCGCGGTGTTCGGCGGCACGCAGAGCCTGCACACCAACAGCTTCGACGAGGCCATCGCGCTGCCAACGGAGACCAGCAGCCGTATCGCGCGCAACACGCAACTCATCATCCAGGAAGAGACGCACATCACCAGCGTCGTCGACCCCTGGGCCGGCAGCTACATGATGGAAAGCCTGACGCAGGAGATGGCTGCCAAGGCCTGGGCCATCATCGAAGAGGTGGAAGCGCAGGGCGGCATGACGCGGGCGGTCGACAGCGGCTGGGCCAAGCTGAAGATCGAGGCCAGCGCGGCCGAGAAGCAGGCGCGCATCGACAGCGGCCGGGACGTGATCGTCGGCGTCAACAAGTACAAGCTCGCGAAGGAAGACGCCATCGACATCCGCGAGGTCGACAACGTGAAGGTGCGCGAAGGGCAGATCGCGCGTCTCCAGCAGATCCGTGCCACGCGTGACGGCGCCAAGGTGCAGGCCGCGCTGGACGCGTTGACCGCCGCGGCAGCTTCCGGCGAAGGTAACCTGCTGGGCTTGAGCATCGCCGCCGTGCGCCTGCGCGCGACGGTGGCCGAAATCAGCGATGCGCTGGAGAAGGTCTACGGGCGCCACCGCGCCGACATCCAGAAGGTGACCGGTGTGTATGCAGCTGCCTACGACTCAGCCGAAGGCTGGGACAAGCTCAAGGCCGAGATCGCCGAGTTCGGTGAACAGCAGGGCCGCCGCCCGCGCGTGATGATCGCCAAGCTGGGCCAGGACGGCCACGACCGTGGCGCCAAGGTGGTGGCCACGGCCTTCGCCGACCTCGGCTTCGACGTCGACATAGGCCCGCTATTCCAGACGCCCGAGGAGTGCGCGCGCCAGGCCATCGAGAACGACGTGCACGCTGTGGGCGTCAGCACGCTGGCCGCGGGCCACAAGACGCTGGTGCCGGCGATCATCGATGCGCTGAAGCAGCAGGGCGCCGACGACATCATCGTCTTCGTCGGCGGCGTGATCCCGGCGCAGGACTACGGCTTCCTCTACGACGCCGGCGTGAAGGGCATCTACGGCCCGGGCACGGCGATCCCGGTGAGCGCGAAGGACGTGCTCGAACAGATCCGGCGGGCCCAGCGCTGAAGGCCATGCGGTGAAGGTCAAGCCGAACCCGGCCGACGGTTTTGCGCTGGAGACGGCGCGTAGCGACGACTTCGAGGCGCTGCACGCGCTGCGCCTGCGTGCCATGCGCGAAAGCCTGGAAGCACTGGGGCGATATGACGAACGCCGTTCACGCGAACGCCTGGCAGAGGGCTTCGTGCCGGCGCACACGCAGCACATCGTGGTGGGCGGCCGGCGCGTCGGCTTCCTGGTGCTGCGGCGGCTGTCGCATTCGCTGCGGCTGAACCACTTCTACATCGACCCGCCCCACGCGCGCCAGGGCATCGGCAGCGCCGTGCTGCGTTTGGTGCTGGCGCAGGCCGACACCGCGCAGCTGCCGGTCGAGCTCGTGGCGCTGAAGGGCAGCGCGGCCAACCACTTCTATCTGCGCCACGGCTTCGTCTGCACCGGCGAGGGGCTCTGGGACATCGACTACCTGCGCCCGCCCGTCACACCGGCGCTGCGTGTCGTGCGCGCGCTCTGGGCCACGACGCAGGCGCGCGACTGGACCGGCGCGCGTGCGCTGCTGCGCGACGACCTGCAGTCCACCTGGTGGACGAGCGGCGAGCACTTCGCCAGCGCCGACGGCTATATCGCGATGCAGGCGGCCTACCCCGAGGGCTGGACGCTGCGGCTGAAGGAACTGGTGCGGCTGGACGACGGGCGGGTGCTGGCGCTGGCACGCGTCGACCATGCGCCAGGCCACTTCTACGCCACGGCGCTGTACCGCATCGACGACGGGCTGATCGCCGGCATCGACGAATACTGGGCCACGCTGGAGCCGCCGCCCGACTGGCGCACGCCGCAACGCTTTGCCGGCCTGTCGCGCTTCGACCCCTTGAACGACCCGCAGGCGCGCGAGCCTTGAACATGCCCCTGCCCGCCGACCTGCTGGCCGAATTGCACGAGGCCGACCGCCGTTGGGCCGAGGCCCTGCTCGGCGCGCCCGGCCCGGCGCAGCGCCGCGCGCTGGCCAAGACCATCACACTGCTAGAAAGCACTCGCGCCGACCACCGCGCCCGCGCCGATGGGCTGCTGAACGCGCTGCTGCCCTACAGCGGGCGCGCTTTCCGCCTGGGCATCAGCGGCGTGCCCGGCGTCGGCAAGAGCACCTTCATCGAAGCGCTGGGCCTCTTTCTCGTCGCGCTGGGCCACCGCGTCGCGGTGCTGGCCGTCGACCCCAGCAGCAGCTTGAGCGGCGGCAGCATCCTGGGCGACAAGACGCGCATGGAGCGGCTGAGCATGGACGAACGGGCCTACATCCGCCCCAGCCCGGCCAGCGGCACGCTGGGCGGCGTGGCCGAGAAGACACGTGAATCGCTGCTGGTCTGCGAGGCCGCGGGCTACGACGTCGTCATCGTCGAAACCGTCGGCGTGGGCCAGAGCGAAACCGCGGTGGCCGGCATGACCGACCTCTTCGTGCTGCTGCAGCTGCCCAATGCCGGCGACGACCTGCAGGCCATCAAGAAAGGCGTGATGGAGCTGGCCGACCTGGTGGTCATCAACAAGGCCGACCTCGACGAGGCCGCCGCGACACGCGCCCGCGCCCAGATCACCAGCGCCTTGCGCTTTTTTGGCCCACATGCTCAGCATGGCGCGCAGGTGATGCAGCTCAGCGCGCTGCAACGCAGCGGCCTGGACACGTTCTGGCAGACCGTGAGCACGCAGCGCGAAAGCCGCGTGGCCAGCGGCGAACTTGCGCGCCGCCGCCAGCAGCAGGACGAAGCCTGGATGTGGGAACGCATCCAGGCCGGCCTGCAGCAGCGTTTCCGCCAGCACCCGGCGGTACGCGCGGCGTTGCCCGGCATCAGCGCCGAGGTCGGCGCCGGGCGCCTGGCGGCGTCGGTGGCGGCGCGCCGGCTGCTCGACCTGATGCATTGAACACTCACCCCGACACGAACAGCGAACACGAGACCCCCATGCACGACATCATTCAGCAGCTGGAACAGAAACGCGCCGCAGCCCGCCTGGGCGGCGGCGAAAAGCGCATTGCCGGCCAGCACGCCAAGGGCAAGCTCACAGCGCGCGAACGGCTGGATTTGCTCTTCGACGAAGGCACCTTCGAAGAGTGGGACATGTTCGTCGAGCACCGCTGTGCCGAGTTCGGTATGCAGGACAACAAGATCCCGGGCGACGGCGTCGTCACCGGCT
>JAURZM010000025.1 GCA_030653385.1 Rubrivivax sp. | reverse complement strand
CGCCGTCGAGGTCAGTTTGCTCCCATTGGCACGCGGTGACAAGCGGCCCGGCCGGCCCCCATCGCCGCGGGGGTCTTGGTAATGTGCGTCCCCGCACAAAGGCCGCGCGCGCGTGCCGCGGGGCCCGGCGCCGGGCCGTATCCTGGCATCCGCCTTGCATGCTGGAAAGCGCCCATGGAACACCCTCCGCCCCTCGTCATCCGAACCGCCACGCTGCCCGACGGCCGCAGCGGCATCGACCTGCTGGTCGAGGCGGGACGTTTCACGGCGCTGGGCCCGGCGCTGCGGGTGGCCGCAGGCACCGAAGTGCTCGAAGCGGACGGCTGGCTGCTCAGCCCGCCTTTCGTCGACGCGCACTTCCACCTCGATTCGGCACTCAGCCACGGCCTGCCACGGGTCAACGTCAGCGGCACGCTGCTCGAAGGCATCGGGCTCTGGGGCGAGCTGAAGCCTCTGCTGACCGAGGAGGCCATCGTCGAACGCGCGCTGCAGTACTGCGACTGGGCGGTGGCGCGCGGGCTGCTGGCGATACGCTCGCATGTCGACGTCTGCGACGACCGCCTGCTGGCCGTGCGTGCACTGCTGGACGTGAAGCGCCGCGTCGCGCCCTGGCTCGACCTGCAGCTGGTGGCCTTCCCGCAGGACGGCCTGCTGCGCGCGCCTGGCGCGATGGCGAACCTGAAACGTGCACTCGACCTGGGTGTCGAGGTGGTGGGCGGCATCCCGCACTTCGAACGCACTGCTGAACAAGGCGCCGACAGCGTGAGGCTGCTGTGCGAACTGGCCGCCGAACGCGGCCTGCGCGTGGACATGCACTGCGACGAGAGCGACGACCCGCAGTCGCGCCACATCGAGACGCTGGCCTTCCACACCCAGCGCCTGGGCCTGCAGGGGCGCGTGACGGGTTCGCACCTCACGTCCATGCACTCGATGGACAACTACCACGCGAGCAAGCTGCTGCCGCTGATCGCCGAGGCCGGCGTGCACGTGGTGGCCAACCCGCTGATCAACATCACGCTGCAGGGCCGCCACGACAGTTACCCGAAGCGCCGCGGCATGACGCGGGTGCCCGAGCTGCTGGCCGCGGGTGTGAACGTCGGTTTCGGCCATGACTGCGTGCTCGACCCCTGGTATGCGCTGGGTTCGGCCGACATGCTGGAAGTGGCGGCGATGGGCCTGCACGTGGCACAGATGACCTCGCTGCAGGGCCAGCGCCAGTGTTTCGACGCCGTGACCGTGAACAACGCCCGCATCCTGGGCCTGGAAGGCTACGGGCTGGACGTCGGCTGCCGCGCCGACGCCGTGCTGCTGCAGGCACGGTCGCCCGAGGAAGCCATCCGCCTGCGTGCCCAGCGCCTGTGCGTGCTGCGCGGCGGGCGCGTCGTCGCACGCATGGCACCCGCCACCGCCGAATTGCACCTGCCCGGGCGCCCGGCGCACGTGGATTTCACACGACAGACCACCCCGGCGCTCGCCGGGGCCGGTCGCTAGAATGATTCCGACCCCAGGGACAGGCACAGGCGCGGCAAGAAAATGAGACTCATCGGTTCACTCACCAGCCCTTACGTGCGCAAGGTACGCGTCGTGATGGCCGAGAAGAAGCTCGACTGCCAGCTCGACCTGGAAGACGTGTGGGGCAACGACGCCATCGTCAAGAGCAACCCACTGGGCAAGGTGCCCTGCTTGGTGCTCGATGGCGGCGAGGCGGTGTTCGATTCGCGCGTCATCGTCGAGTACCTCGACACGCTGTCGCCGGTGGGCAAGCTCATTCCGCCCAGCGGCCGTGAACGCACCGAGGTGCGCACCTGGGAAGCGCTGGCCGACGGCCTGCTCGACGCGGCCATCCTGGCGCGCCTGGAAGCCAGCTGGACGGGGCGCAGCGCCGAACAGCGTTCGCAGCCCTGGATAGACCGCCAGATGCGCACCGTGAACAACGCGCTGAAGGCCATGAGCCTGGGCCTCGGCGACAAACCCTTCTGTGGCGGCAACCACCTCACGCTGGCCGACGTGGCCGTGGGCGTGGCGCTGGGTTACCTCGACTTCCGCTTTGCGCACATCGACTGGCGCGGCCCGCACCCCAACCTGCACAAGCTCTACGACAAGCTGGCCGCGCGGCCGAGCTTCGTCGACACCACGCCGCCCACGGCCTGAAGCCGCGCCGCGTGCTGCATCTCGACCTGCACAGCTACGAGCCCAGGCACGGCCACGGCCTGCCGCACGACCCCTTCAACGCCATCGTCGGCCCGCGGCCCATCGGCTGGGTGGCCACGCGCAGCGCCGCAGGCGGGCTGAACCTGGCGCCCTACAGCTTCTTCAACGCCTTCAACTACACGCCACCCCTCGTGGGCTTCAGCAGCACGTCCGAGAAGGACAGCCTGCGCAACGCCCGCGCCACTGGTGAGTTCGTCTGGAACCTGGTGACACGCCCGCTGGCCGAGGCCATGAACGCGAGCAGCGCGATGGTGGCGCCCGAGGTCGACGAGTTCCAGCTCGCCGGGTTGACGCCCGTGGCCTCGAAGCTGGTGAAGGTGCCGCGGGTCGGCGAAAGCCCGGTGGCCTTCGAATGCCGCGTGACGCAGATCATCCAGCTGCAGGGCGCCGACGGTCAGGCCACGCCGGCCTGGCTGACGCTGGGCGAGGTCGTGGCCGTGCACATCGCGCGTGAACTGCTGGTGGACGGCCTCTACGACACCGCCGCGGCGCACCCCGTGCTGCGCGGCGGCGGGCCGGCCGACTACTTCGAGGTCACCGCCGACACACGCTTCCGCATGCGGCGACCCCAGGCAGCGTAGCCCGCTCAGGCCGCCACAGGAACCCGCACCGGTTCGAAGCTGTCGGGGCGCGCCGGCTCGAAGCTGTTGGCGCGCGCCTGCGGCCAATAAAGCTCGAACACACTGTGCGGCCACGCCGCACGTCCTTCGGTGGCGGCCAGCAGTTCACCCGGCTGCACGAACTTCAGCTCGTTGGCCAGCAGGCGCACGGCGTGGTCGGCGCGGCGGCGCACGATGTGCGCGGCGGTGATCTCGTTGGGGTGGTGCAAGCCGGCGGCCTGCACCAGTTCCTTCAGCGCTTCCAGCGTGTGCTGGTGGAAGCGGTAGACCCGTTCGGTCTTGTCGACCACCACCAGCGCCTTCTGGCGCTGCGGGTCCTGTGTCGTCACACCCGTGGGGCAGGCGCCGCTGTGGCAGGTCTGCGCCTGGATGCAGCCCAGGGCGAACATGAAGCCGCGCGCCGCGTTGCACCAGTCGGCGCCCAGCGCCATCGCACGCGCGATGTCGAAGGCGCCCACCACCTTGCCGGCGCACCCGATGCGCACACGCTGGCGCAGGCCCAGACCGACGAGCGTGTTGTGCACCAGCAGCAGACCTTCCTGCAGCGGCGCGCCGACGTGGTCGGTGAACTCCAGTGGCGCGGCGCCCGTGCCGCCTTCGCCGCCGTCGACGACGATGAAGTCGGGAACGATACCCGTCTCCAGCATCGCCTTGGCGACAGCGAACCACTCCCAGGGGTGGCCGATGCAGAGCTTGAAGCCGGTAGGCTTGCCGCCCGAGAGCAGCCGCAGGCGTTCGATGAAGTGCATCATCTCCACCGGCGTCGAGAAGGCACTGTGGCGCGACGGGCTCACGCAATCGACGCCCACTGGCACGTCGCGCGCTTCGGCGATCTCGGGCGTCACCTTCGCCCCCGGCAACACGCCGCCGTGGCCCGGCTTGGCGCCCTGGCTGAGCTTGAGCTCGATCATCTTCACTTGCGCGCTCGCCGCGTTGGCAGCGAACTTCTCTTCGTTGAAGGAACCGTCGTGGTTGCGGCAGCCGAAGTAGCCGCTGCCGATCTCCCAGATCAGGTCGCCACCGTGGGCGCGGTGGTGTTCGCTGATCGAACCTTCACCCGTGTCGTGCGCAAAGCCGCCCTTCTTCGCGCCGGCGTTCAGCGCACGTATCGCGTTGGCACTCAATGCGCCGAAGCTCATCGCCGAGATGTTGAAGATGCTGGCTTCGTAGGGCTGCGTGCACGACGTACCGCCGGCGCCGATGGCGACGCGGAAATCGTGCGTGGCCAGCACGCTGGGGTTCATCGAGTGGTTGATCCACTCATAACCCGAGGCATGCACATCGAGTTGCGTGCCGAAGGGGCGTTTGTCGGCCTGGCCCTTGGCACGCTGGTAGACCAGGCTGCGCTGCTGGCGTGAAAACGGCGTGGCCTCGTTGTCGGATTCGATGAAGTACTGGCGGATCTCGACGCGCACGAACTCCATCAGGAAACGCAGGTGGCCGATGACGGGGTAGTTGCGCAGCACCGAGTGCCGCCGCTGGCGCGTGTCGCGCCAGCCCAGGGCGACGAGGAAGAGGCAGCCCAGCGCCCACACGCCGCCGGTGTCGAAGGCGACGAAGGTGAAGCTGAGGAGCAGCAGCCCGACGCCGCAGAGCAGCCAGACGGTGTAGCGCACCGGGAATTGCTGGTCCAGCCTGTGCAGCCACTCGTGCATGTCGAAAGCCTCGGTGTTTGCCGCACGCAGTGCCGCGTTGACCGGCGATGCTAGCCAGCCGGCACCTGCGCCATCCTCCGAGTTACCCGTGTTTCGCCTGCCGTACCTGCACGCTCGCGGCGCGTCAAGGCAGGAAGAAGTCGCGCAGCGCCGCCGCCGTCTCGTCAGGCAGTTCCTCGGGGATGAAGTGCCCGGCCGGCAGCGCCCACCCCGTGACCCGCCCCGCGCACTGCGCCTGCCACAGCGCCAGCGGCTCGAACAGCCGCGCCACCACGCCGCGCTCGCCCCACAGCACCAGCGTATCGCAGGCGATGCGCTCGCCGGCCGCGCGCGAGGCGCGGTCGTGCTCCAGGTCGATGCCGGCGCTGGCGCGGTAGTCCTCGCAGGCGGCGTGGATGGCCTCAGGGCGGCAGAAGCAGGCTTCGTAGTCGGCCAGTGCCTCGGGCTCGATGAAGGCGGTGCCACCGCCTCCCCAGCCGCCGAGCTTGGCCTGCAGGTAAGCCTTCGCGCAGCCGCCGATCATCTGCTCGGGCAACGGCGCGGGCTGGATGAGGTGGAACCAGTGGTAGTAGGCGCGGGCGAAGGCCATGTCGGTGCGCTCGTACATGTCCAGCGTCGGCGCGATGTCGATCAGCGCCAGTTGCGTCACCGCGTGTGCGTGGTCGAGCGCCAGCCGGTGCGCCACGCGACCGCCGCGGTCGTGGCCGCAGACGGCGTAGCGCTCGTGGCCCAGCGTCTGCATCAGCCGCGCCAGGTCCAGCGCCAGCGTGCGCTTGCTGTAGTTGGCGTGGTCGGCTTCGCCGGGCGGCATGGCGCTGCGGCCGTAACCGCGCAGGTCGGGCAGCACCAGCTGGAAGTGGGGCGCCAGGCGCTGCGCGACGCGATGCCACATCACGTGCGTCTGCGGAAAACCGTGCAGCAGCAGCAGGGGTGGTGCGCCTGCGCGGCCGCCCGTGCGGGCGTGGATACGCGTCGCTTCGAGATCGATGCCGCGCGCCTCGAAACCGTCGAACCAGGGGCCGTCGTCTTGCATGTGCACAGCATAAGTCGGCCGGCGCCCCTGGCTATACTGCGCGCCCGCAGCGCCGATTTGTTCCGATTGCGGGCGCTTCAGCAGGTGCCGCCAATGCGGCTTGCCGCTTCAGTGAAGGCTCATGTCGCGAAGCGACGTGACGCTGGAACTAAAACGGGACACCGCGCCCGGTGCCCGCTTCATGCGGCGCCGGGTTTTTGTTTGTCGGGTCGGTGCATGGTTTCCCTCGGTCTGGTCACGCCGCAGCAGATGCACTTCAGCGAGCCGCTGCCGCTGAAGTGCGGCGCCGTGCTGGCCGACTACCAGCTCACCTGCGAAACCTACGGCGCGCTCAACGCCACCCGCAGCAACGCCGTGCTGGTGTGCCATGCGCTCAACGCCAGCCACCATGTCGCTGGCGTCGACGCCCAGGGCCAGCGCGGCTGGTGGGACAACCTCGTCGGCCCGGGCAAGCCGCTGGACACCGAGCGCTTCTTCGTCATCGGCGTCAACAACCCGGGTTCGTGTTTCGGCAGCACGGGGCCGATGCACGTGAACGCCGCCAGCGGCCGCGTCTGGGGTGCTGACTTCCCGGTGGTGACGGTGGAAGACTGGGTCGACGCGCAGGTGCGGCTGGTGCAGCGCCTGGGCATCACGCAGCTCGCCGCCGTGCTGGGCGGCAGCCTCGGCGGCATGCAGGCGCTGGACTGGACGCTGCGCCACCCCGAGAAGCTGCGCCACTGCATCGCGGTGGCCACGGCACCGAACCTGTCGGCGCAGAACATTGCCTTCAACGAGGTGGCGCGGCGCGCCATCGTCACCGATCCCGACTTCCACGGCGGCCACTTCTACGAACACGGCGTGGTGCCCAAACGCGGGCTGCGGGTGGCGCGCATGATCGGCCACATCACCTACCTGGCCGAAGACGCGATGGACGCCAAGTTCGGCCGCGCGCTGCGCGCGGCCGAGCTGGCCTACAGCACGCAGGAGATCGAGTTCCAGATCGAGAGCTACCTGCGCCACCAGGGTGACAAGTTCAGCGAGTATTTCGACGCCAACACCTATTTGCTGATCACGCGTGCACTCGACTACTTCGACCCGGCCAGCGCCCATGGCGGCGACCTCGCGCGCGCCTTCGCCGCGGCGCGCACCAACCGCTTCCTGCTGGTGAGCTTCACCACCGACTGGCGCTTCTCGCCGGCACGCAGCCGCGAGATCGTCAAGGCCCTCGTCGACAACCGCATCGGCGTCAGCTACGCCGAGATAGCCGCGCCCCACGGCCACGACGCCTTCCTGCTCGAAGACCCGCGCTACCACGGCGTGATGCGCGCCTACTTCGAACGCATCGCGGCGGAGGTCCAAGGGTGAGCGAGAGGAAGGACCTCGAACTCATCGCCGAGCTCGTGCCGGCCGGCAGCCGCGTGCTCGACCTGGGCTGCGGCGACGGCCGCATGCTCGCCCACCTGCGCGACCACAAGGGCTGCAGCGGCTACGGCATCGAGATCGCCGACGCCAATGTGCAGGCCTGCGTGCAGCGCGGCATCGACGTCGTGCAGCTCAACCTCGACGACGGCCTGGCGCTGTTCGACGACCGCAGCTTCGACGTCGTGCTGCAGCTCGACACGCTGCAGCATCTGCGCAACACCGAACGCATGCTGCGCGAGACCGCCCGCGTCGGGCGCATCGGCATCGTCAGCTTCCCGAACTTCGCGCACTGGCCGAACCGGCTGCGGGTACTGGGTGGACGCATGCCGGTGACGCGTGCGCTGCCCTACGAGTGGTTCGACACGCCCAACATCCGCGTCACCACCTTCAATGACTTCGAGGTGCTGGCGCGGCGCTGCGGGCTGGCCGTCAGCGACAGCTTCGGCCTGCAGGCCGGCCGGCTCGTGCGACGCTGGCCCAACCTGCGTGCCAGCGTGGCCGTGTTCCGCTTCGGCACCAGCTGACGCGGCGGCGGTTCAGGCGCGCCGACGCAGCCCGCGTCGCCAGCCGGTGCCCAGCATCGCCAGGCCGGCCAGCAGCAGCACACTGGTGGGCGCGTCCGGCACCGTGCTCACGTAGGCGTTGCGGTAGTCGAAGCCCGAGCTCGCGCTGACGGCCGCGAAGTCGGTCACCAGGGCGCCGCTGGCGTCGCGCAGTTCGGTGATGCCGCCCCAGGCGATGGTGTGGCCCAGGTCGGCCCGGCTGTCGGCGGTGGTCAGCTGCGTCGGCTGGTAGATCGAGGTGCCCGCGCTGGCCCAGCCGCGCATGTCCAGCTGCACCGGGGTGCCGTTGTTGACCATCGTGAAGCTGATGACCTGCAGGCCGGGCGTGCCGTCGGGTTGGCAGAAGGGGCCGGAGCCGGTGTTGGTGCGCGCGTCGCAGTCTTCGCGGGCGCGCAGCTCGGCCAGCGTGGTGCCGCTGTCGCCCCGCAGCACACGCACCCAGCTCTCCCAGTGGCTGAAGGCGGCCAGCTGGCCTGCGGGTTGGTAGGCCGCGGTCCAGCCGGGCACCGTTTCCGCCCAGGCCGAACCATCGACATGCACCTGCGCCGTGACGGTGAAGCTGGCGCCGCTGGCGGCACCCGGCACGCTGAGCGTGAAGTAGTCGGACATGAAGCCCGAGGCCTGGCCGCTGCCGGTGACGCGCAGCAGGTCGGGCCCGGAGGCCACCGACTGCGCCTGGGCGTAGACATGCACGCCGCCCAGGCCGACCTGCGACCAGGCGATGGCCAGACCGTGGTAGACGGGCGGCTGGTGGTCGGAGTCGGCCAGCGCGCTGATGGGTCCGAAGGGCGTGGCGCTTTCGATGCCAAGGTAGTCGCTGTCGGTGAACGGGTCGTCGATGCCGACGACGTAGTGCTTGGCGTCGACGACGACGGTGGCCTGCAGCCAGGTCTGGGCCAGCGCCGGTGCGCCAGCCGCGGCGCCCAGAAGGGCGAGCCCGGCCACGGCGCGGGCGAAGTTGACGTGGTGCATGCGGCGGTCTCCCCTTCAGCGGCGGCGAACGGGCTGCCCGGACGCCACGCCGAAACCGCAGGCTAGCCGCGGCGCCGTTAGCGCCGCGTTATCGCGTCGGCGGCGTCACGCCGCCGGCAGGTGCACGCGGAAGCTGCTGCCGCGGCCCGGCGTGCTGTCCACCGTGATGCTGCCGCCCATGGCCTCCACCAGCTGGCGGCTGAGTGCCAAGCCCAGGCCCGTGCCCGGCACGGCGCCATGCTGGGCGCCGACACGCTCGAAAGGCTGGAACAGGCGTGCGCGCTGCGCCGCATCCAGCCCCGGGCCGCTGTCGGCCACGCTCAGCAACAGGGTGCCGTCGCCGGCCTCGGCCTGCAGCCGCACCCAGCCGCCGGGGCGGTTGTACTTGATGGCATTGGACAGCAGGTTGCTCAGCACCTGCAGCAGGCGCTTGCGGTCGGCGCGCACCCTCAGTGGCAGACCGCGGGCGGTGTCGTCGTGCACCCGCACGCCGGCGGCCGTCGCGGCGGCCGAGAGCATCGCCACCACTTCGGTGATCAGCGGCTGCAGCGGCATGTCCTCGACGGCCATGGTCAGCTGCCCGGTCTGCGCGCTGCTGATGTCGAGCACGTCGTCCATCAGCGCCAGCAGGTGGCGCCCGCTGCTCAGCACCTGGGCCACCCAGCGGCGCTGGCGTTCGCCGTCGCCGGGTTCCAGCTCCAGCAGCTGGCTGAAGCCCAGCACGGCATTCAGCGGCGTGCGCAGCTCGTGGCTGACGCGGCTCAGGAAAGCCGACTTGGCGCGGTCGGCCGCGGCGGCCAGGTCACGCTCGATGCGCAGCTCGTCGGCCTGCTTGCGCCCGGTGATGTCGGTGTGGGTGCCGATCATGCGCAGCGGTTGGCCCAGCGAGTCGCGTTCGAGCACCATGCCACGCGAGAGGATCCACTTCCAGCTGCCGTCCTTGCACTGCACGCGGTGCTCGTTGGCATAGTTGGCCGTGCGGCCGTCGAAGTGTGCCTCGCGCGCCGCGCGCATCGCGGGCAGGTCGTCGGGATGGGTGCGGCTGTCCAGGCCGTCTGGGGTGTCGGGCAGCTCGTCGGGCCCGAAACCGTACATGGCCTTGCACTGCGCCGACAGCACTTCGCGGCGCTCCTGCACGTGCCAGTCCCAGACGCCGTCGCCGGTGCATTCCAGCGCCAGCTTCCAGAGCTCGCTGTTGCGCAGCAGAGCCAGTTCGGCCCGCTTGCGCTCGCTGACGTCGATCATCACGCCCACGCGCACCTGGCCTCTTCCTGTCTCGGCGGCCGCCACCGAGGTCTGCTGCACCCACTTCTCCGTGCCGTCGGCCAGCAGCACGCGGTACTCGATGGTCAGCGGTGTCCGTGCCTCGGCGCTCGCGGCGATCTCGGTCTCGACCCGGTCGCGGTCGTCTGGGTGGCGGAACTGCGCCAGCAACCGGTTGCTCTTCACCGCCTCCTCGGGGCCGATGCCGAACAGCCGGCGCACGCCGTCGCTGAGAAAGTCGATGTGGCGCGTGCCGTCGGGCCGCAGCACCACGCGGTAGACGACACCCGGCACCTGCGCGGTGATGGCGCGCAGGTCTTCCTCGCTGCGCTCGAGGCGCTCGCGGGCGCGCACGCGGTCGGTGATCTCCTCGACCGTGCCTTCGTAGAACAGCACCTGGCCGGCGGCGTCGCGCACGGTGTGCGCGTTTTCGCTGATCCAGATGCGTTCACGCGTCTTGTAGCGCCAGACCTCGGACTCCAGGCCGATGACGCGTCCATCACGCGCCATCAGGCGCAGGAATTCGCCGCGACGTACCGGGTCGACGTACCAGCGGCTGGCGAGGTCGTTGACACCCGCCAGAAGTTCGGCTTCGGTGTCGAAGCCGTTCAGGCGCACCAGCGCCGGGTTGGCGCGCACCATCTGGCCATCGGGCCGCGATCGGTAGGCGCCGATGGGCAGGAAGGCGAAGAGCGAGCCGAAGTCGTCGGCCGCCATGTCGCCTGCAGATCCGACCACCCCCATCGCCGCGCCCGTGTTCAATCCAGCGCGACTTCGGTGCGCACGGTGCCGGCGCGGTCGGCCGTGGCAGTGAGCGCGATGCGTGTGCCGCGAGGGCCGTTGACCACCCACTCCACCACCGCGCGGTCGCCGGTGAGCTCGCGGCCAGGCACGAAGGCCTGCTGGCTGCTCTTGGGTGCGTGGCCTTCGAGGTGGCCGGCGACTTCGCGTTCCTTGCCGCTGACCAGCGTCACGCCCGGCGGCAGGTGGATGCTGAAGACGGTGCCGCGGACCGTCTTGCGTTCGAGCGCGCGCTTGCTCACGTAGCTGGGCAGGTAACCCGCATTGGCGACCGCGAAGCGCACGCGCCAGATGTCGGGGCCCAGGGCTCGCACCTCGGTGCGCAGCACTTCCAGCTTGGGCAGCGAGAGACCGAGTTGCATCAACCAGGCCGGGAAGCGCGCGGCCTCGCGTTCACGCAGGTGCGGCGGCGGGTTGCGCCAGAAGTTCATGCGGTCCCAGCCGCCCAGCTCGACCATGCCCAGCTGCGGGTGACGGTAGGGGTACCAGTCGACGTGGGCCTGGCCGGCACATTGCTCGTCGCTCCACTTCAACAGCTTGAGGTCGTCTTCCACCGGGTGGTCGCGGTACCACTCGATCCACTTGTAGTCGGTGATGCCGGCTTCCTTGTTCGGGGCCCAGATTTCCACCGTCCAGAACAGCGCACCGAGGTGTTCGTAGACCCAGTCCTGGGTGCCGGTGATGACTTCCTTGGGGTGGTACTTGAAGTCGTGCCAGATGCTGATGGCCGGGTAGCCGGTGAGCTTGGCGCCGATGTCCGACAGGCGCTTGTACATCCACAGGTCTTCGGGCGTCATGTCGTCGTCGCTCTGCATGCCCATGGGCCGCAGGATGACGCCGCTGTGGGTGTGGAAGCTGACCGCCGCGCCGATGTTCGGGTGCCGGGTGATGAAGTCGACCATGGCCCGCACCTCGGGCTCGCTGGTGGGGTAGGGGCCGGCGCCCACCTGCTCGAACTCCTGGCGCCAGTAGGCCGGGAAGTTGCGGTTCAGGTCGAGGCCTTCGCGGTCCCTGTTGGCGGTGATCTTCAGGCCGTCGAAGGCCTTCAGCGTGCCCTCGGGGATCAGCCGGTAGTACTCGCCGCCGAATTCGCCGGGTTCGCGCGCCACCATCAGGCGCGCGTCGCCGTCGTGTTTCTTGTGGGTGCCATGCGGGTCGGGCACACGCATCTGCAGCACACGCCCGTCGCCGTCGATGTCCTCCACCGTGAGGCCGTCGACCGGCTCTTCGTCAAAGGGGTAAGGCCTGGTTCCGCTGCGGATGTGGCGCGGCTTGTCGGCCAGTGCCAGTTCGGCGCCGTCCGGGTTCAGGCGCGGCACCATGTAGACGACACGGGTGTCCAGCAGCTGGCGCACGGCCGCGTCGGTGTCGTAGTTCGACAGCAGCTGGTGCAGCCAGTACAGGCAGGCCGTGCTGGCCGTCAGCTCGGCGGCGTGGATGTTGCCGTCGACCCAGAAGGCGGGTTTGTCGGTGTCGACGCCGGTCGCGGTGTTCGTCAGCGACAGCAGCCAGATGTCGCGGCCCTCGAAACTCTGGCCCAGGCTGTGCAGCTGCACCAGGTGCGGCGCAGCGGCGGCATAGTCCTGCAGCAGGCGGGTGAGTTCGGTGTGGCGGTAGAACTGGTCGAAACGAGGGACGGGCAGGGCGGGCATGTTCTGCGGGCGGCAAAGGCGGCGTGAAGAGGTGCCGACGATGCTAAGCCACCGTCGCCGCCCGCGCGCCCCTCACTGTCCCTTGAAAAGACCCTGGAAGTGGCGCGACACCGGCAACGTCTCGGCCCGGCCCGGCCACGCAGCGTCAGGTGCATGTGGCCTTCGTCGACGCGCACCGCCGCAGCCACGTGGCGGTGGTTGACGATCACCGAGCGGTGCACCTGCCGGAACTTCTGCTCGTCCAGTTGCGCCAGCAGCTCCTTCAGCGGCGTGCGGATGAGCGCGTCGCCGCTACCGGCCGGGCCATCGAAGACGACGCGCGTGTAGCGGCTGTCGCTCTCGAAGTAGACCACCTCGTCGGTGCGGATCAGCCGCACCTCGCGGTCCACGCTGGCCTGCAGCACGGCCAGCTGCGGCGGGCGCTTCACCTGCGTCGACAGCTGCGCCAGCAAGGCCTGAAGCCCGGTGGCGTCAGGAGCCGGCGTGGCCTGCGCCAGGCGCTGCTTCAGCCGCGCCACGGTCTGCGCCAGGCGCTCCGCCGTGCCCCTCAGTTGGCGCGGTGCAGGGCGCCGCCGACGAAGACGCGCAGCTCGCCGGGCGCGAAGGGCACCCAGTCCTCGCCGGTGGTCAGTGGCTCGGTGGCGACCACGGCCACGCGGTCCTGCGGTGTGGTGTGGGCAGCGAAGTCGATGCTGAGGTCTTCGTCGGCCAGCGTGGCGGCGGTGAACGGGTGGCGGCGTTCCACCGCATACAGCCTGGTGCTGCCATGCGCCCACAGCGCCTGGCCGTTGCTCAGCAGCATGTTGAAGGTGCCGTGCGCCGCCGGCTGCGGCAACAGCTCGCGCAGCGTGCAGCTCAGTTCGTCGACGCTGGGCACGCTGGCGTGGGCCTTGGCCAGTTCCTGCATCAGCCAGCAGAAGGCGCGTTCGCTGTCGGTGTCGCCTACCGGGCGGAAGCTGCCGTGCAGCCGCGGGTGGTAGTCCTTCAGGTCGCCGTTGTGCGCGAACACCCAGTAGCGGCCCCAGAGTTCGCGCACGAAAGGGTGGCAGTTCTGCAGCGCCACCGCGCCCATCGTGGCCTTGCGGATGTGCGCGATGACGACCTCGCTCCTGATCGGGTAGCGTTTGATCATCTGCGCCACCGGCGAACTGGTGGCGCCGTCGCGGTCGATGAAGTGGCGCAGGCCGCGGTCCTCGAAGAAGGCGATGCCGAAGCCGTCCTTGTGCTCGTCGGCACGCGTCGCCAGGCCGGTGAAGCTGAACATCACGTCGGTGGGCGTGTTGGCGTTCATGCCCAGCAGCTGGCACATGGCGGTGTGGCCGGTTCGCGGTGGCGTCAGCGCGTCTGCCGTGCCCGCGTGATGGTGATGTTGGGTGTGGGCAGGCAGTCGCCCGCTGGCAGGAAGGTCGGCCAGGGCGTACACGTGGCGCTGTTCGCCGCGGTGATCACCTCGCTGCCGCCGGTCACGCTGCCGAAGACGGCATAACCACGGGCTGTCAGCGTGCGGTCCAGCGCCGGGTTGTTGGCCAAGTTGACGAAGAACTGCGAGGTGGCCGAGTCGGGCGCCGTGAGGCGGGCCATCGCCACCGTCAGGCACAGGTTCGACAGGCCGACGTTGTCTTCCAGAGTGATGGCGGGCCGGGTGTCCTTTTCGCTGGGCATGGCGCCGCCGGCAGTCAACGGCCCGGCGTAGCCACCGCCCTGCAGGACAAAGCTCGGTGATCGGCGGTGGAACACGGTGCCGTCGAAGAAGCCGGCGTTGACGTACGCAAGAAAGTTGGCCACCGTCACGGGCGCGCGGCCGGCGTCGAGCGTCAACACCACGTCGCCGTTGACGCCGGCGCCATTGGTCAGTGCCAAGGTCACCTGCGGGGCCGACGCGCCGGGTGAGGGAATTGGCGCCGAAGCCGTGCACACCGCGGCCGGTGGCGGCGGCGGGAACGCGGTGCCGGCGTCGCCACCACCACCACCGCAAGCGGCCAGCAGCAAGACCAGGGCGACTTGTGGCAGGGTCGAGGGGGCAGAGCGCGGCATGGGAAACTCCTGGTTCATCGGGGTCATTCGAACATCAACTTTCTCAGCCCCGCCACGGTGAAGAGCCGCCCCGGGTTCTGCGTCTCTTCCAGCACGCCCGTCATGCGGCGCAGGATGCGCGAGCTGCGGCGCGCGCGCCAGATCACCAGGTCGGCCAGCCAGGGGTGTTCGTTGACGCGGCTGGCCAGGTCGTAGAGGTCGAACTTGGGCTGCAGCGCGTGCAGCGCCGCTTCGTGGCGCTGCTGCACCGCGGCGTCGGGCGCATCGCGCTCGTGCAGCAGCGCCTCGGCCGCCAGCATGCCGCTTTCCATCGCCTTGCCTATGCCTTCGCCGGTGAAGGCGTAGGTGGTGCCTGCCGCTTCGCCGGCCACCAGCAGGCCCGGGCGCGACCAGCGCGCGCCGCGCAGGCTGCAGCGCAGCGGCGCGCCCTTGATCTCGCCCTGCAGCGTGCCCTGCCGCATCAGTTCGCCGGCCGGCGCGTGCACCTCGCAGAAGGCGTCGAACATCTGGCGCAGGTTCAGCTCGCGCTTGCGGCCCTTGCCCTGTTCGACGCGGTGACTGCCGGTCAGACCCGCACCGATGTTGAAGACGCCGCCGGGGGCGGGGAAGATCCAGCCGTAACCGCCGCGCAGGCGCTTGTGCCAGACGATCTGCAACTGCGTGATCTGCCCCACCATCGCCGGGCAATGCACGTAGCCGCGCAGTGCCACGCCGCTGGGCGTGTGGCGCTCGCACAGGCCCGCGGCGGTCAGCCCCTGCGGCACGGCGCCAGTGGCCAGCACCACCCAGCGCGCGCTGATCTCGTGCGTGCCACCTTCGCTCCCGCCTTCGGCACGGTCGAGCGCCCTGAATCGTGCGCCGACGACACGTTCACCTTCGACCAGCGGGGCCTCGAAGCGCAGCGGCGTCAGCAGCCTTGCGCCGGCACGTTGGGCGGCGCGTACCAGCACATGGTCGAGCACCTTGCGCGGCAGCACGCTCAGGTGGCCGGGCACGTCGACCTGGCCGCCACGCGGCCCCACGCAGCGCACGTGCTGCACGGGCTGCGCCAGCGACGCCACCTCGTCGAAGACACCCAGGCGCTTCAGCGCGGCGTGGCTGTCGGGGATGAGGCCGTCGCCGCAGACCTTGTCGCGCGGGAAGTGGTGCTGGTCGACGAGCAGCACGTCCAGGCCGGCGCGTGCCAGCGTCTGCGCGCAGGCGCTGCCGGCAGGGCCGGCGCCTATGACGAGCACATCGCAGTGCGTGGGCAGGGGGGCTTCGGGCATCGTCGGCCGATTCTAGGCAGCACCCTGGCCGGTGGCGGGCGACCAGGGGCGACGCCTCGTGCGCAAGCCGGGTGTGTTAACTTCGCCCGCCCGCAAAAAAGGCCATCACACGCGAGGAGGCGTTCATGCTGATAGGGGTTCCGCTTGAATCGGCAGCTGGGGAAACCCGCGTTGCCGTCACGCCCGAGACGGCCAAGAAGCTCAAGGCCCAGGGCCACACCGTGCGTGTGCAGCACGGCGCTGGCGTGGCCGCCAGCGCCACCGACGACGCCTACGCCGCCGCCGGCGCCGAGATCACCGACCGCGCCGGCGCCTTCGCCTGCGAACTGGTGCTGAAGGTGAAGAGCCCCGACGCCGACGAGCTGAGCCTGATGAAACCCGGCACCAACCTGGTGGGCATGCTCAACCCCTTCGACAAGGACAACCTGGCGCGCCTGGCCACCGCCGGCATCACGAGTTTTGCGCTCGAAGCCGCACCACGCACCACACGTGCGCAGAGCATGGACGTGCTGAGCAGCCAGGCCAACATCGCCGGCTACAAGGCGGTGATGATGGCCGCCGACAAGTACCAGCGCCTGTTTCCGATGCTGATGACCGCAGCGGGCACCATCAAGGCCGCGCGTGTCGTCGTCCTGGGTGTGGGCGTGGCGGGCCTGCAGGCCATCGCCACGGCCAAGCGCCTGGGCGCGGTGATCGAGGCTTCCGATGTGCGGCCGGCGGTGAAGGAACAGGTCGAATCGCTGGGCGCCAAGTTCATCGACGTCGCCTACGAGACCGACGAGGAACGCGAAGCCGCGGTGGGCGTGGGCGGCTACGCCAAGCCCATGCCGCAGAGCTGGATGGACCGCCAGAAGGTCGAAGTGGCCAAGAAGGTGGCCGCGGCCGACATCGTGATAAGCACGGCGCTGATCCCGGGCCGCGCCGCACCCGTGCTCATCACCGAAGACATGGTGAAGAGCATGAAGCCGGGCAGCGTGATCGTCGACATGGCGGCACCCGCCGGCGGCAACTGCCCGCTGACCGAGGCTGGCAAGACCGTCATCAAGCATGGCGTGACGCTGGTCGGCGAGACCAACATCCCGGCGCTGGTGGCGGCCGATTCGTCATCGCTCTACGCGCGCAACGTGCTCGATTTCCTGAAGCTCGTGCTTCCGAAGGACAGCGGCTTCGTCGTGCCGATGGACGACGACATCGTCGTCGCCTGCCTGATGACCCAGAACGGCGAAGTGAAGAGAAAGTAGGCCATGGACATCGTCAGCCCCACCATCACCAACATCATCATCTTCGTGCTCGCCATCTACGTGGGTTACCACGTGGTGTGGACGGTCACCCCTGCGCTGCACACGCCTTTGATGGCGGTGACGAACGCGATCTCCGCGATCGTCATCGTCGGCGCCATGCTCGCCGCGGCGCTCACCGAAACCACGCTGGGCAAGACCATGGGCGTGCTCGCCGTGGCACTGTGCGCAGTGAACGTCTTCGGCGGCTTCCTCGTCACGCGGCGCATGCTCGAGATGTTCAAGAAGAAGGAAAAGAAGGCCCCGGCTTCATCGGCGGCGGCAGTGAAGGAAGGGCACTGAGATGAGCATGAACCTCGTCACGCTGCTCTACCTGGTGGCCAGCGTGGCCTTCATCCAGGCGCTGAAGGGCCTGAGCCACCCCACGACGTCGATCCGCGGCAACGTCTTCGGCATGATCGGCATGGCCATCGCCGTGTTCACCACGGCGGCGCTTATCGTCGAGCTGTCCGGGCAGATGGGCCAGGCGCGTGCGCAGGGCATGGTCTGGGTGCTGGGCGGCCTGCTGGCCGGCGGCGCCCTGGGCACGCTGATGGCCAAGCGCGTGGAGATGACCAAGATGCCCGAGCTGGTGGCCTTCATGCACAGCATGATCGGCCTGGCCGCGGTTTTCATCGCCGTGGCCGTGGTCGCCGAGCCCTGGGCCTTCGGCATCGTCGCCAAGGGCGCGCAGATCCCCACCGGCAACCGCTTCGAGCTCTTCCTGGGCGCGGCCATCGGTGCCATCACCTTCAGCGGCTCGGTCATCGCCTTCGGCAAGCTCAGCGGCAAGTACAAGTTCCGCCTCTTCCAGGGTGCCCCCGTCACCTTCGCGGGCCAGCACAAGATCAACCTCGCGCTGGGGCTGGCGATGCTGGGCCTGGGCCTGGTCTTCGCGTTCACCGAAAGCTGGCCGGCGTTTTTTGCCATGCTGGCCATCGCCTTCGTGATGGGCGTGCTGATCATCATCCCCATCGGCGGCGCCGACATGCCGGTGGTGGTCTCGATGCTGAACAGCTACAGCGGCTGGGCGGCCGCGGGCATCGGCTTCAGCCTGAACAACAGCATGCTGATCATCGCCGGCAGCCTGGTGGGCAGCTCGGGCGCGATCCTGAGCTACATCATGTGCAGGGCCATGAACCGCTCGTTCTTCAACGTCATCCTGGGCGGTTTCGGCGGCGAGGTGGCCACGGCCGCTGCCGGTGGGGCCGCGCAGCGCAGCGTGAAGAGCGGCAGCGCCGACGACGCGGCGTTTGTGCTGGGCAACGCCGAGACGGTGGTCATCGTGCCGGGGTATGGCCTTGCCGTCGCCAGAGCGCAGCACGCGGTGAAGGAACTGGCGGCCAAGCTCACCGAGAAGGGCATCACCGTCAAGTACGCCATCCACCCGGTGGCCGGGCGCATGCCGGGCCACATGAACGTGCTGCTGGCCGAGGCCGAGGTGCCCTACGACCAGGTCTTCGAGATGGAAGACATCAACGGCGAATTCGGCCAGGCCGACGTGGCCATCATCCTGGGCGCCAACGACGTGGTGAACCCTGCCGCGCACGTCAAGGGCAGCGCCATCTACGGCATGCCCATCCTCGAGGCCTACAAGGCCAAGACCGTCATCGTCAACAAACGCTCGATGGCCAGCGGCTACGCCGGGCTGGACAACGAACTGTTCTACATGGACAAGACGATGATGGTGTTTGGGGACGCGAAGAAGGTGGTCGAGGACATGGTGAAGGCGGTGGAGTAGCAAGCGGCTCCCGCTTTCGGCAGGGCCGGCCATGCCGGCCCTTAGTTGTGGCCCCATGATGCCAACCAACATCACTTGATGTACATTTGTTCACCTCAGGGGTGAACAAACAGATCGATGAAAGTCGAGTTCCTGGACGCCAAGCTGAAGAAGGCGTGCGAAGACAAGGCCACTCGGCAGAGCCAGTTCCAGAAGGCTGCAGCTGACAAGTTGGCCTCGCGCCTGGACGACCTGGCAGCTGCGGCCACCCTGGAAACCGTGCGCCACCTGCCCGGCAGCTGGGAAGAACTGAAGGGCGAACGCAAAGGCCAGCTCTCCTGCCGCCTTGACAAGAAGCTGCGCCTGGTGATCCGCCCCACGCATCGGCCGGCTCCTGCAAAACCCGACGGCGGCCTTGACTGGGCCGCCGTCGATGCCGTCACTGTCCTTGAAGTGGTGAACTACCATGACTGAATCGCTTACCTACACGCCGCGTGAGGTGTCGCCGCCGGGCGCCACCTTGCGTGACTTGATGGAAGAACGCGACTGGAAGCAGCGCGAACTGGCCCACCGCCTGGGCCGTCCGGTGCAGGCCGTCAACGAGATCCTGGCCGGCAAGAAGGCCATCACCGAAGACACGGCCATAGAACTGGAACGCGTGCTGCAGGTACCCGCGCAGTTCTGGCTGGCGCGCGAAGCGCAGTTCCGCGAATACCTGGCGCGACAGCGCAGCGCCATAGCCTCCAGCGAGCATGTGCCCTGGCTGGAGCAGTTTCCGCTGAAGGCTTTGCAGGACGCAGGCGTGCTACCCGCCGGGCGGCTAAGCGCCGCTTTCAAGCAGGAACTGGTGGAACCGCTGCTGCGCTTCTTTGGCGTGGCTTCGCCCACGGGCTGGAGGGACCACTACGACCAGATGCAGCCCCAGTTCCGCCGCGCCCGGCCCGCAAAGCAGACCGACATGGCCGCCATCACCGCCTGGCTGCGCATGGGCGAATTGCAGGCCTCACGGCTGAACCTGCAGGACTACAGCGCAACGCGACTTCAAGCCACCCTGCCCGCCATGCGCGCGCTCAGCCGTGAGCCCGCCGAACGCATCGGACCCAGCCTGGTGCGGCTGTGCGCTGAAGCCGGCGTGGCCCTGGTGTTGGTGCCGGCGCTGCCCGGCACACACGTGTCGGGCGTGGCGCGTTGGCTCAATGGCAAGCCCTTGATTCAACTGTCACTGCTGGGCAAGTGGAACGACGGCTTCTGGTTCAGCTTCTTCCACGAGGTGGCCCATGTGCTGAAGCACCCCATGCGCGCCATCTTTCTGGACGACGCCGCAGCTGGCGACACGGTGGACTCCGCCGAGGAGCAAGAGGCCAACCGCTTTGCCACTGAAACGCTGGTACCCCGCGCGCTGCAGCCCCGGCTGGACACGCTGGCGCTGGAAGCCGCCAGCATCCAGGCCTTTGCGGCAGAGGCAGGCTTGCACGCGGGCATCGTGGTGGGGCAGCTGCAGCACCGCGGCCGGCTGGGCTTTGACACCGCGCTGATGCGCTTGAAGGAACGCTACGCCATCGCCTCTGAGTCGGCGCCGGACTGAAGCCGCCTACCCATGCCCACCCTTGACTGGTTGAACCGCGACGCGGCGTTCCAAATTGTCGCTGCGGTGCCCACGCGCGTGCTGCGCCCGCATGCCGCCGGCAGCCGCTTTGGCGACGCGGGCAGCGCGGCGGGCAACCTGCTGGTGCAGGGCGACAACCTGCAGGCGCTGAAGGCGTTGCTGCCTTTCTACCGCGGCCGGGTGAAGTGCATCTTCATCGACCCGCCCTACAACACCAAGAGCGCCTTCGAGCACTACGACGACAACCTGGAACACAGCCAGTGGCTGAGCATGATGCTGCCGCGGCTGCAGTTGCTGCGGGAGTTTCTGCGCGAGGACGGCAGCATCTGGGTGACCATCGACGACAACGAGGGGCATTACCTCAAGGTGTTGATGGATGAGGTGTTTGGGCGGGGGAACTTTGCTGCCAACATCGTCTGGCAGAAGTCCTACACATCGAATCAGACAGCACAGCACATCTCTGACACGCATGACCATGTGCTGCTGTACGGCCGACGCATTGAGGAGCTTTCGATCGGAAAGCTGCAACGAACCGACGAACAAGTCGCTTCGTTCAAGAATTCGGACAACGACGCGCGAGGCCCATGGAAAGCCGAGAACTTGTCCGCGGGGAAGTTTTACTCCGCTGGGCAGTTCCCGATCACGGGCTGCTGCGCTCGGTCTTGGTGGTGTGCGCTTCGTCCACGATGACATAGGGCTGCCGCAGCGCCAGCCAGTTGGCCAGGCTCCAGCGCGGCTGGCCCACGAATCGCGCCAGCATTTCGCGGCCCGCCTTGGCCGACTGCACGTCGACTTCGGTGACCAGCGCATCGGGCAGGTCTCGCAGCGGGTTCAACGCGGCAGGCTGCACGCCCCGGAAGTGGGGTTCGAAAGCTTCGCTGAAGACGGAGCGCGGCATGAGCGTTGCGCAGCAGATTGACGCTGCGCTGGCCGCCGATACCACCCGATGAGCAAGCCGCTGGCCGAACGGTGAGCCGTGCGTGAAGCGGATGCACGTCCTGAAAGCCGTCGACTGAGATCCGGCGGCAGGCAAGTTGAAGGAACGGCAGGCCCCAATGGTGATTGCGAGGCTTTCACAAGGGGGCCCCGACTGCTTTCTTGGGAAAATTTTTCCTTATTTTCTTTATCAAGATCTAGAATTTGCAGGTCTTGTTAAAGGGGCAAGTCTTGGACCTCCAGACCCGCGCCGGTCGCTACAGCCTGCAGTCCACGGGCTACAAAGCGTTCATTCCCGCGCCGCTGCCGCCGGTGCCCCCCATCGCCTACAGCGGCGAACTCCAGACCCTGCTATCCGCAGCCGACCGCGACATCGGCCGGCTCGACGCCCTGGCGTCCTTGCTGCCCAACCCCGACCTCTTTGTGGCCATGTACGTGCGGCACGAAGCGGTGCTGTCGTCGCAGATCGAAGGCACACAAAGCACGCTGGAAGACGTGCTTGCCTTCGAAGCCGAAGCTGTGCGCGACGACACGCCCAAAGACGTGGCCGAGGTGGTCAACTACGTGCGCGCCATGAACCACGGCCTGCAGCGCCTGGACACATTGCCGCTGTCGTTGCGGCTGCTGCGCGAAGTCCACGGCCAGCTGATGACAGGCGTGCGCGGCGGCGACAAATCACCCGGCGAGTTCCGCACGTCGCAAAACTGGATCGGAGGCAGCGGCAGCACCCTGCGCAATGCAAGCTTCATACCGCCGCCACCACAAGAGCTGATGGCTGCACTGGGCCAGCTGGAAGTGTTCTTGCACACCGCACGCCACGAGGTGCCTTTGCTGGTTCGCTGCGCCTTGGCTCACGCGCAGTTCGAAACCATCCACCCCTTCCTTGACGGCAATGGCCGGGTCGGCCGCCTGCTGATCACCTTGATGCTGTGTGAAGAAGGTGCGCTGGCGCGACCTCTGCTCTACCTGTCGCTGTACCTCAAGGCACGCCGCGCCGAGTACTACGACAGGCTCACGGCCATCCGCCAGCAGGGTCACTGGGAACAGTGGTTGGCCTTTTTCCTGCGCGGCGTGAGTGTCACCGCCCGCGCGGCCACACAGACGGCGCAGGACATCGTGACCTTGAGAGACGCGCATCGCAGCGCGGTAGCAAAAAACGCCAAGGCGCTGACATTGCTGGACCACCTGCTGCAGCAACCCACGGTGTCGATCAAGCGTGTGGTGCATCTGCTGGGCTGCACGGCGCCCACTGCGGCCAAGCTGGTGCGCGACATGGAAGCCCGAGGTTGGCTGCGTGAACTCACCGGGTATGGTCGCAACCGGCTGTGGCGCTACCAGCCCTACGTGGACCTGTTCCACCGCGACACGCTGGAGGCCCTGGTCGAGGGCCCCGGCACACCGCAAACGACCGGAAGTGCAAGCCCGCAGGCCGCTCGATAGCGCCAAGGCCCCAACTCCCGACGGTGGGCTGGCCCCTCATTTCACCAGCGTCAACCCCCGCTCCAGCCCATCGTCCTCCCAGCGCTCGCCACGCGAGTTCTGGCGCACACCGCCGCTGCAGTCGTTGCGGATGACAAAGCGGAAGGGCTGGCAGCCGGCCAGCGGCGGCAGCACGGTGATGGTGGTCGTGTCGGCGTCACGCTGCACCCGGCCTTGGTCACAGCGGCCTTCAGCGGCCAGCGAAACCCGGCCCCTGCAGCGCGTGGCCACCGGCCTTCCAGGCCTCGACACCGCCGCGGTACCACAGCACCTTGCGGTAGCCCATGCGGCTGGCGCGCAGCGCGGCGTTGTACGACATCCAGCACATCGTGGACTGGCAGTAATACACCATCAGTGTGTCCTTCTGGCCCTGCGTCACCTGCTGCAGGTACTGGCCGAACTCACGCTGCACTGCGTCGTCGAAGCTGCCGGCCTGGTGCGCAGGCACGGCGTTCAGCGCTCCGGGCAGGCGTTCGGGCCCGCCCAGCACGTCGAAGACCAGCACCCGGCCGGCGCCGGTTTTCAGCAGGTCCGCCAGCGCCGGGGTGCCGATGACCTGAGCCCCCGGGATGGACGTCGGCGTGGGCCCGTGCATCGGCCCGGTGTGCAGGCGGTCGATGGGCGCAACGCCGAAGTCCTGACGTTCGTTGCCAGCCGCCGCGTTGTCGCCGCGTGCAGGCTGCTGCTGTCTGGGCAGTTCATAACCCGACGGCGGTGGCTGCCTGTCGCCACCCGCAGGTGGCGCCACCCGCTGCGGCGGCGGGCTGTTGAAGCTGTCCTGCGCCAGCGCGGCCGACGCCAGCACCGTGCTGGCGGCGCCGATCAACAGCGCCCTTGCAAACCAGGGCCTGGGGTTCATGGATGTGCCCTTCATTTCGTGCGGTCCAGTTCGACACCGCCGATGCCGATGTCGCGGCTGGGGTTGAAGCTGGGGTTGTCGGTCAAGACGTAACTGCCGTCGCGCAGTTGCCAGGCGTGGCGGTAGTGGTGGCTGAGTTCGACCACGCCGCCGCTGCGCGGGTCGCGGTAGGCCTGCACTTCGCGCACGGTGCGCACGTTGTCGGTGTGCATGCGCTCGTTGCTCTCCTGGCGCGCGCGCCAGGTGCCGTTGTGGATCTCGGCCACCTCACGCTGGGTCTGCGCGCGGATCTGCCCGCGCAGCGCCATGTGGGCCATCGTTTCGCGCTGCGTCGCGGCATTGATGCGGCTGATCTCGGCCTGCGTGCGCTGGTTGTCGGCCGCCATCTCGGCATTGGCCTTGTTGATGCGCGCCTGCCACTCGGGGCCCGGCCGCAGCGTGTCCCAGACAGCGTCGAACTGCTTCATGTCCAGCGTGCCGGCGGGCGCGCGCCAGGCCAGCACACCCAGCGCCTGGGCCTGCATCGACTCGAAAGCCTGACCGCCGGCGATGACAAAACGCGACTGCAGGAAGGACACATTGGCCACCAGCGTTTCGCGCATCTCGCGCCCGCCCACGTTGTAGGCGATCAGTGCCTGGCCGCTTTCCATGCGCTGGCTGAAGCCGCCACCATTGCCGAAGGCCTGCCGCTGTTCGGGGTGCGACTTGTCGGGGCGCGCACGGTAGTCGAGCCAGCGTGCGCCTGGCCGATGGCGTTCGACCCAGGCCGCCAGGTACTGCTGGGTGTTGCGCCAGGGCGCTCGGGGGCAGTCGCCCACCGCGCCCTGGGTGGCCTGGCCCCAGCCTTCGCTGGGTGCCAGTTCGATGGCAGCGCTGCCATCGGGCGCCTGGGCGCGCAGCCGCAGCGCATGGGGGCGGGTGCAACGCTGCTGGACGTTCCATTCCACGCCGGCCTGCTGCTGCCAGCCCGCCGGCACCATGATGGTGGCGGCCACCAGGGGTTTTTCGAAGCCCTGGCGGTCGATGAACTCGACCCGCTGCACCCGCAGCGCACCTTCGGGCAGCGCCTGGGCGGCAGCGGGCGCCACCAGCACCAGGGCCGACGCGACGGCACAAACCACGGGCGACGCCCGCGCGGCAGCAAGGGTGATGGTCATGGCGGGCTCCTGTCGGGTTCAACAACGGCGGACAACAACGGCGGCAGTGTCGCCACCCACCGTTCCGCCATCGTTCACAACCGCCGTGCCAGCACCACCCCGGCGCGTGAAGGAACGCTCGGGGCGGCGCGGCGGCCGCCTTCGGCAACCGGGTGTATCGAATCCCCTGATGGGCTTGCGTCAGCCAAGCGTCAGAATCGGCTCACCCACAGTGGACCTCCCGCCATGCAAGAGCAGCACCCCGCGCCAGATGCACGGCCGGCGCAAGCCCGGGCTGCTGCCATGCCGTATGGGTCGCCCACCACGCTGGTCGCGCTCTTTCAGCGCAGTTTCCAGGCCCACCGCGAACTGCCGGCCTGCATCTGCATGGGGCGCTCGCTGAGCTTTGGCCAGCTTGACGAGCTGTCGCGTGCACTTGCTGCCCACCTGCTGGCGCAGGGCCTGAACAAGGGCGACCGCGTGGCGGTGATGTTGCCCAACGTGCCGCAGATGCTGGTCACCGTGGCCGCGGTGTTGCGTGCCGGGCTGGTGGTGGTGAACCTGGGCCCGCAGCTGTCCGTGCCCGAACTGGAACACCAGCTCAAGGACAGCGGCGCGCGGGCGGTCGTTTTCATGGAAACAGAGGCCAGCCTGCTGCAGCAACTGGCCGAAACCACACCGGCCCGCCACCTGGTCGTGGCCTCGCTGGGTGACCTGCTGGGCCCGCTGAAAGGCGCTGTCGTCAACCACTGGATGCGCCGTGTGCGGCGCCTGGTGCCGGCACACGAGCTGCCGTCTGCGGTGTCCTTCAACCAGGCCATCGACAATGGCCGCCGCCAGCCGGCGCCCGACGTGGTGGTGTTGCCCGATGACATTGCGGCGCTGCAGTACACCGGTGGCACCACCGGCCCCAGCAAGGGTGTGGTGCTGCTGCACCGCAACCTGGCGGCCAACCTGCTGCAGTCGGAGGTGCGCTACCAGCCCGCGCTGGCCCGTTGTCCGGTCGGCGAGCAATGGGTCACCGTGGGCGCGCTGCCGCTGCACCACATCTTCGGCTTCACGCTGGTGTTGCTGCTGGGCCTGCACCAGGGCAGCTGCGTGCTGCTGATCCCCAATGCGCACGACACCGCCGGCATGCTGAAAGTGCTGGCACGCCACCGTTTCCACGCCTTTCCTGCCATCAATGCGATGTTCCTGGCCGTGGCCAACCATGCCGACGTCGACAAGGTCGACTGGAGCTCGCTGCGGCTCAGCCTGGGTGGCGCCACGGCGGTCGAGCCGGCCACCGCGCTGCTCTGGCTGCTGAAGACCGGTTCCACCATCTGCCAGGGTTACGGCCTCAGCGAAGCCAGCCCGGCGGTGACCTGCAACCCGGTGGACGAAACCACCTTCAGCGGCCACCTGGGCCAGCCGCTGCCCGGCACCGAACTGCAGTTGGTCGACGACGAAGGTCGACCGGTGCCACCCGGCACCGCGGGCGAAATTGCCATCCGCGGCCCGCAGGTGATGCCCGGCTACTGGCAGCGCCCCGACGAAACCGCGCGGGTCATGACCGCCAGCGGCTACCTGCGCAGCGGCGACATCGGGGTTTTCGACGACGACGGCGCGCTGCGGCTGGTCGACCGCAAGAAGGACCTCATCTTCGTCAGCGGATTCAACGTCTACCCCAACGAGATCGAAGACGTGGTGGCGCAGATTCCCGGCGTGCGCGACTGCGCCGCCGTGTCCATGCCCGACGCCTTGGCCGGCGAGGCCATCAAGCTGGTGCTGGTGAAGTCCGACCCCAGCAGCGCCAGCCCCAGCGAAGCCGAGGTGCGGGCCTGGTGCGAAGCACGCCTGAGCGGCTACAAGCGGCCCAAGGTGGTGGAGTTCCGCCCGCACCTGCCACGCACGTCGGTGGGCAAGGTGCTGCGGCGCGAGCTGCGCGAAGACGCCTGATCAGCCCGCGCCCCGGCCAGACCGGGCGCCGTTGTGGCGCCGTTGTGGCACAGAATCGGCGGCCATGAAAACCTTGCCCTGCATCAGCGACATGCGCGCCAGCCTGCGCCAGCCCGGCGCCCACGAGGCGCTGTTGCGCCAGGTGATGGCTCAGTCCGACTTGCCATCCGCCGCCGCCGTTTTCACCCAGCGTTTCGACGACCAGGCCCTGGCCGCGGCACGACAAGCCGACACCCTGCTGGCCGCCGGCGGCCCGCTGCCGCCGCTGGCCGGCCTGCCGGTCACGGTGAAGGACCTTTACGACGTGGCCGGCCGCACCACGATGGCCGGTTCGGTGCTGCGCGAAGGCCGGCCCGCGGCCACGCAGGACGCCGCTGCCGTGTCCCGCCTGCGCCAGGCGGGTGCTGCCATCACCGGCTTGACGAACATGACCGAGTTCGCCTTTTCCGGCGTCGGCATCAACCCGCACCTGGGCACACCCCGCAACCCCTGCGACCCCACGGTGGCGCGCATTCCCGGCGGGTCGTCGTCGGGCGCGGCGGTGTCGGTTGCGCTGGGCCTGGCGGTGGCCGGCCTGGGTTCGGACACCGGCGGCTCGATCCGTGTGCCGGCCGCGCTGTGCGGGCTGGTGGGCTTCAAGAACACGCAGACGCGCACGCCGCTGGCGGGTGCTTTTCCGCTGAGTTTCACGCTGGACACGGTGTGTGCCATGACCCGCAGCGTGGCCGACTGCCTGGTGGTGGACGGCGTGCTGGCCGGTGCGCCGCTGCAGGTGCCCGCGCGCGGCCTGCGCGGCGCACGCCTGGCCTTGCCGCAGACGCTGATGCTGGACGGCCTGCAGCCCGAAGTGGCCGCGGCCTTCCAGCGTGCGCTGTCGCGGCTGTCGGCGGCCGGCGCGCAGATTGTCGAGCTGCCGCTGCGTGAGCTGTCCGAGATCTCGCAGATCAACGCACCCGGCGGCTTTTCCGCCGTCGAAGCTTATGCCGTGCACCGCCACGACCTGCAGACGCAGCGCGAGAAGTTCGACCCCCGCGTGGCCGCGCGTGTGGCGCTGGGCGAAGGCGTCAGCGCGGCCGACTACATCACGATGCAGCAGCGCCGCCGCGACTGGATCGCCCGCATGGAAGCGGCGCTGGGCGGCTTCGACGCACTCATCAGCCCCACGGTGCCGCTGCTGGCGCCACCCATCGCCGAGCTGCTGGCCAGCGACGAGGCTTTTTTCAAGGCCAATGGCCAGCTGTTGCGCAACACCTTCGCCATCAACTTCCTGGACGGCTGCGCCTTCACGCTACCGTGCCAGGCGGCAGGTGACCTGCCGGTGGGCCTGATGCTGTCGGCACCCGCCGGCCACGACGCCGCGCTGGCCGGCCTGGCGCTGGCGGTCGAAGCCGAACTGGCGCGCTGAAGCCGTGCGCCTGTTCGTGACGCCGCCACTGCTGGCCGGCACCGAGATGCCCTTGCCCGAAGGGGCGGCCCGCCACGCCATGGTGCGGCGGGTGCAACCCGGCGACACGCTGACCCTGTTCGACGGCAGTGGCAGCGACTGGCCGGCCACGGTGCTGGCCGTCACGCGCAGCGGCGTGTCGGTGCGGGTCGGCGATGCAAGCGCCGTGAACCGCGAACTGCCGCTGGCCGTGACGCTGGCGGTGGTGATGCCGGCCAACGAGCGCATGGACGTGCTGGTGGAAAAAGCCACCGAACTGGGTGTCACATGCATCCAGCCGCTGCACAGCGAACGTTCGGTGCTGCGCGTTCAGGGCGAACGTGCCGATCGCAAGCGGCAGCACTGGCAGGCCATCGCCCAGGCTGCCTGCGAACAATGTGGCCGTGCCGCCGTGCCACAGGTGCTGCCGGTGGCCGCGTTGCTGGACTGGCTGCCCCGTGCCCCGGCTGGCGCCCGCTGGCTGCTGAGCCTGGCGCCGGGTGCACAAGGCCCCGCCGCGATGCCGTCGCCTTCGCCCACGCTGTGCACGCTGAGCGGCCCGGAAGGTGGCTTCACGCCGGACGAAGAAGCCGCCGCACGGGCTGCCGGCTTCGTGCCGGTGGACCTGGGCCCACGTGTGCTGCGCGCCGAAACCGCGCCGCTGGCGGTGCTGGGCTGGCTGGGCCTGAAGGCTTGATCGCCTGAACGCCGGAACACGTCCACCCCATGCCATCGCATGGGAGTCAAGTCACACTTGAGAACGACACTGGCGGCTCGCGACAATCCGCACTTCACACCTCACACCGTCTTCAGGAGAACCGCATGGGCCTGCTCGATTCCGTCATTGGCGCTCTGGGTCAGTCACAGCCGGAAGGCGGCGGTGGCGGCCATGCCGCCTTGTTCAGCGCCGTCATCGGCATGTTGGCGCAGGGCGGTGGCCAAGGGGGTGGTAGCGGCCTGGGTGGCCTGGGCGGCCTGGGCGGCCTGATCTCGAAGATGCAGCGAAGCGGTCTGGGCGACGTGGCCGCGTCCTGGGTCGGCACCGGCCAAAACCAGCCCATCGGCGCCGACCAGCTGGGCCAGGTGCTGGGCGGCGACATGATCGAGGGCCTGACGCGCCAGCTGGGCATGAACCAGGGTGACCTGCTGGGTCAGCTGAGCCAGATGCTGCCGCAGGTGGTGGACACGCTGACACCCGAGGGCCGGGTGCCGCAGGGTGACCTGGGCGGACTGCTCGGCAGCCTGCTGGGCGGGGCGCAAGGTGGCGGGGGTCAGTCCGGCGGCATGGGCGATCTGGCCGGCATGCTGGGCGGGCTGCTGAACAAACGCTGAAGCAGCGGCTTGGCTGCGTTCAGTCCACCCGGCGCCCAAAAGCCGGGTCGATGCGCACAAAGGCCGCCGCCGCAAACGACACCGCGGTGGCCACGCAGCACCAGATGAAGAAGTTGACGTAGCCCAGCTGTTCCTGCAGCCAGCCGGCCCACATGCCGGGCAGCATCATGCCCAGCGCCATGAAGCCGGTGCAGATGGCGTAATGGGCGGTTTTGTGCAAGGCAGAACCGTCGGCGCCACCGGCCACCATCAGCATGAACACCATGTAGGCGGTGAAGCCGAAACCGTAGCCGAATTGCTCCAGCGCCAGGGCCGCGCTGACCACCCACAGGCTGCTGGGTTGAAGCACCGCCAGCAGCACGTACAGCACATTGGGCACGTTCATGCACAGCATCAAAGGCCACAGCAGGCGCTTCAGGCCGCCGCGTGAAATGACCCAGCCGCCCAACAGCCCACCGCAGGTGAGCGCCACCACACCCGCCGTGCCGTAGGCAATGCCGACGTCCTGCGTGCGCAGGCCCAGGCCACCGACCTCGCGGGTGTCCAGCAAAAAGGGCGTGATCAGCTTCAGCATCTGCGCTTCGGCAAACCGGTACAGCAGCAGGAAGGCCAGGATGCGCAGGATGTCCGGCTTGGCGAAGTAGGCAGCGAAGACCTTGAAAAAGTCGGACCAGAACGTTGCCGTGCGTGGCGCCGGACCATCGCTCGAAGGGCGCGGCAAGGCCCACAGGTGCAGGAGGGCTGCGGCGGCGAACATCACCGCCAACAGGCCGAAGACCCAGCTCCAGGCCAGCACCACATCGCCCTGTTTCTCGGCCAGCCAGCCCGCCAGGTAGACCAGGCCGCCCTGCCCGCCCAGCATGCTCAGGCGGTAGAAGGTGCTGCGCACGCCCACAAAAGCCGCTTGCGTGCGCTGCGGCAAGGCCAGCATGTAAAAGCCGTCGGCCGCGATGTCGTGTGTGGCCGATGCAAAGGCCATCAGCCAGAACATGGCCAGCGTCATCTGCAGGAATTTCGGCGCCGGCAGCGTCAGCGCCACCAGCGCAAAGGCCACGCCGACACCAAACTGCAGGCCGACGATCCAGCGCCGTTTGCTGCCCAGCAGATCGACCAGCGGGCTCCACAGCGGCTTGATGACCCACGGCAGGTAGAGCCAGCTGGTGTAGAGCGCGATGTCGGTGTTGGACACGCCCAGGTTTTTGTACATGACGACGGACAGCGTCATCACCACCACATAGGGCAGGCCCTGGGCGAAGTACAGCGTGGGAATCCAGCGCCAGGGCGATGCGGCCGGCCCGGCGCTTGTGGGTGCTTGCATGGGCCGCGATGTTCACACGGAACGCAGGCCGGCAAAGCCATCGCCGGTGTGCACACCGGCAAGGCACACGGCCCTGGACTGTGGCGTGTGCGCACACCATTGGTTATCCCCGATGGGCCAGTGCACCTGCACGGGGCAACACTGTGAAGGTATGAGTCTTGCCTGGGAGTGAAGGACGGCACCCCGGACAATGAAGCCCATTCCATCAAGAGGAAATCACACCCATGAAACTCACCGCACTCGTCGGCAGCCTGGTCCTGTTGGGCCTGGGCTCTCATGCCCTGGCTCAGACGGCAGACCAGCGTGTCACCATCACCGGTTCCAGCATCAAGCGCATTGCCAGCGAAGGCGCGTTGCCAGTGCAGGTGATCAGCCGCACGGAAATCGAACGTGAAGGCATCACCAGCGCCGAACAGGTGGTGATGATGCTGTCGACCAACGGCAACGGCCTGGACAACCTGGCGTCCAACGCCGATGTGGTCAGCGGCGCGCAGCGTGGCAACAACGGCGCCAGCAGCGCCAACCTGCGCGGTCAGGGCGCCAACGCCACGCTGATTTTGCTGAACGGCCGCCGTGTCGCTTCACACGGCCTGAACGGCGGTGTCGTCGACCTGAACCAGATTCCGATGAGCGCCATCGAGCGCATCGAAGTGTTGAAGGACGGCGCCAGCGCCATCTACGGCACCGACGCCATCGGCGGTGTCATCAACTTCATCCTGCGCACCAACTTCAACGGCCTGCGTGCCCAGGCCGTCATCGACAAGACCCAGGCAGGTGGTGGCGACATCTACCGCGGCAGCGTGGTGGGTGGCTTCGGCGACCTGGACGCCCAGGGTTTCAACGTCCTGGCCACGCTGTCCTACAGCGACCACAAGGCGCTGCGCGGCGACCAGCGCGACTTCGTCAACACCTTCCAGACCAACCGCGGGCTGAGCGTGGACACACGCGGCACACCGCACGCAACAATCTTCCCGCTGGCCGGCACGCTGTTCCCGAACGCCGCGGCCACGCCCTTCGTGCCGGGTAGCACCACGGTGCGTGCCTCGGGTGGCATCAACATCCTCGATCTGCCGGGCGGCGCTGGCTGCAACAGCATTGCCGGCATGGACGCGTACAGCAACGCGATCTGGAACTCGCCCACCGCCGCCCTGGCCTGCGCCTGGGACACCGGCCGTGCTGCGGTCATCCAGCAACCGGTCACCAACGTCAACTTCGTGCTGCGGGGTTCGCTGAAGCTGGGTCAACACCTGCTGTCGGCCGAGGCCGTGGGCTCGACGTCGGAATCGGCGAAGCGTTTTTCCAACGCCCAGGTTTCCAGCAACACGACCAACGCGCCGCTGCGCTTCCCGCGCAATGCCGACTCGGCCGTGGCCTACGACACCGTGTTCAACGCGCTTCTCACCGCCTTCCCCGGCCAGGTGACCGAGGCCCAGCGTGGACAGACCCTGGGCTACCGCTGGCGCTGCATCGACTGCGGCCCGCGTGAAATCGAAACCGAAACAGACGCACAGCGCATCTTCGTCGGCATCGAAGGGCCCTTCATGGGCTGGGACTACCGCGCCGGTGTGCTGCAGGCCAAGAGCGAAAGCAAGTCCACGCTGGGCGGCGGTTACTACTACCGCGGCACCTTGAACAACGGCACCGCCGACGGCACCTACGGCATCGTGCAGGCCATGAACAGCGGCCTGGTCAACCCCTTCCTGATGCCCGGACAGACCCAGACGGCCGCCGGCCGGGCGGCGCTGGAGCAAGCCTCGGCACGGGGGGTTGTGCTGTACGGCGGTGAATTCACGCTGCAGCAGGTGGACGCGTCGATCTCCGGCCCGGTGTTCAAGCTGCCGGCCGGCACGGCGCTGGCCGCGGTGGGCGTGGACCTGCGCACCGAGAAGTACAAGTTCAACGGCGACGAACGTGCTGCCACGGCGCGGCCGGTGATTTTCCTGGCCCCCTTCGACGACGCCAATGCCCTGCTGGGTGAGAAGCGCGACGTGAAGGCGGTCTATGGCGAACTGATGCTGCCCATCACCAAGCAGTTCGAAGCCACGGTGGCCGTGCGTCGCGACGAATACGACGGTTTTGGTGCCAGCACCAACCCCAAGGTGTCGGCGCGCTACCAGCCCATGCAGCAGCTGCTGTTCCGTGCGTCCTACAGCACCGGCTTCCGTGTGCCCACCTTCAACCAGCTCTACAACGGCGTGATCTTTTCTGCGTCGGGTGTGGACCGGGTCGACCCGGCCACCTGCCCGGGCCTGGTGGTGGACCCGCTGGTGCCGGGCTGCAGTGTGATCATCCGCCCCGAAACCGTCACCGGCGGCAAGAGGGACCTGGGCCCTGAAGAAGCCAAGATGGCCTCGGTGGGCTTCGTGGTCGAACCCTTGCCCAACCTGAGCATCGGCATGGACTGGTGGCGCATCGAACGCACCGGCACCATCCAGGTGCTGGGCGTCGAAACGCTGTACCGCAACTACGCGCTCTTCCCCGAGCGTTTCCGGCGCGACGCCACCGGCACCATCGATGCCATCGACAACCGCTGGGTCAACGCCGGCCAGACCGATACTGAAGGTATCGAAGTCAGCGCGCGCGCCGGCTTCAACGCCATGGGCGTGCGACTGACCACCGGCATGGACGGCACTTACCTGATGAAGAAGCGCTCACGCGTGATTGCCAGCGCGCCTTATGGCGCCAGCGAAATCGGCCGCTTCACCTTTGCGGGTGACCTGGGCCTGCGCTGGAAACACAGTGCCTACATCACCGGCAAGCGCGGTGACTGGAGCAGCACGCTGAGCCAGACCTACCGCCGGGGCTATAACGACCAGGTGCTGCCGGGCATTGCCACCGGCGCCGTCACGCCGCCGGACTGGAAGGCCCGGGTCGACGACTACATCACCTACAACCTGAGCGCCTCTTACACCGGCATCAAGAACCTCACGGTCACCGCGCTGGTGAAGAACCTGTTCGACAAGGACCCGCCGTTTGCCATCACCTACGACAGCAACGGCGGCAGCGGCAGCAGCTGGGAACCGCGTGTGGCCGACCCGCGAGGCCGGGCCTTCGTGCTGAACGTCGAGTACAAGTTCTTCTGAACTTGCGGACCCACACGACCGGGGCCTCTGCGGAGGCCCCTTTTCGGTTCAGCCCACCCACCCCATGAACGCCCTGGCCGCTGGACTGCTGAATGCCGTGCAGAGACTCGACTTCCCTTCGGTGACCGACCCGTGGCAGAGCGGCGCGCCCCTGCGGCTGATGCCGTCCATCGACCTGGCCGTTGTCCTGTTCGCCCCCGGCCAGCCGCCACGCTGGGCCAATGCGCTGTTTTCACGGGAACACCCGTCGGGTGTGGTGGCCCGCATCGACACGCAGGCGGGCCCGGTACAGAACGTGCGCTTCGATGCCGACCAGCGCGACGGCCGCGACGAGTCCATCGCCTGGCTGCCCGACGCCGACTGGTCGCAGTTGCAATGGCTGCATCTGCACGGCGACGGCGAACACCGCTTCGTGGCGCCCTACCCGGCATCGCTCTTGAAGCTGATGGTGGCCGTGGGCGTGGGCCTGGCGGTGGAAGCCGGTCACACGAGCTGGGCGCAGATGATGCTGCCGCTGGAAAGCATGGTCGTCGTCAGCGACAACGACGCCACCGACACCTGCGTGGCGCTGTTGCACCGCTGCGGCATGGTGGACACCCTGAACCGGCGCTTCCAGGCACTGGGGCTGCACACGCTGCAGCTCAACGGCACACGGCCCGATGGCGGCTGGCGCAATGCCGACGGCGCGGGCGTGGGGCAGATCCACATGACGGCCTGGGACACCGCGCGGCTGCTGTGGCTGCTCGACACTCAGGCCCCGCCCGCACCCTGGCTGCCGGCCGGCGAGCGCCTGCTGCAAGTCGACACTTGCGAGCGCCTGCACGCCGTGCTGTCGCGCCAGGAACGCAACGAGGTGCTGTCTTCCGGCAGCCTGCAAGGTGTGCATGGCTGGCTGCCCGGCTTTCCCGACGCACCGGCTTTTGCGCACAAGACCGGCACCACGAACAACTACGCGTCCGACGCCGGCATCCTGCGCAGCGACGGCATCCACGCCATCGTCGCACTGATCACGAGCCTGGGCCGCCGTTACGCGCCTCACGAACGCTGCGCGACCACCTGGCACCTGCCGGCCCTGGGCGCGGCGGTGCATCGGCTGCTGAAGGAAACAACTTGAACCTGGCTGGATTCACCGGCTTTCGGGGCTTGGCAGCCGGCGACCTGATCGGTGTCATCGCACCCGCCGGCCCGGTGGCAGCCGACAAGTTGCCAGCTGTTCAGGCGCTGGTCGAAGGCTGGGGCTACCGGGTGCGCCTGTACCCCAGCTGCCACGCCGACACCGGCTACCTGGCCGGGCCCGACAGCCTGCGCCTGGCCGACCTGCACGCGGCGCTGGCCGACGACGAAGTGGCCGCCATCCACTGCCTGCGCGGTGGCTACGGCACGATGCGGCTTCTGCCCGACATCGACACCGCACTGCTGCGGCGCCACCCCAAGCTGCTGATCGGCTACAGCGACATCACCGCACTGCACGCGCTGTGGGCCCTGCAAGGCCTGCCCAGCCTGCATGCGCCGATGCTGGCATCGGACCTGATCAAACCCGGCCGCGAAGCCGACGAAGCCGCGCTGCTGCAACTGCTGCGCCAAGGCCTGCGGGCAGGCGATGTGCTGGCCCCCGCGCTGGAGGGTGGCGCACCGCATGTCGACGGGCAGGCCGAGGGCCTGCTGGTCGGCGGCAACCTGAGCCTGGTGACCGCGCTGCTGGGCACACCCTGGGCCTGGCCCATGACAGGTGCCATCCTGTTTCTGGAAGACGTGAACGAAGAGCTCTACCGCGTCGACCGGCTGCTGACGCAGCTGCGGCTGGCCGGTGCGCTGGACGCGGTGGCCGGCATCGTGCTGGGCAGCTTCACGGAAGAAGCCGCGCCGACGGCCTTGTTGCACGACATGCTGGTGCCCATCTGCGAACAGCACCACAAGCCGCTGCTGGGCGGCTGGCCCACCGGCCACGGAACACCCAACCGGCCGCTGCCGATGGGTCTGCGCGTGCGGCTGGACGCCACCGCCGGCACGCTGACGCTGCTGCAGGACGTGCTGCACGCAAAATAGCGGGTTCGCTGCCGCCCCTTCACTGCCGCCCTTTTTTGGGCCCATCACCATGACCACCCCTGCCCTGGCCGCGCTCGGCCCCGCCGTGCCCACCACTTCGCTGCACTCGCTGCCCCTGCTGGCACGTGGCAAGGTGCGCGACAACTACGCGGTTGGCACCGACCGCCTGCTGATGGTGGCCAGCGACCGCCTGAGTGCCTTCGACGTGGTGATGAAAGCGCCGGTGCCCGGCAAGGGACGGCTGCTGACGCAGATGGCGCTGTTCTGGTTCGGCCACCTGCAGGACATCGTGCCCAACCACCTGACCGGTGAAGCACCGGAAAGTGTGGTCGCGCCCGATGAAGTGCCGCAGGTGCAAGGCCGCGCGATGCTGGTCAAGCGGCTGAAACCCGTGCCCTGCGAAGCCGTGGTGCGAGGTTACATCGCCGGCTCGGGCTGGAAGGAATACCGCCAGAGCGGCACCGTGTGTGGCATTGAGCTGCCGGCCGGGATGTCGATGACACAGCCGCTGGCCGAGCCCATCTTCACACCCGCCACCAAGGCTGCCGTGGGCGACCACGACGAAAACATCAGCTTCGAGCAACTGGTGGCGCAGATCGGCGCGCCGCTGGCGGCCCAGGTGCGCGACACCGCGATCCGCCTGTACAAGGCCGCCGCGGCCTACGCGCTGACTCGCGGCGTCGTGATTGCCGACACCAAGTTCGAATTCGGCCTGGACGAAAACGGCCAGCTGACGCTGATGGACGAAGCCCTGACACCCGACTCTTCGCGTTTCTGGCTAGCCGACGAACTGAAGCAGGGCCGCATCATGGCGCTGGACAAACAACCGCTGCGCGACTGGCTGGCATCCACCGGTGTCACCGGCGGCGCAGAACAGGCGGCGCTCGACCTGCCCGCCGACGTGATCGTGGGCGTCCACGAACGGTACGACCGTGCGCACCGCATGCTGTGCGGCGGCGACGAATAGGCTCGACATGATCAGCAACCAGAACCTGCGCATCCACCAGATCAGCGGCCTGGCACCCGGCCCGCGGCTCATCGTCACCGGCGCGGTGCACGGCAACGAAACGGCGGGCACCAAGGGCATCCGGCGTGTGCTGGCGCAGATCGACAGCAGCGACATCGAGATCGTGCGCGGCAGCGTCACCTTCGTGCCGGTGTGCAACCCGCTGGCCTACAACCACATGCGCCGGATGGGCGACCGCAACCTGAACCGGCGCCTGCAGCCCACCGCCACGCCGCAGGACTTCGAGGACCGCATCGCCAACGTGCTCTGCCCGCTGCTGGCGCAACACGAGGTGCTGCTGGACCTGCACAGCTTCCGCAGCCCCGGCCAGCCTTTCGTGATGCGCGGACCGGCCGACAACCGCGGCTTGCTGGAGCCCTTTGCACACGAAGCCGCCGAAGCGCGGCTGGCGGCGCACGTCGGGCCCAGCCGCATCGTCGAAGGCTGGATGTCGTCGTATGCCGACGGCCTGGCGCGGCGCAAGGCACGTGGCCTGACCGCCGGCGGTGTGCACGAAGACCCGAGCTACGGCGTGGGCACCACCGAGTACATGCGCAGCCAGGGCGCTTACGGCATCACGCTGGAATGTGGCCAGCACGACGACCCGGCGGGTGAAGACGTGGCCACCCACGCCATCCACCAGACCCTGGCGCTGCTGGGCCTGGCCGACCTGCCGCTGGCGCCGCCGCAGAAACCGTTCGAGTGCCTGAACCTGGCCGAGGTCATCGACCGCCACGCCGAGGGCGACCGCTTCGTCAAGACCTGGACCAGCTTCGACCCGCTGGCCGAAGGTGAGCTGATCGCGGTGCGTGCCGACGGCAGCGAGGTGCGGGCACCGCAGGCCGGCTACATCGTGTTCCCCGATGTGTCGGCGCAGCCGGGGCACGAGTGGTTTTATCTGGCGCAGGCCAGCACACGCGCGCTGTAGCGCGCCGCGGCTGGCTGCGCTTCACCCCAGCCGGGGCTTCGGACCGAAGTCCGGCCAGGGTTTGCCAGCGGCTGGTGCGGCCTGCAAAGCCTGCTGCACCGCCACCGCCAGCTGCCGGTCTTGTGCCGGCCCCACAAACGCATTGTCCTGCGGTGGATTGGCCACCACCACCTGCGGCTCGGTGCCGAAGTTCTCGACGCCGAAGCCGACGTCCTTGAACCAGAAGCTGTACTCGGGCTGGGTTGTTTCAGACCCGTCGATGAGTTGATGGCGCGGCCAGATCCCGATGACACCGCCCCAGGTGCGCTGGCCCACCAGCGTGCCGATGCCCATCAGCTTGAAGCAGTGGCTGAAGATGTCGCCGTCGCTGCCGGCGTGTTCGTTGGTCAGGGCCACCACGGCACCGGCCGGGGCTTCGTCGGGGTAGCTGCTGGGTTGCCCCCAGCGCTGCAAGGTCCAGGCGATGCGCTTGCGTGCCACCTTCTCCAGCAGCAGCTGGCTGACGTGGCCGCCGCGGTTGTAGCGCACGTCCACCACCAGCGCGTCGCGGTCGCATTCGGTGCCGAAGTAGCGGTGGAACTCGGCAAAGCCGGCACTCATCATGTCGGGCAGGTGAACGTAACCGACACGGCCGCCGCTGTGTTCGTGCACCCAGGCGCGGTTGCGTTCGACCCACTCGCGGTAACGCGCGGGCGCTTCGTCGGCGAGTGTGGTGATGAGCACGTCGCGCTGCACACCTTGTTCGTTAGCCAAGGTCAGCGCCACCTTGTTGCCCGACTGGTGCACCAGCAGGGCCTGTGGCGGTTCCGTGCGGCTCACCGGCTGCCCGCCCACGGCCACGATGCGTTCGCCGGCTTCGCCGGTGACGGCGGACACGCCCACTGCATTGAGCGGTGAATCGGCCGTGCGGTCCCAGGCGTCGCCTTGCACCGTTTGCACGATCTGCCAACCGCCGTCGGCCGCCGCCGAGGGCCTCAAATCGGCCGCCAGGTGGCCCAGCGCCACGGCTGGTGGCTTGCGGTGGTCACCGCCCATTTCGTAGGCGTGCGAGGTACCCAGCTCGCCCTGCAGTTCCCAGATCAGGTCGGACAGTTCGGCGCGGGTGGCCACCCGCGGCAGCAGCCGGCGGTAACGTTCACACACCGCCAGCCAGTTGATGCCCGACATGTCTTCGACCCAGAAGTGGTCGCGCTGCAGGCGGCCCACCTCGGCCAGCATCTGCGCCCACTCGTCGGCCGGTAACACGGCCACACGCACCCGCGACAGGTCGATGAGGCCGCTGTCGCGCCCGGGTTTGTCACCCTTGGTTTTGGGGCGGTCGTCGGTGGGCCGCGTGGCGTCGATGGCCTTCAGCGCCTTGCCCGTGCGCACGATGAGCGTGTGCGCGTCGGCCGCCAGCACGAAGTGGTCGGCCTGCGGCATCAGCGTGTTCACTTCGGCGGTGTCGAAGTCGAACACTTCCAGCTTGCCCGGTCCTTCTTTGTGGCCACCGCGGCCGTGCGCACCGGCGATGGGCAAAGCGGTCCACACCACCTTGCGGCGTGCCACACCGGCCAGTTGGCCGAAGCGGCCTTCGGGCACCGGGAAAGCGGCCACGCGCCGCGCCAGGCCTTCGGTTTCGATGGCGGGCAGGGCCGTCGGGCCTGCCTTGTCATCGGCGGGCTTGTCTTCGCCGTGCGGGCCGCTGTTTTTCATGCCCTTGGGGCTGGGCTCGAAGGGCGGTGGACCGCCGGCCTGCAGCGCGATCAGGTAGGGCCTGGCGGCACGCGGAAAGCTCAGCTCGAACTGCACCGCGTCGTACACCGGGTCGTAGGTGCGCAGCGACAGGAAATACAGGTATCGGCCCTCGGGGTCGAAGGCCGGTGCGTAGTCCCTGAACTCGGGCTGGGTGGCCAGCAGCGTGTGGCCGCTGGCCACTTCTGCCAGCAGGATGGCGGTGTGGCGCATGCTGGTGGCTTTTGTGCAGGCCAACCAGCCACCACACGGTGACCACACCGGGTCTTCGAAACGTCCGAAGTTGCTGTGGTCGATGCGCTTGAGCGCACCGCCGGCCGTGTCGCCCACCCACAGTTCGTTGCGGTGGTTGGCGATGGCCACTTGTGTGCCTTGTGGTGCGGCGCGCAGCGCGGTGATGCGGCCCAGCTCCCACGGCAGCTCGGTCGATCCGGCAGTGCCGATGACCTCGATGCGCTCTTCGCCGGAGGCATCACTGGCGCAGACCAGCGTCTGCCCGTCGGCCAGCCACTGGCCCAGCCGGCGACGCCCGCTGCCATGGCCGTGGCGGCGCACCGCGCCTTCCCACAGCGCCATCGTGAACAGCTGGCCGCGTGACTCCAGCGCCAGGCTGTGGCCCTGCGGGTGCACGGCCATGCCTTGCAGGTGGTCCGATGCCGCGACGAAGCGTCGCGCGGTCTGCGTGCGGCCGCTGGGCACCTGAATCTCGATGCGCGCCGAAGTGTCGCTGGCGGGGTCGAAGAGCCACAGCTCGGCACCGCAGGCGTAGACGATGCGCTGGCCGTCGCTGGCCGCCGTGCGTGCGTAGTGCTCGGTGTGCTGCGTGTGCTGGTGCAGGTCGCTGCCGTCGGGCAGACAGGACCACAGGTTGCCGACACCGCTGCTGTCGCTGACGAAGTGGATGCGCGCGCCGATCCACATCGGCGTCGTCGGGTTGCCCGGCAAGCTGGCCAGCCGCGTGAAGCTGCCGCCGGTTTCGTCTTCGACCCACAACTGCCCGACACGACCACCGCGGTAACGCTTCCAGCGTGCCGGGTCGCCGGTGTTGCGGCCGATGACCCGCCGGCCGGTGCTGCTGAAGGACAGGTGGTCGATCTGCCCCAGCGGCACCCGTTCGGGCTGGCCCCCGCCGATGGCCAGCGTGAAGGCGTGCCAATTGCGGAAAAAGGGCTGCCCATGGTTGCTGCAGAAGACGATGTGGCCTTCGGGCGTGAATCCGCGCACCGCCAGTTCGCTGCCCAGCCACGTCAAACGGCGCGTGGCGCCGCCGGCCGCGGGCATCAGCCAGACCTCGGCGTGTTGTTCGTCGCGGCCGGTGTAGGCCAGCCAGCGTCCGCAAGGTGACAGGCAGGGTGTGCCCGCTTCCGACAAGCCCGCCGTCAGGCGCTGGGCGATGCCGCCGTTGGTGGACACACGCCACAGGTCGTCGTCACTGACAAAGACGACGGTGTCGCCTTGCAGGCTGGGTTGACGCAGGTAGGCCGGCACGCTGTGCTCGGGCGCGGAGGAACTTGTGCTCATGGTGGGCAGGGCGTGGGTGCAGCCAGGGCGGCTGAAAAAACATCATCCCACGTGGCCTGCAGCGCGCTCATCGGGCATGTCCCCCAGAAGGAGGTTCTCCCCCTGGCAGGGGATGGGCCCACCCGAAAGGTGGGAACATGATCGCGCCCGTTTCCATGCAAAGACAGGACAGGCGATGCGATTCAATGAATGCCAGGAAGGCGACTACCGCATCTTCGTGGGCGCCGTCGAAGCACCCAAAGGCGAAGGCTACCTGGCGGCGCTGATCGTCAACCGCGTGAGGGGTATCCAGGGCCGCCACAACGAAGCCTTTCGCGACGACAGCCTGGCCTGCGGCTACCGCTGGCGTTCGCCGGACGAAGCCATGCACTACGCGATGAACCGGGCGCGTGAGCTGATCCGTTCGCAGTCGCAGCTTTTGACTTGCTGACCTGCTGACCTGCTGAACGGCTGAAGGCTGATCGGCTCAGCCGGCAACGAAGTTGCGAATCACCTGCATGGCCTGCTCGGGCTGGTCGCGCCAGGCGCCGTGGCCGGCGTCGGCAAAGGTGACCAGGCGGCCCCACGGCGCGGGGATGGCGGCAGCGATGTCCTGCGCATCGGCCAGCGGTGTCACCGGGTCGGCAACGCCTGCCATCACCAGCACGGGGCACTGCACCCGCGCCAGGCCGGACAGCAGCTGCATCGTGCGCTGCTCGCCGCTGGCCGACGTGAACAGGATCTCGGTGTTGAACAGCGTACGTTCACGCGCCAGCGGGTCGGCCGGCGCTCGGGTGTTGTACAGCGGCGTGCACAGCTGCTGGTACAGCGCCCAGTTGCTTGCGTTCGGTTCGGTCCAGAAGGCCTGTGCGGCTTCGCGTGCTGCCGCACCGCCGAGTTGCTCGAACATCGCCAGCTTGCGGTCCAGCCCCATGTGGTGGCTGGTGCTGGACAGGATGACCCTGCCCGGGTGCGCCGGGTGACGCGCCAGGTAACGCTGCGCGACAAAACCGCCGAAGCTCTGCCCCAGCACCACCGGTTTGACGATGCCCAGCGCGTCACACAGGCGCACCACGTCGTCGGCAAAGGTGTCCAGTGTCCATTCGGTCGCCGGGCGGCGGCTGCTGCGGCCATGGCCGCGGTGGTCGACGTAGACGAGTTGCGCCACGTCGGCCAGTTGGCTGAACAGGGGTTTGAAGCTGGAGTGGTCGTAACCCGGGCCGCCGTGCAGCAGGATCAGCGTGGGCTTGGCCCGCATCTGCGCGCCGTCGGGCACCAGGCCCGCGCCTTCGATGTCGACAAAGAGTTGAACGCCGGGCTCGATGGTGATCAGCATGCAAGTCTTCGGTGGTTGGACAGCCAGGACACTGTAGCGCCCGGGCTGGTGAAGAATGCCCCCATGAACGAGAACATGCCTGAGAACACGCCCCAAGAACTGAAGCTGGCCGACTGGCCGCGCCGCAAGGCCTTCGAGTTTTTTCGCGGCTTCGCCAAACCCCACTTCAGCATCTGCACGCGCATCGACGTGACGGCGCTGAAGCCCGCGCTGGCCCAGGCCGGTGTGGGCACGGTGACGCTGGCCTGCCACTTCATCGCGCTGCAACTGGCCAACCGGCTGGCGCCCTTTCGCTACCGCCTGCAGCAGGGTCGCGTGATGGTGATGGACGTGGTGCACGGCAGCACCACGGTGCTGCGTGCCGACGAAAGCTTCGGCTTTGCCTACCTGCCGCACGCCGACAGCTTTGCCGACTTCGTGGCCACGGGCGCACCGGCCATCGTGGGCATGCGCGCTGGCGAGCAGGCCTTCGACCCGCGGGTGGGCGATGCCGCGCAGCTGCACTTCACCACGCTGCCGTGGATGCACTTCACGAGCTTCACGCATGCCCGTGACGGTGCCTTCGAAGACTCGATCCCGAAGCTGGCCTTCGGCCGCATCGACGCCGAGGGCCCGGCCGATGCCACACGCCGCTGGATGCCGCTGTCGGTGGAGGTGCACCACGCGCTGATGGACGGCCTGCACGTGGGCCGGTTCGTGCAGGGTTTCGAAGCCGCGATGAAAGACCCGCTGCCCTGGCTTCAGGGGCTGCCGCCAGCCTGAGCAAAACGCAGACGGCGCGTCAACAGCAGCGTCAGCGCCACGCCTGCAGCAGAGCACGCCCCGGTGGCCACCCAGGTCCATTGCCAGCCACCCAGCTGGCTGGCCAGCGCAGCCACCACGGGCGGGCCGACAAACTGGCCGGCCGATGACCACTGCTGCATCCAGCCCACGGTGGCCGCCACGCAGCGTTCGTGCGGTGCCACACGCAGCACCAGGGAAAACAGCGTGCCCGGGATCAGGCCGCCGACACCTGAAAACAGCAGCACCGCGGCATAGCGCAGGGCCGGTGGTGCGGCTGTCGTGGCGAAGGCCAGCACAGCGGCCAGGGCCATCGTGACAAAGCCGATCACCAGCAGCCGCTGCACGGGCACACCCCGCTGCAGCAGCCGCCCCGAGGCCACATTGCCCACGATGTTGGCTGCCGCCGCCAGCGCCGTCAGCACACCGGTGGCCGCCGACGCCACACCGGCCTGCAGGTAGATGGTGGGCAGGAAACCGATCACCGCCAGCCACTGGCTGGAGTAGACGGCAAAGAGCAGCGCCACCAGCCACGGTCCGCTGGCCGACAGGGTCTGGCGCAGGGTGCCGAACCAGGCACCGGTGGATCGCTGCTTGTCCGGTGCTGCCGCAGGTGCATCCTTCGGTGCCACGGTTCGTGCCACCACTGCCGCCATGGCCAGCGACAGCGCGCCCAGCAGCCACCACCAGGCGCGCCAGCCCAGCGCGTCCATGAACAAGGGCCCGCACAACAAGGCCAGCGCGGTGGCCGTGGGCATGTAGCTGCCCCACAGCCCGAGCAGCGCGCTCAGCCGCTGCGGTGGCACCAAAGACCGCAAAAGGCCCGGCGCCGGCAGCACCACCAGCAGAAAGCCGAAACCTTCCAGCACCCGCAGCGCCATCAGCGCCGGCACCCCGGGCGACAGGCCGCCGGCCACGCTGGCCAGGCCCAGGGCCACGAGCCCGCCGATGACGCTGCGCCGGGCCCCCAGGGTGTCGGCCCAGGCGCCGAAGGCCAGGCCCAGGCTCATGCCGGCCACCTGCACCAGCGACAGCAGGAAACCGGCCTCCACCAGGCTCATGCCCAGCGCCTGCTGCAGCGTGTTGATGGCCGGCGCCAGCTTGCCCACGTGCAGCGCCGCACACACGCCGGCGGCGATGACCACCAGGGCCGGCTGCATGCGCCGTGCTCTCGACTGCCGGGCGGGGTACGGGGCGAAGGCCTGGCGCGAAAACTAGCGCGAAGGCCTGCCGGACCGCGGACCACCCGGGCGGCCCGGTGCATCACGGCGCGGCCCGCGATCAGGGCCACGGGGTGCACCCTGCGGACCCGGCCGCTGCGCGCGGTCGCGATCATTTTCGCGGTCCCGCTCGCGGTCGAAAGCCGGGGGCGGCTGCAGCTGGCGTTCGGCACGGGCCTGCACCAGCTGGGCTTCGAGCACCTCGTCCTTCAAACCTTTCAGCGCGCAGAAATTGCTGCGTGTCAGCGTCGTGGTCTCGAACGCCCGCAGCAGCGCGGCGCGGCCGCGGCGTGCTTCGTTGTCGGCAATCTGTTCCGGCGTCAGCGGCGCGGCGGGCTGCGGCGTGGCGACGGGCTGCGGTGCCGGAGCCGAGTGTGCAGGTGCTTCGGCACGCGGTGGGCGGTCCGCACGCGGTGGGCGATCGGCCCGAGGTGCAGGCTCGGCACCCGGCGCACGCGGTGGCCGGTCGGGGCGGGCGTGGCGGTCGGGCCTTGGCGGGCGGTCGGCACGCGGCGGGCGAGGTGGCCTGGGCTGTGGCGGCGCACCTTCGGCCGGCGGGGTCTGTGTGTCGCCGGCCGCCGCTGCGGCGGGCGCGGAGGGCGCAGGCTGCGCAGAGGGCCGGCGCGCCTGGCGCTGCGCCTCGCGTTCGGCCACACGCCGCGCCTGCACGATGGCCAGGCGCCTGTCGAGTTCCACGACCCCCGCGTCCTTGTGTTCCTGCGCCATCTCGCCGGCCGGCTGACCGTCCAGGTCGAAGCGGTGCGGCGAGTTCACCAGCGCCTTGATGTAGGCCGTGCTGGTGGTGTGCCGGTGCAGGAAGATCGACAGCGACTTCTTGTTGAAGACACCCGGCACCCGCTGCTGGATGTCGGCCTGGATGCGCAGCTTGATCGGCAGCATGCGGCCGGCACCGAAGAGCGCCGGGAAGTGCTGCGCCAGCAGCGCAGCGCAAGCGGCGGGTGAGAGGTCGGCGATGGGCGGTGCGGCGGGGGCCGGGGGCTCGGCGGGTGCGGAAGGCTCGGCAGCTGCATCCGCTGCTTCGGCACCCGTTGCTGCTGCCGGTGCTTCGGCTGCGGCATCCGCATCCACAGCGCCATCGACGGCAGCGCTGACGGCTTCAGGCGCTGCTTCGGGCGCGGCTTCAGTCGCAAGAGGCTCGATAACAGGCTCGACCACAGGCTCGGGAGCCGACGCCGTTTCGGGCACGGCCAGGGCCTCGTCGGCCTGTTTCGGCTGTTCGGACGGATCGGGGATCGGGGTGTTCTCGGGCATGTTCGCGGAATCGATGCTGCGGCAGTGCAGACCTCGATTGTCAACCGCATTCGTTATCGCCCATCGGCCCCTGCCAGCCACCGCTGGTAACCTGCTGCCATGAACATCGCCGTCATCGGCGGCGGCATCGCGGGCCTGACCGCAGCCTGGCTCTTGTCGCGCCAGCACACCGTGACCCTTTTCGAGCGCCAGGCGCAGCCCGGTTTCGTGGCCAGCAGCCTGGCCGTGGACGGTGTGCGCGTCGACATGCCGCTGCGGGTGTTCTACCCCGGCTACTACCCCACCTTGACCCGCCTGTACCGCGAACTGGGCGTGGCCACCGAGCCCGTCAGCTACGCCACCACCTTCACCGGCAGCGACGGCCAGGTCTTTTTCCGCTGGCGCAACCTGCGTCTGGGTGGCCTGTCCATTCCTTATGTCCTGCCAGTCGACGTGGCCAGCCCACGCGCCTGGCGCATCGTGCAAGGTGCACTTCGCTTCAAGCGCCTGGCCGGCGCGGCGCTGGCGCGGGGTGAACTGGCCGGTTGCAGCGTTGGCGAATTCGCGGCCGCCCATGGCTTGCCGGCCGAGTACGTCGACGGCCTGCTGCTGCCCGCGCTGGCGACCATTGCCACCTGCACCACCGAAGACGCCCGCAACTACCCGGCCGACGTGGTGGCCGCCTACCTGGCCGGCGGCCTGACGCGCCAGAGCGTGCGCCGTGCCGTGCACGGTGCCGACGACGCGGCGCACCGCCTGAGCGCCGGCATCGGCCGCGTGGTGTGCAGCGCCGGTGTACAGGGTGTGCGGCAAGACGGCGAGCACGTGGCCGTGCTGCGCGCGACCGGCGAGGTCGAACTTTTCGACCATGTGGTGCTGGCCACACAAGCCAATCAGGCGGCAGCGCTGTGGCAGAACCCGCCACCCGCGCAGGCCGAACTGCTGGCCGCGTTCAAGTACCGGCGCCTGGAGGTGCTGATGCACCGCGACACCCGTTTCATGCCGGTGCGGCGGCGCGACTGGTCGCCGGTGAACGCCCGTGTCTGCGCACAACATGACCGACCCGAAAGCACGATCTGGGTCAACGCCGTGCAACCCGCCTTGCGCCATGCCATGCCGGTGTTCCAGACCGTGCACCCGCATCGCCAGCCGCGCGACGACTTGCTGATCGGCCGTGCCGCTTTCGAACGGCCGCTGGTCGACGCCAGCAGCCAGCGCGCATTGGCCACACTGCAACAGTCGCAGTCAGCGGCAGCTGCGGACCGAACACCGGCCAGGCGGGTGTGGCTGTGTGGCAGCTACGCCGAAGCGGGTGTGCCGCTGCTGGAAAGCGCGGTGCGGTCGGCGTATGGCGTGGCGGCGGCTTTGCGCGCAGCGGCTGCCGGCCCCGGCTTGCGCGCAGCCAGCGGCACGTAGCCCAGGCCGGCGGCCTGCAGGAACCTGCAGCCACAGCAGCTGTTCGTCGCCGGCACCGGCGCCGCAGGCCAGGCTGAGCACCTCGCGCGCATTGCGCGTGTCACTGCCCATCGGGTGAGGTCACCAGCGCCTGTGCCGGGCTGTAGGCCGGGCCGTGTTCGATGCGCGCGGCGTACGAGGTGTGTGCGTCGCTGCCCGCTGGCCATTGGCGCAGGAACTGGGCGCGCCACTGCGGGCTGGCACTGTCCACGGCAATGGCATCGACATGCGCGGCGCCGGCCTGCAGCCCGTGGCGACGCGGCGATTCGGGCCCTGCACCGCGGGCCGCAAAGGGCCGCACCGCGATGCGCGTGAACAGGCCAGCCCCGTCACCCTGGAAGTTGGGCATGCCGGTGGCGCCGTTGTTCAGCACCAGCGGCACCACCGTGCGCCCCGCCATCGGCAGTTGGTGGAACACCGGCAGGCAGGTGTGGCTGCAGGCAAAAACATCCACCTGCGCCTGATCGAACCAGCGGCGCACGCTGTTGCGGTGGGCTGCATCTTGCAGGTGTTCGGCGGCAAAACCCCAGCCGGCCAGCGATTCGGCGTCGCCATGCACGATAGCCAGACGCAGGCCGGCGACGTCGAAACGCGCCCACATCGGCAAGGCCGCCAGTTGCTGGCTGATGCGCGGAAACCGTCGCGCCGTGGTGCGCAGGCGCTGCAGGATGCGGTTGCTGCGTTCGACGACACCGTCGCCCACCCAGGACGGGTAAGCGCAACCGCAGCCGGCGTCAGCGTCGTCGACGGACGGGCTGGCCAGTTCGGTTTCGACATTGCCGCGCAAGGCGGTGTGCATGAGCACGCGGCTGTTCAGGCGTTCGAAAGACCCGGGGTCGATGTTGAACCAGTTGAAGTCGCCGTTGAAGACCAGCCGCTTGTCGCCCGTTTCCTGCTCGAAGAGCGCCAGCACCTGGTCCAGCGCGGGTTCGTTGCCATACAGACCGCCGACCACGTAGAGCACTTCGCAGGCCTGGGCCGGTGCCTGGGAAAACACGGCAGGGCCGTAGCGATAGTGCAGCGGGCACGTGCGCCCGGGTCCGATGTCGGCGGGTGCGGCGGGAGGGTCGGCCTTGGCAGCGTTGAAGGTCATGAGGGAAGCAGCTCAGCTGACACGTTGGCACTTCCGGCCCGAGGCGCTGCTGCGGGCGTGTGCTGGTACAGCTCGGCCAGCAGTGCCGCGTTCACCTGCCCGGCCGGTCGGTCGAAGGCCAGGCGGCCGCCGCGCAGGCCGATGACACGGTCGCCCAGCAAAGGCACCAGCGCCGGCTCGTGCACGATGGTCAGCAGCGTGGCACCCGCAGCGGCGCGGCGCAGCAGCTGGCAGGCGGCGTGGGCCGCGTGGGGGTCCAGGCTGGCGGTGGGTTCGTCGGCCAGCACCAGCTGCGGCCGCTGCAACAAGAGCCGCGCCATCGCCATCTTCTGGCGTTCACCACCCGACAGGCCGTCGGCGCGGTCGTGGGCACGTTCGGCCAGGCCCACCGCCTGCAAGGCGCGCAAGGCCGCTGCGGTTTCTTCGGCGGGAAACTCGCGCCACCAGCTGCGCACGGCCGCAGCGCCGTGCAGGCGGCCCAGGGCACCGATTAGCGTGTTGTCCAGCACCGACAGGCGCGCCACCAGGTGCAGGCCCTGCAGCACCTGCCCCACGTCGCGCCTCAGTTCGCGCAGCGCCGGGCGGGGCAGGGGATCTTGACCGAGCTGCCGGCCCAGCACCGCCACCTGGCCCTGGGCGGGCTGCACAAAGCCGCTCAGGCAGCGCAGCAAGGTGGACTTGCCCGCGCCGTTGGGCCCCACCACCACCACATGTTCGCCCACCGCCACCTGCAGGGCCGGCAGGTCCAGCACCACACGGCCGTGCACCGTGCAGCGCAGGCCGGCAGTGGCGATGGCCGGCGGCGGCATGTCGTGCTGCGCGCTCAAGGCCGGCTCAGGACAGCACACGGCGCACCCGCCGGCTGAGTGCGTCGAACAACATCACCAGCGTTACCACCGCGATCAACAAGGTCGCCAGCCGCCCCCACTGGAACAGCGACGTGGCCTCTGAAATGAGCAGCCCCAGGCCACCCGCGCCGATGAGGCCCAGCACCGTGGAATCACGGATGTTGAATTCCCACACGTACAGGTGGCTGCCCACCCATTGCGGCAGCACCGCCGGCCAGACGCCGTGGAAAAACACCTGCAGCGGCCCGGCGCCGGTGGCACGCACGGCGTCGACCGCGGCCATGTCCAGCGCCTCGATGGCTTCGGCATGCAGCTTGCCGTAGGTGCCCATCGAGTGCAGCGCAATCGCCAGGATGCCGGCCACCGGCCCCAGCCCGACGATGCCCACCAGCAGCAGCCCGAAGACCAGCGTGTGCACGGCGCGTGCCACGTCCAGCACCGCACGCGCAGCACCGGCCAGCAGCCGCGGCGCGCCCAGGTTGCGTGCCGCCAGCAAGGACAGCGGCAGCGCCAGCAGCGCCGCCAGCAGCGACCCCAGCGTGGCAATCTGCAGCGTCGTCCAGGTGGCGCGGGCCAGCGCCCGCAGGAAGTCCTTTTCGACCTGGCGCCGGTCTTCCACCCGCAGCAGCGTGCCGTCGTCGCTGCGGTATTCCAGCCGCGGGTTGCCCAGCCAGACGTCCAGGAAGCTGGGGTGCAGGAAGTCGCCGAGCGTGCGCGCCAGGTTGGCCCAGGGCGCGCGGCCCAGGTTCAGGTCACCGGCGTGCCACAGCGTGAGCAGGCACAGCAGCACCAGCGCCAGGTAGGCCACGCCCAGGCCACCCAACCCGGTGCCCGGGCGCTTGTGCACACGCACCACGTTCACGTGGGCTGCAGCTTGCCGGTGGCCAGGCCCGCGTCGCGGATGGGCTTGTAGAAGCGGTTGTCGCTGGCGACAAAACCCGTGTAGTGGTTTGGCAGCAGCTGCGGCTGGGTCTTCAGCAGCGGGCCCACTTCCTGCAGTGCCGCCTGCACACGGGCCACCAAGGTCTTGTCCTGGAACAGCCGCGCGTTCAGCGCCACGGCGTCGTTGGGCAAGGGCGCCGATTGCCAGATGATGCGCGAACGGTCGGCCTGGATCAGGCCCTGTTCGATCATCGCGTTGCGGTTGCGGTTGTAGTCGGCGCCGGCGTCCAGCTGGCCCGCCGTGACCTGCGTCTGGATGGCCTGGTGTTTGGTGTACAGCACCTTGGCGAAGTGTTTTTCCGGGTCGGGCACACCCTGCTGCATGAAGAAGTGCAGCGGGATCAGGTAACCCGAAGTCGACCCCTTGTCGCCGAAGGCAAAACTGCGCGACTTGCCTTGCGCGATCAGGTCGGCAGCGCTCTTCAGGCCCGATTCGGGGTGTGTGACGATGATCGCGAAGTACTCGGGCTTGCCGTCGTACAGGATGGTCGCCACCACCTGCGCACCCGCCGTCTGGTTGGCCAGCACATAGCCCCAGGGGCCGAGCAAGGCGATGTCGGTTTCACCGGCCGCCAGGCTCTTGGCCAGGCCCTCCCAGGTGTCCACCGTGCGCAATTGCACCGGCCGGCCCAGGCGGGCCGCAAGGTGATGGGCCAGCGGGCGATAGGTGGTGTCATTTTTTTCGCGGTCGGGCTGGAACAGGCCGACGCCGAATCGCAGCGGTGTGCCTTGGCCCCAGGCGGTGGGCAGTGCGGGTGCCGCGATGAAGGTCGCGGCGGCGCCCAGCACGTGGCGACGGGGGATATTCATGGCTCTTCCTTCAATCGGTGGCGGGTCGGTCGGTGGCTGACAGCAGGCCCGGTGGCAGGTGCACCAGATCGGCCGCTTCGTCGATGTCGTGCACGGGTGGCAGTTCGGCGTGGCTGAAGCCGGCGGCAGCCAGCCGAGCGCGGGTTTCGGCCATGACCTGGGGCGTGCTCCAGCGCATGCCGCTGAACAGCGCGGTGAGCAGATCGTTCAGGCGCCCGGCCGGCGGAGCGCGCAGGCCCACGAGGGCATAACCTCCGTCGTGAGCGGGCACGAAGACAACATCATGGCGCTCCAGTTCAGCTGCAGCCGTTTGCAGCACGCTTGCTCCGAGAGAGGGTGCGTCGGTGCCCATCAGCAGCACGGGCGTGTCACCCAGCGCGAACCCGGATTCGAAGACCCGCGCCATGCGTTGGCCCAGATCGCCTTCGGGCTGCACCGCCAGCAACACACCCAGCCAGCTGGCGCGCTCGAAGGCCGGGTGGCTGGCATCGGGTGTGGTCCACAGCGTGACGCTGCCGGGCTTGGCTTCCAGGGCTTGTTGCAGCGCATGTGCCAGCAGCCGCGCTGCCAGCGCCGCCGCGCCACTTTCGCCCAGTGCCGGCACCAGGCGGGTCTTGGCCAGGCCGGGCACGGGCGCCTTGGCCATCAGGGCCACACGGCAAAGCTTCATTTGTAGGCTCGCGCCAAGGCCTCGGGCGAAACACCGCGCCAATAGCGCCAGCGCAGTTGCCACATCAGCAGCACCGTGCGCCAGACGCCACGGCTTTCCCAGCGCCGGCCCGAGGTGAGCACACGCTCGCGCAGGCAGGCCGGCCGACCCACGGCACGCAGGCGGCGGCTGAGCTCGATGTCTTCCATCAGCGGCTGGTCGGCATAGCCCTCCAATTCATGGAAGAGGCTGCGTTCGACAAACAGCGCCTGGTCGCCGGTGGCGATGCCGCTGAGCCGCGAGCGCAGGTTCATGAAGCTGGCGATGACACCGAACCAGGCGCTGCTGCCGCTGATCCGCACGTCGAAGCGACCCCAGCGTCGGCCAGCGGCCAGCGCCTGCAGCACACAGCGGTCGGCGCCGGCCGGCAACACGGTGTCGGCATGCAGGAACAGCAGCACGTCGCCCTGGGCCTGCAGCGCGCCTGCGTTCATCTGCCGTGCGCGGCCGCGGGGGCTGGTCACCACGCGGTCGGCCAAGGGCATGGCCAGCTCGGCCGTGCCGTCGCTGCTGCCGCCGTCGACCACGATCACCTCGTGACCGGCCGCGCGCAGCGGTGCCAGCGCCTGCAACGTGGTGACGATGCCCTCAGCTTCGTCCAGCACCGGCATCACGATGGACAGGCGCTTCACACCGTCTGTCTCACACCGTCCGGTTCACACCGTCTGCGCGGCGTTCTGGTCAGCGGGCTCCAGCGCGCCGCCACAGCTGCTGCCCTGGCCTGCGGTGCAGCCGTAGCAGTGGTCGGCCACACGGATCACGGAGCCGGCGGTGTCGTGCACCAGCAGGTCACGCAGGTGCGCGCGGGTGCGGCCGCCAATGCGCGCCGGCAGCCCCAGCATCTGGTTGAAGTCGCAGTCGTAGAGCTCGCCCAGGTGGTCCACGCTGACCAGGCTGCGGCACATCACGGTGTCCAGGTTGTGGGCCTGGAAAGCGCCTTTCAGCAGCTGCAGGTAGCTGGCAAAGGTGCCCTTGCTGACCAGGGTGCTGCCAAAACGCTGGATGGGCATGTTGGTCAGCGCAAACAGCTGGTTGAAGACGATGCCGAAGTGCGCCGCCAGCTCACGTTTGTAGTCGGCTTCCAGCGGCCCTTGCGGTGGCGGCAGGCTGGCGCCTTGCGGGTTGTAGACGAGGTTCAGCACCAGGCCACTGCCAGCGCGGCCATAGCCCAGCGCATTCAGCGCGCGCAGGCCGGCGATGCTGCGGTCGAACACCCCTTCGCCGCGCTGACGGTCGACATTGCCCACCGAATAACAGGGCAGCGAAGCCACCACCTCGACACCCTGTGCCGCCAGGAAAGCCGCCAGGTCTTCCTGCCCGGGCTCGGACAGGATGGTCAGGTTGCAGCGGTCGATGACCCGCACACCCAGCGCCCGCGCGCCTTGCACCAGGCTGCGGAAGTGGGGGCTCAACTCGGGTGCGCCGCCGGTCAGGTCCAGCGTGGTCACCTGCCGCGCGCGCAGCACGTCGAGCACCAGCGCCGCCGTGGGGCCGTCCATCATCTCGGTGCGATTCGGACCGGCGTTGACGTGGCAATGCAGACAGCTCTGGTTGCACTTGTAGCCCAGGTTCACCTGCAACGTGTCCAGGCCCATGCGCTTCAGCGGCGGAAAGTCGGTGGCGGCCAGCAAGGGCAAGGTCGGGTGCATGGGTTCCTTTTCAGAATGCGGCGTGCAAGGGGCGGCACGGTGGCGCCGCGCGTCCATCACAGTCGCGCCGACTCGAACCATTCTTACGGAACTGGCGGAAACTGGCGGTGCCAGGGCGTTGCGCCCTTGGGAACGGAAGGTTTGCCAGCCTCAGGCGTTGCCAACCCCGTTGCCGCCGTGGCGGTCCACGCCCCGCACCAGCCACAGCGGCCGCTGCGCGAAGTTGACCGGCACGCCACTTTGCCCATCCACCGGGCGCAGCTGACGGTCGAACAGCGACGTGCTGGGCATGTAACGCAGCGCCACGCCGGTGCGCCGCCGCGATGACCGGTTGGGCTGCGCACCGTGGATCATGTACACGTCGTGCAAGGACATCTGGCCGGGCTTGAGCTGAATGTCCACCGCAGTGTTTTCGTCGAAGGTGCCGGGTGCCAGGCGCTGGTTCAGCGTCAGGTCCTGGCGGTCTTCGTGCAAGTGGTCGTGCAAGGTCTGGCTGGTGTGCGAACCCGGAATCACGCGCAGGCAGCCGTTGCCCACGTCGGAGTCTTCCAGCGCCACCCACACCGTGCAGGTGGCCAGCGGGCGGATGGGCCAGTAGTGGCCGTCCTGGTGCCAGGGGGTTTCGTAACCCTCGCCTGCCGGCTTGCAGAAGACATGGCAGCCCCACAGGATGATGTCCTCGCCCAGCACACCACTGACCAGCTCGACGATCTGGGGGTCGCGCGCCAGGTCCAGAAAGGCCGACACACCCTGCACACCTTCGCCGTTGTCACGGCCCGCGCCGCTTTCGATGTGCGCCGACACCAGCTTTTCGGGCCGCACGCCCGGGTTGCGGCGGATCAGTTCGTCCAGCGCCTCGCGCATCACCGCCACCTGCGGGGCCGGCAAGGCAAAACGCGGCACCACGTAACCCTGTTGTTGGTAGTGCGTGACTTCGTCGGGGTGCAGGTGGGCCATGCCTGCAGTCTAGTGGCGTCCCGCTGCGCCCAGTTGCGGCTAGTTGCCCAAGGCGGTCTTGGCGGCGCCCTGGCTCAGCACGTCCAGCGCCGTCACGTCGTGCACGCTGCGGCGCACCAGGCGGTCGTCTTCGCGCTGGTCGATGCTCATACGCACCGGCAGGCCCACGCCGGGGGCAAACCACCACGACAGGCGCAGCGAGATGCGCAGGCGTTCACCGTTGCTGCGCACGGCCGGGCCTTCCAGGAAGGCGTTGATGCGGCGGCTGTTCATCAGGCCGGCCAGGGTCTGGATGCTCTCGGCTACCGGGCCCTGCATCTTGCCCTTCAGCGCAGCTTTCGTGACCCGGCCTTCGACATCGCGCCACTGCACCGTGCTGGCCACGCCGTGCTCCAGCGGCTGGGCAGAAGGCGCTTGCGACGCGATGGTGGCCAGCGGCAGCACCGGCTGCCAGTCCACCCACTGCCCGGTGTGTTCGTCGGTGCCACCCCGCTGCTGGCCCAGGGGGTCGAAACGCTGGGCGCCGTCATTCACCCACAGCGACCCGTCGGCTTCGATGCGGTCGATGCGCCACAGGTGATCCGAGGTGTAACGCTCGCTCATCTGGTCCAGCACGCGGTAGCGGTAACGGTCGCCTTCGGCAAAGGCGTGCGCGTTGCGCTTGGGGCTGGCGGGCCGGCGGTCGGTGCCGACGTCGCCCCAGGTCACGATTTCGTCGATGCGCGACTGCGCCGCAGCGATGTTGGCCAGGCGCTCGCGGTCACCCTGCTCGGTCTGGCGCAGGACGTTCTCGACCTCGGATTCGCTGAGCGGGCGCGAACCGCTGTCCGCGACGCCTGCCGTGGTGTCGGGACGTGAGCTGTTGCCCGCTGTCGGCCGACCGCTGGGTGCCACCAGGTCGGCCAGCCGGGCGCGGGCGTCTTTGGCATGGCGGCCGGCCGGAAAGCGGTTGAGGTAGGCAAACAGCTCGGCGCTGCTGGTGCTGTCTTTCACGGCCGACCACAGGGCGTCGTCGATCATGGCTTGCGGGTCGGGCAAGGCCACCGGCGGTGCGCTGGGCGCTGCACCCGCCACCGGCGGGAAGAAGTAGAAGTCACCTTCGAGCGCGTTCCACTCCATTGGCACCTGGCGGCCCAGCGAAGCGCGCCGCACGGCACCGCGCACCTGCTTGAGCACCTCTTCGACCTTTACACCCGGCTGCTCCATCTGCTGCAGCAGGTGCGTGGTGTACAGGCCGTTGGTGGTGCCCTGGCCGTCGCTGGCCACCGAGCCCGGCGCGGTGGCGTAGGCCACCAGCGTGCCCACCGGCTGCTCCATCTGCACCAGTCCACGGTTGCTGGACCGGAAACTGCGTGCAAAGGGGTTGTCGCGGCAGGCGTCCAGGATCATCAGGTTGATGCCGTTGCCGGCCGATTCCATCTTGTCCAGCACCGCCTGCGCGTCCAGCGCCTGGTAGCTGACCTCGTCTTCGTGTTCGATGTTCACGCCCACCGGGATCAGGAAATTGCGGCCCTTGATCTGCATGCCGTGGCCGGCAAAGTAGAAGAGCCCCGCGGTGCCCGCACCGCCCGCCTTGAGCTGGTTGCCGAAGTCGCGCACCGCGCTGAGCAGGTCGCGCTGGGTGGCGTCGGTTTTCAGGATCACCGTGAAGCCGGCTTTCTGCAGCATGCCGGCCATGGCCCGCGCGTCGTTCACGGGGTTCAACAAGGGGCCGTTGCTGTAGGCGTTGTTGCCGATGACCAGGGCCACACGCCGCGCTGTGTCGGCCTGCGCCCAGGCAGGCATGGCCAGGCCCAGCGCGCAGAGCAGCAGGAACAGGCGGAGGGTGGGGTGAAACAGGGCTGCGGCTCGCACGGCTCGCTCCGGAAGGCATCACGGTGTCGTTTTGTATCCTAGCGATCCGAAGCCGGCGATGACACCGAGGTATCCACCGGAAGGAGGTCGGTCGCGCACAATGCCCGGCCGATGACCGCCGCCAAGCCCCCTGTTCCCCGCCCCGCCACCGACAAACCCGAACGTTGGCAGCTGGACGGCGGCGACGCCGCCACCGCCACGCTCACGATCCCGGCCGACGCGCGCCGCGAAAGGCGCTTCGAGATTGCCTGCGCCGTGACCGTGGCCGTGCCCGAACAGGCAGCAGCGCCCTGGCTGCAGGTCACCGTGCAAGCCAACGGCACGCAGCAGTGGCGCCACCGTGTGGCAGCCCACAACCCCGGCGCCTGGGACGGGCTGGACTACCGCTTCAGCCGCAACGTGCCCGTGGGGCAGGCGCTGCGCGTGACGGTCAGCGTGGCCGGCCTGGGTGTGCGGCGGCGCACGATGCTGATCGAAGCGGACGAGACCTGAGCCAGCAGGCGGTATCCCCCGTGCGGCGGTATCGCCCACCGGCACCGGGCGGCTCACGCCGCGGTGCGGCACACACAGTGGCCCCGCCGGGTGTGCTCGCCGCCTAGCATCGGCGCCATCGCAGCCACATCCACCGCGCCATGGACCTGAGACTGGCCCTTTACGACACCGCCGCCCGGCATCAGCTGGACGCGGCCGACACCGCGCGGCTGGAGCTCAGTGCCGGCCTGGCCGCCCCACCCACCCACCTGCTTCGAAAGACCGTGCTCACGCTGGCCGCGCTGGCCGCCTCGCTGATCGGCCTGGGGCTGGTGTTCTGGGTGGCGGCCCATTGGGACACGCTGGGCCGCCTGGGCCGCTTTGCCCTGCTGCAGGGCACGGTGCTGGTGATGGTGGTGGGTGCATGGGCACGGCCTGCGGCGCGGGGTCCGCTGTCGCTGCTGGCCCTGCTGGCCACCGGCGCGTTGTTTGCCTACTTCGGCCAGACTTACCAGACCGGTGCCGATGCCTGGCAGCTGTTTGCGCTGTGGGCCGCGCTGACGCTGCCGCTGGCGCTGGGCCAACGCAGCGACCTGCTGTGGGCGCCCTGGGCCCTGCTGGCGATGACGGCCGTGGCGCTGTGGGTGCAGACCTACACCGGCCACAGCTGGCGCGCAGCACCCCACGACCTGGCGGCACACGCGGTGGGCTGGGTGCTGGCGCTGGCCGTGGTGCTGCTGCTGAGCCCGCCGCTGCAGCGCCACACCAGCGCCGGCGAGTGGGCGCTGCGCACCGCACTGTCCTTGGCGGTGGTGATGATCAGCAGCAGCGCACTGGGCGGCCTGTTCCAGTCCAGCGTGGCCGGCCACTACGGGCTGGGCCTGCTGGTGCTGGCCGTGCTGGCGGCGCTGCTGTCGCGGCCGGCCGGCTTCGACATCTTCGGCCTCAGCGCGGTGGCACTGGGCTTGAACGCACTGCTGTTTGGCGGCCTCGCCCGGCTACTGTTCGACAACAGCGGTGACGACCCCATCGGCCGCCTGCTGCTGCTGGGTGTGGCAGCGGCCGCGATGCTGGGCGGCACCGTGGCGCTGATCCTGCGCCTGTCACGCGAACGGGCCGCAGCCGCTGTGGAAGGTGGCGCGTCATGAGCGACTTGCAACTTCAACAAGCCCTTCACAACGCCATGCGCGACGGCCTGCTGCCACCCGGCACCGAAGCCCCGGCGACCGACAGCCGCCCCTGGCCCGTGGTGCTGCTGATCGCTTTGGGCGCCTGGATGGCCGCGCTGCCGCTGCTGGGCGTGGTGGGCCTGCTGCTGGGCGACTTCATCGAACAAGGTGTCGGGCCCTACCTGGTCGGGGTGCTGTTGCTGGCTGGCGCGGTGGTGGTGCTGCGCGCTGACGGGCTGGCGGTGTTTGTCGAACAGCTGGCCTTGCCGGCGCTGCTGGTGGGTGCGCTGTCGCTCGGTTTCGGCCTGTACCGCGACATCGACCCGCCGGCCGCGTCGGCGCTGCTGTCGGTGCTGAGCGTGGCGGTGGCCGCCGCCGTGCCCCGGCCCTGGCTGCGGGTGCTGCTGGGCGCCGCGGCCGCGTTGCTGTTCGGCCTGGCGTGCATGCCCCGGTCCTGGGACGCGTGGTTCTTCAGCGGCCATGGCCGCTGGTGGCTCGTGCTGCACCTGCTGCTGGTGGTGTGGCTGGCTGCCGGCGCGGCGCAGGCACGGCTGGCACCCCGCGCCCGTGCGCTGCTGGAAACGCTGCGCGCCGGCTGGCTGCTGGCCACGCTGGCCGGGCTGGCCTTTGCGTCCGGCATGACGATGCTGGCCGGCGCCAGCCTGGGCGACACGGGTGATCTCGCTCGTTTGGCCTGGCAAAGCGGGCGACCGCTGGAGTGGCCGATGCAGGCCCTGTCAACGCTGCTGAGCCTGGCCGCTGCCGCCTGGGCCGCCCGGCAATGGCCACCGTTGCGGCAAGCCTGGTGCGCAGCCGCTGCGCTGGTGCTGGCCGCCTTGGCGGTGTTGATGCCGGCGCTGGGCGCCACGCTGCTGGCGCTGGCGCTGTCGGCCACCGCCGGGCGCTGGCGGCTGGCCGGTGCGGCCACCGTGGCGGCGGCTTGGATCGTCGGTGCCTTCTACTACGCACTGAGCTGGCCCTTGCAGGACAAGGCGCTGGCACTCCTGGCCGCCGGCGCGCTGCTGGGCGCACTGGCCTGGTGGGGCTGGCGTGGCCAGCACGGCGCAGGTGCATATGCCGTGCTGCCGTCGGTCGGAACGCGGCGTGCCCGCATCGGCCTGGCCATCAGCCTGCTGGCGGTGTTGACGGCCGCGAACCTGGGCATCTGGCAGAAGGAACGCCTGATCGCCGAAGGCCAGCCGGTGTTCGTCGAACTGGCCCCGGTGGACCCACGCTCGCTGATGCAGGGCGACTACATGGCGCTGCGGTTCGCCATCCCGCGTGATGTCGCCGAACCGGCGGGGGGATTGCTGCAAGCCACGCGCCCGCAGGTGCTGGCCCGACGCGATGCCCGCGGCGTGGCCACGCTGCATGCGCTGCCGCCGGGCGCCGCGCCCCTGGCAGGCGAGCTGCTGATCGAGCTGACACCCAAAGACGGCAACTGGGTGTTGGTCACCGATGCCTGGTTTTTCGCCGAAGGGGAAGCCGAGCGTTGGCAGGCCGCGCGTTACGGCGAGTTCCGTGTCGATGGCAGCGGCCGCGCACTGCTGGTGGGCCTGCGGGGCGCGGATCTGCAGCCCCTGTAGAGCCGCCCGGCCCGCACCCCCACAATGCCCCGATGTCAGACGAAAGCCAGATCGTCGTTCCACCCTCGTTCATTGCGCTGTTCGTGCCGCCGGGGCGCATCAAGCCCACCGCATCACGCGCCGAGATCGCCGCGCGTTACGAGTTCTGCGAAGACCTGGCGCAGATGCTGACCGAGCAGGCCTTGGACAAACGCTGGCAGCTGGGCGTCACCGAAGACGATGTGCTGCAGCGCATGCTGGGCGGGCTGCAGGCCGAAGTGTCGGTGGTCAACGATGCCGAAGCGGTGTGGGTGGTGACACGGCTGGCTGAATTGCTGGACTGGCCGGCCTTGCCCCCTGCCCCGCCCTTACCGCACACCCCCGCTGCCGGCTGAATCCCGGCTCGGGATCAAGCACTTGTTCAGCCGCGGTGCCAGCGCCCCGGCCGGGCACGCCAACCGCGCCGGTGGCGTGTCCAGCCATACGGCTGCCAGCGCCAACCCGGGCGCGGCGCCTGCCAGCGGCCGCCGATCCAGACATGGCGCCCACCGATCCAGCCCCAATGGCCGGCGATCCAGAAAAACCCCGGGCCGGGCGCAGCCACCACCACGTCCACACGTGGCGGCGGCGGTGCGACGGTGACCACGTCGCCGTCACCGTCGTCGTCGTCGTAGCCATCGTCACCTCGACCCTGCCGGCGACCCACCGGCACCATGATGCAACCGCTCAGTGCGCCACCGGCCAACAGCGCCAAGGCAACACCCCATCGGCGGCGGCCTGGCGAAGTGGCGGTCACGGGTTCCTTCGAATCGGGCATGACGGTCTCCTGAAGTGAACTTCAATCCGTCAACGGTGGGCCGCCGGGCGGGGCCGACGGCGGGGCGCCGGCTTTACACAGGTTCACCCTGTCAAGCGGGCGCAGCGGTCTTCAATCAGTCCGCCGGCCAGGCCAGCGACCTGGGCCAGCTGATGGCTTCGGCCGGTTCGTCCCAGGCGTGCATGGCCAAGCTGAAAGTGTCCCAGTGCACCGGCAGGAAAGCACCGCCACCCAGCAGCGTCAGCGCTTCCAGCGCATGTTCGGGCTCCAGGCGCTAGCGGATCAAGGCACTGATCTGTCAGGCCCGTGTCGCCGCTGAAAAACACCCGGTCTTTCGGCCCGCGCAGCACGAGAGACGATCACAGCGTGGCATTGCGGTCCATCACGACCTCGGAGTCGGCCACGCGGCGGCTCTGCCACCAGTCCAGTTCGGTGACGCGATCGATGGGCGGCAGGGCTCTCAGGCTCACCGGCACCGGCTGAAAGCGTTGAGGGCAGGCCGGCGCGGATGGGCGCGATGTTGCGAAAGCCGCCGCCGCTGCCGTCGACTGCGGGCCGCCACAAGGGGCTGGCCTGCATGCGTTCCAGCCGCAGGCCTTCGGCGCGGGCGCCCATCGACTTCATGTGCGCTTCCTGGCTTCGTCCATCACAACATGGCCACGATCTGACGCAAGAGCTTTGCCTGCAGCGGACCGATGGCGGGCGAGTTGTACTGGCCGGCCGTCAACACCACCAGCAAGCCAAGCGCCGGCACGATAAACAGCCGCTGCCCGCCATTGCCGATGCCCACGGTGGTGCTCAGCGTCCGACCCTGGTGCAACACGGTGCCGTTCCACCACTGCTGGCTGTATCGCATGGGCCCGCGGCCCACGGTGGCCTGCCCCTGCAGCGTGGCCGCCACCCAGTCGGCCGGCACCAGTTGCCGGCCGTGCCAGCGGCCGCTGTCCAGCATCAGGCGGCCCAGCAGCAGCAGGTCGGCCGCTGACAGGCGCAGGCCGGCATAGGCCATCGGCTGGCCGTGTGCACCGGTGCGCCAGGCAAAACGCTGGATGCCCAAGGGCAAAAACAGGTCCTCGCGCACGCGGTCCAGCCAGGGCCGGCCGCCGCGGCGCTGCACGATCTCGGCCAGCAGCACGGTGCAGCCGCCGTTGTACAGCCACACCTGCCCGGGTGGGTGGGCCAAGGCGCGGTCCAGGATGTAGCCCCAGGGCGCGGGGTCGGAAGCCAGGCGGGTTTCGTCGTTGGCCGCGCGGCCGTAGGTGCCGATCTCTTCGTTCCAGACCAGGCCGGCCGTCATGTTCAGCAGGTGGGCCACGGTGATGGCTTGCTGCGGTCCGCCGCGCAGCGACTGCAGTTCGGGAAAGTGCTCGACGACCGGCGTGGTGATGTCGACTTCACCGCGCCCCACCGCCTGGCCCACGAGCAGGCCGATGACACTCTTGCTGATCGAGCGCATGTCGTGCAGCACGTCGGGGCCGAAGTCCACTTCGCGCGCAAACCAGCTGCCGCCGGGCCGGTCGCGCGAGCGCCGGTGGTGCTGCATCAGCAGCTCACCACGCTGCCAGACCATCAGGCTGTGCAGGTCTGCTGCTGCTGCGGCACTTTCCAGCGCGGCGATGTCGAGCGCCGCGTGGGCTGGCGGCGCAGACCCGCACAGGCCGGCAGCAGCCCAGGCGGGCAGTTGGCTCAACAGTTGCCGGCGCTGCACCGCAGGGGCCCGATCAGGCCGGCGCTGCGGCCCAGCGCCGCACCACGTCGCTCAGCACGTCCAGCGGCACCGAGCCGGTTTTCAGCACCACGTCGTGAAAGCCCTTCAGCGTGAAACGCTGGCCCATCGTGCGCTGCACCTCGTCGCGCAGCGCCAGGATGTGCAACATGCCCACCATATAGGCCGTGGCCTGGCCCGGGTTGGCGATGTAACGCTCGACCTCGTGCGCCGGCAGGCCGTAGTTGATGGCCTGCTCGCGGGTCCAGCGCTTGGCGTGCAGGCCGGTGTCCACCACCAGCCGGCGGGCGCGGAAGAGCTGGCCGTCCAGCCCGCCCAGCAGCGCGTGCGGATCACCTTCGTACCAGCCCTGGTCCAGCGCCAGGCGTTCGGCGTACAGCGCCCAGCCTTCGCTGTGGGCGCTGCCACCGCCGAAGATGCGCCGCTGGCGCCAGCGCGGCAACGTCGCCTGTTCCTGCTGCAGCGCCAGCTGGAAATGGTGGCCCGGCACGGCCTCGTGCACCGCCAGGCTGCGCACCCGCAGCAGGTCGAAGTTCGGGCCCGGCAAAGGCATCCAGAAGATGCCCGGCCGGCTGCCGTCGGGCGTGGGCGTGGTGTAGTAGGCGCTGGCCGTGCGCTCGGTCAGCGCCGGCACACGCCGCACGTCCACCGGCGCCCGGGGCTGCAGGTTGAAGTGGTCCTGCGCGCGCCGCTGGGCGTCTCTCACGGCATCGACATAACGCGCAATGATGGCGGGCCGGGGGTCGGGCTCGGCAGCGGGTTGCAGTTCAGCGCGCAGCGTGTTCAGCCGCTGCTGCACGCTGCCTTCGCGGCGGCCCAGGCCCTGCAGCACACGGTCCATCTGTGCTTCGATACGGGCCACCTCGCGCAGGCCCAGCTGGTGGATGGCCTCGGCATCCAGCGTCGTGGTGGTGAAGTTGGCCAGCGCCTGCGCGTAGGCCTTGTCGCCTTGCGGCAGGCGCCACAGGCCGGCATCGCCGGTGGTGCGCGGGTGCAGTTCGTTCATCAGCGCCAGCACACGCTCGTAGGCCGGGCGCACACGGCCCTGCACCAGCGCCGTGGCCTGGCTGATGGCGGCCTGCCGTTCTTCAGCCGCCAAGCCTTCGATGCGCGCGCTGCGCCGCGCCAGGCCGCTGACGATGTCGTTGTCGGCCGCGCCTTGTGCCAGAAAGGCTTGCACCTGCGTGCGGGCCCGCTCCAGCACCACCCGCGGTGGCAGCAAGCCCCTGGCCGCCGCAGCACGGCTGCGCTCGATGCCTTCGTCCAGTCGTTGGTCCACCTGCGCCAGGCGCGCCAGGTAGGCCTGCAGGTCGGCCGGTTTGCGCAGCGGCTGGTTTTCGGCCAGCAGGCTCACGTAGCGGATGTGCGGGCCGCCCAGCTGGTTGAAGACAAAACCGTGGTCTTCGAAAGGCAGGCCATCCAGCGTGCGCTGCAAGGACCAGCGCAGGATGGCCGCGCCCACCCGTTCGTCGGCCGTCAGCGCAGCCGTGTCGAAGCCGCTCAGCCGCGCCAGGCCGGCACGTGCCAGCGCTGCCGTGCGTTCGCGCTGGGCGGCGGTCAGCGGCGTCAGTTCGCGGTCGAAGCCGGCTTGTTCTTCGGCGCCGAAGTACTGCGAGAAGGTCGCACGTTCTGGCGACAGGCGCACCCAGTCGGCAGCAAAACGTTCGCTCCACTCGGTGAAGCCCGACGTGGCCTGCACCGGGGCTTGGGCCCAGCTGGCGCTGACACAGAAAAACAGCGTGGCCAGCGCGAGGGCCCAGCGGCGTTCGAAAGGGACGTTCATGCCTGCAGTGCTTTCGCCGCCGGGTCATGGCGGGGTTATCGTCATCAAGGGGCCGGGTGGAAGCTGGCACCATCGTGCCACGGCTGGCGGTCGACGTTGGTCCATCAGGGACCCAGCGGGTGATAGCGGGGCAGAAGCACCCCGGCCAGCACGATCTGCCCCGAAGGCTTAACCTTGCGGCCCCGCGCGCCTGGCGGTCCATTCCCTTTGTCCAGACGGCCCAGAGCCGAAGCCCGTCCATGAGCCTGATCCAAGACCAACTGCACCGACTGGGCACCACGCGCCTGCTGGGCATCCGCCGCGGCGTCGAAAAAGAAAGCCTGCGTGCACTGCCCGGTGGTGGCCTGGCGCTGACACCGCACCCGCTGGCACTGGGCTCGGCGCTGACCCACCCGCACATCACCACCGACTTCAGCGAAAGCCAGCTCGAGCTGATCACCGGTGTGCACGCCGGCGTGCAGGACTGCCTGGACGAACTGACCCGGGTGCACCAGTTTGTCTACCGCACCTTGGCTGCCGCGGGCGACGAGATGTTGTGGGTGGGCAGCATGCCGTGTGGCCTGCCCACCGACGAGACCATGCCGCTGGGCCGCTACGGCAGCAGCCACATCGGCCGCGCCAAAAGTGTCTACCGCATGGGCCTGGGCCACCGCTACGGGCGGCGCATGCAGACGATTTCCGGCATCCACTACAACTGGTCGCTGCCGGGCCTGAACAACGAACAGCACTTTGCGCTGATCCGCAATTTCAGGCGCCACGCCTTCCTGCTGCTGACACTGTTTGGCGCCAGCCCGGCGGTGTGTTCCAGCTTCGTCGCCGGCCGCGCGCACCCGCTGCAGCCCTTGAGCGAACACACGCTGCACCAACCGCACGCCACCAGCCTGCGCATGGGGCGGCTGGGGTACCAGAGCGACGCACAGTCCACGCTGGCAGTCAGCTACAACAGCCTGGACAGTTATGCCGCTTCTTTGCACGAAGCGCTGACCCAGCCTTACGGGCCCTACGAAGCCATCGGCGTGAAAAACCTGGGCGGCGAATACAACCAGCTGGGCACGACGCTGCTGCAGATCGAAAACGAGTTCTACGGCACCATCCGGCCCAAGCGCGTGATCCGCCCCGACGAACGCCCGCTGCACGCACTGCGCGAACGGGGTGTCGAATACGTCGAGGTGCGCTGCATGGACCTGGACCCTTTCGTGCCGGTGGGCATTGCCGCGCCTACGCTGCGATTCCTGGATGTCTTCCTGCTGCACTGTCTGCTGTCCGACAGCCCGCCCGACACCCCCGACGAGATTGCCGCGCTGGGCCGCAACCAGCACCGCACCGCGTCCCATGGCCGTGAACCGGGCCTGAAGCTGGAACGGGGTGGCCAAGAGGTGAAGCTGGTGGACTGGGCCGTGGAACTGCTGGACCAGTGCGAGCCCATCGCCGCAGCGTTGGACACTGCCCACGACAGCAGCGACTACAGCGCTGCGCTGGCCGCTGCGCGCCAGGGCCTGGCGGCCATGGACAGCCTGCCGTCGGCCCGTGTGCTGGCCACGATGAAAAGCGACTTCGCCTCGTCCTACACCGGTTTCGTGACCGCACAGTCGGTGCAGACGCAGAAACACCTGCTGGCCCTGCCCTGGCCGGCAGAGCAGCAGCTGGCTTTCGAAGCCATGGCCCGCGAGTCGCTGGCCAAAACCCGCGCCATCGAAGTGGCCGACACGGTGGACTTCGAAACCTTCCGCCAGCGTTACCTGGCGCCCGAGAACCTGCTGGTCGGCTGAAGGCGGGCGGCGCGCTTCAGCGCTTGGGGTCGACCGGCAACTTGACGCGCACCCGCGAGAGCAGCCACCAGGAACACAGGCCCGTCAGCGCGATCAGCGCCATCAGCGGCCACAGGCAACTGCAGATGGCCACCCACAGAATGGGCAGTCTCGGCCAGACAGCGCGGCCGTGCATCAGGGTTCTTCCTTGCCCGGCGTTGGCCCGCCCAGCACGATGCGCGCGCCGCGCTGGTAGGTCCAGTAGGCCCAGGCCCAGTTGATGAGCACGGTGACGCGGTTGCGAAAACCGATCAGGAAAAACACGTGCGCCGCCAGCCAGAACCACCAGGCCAGCAGGCCCGAAAAGTGGAAGCCCCGCAGGTCGACCACCGCCGCCATGCGGCCGATGGTGGCCAGGTTGCCGTAGTCGGCGTAGACGAACGTCTTTTTCGCCACCAGCTTGCCGCGCAGGCGCGCACGCACCGCGGCCGCCACGAAGCGCCCCATCTGCTTGGCGGCTGGCGCCACACCCGGCACCGGCTGGCCGTTGGCCTGTTGCAGCGAAGCCAGGTCGCCGGCAACGAAGACCTCGGGGTGTCCGGGCAAGGTCAGGTCGGCCTGCACTTTCACGCGGCCGGCGCGGTCGAGTTGCGCGCCCAGCATCGCACCCAGCGGTGAAGCCGCCACGCCGGCCGCCCACAGCACCGTGCGGCAAGGCTCGAAGGTGTCGCCCAGCCGGTAACCTTCGGCCGTGATGTCGGCCACCGGCTGGCCACACAGCACCTGCACACCCAGGCCTTCCAGCTGCGCGCGGGTGCGCGCTTGCAGACGCGGTGGAAAGCTGGCCAGCACGGCCGGTCCGGCTTCGATCAGCCGCACCTGCGCCTGGCGCGGGTCGATGCGGCGGAATTCCTGGCGCAGCGTGTGGCGGGCGATCTCGGCCAGCGTGCCGGCCAACTCCACACCCGTCGGGCCACCGCCGACCACCGCGAAGTGCAGCCAGGCTTTCTGCTCGGCCGGCGTGGCGGCGGCTTCGGCATGTTCGAAGGCCAGCAGCAGGCGGCGGCGGATCAGCAGCGCGTCGTCCAGCGTCTTCAGGCCCGGCGCGTGCGGTGCCCAGGGGTCCTTGCCGAAGTAGGCGTGGGTGGCGCCGCTGGCCACCAGCAGCTGGTCGTAGGGCAGGATGCTGCCATCGGACAGCGTGATCTGCCGGCGCGGGCAGTCGATGCCACTCACTTCGGCCATCAGCACGCGCACATTGGCCTGGTCACGCAGGATGTGGCGCAAGGGCGCGGCAATGTCCGGCGCCGACAGGCCGGCCGTCGCCACCTGGTACAGCAGCGGCTGGAACAGGTGGTGATTGGCACGGTCGATGAGCGTGATGTCCACCAACTCACGGGCCAAGGCGCGCGTGGCCCACAGGCCGGCAAAGCCGCCGCCGATGACGATGAAGTGCGGCCGGCCCGTTGACTTCACGGGCTCCGCGGGCTTCACGGCCCGTCCCCTTGCGGGCCGACGCCCATGACCGCCGGCGCCTGAAGGCCGTGGCGTGCGATGTGGTCCACCAGCGCGTCCAGCACCGGCCGGCTGCGGCTGGCCAGCGTGTCGTGGTTGACCATGGCCACCAGCACCCAGGGCCGGCCGTCCTTGTCTTTCACGTAACCGGCCAGCGCCACCACATTGCGCAGCGTGCCGGTTTTCAGCCGCGCCCAGCCCGCAGCCGGGCTGTCTTTCAGCCGGTTGCGCATGGTGCCATCCACCGCCACGGTGGGCAGGCTCATCAGCAGCTCGGGCGCGTTCTTGCCGGCGTGAGCGGCCTTCAGCATCTGCGCCAGCAGCAACGGGCTGATGCGTTCGGTGCGCGACAGGCCAGAGCCGTTGTCCAGCACCAGGCCGGTGTCGTCCAGACCCTGCTGCGCCAGCCACTGCCGCACCGCGGCGTCGGCCAGTTCACGCGTGGTTTTGTGCGGCTGGCTGGCCATCTGCGGCACACCCAGTTCGAGGTAAAGCACACGGGTCCAGGCGTTGTCGCTGAACTTGTTCAGGTGGCGCATCAGCTCGGCCCAGGGCCGGCCCTGGCGGCGGGCCAGCGCACGGGTGTTGGCCGGCACATCGGCCACGGTGCCCGCTTCGCGGGCGCGGCCGGCCCAGGTGCCACCCAGGCCCTGCCAGAGGCTGCGGAAGAGTTTGTCGGTCAGGTCGGCGCGGTCCACCAGCTGCAGCCGCGTGCGTTGGGTGCAGCCGCGCGGGAAAGCGCCGTTCAGCGTGATCAGCGTCTGGCCGTCTGCGCTGCGGGTGGTGATGGCGGGCTGCCAGTGGTCGTCCCAGTCAGCGCAGCGTGCGTCGACCAAGGCCATGCGGCTGCTGTCGAAAACGATGCCCTGGATCGGCGGCACAGTGACTGCCGTCACGCCGCTGTCGGTGGCGCGCAGTTCCAGCGGCAGCAGGCCTTCGTTCAGCATCAGCGCGTCGGGAATCACGTTGTAGGCAAACTCGGCCGCGTTGTCGAAAGGTGGCAGGCCGATGTCCAGCCGCGCCGGTTGGTAGCGGGTGCGGTCCACCAGCAGGTCACCGGCGATGTGCTGCACACCGGCTTGTCGCAGGTCGACCAGCAGCGACCACAGCTGCGAAGGCCCCAGTTCGACGTCGCCGCCGCCTTGCAGCACCAGATCACCCTGCAGCGTGCCGGCGGAGATGGCCGCCGCGCTGCGCATGGCGGTGAAGCCGCGGTGGTTGGGGCCCAGCCGGTCCAGCGCGACGATGCTGGTCACCACCTTCATCGAAGAACCGGGCTGGAAAGGCAAACGCGCCTGGTGTTGCCACACCGCGCCACGGTGGCCCAGCGGCAGCGCCACGGCGGCCAGTGCATCGGCCGGCAGACCCAGCGTCTGCATGGCATGCAACACCGCTGGCGGCAGGCCGTCCTGCGCGCGCGCGGAAGGTGTGGCGCCCAGGGCCGTCAGCAGCAGGGCAGCGGTGAAACGGAGCAGCATCCGCACATTGTGGCGGTGCATGTTGGCGGTGCATGTGCGGGCTCAGGCGGGTGTGCCTGCGGTGAAGGTCAGAATCGCGCGGTGAGCACCAACACCCCCCCCATCACACCGCCGTCCTGGCTGGGCCTGGACGCGGGTGGCACCCAGACACGCTGGGCCCTGGCGGGTGCCAGCGGGCAGCTGCTGCAACAAGGTTCGGTGGCCGCCTTGTCGGGCCTGCAATTGCACGACCCTGCCGGCCGTGCGGTGATGGCGCAGACGCTGGCGGCGCTGTCTACGGCCTGCGGCCCGGTGCAGGGCGTGGTGGCGGGTGTCACCGGTTTGGACGCCGAACAGGGCCCGCAGCTGTGCCAGCTGCTGGCGCAGGCGCTGCAGCTGGACCTGTCGGCGGTGCGCGCCATGAACGACATCGAACTGGCCTGCCACGCGGCCTTCGCGCCGGGCGAGGGTTATGTGGTCTACGCCGGCACGGGCTCGATCGCCGCGTTCATCGACACACAGGGCACGCTTCACCGCGCCGGTGGACGAGGCGCGGTCATCGACGACGCGGGTGGTGGCCACTGGATCGCCCGCGAAGCGCTGCGCCACGTCTGGCGCGCCGAAGACAAATCCCCGGGCGCGTGGCGGCAGTCGCCGCTGGCGCAAAGGCTGTTCGAGCACATGGGAGGCAGCGACTGGGCGCACACCCGGCAATGGGTCTACGGTGCCACGCGTGGTGAACTGGGCACGCTGGCGCTGGCGGTGGCGCAGGCTGCACCCGACGACGCAGCCGCTTTGAACATCCTGCAAGCCGCCGGCCGTGAACTGGCGCGCCTGGCGCATGCCATGTCGGCACGCCACGGCCCGCGTCCGCTGGCCCTGGCCGGCCGTGTGTTCGACCTGCACCCTGCCGTGCGCGCGGCCCTGCAACAGGCCCTGCCGGCCGGCACGGCGCTTCAGCAGTTGCAAGAGCCGGCACACTGCGCGGCCGCGCGCATCGCAGCGCGAGAGGCCGGCGCTGCAACGGCGGCACGGGCCACGTCAACAAGGAACCCTGGATGAGATTGCACCCCTGGCAGCGCCTGGGCCTGGCCCTGGCCACCGCGCTCCTGATCGGCGGCTGCGCCACGCGTGTCACCACCACCGAGGGTGGTGTGCCCATCGACACCAGCCACACCGCGCAGGGGCAGGACAGCCGCGCCATGTTCCTGGTCATCCACTACACGGTGGCCGACCTGCCGCTGTCGCTGCACATCCTGACCAAACAACAGGTCTCGGCGCATTACCTGCTCAGCGACGAAAGCCCGCCGCGCATCTTCCGGCTGGTGGACGAAAACCGCCGCGCCTGGCACTCGGGCCTGAGCGGCTGGAAGGGCCACCGCCTGCTGAACGCCAGCAGCATCGGCATCGAGATCGTGCACCCGGGTTTCAAGCCCGGGTTCGACAAGCAGCGCATCTACCAGCCCTTTCCGAAGGAGCAGATCGACGCGCTGATTCCGCTCGTGAAAGACATCGTGCAGCGGCACCAGATCAAGCCCGAGCGCATCCTGGGCCATGGCGAAGTGACACCGTCGTACAAGGAAGACCCGGGCCCCACCTTCCCGTGGAAGCTGCTGGCCGACCTGGGCATCACACCACCCTGGCCCGATGCCCAGTTGGTGGCGCAACAGCAAGCCATTTTTGCCACTGCGCTGCCCGACGCAGCCTGGTTTCAGGCGGCGTTGGCACAACACGGCTACGTCATCGAACGTTCGGGCCTGTGGGATGAACAGACCCGGCGTGTGATGATGAACTTCCAGATGCGTTACCGGCCGGCCAACTACAGCGGTCAGCCCGATGCAGAAACCGCCGCGCTGCTGCATGTGCTGACGGTGCCGGGGCCGATTCCTGGTGTGGCGCCTTCAGCGGCGCTCCCGCCCGTGCTGCCCGTGCCGCTGCCCAGCGGTGACTGAATTCCGACCCATGCGACACATCCTGAGCTGGCTGCTGGCCACCATTTTGCTGGCCGGCTGCGTGCTGACGCCGGCACCAACGCCTGTACCAACGCCTGCACCGACCCCGTCCGCTGCACCGACAACAAGCGCTGGCGCGGCAGCACCCTCACCTCCGTCGACCCCGCCGCTGGCCGCAGGCGACTTGCCACCACCCGCGCCCCGTGAATTCCGCGCCGCCTGGGTGGCCACGGTGGCCAACATCGACTGGCCCAGCAAACCCGGCCTGCCCGCCGAAGCCCAGCGCAGCGAGGCACTGGCCATGCTGGAACGGGCCCGCACGCTGGGCCTGAACGCCATCATCCTGCAGGTGCGGCCGGCCGGTGACGCGTTGTACCCGTCGGCGCTGGAGCCCTGGAGCGAATACCTCACCGGCGAACAAGGCAAGCCGCCTCAACCGGCTTACGACCCGCTGGCCTTCTGGGTGCAGGAAGCGCACCGCCGCGCCATCGAACTGCACGTCTGGTTCAACCCCTACCGCGCCCGCCATTCTTCGGCCAAGACACCGCAGGTAGCACCGCATCTGGCGGTGCGCCAACCCGCTCTGGTCAAACGTTATGGCGACCAGCAGTGGATGGACCCGGGCGAACCCGCCGCCGCCGCACACACGTTGGCGGTGGTGGCCGACGTCGTGCGCAGGTACGACGTGGACGGTGTGCACATCGACGACTACTTTTACCCCTACCCGGTCACGGTGCCACCGGCACCGGCCACGGGCGGCGTCGACGTACCCTTCCCCGACGACGTGTCGTGGGCGCGCTACCGGCTGGGCGGCGGCACCTTGGCACGTGACGACTGGCGGCGCAACAACGTCGACAGCCTGGTGCAGCAGATGCACAGCACCATCCACCAGATCAAACCCTGGGTGCGTTTTGGCATCAGCCCCTTTGGCGTGGGCAAGCCCGAGCGTCGGCCTGCAGGCGTCATCGGCTTCAGCCAGTACGACAAGCTGTACGCCGATGTCGAACGCTGGCTCAGCGAAGGCTGGCTGGACTACCTGGCGCCGCAGCTGTACTGGCAGATCAACCGCGAAGGCCTGCACTTCCCAGTGCTGCTGGACCACTGGGTGGCGGAAAACACCTTGAACCGCCACCTGTGGCCGGGCCTCTTCACGAGCCTGGTGACACAAGGCGCGCCGCTGTCGCAACGGGCCTGGGCGGCGCAGGAAATCATCGACCAGGTGCAGCTGCAAAGGCAGCGTGGCGAACGCGCCACCGGCCACATCCACTTCAGCATGGTCGCGCTGATGCAGAACCGCGACGGCCTGTCGAGCAAGCTGCAGGCCGGCACCTACACGCAGCCCGCGCTGGTGCCCGCCACACCGTGGCTGGACGATCAGCCGCCCCCCGCGCCCACCTTGCGACTGTCCGCCAGGCGCGTGCTCATCGAACCCGGCGCTGGCGAACCTGCCACCCGCTGGGCCGTGTGGCGGCGGCTGAAAGGCAGCTGGACTTTCAGCGTGCTGCCCGGTGCCGAGCGCAGCTTCGAACACGCCGGTGCCGACCGCGTGGCGGTGAGCGCCATCGACCGAGTCGGCAACGCCAGCCCGCAACACATCCTGAGCCTGCCCGGAGCCGCCCCATGACACCACTGCGCACCGAAGAGCCGCACCCCGAACATCCCACACTGGACCGTTATGACACCGCTCGGCTGGTCGATGCCTTTGTCAGCGACCAGGCCCTGGCCGCGCTGGCCGTGCGCGCGGCGGCACCGCAGCTGGCGCAGGCCGTGGACGCGGCCGTGCCCCGCCTGCAGGCCGGTGGCCGCATCGTCTACGTGGGTGCCGGCACCAGCGGCCGCCTGGGTGTGCTGGACGCGGTGGAACTGCACCCCACCTTCAGCTGGCCGCGTGAACGTGCGCCAGCCTTGCTGGCTGGGGGTGAAGGTGCGATGTTCCTGGCCGTGGAAGGTGCGGAAGACAGCCGCGACCGAGGCGCGGCCGACCTGCGGGCACTGCAGCCCACGGCGCAAGACGTGGTGCTGCTGCTGGCCGCATCGGGCGGCACGCCGTACGCACTGGGTGCGGCAGAGGCCGCACGGGCAGCTGGCGCGCTGACGGTGGGCATCGTCAACAACGCCGGCGCGCCATTGGCCGCGGCCTGCGAGATCGGCGTGCTGCTGGACACCGGGCCCGAGGTCATCAGCGGCAGCACCCGCCTGAAAGCCGGCACGGCGCAGAAGATTGCGCTCAACAGCTTCAGCAGCAGCGTCATGGTGCGGCTGCACAAGGTCTACGGCAACCTGATGGTGGACCTGCGGGCCAGCAACCACAAGCTGGTGGCGCGTGCACTGCGGCTGACGGTGCGTGCCACCGGCGCGGCCGAGGCCGATGCACAAGCCGCACTGGCGGCTTGCGGCTCACGTGTGAAGGTGGCCATCGTGATGCTGAAAGCCGGCGTGGACGTGGCGCAGGCCGAAGCGATGCTGGCCGCCGCCGACGGCAGCGTGCAGGGCGCGCTGGGCTGAGCATGCTGGCGAGCGGCGCAACCGGCGAACGTTTGCGTTCGCTGGACGTGTTCCGCGGCGCCGCGGTGGCGTGGTCGCGCGCCACCAGACCGTGTTCGCCCCCATCAGCAGCAACCCACGCCTGGGATCCTTGCCTGGCACAGCGCTGCGCCAGGCGGGTGGCGCGGCCACCTCGTCAAGCGGTTGAACAAAATGCAGGCGAAACGATAGTATGCATGCACCGAATGCACAAGGGAGCTTTGAAGTGGCCATGTTGACCGTTCGAAACCTGCCTGATGAAGTGCATCGCGCCCTGCGAGTGCGGGCCGCGCAGAACGGGCACAGCATGGAAGCCGAAGTGCGCGGCATTCTGGAGTCCGCCGTCAGCCCCGAAGGACGGGTGAAACTGGGTTCACTGCTGGCCGACATGGGGCGGCGGGCCAAGTTGAGCGAAAGCGAGTTCGCGGTTTTCGAGAAGGTGCACAGCAAGGTCTCGAGTCGCCCGGTGAGCTTCGAGTGATTCTGCTGGACACCAACGTCGTGACCGAGCCGCTGCGCCAGGCGCCCGAAGGTCGCGTGGTCGCGTGGATCGACGCACAGCCACTGGAAACGCTTTTTCTTTCTGCCATCACGGTGGCCGAACTGCGTGCCGGCGTGGCGCTGCTGCCTGCCGGCAGGCGCCGGGCGGGTTTGCAAGAGAGCCTGGAAAGGCGGGTGTTGCCCTTGTTTGCCGGTCGTGTGCTGTCTTTTGACCTGGGCTGCACCCAAGCCTATGCAGAGCTGATGTCCAAGGCCAGAACATCGGGCCTTACCATCGCCAGCGCAGATGGCTACATCGCATCCATTGCCCAGGCCAACGGCCTGACGGTGGCCACCAGGGACACCGGCCCGTTCGAAGCGGCCGGGGCAAAAGTGATCGATCCGTGGCGGGACTGACACTTGAATTGGGGCGCTTGTCGCACGTCGGCGAGGCACCATGCGGCCATCGCTTCAGACCAAGCAGCAGGAGTTCGTGATGACCCGACAGTGCCACTGGTCAGGACTGCCATCATGATGTTCTGGGTCGGCACCACCGACACGCGATGGTTCCAGTTCCTGGCCTCGCAACACCTGGACGAGGTGAACTTCTGGCAGCCATCGGTGCGCCCGGCTTTCGAAAGCGCGGCCAGCGGCATGCCGTTTGTGTTCAAGGTGAAGCGCCCCTACAACCACATTGCAGGTGCAGGCTACTTCATCACACGCAGCGTGCTGCCGCTCGAGCTGGCCTGGGAGATCTTTGGGCCGAAGAACGGCGCGGCATCACTGACAGAGCTGCGTGAGCTTCTGGGGCCGTTGGCCGGTCGCGGCACGCCGCTCACCCAGATCACCTGCCAGGTCATCGCCAACCCCGTCTTCTTCGCGCCAAAGGACTGGCTACCCGATCCGCCAGGCTGGTCGTCCAACATCGTCCGCGGCAAGATGTACAGAACCGAGGAAGCTGATGGCGCCACGATCTGGGCGCATGTGCTGCCGCTGCTCGCTCGTGGCCTGGAAGCCCAGGCCGAGACCGCAGAAGGCGGCGTGGTGGTCGTGAACGAGCCGCCAGCACGGTACGGTGAGCCCATCCTGATGCGGCCTCGGCTCGGCCAGGGCTCGTTCCGCGTCGTCGTCACCGAGGCCTACAACCGCAAGTGCGCCATCACTGGCGAAAGCACCTTGTTGGCACTGGAGGCCGCCCACATCGTGCCCTACGCCGAGGAAGGTGCCCATGACGTGCGCAACGGTCTGCTGCTGCGGGCCGACTTCCACCGCTTGTTCGATGCCGGCTTGGTGTCGGTGACGCCCGACATGACGATCCGCGTCAGCCCACGCATCCGCGAAGCGTGGTTCAACGGCAAGGCCTACTACCGGATGGACGGTCAGCCACTGACCGTCACCCCGACGCGACCGGAATACCGCCCCGACCCGGACCGCCTGCAATGGCACCTCAAGAACAGGTTTCAGGCATGACCCATTTGCCCGAAGAACTCACGCAGCGTCTGCTGGCTTTCCGCGCCGAGCGCGACTGGGAGCAGTTCCACAATGCCCGAAGCCTTGCAACTGCCCTGTCCGTCGAAGCGTCGGAGTTGCTGGAGCACTTCATCTGGGCCAAGGACGCCGACGTGGCCCAGGTCGTCGACCAGCGCCGGGACGAAATCGAAGCAGAGCTGGCCGATGTCGGCATGCTGCTGGCCTACTTGTGCCACGACCTGGGCGTGGACCTGGCGGCCGCGGTGTCGCGGAAGATGGATGCCAATGCGATCAAGTACCCGGTCGACAAGTCACGCGGGCGATCAGAGAAGTACACACGCCTGTGATGGCGCAGCCGGCAGTCGGCCACAAGGCCCACCTGAAGCGCACCGCTGTGAAGCGGCGCGGCCGGCGTCAACTTGATCCGTGTCAACGGCCCGCGCAAGTGCACTGGCTATGCTGAAGTCACCAGGCCACCGGTCGGGTGATGCTGCTTTGCCTGCCGACTTCCGTGTCGCTTCGCTCCTGGCCATGAACACGGCTCCGTCGTGCTGAACGAATCACCCCCACCGCCTGCCGAACCCGTCTTCGTGGCCCGTGGCCTGACCAAGGTCTACGGCGACGGCCCCACGGCCGTGCACGCGCTGCGTGGTGTGGACCTGGACATCGTGCGCGGCGAATTCGTCGTGCTGCTGGGGGCATCGGGCAGCGGCAAGTCCACGCTGCTGAACATCCTGGGCGGGCTGGACATGGCCAGCAGCGGTTCTGCACGCTGGACCCACGACGGCCAGACACACGAACTGAACGGCGCCAGCGACGCCGAACTCACGCGCTACCGGCGTCAGCACGTGGGCTTCGTGTTCCAGTTCTACAACCTGATCCCCAGCCTGACGGCACGCGAAAACGTGGCCCTGGTCACTGACCTGTCCGACGACCCGATGGACCCGGCCGACGCGCTGGCGCTGGTGGGCCTGGGCGCACGCATGGACCACTTCGTGTCGCAGCTGTCGGGGGGCGAACAGCAGCGCGTGGCCATCGCTCGGGCCATCGCCAAGCGCCCGGCGGTGCTGCTGTGCGACGAACCCACCGGCGCGCTGGACTGCGCCACCGGCGTGATGGTGCTGCAGGCCATCGAACAGGTGAACCGCGAACTGGGCACGACCACTGTCGTGATCACGCACAACGCCCCCATCGCCGGCATGGCCGACCGGGTGCTGCGGCTGGCCGACGGGCGCATTGCCGAGACTCAGGTCAACACGCACAAGGTGGCGGCAGCAGGCTTGAAGTGGTGAAGCCCGCATGAAAGCCCTGCACATCAAGCTGTGGCGCGACCTGCTGCGCCTGCGCACGCAGGCGGCCACCATCGCCGTGGTGGTGGCCATTGGCGTGGCCGGTTTTGTGGGCATGTTTTCGGTGCACGCGTCGCTGCAGAGTTCGCGCGACGACTTCTACCGCGACAACCGCCTGGCCGACGTGTTTGCCAGCGTCAGGCGCGCGCCGGTGGTGCTGCGCGACCGGCTGGCGGCGCTGGACGGCGTGGCCGAGGTCAAGCTCGAGGTGCTGTTCGACGCCCAGATCGACCTGCCGGGTGTCGAACCGCCGGTCACCGGCCGTTTCATCGGCCTGGACCTGGCGCGTGTGCACGCCCAGCGCCAGGGCATCAACACGCTGAGCCTGAAACGCGGCCGCTGGCCCGAAGCCGGCACCGCACTGGAAGCGCTGGTCAGTGACCGTTTTGCGGCAGCGCGTGGCCTGCAGCCGGGTGACACTGTGCACGCCATCCTGAACGGCAAGCGCGAAGCCGTGCACCTGGTGGGCACGGTGGCTTCGCCCGAGTACGTGTTTGCTTCACAAGGCGGCGCACCCGACGACACGTCTTTCGGCATCTGGTGGGTCGACGAAAGCCGCATGAGCCACGCCTTCGACATGCAGGGCGCCTTCAACCACCTGACGCTGCGGCTGGACGCCGGCGCGGCGCTGGCACCGGTGCTGCTGAAGGTGGACCGCCTGCTCGAACCCTATGGCGCCATCGGCGCCGTGGGTCGCGACAAGCAGCTGTCGACGAAGATCGTCAGCGACGAACTGGCGCAGCTGAAGGTGATGGGCACGGTGCTGCCGTCCATCTTCCTGGCCGTGGCGATGTTCATCCTGAACGTCGTGCTCAGCCGCCAGGTGGCCACGCAGCGCAGCCAGATTGCTGCGTTGAAGGCGCTGGGTTACGGCGACGCGGCCATCGCCTGGCACTACATCCAGCTGGCGCTGTTGATTGCCGGGCTGGGCGTGGCGGTGGGCCTGGGCCTGAGCCTGCTCATCGGCAAGGCCATGCTGGGCCTGTACGACGAGGTCTTCCGCTTCAACTCGCTGCGCTACATCACGCACCCGGGCTTGATCGTCGTGTCGACCCTGCTGGCCGCGGGCGCGGCGGCCGCCGGCGCCTGGACCGCCATCCGCGCCGTGGTGCGCCTGCGCCCGGCCCAGGCCATGATGCCGCCGACACCGCCGGTGTTCAAGCCGACGCTGATCGAACGCATCGGCCTGGGCCGCTTCGTCAGCACCGGCGCACGCATGGTGATCCGCAACTTCGAGAACCGCCCCTTGCGTGCCGCCTTCACCGTCACCGGCATCTCGCTGGCCGTGGCGCTGCAGATCTCGGGCGCCTTTTGGCTGGACGCCATCGCACACATCGTCGACGTGCAGTTCCGCCAGGTGCAGCAAGGTGACGTGCTGGTCAACTTCCACCGCCCGGTGCCGGTGAACGTGGTGCACGACCTGAAGCGCCTGCCGGGTGTGATGGCTGCCGAGCCTTATCGCAGCGAGCCGGTGCGGGTGCACTTCGGCGGCCACCGCGTCGACACCGCGCTCACCGGCTACGTGGCCGACGCGCAGCTGATGCGAGTTGTCGACGAAGTGCGCGGCCCGGTGTCGCTGCCCGCACATGGCGTGGTGCTGTCGGCCATGCTGGCGCGCGAGATGGGCGCGCGGGTGGGTGACCGTGTCGAGGTCGAGTTCAGGCTCTACAGCCGCGTGCGCGCCGAACTGCCGGTGGTGGACATCGTGCAGACCATGTTCGGCAAGCTGCTGTTCATGGACCTGGACACGATGAACCGCGTCGCGCGCGACGGTGAAGGTGTGGCCAACGCCGCACTGCGTGTCGACCCGGCCGAGATGAGCCGCTTCTGGTCGGCAGTGAAGTCGGCGCCGCACATCAATTCGGTGTTCGACAAGGCCGGTTCGATGGCTGCCTTCGACAAGACGACGTCGCGCAACATGGGTGTGTTCAGCGCCATCCTGACGCTGTTTGCGGTGGCCATGGCGGTGGGCATCATCTACAACGCGGCGCGCATCGCCTTGTCCGAACGCGCCTGGGAACTGGCCAGCCTGCGGGTGCTGGGCATGACACGTGCCGAAGTCTCGGTGCTGTTGCTGGCCGAACTGGGCGCCGAGCTGCTGCTGGCCCTGCCCATCGGCGCTTTCACCGGCTGGGCGCTGGCCACGCTGATGATGCAGCTGATGTCGTCGGACAGCATCGACTTCCCGGTGATCATCGAACCCGCCACCTATGCCTCGGCGGCGCTGATCGTGCTGGCCGCCGGCATCGCCAGCGCGCTGCTGGTGCGCCGGCAGATCGACCGGCTGGACCTGGTGGCTGTCCTGAAAGTTCGCGAATGAAGACACAAGTTGCCTGGACCCGCAGCCGCCGCTGGCTGGCCTTTGCGGCTCTCGCCGTGGCCGCGGCCGGATTGCTCTACTGGGCCTACCGGCCACGCCCGCTGGTGGTGGACGTGGCCAGCGTCGACATGGGTGCTTTCGAGCAAGTCATCGAAGAAGACGGCCGCTTGCGTCTGAAGGAACGCTACGTCATCAGCGCACCGACGGCAGCGCAACTGCAAAGACCGAAGCTGAAGGTGGGTGACACCGTGCGCGCCGGCGATGTGGTGGCCAGCCTGCGGCCGGTGTCGCCGCAGATGATCGACGCCCGTGCGCGTGAGGTGCTGCGCCAGCGGGTGGGCAGCGCCGACGCCGCCCGGCGTGCCGCCGCGGCCCAGGTGCAGCGGCAGCAAACCGCGCTGGCGCAGGCCGGCCTGGAAGCCGACCGTGCGCTGCAACTGGCGCGCGACAACTTCATCGCCCCGTCGGCACGCGACCAGGCGCAGCTGGCTCGGCAGGCCGCGCAGCAGGCGCTGGAGGTAGCCCAGGCGCAGCAGCGGGCGGCCGACTTCCAGTGGAACGAAGCCCGTGCCGCCCTGGGTGCCGCCGAGCCGGCCAGCGGCAGCGCCACGGCCGGTGTCTGGCAACTGCGCAGCCCCGTGGACGGCCAGGTGCTGCGCCTGCACCTGGACAGCGACGCACCGGTCAGCGCCGGCCAGCCGCTGCTGGACGTGGGCAACACCTCGGCGCTGGAAGCCGTGATCGACGTGCTGTCCAGCGAGGCGCAACGCATCGCACCCGGCGCGCGCGTGCAGCTGTCCTTCGGCAGTGGCAGCGCCAGGCGACCGGGCCTGGTGCGGCGCATCGAGCCGGTGGCTTTCACGAAGGTGTCGGCACTGGGCATCGAAGAGCAACGGGTCAATGTGCTGGTGGACCTGGCACCCGTCGACGCGGCCGCCGCACCCGCTGCGGCGGCCACGCCCGCGCTGGGCGACGGCTTCCGTGTCGACGCCCGCATCACCGTTTCGCTGCAGACCTCGGTGCTGCGGGTGCCCAGCGCAGCGCTGGTGCGCGACGGCAGCGGCTGGCGGGTGTGGGTGCTGGAGGCCGGGCATGCGCGGGCACGGGCCTTGACGCTGCACGACCGCAACGCCGACTGGGCCTGGGTCAAGGACGGGCTGCGCCAGGGTGAGCAGGTGCTGCTGTACCCGGGCACCACGATCACCGAGGCCCAGCCAGTGAAGCCGCGCTGATCGGCGGCGCGGCGGGCCGCGGCACGGCACGCCGCGGCTTGACAGCCCGGGCTCTAGTGTATTAATGTAGTCATACACACAGACGCCCGTGCCCCGGCCCCGCGCCGGTGGCACGTGCACCCCGAACCCCGTCCATGCACGAGCTGTTCAGCATCAACCCCGGCGCCACCGAGCCCATCTACCGCCAGCTGGTGGAGCAGATGCGTCGGCGCATTGCCGGCGGCCAGCTGCGTGCCGGCGCCGAGATCCCTTCGGTGCGTGAACTGGCCGAAGCGCTGGCGGTGAACCCGATGACGGTGTCCAAGGCCTTCAGCCTGCTGGAAGCCGAGGGCCTGCTGGAACGCCGGCGCGGCCTGCCCATGGTGGTGGCGCAGCAGCATCGGCGTGCACTGTCGGCAGCCCAGCGCATGGCCCTGCTGCGGCCGGCGCTGCAGCGCGCGGCAGCCGAGGCGCACCAGCTCGAACTGCCCCCCGAACAGGCGCTGGCCCTGTTCAAGACCTTGCTCGACGAGGAGCCGCGATGAACGCCCTGCCCGCCACGCCCCTTCATCTGCCCCAGTCCGGGCTGGGCCTGAGCACAAGCGCGCCTGCAACGGCCGCCACGGCCAGCGCCAGCGGATTGCTGCTGCGCTACGGCCAGCACACCGTGCTGGACGGCCTGGACTGGCAGCTGCATCCCGGCCAGGTGGTGGGCCTGCTGGGCCGCAACGGCGCGGGCAAGACCAGCCTGCTGGAAAGCCTGCTGGGCCTGCGTGCATTGCAGGCCGGCACGGTGACCCTGTTCGGCTGCGCCCCCGAACGGCTGGACGACAGCCTGCGCGCCCGCATTGGCTACGTGCCCCAGCGCAGCGACCTCTTCGACTGGCTCACGCCGCGCCAGCTGCTGCAGTACTTCCGCAGCTTCTACCCCCGCTGGAACACGGCCAAGGCCGACGGCCTGATGTCGCGCTGGGCGCTGCCGCCGGACACACCCATCGCGCGCCTGTCGGGTGGCGAGCAGCAACGGCTGGCCATCGTGCGCGCGCTGGCGCCAGATCCCGAGCTGCTGGTGCTGGACGAACCCGTGGCCAGCCTGGACCCGGCCGGCCGGCGCGACTTCCTGCGTGAACTGGTGGAACAGGTGCTGGACCGCGGCACCACCGTGGTCTTCAGCACGCACATCCTGTCCGACCTGGAGCGTGTGGCCTTTCAGGTGGCCTTCATGGCACGCGGGCGCATCGTGCTGCAGGCGCCGCTGGACGAGTTGATGGACAGCACACGCCGGCTCAGCGGCCCGGCCGCGGCGGTGCGGCTGCACCTGGCGCAGCACGGGCTGCAGGCGCTGCCCGGCCCGTTGCCAACGGCCGCAGCAACAGGCCGCGTTCAACTGCTGGCCCGTGGTGACCACACTGCCGAGCTGCCGGCCGATGTGGAAGCCAGCCCGGTGACGCTGGAGGACCTGTTCATGGGGCTGACGGCATGAACACCGCCGCTTCGCTGGCCGCCCTCTGGCACGGGCCGGGCCAGGCGGCCTGGCACGACGGCACCCACCCGCGCCGGGAACGTTGTCTGGCTGCCTGGCTGTTGTCGGGCGGCGCCGTCGTGCTGATGATCGGACTGGCCTGGGGTCGTGGCCTGGCACTGATGGCGGGTCTCGTGTTCCTGATCATCGTGTCCAGCACCGCCTGGTCCCTGCTGTGCACGAACCTGTTGCTGCAGAACCAGGCCGTGCTGGACCGCCTGGTGCCGGGGCATGTGGCGCGCCTGCGTGCCACGCTGTGGCTCGGCTGGGCGGGGCTGGCGGGGCTGGGCCTGTTGCTGTCCTGGGCCTGGCTGGGCTCGCCCCTGCGCATCGGCCTGTCCTGGGCACTGTGGTTGCTGGTGCTGGCCTGGGGCATGCGTGCGCCCCTGCTGTGGGCGGTGGCCTGGATGCCCCTGGCTCTGTGGCCGTGGGCACCATCGGAAGGCACGCTGGCCCTGGCCTGGCAGTCGGTGCACCAGGGCGCCGCGGCACGGCCCTTTGCCAGCGGCGGCCTGGTGCTGCTGGCCGGTGCGGCGCTGCTGGCGCCCTTGTTGCAGACCGATGGCGCTGGCCATGCCCGCTGGTACAGCACGTGGACGGCGCAGCGGGCGGCGGCCCGTGCCAGCGGCGGCGCCGCGGTCTTGCACGGCCATGCCGGCACCCACGCATCTGACAGTCTGGCTGGGAGGCTGGCAGCGCAGTTTCGGCGCCCTGCACGTTGGGCCATGGCACGCGCGCAGCAGCGCGCCCTGACCGCAAGGACCGATGTGCTGCCGCGGCTGCTGCTGGCGCTGGGGCCGGGTGCACAGTCGGGCGTGCAGGCCATGACGGTGCTGGGCTATTCGGCCGTGTTCGTGGTGCTGGCCGGCCTGTTCCGCTCGGCCATCGCACTGGGTTGGCTGCCACCGGCCGAACGCATGAGCGGCCTGGGCAATGCCAGCTTCGCAGCGCTGGCCTTCAGCCTGAGTTTGCTGCAGCAGACACGGGTGGCGGTGGCGCGCACCGCAGCTGAACGTGCGCTGCTGTCGCTGGCGCCCGGCCATCGGGGGCAGCCGGGTCTGCCAGGCCGCCTGGTGCTGCACCTGCTGCTGCAGTTCCAGGGCCTGTGTGCGATCACTTTCATCGTGGTGGCGCTGGCGATACCGGGCACGGCCGTGCTGAGCCAGGCCCTGGTGTTCTGGACGGTGGCGGCCCTCAGCGGGCTGACCCTGTGCTGGCAGTTGCCCGCCCACGCAGCCGGCACGGGCCGGCCGCAGGGCCGGTCGCCGCAGGTTTTTGTCCTGCCCATGGTGTTGGCGGCTTCGCTGATGGTGGCAATGGCACTGGGCGCGGTTTCGCTGCCGACATGGCTGGCCATCGCGGCCGGCATGGCGGTGCTGGGCATTTCACGCGCTGCGTGGCTGCTGGCCCGCCAGCCAAGCCTGTTTGCGCCAGCCGGGCGGGGCTGAGCCGCACGGCGATGCGCGATGGGCAGCCGCGGCCGGCGTCCGTGTCGCGCTCACCGACCGGCCCGCCCCGCGAACTTCTCCACCAGCGCGGTCGGCCCCGACACGATCAGCAGGTCGCCGGCCTGCACGCGGCTGTCGGGTGTGGCGTGCTGGAAGTCTTCGCCGGGGCGTTTGATGCCGACCACCGTGACACCGAACTTCTCGCGCACACCCGACTCGGCCAGCGAACGTTCGAAGGTGATGGCCGGCGCGTGGATCTTCGCGATCGCAAAACCGTCGTCGAGCTCGATGTAGTCGATCATGCGGCCCGAGATCAGGTGCGCGACACGTTCGCCCATGTCGGCTTCCGGAAACACCACGTGGTGCGCGCCCATGCGCTGCGCGATCTTGCCGTGGTCTTCGGTCAGCGCCTTGACCCAGATGTCGCCCACGCCCAGTTCGGTCAGCGCCATCAGCGTCATCAGGCTCGCGGCCAGGTTGTCGCCGATGCCGACGATGGCATGCCGGAAGTCGGCCACACCCAGCTGCCGCATCACCAGCTCGTTGGTCGCGTCGGCCTGCACCGCGTGCGTCAGCCGGTCGGCCCAGGCCTGCACCGGATCGGCATCGCGGTCGATGCCCATCACGTCGTGGCCCAGGCTCATCAGCGACTGCGCCACGGCCCCGCCGAAACGGCCCAGGCCGATGACCACGACGCTGTCGCCCTGGGCGAATGCGAACTGCTCGGTGAACAATTTACCCAACAATCGGATGCTCCTCGGGAAAGCGGTAAGGCATGCGCCGTTCGCCCAGCGCCAGCGACGTGGCCAGCGTGATGGTGCCGACACGGCCCACGTACATCAGCAGCACCAGCATCAGCTGGCCCACGGGCGGCAGTTCGGCAGTGATGCCGGTGGACAGGCCCACCGTGCCGAAAGCGGAAATCACTTCGAAGATGACCTTGTCGGTGGGCAGCTCGGTGACACGCAGGATCACGAGCGTGCCCAGCACCACCATCGCGCTGCCCAGCACCAGCACGGTGATGGCCTGCCGCTGCGCGGATTCGCAAACCCGGCGCCCGAAGGCTTCGCTGTCGGGGCGGCCGCGCACCTCGGCGACCACCAGCAGCAGCAGGATGACCACCGTGGCCACCTTGACACCACCGGCCGTGCCGGCGCTGCCACCGCCGATGAACATCAACAGGTAGTGCAGCGCCCAGCTTTCGTGCGACAGCAAGCCGATGTCGATGCTGTTGAAGCCCGCGGTGCGCGCCGACACCGACGCAAACAGGGCCGACAACAGCTTGTCGCCGATGGCCATCGGGCCCAGCGTCTTCATGTTCGACCACTCGAACAGCAACAGCATCAAGGCGCCACCGGCCAGCAGCACACCGCTGCCGGCCAGGGTCAACTTGGTGTGCAGCGACCAGCGGTGCGGGTCGAGCCGCTTGGCGCGCATGTCCTGCAGCACTGGGAAGCCGATGCCGCCGATGACGATGCCCAGCATCACCGGCACCAGCACCCAGGCGTCGGTGGCGTAACGCATCAGGCTGTCGGCGTGCAGCGAAAAGCCGGCGTTGTTGAAGGCCGAAATGGCGTGGAAGACACCGCTCCAGGCCGCGTCTCCCCAGGGCAGTCCGTGTCCGTGGTGCAGGCGCAGGGTCAGCGCCAACGCGATGGCGGCTTCGCAGACCAGCGTGACCACCAGCACCACGCGCGCCACGCTGGACACGTCACCCAGGCCGATGGTGTGGGTCTCGGCCTGCGTCAGCAGGCGGGTGCGCAGGCGCAGCGAGCGGTTGACCATCAGGCCCAGCAGCGCGGCCGCCGTCATCAAGCCGAAGCCCCCCAGCTGGAACAGCAGCATCACGATGAACTGGCCCGCTGGCGACCAGTAGGTGCCGGTGTCCACGACCACCAGGCCGGTCACGCACACGGCCGACACCGCGGTGAACAGCGCGGTGAGCCAAGGTGCCGCCTGGCCTTCGGCCTGCGACAGCGGCAGCCGCAGCAGCAGGGTGCCGATCACGATCAACAGCAGGAACAGCAGCGCGACGGTGCGGCTGGGGTGGAGCAGACGTTTTTGCATGGCGACACAGAAGCTGGTGCATTCTGGGCAGCACAAAGTCCCGGGCCAAGGCCGCAGAGCCCGTCTTGATGCGTTCTTGATGCCGGCCACTGCAGTCTTGTTGTCTGCTTGATGGGCCGTGGCTTTTGCGGTGCAAAGCACCGCCAACGGTCGACTAAAGTGCCTTCGTGAGCGCCGACATGAAAGAAGATCAGCTCGCTGCACCGCTGCTGCCGAGCCGCCCCGCCTGGGTGGGGTACGCGGGTGCGTCGGCCATCTGCGCCGGCGCGGCGCTGCTGGCGGCGCCACTGGCCGGTGCGCTGGACGTGGCCAGCCTGGTGCTGGTGTTCATGCTGGCGGTGGTGCTGTCGGCGGCACGTTTCGGGCGTGGGCCTGCGCTGCTGGCCGCGGGCCTGTCGGTGCTGCTGCTGAACCTGATCTTCGTGCCGCCGCGTTTTTCGCTGGCCGTCGCCGACGAACGCTTTTTTTTCACCTTCGCCGTGATGCTGCTGGTGGGGCTGGTGGTGGGCCAGCTCACCGCCGGGCTGAAAGCCCAGGCAATGGCTGCTCGAGTTCGTGAACAGCGTGTGCGCAGCCTGTACGACATCTCGCGCGAACTGGGCGGAGCCCTGGCGCCGGAGCAGGTGGCCGAAGCCGTGCAGCGATTCGCCCAGGCACAGCTGAAGAGCCAGGCCACCTTGTGGGTGCTGGAACGCGACGACAGCCTGCGTGTGTTGGGCGCTGCACCGACGACCGAGATGACGGCGCTTGCGCAAGCCACGGTGAAACACGCACAAGAGGCGGGACGCGGCGCGGACAATGGCGCCGGGCTGCCCGTGCTGTTGCTGCCCTTGCGCGCGACGATGGCGGTGCGCGGTGCGCTGGCGGTCCAGCGCAGCACACACCAGGACTGGTCGGCCGACGAACGGCAATTGCTCGGCACCTGCGCTGCGCTGCTGGCCGGCGCGCTGGAACGCATCCACTACATCGACGTGGCGCAGGCCACCGCGCTGGAGTTTGAAGGTGAACGGCTGCGCAACGCCTTGCTGTCGGCCATCTCGCACGACCTGCGCACACCGCTGGCTTCGCTGGTGGGCCTGGCGGAATCGCTGCGGCTGACCCGCCCTGCGCCCAGTGCGCAGCAGGCCGAGATCGCCGACGCCATGGCCAGTTCGGCGCGGCGCATGAGCGCGCTGGCCAACAACCTGCTGGACATGGCCCGCCTGCAGTCCGGCGCCGTGCGCCTGGACCTGCAATGGCAGCCGCTCGAAGAAGGGGTGGGCAGCGCACTGGCCGCCACGGCGCAACTGCTGGCGCGGCACCGGGTGCAGGTCACGCTGCCCGATGAGTTGCCGTGGGTGCGGCTGGACGCAGTGCTGATGGAACGGGTGCTCGTGAACCTGCTGGAAAACGCGGTCAAGTACACGCCCGAGGGCACGGTGATCGAGATCACCGCGGTGTCGACGGCCGACACGGTGGAACTGTCGGTGCGCGACCACGGCCCCGGCCTGCCGGTGGGCCGCGAAGAAGACCTCTTCAAGAAGTTCGAACGGGGTGACAAGGAAAGCGCCACGGCCGGCGTGGGCCTGGGTCTGTCGCTGTGCCGGGCGATCGTGGTGGCACATGGCGGTGACATCCGCGCCGAGACGGCCAGCGACGGCGGCGCCCGTTTCGTGATGCGCTTTCCGCGCGGTTCGCCGCCGCCCTCACCGCCAGCTGAAGAAGCGCCGGAAACACCAGCGGAAGGCACAGGACCATGAGTCCCCTGGGCACCGCCGCCGCCGACACGCCACCCTCGCGTGTGCTGGTCATCGAAGACGACAGCGACATCCGGCGCTTCGTGCGGGTGGCGCTCGAATCCGAAGGCCACGACGTGACCGAGGCGGCCAACTTGCAGCGCGGCCTGATCGAAGCCGGCACCCGCCGGCCCGACCTGGTGGTGCTGGACCTGGGCTTGCCCGACGGCGACGGCGTCGACTTCATCCGCGAGTTCCGCAGCTGGTCTTCTTCGCCGGTGCTGGTGCTGTCGGCGCGCTCGGGTGAGCGGGACAAGATCCGGGCCCTGGACGCCGGCGCCGACGACTACCTGGTCAAGCCCTTCGGGTCAGGAGAATTGCTGGCCCGCACCCGCGCGCACCTGCGGCGGCGGCTGCACCACGCCGGCGCCGAAGAAGCCGTCATCCACTTCGGCGACATCACCGTCGACCGCGCGCGCCGCAAGGTGCTGCGCGCTGGCGAACCGGTGCACCTGACGCCCATCGAATACCGCCTGCTGCTGCTGTTGACCGCCCGGCCCGACCGTGTGCTGACCCACCGTTTCCTGCTGCAGGAACTGTGGGGCCCGCAGCACGCCGAAGACGTGCACTACGTGCGGGTGCACATGGGCAACCTGCGCAAGAAGATCGAGGCCGATGCGTCACAGCCGAAGTGGCTGCTGACGGAAAGCGGCGTGGGCTACCGGTTTGCGAGCCATGCGGGCTGAGTCTGTGCCGCCAGTCCTGGGTGGATGCCGTCGATGCAGTCAAGCGGCCAGGCTCAGTGCATGGGCGAGCCTTCATGGCGCCCACCGCGCGATGACCCACAGGCCCACGACGAGCAGCGGCACAAAAACCACCAGGAAGGTTGCGAGCCGCATGCCCAGCACGTCGGGCAGCATGATGCGGCCCCGGTTGCCGATGGTCTGGATCGTCGCAGCAAGATAGCCCGAGGTCTCGGCGTAGAAGTAGCTGCCGACCATCAGGCCCACGATGCCCGAGATCGCGTCGAGGCTGCCTTGCCCGAGCGCGGCCACACCCGTTCCGGGGCAATAGCCCAGCAGGCCAAGCCCGACGCCGAACAGCAGGCCGCCCGCGATGTTGGCGGCGTAGCGGGTGGGCTTCACGTGCAGCTCGATCAGACCCAGCGCGCGCATCGAAAAGATGCCGACCATGCCGACGACGATGGCCGTCAGCATGACCTTGATGACCGTGAAGTCGGTCAAGAAGAACTGGCCCATCAGCACCTCGTACCTGGCCACGCCACCCTTTTGCAGCAGGAAGCCAAACACGACGCCGAACAGCAGTCCGAGCACCCGTTGGCGCGCCGAATCCGACTTGCCGGCGCCTTCACGGTGCTTCGGCTCCTGCGCCGGCGCCGGGATCACGAGCACCGGCGCAGCGGCGGCGGCCAGATCCTCCTCGACCGAGTTCAGCGCGCCCTTCACGCGCGGTACAGCAGATGGGCGGTGGCAACCGCGGCCAGGAAAAAGCTCACCAGCGCGATCCACGAACTCACCGACAGCTGCAATGCGCCGCTGATGCCGTGGCCGCTGGTGCATCCACCCGCCAGCCGCGCGCCGTAGGCCATGACCGCGCCGCCCGCAAACGCGGCTCCCAGGCGGAACACGACATCGGGGCCGAAACGTTGTTCCCACAAGTCGGGCACCCACGCGGCGCTGAACTCGCCAGCCGTGACCGCAGCGATGAAGGCCCCCGGCAGCATGCCGATCAGCAGCATCACGCCCCATTCGACCTTGGGTGGGGTCTCCTGGAAGAAGGTCAAGCTTCGGGTGTGACCCCTGGCAAACAGGAACCCGACCAGACCCGCCAGGCGCGCGTAGGCGGTCGACACACCCAGCGGCTTGTTCGACAGATAGAAGGTCGCCATCGAGAGCAGCCCGATCAAGGCACCCACGAGGTAGGGCGACCAGGCGCCCGATGCCGTTTGCATGTTCAGTCGGTCCTCTTGGTTTCGCCCGCGCGTTCCAGCGGCAGGTCCAGCTTCTCCCACGCCGTCAAACCGCCCAGCATGTTGTGGACTTGCGTGAACCCGTTGCGCTTCAGGATGCTGGCGGCCAGCCCCGAGCGGTGCCCCACGCTGCAATGCACGACGATGTCGCTGTCCTTGGGCAGCAGCGGCAGCTTGTCCTCCAGGTGGCCGACATAACGGTGCACCGCACCCGGAATGTGCTTTTCGTCCCATTCGTAATCGTCCCGCACATCGAGCACGTGAACACGGCCCTGCTGCATCCAGATGGCGGTTTCCGACGCGCTGGTGGTCGCGAACGACTCCATCGGCAGACCCTGGTCACGCCAGGCCTCCATGCCCTTGGCCAGCACCCCTTCGACCGAATCGATGCCGATGCGTGCCAGTGACAGCACCGCGAGTTCGCCCGCTTCGGGCCCGTCCGCGACAAGAAAGATCCGTGTCCTTTCAGTGGCGATCCAGCCACCGAAGGCCGGCACGCCTTCGAGCCAGATGTTGTGGGCGCCGGGAATGTGTGCCGCTGCAAAGGCTTCGGGCGAGCGGGTGTCGATGACCAGCCCCTCTTTCATCCGTTGCTGGAAATCAGCGGGCTGCAGCACCTGGACGGTGGAGGGCCAAGGCAGCGGCCTTCCGGCCAGCAGGTTCACCTTTTCCATGTGCAGGAAGTAGGGCGGCCGCGCCATCTTCTCGGCCAGCTTGTGCGCCACGAAGTCGCGCCGGCTGTCCTTGAACACCGCGTTGCTTTCTTTTTCGATACCCAGGGTGGAGTCGTCGCGCTCCGAAATGTTGCCGCCGCACGCCGAGCCCGCGCCGTGCGCCGGAAAGAGCAAGGTCTGATCGCCCAGCGGCGCAATCTTGCGGTGGATGGCGTCGTACAGGATGCCGGCGTTGTCGCCGGTTTTGTCGGGGTCGGGCAGGTCGGTGCGCCCGGTGTCGCCGACAAACAGCGCGTCGCCGGTGAACACGCCCCAGCACTTGTCACCGGCGTCCTTCAGGTAAACCGCATAGGACAGGCTTTCGGGCGTGTGGCCTGGCGTGGCGAGCGCAACGAAGCGGGTGGTGCCCACCTGCAGTTCTGCGTCGTCTTCCAGTTTCACATCGACCTGGTCGAACAGCGGGTGGCTTCCAGCGACGATCCGGGCACCGGTCATCTGCGCCAGCGTGCGCGAACCCAGCTCGAAGTCTTCCTGCCGGTGGGTCTGCAGCACATAGGTGATGGACAGTCCGTTCTGGCGGGCCAGGCGCACGTACTCGTCGACGTCGCGGCGCGGATCGATCACTACGGCCAGGCCGTCCCCGCAGCCCAGCACGTAGGAGTTCTGCCCCAGACCGGGTGCTTTCAAACGTTGAAAAAACATGGCGCCTTTCAGAAGTATGCAAGGTGCGTGGCGCGCTGCGCTTGCGGCGCCGCACCCCCTGCTCGATGCCCGGTGTCCATCGTCTGCGGGCAGCACCCGTTCAAGCTCCGCATAAGCCCGATGTTGGGAACGGGAGTGCCGCCCGTCTGTACGTCTGCGCACCTGGAACCCGCTCTTCCCGGCACAGGGCAGGACCCGGGTAGTTGCCTGCATGCTGCGCCAGCGTCGGTCGGTTAAGCTGATTGCCCGATGTCATCGTTTCGACACCATATTGCGCTGGCACTCGCTGACGCGGACGCCCAGGTACTGACGTGGTGGCGCGCGCTGTGCGCGCTGGCCGCGTTGAATGTGTGCCTGTGGCTGGCCGTGTGGCACCTCGGGCCGGTGGAAGGTGTGCACGGGGGTCTGCAGCTGGCCCTGTCGGGTGTTTACGTGCTGGTGTGTGCCTACCGGTCGGTGCTGCCACGTGTCGACCTGGAGCGGCTGGTCGTGGTGGACACGCAGCTGTCCAGCATCTTCCTGGGCCGGGCCGCGGCCACGGTGGCCGAGATCTGCTTTGCGGTTCAGCTGGGCTTGCTGGTCCACCAGTTGGGGCTGCATGCCGGCCTGCCGTGGGTGCAGCAGGCGGCCTGGGCGGTGCCGGTGTTCATGGTGGTGGCACAAGGTTTCTGCTGGCACAGCGTGCTGACACTGAACCACGTCACGCAGGCCGTCGAGTCCATGCTGTGGGCGGCGGGTTTTTCCTGGATGGCGGCGCTGCTGGCCATCATTGCCCTGGACAGCAGTGGCTGGGTCAACACCTTGGCTGTCTTCGGCGTCGTCTGCTCGGTGGCCTTCGTGGCCTATGTGCTGACCGTGGACGCGCCGATGTACTGGCGCCGCTACCGACTGGGGCGTACCCGCGGCAGCACCTACATGCGCCTGGACCATGGCGCCCGCGACGCCTGGCAACGCCGCGAACGCAGCGGCAGTTGGGTGGCGTGGAAGGCCGATGCGCTGTGGCTGACGCCCTACTTCAGCTTCGGCGTGTGGGTCAGCATCGCGATGGTGTTTGTGCCTGGGGTTTGAACGACTTCACCGCGAGCCCCCGCGGCAAAAAACCGCGACGCCTGTTCAATCGAGAAGCACTTTGCCAAGGGGTTTGCGCGGCCGCGTGTCTTCATTTGGCCTGCGGATCGAAGGTCCTTTTAGGACCCCTGCCAGCCCATCGACGCGCGCCGAAGCTGCCCGACGACCGGCCCGGCTCTTTCACGTTCCGCATCTACGAAGCCGCCGTTCGTGGCCTACGGCGGTCAGCCATCACCCGACACCCATGGCCGTCAGCTTTGCCGCCGGGCGCGTGGGGCTCCTGGCCAAGGGCCAAACACTCAACACCGCACAAGTGCCCACGGCGAATGCCAAGCGTACGGCACGAAGGCCCGACCCCCGCAGGAGGCCACTGCCACGTCCGAGTCGGCTGTGGAAGCGCCAGCTGTCGCCTACGCCCTTGCGAACCCCACCTTCGGCAAGTCGGCGCGCTTGTTCGGCGATTACGCACCGGTCCGCAAGCGCTTGTTCATGCGCTCCGGAAAGTGGCGGTTCTTGAAGAGATCTATGACGTCTTGAAGGCCCAGATACCTGCCGCCCGGCCCGTCCTTGCCCATCACCTTCAGCAAAACGGGCCACTCGCCCAGCATCAACGTTCGATCAATCAACCGCCTGCGTCCCGCAGCGCGCGCGAAGTTGGCGTCCATGTAGGCGCGCAGTTCCGCCAGCCCCAGGCCGAGCTCCGATGAACCATCGGCGTTCGACTTCTCCTTGGCGAAGCCCTGCAGTCTCGACACCTCCTTCGCATCGACCAGCCCTCGGGCGTTCAGGATCCCCGATCCCACGCCCTTCTTGTCGAGAGGCCCGCCGCGCAGCGCATTCAACTGCAAGCCGTTCCACTGGGTGGCGACCAGCGACAGGGGGCTACAGCCGTTCGCCACCGAGGCGATGGCGAACACCGCCTTGCGCGGCAGCACAGGACGGCCATCACCGGCGCGGGCCGTGGTCGCCACGACGGCCGCGACCTTCGCAAGCGGTTCCCGGTCATCGGCCAACTTGCCCGTCGCCACGAGCGCACGCAGGAAAGGACAGGGATTGTTTGCCGACACAGGGTGCGGACTGTCCGACTTCTTGTTCACGGCTTCTCCAGGAAGTGCACTGCATGGCCCCGCGAATGCGCCTTGCCGTTGCAGGCCATGGCGGCTGGATGTCAGCGTGGTCGCTGCAGATCAGCTTGCATCGTGACCCTCGCAGAACGCACCGTCGGTGCGGTGCAGAACACCCACCCCGGTGAATGACCACGTGCCGCGCAGCGTTCGGAACGCGTTCCACCCCAGTGCCAGGGCTACGCGGCGTGGGCCGATGGCTTGGGCCAATGTGTCTTGGCCACCATGAAACCTGCGCCGCGCCGGCGTCCTGATCCGCAGCGAAGGCGGGGAGCTGCCGACGCAGGACTTTGCATGAACCGCAATGCAACTGGCCGAAGCCCTCAAGAGCGAGGGTTTAGGCATGCTCACCGGGACCGACGTGCAGGCACGATGACACAACCCGCGAGGCTCGCCACGCTCACTCCGAAGTCGTACCGTCGAAGTGCTCGCTATCTTCCATGGGAACGTCAATGCCAAAGGCATGCATTCACGCTCATGTTGTCCGTTGGGCATCGAGCGTGGGGCGTGACCCGAAACAAATCAGTCTTGCGGCAACAAACCTCAGCACCGTTCTGTCTGACACCGCACGGACCTGTACCAAGCGCTCGATGACACTCCACGTGGATGACTGCGGGCTTTGCGCCTGTCACCTTGGGCGTGAGAGCGCTCGCGGTCGCGCGCCGGGAGAGTGACTTTGAAAGACCCTCCAAAGTACAGCAACAGGCTGTACCCCGCACCGCGAGGACCTCGCCTGCCCGATGACGGCAGCGGTTTGCGGAGCACCCGCCGGGCCATGCGCTGCGACTTCCCAGTGGTCTGCGTGGGCGGCTCGGCCGGCGGACTTGACGCTTACATCCGGCTGCTCAAATGCCTGCCCGTCGATCTGGGCGTGGCGGTCGTCATCGTCAACCACATCACCCGCTTTCCAACGCAACTGCACACCATCCTGCCGCAGTACACGGGAATGCCCGTCGATCTGATCAGCGACCGGTTGCTGATCGAACCCAACCGCGTATTCATCATTCCAGAGAACTGCGATCTGCACGCCGAGGGCGGCGAATTCCAGCTCAGGCCGATATCCAAGCCACGGGGCTGGCCCGATGTCATCACGGTCTTCTTGCGCTCGCTTATCGCGCATTGGGACGGCAAGCTGATTGCCGTCATCGTGTCGGGTTACGATGGCGACGGTGCGGCGGCGCTGTGTGGCATCCGTCAGGTGGGCGGCATCACCATCGCGCAAAAACTGGACACGGCCAAGCAACCCGACATGCCCGAAAGCGCGATCGCTACTGGATGCGTCGACTTCGTGCTGCCGCCGGAAGACATCGCCCTGACCATCAAGCGCATCGCCCGACACCAGGAGCAGCCAGTCGAATAAATTGGGCGTGCGTATGCGCCTCCTTTGATCAGGATCAGATCGCCTTCAGTCGTGCGCAGATCCAGAGCACCCTCACGCTGGGGCACGCACGATCAGACCAGCCCGGATAAGTCACCTTCGACTCGGCGCATCGCCGGTGTCAGGCGCCCCATGCCTGCGCCGACTTTGCGGCAATCAGCTTGGCGCAGCAAAGTTCGCTTCAGGGTCGGTCAGCGACAGCAGGGTGAGCGATCTCACCACCGGAAAGCTGACCCTCAGGTTGAGCGGCCGGGGAGCCGACGTAGGCGGTCGGCTGTGACCGACCCTGAAGCGACACGCGCTGCCCGGATCTCATTTCCCCAAAGCTGACGCTCCGACCTGCGCAACGCCTCGCCTGGCTTGCGCTTTGCTTGGTCGTACCTGGACCAGGCGGCCACCGTGGCGGGTGTGGTCCCGATTCCCTGCGAACCTTCTTCGGGCCGGGGTGGTGGCCAAGCAATTCGACGCGCGGGAGCCGCCGCTTAACTAGCCGCTGGTGCTCCGGCCAGACGCGCTGGCGGCACCGGACGTGGCGACCACGCTGGTGGCAAGGTGGGTGGACCGGTAGGTCACGGCGGGGGCTCAGGCTTGGTCGTCGCGAAGACTGTCGATGAAGTCCAACACGCCGGCGATGTCATCGCCGGGCCTCGCGCGCTGGTGCAGGCGCTGCAGGAAGACGGGGGAGCGCATCGCTGCAGCCGCGTCCCGGGCGATGCGGCGCTGCGTATCCCGCGTCTCGATTAGGTCAGGTGTCGTCAACAAGCAGAGCGCGCCTTCAGCGATATCGGCGCGGGTCTCGTCAGTCGCCTGCGGCTGCTGGGCCAGCGCATGCAGAGCCTCGAAGATGGCCTCTGCCGCAGCGGCATTGGCACGCGCTGCGGCCCGCGACAAGCCGGTCCGTGCCAGACTGGATGCCAGCCTGAGGAAGCCGTCCGCTTCGCTGACAAACTGGTCGACCACGGCGGCGATCGCCGCCACAGCTTTGGGCACCGCTTCAAATTCATCCTGTTCGGCCAAGGCCAGCGCATGCATGCTGACGGCCGCGGCCCAGGCGCGTGCAAAGTCCGCATCCAAGCCGAAAGGTCGATTGAGAACGCTGGATTCCCTTAAAACCCAACTCGCTTCGGCATGGCGTCGTGCCTTGGTGTGGATGCTGACAACGCTGATGTTTGAGCGTGCCAACGCGAGCCGGATGGTGCGGATGTCGTCGGTTACGACCTCCATCGACCAGAAGTCGCGCGGATCGCGAGCCACGATCTTTGTGCGTTCGCGCAGATGCATCAGGCTGCGGATGGTGCTGTTCATCCTGATGGCGTCGGCCTCGCACACAGGTGGCATGCTGTAGTCATCGCACAGCGCCTCGGCGGCCAGGGCGAGCTCGACGAAGGTGGAGACGTCGTCTTCGGCATGCACCTGGCAGAAAGCCCTCAGCGCAGCGTAGGCCGCCTCGCGCGCTGCGAGGCCCAGACTGCGGGTGCGCACCAGCCATGACAGGCTCTGCGCATAGGCCACGCGCGGCGGGTGGCCCATTCCCAGGCGCGCAAGCAGTTCACCTTGCTGCTGCACCACAGCCTGTGCCAGTGCCGTGTGGTCAGCACGGCACAGCATGCCGACGGTGATCGCCGCTGCCTCGATGAAATCGACCTTCGCCTCGTTGCCAGGCTCGGCCCGCGCTACGCTCTGCGCCAGCAATGCCGACGCGGCATCCATCTGGCCGGCAGCTGCCAGCGCGGGCAGCAGATACAGGCCGGCGCGCAGGGCCGCTGTGCCAGCCTCGGCGGAATCGGCGTGATCGGCCGCCAGCAGGTCAGCCAACAACGACTGCGCAGTCTGCAATTGCCCCAACGCGGCATATCGGTGCACAGCCTGCGACACCATGCGTGGCCACCAGCGGCGGCCTTCGGCGTCGGCAGGTGGCGGCTGCAGCAGCGACCGGGTGCAGTCATGCAGCGGGAAATCGTCAAGGCAACGGCTGACGAAAAGCGCCCAAGGTGATGCGTACTCATATGAGGCCACAGACCCGATCTTCTGGCGCGATGCCCCCCCACAGCGCCGCCACGCCGCATGCACCAGCGCCTGCGCGCGCGCCGCCGTGATCCTGGCGCTGCGACCACGCAGCGATTCCAGCACCAGGAACTCGCCGATCAGGTCGGGCGTCAGCGGCGCCAGGCTGCCATCGGCGCGGCGGCCCGGGCCCATCGCGGCATAGGACTCGGCGTCGAAGCTCTGATCGACGGGCAGTTCCCATCCAGGCTCGGCTGGCGCGGCCAGCGCGTCCTCTGGCAGGCCGCCACACGCAGTGGCCAGCACCAGCAGGTTCTGGTAGGCCGGGCCGATGCCACGCGCCGCCCAGGCCTGGCGCTCCCGCGCGATCAGGTCGTGCAACAGGCTGGCGCTGTCGCCATGGGCGATGCCCCGGCCCGCCGCCAGCGCGTCGACCGCCAGTGCCACGAACAGAGGCCGCCGTTCGGGGTCCAGCCGGTGCAGCTGCGACAGCCAGACCGCACGCGGCGGCAGCCGCAGTTGCTGTGCCTGTGCCGCTTCTACGGCCAGGGCCCAGCATTCGTCGTCACTCAAGGGCAGCAGCACCACCGGCGGCTCGCCATGACGCAGGGCGTGGCTGGCGGACGCGCCCGAGCGGTGCCCGGCGACCTGGCGCAGCCAGTCCCCTTCGCTGTCACGCTCTATCAGCAGCAGCCGCAGCTTGTGGCCGGGCGCGCCGTGGCTCGACATCGCGGCGAGGATGGCCTGCGCTTCTTCGAGGCGCTCGGCGGCGTAGTCCAGCACCAGCAAGCTGTCGGCGTTGGGCTGCCAGGCCGTCCAGTCGAAGACCTGGCGGGCGGTGACGAAGCCAGCTCTCCAGCCCTGGCCCAGCGCCAGGCAGAACTCCTGGGCCAGGCGGCTCTTGCCCGTGCCACCCGGCCCGCACACCACCTGCCAGGCGGCCAGACTGTCGGCGTCGCACAGGCGCTGCAGCCTGCTCCAGGCCTCCGCGCGGCCGACGAAGCGGCGTTCGCGTGCGCGGTAGGTCCAGCGTGCGGCCGGGCCGGCCGCGCTGGGCTGTACATCCAGCCGCGGCTGCGGCCAGCGCGCCTTGGCATCCCCTTGCTTCCACGCCAGCAGGGCATGGGCCAGCTTGATGCCCAGATCCTGCGGTGTAGTAAACATGGCGCGGATCAGCCGCGTCTCGACGCGGCGCCGGAAGTTCTGCTGGGCAGCCGCCTGCTCGGCGCTTTCGGGCTGGACTGGCAGCGCGTGGCCGGGCTCGGCCAGAAAACACAGGCGATCGATGCCGCGTTCACCGGCATGCGCAAACTCACACTCGGTGACGCTGGCCGACTCGCCGGCCTCCACGTACCCGTGACGGTGGGCAAAGATGCCGACGTACAGATGGGCCTCGTCCAACTTGCGCCGGCTGCCCGCAGTGGCTCCCAGCGACATCGCCTCGAAGAACTCCATCACCAGCGGCATCAGGCCGGCGCGCACACATTCGTCGATCGCCACCCGACGGTAGGACGCCAGGTCCTGGCTAGTGCTGCTGATGAAGACTTTCGGCGTCATGTGTGCGGCCCGCACGGAAGTCTAGCGCCGCAAGGCCCGCACCACGGTGCCGACACCTGCCAGCCGAGGGAGCCCGAACTCGGCCACCGCCCAGAGGCGCTCGGCACGCGCAGCGTGCTCGCGCGGAGCCACCTCGGTCGCAGGCTGGCGTCACCGATCGACAGGACGAGCTGCCAGGAAGCCGCCCGTCATCACCGTCGGCTGAGGGCCGCGCAAGCAGCCCTGCCTCAAGTCACCGGCGCCGGATTGAACAGCACCAGCGCGTTGTGCAATTTCCACTGTTCCGCCCAGGTCTTCTTGCGCCCGCTGGCCACGTCCAGCATCAGGTGGAACAGCTGCCAGCCCACGTCTTCGATGGTGGCGGTGCCGTCGGTGATGGTGCCGGCGTTGATGTCCATCAGGTCGTGCCAACGGCGCGCCAGGTCACTGCGCGTGGCCACCTTGATCACCGGCACCGCGGCCAGTCCGTAAGGCGTGCCGCGGCCGGTGGTGAACACGTGCAGGTTCATGCCGGCGGCCAACTGCAGCGTGCCGCAGATGAAGTCGCTGGCCGGTGTGGCGGCGTAGGTCAGGCCCTTGTGCTTCAGCTTCTCGCCCGGCGCCAGCACATGGCTGATGGGTGCACTGCCGCTTTTGACGATGGACCCCATGGCCTTTTCGACGATGTTGGACAGGCCGCCCTTTTTGTTGCCCGGCGTGGTGTTGGCGCTGCGGTCGGCGCTGCCGCGTTGCAGGTAGCTGTCGTACCACGCCATCTCTTCGATCATGCGCCGGGCCACTTCGGGTGTGGTGGCGCGTGAAGTGAGCTGGTCGATGCCGTCGCGCACCTCGGTGGTCTCTGAAAACATCACGCTGGCGCCGACGCGCACCAGCAGGTCGGTGCAGAAGCCCACCGCCGGGTTGGCGGTGACACCGCTGAAGGCGTCGCTGCCGCCGCATTGCACACCCACCACCAGTTCGCTGGCCGGCACGGTTTCGCGGCGGCGCTGGTTCAGGCGCTGCAGGTGGGTGTCGGCCTGGCGCACGATGCTGTCGACCATGGACATGAAACCGACGTGGGCGTCGTCCTGCAAGCAGACCACGTCGAGTGCGCTGCCTTCCGGCTTGCGTTCGTCGGCGATCGCAAACGAACCCGGCGGCAGCAGCCGTTCGGGTTGCAGCTTTTCGCAGCCCAGGCTGACCACCATCACCTCACCACCGAAGTTGGGGTTCAGGCTGATGTTGCGCAGCGTGCGGATGGGCACCACCGCGTCGGGTGCGTCGATGGCCACGCCGCAGCCGTAGCCATGTTCCAGCGACACCACGTCGTCCACGTTCGGGTACCTGGGCAGCAACTCGGCCTTGATGCGCTTGACCGCAAAGTCGGTGACACCGGCCACACATTGCACGGTCTGCGTGATGGCCAGGATGTTGCGTGTGCCCACCGATCCGTCGGCATTGCGAAAACCTTCGAAGGTGTAGCCCTGCAATGGCGGCAGCGCCAGCGCTTTCACGGTCGAGATGGGCAGGCCTTCCAGCCCGCGTGCGGCGGGCATCTGCAGCAGGCGCTCGTGCACCCAGCTGCCGGCGGGAATGGTTTTCAGCGCATGACCGATGGGGATACCGTAACGCAGCACCGGCGCGCCGTCGGAGATGTCCACCAGCGCCACCTTGTGGCCTTGGGGCACTCGGTCGACCAGCACCAGGCCGTCGCTCAACACCGTGCCCACGTCCAGGCCACCGTCGTTGGCCACGATGGCCACGTTGTCGCGCTCGTGCATGCGGATGGTCAGCGGGGGTTTGTTCACGGCGGTTTCCTTCGGCAATGCGGTTCGATGGTGTCGACGCTGGCTGGGGCAGCGCGCTGCGATTGTTCCTCCAAGCAGCGCAAAGCCCAGCGCCAGGTCGAAACCGGGCAGCACGCGGTGGCGCTTGAGCAGCGTTCGTCGAAGGAACACGGGGTTCTGCGGCCAGCGACAGGGCAGCGGCGGCAAGAAGAAGGCAACGGTTCAAGTTCTGCCAGCGGCGGCCGAAAATCCGCTGATGAGAGGCTCCGTGGTGCACACCCCCGACGCCCCGTCCGCGGCCGACGCCACCGGGCTGGGGCGTCTGCCATCCGAGCGGGTGCGCGCCTGGCGGTTGCAGGTGCTGGCCGCGCTGCTGGCGCAGGGCGGCAGCGTGCTGCTGATGGTGGGGGTGGTGGCCTTGGGCCATGCCGACGCCATGGCGGTCACGGTGTGGGCACCGCTGTCGATGCTGTTCAGCGCCGGGGTCTGGCTGGCGCTGGCGCGCGGCTGGACGGCCCACTTGCGCGACCCTGCATTGACAGCGCCGCAGATCGTCTGGTCGATCGGCTCCGCCGTCGTCTGCTACGCGCTGGCAGGCCCGCTGCGCCTGCTGGCGGTGCCGATGGCGTGCCTGGCGCTGGTCTTCAGCATCTTTGCGCTGCCCGCCCGGCAGGTGCAGCACATCACCGTGGCCACGCTGCTGGCCTTCGGCGTGGTGATGGCCGTGCTCGCCCAGTTGCAGCCGCACCGTTACCCACCCGTTGAGGAACTGCTGGTGTTCGGCCTGCTGCTGTTCTCGATCCCGCCGATCGCGCTGCTGGCGGGGCGGCTGAGCGAACTGCGGGCACGGCTGGGTCAGCAGCGTCGCGAACTCGCCGAAGCGCTGGCGCGCATCCAGGAACTGGCGGTGCGCGACGAACTCACGGGCCTGTTCAACCGCCGCCACATGCACGATGTGCTGAAGCAGGCCCAGGCCAGGGCCTGGCGGGGACGCCCCTTTGCGGTGGCGCTGCTCGACATCGACCACTTCAAGCTCGTGAACGACCGCCACGGCCACGCCGTGGGCGACGAGGTGCTGCGCCTGTTCGCAAACGTGGCCAGCCACAGCGTGCGCAGCGAAGACACCGTGGGCCGCTGGGGCGGCGAGGAGTTTGTCGTGGTCTTCGACGATGCACAGGCCGATGCCGTGGCCGCGCTGGCCGAGCGGCTGCGCCAGCGTGTTGCCGCGGCGCAGCTGCCGCTGGCCGATGGCTCGGCGCTGAGCTTCACGGTCTCGATCGGCCTGGTGATGCACCGCCCGGGCGAACTGCCGGAGGCCACGCTGGAACGCGCGGACCAGCTGCTGTACCAGGCCAAGGCCCGCGGCCGCGACCGTCTGGAGGCGCAAGCGACGATGAGCTGATCGCCGCCAGCCCCGCCTGCAGCAGGTGGCCTGTCTGCTGCATCTGCTGATTCCACCGTGTTCATTGTCGCGGCGCACAGGCTGATGCGCTGCGGTGGCTTGCAGACCACGGCCCCGGGCTGCACACTGCGGCAAAGGAGGCGCCATGCCCGACACTCGAACAGCCACCCGGCCCGCGGTGCTCGACCTCATCGGCAACACGCCGCTGGTGGAAGTGACCCGCTTCGACACCGGCCCCTGCCGGCTGTTCCTGAAGCTGGAGCTGCAGAACCCGGGCGGCTCGATCAAGGACCGCATCGGCGTGGCCATGATCGAGGACGCCGAACGCGACGGGCGCCTGTTGCCCGGCGGCACGGTGGTGGAAGCCACCGCCGGCAACACGGGCCTGGGCCTGGCGCTGGTGGCACGTGCCAAGGGCTACCGCGTGGTGCTGGTGGTGCCCGACAAGATGTCGCCCGAGAAGGTGCTGCACCTGAAGGCGATGGGCGCCGAGGTGCACATGGCACGCAGCGACGTCGGCAAGGGCCATGCCGAGTACTACCAGGAACGCGCTGCGGCGTTGAGCGCCACCATACCGGGCGCCTGGTTTGCCGACCAGTTCAACAACCCCACGAACGCGCTGGCGCACGAAACCGGCACCGGCCCCGAAATCTGGGCGCAGATGGGGCACGACGTGGATGCCATCGTCTGCGGCGTGGGCTCGGGTGGCACGCTCGCGGGCCTGACCACCTTCTTCAAGCGGGTCTCGCCAAGCACCGCCTTCGTGCTGGCCGACCCGGCGGGTTCGATCCTGTGCGACTACATCAAGACCGGTGTCATCGGGCCCGTGGGTTCGTGGGCCGTCGAAGGCATCGGCGAGGATTTCATTCCGTCCATCGCCGACCTGTCGGGCGTGCGTGCGGCCTACTCCATCGGCGACGAAGAGAGTTTTGCCACGGCGCGTGAACTGCTCAAGCGCGAGGGCATTGCCGGCGGCTCGTCCACCGGCACGCTGCTGGCGTCGGCCCTGCGCTACTGCCGCGAGCAGACCACAGCAAAGCGTGTGGTGAGCTTCGTCTGCGACACCGGCACCCGCTACCTGAGCAAGGTCTACAACGACCAGTGGATGGTCGACGCCGGCCTGCTGGCCCGGCCCCGCTACGGCGACCTGCGCGACCTGATCTCGCGCCGCAACGAAGACGGTGGCGTGGTCAGCGTGACGCCGGCCGACACGCTGCTGGTGGCCTTCCAGCGCATGCGCGCCGCCGAGGTGTCGCAACTGCCGGTACTGGAAGGCACCCGGCTGGTGGGCGTGATCGACGAAACCGACCTGCTGCTGCGCCTGCGTGGCAGCGCGGCGCATTTCCACGACACCGTGTCGGGTGCCATGAGCAGCGCGCTCGAGACCCTGCTGCCCGACGCCGGCATCGACGCGCTGCAACGTGTGCTGGACCGCGGGCTGGTGGCCATCATTGCCGACGCGTCGGGCTTTCACGGCCTCGTCACGCGCTTCGACCTCCTTCAACACCTGCGCCGCAGCCTGGCGTGATGGACCACCCCATGAGCAACAACGACAAGACCCACCGCTTCGCCACCCGCGCCATCCACGCAGGCCAGTCGCCCGACCCCAGCACGGGCGCCATCATGCCGCCCATCTACGCCACCAGCACCTATGTGCAGAGCAGCCCCGGTGTGCACAAGGGGCTGGACTACGGTCGCAGCCACAACCCCACACGCTGGGCCTGGGAGCGCAACGTGGCCGACCTGGAAGGTGGCGCCGCGGCGTTTGCGTTTGCCTCGGGTCTGGCCGCCATTGCCACCGTGCTGGAACTGCTGCCGGCCGGTTCACACGTGATCAGCGGCGACGACATCTACGGCGGCAGCTTCCGCCTCTTCGACAAGGTGCGGCGCGAAAGCGCGGGCTTGTCGTTCAGCTATGTCGACCTGACAAACCCGCAGAACCTGCTGGCGGCCATCACGCCGCAGACCCGGCTGATCTGGGTCGAGACACCGACCAACCCGCTGCTGAAGCTGGCCGACCTGAAGGCCATTGCGGCCATCGCCCGCGAACGGGGCATCCTGACCGCCGCCGACAACACCTTCGCCAGCCCCTACAACCAGCGCCCGCTGGAGCTGGGCTTCGACATCGTCGTGCACTCGGCCACCAAATACCTGAACGGCCACAGCGACGTGATCGGCGGCGTGGCCATCGTCGGCGCCGAAGCGCGCCTGCAGGCGACACGCGAACGCCTGGGTTTTTTGCAGAACGCGGTGGGGGCCATCGCGTCGCCTTTCGACAGCTTCCTGGCGTTGCGTGGGCTGAAGACGCTGGCGCTGCGCATCGAGCGCCACAACAGCAATGCGCTGGAGCTCGCACGCTGGCTGCAAGCCCAGCCGAAGGTGGCGCGGGTGCACTACCCGGGCCTGCCGTCGCACCCGCAGCATGAACTGGCGCGACGGCAGCAGCCCGGTGGCTTCGGCGGCATGATCTCGCTCGACCTGGCCACCGACCTGGCCGGCGCGCGCCGCTTCCTGGAAGCGGTGCAGATCTTCGCGCTGGCCGAAAGCCTGGGCGGTGTCGAAAGCCTGATCGAACACCCGGCCATCATGACGCACGCCACCATCCCGGCGGCCACGCGCGCGGCGCTGGGCATCGGCGATGCGCTGGTGCGGCTGAGCGTGGGGGTGGAGGATGTGGAAGACCTGCGCGAGGACCTGGTGCAGGCACTGTCGCGTATCTGAGCAGCGACGGCCGCAGAAACTGCAGCACCCGCGGCTTGCCGCACCGCAGCTTGCCGCACCGCGTTACAGCGGCCGTGTCGACTCGCGCACCACCAGCGACAGCGGCGGGTAGCTGGTGGGCGCGGTGGGTGTCTGCCCCAGCGCCTGCAGCAGGCTGGCGGCCACTGCCAGCCCCATTTCGTGGACCGGCTGGCGCACGGTGGTCACCGGGCGACGCGGCAAACACCCGGGAAGGCGGCCCCGGGAAGGCCCCGGCGCGGCGCCCCCTTCAGGTACATTCCCGCGCTTTGCGCGCGCCCCTGAGCGGCCTGGGATGAACACCACCGAACTCTTCCTCGTGGCGATGCTGATCGTCTTCACCCTGCCCTACCTGGTGTGGCGGCTGGCGCGCACCGAGTACTGGGCGCCGCTGGTGGTGGTGCAGATCGTGGCCGGCATCGTGCTGGGCCCGGGGGTGGTGGGCCACTGGCTCCCCGAGGCCCACGGCGCCCTGTTCACCCCCGCGGTGATCCAGAGCCTGAACAGCGTGGCCTGGTGGGCGGTGTCGCTGTTTGTCTTCATCGCCGGCATCGAACTCGACCTGGCCCAAGCCTGGAAACACCGCCGCGAAAGTGGCATCACCGCGGGCCTGGCATTGGGCATGCCCTTGTTGCTGGGCTGCGGCGCGGCGCTGGTGATGCTGGGCCTGTCGTCGGGCTGGATGGGGCCGCAGGCACAAACCTGGCAATTCGTGGCCGGCGTGGGCATGTCGTGTGCGGTGACGGCCTTGCCCATCCTGATCCTGTTCATGGAAAAGCTGGACCTCCTGCGCCGGCCCATCGGCCAGCGCATCCTGCGTTACGCCAGCCTGGACGACATCGCCATCTGGGGCGTGCTGGCCTTGATCCTGCTGGACTGGGGACGGGTCGGCAAACAGGCAGCCTTCCTGCTGGCCTTTGCTTTGCTGTCGGTGCTGCTGCGCCAGCTGATGCGGCGCCTGCCCGACAGCGACCGCTGGTACCTGGCGCTGATCTGGCTGATTGCCTGCGCGCTGGGCGCCGACTGGTGCGGGCTGCACTTCATGGTGGGCGCCTTCCTGGCCGGTGCGGTGATCGACGCGCACTGGTTCAAGCAGGAGCAGATGGACCTGCTGCGCCACCATGTGCTGCTGGTGCTGATGCCGGTGTTTTTCCTGAGCACGGGCCTGCGCACGCAATGGGGCCTGCCGGGGGACGGCGGTGTGGCCACGGTGTTCATCGCCGGCGCCTGGCTGTTGGCCGCCAGCGTGGTGGGCAAGCTCGTGGGTGTGCACCTGGCGGGCCGCATCCTGAAGTGGCAGCCGGGTGAGGCCAGCCTGATCGGCTGGCTGCTGCAGACCAAGGCGCTGATCATGATCATCTTTGCCAACGTGCTGCTGGACAAGCAGGTCATCACCAGCGAAACCTTCACCGCGCTGCTGCTGATGGCGGTGGGCAGCACGATGCTGACGGTGCCGGTGGTGACACCGATGCTGCGCCGCCTGCAGGGCGTGCTGGCGCGGCGCGACTGAGCTTTTGCGCGGCTATGCTGCCAGGCATGGACCCCGCCCACGACGAACCGCGTTACGCCTGGGTGGTGGTGTGGGCGTGTTTCGTGGCGCTGGCGGTGATCTTCGGTGTGTCGTATGCCTTCGCCGCTTTTTTCGCACCCTTCAGCGCGGAGTTCCAGGCCCAGCGGGCCGACGTGTCGCTGGTCTTCGGACTGTCCGGCTTGATCTACTTTCTGCTCGGCGCCGGCGCCGGCATGCTGGCCGACCGTTACGGCCCGCGTGTGGTCACCGGCAGCGGCATGGTGTTGATCGGCGCCGGGCTGCTGGCCAGCAGCTGGGCCACGTCCTTGAACCAGGTGACGCTGGCCTACGGTGTGGGCCTGGGTGTGGGCATCGGCCTGGTCTATGCCCCCAGCATCGGCTGTGTGCAACCCTGGTTCCAGCGTCGGCGTGGCCTGGCCGCGGGCCTGGCCAGTGCCGGCATTGGCGCAGGCACGCTGGTGGTGCCGCTGCTGGCGGCCTGGGCCATCGACATGCTGCAGTGGCGCATGGCGCTGCGCCTGCTGGCCGTGGGAGTGCTGACGGTGGGCTTGGGTGCCACGCTGTTGTTGCGCCGCGCGCCGGCCGCCACGGCAGGGTTGGCGCGACCCGTCAGCGGCCACACCTTGCGCGAGGCGCTGCGCAGCCCGCGCTGGCGCTGGTTGTTTGCGATGACGCTGCTGGGCGCACCGGCCATGTTCATTCCCTTTGCCCACGTGTCGGCCGCGGCGCGCGACCTGGGCATCACCGACGCGCGTGCCGTCGGCCTGGTGGGCCTGATCGGCATCGGCAGCCTGAGCGGGCGTTTTGCCATCGGTGCGCTGGCCGACCGCATCGGCAGGCCCGTCACGCTGGTCATGGCGCAGGCTTCGCTGGGGCTGGCCTTTTTGTGCTGGGGCGGCGCTGGCGGTTATGCGGCGATGGCGGTGTTTGCGCTGTGGATGGGCATCAGCTACGGCGGCATCGTGTCGCTGTTGCCGGCACTGTGCATGGACTTCTTCGGCGCTCGCGCGGTGGCTTCGATCATCGGTGCGCTCTACACCGGTGCAGCGTTAGGTAACCTGGCCGGGCCCTGGCTGGCCGGGGCGGTGTTCGACGCCAGCGGCAGCTACACCGCGGTGGTGGCGGGCTGCCTGCTGTTGCAGGTGCTGGCCACCGTGGCGGCCTGGCGCGCGGTGCGGGTGGACGGGGCCGCCAGCACGCCTTCGTGACAAGCGAATGACGGCCTTGCGCGGCGCTTGAATACCCGCCAGCGTCACGAGACATTCATCTGCGCTGGACAACATGGCTCGGTTGTTTCCCAACCCAGGACCGAGACCATGCATGACAGAAGCACGCCCCACGCCAGCTTCATCGACCCCGATGACCAACTCAACAACACCAGCGCCAACCCGCACTTCCAGGACGTGCTGGTCAAGGGCATGAGCCGTCGCGGCCTGCTGCGTGGCGGCCTGGGCGGCGCGATGGCCGCCGTGTTTGCGCCGCTGGGTGCGATGTCGCTGACCGCCTGCGGCGGCGACGACGACAACACCGTGGCGCCGCCCACCGGCACGCCGCCGGTGGACCCGCAGACCTCGATGGCGCTGACCTTCGCCGCCGTGGGCAAGACCCTGGCCGACACGTCCACCGTGGCCGCCGGCTACACCGCCACCACCATCTTCGCCACCGGTGACCCGATGGCTGCTGGCGTGGCTGCCTACAAAAACGACGGCACCGACAGCGGCTACCACCAGCGCAGCGGCGACTGCCACGACGGCATGGAGTACTTCGGTCTGAGCGCAGCCGGTGCCCGCGCCGACAACAGCAACGACCGCGCCCTGCTGGGCATCAACCACGAGTACATCACGCCCGTGGTGCTGCACGTCAACGGCCCGAGCGCACGTCCGCGCCCGGCGACCGAGTCACAGATCGAGATCGACTGCCACGGCGTGTCCATCGTCGAGATCCGCAAGGGCAGCGACGGCAAGTTCGCCTATGTGCCGGCCTCGACCTTCAACCGCCGAATCACCGCCGAAACCGAGATCCAGATCGCCGGCGTGGCGCGTGGCAACCCGCTGCTGGTCACCAAGTACTCCACCGATGGCACCCGCACACGCGGCACGCTGAACAACTGCGGCACCGGCAAGACGCCTTGGGGCACGCTCGTCACCGGTGAAGAAAACTGGAGCGGCTACTACTTCCGCCCCGCCGGCGACCAAGCGCTGCGCCCGGCCAAGGAAAACACCTCGTTTGCGCGTTATGGCCGCAATGTCACGGCCACCTCGGCTGCCAACAGCCGCTACGGTTGGGAAACCTCGGGCACCGGCGACCAGTGGGCGCACTGGAACATCGGTGTCAGCGGTGCCACCGCCGCCGACGACTACCGCTACGAACACAACGCCCAGGGTTACATCGTCGAAGTCGACCCCTACAGCGCCACGTCGGTGATCAAGAAGCGCACGAGCCTGGGCCGCTTCGCGCACGAAAGCGGCGCCTTCGGCAACCCCGTGGTCGGCCAGCCGATCGCGATGTACATGGGCTGCGACTCGCAGAACGAGTACATCTACAAGTGGGTCTCGGCCGCCAACTGGAGCGCCGCCGACGCCAATGCGGCCGACCGCCTGGCCACGGGCGACAAGTTCCTGGACACCGGCACGCTGTACGCCGCCGTCTTCAACGACGACGGCACCGGCGAATGGCGCCCGCTGGCGCTGAGCAACCCGGCTGTCGCCGGCTTTGCCGGCTACGCGTTTGCCGACGCGGGCGACGTGGCGATCAACACGCGCCTGGCCGCTGACGCCGTGGGTGCCACCAAGATGGACCGCCCGGAATGGTGCGGTGTGCACCCGACCACCGGCGAGGTCTACTTCACGCTGACCAACAACAGCAACCGCCGCGTGGCGCCCACGGGCACGCAGACCCGTGTGAACGCTTCCAACCCGCGTGCCTACACCGACGTGCGCTCGGGCACCATCACGCAAAATGGCAACGTGCACGGTCACATCGTGCGCATGAAAGAAGGCAGCGCGGGCTCGGCGGCCACCACCTTCACCTGGGACATCTACCTCTTCGGTGCTGAGGCCGGCAGCGACGCGACGCTGATCAACCTGTCGGGCCTGAGCGCTGACAACGACTTCTCCAGCCCCGACGGATTGGTGTTCAGCAAAAGCACCGGCATCTGCTGGATCCAGACCGACGACGGCGCCTACATCGATGTCACCAACTGCATGCTGGTGGCCGGCCTGCCGGGTGCCGTCGGCGACGGCACGACGCCCACGCTGGGGTACAGCGGTGGTGTCAGCGTCACCACGCGTCTGGGCAAGGCTCCGACGGCGACCACCCTCAAGCGCTTCTACGTCGGCCCTTACGACTGCGAAGTGACGGGCCTGTGCGAAACACCCGACGGCACGGTGATGTTCATCAACATCCAGCACCCGGGTGACGGCACCGCCGCTGCCGACCTGGCCGACCCCACGAAGTACACGAGCCAGTGGCCTTCGAACGGCGGCTACGGTGCCGGCAAGCGCCCACGCTCGGCCACGGTGATGATCACGAAGAACACCAGCGGCAAGATCGGGTTGTAAGGCCTGCGGGCCACGGGCCCGCTCAGCAAGACCCAAGACCCATGGGCCACCCCGGCCCGTGGGTCTTTTCTTTGGCCCAGCCACAAGCGACTATCTGGCCAGAAATGCCAACAACCGCTCCCGCACCGCCGCCGTGTGCACCGGCAACACCAGCACATCACCCGGCAGAGCCCAGGCCAGCAGGGCCAGCGCAGCGGCCTCTTCGTCGGCCTGGTGGGCCAGCCGCGCGGCCGGCAGACCGGCAGCCAGCAGCGTGTGTTCGATCAGCGCCGGCACTTCACCGGGTGCACGGCCACGCAGCATTTCCGGCAGTTCCTTGATCAGCACGCGGTCGGGATCGAAGCTGGCCGCGGTGCGCGCCAGTTCGGCGATGGCTTCGTCGTTGCGGTTGCCGGCCTGGCCCAGCAGCAGGCCCAGCCGGGCGGGTTTCAAGGCCCGCGCCACGGTCAGCAACTGCGCCAGGCCGTCGGGGTTGTGTGCGTAGTCCAGCAAGACGCTGGCGCCGCGGTGTTGCAGCGCCTGCAGGCGGCCGGGGTTGTCCTGCGGCTGACGGCCGAACTGCAGCAGCACCTGCCCGACCGCATCCAGCGGCCAGCCCAACATCGCGGCGGCCAGCGCGGCGGCCGCCAGGTTCTCGATGTTGAAAGCCGCGGCACCGCCCAGGCTGAGCGGCATCTGCATCACGTCACCCAGGTCGTGTTCCTGCCCATGCAGGCTGAGCAGCAGATGGCCACCTTCGACACCGCAAGTGCTGCCACCGTGTTGGCGCAACACGGCCAGGATGTGGGTGTCGTGGCGCTGCGCAAACAACGCCCAGCGCGCGACCTGGGCGTGGGGCAGTTGTGAGGCCACGCGCAGCAAGGTGCTGTCGCCGCCGTTGAGCACCAAGGTGCCCCATTCGGCCACCGCATGCGCCAGCACCAGCTTGGCTTCGGCCACGTCTTCGACGCTGTGGATGCCGTATTCACCCAGGTGGTCGGCACTGGCGTTGGTGATCACTGCAACGTCGGCACGCTGCACCGCCAGGCCGCGGCGCAGGATGCCGCCGCGTGCGGTTTCCAGCAGCGCCGCCGTCACACCAGGATGGCGCAGCACCGCACGTGCGCCGGCCGGGCCGGCGTAGTCGCCACTGAGCACGCTGCGGCCGGCCACCAGCACCCCTTCGGTGCTGCACAGGCCCGGCACATAACCCGCCGCCTGCGCCATGGCCGCCAGCAGCCGCGTGGTGGTGGTCTTGCCATTGCTGCCGCTGACCAGCACCTTGGGCACCGAATGCAGTTGCGGCCAAGGCACATCCATCGGCAGCGGCAGTGCGGCACGTGCGTAGACCACGCTGCCGGCACCTTCGCCGATGGACAGCGTGTCGTCGTCCAGCAGACAGGGCAGGCCCTTCGTTTCTGCGGCATCCAGCAGCCGGGCCAGCGGGCGCGACCGCTCGGCGGCGGCGCGTTGCCTGAAGTGTTGCACCGCATCTTCATCGGCCGGCTGCGCCAGCACGAACCCGGCATCGGCCTGCGCCGGGTGCACGGCAGCAGCCCGTTCCCAGGCCCATTCGTTGACCTCGGTGGCGGTGAACAGCGAGTCGGGCGGCGCGGCAAAGGCCAGCATCACGTCGACGCGATCACCTTGTGCACGAGCCGGCAGGTGCACACGGGGCGCAGGTGCGGGCCAGCCCAGCGCCTTGCACATCACGTGCACCTGCGCCAGCCAGCGACCATGAGCCGCACCGTCACGCGCGGCCGGGCCCAGCGGCACCAGCACCACGGCAGGTGTGGCGCTGCTGCGGTTGGGGCCGGTAAGGCGGCGCGATTCTTCGAAAGCGTGCGGCGCTTCTTCGTCGGCGTGCACCGTCAGGCCTTCTTCATCAGTCGGCCATTTCGCCCACGAAGCGCAGCCCGCGTTCGTCGCGCACGAAACCGGCGGCCAGCGGCGCGGCATCATCAGGCGCCGCGGTTTCCAGCTTCGGCTCGGGTGCTTCGGCACGGGGCGGCACGGCGGCGGCAGACGCCCGCGCCAGCGTGGCTTCGGGCTTGAACTTGATGACCTGCTTCCAGCTGCGCGTCAGTGCGTCGGCAAACACCAGCAGCAGGTCACCCGGCTGGCCCATGCGCAAGGCCGCGTCGATGGCTTCCTGTTCGTCGGGGATGAGGGTGATGGCGCTGTCGGGCACACCCTGCTCGCGCAGCACGGCGGCAATCATCTGGGGCACTTCGTCGCTGGCACGCCCGCGCAGGCCGTCGTCGCGGCGGCAGATGTAATGGTCGAAGCGGCTGGCCACCGCCAAGGCGATGTCGCGGATGTCTTCGTCGCGCCGGTCACCCGGCCCGGCCACCACCACGATGCGGCGGCCGCGCACGTCCAGCCGCCCGGCCAGGTCGGCCATCACACCCACCGCGTGTGCGTTGTGCGCGTAGTCGAAGATCACCTTGAAGGGGTGTTCGTCCCACACGTTCATGCGGCCGGGGGCTTGATAGAAGGTGCTGTCGAAGGTGCGCAGGCCCTGGCGGATGGCGTCGAGCTTGATGTCCAGGCTGAAGGCCATGGCCGCGGCGAACATCGCGTTCTGCACGTTGTGCATGGCGCGGCCTTCAAGGGTTGCCGGGATCAGGTGCGTCCACATCAGCGGGATGTGCCGGCCCTTGTCGTAGAGCGTGATCATCTGGCCGTTGACACCATGCTCCAGCGCGCAGGCGCGGCCACCGGCGCGGATGTGTTCGCGCACCACCTGGCCGGACACCGTGCCCTGCGGGTGGATGGTCACGTAGCAGAGGTTCTTCGCGTCGGTGTGGGCGCTCATGCGGATGACGTTTTCGTCGTCGGCGTTCAGCACCGCGCAGTCGCGCGCCACCTCCACCACGATGCGTTTCACTTCCGCCAGCTGCTCCAGCGTGTCGATGCCTTTCATGCCCAGGTGGTCGCTCTTCACGTTCAGCACCGCGCCGACATTGACAAAGGGCACGCCCATGCCGGCACGCAGCAGACCACCACGCGCTACTTCCAGCACCGCGATGTCGATCTTCGGGTCGGCCAGCACCATGCGCGTGGCCACCGGGCCGGTCATGTCGCCTTCCACGGTGCGCTGGCCGTCGATGTAGACACCGTCGGTGGTCGTCAGGCCCGGTGTGAAACCGGCCATCTTGGTGATGTGCGCCAGCATGCGCGCCGTCGTTGTCTTGCCATTCGTGCCGGTAACACACGCGATGGGCACACGCGAAGCCACGCCGGCCGGGAACAGCATGTCGATGACCGGCCCGGCCGCATCACGCGGTGTGCCTTCGCTGGGTGCCACGTGCATGCGAAAACCCGGCGCGGCGTTGATCTCGCAGATGCCCGAGCCGGCGTTTTCCGCGCTCTTGTAGCTTTCGGTGATGTCGGGGCACAGGAAGTCCACGCCACCCACGTCCAGGCCGATGGCGGTGACGGCACGCACGGCCATCTCGCGGTTGTCGGGGTGGATGGTGTCGGTCACGTCGGTGGCGGTGCCGCCGGTGGACAGGTTGGCGGTGCTGCGCAGCAGCACCTCCTGGTCCTTGGCCGGGATGTCGTCGGGGGACAGGCCCTGGCGGTTCAGCATCAGGTCGGCCTGCGCGTCGAGCTCGATGCGGGTCATGACCTTTTCGTGGCCGACACCGCGGCGCGGGTCCTGGTTGACCAGGTCCACCAGTTGCCGGATGGTGTGGGCGCCGTCACCGATCACCCGCCCCGGCGTGCGCCGCGTGGCGGCGATCAGTTCGCCGTTGACGACCAGCAGCCGGTGGTCTTCACCGCTGAGGTAGGTTTCGACGATGACGCTGCTGCTGTGGTCGGCTGCGGCCAGAAAACCGGCGCGCACCTCGTCCGCCGTTTTCAGGCCGATGGAAATGCCGCGCCCGTGGTTGCCGTTGAAAGGCTTGGTGACCACCGGGTAACCCAGCGCCTCGGCCGCTCGCACCGCGCGGTCGGCACTGCGCACCAGTTCCTGCTGCGGCACCGGCAGGCCGCAGTTGGCCAGGATCTTGTTGGTCTCTTCCTTGTCCTGCGCCAGTTCCACCGCGATGTAGCTGGTGCGGCCCGTCACCGTGGCCTGGATGCGCTGCTGGAACTTGCCGTGGCCCAGCTGGATGAGGCTTTGGTCGTTCAGGCGCAGCCAGGGGATGTTGCGTTCAACGGCCGCCTTCACCAGCGAAGCCGTCGATGGCCCGAGCGCACGGCGCTGGGCGTAACGGATGTAGTCGGTGCGGGCACTGGCCCAGTCCCAGTCTTCGGGAACCGAGCCTTCGGGGCGGATGGATTCCGGCAGCAGCGAACACAGCAGCTGGATCGCCAGCTCACCCGCTTCGATGCCTTCGTCGCGCTGCGTGTATTCGTAGACCACGGTGTAAACGCCGGGCCGGCCTTCGATGCTGCGTGTCTTGCCAAACGTGACATCTTCACCGGCCATGTTCTGCAGCTCGATGGCCACGTGTTCGAAGACATGACCCAGCCACGTGCCCTGCTGCTGTTCGGCCACGTCGCTGTCGCCGCGCATGCGGCGGATGAAGCCGCCCGCCACGCCGAAGCTGCAGCCGTGGTCCTGCAGACCGGGCAGCGCCGCCACCAGCGCGTCGACATACGCGGCACCCAGCCGGCCGGTGGGCCAGTCTTCCAGCGCGCCCAGCTCGAGCACCACCTTGATGACCGGGAAGTGCGCGTACAGCGACGGGCCGACGTAGACATTGCGTTCCAGGATCTTCATGGGGGCTTCCAACTCCTCAGGTCTTGGGGACGTTCAGCGAGCCGGCGTCGGCCTGGCGCGTGTGCAGGTTGAAGGTGGCGCCCTGCGTCAGGATGTGCAGCTTCACGCCCAGCAGGCAGACGGGCCGGCCTTCGTCGACGCTGTCCATGCTGCTGAACTTCACCTCGGCCGCGTCGACCACCGTGATGCCACCCGAACCTTCCACGTGCACGGTGTTGTCGGGCGCGATGAAGGCTGCCGTGTCTTCGTCCAGGCCGATGCCCACCGCAAAGGGGTTGTAGGCCAGTGCCGTGAGCAGGCGGCCCAGACGGTCGCGCTGGCGGAAGTGCTGGTCGATGATGAAGCGGTTGGTCAGCCCCAGGCCGGCGGCCAGGCGCACGCTGCCGGCAATGGGGGTGCTGCCTTCGTCGCCGAAGGCGATCATGTGTTCGCTGATGAATGCCGCGCCGGCGCTGGTGCCGGCCACCGGCACGCCGGCCGCGTTCATCAGCCGCACCGCCTTGGCGATGGGCGTGCCACCCAGCAGCGTGCTCAGCCGCAGCTGGTTGCCGCCGGTGAAAAAGACGCCGGTGGCACGCTGCAGGCGGTCGATGCGGCTGGGTTCTTCGCAGTCGCGCCGGGTGTCGAAGTCCAGCGCGGTGACCCGCGCCGCGCCCAGATCACCGAAGATGCGCTCGTAACGCGGCCCGGTGCTGCGCAGCTGGCTGGCGGTGGGGATGACGACGATGTCGGCCTGGTCACCCCCCGACAGCTGCACGAAGCGGCGCAGGATGGCCGGGGCGTTTTCCTTTTCTTCCGCGCCGCCGATCGGCACGATCCATCCGCGTTGATTGCCTTCGGCCACCTTGCTGGCGCACATGCTGTTGTCTGCCTTTGTTCTGTGTCGGGGCGATGATGCCAGTGCCGGAAGGGCGCAAGCGCCGGGCTTGCCTGGGCTGCCTGGCCGTCGCGGGCCCCTCAGGTGCACCCCCTGAACTGGGGGGGTTGCTAGCTTGTGTTCGCCACAGTACGTTCCGTTACCCGTTGGCGCACAACGGAGTGGAGCCGTTGATGTCCCGTTCTGCCCTGTCGAAGCCCGCTTTCCGGCGCTTGGCCCTGGCCCTGGTTGCCAGTGCGGCATTCAGCCTGCCGGCGCTGGCCGACACGCAGGTCGTCACCTTCAACGTGCTGAACGCCAGCGCCACGCTCGGCACGCCCTTCAGCAATGGCGACAACCTGCGCCTGAACACGCTGGTGACCACCGAAACCGGGCCGCTGATGCAGAGCATCACCTTCACGGTGGACGGCAGCGCCAGCATCCTGAACGGCGCCGCGGTGTGGGAAGTGGGCACTGCCGACGGCATCGGCCCGCGGTTGATCGGCGTGAACCTGGACATCTTCAACGCCACCACCAGCGCCCTGGTGGCCAGCGACAGTTTCGCCGGCACGCTGGCCGGTTTTGCCACCTCCACCTTCGCCAACACCAACATCAGCCCCGGCCTGTACCGCCTGGTGGCCACCGGCACCGGCATCCGCGAATCTTCGCTGGACGTGACGGTGAGCTTCATTCCCGAACCCGGCACCTACGCGCTGATGCTGGCCGGCCTGGGCGTGGTGGGCCTGATGGTGCGCCGCCGCCAGGCCTGAGCGACAAGCCAGTTCCGACGGCAAGCCGGCCCCCTGGGCCGGCTTTTCTTTGGACCGTCAGTCGATCTTCGCGCCCGACGCCTTCACCACCCGCGCCCACTTGGCCGTTTCTGCGGCGATGAACCGCACGAAGTCGGCCGGTGACATGCCACTGGGAATGGCGCCCTGCGCCAGCAGACGTTCTTTCATGGCCGGCAGTGCCAGCGCCTTGGCGGTTTCCTGTTGCACGCGGCTGACCACGTCGGCAGGGGTGCCCGCCGGGGCCAGCAGGCCGAACCAGCTGCTGGCTTCGTAACCCTTCAGCAGCGGGCCGCCCACCTCTTCCACCGTGGGCACCTCGGGCAGCGCCCCCGACCGGGCGCCACTGGTCACCGCCAGGGCTTTCAGGCGGCCGCTCTTGATGTGTGGCATGGCACTGGGCAGGTTGTCGAACATCAGGTCCACGTTGCCCCCGATCAGGTCGATGAGCGCCGGGCCAGAACCGCGGTAAGGCAGGTGGACCATGAAGGTGCCGGTCATCGTCTTGAACAGCTCGCCGGCCAGGTGGATGCTGGTGCCATTGCCCGAGCTGGCCATGTTCAGGCGGCCCGGGTTGGCCTTCAACGCCTTGACGAGGTCGGCCACCGAATTGACGTTGTAGCGCGCCGCCGAGGCCGGGTTGATGACCAGCACATTGGGCACCCCGGCCACCAGCGTGACGGGCACGAAGTCCTTCACCGCGTCGTAGGGCATCTTCGGGTACAGGCTGGGGTTGATGGCGTGGGTGCCCACGGTGCCCATCAGCAGCGTGTAGCCGTCGCCGGGAGCTTTGGCCACTTCAGCCGCACCGTTGTTGCCACCGGCGCCGGGTTTGTTGTCGACGACAAAGGGCTGGCCGAAGACCCGCTGCAGTTCGGGCGCCAGGGCACGGGCCAGGATGTCGGTGGTGCCGCCGGCGGCGAAGGGCACGACCATGCGAACGGGTTTGGTGGGCCAGGTGGCTTGGGCTTGGGCCTGCGACAGCAAGGGGGACAGCGCGGCGGCGGTGATGAGGTGGCGGCGGGTCAGGGTCATGGGGTGGTCCGGGGGCTGGAGATCGGGTGAGTGTGCCGGGCGGGGGGTGACTTGGCAGCCGGGAGCATCCCTAGCGGGGCGGGGTCGACCCTTCCCGTTCGGCGGTCGCAAGAATCCGGCTGACGCGGGAGACAGACAGCCCCGCTTGCCGGGCCAGTTCGGTCATCGTTCTCTGGCCCTGCACGAAGGCCCGGTGCAGCGCGGCGTTGCGTGGCATGCCGCTCGCAAGCAGCGTCGGGTATTCGAGCCGCGGGTCACGAGCAGCCAGGCGCTGGGCCCTGGGAACCTCCACGGCAGCCGTGGACTTGGGCGCAGCCAAGGCCTGCATACGCTGCACGAAGTCCGCGTCGCCCAGGTAGACCTGCTGACACAGGGCCTGGTCCCACAGACGCACGTCTTTGCCGGCGGCCACCAGCGCGGCATAGCGTGTAGCGGCACGCCGGGAATCTGCTGCGTTGGCACAGTCACGACCCAAGAGGTAACCGTGCAGACCTGCCGTGTCCAACCACGGCGGCGTTGGCTGCTGACAGACATGAGCGCGGTAACTTGACCAAAGCCAGTGCTGCGCTTCGCTGACGATGCCAGCGCGCACGGGATTGAGCTCGACATAGCGGCAGGCTTCCAGCAGGTAAGCGTCCCGGTCCACCAACACGGCCTTGAAGCGCCCCTGAAACAGGTGCCCAACTTTGGCGTGCCGTCGGTTGAAGTTCTGCGTGAACACGCCGTTGAGGTGGCGCATCAGGCGCGAGAGATTGGCCCGCCGGGTGTACAGCACGAAGTGGTAGTGGTTGCCCATCAGGCAGTACGACAGCACCTGGGCGTCGAAGCGCTGCATGGCTTGGTCGACGACTTCAAGCAATCCATGGCGGTCTTCGTCGTCGACGAAGATGGGTTCTCGGCGGTCACCACGGGAGGTGACGTGGTAGGCGGCGCCGGGGAACTCTATACGGAGGGGGCGGGACATGGGAGAGGATGGCTGAACCTGGGGGCGGAAGGCAAGACTAGACCCCGAGAGGCAATGACCTCGAGAGGCGTGACCCCGATGAGGCTCCACTCATAGCCAGGCAAAACGAAGACCCCAAAGCCCCTGACACCAAGCTTCGACCTTGCCGTGTCATGCCTCTTCGACAGCGGACTCGATTCCTTCTTGTCGTAGCCAGCCCGCTATCGAAGACACTAGATTTCTCTCTTCGAACGACGTGCCTGCTGACACTAGCAGCAATAGGCCATACGGCATGTCCCGAATGCTGAAGTCGTCTGGCCAATCAGGGCGGTGCGGCGAATCCGAAAAGGCGCCTTGTAGCTCCGGGCCGGAACTAGGGAGGACGCGGTAGCGAGAGTCCGCCTGCATATGCACCCCTACTCGGGCTGTCAAGCCGCCGATGTGTTCATCAGCAGCCGGTCGAAACTCATACTCAGTGCCCATGGTTTGCTAGCTCCCGCTCTCTCGTCCCCGCACTTTCGTAAAGTCCTTTGGGTTGGGCAGGCCGATGTGCGTCTTGTTTGGGTCGGTGTTTACCTTTCCCCTGTCGTCCAGCTTCTGCATTTCTCCGGGCTTCGGGCCAGGTTGCTCTTTGTGAAGATGCGCATTGTTTCCGGACTTGTGGGGGCCCTGGGTCTGGTCGCCGTATGAATGCACCTTAACCGTCGACCCGTCCTGAGCCTTCCAAGTCTCATTCTTCGCGGCACTGGCGCTAACCTTTGTTTGATGAAAACCGCCCTGCGTCAGCGTCTGCGCCCGCTCAGTCGCCCCCATCCCCTTCATTTGAGGCAGCGCAGCGGCCGCACTCTTACCTAAGCCCCCACTTCCGCCGAGCCCGCCGCCACTTGAAGGGCCTCCGGGCTGCAAAGGAAACCGATATGGGTCACCAGCCGCTCGCCCGTCGGGATCAATGTACCGATGCGGATTGTTCTGCGCGTAAACATATCGATTGAAGTGATCGCCGGTCTTTGCATCCGTCACAACGGGATCAACCGACAGAAACCTCCCCGCTACCGGATCGTAATACCGCTGCTCCATGTAAACCAATCCCGTATCAGGATCGTTCACATGCCCCGTGAACCCGATGCGAGCAGGGTTGGTCGTGCCGGCCTCGGTCGCGCCATACGGCTCGTACCGGGTGCGGCTCACTTCGTTGCGGCTGATGTCGGTCACCGCCACCGGGCTGCCCAGCGCGTCGGTGTGGCTGTAGGTGGTGACGCCGGTACCCGTCGTCTCGGCGATCAGCTTGTCGCCCAGGTACACGTACCTTCGTGAGTGTTCATTCGTGCGGGACGACACCCGCAGCTTGCCGTCCTGCGTGTAGGCGTTGTGCGAGTAGTCGCCATTGGCGAACCAGATCAGATTGCGCCGCCCATGTCCGTCGTAGACGTAACGTGCCTTGCCGACCGCTTCCCTCAGCCGGTTGCCGACATCGAAGCGGAAGGCCTGCCCGCCGCGGTTCGTGATGTTGCCGTTGGGGTCGTAGCCAATGGCGATGTTCTGGCTGCCGGTCAGGCTCACCAGGCGGTTGTTGCCGTCAATGGTGTGGGTCAGGCTGCGGCCGCCTACGCTGCTGTGGACCAGGTTGTCCAGTGCGTCGTAGCTGAAGCTTCCTGCGCCCCAGGGGCCGTTGGCTTGCCGCAGGCGGTCCAGGCCGTCGTACCAGGGCATGCTGCGGTGGCGGCCCTGGTGGCCGTCGGCAATGCTGCTGACGTTGCCATTGGCGTCGTAGGTGTAGCTGTCATTGGCCACCCCCGAGTACTGCCAGGTGGCGGGCAGTCCGCGGGCGTTCAGGCTCACGCTGTGCGTGACGCCGTTGCCCAGCGTGTAGCCGGCCACCATGCCGTTCGGGTGGTAGCTGACATTGCTGACGTAGTTGCCGACGCGCCGCGCTGCACCCAAGGCGTCAGGATCGTAAACCATCAGTCCCCATATGTCGCTCAGACCGCTGACGTTGCCGTGTGCGTCAACGTGCCAACTGAAGCCCCAGCTGTAAGCCGGGTCTCCCCAGTGGTACTGCTCATGTGTCAGCAGCCGGCGATTGTTGTAGTAGTAGTCCCAATTGATGGTGTTGTCGCCCCCGCCGGCAGACACGATCTGCCTCAGCAGGCCATCGGCCCAGTAGGTGCGGCTGACCATCGGGCTGCCGTCACCGAAAGTCGTTCGCCACAGGCGGTCGCTGGGGTCGTAGGCAAAGTTGACCTTGCGGGCCTCGGGCACCGAAACCTGGTCGCAACCAGCGCCGGGCAGGTTCTGGCCGCTGGCTGTCCACATCAGATTGCCGGCGTTGTCGTACTGCTGAACCGTGGCCCCGGTCTCGGGCTCAATGGTCTTGCACAGCCGCATGTGGACGTCGTAGTGGTAGCTCCGCGCAGCCTGCTGGGTCTGTCCGCCGAAAGTGCCGCTGCGCACGATGCTCAGGGGCATGCCGTGTGTGTTGCGCGAGATGTCCACCTGCACGTTCTCGGGCAACCACAGCGTCCGGATGCTGTCTTCCGACGGTGAGTCGAAAGCCTGGAAGGCAAACCGTGTCTGATTGCCCCTGGGCAGCATCACCAGCTTCTGGAAACCTTCCAGGTAGCGCGTCTCGGTGACCAGGTCGCTCATTTCGCTGGTTTGCCGCTTTTCGATTTCGCGGCTCAGGCCATCGAACTTCCAGTGCGTGCCAACAAGCAGCGCGTTGATGCCCACCTCGGCTCGCTGCGGGTAGCTCTCGTAGGTGCGTTTGCCGTTGTGGTCGTGCCGGAACTCCACCACGCGGCGCGTCGTCGACGGTGTCGACAGGTCCTCGTGCTGCTCGAGCCGCACGCGCCACAGGGCGTCGTACCAGCGGCTGATGCGCGCCTCGCCGGTGGTGATGTGTTGCACCCAGTGCCCAGGGTCCAGGCCCCGGTGGTGCACGGTACTGGGGGCGAATTCGATCACCGTCGGGTGGTACACCAGGTCGGGCTCGTTCGGGTGGTTCACCTGCCGAAGGCGCCCCATCAGGTCGTACTGGTAGGTGGTGGTCGTGCCAAAGGCATTGGTGTAGCTGGTGACCTTGCCCAGGTTGTCGATCGTCGCTCTTTCGACCGCACCGTCTCGGTGGGTCACCAGTCGAGGCACACCCAGCTTGTAGTCTTCCAGCCGGGTCGCGCGCCCAACGGGGTCGATGATCTTCCAGACCGTGCCGTTCGCGTGATGCTCGAACCGCTGAGTCAGCAGTCCGAAGCGCCGCTTTTCGATCGGCAAGGCCGTGGCCAAGCTGTACACGGTCTGCTCGGGCACCTTGCCTTGTTCGTCGATCACGCTGGTGATCTGGCCCAACACCCAGCTGGGAAACTGATCGAAGTAGACCGTGTGGCTGCGCTTGCTGTAACCCAGGCTGCTGCTGTGCTGCACACGCATGGGCCTTGCGAAGTGGTCGAAGGCCGTCAGGTCGCTGTCCACCTGCCAGGTGAAGCTAACACCCTGCTGCGTGATGACGCGCCGGTCCTGCGGCCGGTGTCGGCTGGACAGGTAGTCGCTGTGGCGGCTGCTCGACTCGCCAATCTGGTCAGGGTAGGGCATACCAGTGGCCGGCTGGCGATAGCTGAAGTCGGTGGTCCGCAGTGCATTGCTGCCGTTCCAACCTTCTTCGGTGCGCAGCAACTGGCCTTCGTTGACCCGGAATCGCACGCCGTAGGTGTAGCGGGTGACAGAGTTGTCCGGGGCAGTCACCGAAACGTGTTTGCGGTCGCCACAGAAAGCGCCAGTGACACACGGGGCCCAACTACCACCCGACACTGGATAGTCGTAGCGCCAAACCTGGGGTGCCATGCCGGGTCCGGTCAGTTGCTTGCTCTGCAGCGTCAGGTTGACCTTGGCCTTGGCGTAGTGAGCAGAGACTTCCTTGGTGCCCATCAGGTCGCACAGCCGAGTGACTTGGGTCCGCCCGTGCTTCACGTAGCGCATCGTGAACTTGCCCGTGGCACCGGAAGGATGGTGCACGACGCCCTCATAGGCGCGGTCGGGGTAGAAGCCCGGGATCTCGCAATTCGCGTGTTCGCCCAGTTCGAACAGGTTGTAGTGAACGAGCGGGCGCAGGACGAATGTCCACTTCGAACCGTCGGGTCGTAGCACCCGGCTCAGGTCTCCCTGCGCGTCATAGTTGTAGGTCCACTCCCGTGTGCCGTCGAAGACACGCTTGATGCGACCCTGTGTGTCACGGTCCAGCGTGATGGCTCGGCCGTCGTTGGACCTGATGCTGACCAGACGCGCGGGTTTCGAGCCTTCATAGACGTAGTCCACCTGGCCGCCAAAGCGGTCCGTCACCTGTGTGACCAACAGCGAATACTCGGCACGACCCAGCGGCGCCAGGCCCTTGCGCATCGAAGGCTGATGGCGCTCCGACATCCAGTTGAAGAGGTAGCGCACACCCGCAGGTGACACGGCATAAAAGGCCTGCCCGGGATCATTGGCCGCGCTGCCCACGCAGCCGATGTGCCAGCCGCCTGGCGTCACCAGCGTGTAGCTTCGCCCGTCGGTCGGCGTCCAGGGGTTGGCGGGCGTGCGGTGCAGCACCTCCTGCGAGCCGCTGCCAGGCACGTGCAGGTGCGTGCCTTGCCAGTAATCATCGGGCGCGTAGATGGACCAGTAGTACTCGAAGTCGGCGTTGGGCGAGGCTGCCGATGGAGGCACACGCCCCGGCACGGGCGCAGGTGGCGGCACGGGTGCAGGTGCGACGTTGTTGTTCGGAGGGTCAACGCGCGTGCGAATCTCGATGGGCGGCTTGCCCCATTGCGAACACCGCTGCAGCCCGCCGCCGCCGGTCACCCAGCCGCGTGGGCGGGCAAACACGCCAGCGATGCGAGGCAGTTCCAGGTCCCAGTCGCCGAAGTCGCCACGGATCCACGTCGTCCTGCCCGCCACGTGGCGCCTGACGATGGACATGTCGATTGCGCTGTTGCCCGTGAGCCGGGCATCGGTGTGCTCGAACACCATGCTGCCGTCGAAGGTGTTCACCTTCTCACCCATCAGCTCGGGCCCTTCGACACTCACCGGCCCGTCCGATGTTGGCAGCAGACCCTGCAGATGCGACAGGGTGACTTCGTTGGCGTTTGCCACACCAGCCACGCCGGCCGCCACAGCTAGGGCCATGGCACGGCCCAGCGACCGCAGCCCGTAACAAGACCTGGCCCGGGCCCCCAACACGGGCCCCAACGTTGGGTTTTTCATGCAGCCTCCTCGGCGACCCATTGCAGGTCTGGAAGCCAGCATCTCAGCCCAAATTCAGCGCCGCAACTGTCAGCCTTGGTAGCTTGTCAACCAGACACTCATGTGGTCAACTGAAGGGTTATGCCCACTCAAAACCCCTTCCTACAGCTTCAACTCCAGCCGCATCTGCCAGTTCGTGAAACTGGCCCCACCGCTCAGCACCCGCGTGCGCTCAGCTAGGCCCGAAGCCGTGCCGCTGGCATCGCTGTCGTTGAAAGTCTCGGTGTTGTAGTCGCGCGGGTCCACGTTGTTGGCCATCACACGCAGCGCCACGCCGGGGCTGAAGGTCCACAGCGCAAACAGGTCCCACTGGCGCTTGGTGGTGGTGGCCGTGGTTTGGTCCTCGGCCAGGCGGGTCAAGGTGGCGGGCACCCAGTTGACGTTACCGCCGAAAGTGAGCGGTGTGCCACGCAGGCGGTAGTCGGCGCCGATGTTGGCCGTGCCCTTGGCCTGTTCGTCCAGCCGGTTGTCGGGGCCGGGCACACCGTCGACCTGGCTTTGGTACAGCGCCACGTTGGCGCGCAGTTCCACCGGTGGCGTGCCGGCCCACACCTGGTCGAGCCTGAATTTGGCTTCCAGCTCCAGGCCTTGTGTGCTGGCCTTGCCGATGTTGCGCGTGCGGCGCACCCAGCGGTCGAAGGTGCTCCAGGGCACGGTCTCCAGTTCGGTGCGGCTGCGCATCAGGTCGGTGATCTGGCGCGCAAACAGGTTGGCGCTGAGCAGGCCGCCGCCTTGCAGGTAACGCTCGAAGGCCAGGTCGATGCCGGTGGCCAGTTCCGGGCGCAGGTTCGGGTTGCCGGCACTGTCGGGGCTGGTTTCGGTGTTGCTGCCCAGCGTGGGGTCGTACAGGCGCGTGATGTTCGGGCGGCCGATCAGCGTGTTGGTGGCGGGTGACCGCCAACTGCGGGTCAGGCTCAGTCGCACCTGGTCGCGTGTTTTCGGGTCGGGCTTCCACAGCAGGTGCACCAGCGGCGTCAGCACGCTGTTGCGGTTGGTGGGGCGGTTGCCCAGGCCGTCGTCACCGCGGGTGGTGATGCCTTCCCAGCGCAGGCCGGCGTGCACGGCCCATTGGGGGTTCAGGTTCCACTCATCTTGCGCGTAAGCCGCCAGGCGCAGCGTGCTGGCTTCGAAGTTGTCGCCGTAGTTGGTCAGCGCTGGTGCGCCGTCTTGGGTGGTGCTGCGCGTGTCGTTGCGCTGCGCGGTTTCGACTTCGCCGCCCACCACCAGGCTGTGTTCGCTGCCTTCGCCGCCCAGCAGGCGGCTGCCCTTGGCGTTCAGGCTGACGCGCTTTTCGCGCTGCACGCTGCTGTCCTGCTGCGTGCGCAAGGTGCTGCCGTCGGCACGGCGCTCTTCGCGGGTGCTGTCGTTTTCGCTGCGCGAAGCGCTGAGGTTGCCGCCACCTTCCAGCCGCCAGTCGCCCACACGCTGGCGGTACTGCAGCATCAGGCGCGGGCCTGTGAAGCCGCCTTCGTTGCCGCCGCTGCCCAGGTCTGCCAGCTCGGGCGTGGTGCTGCGACGCAGCCGTTCGTCGGTGTCGAAGCGGTACTGGTTTTCGTTGCGGTTGGTGAAGATGCCGGGCATCAGCGTCAGTGAATCACCCCCTTCGCCCAGGCGCCACATCAAGCGCGCGTTCAGGTTCAGGCCCACCGTCTGGCCCTGGCTGTTGTTCAGCGTGCTGCGGTCTTCCAGCAGCGTGCCGCTGGCCACGTCCGTTACCTGCGTTTCGCTGCGGTTGCTGTTCTTGCGCTGGTTGCCGAAGAGCCCGGCCGACAGCGTGTAGGTCAGCTTGCCGCTGCTGTCGTTGTGCGACCAGAAGGTGCCACCCGAGGGTCGGCCGTTTTCGCTGCCGGTGCCGATGCGCAGATCGTTCAAGCGCTTCTTGAAACCTTCGCGCGTGATGATGTTGATGGTGCCGGCAATGGCCCGCGCGCCGGTTTCTGCCGTCGGCGCGCGAAGCACCTCGATGCGTTCGATCTGCTCGGGTGTCAGGCTGTCCAGGCTGAAGCCCGGTGGCAGGCGCTGGCCGTCGATCAGCAGCTGCGTGAAACCACCGCCCAGCCCGCGCATGCGCGGCGGGCCGCCGCGGCCCGGTGCGCCGGGTGTGGTGACGCCGGGCAGGCGCCGCAGCACTTCACCCACGGTGGCGTCGCCGAATTTTTCAATTTCTTCGCGGCCGATCACGATCTTGGCGGCGGTGGACTGGCGGCGCGCGTCGGTGTCGCTGTCGCGGCCGCCGGTGATTTCCACGCGCTGCGCGCCAGGTGTCGAAGCAGTGGGTGCGGCAGCCGGGCGCGGCGGTGCAGCGGCGGGCGCCGATGCAGCGCCTGCCGGTGCAGACGCTGCAGCGGCCGGTGCGGTGGCAGCTTCCGGTGGCGGGGTTTGTGACATCACCGGCAAGGTGGCCAGTGCGAAGGAAATCGGCGCCAGGCGGCGCACCGCGGCGGGCAAACGTTTGGGCAAGGGCATGCTGCAGATTGTGTGGTGGCGCCTGCGGGCTTTGTGGCCAGCGGGCGAGATTTGCTTTTCTTCACGGCCGGTTTTCAGCCGGTGTGTGGCGCTTGCAGGCTGCTGCGATGACGGGCCTATCAGCTGCTCAGCTGCTCAGCTGCTCAGCTGCTCACGGCCGCGACTTCCGCGCTGTTCGCCTCAGGCACTTCCGGACCCAGGCCACGGTGCAGCGTCAGCCGCCCTTCGTGCCAGGCACGGTCGAAGTCGGCCTCCAGCGCACGCAGCGCGCTGTCGTCGTCGGCGCGCACCGCCGCCACGCCGATGGCGCGGTTGCGGCCCTGCCCCTTGGCGGTGTACAGCGCCATGTCGGCCAGGTTGATGGCGCGCTCCAGCGACAGCGGCAGCCGCGCCGGTGGCAGCGGGAAACAGCCATACCCCACCGACACGGTGGCACGCAGTTCGGTGGCTGCCGAACTGGCGCGCGCCGGGTTCAGCTGGACCGGTCGCGACCCCACCGCGTGCAGCACCCGTTCGGCCAGCGCCTGCACCTGGGCCTGCCCTTGTGCGCCGGCCAGGCCGGGCATGTAGATCAGGAACTCTTCACCGCCCCAGCGCGCCACCACGTCACCGTCGCGCACGGTTTCTGACAGGCGCCGGGCCACCTCGACCAGCACGGTGTCGCCCACCGCGTGGCCGTGACCGTCGTTGACGTGTTTGAAGTGGTCGATGTCCACCAGCAGCAGCGCGCCGCTGAACTGATGCTCAACGCCGCGGCTGTGCACCGCTTCGTGCAGGCCACGCCGGTTGGCCAGCCCGGTCAGCGGGTCACGCTGACTTTGCGCGCGCAAGAACTCGTGGTTGTGAGCCAGGCGCCGGTTCAGCGCCCGCACCCGCTGGTAAAGCAGCGCCACCAGCACGGTCGCCAGCAGCACCACCAGCGCACCGGCGGCCCACACCTTCTGCAAGGTGCTGCGGTTGTCCAGCTGCGCGCTCATCAGCGAACTTTCGCGGCCCAGCAACTGCAGCTGGCGCTGCTGCGCTTCGCGGTCGAAACGCTCGCGCAGTTCGGCCAGGGCGGTGTCGCGGTTGGCGGCCATCATCTGCGCCGCCAGCTGGCGTTCCTGGTGGTACAGGTCCAGCGCGGTGCGGGTGTCGCCGGCGGCAGCAAAGGCGTCGGCAAACTCGCGCAGGGCTTCGGCTTCGTCGGCCGTGGCGCCGCTGCTGCGGTAGGCGGTCTGCAGTTGCTGCAGTGTCTGGCGCGCGGCCTGGGTCTGGCCCAGTGCGATGCGGGCCAGCGCGGCGTTGTGCATCAGCACCTGCTCGGTTCGCACATGGCCCAGGCGCTGCACGATGGGCAATGCCTGCTGCACGGCTTTCAGTGCTGCCTGGGGTTGGCCGGTCTTGACGGCCAGGTCGGACAGGTTCGTCAGGTGCGCCGCCTGCAGGCGCGGCGAATGGGCCTGCAGGGCCAGCACAAAGCCGGCTTCGGTGGACCGCCGCGCGGCCGTCAGGTCGCCCTGCCGGCGGTGGAGAGCTGCTTCGTAGGCGCGCAGGCGCGACTGCAGATGGGCCGAGCCGAAGGCAAGGGCCAGCCGCCGGGCCTGGCCCAGCAGGCGCTGCGCCTCGGCGCTGTCACCTTGTGCGCCCAGGATGTCGGCGCTGTGGGCCAGGGCACTGGCCTGCCTTTCGCGGTCGCCGGCCACACGTGCCACGTCGGCAGCGGCACCGGTGTGCTGCAGCGCCTTGGCCAGCAGGCCGCGGCGTTCTTCGTGGCGCGCCAGCAGCGTGTGGGCGCGCCAGATCGAGCGGTGGTCACAGGCCGGCTCACCGGGGCAAAGTTGCTGGTACTGCTGCAGCGCCTGCAGCGCGCCGCCTTCGTCGGGCTGGGCTTCGCCCAGCGCCTCGGCCAGGGTGGCACGCAGCAGGGCGGCGTCGGCCGCAGCCAGCGGGCTGGTGGGCAGGGACTGCAGCTCGGCCACGGCCGCTTCCACGGCCTGCCGCCGCCCCGCGCTGGCAGCCACCAGGCCTTGCGCCAGCAGCAGCGCGCGCCATTCTTCGGCCTGGGCCGTCGGGCGAGACCTGGCCCAGTCGGCCAGGCCGGCCAGCGCGGCATCGGGCGCGTCGCCACCTTGCATCACCCAGTGGTCGATGCGGGCCAGCCAGGTTGCCGGGCCGGCCACGGGCGCGGCAGCGGCGGTGGGGGTTTCGGCGGCCCAGGCCGGGGCTGCGGCGGCCCAGCTTGCCGCGCCCAGGCAGGCCGCCACCCACAGCGCCCCGATGCGCTTCGGCACGGACGCCTTCACGGTTGCACCGGCGCCGGGCCGCTCAGGTGCGCCAGGTCGGCGCGGCCGCTGCGCCAGGCGCTTTCCAGCGTGGCCGGCTGTGCCGTGGCCTGGGCGCCGTCTTCTTCCTGCAAGGCACGCACGCCGTAGGCGCGGTTGCGGCCGTGGGCCTTGGCCAGGTACATCGCGGTGTCGACGAGGTCGATGGCACGCTCCCAGGCCAGCGGCCGGCGCAGCGGCTGCAGCGGGAAAGTGGCAAAGCCAATCGACGCCGTCACGCCGATGCTGTCGCGCCCCAGGAGCACCGGCTCGCGCCCGATGGCCGCGAGCAGCCGCTGCGCCAGCGTTTCCACTTCATCGGCCGGCATCTGGCGCACCACCACCAGGAACTCTTCGCCGCCCCAGCGCACCGTCAGGTCTTCTTCACGCAGCGCGGCCCGCAGGCGGCGCGCGGTTTCCACCAGCACCTGGTCGCCGGCGGCATGGCCGTGCTGGTCGTTGACGCGCTTGAAATGGTCGATGTCGATCAGCAGCATCGAACCTTCGAAACCTTGCCCTTCACTGGCCGACTGCTCCATCACCTGCAGCAGGTGGCGCCTGTTGGCCAGGCCGGTGAGCGGGTCGCGTTCGCTGGCCACCTTCAGCAGGGTGTTGCTGTTCTGCAGCTGCGCATTGCTCTTGCGCATGCGATTCAGCAACAAGCCCACCACCACCAGCAGCAGCACACCCGCCGTTAAGCCGACAGCCCACAGGCGCTGCTGCAGTTCACGCTGCAGCAGCTGGGCTTCCTTGAGCCGGTTTTCGGTCTGCAGCACGGCCAGCTCGCGCTGGCGGCGTTCGGCGTCGAAGCCCTCCTGCAGTTCCAGCACCGCCTGCTGGTGCTTGCGTTGGAACACGTCGTCGGCCAGGCGCCGGTGTTCCGACAAGGCTTGCCAGGCTTCGTTCAGCAGACCGGCCTTTTCAAGCGCGTGGCCCAGTTCTTCCTGGATCGCCAGCATCTGGCTCAGGGCGCCTGCGCTTTCTTCCTTGACCAGCGCCTCGCGCACCAGCGCACGGCCCTCGTCGTGGCGGCCCAGGGCAATCATGGCCAGGCCGGCGTTGGTGAGCGCCACCGACTCGCTGCTCAGATCGTTCACCTCGCGTGCCAGCGGCAGCGCCTGCAGGGCCAGGCGCAGCGCGGTGGCGTGGTCCTGCCGCTGCAGGTAGAAGTCGGCCAGGTTGGCGATCGTCAGCACCTCCTGGCGCTTGGCGCCGGCCTGCCGCGCCAGGTCGATGGCCGCTTCACCGGCGCGCAGTTCGTCTTCGGTGCGCCCCAGTGCCGAGTAGATGATGAAAGCCACCGTCATCGCGCTGCTCTGCGCCAGTGCGTCGCCCGATTCGCGGGCCAGGCGAAGGGCTTCCTGGTGGATGTCCAGCGCGCGGTCGGGCTGGTGTGTCCGCAGCACCGCGTAGGCCAGCAAACCGCGCAGTTCGGCGCGGCGCCAGGCGCTGCCTGCCTGATCGGCCAGCGTCACGCTCTGCTGGTACAGCGCCACCGCCAGGTCCAGCTGCCCCAGCGACTGCTTGATGGCCGCCTGGCTGTCCAGGAACCGCAGGCGGATGGTGGCCGGCGCCGTGGCAGGCAGACGGGCCAGGGCTTCGGTCAGCTGGCGGTCGGCGCGCGAAGCCGGCCCGCCACGCGCCACCGCACGGGCCCGCAGCAGGCCGGCCGAGGCGCTGGCGATGGCGCCGTCGGCGCTTTTGCTGTCGGCGGCCATGCGGTCCAGGTGCTGCGCCACCTCTTCGCTGGCGGCCAGGTCGCCGATGCGGATGAGCATGAAGCCCTTGAGCAGCAGCGCGTCCATGCGCGCCACGTTCTGCGTGCCGGGCAGCAGGCGGTCGAGCGCGGCCACGGCTTTTTCGGGCTGGCCCCGCAGTTGGGCTTCGATGCGGGCAACCTCGCTGTCGGCCTGGCCGGCCGGGCTGGCCGCGCAGACCGACACCGCCACGGCCCAGCCGAGCCACCCCAGCGGGAGCCGTGCAAGCCAATGGCGGAGTCCGTTCATTTGGAACATTTTCGGCCCGTGGGGGGCAAACTTGAACCGGCCTCGCTGACAGCTTCGGCACGATAGGATCAACTGGCGCACCTTCCCGCCTTCGGCCAGGGCCGCATTTTTCCGACTTCGGGCCCCACGCGGCCCCGAAAACACCAGGAACCTGACCCATGAAGACCCGTGCAGCCGTGGCCTGGAAGGCTGGCGCCCCGCTGACCATCGAAACCGTCGACCTCGAAGGCCCGCGGGCCGGCGAGGTGCTGGTCGAGATCAAGGCCACCGGCATCTGCCACACCGACCACTACACACTGAGCGGTGCCGACCCGGAAGGCCTGTTTCCGGCCATCCTTGGGCATGAAGGCGCGGGGGTCGTGCTGGAAGTGGGCGCTGGCGTCACCAGCCTGAAGCCGGGTGACCACGTGATTCCGCTGTACACCCCCGAGTGCCGCGGCTGCAAGTTCTGCCTGAGCCGCAAGACCAATCTGTGCCAATTGATCCGCGGCACCCAGGGCAAGGGCCTGATGCCCGACGGCAGCAGCCGCTTCAGTTTGAACGGACAACCGATCCTGCACTACATGGGCACCAGCACATTTGCCAACCACATCGTGGCGCCCGAGATCGCGCTGGCCAGGATCCGGCCCGACGCACCGTTCGACAAGGTCTGCTACATCGGCTGCGGCGTCACCACCGGTGTGGGCGCGGTGATCTTCACGGCGGGTGTGGAAGCCGGCGCCAACGTGGTGGTGTTCGGGCTGGGCGGCATCGGGCTGAACGTGATCCAGGGCGCCAAGATGGTGGGCGCCGACAAGATCATCGGCATCGACCTGAACCCGGGCCGCGAGAAGATGGCGCGCCAGTTCGGCATGACACATTTCATCAACCCGAAAGACGTGCCGAACATCGTGGATGCCATCGTTCAGCTCACCGACGGCGGTGCCGACTACAGCTTCGAATGCATCGGCAACACCACCACCATGCGCCAGGCGCTGGAGTGCTGCCACAAGGGCTGGGGGCGCAGCATCATCATCGGCGTGGCGGCGGCGGGGCAGGAGATTGCGACGCGGCCCTTCCAGTTGGTGACCGGCCGCAAGTGGGAAGGCAGCGCCTTCGGCGGCGCGCGCGGCCGCACCGACGTGCCCAAGATCGTGGACTGGTACATGGAAGGCAAGATCCAGATCGACCCGCTGATCACGCACACCTTGAAACTGGAAGACATCAACCACGGTTTCGAGCTGATGGAACGCGGCGAGAGCATCCGCTCGGTCGTTGTGTACTGATGGCGCTGCAGACGCTGAGCGAACACGCCTGCTTCGCTGGCGTGCAAGGCTTTTATCAGCACGACAGCAGCGCCATCGGCCTGCCGATGCGGCTGGGTGTGTACCGGCCACCGCAGGCGCTGGGCCCGAAAGCGGGGCCGGTGCCAGCGCTCATCTACCTGGCCGGCCTGACGTGCACCGAAGAGACCTTTGCCATCAAGGCCGGCGCGCAGCGGGTGGCCGCGCAGCTGGGCCTGATGCTGGTGACACCCGACACCAGCCCGCGAGGCACGGGTATCGAAGGCGAAGATGCCAGCTGGGACTTCGGCACGGCCGCTGGCTTCTACCTGGACGCGACGCAGGCGCCGTGGGCCCGGCACTGGCGCATGGAGAGCTACGTCACGCAGGAGCTGCCGGCCTTGCTGGCGCAGCACTTTCCCTTGCAGGCAGGCCGCTTGGGTCTGTTTGGCCACAGCATGGGCGGGCATGGCGCGCTGACGCTGGCGCTGCGCCACCCAGGCCTGTTCCAGAGCGTCAGCGCGCTGGCGCCGATTGCCGCGCCCATGCAGTGCCCGTGGGGCGTCAAGGCCTTCAGTGGCTACCTGGGCGATGACCGTTCGGCCTGGGCTGCACACGACGCCACCGAACTGATCAAGTCCGGCGCACGTTGCCCGCCGCTGCTGGTGGACCAAGGCCTGGCCGACAAATTCCTGGCCGAACAATTGCACCCGCATCTGCTGGAAGAAGCCTGCGCGGCGGCGGGCCAAGCGCTCACGCTGCGCCGGCACGAAGGTGACGACCACGGCTACTACTTCATCGCCAGCCGGGTCGAAGACCACCTGCACCACCACGCCGCCACGCTGAACGCCTGAGCACCATGCACGTCAGCGACATCCGCCAGCGCCTGCGCGTGCTGGGTGCCGGCCCGAAGCACGAAGAACGTGTGCTGCGGCGCTGGGCCTGTGCACAGCCGCAGGACGGCGGCAAGCGCCGGCTGGAGGACTTCATGCCGCAGGCCGTGCGTGCCGAGTTGCCGGCGCTAACGGCTGAATTGTCTGCTCTGGCAACGCTGCAATCACAACATGCGGGCGACGACGGATCGGCACGTTTGCTCGTGAGCCTGCACGATGGCCAGACCGTCGAAAGTGTGCTGCTGCCACGCGACGGACTGTGTGTCAGCACCCAGGTCGGTTGTGCCGTGGGATGTGTGTTCTGCATGACCGGCACCGGCGGCCTGCTGCGCCAGCTGGGCAGCGCCGAGATCGTGGCGCAGGTGGCGTTGGCACGCACACTGCGGCCGGTGAAGAAGGTCGTCTTCATGGGCATGGGCGAACCGGCGCACAACCTGGACGCGGTGCTGGACGCCATTCACCTGCTGGGCACCGGCGGCGCCATCGGCCACAAGAACCTGGTCTTCAGCACCGTGGGCGATGAACGGGTGTTCAGGCAACTGCCGCTGCAGCGTGTGAAGCCCGCACTGGCGCTGTCGCTGCACACCAGCAAGGCCGATTTGCGCGCGAAGCTGTTGCCACGAGCGCCGCGTTTTGATCCGGATGAACTGGTGGCAGCGGGCGAGGCCTACGCACGTGCCACCGGCTACCCGATCCAATACCAATGGACGCTGATCGACGGCGTGAACGACGGCGACGACGAAATCGAAGGCATCGTGCGACTGCTCGCCGGCAAGTACGCGCTGATGAACCTGATTCCCTATAACGCGGTGGACGGCATGCCCTGGCAGCGCCCCAGCTGGGAACGGGCCGCGCTGATGGCCCGCACGCTGCACCGCCGCGGCATCCTGAGCAAGCTGCGCCAGTCGGCGGGGCAGGACGTGGACGCCGGCTGCGGCCAACTGCGCGCCCGCGCGGCCGACGGTGTGACGCAGGCGCGGCGCATTGCGATCCGCGCTGTCTGAGCGGCCCCGCCATGCGGTAGGGTGTCGCCCTCGCAGGGCCCGACGACGCCTTAGCATCCGACCATGAACCCCATGGAACCGACCGAAGACCGCGATTCGATCCACGAACCCCGCCTGTGGCGTGACAAGGGCTGGACCGCCCGTGTCATCAAGAACAACGACGACGAAGGCTGGGCCGTCGAGATGCTGCTGCGGGGCCAGGAAGAACCGGCACTGGTCGGCCCCTGGACGATGGGCCGCGACAAGAAAAACCCCAAGCCGCTGGACACGAACGCGTTCAACACGTTGGTGAAAACCGCATCCGAGGTCATCCGCCGCCACGAACAGCACCTGCACGCCACGCTGCACCGGTCGGTGGACGTGCAAAGCGCCGAAGGTCGGTGGCAGGTGACCTTGGACATCGTGCCCGATGAGATGGAGCCGCACGCCATGCTGGCCGCCACCGATGCCGACGGCGTGCAGGTGGCGCAGCTGAAGGTGCGAGCCGACTTCCGCTTGAACACGGCCAGCGCCACACGCTGGATTGACAGCGGATTTCTCCAACCCGCCTGATCCGCCGGCAGGGCATCACACCTTCAGCCGCCGCGCCCGGCATCCTGCCCCGCCAGCCACTGCCGCGCCGCCGCTCGGCCACGGCCCACCATCACCCGCACCAGCGGGGTGGTGGACAAGCGCCAGACCATGGCGTGGTTGAAAGGCACCAGCCACAGCGGCAGCGGTCGCATGAAGTCGACAAACAGCACCACGCGGTGGGCATCGGTGCCGTTCCAGGCTTCGTGTTCGTGGCTGTCGTCGAAGATCAGGCTTTTGCCTTCGGCCCAGTGCCGCGTCTGGCCGGCCACACAGATGCCACTGGCCGACGCGGGTGGCGGAATCAGCAGGCCCAGGTGGTAACGCAGCACACCTTTGTACGGGCCGCGATGCGGTGGCAGGCGCTTGTGCGGCGCCAGAATGGAAAACATCGCCGACTTCAGGCCCGGGATGCCTTGCAGCAAACGAGCCGTCTGCGGGCAGCGGGCACAATTTTCGGCAATGTCCCGCCCGTAGGCGTGAAAGATCAAGGACTTCCACTGCTCGCCTTCGGTCAGCACCTGCTGGTCGGGTGACAGGTCTTGCAGGTTGGGCACCTGCGGCAGGTCTTGCAGCACGCCCTCCAGCTCACGCCGGATGGCGGTGAAGCCAGCTTCGATGGCCGGCACCCAGGCAAAGTCATTGCAGTCGAAAAAGGCTCTCCGCCCTTGCGGCGTGCCGTGGGTGATGAGCCATTCCATGGCCGCGCGCAACATGGTGGCACGTGGCTTTCAGCGGGGCACGGGCCGCATCAGGCGGCGGCGCGGTAGCCCCGCGGAATGGCAGCCAGCAACCGTTTGGTGTAGTCCTCACGCGGCGCCGCCAGGATCTGTTCCGCGCTGGCCTGTTCGACCACCACGCCGTCTTTCATCACCAGCACCTCGTCGCTGATGAAACGCACCACCGCCAGGTCGTGGCTGATGAAGACGTAGCTCAGGCCGAACTCGTCCTGCAGGTCTTTCAGCAGATTCAGCACCTGGGCCTGCACGCTGACGTCCAGCGCGCTGACGGCTTCGTCCAGCACCAGCACCTCGGGGTTCAGCGTCAGGCAGCGCGCGATGGCCACGCGCTGGCGCTGGCCACCGGAAAACTCGTGCGGGTACTTGCCGAAGGCACGACCGTCCAGGCCCACTTTTTCCAGCAGGCTGCGGGCACGCTGTTCTCGTTCGGCCAGGTCTTTGCCGATGCCGTGGATGGCCATCGGCTCCACCAGCGTCTGGCCGATGGTGAAACGCGGGTTCAGGCTGGCATAGGGGTTCTGGAACACGATCTGGATGCGCCTGCGCATGGTCAGACGCTCGCGGTCGCTCAACTTCAGCAGGTTCTGGCCGTCGAAGATGACTTCGCCGCCGGTGGGCTCGTGCAGGCGCAGGAGCGTCAGGCCCATCGTCGTCTTGCCCGAACCCGATTCGCCCACCACGCCCAGCGTGTGGCCCTTCTTCAGCTTGAAGTTGACGTTCTGCACGGCCTTGAATTCGCGCTTGCCGAACAGGCCCTGCTTGAGCCAGAAGCTCTTGGCCAGTGAACGCACTTCCAGCACCACGGGCGCGTTGGCATCCTTGGCCTTGAACTGGGTCGAAGCGCCGCGGCCGGCGATGTGGTCGTCGATGACCATCAGCCGCGACGGGTTGCCTTCCAGGCTGGGGCGGCAGGCCAGCAGGGCCTTGGTGTAGTCGTCCTTCGGCGTTTCGAAGATGCCCGACACGGGCCCCTGTTCGCGGATGATGCCGTTGCGCATGACCACCACGTGGTCGGCAATTTCACCCACCAGGCCCAGGTCGTGGCTGATGAAGAGCACGCTCATCTGGTGGCTGGTCTTCAGCTTGCCCAGCAGTTCAAGAATCTGGCGCTGGATGGTCACGTCCAGCGCCGTGGTGGGCTCGTCGGCAATCAGCAGCTTGGGTTCGCAGGACAGCGCCATCGCGATCATCACACGCTGCTGCTGGCCGCCCGACATTTCGTGCGGGTAACTCTCCAGCCGCCGTTTGGGTTCGGGGATGCCCACTTCGCCCAGCAGTTCTTCGGCCCGCTTCAGCGCCGCGCTGCGGCCCAGGCCCATGTGTTTCATCAGCGGTTCGCACAGCTGCTGGCCGACGTTGAACACCGGGTTCAGCGAACTCATCGGGTCCTGGAAGACACACGCGATTTCCTTGCCGCGCATGGCCTGCAATTCGGCCAGCGTGGCTTGCAGCATTTCCTTGCCGCGCCACAGGATGCGGCCGCTGCGTTCGGCGTTGTCGGGCAGCAGGTTCAGCACGCTCATCGCGGTGACGCTCTTGCCGCTGCCCGATTCACCCACCAGCGCGACGGTGGTGTTTTCGGGGATGTCGAAGGAGACGCCCTTCACGGCTTCGGCGCGCACGCCCTTGCCCATGCGGAAGGCGACCTTGAGGTCTTGAATCGACAACAGCATGCTCATTCCAGTCCCCGCAGTTTCGGGTCCAGCGCATCGCGCAGCGCATCGGCCATCAGCGAAAACGCGGTCACGAACACCGCCATGAAAAGCGTGGCCGCGGCCAGCTGCCACCAGTGGCCCAGGATCAGTTCACTCTGCGCTTCGGCCAGCATCGTGCCCCACGACACCTGGTCCACCCGCACGCCCAGGCCCAGGTAGGACAGGATGACTTCGGCCTTGATGAAACCCACCGTGAGCAGGCCCATGCGCACCAGCACGACGTGGCTCACATTGGGCAGGATGTGCTTGAACATGCGGCTCAGGCTGCTGGCACCGATGGCCTCGGCACTGCGCACGTAGTCGCGGTTGGCGTGTTTGATGAACTCGGCACGCACCTGGCGGTACATGCCGGTCCAGCCCGTCAGCGCCAGGATGATGACGACACTTTCCACGCCGCGCCCGACCACCGCCGCAAAGGCAAAGATCAGCAGGATGTTCGGAATGGACTCGAAGACGTTGTAGAGCCACTCCAGCCCGTCGCCCACCTTGCCGCCGAAAAAACCACCGAAGGCGCCCATCAACACACCGATCAAGGTGGCCACCGCGGCCGCAGCCACACCCACGAAGACGCTGATCTCGGTGCCCTTGATGGCCTTTTGCAGCACGTCGCGGCCCAGGCGGTCGCCGCCGAAGGGCAGCGTCTGCGCCTTCACGGTTTCGGTGGTCTGGAATTCCTTGGCCTTTTCGTCCCACTCCTTGTAGCGCGGTGCCAGCGGGTCCACCGCCGACAGATCGACATTGGGGCCCTTGGGCGTTTCGATGGCACCGGTGGCCTGCGGCGGGGCCGGGCCCAGCAGTGTGGGCGGTGCATTGGGCACACCCGCTTCGACCTGCCAGTTCTTGGCCACCAGGCCCAGGCCCGACAGCGCGATGAGCAGGATGAACAGCGCCACGATGACCAGGCTCACCAACCCCACGCGGTCGGCCTTGAAACGGCGCCAGGCGGCGTGCCAGACACCTTCGCTTTTCTGATGTGCGCCGTCCAGGGCGCCGTCTGCGGACAAGGCAGCTGTGTTCACTTGAGCACCACGCGCGGGTCGGCGACCTTGTAGGCCAGGTCGGTCAGCAGGTTGATGCCCATGGTCAGCACCGCCAGGTAGATGGTGACCGCCTGGATGACCGGAAAGTCACTGCGGTTCACCGCCAGCAGCACCTCGCGGCCGATGCCGGGAATGCTGAAGAACACCTCGATCAGGAAACTGCCGACGAAGATGCCTGGCAGCTGCAGACCGATGTTGGTCAGGATCGGGATCATCGCGTTGCGCAGCACGTGCCGAAACAGCACCACACCTTCGGTCATGCCCTTGGCGCGGGCGGTTCGCACGTAGTCCTGGCCCAGTTCGTCCAGCAGAAAGCTGCGGTACAGGCGCGTCTGCGGCGCCAGGCCCACGGCCACCGCCAGCATCACCGGCAGCGGCGCGTAGACCAGCAGATTGGTCAGCACGCTGTCGCTCCAGCCCTGCACCGGAAACCAGCCCAGCTGGAAGCCGAACACGTACTGGCCGATGATGACGTAGACCAGGAAGCTGATCGACAGCGCTACGGTGGTCACGACCATGATCGTCCGGTCGGTCAGGCTGCCGCGGCGGTAGGCCACCCACATCGCGATGGGCAGGGCCAGCAGCACGTCCAGCACCAGGATGGGAATCATCACCGTCAGCGTGGCCGGAAGCCGCGTGGCAAACAGGTTGCTCACCGCTTCGTTGGTGGCCCAGCTCTTGCCCCAGTCGAAGGTGACGATCTGCTTGACGAAGAGCCAAAGCTGGTACCAGACCGGTTCGTCCAGGCCCAGCTGCTGGCGGATGGCCAGCACCTGTTCGGGGCTGGCGTTCAGGCCGCCCAGTACCTCGGCCGGGTCGCCGCCGAAGTACTTGAAGAGAAAAAACACCAGCAGCACCACGCCCGCGAGCGTGGGAATCATTTGCCACAGGCGCCGTATGAGGTATGCGGCCATCGAGCCTGACTCCGGGGCTGACGCTCGTGGCGGCAGCCAGATTTTGGGATGGGCGAGTGTAGGGGTGGCTTCGGGGCGTTTTGTGCGGTGATTTCCCCCCTGGCTTGCGGGTGATCGCCAGCAAGCAACGTGCCTGCGGCGCACTAGACTGCAGAGCTTTTCCGGCACGACAAGTGCTTTGGCAGCCTCTGCATGAACAAGACCTTCCTGCGCGGTGTTCGGCTGGCGCTGGCGCCGGCCGTGCTGCTGGCCTGCGGCCTGGGCACAGCCGGCCTGGCGGGCGCGGCTCAACCGCCGGCGGGCGCAACAGCCACACCCAAAGTGCTGCGCTTGGCATTGGCCAGCCGCGAAAACAACTTCGACCCGGCGCAGATTTCCGACGTCATCTCGGCCGCGCTGGTGTCCAGCCTCTTCGACGCGCCACTCACCTACGACCACCTGGCGCGCCCGGCCCGGCTCAAGCCCAACACCGCTGCCGGCCTGCCCGAGGTGAATGCGGACTTCACGCACTTCGTGTTCCGCATCAAGCCGGGCATCTTTTTTCCCGACCACGCGGCCTTCGGTGGCAAGCCACGTGAGCTGGTGGCCGCCGACTACGTGTACTCCATCAAGCGCTACTACGACCCGGCCACCCGCAGCCCCACGCTGTTCCACTACGAAGGCGCGGGCCTGCTCGGCCTGAACGAACTGCGCAAGCAGTCACTGGACCAGAAAAAACCCTTCGACTACGACACCGAAGTGCCAGGCCTGCGCACACTGGACCGCTACAGCTTCGAGCTGCGCGTGGCACGGCCGGCTCCCCGCCTGCCCTATGTGCTGGCCAGCCCGGCGCTGGCCGGCGCGCTGGCCCGTGAGGTGGTCGAAGTGAACCCGGGCACGATTGGCGAACGGCCGCACGGCACCGGCCCCTTCAAGCTGGGTGCCTGGACCCGCGGCACGCGCATCGTGCTTGAACGCAACCCGGCACACAGCCACAACGTCTATGACGCCGAACCCAACGCCGACGACGCCGCGGGCCAGGCGCTGGCCCGCCAGCTGCGCGGCCGGCAGATGCCGATGCTGGACCGCGTGGACATCAGCATCATCGAAGAAGCGCAGCCGCGTTGGCTGTCCTTCCTGAACCAGCAGATCGACATGGTCGCGGTACCCAACGAGTTCGTGAACATGGCGGCGCCGCGCGCCCAGGTGGCGCCCAACCTGGCCAAACGGGGTGTGCGTCTGCACCAGGAAGTGGCGGTCAGCACCTGGTACACCTACTTCGGCATGGAAAACCCGGTGGTCGGCGGTTACGAACCGCACAAGGTGGCGCTGCGCCGCGCGCTGGCCATGGCCTACGACGTGCAGCGCGAAATCGACCTCGTGCGGCGTGGCCAGGCCGTGGCGCCGCAGACCATCCTGCCGCCGGGCATTCCGGGTTACGACGCTGCACTCAAGTCCGAGATGAGCGACTTCTCGCTGCCCCGCGCCAAGGCCTTGCTCGAGCTGTACGGTTATGTCGACCGCGACGGCGACGGCTGGCGCGAACAGCCCGACGGCACGCCGCTGGTGCTGGAATACACCAGCGAAACATCGCAGGCGGCGCGCCAGCTGCAGGGCATCTGGCAGAAGTCGATGAACGCGCTGGGCGTGCAAATCAACTTCACGGTGCGCGCCTGGCAGGAGAACATCAAGGCCAGCCGAGCCGGCAAGCTGATGATGTGGGGCACCGGCTGGACCGCCGCACTGCCCGACGCCAGCTACTTCCTGGACGTCATGTACGGCCCCAACAAGGGCATGTCCAACCACTCGCGTTTCGACCTGCCGGCGGTGAACGAACTGCACCTGCGCCAGCGGGTTTTGCCCGACGGACCCGAACGCGCGGCCCTGGTGCAGCAGGCGCTGAAACTGAGCCTGGCCTACATGCCGATGAAAGCCACCGCCCACCCCATCAACAGCTGGCTCACGCACCCACAGGTGAAGGGTTATGTGCCCCACCCCTTCATCCGCGACTACTGGCGTTTCATGGACATGGACAGCAGCGAGATGCTGCACTGAACTGTCGGCGAGGACTTCATGAACTTTTACCCACTGATTCGCGTCAGCGCCCTGGCGGCCGCCTTGCTGGCCCCGCTGGTGGCCCAGCCACAAGCTGCCTCCGAGGCGCCGCCGAAAGTCCTGCGCTACGCCTTCCTGATTGCCGAAACCGGCTTCGACCCGCCGCAGATCACCGACCTGTATTCACGCACCGTGGCCAGCGGCATCTTCGACGCACCGCTGGAGTTCGAATTCCTGGCCAAGCCCGCGCGCATGCGGCCCAACACCGCAGCGGCCATGCCCGAGGTGTCGGCCGACTTCAAGACCTTCACCTTCCGCATCAAACCCGGCATCTACTTCGCCGACGACCCGGTGTTCAAGGGCAAGAAGCGCGAACTGACAGCCGAAGACTACGTCTACAGCCTGAAGCGCCACTACGACCCGCAGTGGAAAAGCGGCAACCTCTACATCCTGGAAAACGCCAAGATCCTGGGCCTGAGCGAGCTGCGCAAGAAGCTGATGGACGACAAGAAACCCTTCGACTACGACACCCCGGTCGAAGGCCTGCGCACGCTGGACCGCTACACCTTCCAGATCAAGCTGGGCGAAGCCACGCCGCGTTTTCTGTACAACTTCACCGACGGTTCTTTCACCGGCGCGCAGGCGCGTGAAGTGGTGGAGTTCTACGGCGACAAGATCAACGGCCACCCGGTGGGCACCGGGCCTTTTTACTTGAAGTCCTGGACCCGCAGCTCGCGCATCGTGCTGGCGCGCAACCCCAACTACCGCGAGGTGCGCTACGACGAAACCGCACCCGTTGGTGACAAGCGGCTGCAAGCGGTGGCTGCGCAGTTCAAGGGCAAGAAGCTGCCTTTGATCGACGAGGTGCACATCTCGATCATCGAAGAACCGCAGCCGCGCTGGCTGAGTTTCCTGAACGCCGAGCAGGACCTGATGGATCAGCTGCCGCCGGTGTTTGCGCCCACCGTCATTCCCAACAACCGCCTGGCGCCCAACCTGGCCAAGCAGGGCATCACGATGGTGCGTTACCCACGTGCCGATGTCTCGGTCAGCTACTTCGGCATGGAGCACCCGGTGGTGGGTGGTTACGAACCACACAAGGTGGCTTTGCGGCGGGCCATCAGCCTGGCGGTGGACCTGGAGCGCGAGATCCGCCTGGTGCGCAGCGGCCAGGCCATCCCGGGCCAGGGCATCGTCGGCCCCGAGACCTTCGGCTACGACCCGGCGTTCAAGAGCGAGATGAGCGACTTCAGCCGCGGCCGCGCCAAGGCGCTGCTGGACATGCACGGCTGGGTCGACAAAGACGGCGACGGCTGGCGCGACCAGCCCGACGGCCAGCCCCTGGTGCTGGAGTACGCCACCAGCCCCGACCAGACCAGCCGCGCGCTGAACGAACATTGGAAGAAGAACATGGACGCCATCGGCATCCGCATGGTCTTCAAGATTGCCAAGTGGCCCGAAAACCTGAAGAGCAGCCGCGCCGGCAAGCTGATGATGTGGGGCGTGGGCTGGAGCGCGGGTGCACCCGACGGCGACACCTTTCTGGCCTTGGCCTACGGCCCCAACAAGGGCGGCGCCAACCACGCCCGTTTCAACCTGCCGGCTTACGACAGGCTGTACGAAAAACAGCGTGGCATGCCCGACGGACCCGAGCGGCAGGCGGTGATGGACGAAGCCAAGCGCATCCTGGTGGCCTACATGCCCTACAAGGTGCACGCCCACCGGGTCTTCACCGACCTGGCCCACCCCTGGGTGGTGGGCTACCACCGCAACATCTTCGTGCGCGAGTTCTACAAGTACGTGGACATCGACAGCACCGAACTGAAAAAGCGTGGTGGTGCGCCCCACTGACACCTGCCGCCGGCCATGAAGCGCCGTGACACGCTGGCGCTGGGCGCCGCGCTGGGCTTGACGGCTGGCGCGGGGCTGGTGTTGCCGCCGGCCGCGGCGGCCCAGCCCCTGCGGGTGCTGCGTTATGCCTTCCCGATCGCCGAGAGCAGTTTCGACCCGCCGCAGATCACCGACGTCTATTCGCGCACCGTCATCACGCACATCTTCGAAAGCCTGTACACCTACGACCACCTGGCGCGGCCGGCACGCATCGTGCCGCTCACTGCCGTGGGCATGCCAGAGATCAGCAGCGACTTCCGCACCTGGACCGTGAAGGTCCAGCCCGGCATCTTCTTCGCCGACGACCCGGCCTTCGGCGGCCGCCCACGTGAACTGGTGGCGGCCGACTTCATCTACGTCTTCAAGCGCTGCGCCGACCCGGCGAACAAGAGCCCGCTGTGGTCCAACGTCGACGCCCTGGGCTTCAGCGGCCTGGCCGCGCTGCGCCGCGACAGCCTGGACCGCAAGCAAGCCTTCGACTACCAACGCCCCATCGAAGGCCTGCGTGTGCTGGACCGCCACACGGTGCAGTTCCAGACCGACGAACCGCGCCCGCGGCTGATCGAGGCGCTGGCCATCGCCGGCCAGTACGGCGCGGTGGCACACGAGGTGGTGGCCTTCTACGGCAACAAGATCGGCGAGCACCCGGTGGGCACGGGCCCGTTCAAGCTGGTGCAGTGGCGGCGCAGTTCGCTGATTGCACTGGACCGCAACCCGGCCTACCGCGAACGCCGGTGGGACAGCCAGCCCGCGGTCGACGATGCCGAAGGCCAGGCCATCGCGGCGCAATTGCGCGGGCGCCGGCTGCCGCTGCTGGACCGCGTGGAGGTGTCCATCATCGAAGAAGCGCAGCCGCGCTGGCTGAGTTTCCTGAACGGCCAGACCGACCTCATCGACCGCCTGCCGGCCGACTTCGTGCACGTCGCCATGCCCGGCGGTGCGGTGGCACCGAACCTGGCCAGACAAGGCATCCGTGGCGCACGGGTGCTGCAAGCCGACGTGGTGATGACCTACTACAACATGGAAGACCCGGTGGTGGGCGGTTACGCACCGCACCAGGTGGCCTTGCGCCGGGCCATGAACCTGGCGGTGGACGTGGACCGCGAGATCCGCCTGGTGCGGCACGGCATGGCCATTCCGGCGCAAAGCCCGGTGCTGCCGCACATGAGCGGCTACGACGCCAACTTCAAGAGCGAAAGCAGCGACCACGACCCGGCGCGGGCCAAGGCCCTGCTCGACCTCTACGGTTACGTCGACCGCGACGGCGACGGCTGGCGCGAACAGCCCGACGGCAAGCCGCTGTTGCTGGTCTGCGCCACCCAGCCCGACCAGGCCAGCCGCCAGCTCAACGAGCTGTGGCAGAAGAACATGGCGGCCATCGGCATCCGCATCAGCTTCAAGACCGCGAAGTGGCCCGAGAACCTGAAGGCCGCGCGCGCCGGTGCGCTGCAGATGTGGGGCGTGGGTTCCAGCGCCACCAGCGGCGACGGTGCCGACATGCTGCGCCGCTACCACGGCAAACAAAAGGGCCAGCAGAACCTGTCGCGTTTTGCGCTGAAGGAATTCGATGCCGTCTACGACCAGCTGGCCGCGCTGCCCGACGGGCCCGAGCGACAGGCCCTGTTCGACCAGGCCAAGCGCCTGGCGGTGGCCTGGGCGCCCTACAAGCTGCACGTGCACCGCTACGTGGCCGACCTGATGCACCCGTGGGTGCAGGGTTACCGCCGGCCGGCCTTCTGGAACGGCTGGTGGGACATGGTGGACGTCGACCCCGTGGCGCGCCGCGCGGCCGGGTTGTAGGCGCCGCGAACTTCAGCCCATGCGCAGACGCCCCTTCATCGTTTCGTCGCTGGCCGGCTGGCCCGCGCTGGCCAACGCCGCCGATGGCAGCCGGGGCCAGGGCAGTGGCCCTGGTCGCAAGACCCTGCACCTGGCCATCGCGTCGCCCGAAACCACCTTCGACCCGCCGCAGACCAACAGCGACAGCAACACCAACATCGTGCTGTCGCAGATTCTCGAGGCCCCGCTCAGCTTCGACTACCTGGCACGGCCGGTGGCCCTGGTCACGGCCACCGCCGCCGCCATGCCCAATGTCAGCGCGGACGGGCGGGTGTTCACGGTGCAAATCCAGCCCGGCATCTTCTTTGCCGATGACCCGGCCTTCAAGGGCAAGAAGCGCGAGCTGGTGGCGCAGGACTACGTCTACGCCATCAAACGTTTCTACGACCCACGCTGGAACTCGGCCGATCTCTACCTCTTCGAGTCGCTCAAGCTGCCCGGCTTGAGCGAGCTGCGTGCCAAGGCGCTGAAAGACAGAAAGCCCTTCGACTACGACGCCGAGGTCGAAGGTGCCAAGGCACTGGACCGCTACACGCTGCGCATCGCGCTGGGCGTGGGCGACCCGCGTTTCATCTACCTGCTGGCCACACCGGCGAACACGGGCGCGGTGGCACGCGAGGTGGTGGAGTTCTACGGCGATGAGATCGGTGCCCACCCGGTGGGCACGGGGGCGTTTCGGCTGAAAAGCTGGCGACGTGCTTCGCGCATCGAACTCGAACGTTCGCCGCACTTTCGCAAGGTGCAGTACACGGGCACACCGGCCGCCGAACCGCTGGCGCAGCACATCGCCCAGCACCTGTTGGGCAAGACGCTGCCGCTGGCCGATGCGGTGGTCATCGACGTCGTGGAAGAAGACCAGCCGCGCTGGCTGAGCTTCTTGAACGGCACCTACCACTGGCTGTCTGTGCCGGGCAACTTCCGCGCGCTGGCCGCACCGGGCGGGCAGATCGCACCCTACCTCACCAAACGTGGCGTGCGCCTGCAGACCAGCCTGCAGCCCGACATGACGATGAACTTCTTCTACATGGCGCACCCGCTGGTGGGCGGCTACACGCCCGAGAAGGTGGCACTGCGCCGGGCCATCGGCCTGGCCTTCGACGGCGACGGCTTTGTGCAGCACGTGATGGGCGGCTTCGGCGTGCGTGCACAAAGCACCATCCCGCCCTTCACCAGCGGCTACGACGCGGCCTACAAAAGCGAGATGAGCGAGTTCAGCCCGGCACGCGCCAAGGCGCTGCTCGACCTGTACGGCTACGTCGACAAAAACGGCGACGGCTGGCGCGAACAGCCCGACGGCAGCCCGCTGGTGCTGGTGATGTCCACACAAAGCAGCCAGCGCGACCGCCGCACCAACGAGATCTGGCGCCGCAGCATGGACGCGGTGGGCCTGAAGATGACATTCGACACCTCGACCTGGCCCGAGCTGCTGAAAAAAAGCCGCGCCGGCACGCTGATGATGTGGGGCTATTCCTGGGCCGCAGGCTCACCCGACGGCGGCTTTTTCCTGGGCATTGCCTACGGCCCCAACGCCAGCGAATCCAACGACCCGCGTTTCATGCTGCCCGCCTTCGACCGCCTGTTCGAACAACAGCGCGCCCTGCCCGACGGCCCCGAACGCAACGCCGTGATGCGCCAGGCCAAAGACCTGCTGGTGGCCTACATGCCCTTCAAGGTGCATCTGCACAACGTGGCACTGGACGTGGTGCAGCCCTGGACCCAGGGCTACTGGCGCCACCCTTTCATGCGTGACACCTGGCGTTTTGCCGACCCGGGAAATCGCGTCGAATGACAGCGCCCGTGCCGACCCCCCGCATCACGCTTTACCAGCAGTGGCTGCAAGCGCAGCACGGCCTGCAGTTCGACAGCTACGACGCGCTGTGGCGCTGGAGCACGAGCGACCTGCCCGCGTTCTGGCAAAGCGTGTGGGACTTCTTCGACATCGAGTCACCCACACCGCACCGCGCGGTGCTCGAGAACCCGGTGATGCCCGGCGCGCGCTGGTTCCCTGGCGCGCAGCTCAACTTCGCGCGTCAGGCGCTGCGCCACGCCGGTGCGGCGCACACGGCCGGTCACCCAGCCATCGTCTTCCAAAACGAGCGCATGCCGACGCCCATCGAAGTGCCGTGGCCGGAACTCGTGCGCCAGGTCGGCGCTTTTGCGGCCAGCCTGAAGGCCGCGGGTGTGCAACACGGCGACCGCGTCTGCGCTTACCTGCCGAACACGCCGCACACCGTGGTCGCTTTCCTGGGCTGCGCCAGTGTGGGCGCGATCTGGAGTGTGTGCAGCCCCGACATGGGCCCGGTGGCGGTGCTCGACCGCTTCCGTCAGATTGCGCCGAAGGTGCTGGTGGCGGTGGACGGCCAGGTCTGGGGCGGAGTCACACACGACCGGCGCCCGGTGCTGCGTGAAGTGCTGGCCGGCCTGCCGAGCTTGCAGCATCTGGTGCTGCTGGCCGATGTGGACCCGTCAGCGCGAGGCGCCGACTTTGCGCACGAGGGCCTGGCCACCCACAACTTCGCCGACTGGGTCAACGGCAACCCCGGCAGCTTGCACAGCGCCTGGCAGCCCGACTGGGTGCCCTTCGATCACCCGCTGTGGGTGGTGTACAGCAGCGGCACCACCGGGCTGCCCAAGCCCATCGTGCACGGCCACGGTGGCATCGTGCTGGAACTGCTGAAGGGCGGTGTGCTGCACGACGACATCGCGCCCACGGTGGAGAGTGGCGAACGTTTCCACTGGTTCAGCAGCACCGGCTGGATCATGTGGAATGCGCAGGTCGGCGCGCTGCTGGGCGGCACCTCCATCTGCCTGTTCGACGGCAACCCCGGCGGCCCGGCCAAGGCGCCCGACTGGGGCACCTTGTGGCGTTTTGCCGCGCGAGCCGGCGTGACCTGGTTCGGCGCTGGTGCGGCCTTTTATGCCAGCTGCCTGAAGGCCGACGTGCAGCCGCAGCAAGAGGGCGACCTGTCGAAACTGCGCGCCATCGGCAGCACCGGCAGCCCGCTGTCCGACGAGTGTTACCAGTGGATCTGGGACCGCCTGCCGAAGGTGGGCGGCCAGGACATCTGGCTCAACCCCATCAGCGGCGGCACCGACTTCGCTGGCGCCTTTGTCGGCGGTGTGCGCACGCTGCCGGTGCACAAAGGCGAGATGCAGTGCCGCTTCCTCGGCGCCGCCGTGGCGGCCTACAGCGAAGACGGCCGCGAGCTGGTCGACGAAGTGGGCGAACTCGTCTGCACCCAGCCCATGCCCTCGATGCCGCTGTACTTCTGGAACGACCCGGGCGGGCAGCGTTACCGCGAGAGCTACTTCGACATGTTCCCTGGCGGCAACGGCAAACCGGCGGTCTGGCGCCATGGCGACTGGATCCGCCTGGTGCCACGCGGCGACACCTGCGGCGCCATCATCTACGGCCGCAGTGACGCCACCATCAACCGCCACGGCATCCGCATGGGCACATCCGAGCTGTACCGCGCGGTGGAAGCGCAGTCCGAAGTGCTGGACAGCCTGGTGGTCGACCTCGAGTACCTGGGCCGCGAAAGCTGGATGCCGCTGTTCGTGGTGCTGCGTGAGGGCCTGGTGCTGGACGCCGAACTGGACAAACGCCTGCGGGGTGCCATCCGCAGCGCGCTGTCGGCGCGCCACGTGCCCAACGACATCTACCAGGTGGCGGCCATCCCGCGCACGCTGTCGGGCAAGAAGATGGAGCTGCCGGTGAAGAAGCTGCTGATGGGGGCCGCACCCGAGCAGGTGCTGAACCCCGACGCAATGGCCAACGCCAGCTGCGTGGCCTGGTTCGTCGACTTTGCGCGGCGGCGTCAGAGTGTGAGAGGCAATCCCATGCACCCGCGCCGGGGTACCCAAGGGCCCTGAGCAAGGCGCAGCGCGCAGCCCGGACTCACGTCCGGGCAAGCGATGCAACGCCGCGCAGGGCCCTTGGGTACCCCGGCCCTTCGGGTAAGCCCCCAGAACAGGCCCGCACCGCGTTGCAAATCCTCACTGGGTCCCAAACCTAGTTCCGGTTTGCGCCTTGTTCGGGTCTGTTCTGGGGGCTTACGCGGGTGCATGGGATTGCCTCTCACACTCTCAGGCGGCTCGCACCTGAGGCCGGCGTCAGGAAGCGATCAGCTGGGCTGCGCGACGATGGTCACGCGGCGGTTTTCCGGCGACGCCGGCTGGCTGGGGTTCATCAGCGCGCTGGAGCCCTTGCCCACCGCATTGACACGTTCGCCGGCCAGGCCGTGTGAACCCATCAGGTAACCGCGCACGCTTTCGGCACGGGCCTGGCTCAGCTTCAGGTTCAGCTCTTCGCTGCCCCGCGGGTCGGCATGGCCTTCGATGGTGAAGCGCACGGCGGCCAGCCGCTCGGACTTCATGGCACCGGCCAGCACGTCCAGCGCGCGCTTGGCGTCGCCGGTCAGGTCGGCCGAATTGGTGACGAAGGTGACCAGGATCGAGGCCCGGCCCGGTTGTGCCGCCGCACCCGCTGCGCCAGCTGCCGCAGCCGCGGCAGGTCGCACACCGGCCTTCCAGCTGCGGGTGCGCACGCCGTCGGCACCCGACGCCGCGCCGTCGGGCGCTGCGGCTGGCGCCAGCGCGTCGATCAAGGCCTGTTGCGTGACCTGGCCTTCGCGCAGCACCTTTTCCTGTGCGTTCACGGCGCCGGTCGCCAGGGCGGCAGCGAGAGCCAGCAGGGCGATCTTGGAGCTGATGTTCATGGTGGACTTTCGGGTGAGACGGTGATGGGTGGAATGCTACGCCTCGGGCGGCCAGGCCGACAGGGGCGTAGCAAGGGGGATCAGGGGTTCATGCCGTGCGCTGCGGCTTGGCCAGCGTCTTCAGGGCAAAACGGCCGTCGTTTTCGAACAGCCAGGCTTCGATGAGGCCGTCGTTGCGCAGCATCTGGTGGGCCTTCGGGCTCAGGCCCACGGGCACCGGCAGGCGGGCCACCGACTCCAGCGCAGCGCGGGTCATCTCGGGCTGGTCGGGGTTGTCACGGAAAACTTCGGCCTGCCACTGGTTGTTGTCACCCAGCCTGATGCGCAGCACCACCACCGCACGCAACATCGGCTGCGGGCGCTCGTTGTGCACCTGGGCGGCAGAGTGCAGGTAGACGGCGCGGGCAAAGTCGACTTTCACCTGGTCGGCGCTCTGGGCCTGCGCCGGGGCAAAACCCAGCAGCGCCACCGACACCGCGGTGGCCGCCACGGCGGCGGCGACGGCAGCAACAACAGGTGCGAAGGTCTTGGCGATCGTGTTCATCTGGGCTCTCCTCGGGTGGCGCCGAGCGGTGTGCTTGGCATGGCTGCTATTTCGCCACCCAGGGCTGCTTCTGAACAGGACACCAAGGTATACGTGCCTGGGCTTTGCCGGTATACCTTGGTACCGTTTGCCTCGGTTCGTGAACTCTTCAACATCCGGCATCCCCCATCTTGATGAACACGCCCATGAACCCCCACGGCTCGCTCCTCCTGGCCGACGACCACGGCCTCGTGCGCCACGGCCTGCAACTGCTGCTGGCCGACGTGCTGCCGCACCTGCGTGTGCAACTGGCGAGTTCGCTGGCAGAAACGGTGAAACTGCTGCAGACCGCCGGCCGCTTCGACCTGGTGCTGCTGGACCTGACCTTGTCCGACGTGCACGGCCTTGCCGGCCTGCGCCGCCTGCGCGAAGACTTTCCCTACGTGCCGGTGGTCATCCTCAGCGCGCAGGACGACCGCGACACCGTGCTGGCCACGCTGGACGCCGGCGCCATGGGCTTCATCAGCAAGGCGGCGTCGCCCACCGAGCTGAAAGATGCGCTGAACCGCGTGCTGGTCGAACACCGCATCCACCTGCCGCAGAGTGTGTCGGGTGGCATGGCCGCGGTGCCGCCCCTGGGCGCTGATGGCAGTGGCGGGCGTGAACTGTCCGAGCTGTCGGCGCTGGGCCTGACCGAACGCCAGATCGAAGTGCTGGGTTATGTCGTGCAGGGTCTGCGCAACAAGGAAATCGCGCGGCTGCTCGACCGCAGCGAGGTGGTGGTCAAAAAACACGTCACCGCCACGCTGCAGGCGCTGGGCGCGCCCAACCGCACCAAGCTGCTGGTGCTGCTGAGCCAGCGTGGTTACCGCGTGCCGTCGATGCGTGCTGTGGCCGGGGAATGATGGCCGCATGACCGAGCAGGGCATGACCGAGCAGGACGTGCGCAGCCGCCAGGCCCGCGGCAGTGCGCAGACCGGCAGCGCGCAGACCATCAGCGAACAACTGCCCCGGCGGCGCCGCCGCCTGGGCCTGGCCCTGGTGGCCGTGGGCGTGGTGGCGCTGTCGGCACAGACCTGGGGCGCCTGGGTGCTGCCCTACGACGTGTCGGCCCTGGAAGCGGTGCGCCGGCTCACGCGTTCGCCTCAGTTGGGCGAAGCCCAACTGGCCTGGGGTTGGGCGCTGCTGTGCCTGGCGCTGCTGGCCGGCCTGGCACGCAGTGCGCAGCCCTGGCCGGGGCTGGCGCTGTTGTGTGGCGCCGCGCTGGGCTCGGTGCACGCGGCCGTGGGGGGCGGTGCGGCATCGCTGGCCATGCTGCTGCTGGTGGGCGTGGCCAGCCTGGGCTGGCATGCCTGGCGCGAAGGCGGCCTGGCCTTGTTGCTGGCCACCGCCGCGGCCAGCGTGGCCTGGGAAGTGGCCATTTCGCGTTACCCCACGCTGTGGCTGGTGACGCCGGTGCTGCTGACCATGTTCGTGTGGATCGACCTGCAGCACATGCGCGCCAACGACCGCCGCCTTTTCGGCGCGCTGGCCGAGCGCGACACCCTCATCACGAGCCTGGACCAGCGCACTGCCGAGCTGACCGAACTGCAGGGCGCCCGCACCCAATTGCTGGCCAGCATCAGTCACGACCTGCGGCAGCCGCTGCAAGCGGTGCGCCTGTACGCCGAAGCCCTGCAGGGTGCCGGCGCACAGGGGGGTGACAGCCACAGCACGGCACGCCGCGCCGAACTGCTGCGCCAGCAGATGCGTGCCGCCGACGATGCCGTGGCCATGCTCGACCAGTTCAGCGAGTTCAGCGCCATCGAACAGGGCGCGCTGCAGTCCCACCCCGAACTGGTGAACGTGCGCGAGGTGCTCGACGGCGTGGCCGCCAGCCTGCAGGCCACCCACCCGCCGGCGCTGCTGCGCCTGAGCGTGCACGGCCGCCCGCAGTGGCTGCACACCGACCGCACGCAGCTGGCGCGCCTGGTGCAGAACCTGGCCGGCAACGCGGTGCGCTACAGCCTGGGCGTGCGACCCGACGCTGCCGCCCGGGTGGTGCTGGCGGTGCGGCCGCAGCGCGCGGCCGACGGCAGCGAAGGCCTGGTCATCGACGTCGTCGACAACGGCCGCGGCATCCCGGCCGACAAGCTGCAGGCGGTGTTCGAACCGTATGTGCAGTTGGGTGACGGCGGCGGGGCCTCCCAGGGTGCTTCGCGTGGCGGCCGCGGCCTGGGCCTGGCCATCGTTCGCGGTCTGGTGGCGCAGCTGGGGCTGGAACTGGCGCCCCTGCGCAGCACAATCGGCCGGGGCACACGGTTCCGGGTTCGCGTGCCCGAGGCCCTGCGCCGGCCCGGCCCGCAGATGGCCGCCTCCGCCGTGGCGCCAGCCCCCGACATCACGCGGCTGGACGGCTGGCTGCTGGCCCTGCTGGACGACGAACCGGGCCCGCGTGCGGCGCTGCGCGCGGCACTGGAAGGTGCCGGCGCCACCCTCGTCGACGCCGGTTCGCTGTCGCAGCTGAAACTGCTGCTCGACGAAGAGCCGCGTTTCCCCGACGCGCTGGTGTTCGACCTCGACCTGGGCGCCGGCAGGGCCGACGGTGTGGCCGCGGTGACCGAACTGCGTGCCGAATGGGAAACCCTGGTGCCGGCGGTCATCGTCACCGGCCGCATTGCTGCCATGGGCACGGTGCCGCTGCCCAAGCGCTGCCTGGTGCTGGGCAAGCCAGTGGCGCTGGCCACGCTGGTGGACACCTTGCAGCGCATGGCGCCCAAGATCGCGCCGGTGGCCGGCGTGGGAACTGCGACCTGATAGCAGGTGACACCGGGGCGGTATCCCTCGGGATCATTCGGCACACTCGCACTTCGTTGTCCAATGTCTTCACGGTGGCGCTGAAGTGAAGCCGCCACCGGGGAATCCACCGAGGAAGGAACTCACCATGAACCAACCCGTTCGACGACACCTGGCCCTGGCCGCCGTGGCGCTGGCGATGCTGTGGGCCGGCCCGGTCAGTGCACAGGTGCCTGGCGGTTTTGACCTCATCACCGCCGCCGAAGCCCAGCAGGAAGCCAAGGCCGAGCGCGAAGCGCCGCCGGTGATCCGCTCGCGCCAGGTGCCGGCGCCGCGGCCCAATGCACCGGGCATCCGTGTGCTGACGCCCAACGCACCGGGCACCCCGGTGGCGGCACCGTTGCGCATCGAGGTGGCTTTCACGCCGACCCCCGGCACGCGCATCGTGCCGTCCACCTTCCGGGTGCTCTACGGCCTGCTCAAGATCGACCTCACCGAGCGCCTGCGCCAGCACGCCACGGTCACCGAAAGCGGTGTTGTCGTCGACCGCGCCGTGGTGCCCGACGGCCAGCACCGCCTGATCCTGCAGGTGGCCGACGACCAGGGCAACATGGCTGAGCAGGAGCTGCGCATCCGGGTCGGAGCGGCTTCATGAAGCGGCGCGGCCCGGCCCGTGCGCTGTGGCTGGCCGGGCTGGGCGTGACGCTGCCGGCGTTGGCGCAGACACCCCCCAGCGCGCCCGCGGCCAGCGCGCCTGCCGCCGATCCGACGGTCGACGCCAAGGTGTCGCCGCTGCTGAGCCAGGTGCTGGGCCGCCTGCAGCCGGCAGCACAAGACCCGGCCCGCGCTGAAGCCGGCCTGTTCCACCGCCTGGCCCAGCAGCAAAGGGTTGCTCTGGCCACGGGCAGCAAAGACAAGCCCCGCGCAGCCAGCGGCTCGCCGGCGGCCATCGTGCCCGCGCTGGGGTATGCGATGGAACAGCTGGATCCGAACAGCTTCGTGGTGTTGCGCCCCGTGCCCGTGGGCGGCAGCGGCGCCCTGCTGCGCACCGGCGACGTCTTCGTGCTGCAGTTTTCCACCAGCCTGCCCGGCCAGGTGCGGCTGGAGAACATCGACCCCAAGGGCCGCATCGCCGACCTGGGCACCTACACGGTGATGGTCGACCAGCTCAACCGCATCCCGCGCGACAAGGGCATCCAGTTGCAGGGGCAACCGGGGCTGGAACGTCTGCGCTTTTACTTTTACCCTTGCCTGCCGGCTGAAGCCGCCGGCAAACGCTGGGCCGCCGAGTTCCAAGGGCGCCTGCCGGCCTGTGGCGGGGGCGCTGCGCCGGTGGTGGCACAAGCTGGCGGCGGCGCGCGGTCTTTTGGTGTCGTGACCCCTCGCACGCTGGTCAACCTGACACAACCCGACAGGCACCTGGCTTTTGCCGGGAGCAGTGAATACCAACCCGGAGAGATCACCGTGATGGAAGCGCAGATTCGGCATGAAGGAAAAAGCCATGGCCGCTGAACGTGCCCGTCGGGCCAGCGTGCACGGCCTGTTTCTGCTGGTCTTGTCGGCCGCTGCGCTGACCGGCCTGGCCGGCCTGGTGGCGGGCCCTGCAAGCGCACAGTCAGCGGCGCCGGCCGCTGCACCGGCCACCCGCGACATGATCGAAGCGCTCAAGCCCGGTCGACAGCGCAACCTGGTGGTGCGGCAGACGGCCCCGGCCCCGGCTTCGGCGCCCGGCCCCGATGCACCGCCCGCTTTGGCGCCGCAGGCCGCCGTGTCGCCTGGCCCATCTCCGGTGCCGGCACCAGTGCCCGCGACCGTTCCCGCGCCTGCGCCTGCGCCTGCGCCTGCGCCCGCGCCTGCGCCGGCATCGCCACCACCCTTGTCCCCGACGCCAGCGGCGCCCACCGCCACGGCTGACCGTGAAGAACCGCCGAGCTTGTCGCTGGCCATCCAGTTCGACCTGAACTCGGCGCGTGTGCGGCCGGAAAGTGGCGAGGTGCTGGGCAACCTGGTGGCCGCCTTGCTGTCACCCGACCTGAAGAGCAACCGCTTTGTCATCGAAGGTCACACCGATGCACGTGGCAACGTGGCCGCCAACCGGCTGCTGTCGCAACAGCGCGCCGACGAGGTGCGCCTGTTCCTGGTGGCGCTGGGTGTGCACCCGGCACGCCTGAAAGCGGTGGGCAAGGGTTCGAGCGAACCCGTCGACCCGCGCAACCCGATGTCCGCCGACAACCGCCGCGTGCGCGTGGTGACCCTCGAATGAACACCGAAGCCACACCCACCGACGATCTTGCCCAACGCCGCGGCCCAGCGGCACGCCTGCTGGGCTGCACGCTGCTGCTCGGCAGCCTGCTGGCCGCTGTGCCAAGTCCTGCTGCCGCGCAGCCCGCCGTGGCCGAGCGCAACACACGGCACGCTCTGGTCATCGGCATCGGCGAGTACCTGGTCGCGGAAATCCCCACTCTGCACGGCATCCGCCACGACATGGTCAGCGCACGGCGCATCGCGGCAGCGATGGCCATCCCCGAGGCCAATGTGCGCATGCTGCGCGACCATGAAGCCACCGCAGACCGCATCCGCGCCGAAATCACGGCCCTGAATGCACGGGTGGCCGATGGCGACCGGGTGTTTGTCTACTACTCGGGCCACGGCACCCGCTGGTCCGACCCGAGCAGCAGCACCGGCGCCTGCACCGAAGGCCTGATGGCCAGCGACGGCCAGGTGCTGACCAACGCTGAACTGGGCCAGCGCCTGGCTCCGCTGGCGCAGCGCACCGACAAGATGCTGGTGTTCTACGACGCCTGTTTTTCCGGCGGTGTGGCCGGCGCGCCCTTCCGCACCCGTTCGCTGCGCATGGGCGAATCCGCCATCACGCCCAAGTTCACCTACGCCAACGCGCCGGCGCAGTGTTCGCAGCCCAGCAACTTCCGCACACGCAGCCTGGCGCTGGTGATGCAGCAGCAGCAGGCCTTGCCGCAGAACGTGGTCCACATCGCGGCCAGCCGGCCCGACGAGGTCAGCTTCGACAGCAGCACCCAGGGTGGTTTTGCCACCGTGGGCTGGCGCGACTGCCTGCTGGGCCAGGCGCAGGACCTGGACGGCAGCGGCGCCATCACGGTCGACGAAGTCACCCGCTGCGCCCAGGCCAAGGTGACGGCCGGCCTGGCCGGGCAGCCGGGCATCCTGGGCCAGCAGATGACGGTGGCCGGCAACGCCAGCTTCGTGCCGGCCTGGATGGGCGCGGCCTTCGTGGCGCCGGCACCGGTGGTCGTGCCGGCCGTGGTGCCGGTGGTCGTGCCGGTGGTCACGCCGCCTCCCGCGCCCGTGCTGCCACCCCCGGCGCCGCCGCGTGTGGCCAACCCGGCCGAGATCCTGGCCGAACTGCACCAGCAGCGTGACGGCAGCCGCCGCGTCGTGGCCACCGTGCGCCAGCCGCAGCTGAAGATCGGCACCGACACGCTGCAGCTGGACATCACGCCGGCACGCGACGGCCACCTGTACGTGGCGCTGGCCGGCTCCGACGGCAAGAGCCTGTACCTGCTGTACCCCAACGACCTGGCGCAGGACAACCGCGTGCGCGCCGGTCAGCGCGTCAGCCTGCCCGGCCCGGGTTGGGAGGTCGTGGCCGGTGGGCCGGTGGGCACCGAGACCTTGCTGGTCATGGTCACCGACGCGCCACGCGACCTGGCCGCGCTGGGCCAGGAAAAGTCCGGGCCTTTCATGAAGACGCTGCTCGATGCCGATGGGCGCGCCAGATTGCAGTGGATCCTGGCCAATGGCACACCGGCCCAGGACTGCGGCAAGGCTGGCCATGCCAGCTGCTCGGACGCCTTTGGTGCGGCGCTGCTGCAAGTCGAGGCCGTGAAGTGAAGGCCGCTCACTGGACCCGTCGACGGATCGTGGGTGCCGGTCTGGGTGCAGGCTTGGCCTGGGCCCTCGCCGCCAAGGCCCGGGCTGAGCCCAGCTCAGCGCGCGTGGCACTCGTCATCGGCAACGCGGCCTACGCTGGCGCCCAGCTGCCCAATGCGGCCAACGACGCCAGGTCCATGGGTCGTGTGCTGCAAAGCCTGGGCTTTCAAGTGATCGAGGTGCACGACGGCAGCAAGGTGCAGATGAACGCCGCCGTTGCCCAGGCGCGCGACTTGCTGCAGGGCCGCGAGGGCGTCGGGCTTCTGTATTACGCAGGCCACGGCTTGCAGGTGGACTGGCACAACTACCTGGTGCCAGTGGACGCCACACCGGTCAGCGCCGCCGACGTGCCGCGACAGACCGTGAACACCCAGACCGTCATCGACGCCTTCAGGTCGGCCGGCAACCGCGTGAACATCCTGGTACTGGATGCCTGCAGGGACAACCCTTTCGGGGCCAGCGCGTCGGCCAAGGGGCTGGCTCCACTGGACGCTCCGTCCGGCACCTTCCTGGCCTACGCCACTGCGCCCGGCCACGTCGCCGAGGACGGCAGCCTGGCCGAGGGCAACGGCCTGTACACGCGCCACCTGTTGCAGGAACTGCAGCGCCCAGGCGCGCCGATCGAAGAGGTCTTCAAACGCGTGCGCCTTCAGGTGCGGCAGGCCAGCCAGGGCCGGCAGATTCCATGGGAAAGCACCAGCCTGGAGAACGATTTTGTCTTCGCCAGCGGGCAACGCTTGGCCGCGCCCACAACGGCCGAACGCGAGCGCATGTTCACGGAAGAAAAGGCCGCTTGGGATCTTCTTGCCGGATCGCGCGAGCCAGGGGACTTCTTCGCCTTTTTGCGCCGCTACCCGCGGGGCGACATGGCGGAAATGGCGCACTTCCGGCTCGACCAACTGCAGACCAGACAAGTGTCACCCGTGGCGGGGCCCACCGGGCCGACACAGCTGCCCGCGGGCCAACCGCGCTACCGCGTGGGCGACGTCATGGTCCACCGCCGCACCGACCACCTGACCGGTCAGGTGCAGACAGTGACACAACGCGTGACCGCTGCCGACGAAAGCACGGCGCAAATCAACGGCGGCGCCCTGATCTTCGACCAGATGGGCGGCGTGCTGCGCAACCGCTCCGGCTCCAAAGAACCTGCCTACCTTCAAGTGCCGGCTGACCTGGCGCTGGGCAAACGCTGGCGATCGGCCTTCACCAACACCCTGCCCAGTGGCGTGAGCAGCCGCAATTTTTACGACTCCAGCGTGACTGCGCTGGAGCGATTGAACTTGCCGGCCGGCGACTTCACGGCCTTCCGCGTCGAGTCCGTGGGGGAGGCGGTGTTCAAGGACCGCGTGCTGGATCTGCGGGCCACGATGTGGATCGACCCAACGACGATGTGGATCGTTCGAGCTGATCGCCACTTCTCCGAGCGCGCGGCGCCATTCGGATCACGCGATGCAGAGCGCAGCAGCGGCGTGCTGATGTCCATGCAACGTGCACCGCGCTGAGCGCCGCTGACGGCCTCAGCGGCCGGCCAGCGAGACGATCGCCCTGGCGGGCAGGGCCCCGCTGTGCCGTGTCACTTCATGCCCGTTCATCAGCTTCACCAGCGTGGGAATGCTGCGGATGCCAAAGCGCTGGCTCAAGCCCGGGTTGTCGTCGCTGTTGACCTTGACCATCAGCGCACGGCCTTGCGTCTGCGCGGCGGCCTGCTTGAAGGCGGGCGCCATCATCTGGCAGGGGCCGCACCAGGCGGCCCAGAAGTCCACCACCACGGGCAACTGCGTGGCGCCGGTGACGGCGTCGAAGTTGGCGTCGCTGAGCTCCAGCACCTGGCCTTGCAACAGTGGCTGGCCACACTTGCCGCAACTGGGTGCGTCGTCGATGCGTGCGGCCGGCAGGCGGTTGGTGGCGCCGCAGTGTGGGCAGGGCAGTTGGATGCGGGTGTCGTCCATGCACGGCAAGTGGGTGCCGAAAGCCTGCTTTCAAGCCGCCCGCAGGCGCTGTGTCAGTGCGTCGCCGACAAAACGCATGAAGGCCCGCACCCGGGCGGTTTCGCGCAGGTCGGGGTGGGTCAGCATCCACACCGGCACGCTCAGCTCGGGAATCACGTCCGACACCGGCACCAGTTCAGGCAGCCGTGTTTCCATGAAAGTGGGCAGGATGCCGACACCCACACCGGTGCGCAGCATGGCCCCGGCGGCGTTGAAGATGTCCACCCGCACACGCACCTGCGTGGGCACCAGGTGCTGGCGCATCCAGCGGTCGTAGACGCGGTGCACGCCGTCGCGTTCGAAGGCCACCCAGGGCGCGCCTTGCAGCAGCTCGGGCAGCGGCGTCACGGACTGCGGCAGGTGGCTGGCACCGCGCAGGGCATAGACGCGGCAGTGGGTCATGCCGAGCTGGCGGCCCACCAGGTGGTCGGCGACGTTGGCCGACAGGCGCAGCGCGACGTCGGCCTGCAACTGCGCCAGGCCGGGTGCGTTGGCTTCACGGCGCGCCAGGTCCATCAGCACGGCGTTTTCGATCACCTCCACCTCGATGCCCGGGTAGAACACCGCAAAGTCGGCCAGCGGCTGCGGCAGCAGGTGTTCCATGACCACGAAGGCCGTGCTCAAGCGCAGCACACCGGTCAGTTCGCGGTCGCGGCCGAGCACCCGGCGCTCGATTTCGTCGGCCTGGTCGGCCATGCGGCGGGCCTGTTCCAGCACCGCCACACCGGCTTCTGTGGGGTGCCAGCCACCGCGGGCGCGTTCGAAGAGGCGGGCACCCAGCGTGGCTTCCAGCGCGTCCAGGCGGCGCTGCACGGTGGTGGCGTTCACACCCAGGCGGCGGGCGGCCGCCGCCACCGAACCCAGCTGGCCCACGGCCAAGGCGTGGCGCAGGTCACTCCAATCCAGTTGCGACATCTCAGGTCTGCTTGATCTGCAAAAGTGCAGACTCTACTTGCAAGTCGCTGCGTTGTTTGCGCGGACGCAAGTGCCTACAGTGGCTGACAGCTTCGGAGAAAACCCCGATGAACCCGCAAACACCGTCACCGCCACCGCTGCGCCTGCTGGAACGCCCCCTGCGCCGGGCCGTGCCGGGGTCTCGCACGCAGCCGCTGGCGCCTGCCGAACAGGCCTGGTGGCTGCGCTGGCTGGGCATGGGGCAGGCGCGCAAGGGCTGAAGCCTTGCCAGTGCCTCTGCGCTGAGCCGGGGGAATAATCGGCATCCCCCAGCCGTAAGCCCTGCATTGGACGCCCCGCCCGCCTTTCGCCGCCAGTTGCTGGACGTCATCCCGCGCCTGCGCCGTTACGCGCGGGCACTGACCTTTGACGCTGCGGCCGCCGACGACCTGTCGCAACAGACACTCGAGCGGGCTCTGGTGCACTGGCGCCAGTTCGACCCGCAGCGCGAAATGGGTGTCTGGCTGCTGTCGATTGCGCACAACGCCCACCTGGACACCGTGCGCCGGGAGTCCCGCATGACCGTCACCGACCCCACCGAACTGCAGCGTGTGCAGGACGAAAACCAGGCCGACAACAGCCACACGCTGGGCCTGCGCCTGGACCTCGAAGCTGCGCTGGCCCGCCTGCCACCCGAACAGCGCCAGCCGCTGTTGCTGGTGTGTGTGGAACAGCTCAGTTATGCCGAAGTGGCCGAGGTGCTGCACATCCCCATCGGCACGGTGATGTCGCGGGTCTGCCGGGGCCGCGCAGCCTTGCGCAGCTATCTCGATGCCACCGCCCACCCCAGCCGCCCCGAAGCCGGCACCCAACTCAAGCGGGTGGTCTGAGCATGGACACGATGAATGAAGAACAACTCAGCGCCTACGTCGACGGCGAACTGTCCGGGCCCGAGCTGGCTCAGGTCGAAGCCTGGCTGCGCAGCCACCCCGACGACCGGGCACGTGTCGAGGCCTGGCGCCTGGACCGCCAGTCCCTGGCCCAGCTCTTCAGCCCGGTGCTGCAGGAACCGCTGCCCGACACCTTGCGTGCAGCCGTCTGGCACCGACGCACGGCACCGCGCTGGGCCCTGGCCGCGGCCGCCGCCGGTCTGCTGTTCACTGGCGCGCTGGCGGGCGGTGCCGGGGTGTGGCAGTGGCAGCAGCAACACTGGTCGCAGCAGCTGGCCCAGCAGAACAGCCGGCAGGCTGCGGGCACGGCCCAGGGCTGGGTGCAGCGCGCGGGTTATGCGCACCAGGTGTATGTCGCCGAACCGCGCCACGCGGTCGAAGTGCGGGCCCAGGAAGAACACCTGTCGCGCTGGCTGACACGCCGCATCGACATCCCGGTCAAGCTGTTCGACCTGCAGGCGCAGGGCTTCGAACTCGTCGGCGGCCGCCTGCTGCCCGACGGCCCGGGCAAGAGTGCGCAGCTGATGTACCAGGCCACGAACCCGGAAGCGCCCAAAGACGGCGCACAGGCCGGCCCGCCACGCCGGGTCACTGTCTACCTGCGCAAGCCCGAAGCCGGTGCTGACGCGGCCTTCCGCTACGAACAGCACGGGGCGGTGGGCATGTTCTATTGGGTCGAGGCGGGTGCAGGTTATGCGCTGGTGGGTGAACTGCCCAGGGACAAGCTGCTGACGCTGGCGCAGGCCATCTATGGCCAGTTGAGCCCGGGCTCGACGGCGCCGCAGGGCGCGCCGGTGGCACCTGCAGCTGCCCCAGCCCCGGCAAAAAGCAGCAGCGCCCAGCCCGGCTGAGCCTGGGCGCTGAACGGGCGAAGAAGGGCACCGCAGGGCGCTGCCTAGAATGACCGCATGCCATCCCTGCCGCGGCTGACCGCGCTGCACCGCCTTGCCGCCGTCACCCTGCTGGGTTTTGCCTCGGGTCTGCCGCTGGCGTTGACCGGTCAGGCCATGCAGGCCTGGCTGACGGTGGACGGCATCGACCTGGCCACCATCGGCTTCCTGAGCCTGGTCGGCCTGCCCTACACCTTCAAGTTCCTGTGGGCGCCGCTGATGGACCGCTTCGAGCTGCCCTGGCTGGGCCGCCGGCGTGGCTGGCTGGTGCTGACGCAGCTGGCGCTGGCGGGGGTGCTGCTGGCGCTGGCCGAGTCGCCACCGAAGGAGTCGATCCGTGTCTTTGCGCTGTTGGCGGTGCTGCTGGCTTTTGTGTCGGCGTCGCAAGACGTGGTGGTGGACGCCTACCGCACCGACCTGCTGCCGGCGCCGGAGCGAGGCATGGGTGCGTCGCTGAACGTCATGGGTTACCGCCTGGCGATGATCTTGTCGGGTGGCATCGCCTTCATCTGGACCGACCCCAACCAGGGCGGCGGCTGGGACTGGCCGGCGGTCTACCGCTTCATGGCGCTGGTGATGGCGGGTGCTGCGGTGCTGTCGGCGCTGATCCTGCCGCGTTTGCCTTCGCTGGACGCACCCAAGTCCCAGGCCGGGCACGACCTGCGCGGGTTTGCCGCCGTGCTGGTGGCCGTGGCCGCCGGCGTCTGGCTGACCGACCGGTTCGGTGGCGCCATTGCCGGCGCCACCCTGGGCCCGCTGCTCGAAGGCGGCGGCCTGCCGGCTGCGCTGCAAAAGCGCTGGGTCGACCTGGCGGCATTGCTGCTGGGCATCGCCTTCACACTGCCGCTGGCGGCCTGGGCCGCACGCAAGGCGCGCTTCGACACACTGCTGGGCGGCCTGAACAGCTACTTCAGCCAGCGCGGCGCAGCGGCCTTCCTGCTCTTCATCGTGCTCTACAAACTCGGCGACGCTTTTGCCGGCTCGTTGATGACGGCCTTCCTGCTGAAGAGCATGGCCTACACCTCGGCCGAGGTGGGTGTCGTCAACAAGGTGCTGGGCCTGTGGATGACGATCGGCGGCGCCTTGCTGGGCGGCGCGCTGATGCTCAAGCTGGGGCTGTGGCGCAGCCTGATGTTCTTCGGCGTGCTGCAGATGCTGTCCAACCTGGGTTTCTGGTGGCTGGCGGTCAGCGGCAAGGGGGTCTTGCCCGGAGCCGTGCTGCCGGCCTTCGATTGGGGCTTTGTGCAGCTGGCCAACCCGACCCCGGTGGACGGTGGCCTGCTGATGGTGGTGGCCTTCGAGAACATCAGCGGCGGCATGGGCACGGCCGCCTTCGTGGCCTTTTTGATGAGCCTGTGCAACCAGCGCTTCACGGCCACCCAGTACGCGCTGCTCAGTGCCTTTGCGTCGGTGGGGCGGGTCTGGGTGGGGCCGCTGGCGGGCGTGCTGGCACAGAGCATCGGCTGGCCCACCTTTTTCATCATCAGCACCGTGCTGGCGGTGCCGGCGCTGCTGATGTTGTGGTGGCTGCGGGACAGCGTGCGGGCGCTGGATGCGCCTGCGGCTGAAGCAGCACCAGCGCCGACCCCTGCGGCCTGAGCTCAGCGCAGGCGCGCCCACCCCAGCGCCACGAAGGCGCGTACCACCCACCAGCCCACATCGGGCTGTTGCCAGCCGTGGCCGAAACGCGCCTGCACCGGCTGCGCATGGTGGTTGTTGTGCCAGCTTTCGCCCCAGGACAGCAGCGACAGCCAGGCCACGTTGCCGCTGCCGTCTGCCGTGGCGTGTGGCCGCTGACCAAAGACATGACAGCACGAGTTGATGGCCCAGATGACATGGTGACCCAGCGCGATGCGCACCAGCCCGCCCCAGTAGGCGCCAAACAGCAGGCCCTGCCAGCCGCCCAGCACGGCCCAGGCCACGGCGGCCGGCAACAACACACCGGCAGCCACGCAAACCGCGTACGCAGCGTTGACACGCCGCAGCAGCGGGTCGGCGATCAGCTCGCGTGCATACCGCGTGGGCCTGGGCACGTCGTGGTTCAAGACCCAGCCGACATGGCCGCGCCAGAAGGCGCGCCAGCGGCCGCTGCCGGGCCAGGCCGACGGACGCGGCGAGTGCGGGTCACCCGGCCGGTCGCTGGCCGCATGGTGCATGCGGTGCAGGCTGACCCAGTACACCACCGGGCCCTGCGCTGCCATGCTGCCCAGCACACCCAGCACAGCCCGCAGCGCCGGTGTTGCATCGAAGGAACGGTGCGAGAAGTGCCGGTGCAAACCCACCGACACCCCGACGCCGCCGACCAAAAACCACATGCCCAGCAGCAGCGCCACAGCCCACAGCGGCTGCTGCATCAGCGGCACCCACAAGGGCAACAGCAGCGCGGCCAAGGTGGGCAGGGCCACGGCGCGGGCGAAGTGCCAGCGCTGCGCCGATACAAACGGCGCCGCCGGCATGACGTGGACGGTGGCGGCGGCCGTCGCACCCGTTGCAGGCCCTGAGTTCACGTGGCGGCCTCGCGCAGCAGTTCCGCGTACACGACGTTGCGGTGCGGGTCTTGGAAGGTGTTGACCTGGGCCGCACCGGCCGCCAGCGACAACGCACGCATGGCGGCTTCGTTGCGCAGCACCAGCGTCCAGTCCATGAACAGTTCCATGTAGCCACGGCCCGAACCACCCGGCACGAAGTTGGCGATCAGCAGACGGCCGCCAGGGCGCAGCATCTGCAGCAGGCGCGCCGTCAGGCGTCGCGCCAGCGTGTCGGGCAGGTAGTCGTAGAGCCCGGCCGAATACACCAGGTCGAAGCTGCCCAGCCCTGCCGCCAGCGGCCCGCCCAGCAGATCGCGCACGCCGTGACCCACCACCTGCACCGGCCGGCCGGCGTGCACACGTGCCACTTCGTCGCAGGACAAAGGGTCCTGGTCCAGCGCCACCACCTCGCCGCGGAAAAAGGGGCTGGCCACCAGGCTGCCTTCCAGTTCACGCGCATGGCCCGAAGCCACCGACAGGATGCGGCCGGCTTCGTGATTGACCACGGTGTCGTCGATCAGGCTCTTCAGCAACTGCCGCCGGTACAGAACCGACAGCCCCATCGACACACGGGTGGTGGCCGAGAAGACACCGCGGCCCAGATCGGTGGTGCCATCAGGCGGCGTGCCGGTGTAGATGAAGTCCATCATCACCGCATCGCCGGCGTAACCCCTCGGTTTGGTGGTGGCGCGATGGGTGTAGGGGTCTTGCTGCACCAGCGCGTGCAGCGGGTGGTCGTGGCACCAGCGCTGCATGTCGGCAGCGCGGCCGCTGCCCCGTGCTTCGGTCCACAGCGTGGACAGCGGTGTGCCCAGCAGGCGAAAGCCGCCCAGGAAGTCGCCGGCATGAACCAGCTGCCCGGCGCGGTCCAGCAGCAGCAGCGTGTTTTCTTGCAGCGTGATGCAGCTTGAAGCGGGTGTGCAAGACGGCGGCGGTGCGACGGGCTCTGTGCGCTGTGCGGTGATGGACATGAGGGGCCTCCCTGGGTGATGACAGTAGAGGTCCACGGTAGGCAGCGTCGACCCCCGCATCACCCCCTGCGCAGGGGGCGATCCCCCGGCCAGGCGTCGCCGAAGCCCGGTCCATCACCCCAGCGGTGGATGAACCAAAGCCGCCGCCTGAGCACACTGCGCCGCCGATGAACCCCAAACGATCGATCGCCGCACTGCGCGCCCTGTGTGAACTGAAGCTGCACGCCGAAGTGCTGGTACCCGCCGTGCTGGAAGCGCTGCACCAGGTGGTGCCCAGCCACCGCAACCTCTTCGACTGGACCGACGAACATGGCCGCCTGGTGCGCTACTTCATCGAAGGGCCCATCGACAGCCGCATCGCACAGCTCTACTTCGATGAATTCCACAACCGCCGCGAGGCCGAGGCCATGCCAGCCTTCGACACCTTGCAGCGGCAGCCCCATGGTGTGCGTGGCGCGGCCGAGCTCGCGCACGAGGGGTTTTTCCGCTCGGCGCTCTACAACGAGATCTGGCGGCCGCAGGGCTTTCACACCCGGCTCGAGGCCGTGGTGCGTGGCCATCGCGGGCGGCTCATCGGTTCGCTGGTGCTGTACCGCGCGCCGGGCGACGCGCGTTTCAGCCGCGACGACGAACGCCACCTGGCCGCCATGCTGCCGCCCTTTGCCGCCGCCATGCAGGCCAGCGGCCCGGCAGTGGCCGACGACCGCCACGTGCCCAGCCCCGAGCCACCCGAGACCCTGCTGCTGACGCTGCAAGGCCAGATCTGCCACACCAGCCCGGGTGCGCACCGGCTGCTGCTGATGGCCGACGGGGGTGCCTCGCGCGAAACCTTGTCGCGGCCGCTGGACCTGATGGCGGGCCGCCTGGTGCCGATGGTGCTGGCGCGGCTGCGCGAGCTGGCACGCAGCCCGGGCAGCGGCCCGCACGACTGGCAGCCGGGTTACCGCGCGAGCCCAGCGCTGGCGCCGCCGCCGTCCATCACCCACGAAACGGCGGCCGGCCAGTTCGTGGCCAGCGGCTGCCTGCTGCGACCGCTGAACGCCGCGGATGCGCCGCTGGCCCAGGTCACCTTGCACAGGCTGGAGCCTCACCGCGTGGCGCTGGAACGTGCGCTGCGGGCCCTGCCCATCACCGCCGGCCAGATGGCGGTGTGCCGCGAGCTGTGTGCGGGTCACACCCACACGCAGATCGGCCAGCGCCTGGGCGTGGCGCCGGCCACCGTGGTTGACCATGTGCGCAAGGTCTACCAGGCGCTGGACGTGCGGTCGGCCCTGGAACTGCGGGCGGTGGTGGACCGGCGCATCGGCATACGCTGAGCACCGCCGCCCGCCACACCGGGGGTGGGGCCGGAACAACCGCTGCCTAGAATCCGCCGCAGATGAACACCCACGCTGTCGCCACCCCGCACACAGGCTGTGTCCTGTGCCATTTGCGCACCCGCCGCCGCTTCACCGCCTTGCTGGCCGGGGGCGCAGTGGCGGCCGCATGGCCACACGCGGCGCTGTCGCAGCAAGCCCCGCCGGCAGGTGTGCGCGACGACGTGGGCAAAAACTCGCGCCTGGCGCGGCTGGTGCCGGCCGACTGGCTGGAAGGCCAGGCCGCGCAGCAGTACCAGGGCATGATGCATGCGGCTTCTCAACAGCGGCTGTTGCTGGGCCCGCAAGACCGCCAGGTGCAACGCCTGCGGGCCATCGCCCAGCGCATCGTGCCGCACGCACCGCCGTGGAACAGCCGCGCGACGAAGTGGGCCTGGGAAGTCAACCTGCTCAACCAGCCCACCCTGAACGCCTTTTGCATGCCCGGCGGCAAGATCGCCTTCTACATGGGCATCTTGCGCCAGCTGCAGCTCAGCGACGACGAGGTGGCCTCCATCATGGGCCACGAGGTGGCCCACGCGCTGCGCGAACACGCTCGCGAACGTTTGGCCAAGTCCACCGCCACGCGCACCGGCGCCGGCCTGCTGGCCGAGGTGTTCGGCCTGGGTGGCCTGGCGCGCGGTGCACTCAGCGCCAGCGTCAACCTGCTGGAGCTGAGCTTCAGCCGCGACGACGAAACCGAGGCCGACCTGGTCGGCATGGACTTGGCGGCCCGTGCTGGCTACAACCCCGCCGCCGGTGTCACGCTGTGGCAGAAGATGATGGGCGCCACGGCCGGTGGCCCGGGCGGCCAGACACAGGCTTCGAACAGACGTTCACCGGCCGAGTTCCTGAGCACCCACCCGGCCGGCGCCACGCGCATCAAGGACATCCAGGCCAAGCTGCCCAAGGTGCAGCCGCTGTACGCCCGCGCCGCGAAGCCTGGCCAGACCTATGGGCCGCCGCCGGCCTGAACGGACGAAGCCGCCACAGCGGCTTCACCACTTCAGCGGCAGCGCCCGCAGCAGCACGATGCGCCGCCGCCCCACGTCGACATAACCGCCCTTGCGCATGTCGCCCAGCACGATGGTCACCATCGCGCTGGTGCAGCCCAGCAGCTGGCCGATTTCCTTGTGCGAAGGCGCCGGTTCCCACACAAAGGGCAAAGGGCCACGCGCCTGGTCTTCCAGCAGTTGCTTGAGCCGGCCGTAGACGTCGCTCAGCGCAATCTGGCGCAGGCCGCGTGTGGCGGTGCGGGCGCTGCGGATGACCCGCGACAGCAGTTCGAAGGCAAAGGCCGGGTGTTCTTTCAGGTGCTGTTCCAGCGTCACCCGCGTGACCAGCACCAGCAGGCTGGCGGCCGTGGTTTCGACATGCGCCGAGCGCAGCCCGCCGTCCAGGCCCATCTCGCCCACGAATTCACCGGGGCCGTAGCTGGCGTAGGTGATCTCGCTGCCGTCGTCGCCCACGCTGTAGGCGCGCAGGCCACCGGTGAGCACGATGTAGAGCGTGTCGCCGCGGTCACCCTCGGTGATGATCTGCACACCCTTGCGCAGGCGCATCGTGACACCGCGCCTGGCCAGTGCCCGCAGCGAATCGGACATCGGGGCCTGCTCGAAAGGGTCGCTTTGACGGTCTTGGGCCATGGGCTCCTGGCGCCTTGTGCACCAGAGCCCAAGGACACACGATGTTAGCGACAGGCCAGCGCCGCGCCGCCGCGCAGGGCGCCCACCAGCGGCGGCAACACGGCTACCTGGCGCACCAGCGCACTGATGCTGGAAGCCCCGGTCTTGGACCGGATGCTGCCGATCTGTGTGCGCACGGTCGACACCGCCACCTGCTGGGTCTGTGCGATGTGCGTGGGCCGCACACCGGCACAGAGCTGTTCCAGCACGCGGGTCTCGGCCGGGGTCAGGTGCAGGCTGCGCGCAAAACCTTGCACCGACAGTTGGGCGCACACCTGACGTTTGCCCAGCACCAGCAGCACCAGCGCTTCGGCGTCGTCCTGGCGCAAGCCGTTGCCCCCCGACAGCATGCCGGGCAAGGGCACCACCGACACACACAGGCGCTGCTCGCCACTGCCCAGCATCAACAGCCGCCGCAGGCCACGCTGCGCGGCGGCCAGCGCGTCGTACAGCGGCGCCACGTCCTGCGGGCGCTGGGCGCGCAACGCACGGCCCAGCATCTGCAACGGGTGTTCGCCGTCCAGTTCCAGTCGCGCGGCGTGGTTCAGGTGCAGCACCTGCGCGTCGGCGCTGACCAGCAGCATGCCGTAGTCGATTTCGTCCAGCATGCTGTGCAGGCAGGCGCCCAGGGCGGCAGCGCGCCGCTCGGGACCGGTGTAGTGCGCCGGGTGGCGCGATGTGCCTGCGGTTGCTTGAACATCCGCCGGCTGCGCCGTCTGGCGTGCGATGAGGGTCTCGAACATGTACTTCCCCTTCTGTCTGGCTGCTGCCCGGGTGTCGGTCAGCACGTCCAGTGTCGGCACGTCAGGCCGCGCCGGGCGGTGAATCTGCGAGCAGCGCTTGTTGGACTATTTACCGAAGCCAAGCCTGTCGACCCCCACGGCTATGATGCTTTTCAACCGGGCGCACCTCGCGCTCACGACTCCAGCCCAAGGTGATTCGCCCGTGATGCGCGTCGAAGACATCAGTGCCAGCGCCAGCTTCCGTCACCTGCACACGCTGGCCGGTGAAGCCCCGATCGCGGTCGACCTGCGTTACGTGGGCAACAACAACTTCGCCGGCCGCAGCCTGTACGGCCGCCTGGACTGCGCCTGGCTGCGCAAGGAAGCCGCCGACGGCCTGGAAGCCGCCGCTGCGTGGCTGCAGCAGCAGCGGCCCGGCTGGCGCCTGCTGGTGCTGGACGCGCTGCGCCCGCAGCGGGTGCAGGAAGCGATCTGGGTCGACGTGGCCGGCACACCCAGCCAGGAATACTTCGCCAACCCCGAGCGCGGCAGCATCCACAGCTATGGCATGGCGGTGGACGTGACACTGCTCCTGCCCGACGGCCGCGAAGCCGACATGGGCAGCGGCTTCGACGAGATGAGCGAGCGTTCTCACCCTTCGCTGCACGAAAAGCACCTGGCCAGCGGCGTCTTGCAGCCGGCCCACGTGACGCTGCGCAATTGCCTGCTGCAGGCCATGCAGCACGGCGGCTTCAGCGGCATTCCCAACGAGTGGTGGCACTTCGACCACGGCGACCGCAGTCGCGTACGGCGCGAGCTGCCGCGCGTCTACTGACAGTCAACGACAAACACGGGGCACCGAAGGTGGTGATGCAAACGAACCGACGACAGTTCATCGCCTCCGGTGCCACGGCGGCTGCATTCACGGCAAGCCCCGGTGCGCACGCACAGGCAGGCGCGGCGCCGCGCCTGCCGCTGGTGCGCCCGCGCCGGCTGCGGCCGGGTGACACGCTGGCGCTCATCAACCCATCGGGCGCGGTCTACGAACGAGCGCCCTACACGCTGGCCATCGAGACCTTGCAGGCGCTGGGTTTCCAGGTGCGCGAAGCCCCCCACCTGCGCGCACGTTATGGCCACTTTGCCGGCACCGATGCACAGCGTGCGTCCGACGTGAATGCGATGTTCGCCGACCCCACGGTGCACGGCCTGCTGGCCATGACCGGCGGCTCGGGCGGCAACCGCATCCTGCCGCTGCTGGACTACGACGCCATCCGCCGGACGCCCAAGTTCCTGGGCGGTTTTTCCGACACCACGGCGCTGGTCAACGCCGTGTTTGCGCGCACCGGCCTGGTCACCTTCCATTGCCCGCTGGCAGCGACCGAATGGAACAGCTTCAGCACCGAACACTGGCGCGGTGCGGTGGTCGATGCCTTGGCCCTGACGCTGGCGAACCCGAAGGACCGCGACGAGCACATCGTGCCGCGCACCGGCCGCGTCCACACGCTGCGTGGCGGCAAGGCACGTGGCCCGCTGCTGGGCGGCAACCTGGCGGTGCTGACCAGCATGGCCGGTTCGCCCTACTGGCCGGCCTTCGACGGCGCCATCCTGTTCCTGGAAGACACCAATGAATTCATCTACCGCGTCGACCGCATGCTCAGCACGCTGAAGATCAGCGGCGTGCTGCAGCGACTGAACGGGGTTGTGCTGGGCGCCTTCACACGCTGCGAGCCGGGTGACGGCCACTACGGCACGCTGACGCTGGACGAGGTGTTCGACGACTACTTCAAGCCGCTGAACATCCCCGTCTACAGCGGTGCGCTGTTTGGCCACATCCGGCGCAAGTTCACGCTGCCGGTGGGGCTGGACGTGGAGATGGACGCCGACCTGGGCACGGTGCGTTTTCTTCAGCCCGCGGTGCTGCAGTGACGCCTGGTCTCAGAAGCTCGAGCCAGGCTCGCGCAGGAAGGCCTCTTCTTCGGCGGTCGACACCCGCCCCAGCGCGGCGTTGCGATGCGGATAACGCCCGAACCGGGCCACCACGTCGGCATGTTTCTGCGCCCAGTGCGTGGCGTCGGCCAGCGCCGGGTGCTCGGCGGCCAAGGCAGTGAAAAGCTGCATCGACTGCCGCTGCGCCGCCATGTCCTCGGCGTGTTCGAAGGGCAGGTAGGCAAACCAGCGCTGCAGCGGCGGCAAAGCCCGGTCGCCGCCGCTGGCCACCAGGGCCTGTGCCAGCGCCAGAACCTGCGCGTCGCCGGCAAAAGCCGCGGCGGTGTCGCGGCCGGGGTTGCGACTGATGTTGCGGGTGAACTGGTCCAGCACCACGATCAGCGCCAGCGTGCCTTCGTTCGATGCGGTCCAGCCTTGCAGCTGCCCGGCCAGCGCGGCTTGCAGGGTGGCGCCAAACCGGGCCTGGATCTGCGCATCGAAGCCGGCGTCCTTGCGGAACCACTCGCCGCGTGGCGCCCGGGCCGGCGGCTGGCCGAACCAGAAGTCCAGCACCTCGGTGGCGGTGGCCGGCGTGCCCTTCACTTCAAGCTGTCCGGGCTTTCCAGCAGGTCGTGTGTCTGGGGGTGGCGGCGCATGTAACCGGCGACGTAGCTGCAGGTGGGGCGCACACGCAGTTGCTGTTCACGCGCCCAGTCCAGCGTCGCCTGCACCAACACGCCGGCCACGCCTTTGCCCTGCAGCGCGGGTGGCACTTCGGTGTGGTGCAGCACCAGCAGCTCGGCCTGGCGGCGGTAACAGCACACGGCAATCTCGTCGCGGGGTGTCGGGCTGCCGTCTTCACGGCTCAGCGCGGCTTCGAAATGCTGCTGGCTCGGTTGGTGATTCACTTGGATGCTCATGGCGGGAATTCTGCGCCATGCCGGATTCGGGTAGGCCGCCAGAGGGCCTTCGGCCGACACACCTGGCAACAGATTCGCATTACATTGGCGTCCGATCCCGGCCCGGGCGGGCCTGGGCAAGAGCAGCGGTGGAACGTCTCGTGGACAAAGCCTGGTTCCTGGAAAGTTTGGCCACCGACGGCTCGCGGCTGACACACGCCATCCACAAGCTGCCCTTCCGCGTGGGCCGCGAGGCCGGCAACGACCTGACCGTTGATGCCCGTGGCCTGTCCCGTGCCCACGCCGAATTCCAGGCCGACAACGCTGGCCAACTGCGCCTGGCCGACCTGGACAGCACCAACGGCACCTTCGTCAACCGCGACCGCATCCGCGGCTCGCGGCTGGTGGCCGAAAACGACATCATCCACTTCGGCAATGCCGAGTACCGCCTGGGCATCGAAACCGCCACGCGCATGGCCGCCCGGGTGACCGCCAACGAAGGCGAGCAGACGATGATCGTGCCCAAGGGCAGCGCGCTCACCGAAAAGTTCGTGCCGCACGAACGCGAGTTTCGCGAACTGCTCGCCGGCCAAGGCCTGTCGGCGGCGGCGCAGCCCATCGTGCACGCCACCACCGGCACACTCTTTGCCTACGAGCTGCTCGGCCGCTGCGAACACCCGCAGCTGCGCGAGCCGCCGGGCCGCCTGTTCGACCTGGCGCGCTTGCTCAAGCTCGAGGCCGAGCTCAGCGGCGCCTTCCGCCGCCACGGCATTGCGCAGATCGCGCCCAAGCTCGGTGGCGTCAAGGTCTTCGTCAACACACATCCGCTGGAGACCTTCACCGAGGCCTTTTTCGACGAGCTGCAGGCGCTGCGCTTGCTGCCGCAGGCACCCGACATCGTGATCGAGGTGCACGAAACCGCGGTGATGGAGATCGAGCGCATGCGCGAGCTCGCGGCGCGCCTCACGGCCTTGGGCGTGAGCTTTGCGTACGACGACTTTGGCGCCGGGCAGTCACGCCTGAACGAGCTGGGCGAGGTGCCGCCGCACTTCGTCAAGTTCGACATGGGCCTGATCCGCGGCCTGCACGAAGCGTCGGCCAGCAAGCAGAAAACCGTGCGCGACCTCGTCAAGCTCGTGCTCGACCTGGGCTCGGTGCCCCTGGCGGAGGGCGTAGAGCTGGAAGCCGAAGCGGTGGTCTGCCGCGACATGGGCTTCCAGCTGATCCAGGGTTACCTGACCGGCAAGCCGGTGCCCATTTCAAGCTTGTAGGCCAGCCCCCCGGCTCACTGCCGGAACCGCAGCAACGTCGTGTGCAGCTTTTCGGCGTCGATCGGCTTGGTCAGGAAGTCGTCCATGCCGGCGCGCAATGCTTCGTCGCGTTCGGTCACCAACGCCGCTGCCGTCAGCGCGATGATCGGCAGGCCCTGGCCGGCTGGCAGTGCCCGCAGTGCGCGGGTGGCCTCGTGGCCGCTCATCACCGGCATCTGCACGTCCATCAGCACGGCGTGGAAAGGCTGCCCGGCGGCAGCGGCGCGCTGCACGGCGGCCACGGCTTCACGGCCATCCTGCGCCTGGGTGACGTCCACGCCCCAGCTTTCGAGCATGGCCACCGCGATCAGCATGTTGACGACGTTGTCCTCGACCATCAGCACCCGCATGCCCATCAGGTCGCGCCCGCTGGCGCGTGCGGGCAACGGCGGCAGCGCCTGGCCGCTGGGTTGCAAAGGCAGCAGGGCCCAGAAGCAGCTGCCGTGGCCAATCTGGCTGTCCACGCCCACGTCCCCGCCCATCAGCATGGCCAGCTCGCGGCAGATCGACAGGCCCAGGCCGGTGCCGCCAAAACGGCGCGTCGTGGACTGGTCGGCCTGCGTGAAAGGCTTGAAAAGCTGGGTCTGCGCCGCGGCGTCGATGCCGGGGCCGGTGTCGATGACCTCGACACGCACCGCGCCACCGGGCAGGCGGTCGGCGCGCACACGCACCCCGCCGGCGGCGGTGAACTTGAGGGCGTTGGACAGGTAGTTGGTGACGATCTGGCGCACCCGCAGCGGGTCGCCGCTGACCGGCTGCTTCAGGTTCTCGTCGACCTCGAAACGCAGGCTCAGGCCACGCGCCGAAGCCAGCGTCTGGTAGGTGTGCTCCAGCGAGCGCAGCAGCTCGGCCAGGTCGAACGAGGTGGTCTCCAGCTGCAGCTTGCCGGCTTCGATCTTGGACAGGTCCAGGATGTCGCTGATGATGCCGGCCAGAGCCTGCGCGCCGTCGGCAATCTGGTCCAGGTAGCGGCGGCGCAGGGCCTCGTCGACATCGGGCGCCGCCGCCATGCGCGCCAGGCCCAGCATGCCGTTCAGCGGCGTGCGCAGTTCGTGGCTGGTGTTGGCCAGGAAGGCGCTCTTGGCGCGGTTGGCGGCTTCGGCGTCGTCGCGTGCCCGGGCCAGGGCCTGCTCGAACTGGCGGCGCTCGGTCACGTCTTCGACGATCCACACCAGGTCGGACTTTTCAGGCTGCTCGGGGTCGACCGCCCGGGCATGCACACGGGCGATGAACAGCGTGCCGTCGCGGCGCCGCATCGTGCATTCGATCTCCACCGGTTCACCGCGGCGCAAGGGCGGCGCCATCATGCGGATGGCCTCGACGAGGTCCTGTTCGGTGGGCCACAGCACACTGCCCGGCTCGCCCACCAGGCCACCGATGGGCCAGCGGTACATCTGCTCGAAGTGCCGGTTGGTCAGCACGAAGTGGCGCCCGCGGGTCACGGCGATGCCGATGGACGCGTTGTCCAGGATGGCCGCGCGTTCCATGCGCTCGCGCTCGGCCGCGCCCACGTCGCGGGCGTTGATGACCATGTAGTCGCGGCGGTCCATCACGAAGCGCGCCGCCGAGACCCGCAGAGAAACCTCTTTGCCCCGTTTGTTGACGAAGGTCACCGGCATGTCGCTGACGCTGCCGGTGTCGCGCAGACGGGCCACAAAGGCCTCACGCGCTGCTTCGCTGCCCCAGACACCCAGCTCCAGCGAGGTGCGGCCCATGGCGTCGGCCACGCTGTGGCCCATCAGGCGCTCGAAGGCCTGGTTGACCATCGCGTACTGCCCGGTGCCCATGTCGGTGAGCGTGATGATGTCGGGGCTGGTGGCCACCAGGTGCGCCAGCATGGCCTCGGACCGGCGCACCGCTTCTTCGGCGGCCAGCCGCTCGGTCACATCGACATAGATCGACAACACCGCGTCACCACCCTGCGCCTGCACCCGCACCCCGGTGCCCTGCACGGCCAGCAGGCGGTCCTGCACCTGCAGGTGGAAGTTGGCCACCGGCAGTGCCGCGCCTTCAGGCAGGGCATGCAGCTGTTCGACACGGCGTCGGGCGCGTTCACGCGAGTCGGTGCTTTCGTAAGACGCCAGCAGGTCGGTGCCCAACATGGTGGACAGGTCGCTGTGGCCAAACAAGGTCACCGCTGCCGGGTTGGCGTCGATGACGCGGCCGTGGCGGTGCAGCACCAACGGCGTGGGGATGCGCGCAAACAGGTCTTGATAACGTGTTTCGGTGGCTTCCAGCGCGGCGCGGGCGGTGTGCACGGCCGTGACGTCACGCGCCACGCCCCAGTAGCCCTTGAAGACCCCTCGGGCATCGAACCTGGGCTCGCCGCTGGCCAGGTAGGACCGTTGGCTGCCGTCACGGTTGCGCCAGGCAAAGGGCAGGTCGCGGAAGGGCGCACGGGTTTCCAGGTCGGCCATCAGCACGTCCTGGGTTTCGGCGTCGCAGATGAAACGTGGCAGCTCCCAGGGCAGCGCGCCCAGGCCGGTGTGGGCCTGCAGTGCCCGCAGTTCATGGTCGTGCTGGCCGGCGGCCACCAGCCGGTACTCACTGTCGACTTCCCAGTAGACATCGGCGGCCAGCGACAGCAGGCGCCGGAAGCGCTGCTCGCGTTTGTGGGCCGACTGCACGGCCAGGCCGACCACACGCCCCAGCGCCATGCCCGAAGCCAGCCCCAGCGCAATGGCCACCAGGTGCGTGCCCAGCAGCAGTCCCACGGAAGGCCAGCCCGGCGGCGGCGCCACCAGCGGTTGCAACTGCGCCACCAGCATCACCACGGCCGCCGACACCAGCGCCAGCAGCACACCGGGGCGCCAACCGGCCACGGTGGTGAGTGCACACACCAGCAGTGGCACCAGCGGCAGCGCTGGCGCGGCCAGGCCCCAGCCCAGGCGCAGCGCGGCATAACCCATGATGGCCACGACGGCGATGAAAAGGCCGGTGATGGCACGCGCCATCCAGCTGGCCGGCACGCGCCAGCAAAACAGCGCGGCCACCGACACCAGCAGGTAGGCCAGCGCCACCGGTGCCACCAGGCGCTTGTCGGCCAGCGTGGCAAGCAGCAGCAGTGCCGCCGCGGCTGCCGCCACCGCGGTGATCAGGATGAAGGTCCGCCCCAGTTGCGGCGGCGGGCCGCTGGGCGGCGCTTCCTCACGCTGCACCATGACCGGAATCGAACGGTCCAGGTCGACGGTGCCGGCCTGGTTCATCAGGCCTGACCCTTGGCGCTGTTCAGCTGGGCCCGGGTGGCAAGGGCCACCCGGCGGGCGGCCCGGGCGAAGTCGGCGGGTGTGGCCGATGCATCCGCGCCGGCGGCGTAGAGCACCGCCCGCGAAGAACTGACCAGGATGGGCCCATCGGCGCGCCGGCCCGCACGCACGGTGGCCTCGGCGTCGCCGCCCTGGGCACCGATGCCGGGAATCAAGAGCGGCAGCGTCGGCGCCAGTTCGCGCACCCGCGCCACTTCCTGCGGGAAGGTGGCACCCACCACCAGGCCCAGGTCGGCGCCTCGGCTCCATTCACCGGCGGCCAGCCGCGCGATGTGTTCGTAGAGCAGGCTGCCGTCCTGCAGCACCTGCGCCTGCAGGTCGCTGCCGCCGGGGTTGGAGGTGCGGCACAGCAGGATCAGGCCCTTGCCGCTGTAGCGCATATAGGGCTCGATCGAGTCGTGGCCCATGAAGGGCGACAGCGTCAGCGCGTCGGCGCGGTAGCGCACGAAGGCTTCGCGTGCGTACTGCTCGGCGGTGGCGCCGATGTCGCCGCGCTTGGCGTCCAGCACCACGGGCACACCGGGCGCGGTTTCATGGATGTGGGCGACAAGCCGTTCCAGCTGGTCTTCGGCGCGCTGCGCCGCGAAGTAGGCGATCTGCGGCTTGAAGGCGTTGACCAGGTCCTTGGTGGCGTCGACGATGCTGGCGCAGAAGTCGAAGATGCGCGCCGGGTTGTCGCGCCACGCTGGCGGAAACTTCGCCGGCTCGGGGTCCAGGCCCACGCACAGCATCGAGTTGTTCTGCAACTCGGCGGCCATCAGCTGGCTGCGGAAGTTCATGTCGGTGCGGCCCAGCGTGCAGCCAATTCGGCCGCCAGACCGGTGTAGCTGCCGGGTGTCATGGCCAGCAGGCGCTGTTTGTCTTCGTCGGGGATCAACAGGCCCTGGATGAAGCCCTGCATCAGTTCACGGGTGATGGGCTGGCCGCGTGTGAAGTCCTTCAGCTGGTCATACGGGTTGGGCAGGCCGTGGCGGCGCATCACCGTCTGCACGGGTTCGGCCAGCACTTCCCAGGCCGCGTCCAGGTCGGCGGCCAGCGCGGCTTCGTTGACCTGCAGCTTGTCCAGGCCACGCGCCAGGCTGTCCAGCGCCAGCACCGCATAACCCAGCGCCACGCCCATGTTGCGCAGCACGGTGCTGTCGGTCAGGTCGCGTTGCCAGCGGCTGACGGGCAGCTTGTGGCTCATGTGGCCCAAGAGCGCATTGGCCAGGCCGAAGTTGCCCTCGGCGTTTTCGAAGTCGATGGGGTTGACCTTGTGCGGCATGGTCGACGAACCGACCTCGCCCTTTTTCACGCGCTGCTTGAAGTAACCCAGGCTGACATAACCCCAGACATCGCGTGACCAGTCGATGAGCAGCGTGTTGGCCCGCGCCACGGCATCGAAGAGCTCGGCCATGTAGTCGTGCGGCTCGATCTGGATCGTGTACGGGTTGAAGGCCAGGCCCAGGCGCTCTTCCACCACGCGGCGGCTGAAGGTTTCCCAGTCGAAATCCGGGTAGGCCGCCAGGTGCGCGTTGTAGTTGCCGACCGCGCCGTTCATCTTTGCCAGCAGCGGCACCCCGGCGATGCGCACCCGTGCCGTGGCCAGGCGCGCGGCGACGTTGGCAATTTCCTTGCCCACCGTGGTGGGGCTGGCGGTCTGGCCGTGGGTGCGGCTGAGCATCGGCAGCGCGGCCAGGTCGTGCGCCATCTGCGTGAGTTTTTTCTGCAGCCCGTCCAGCGCCGGCAGCAGAACCTGCTGGCGCGCGGCCTGCAGCATCAGCGCGTGGCTGGTGTTGTTGATGTCTTCGCTGGTGCAGGCGAAGTGCACGAACTCGGCGGCCCGCTCCAGTTCGGCGTGGCCCTTGAAGCCTTGCTTGATCCACATCTCCACGGCCTTGACGTCGTGGTTGGTGGTTTTTTCGATGTCCTTGATGGCCTGCGCGTCGGCTTCGCTGAAACGCAAGACCAACGCACGCAGCAGGCCACGCGAGGCCTCGGCGAGCGGCGCGAACTCGGCAAAGCCGGCGTCGGACAGCGCGATGAACCATTCCACCTCGACCTGCACCCGCCGGTGCATGAGGCCGAATTCGGACAGCAGCGGCCGCAGCGCGGCCAGCTTGGCGGCGTAACGGCCGTCCAGCGGCGACAGCGCGCTCAGTGGCGAAGGAGACAGAACGTTCATGTGACGAGGCCAGAAAGACTCTGTCGATTCTAGGTGCCACCGACCCAGGGGGAACGCGTCTTGCTATAACTCCCTTGCCTGCCCAACACACCCCCAGAGGAGCCGCTCATGTCCCTGCACCGCCGCCACGCCCTGACCCTTGCCGCCGCCCTGGCGCTGGGCGCCAGCGTCGCCACCCCTGCGTTTGCGCAGAACAAGATCAAGGTCGCCGCCATCTACACCGTACCGGTGGAACAGCAGTGGGTCAGCCGCATCGACAAGGCGCTGAAGGCCGCCGTGGCACGCGGCGACATCGAGTACGTGTTCAGCGAAAACGTCGCCAACGCCGACTACGAACGGGTGATGCGCCAGTACGCCGAAAAGGGCAACACCTTCATCGTCGGCGAGTCCTTCGCGGTCGAAGCCGCGGCGCGCAAGGTGGCCAAGGACTACCCGAAGGTCAGCTTCCTGATGGGCAGCAGCGGCAAGCCGCAGGCGCCCAACTTCAGCGTCTTCGACAACTACATCCAGGAGCCGGCCTACCTGAGCGGCCTGATCGCCGGCGCGATGAGCAAGAGCGGCAAGATCGGCCTCGTCGGCGGCTTCCCCATCCCCGAGGTCAACCGCCTGATGAACGCCTTCATGGTGGGCGCGAAAGAGACCAACCCGAAGGCCGAATTCATGGTCAGCTTCATCAACAGCTGGTTCGACCCGCCCAAGGCCAAGGAAGCGGCCTTCGCGATGATCGACAAGGGCGCCGACGTGATGTATGCCGAACGTTTTGGCGTCAGCGACGCGGCCAAGGAACGCAAGGTGCTGGCCATCGGCAACGTCATCAACACGCAGGCGCAATACGCCGACACCGTGGTGGCCAGCGCGCTGTGGAACATGGAGCCCACCATCGACGCGGCGCTGAAGGCGGTGAAGGCCGGCAGCTTCAAGGCCGAGGACTACGGCCAGTATTCGATGATGAAACACAAGGGCAGCGAACTCAGCCCGCTGGGCACCTTCGCCGGCAAGGTGCCGAAGGCGACGCTGGACCTGGTGGCCAAGCGCGAGAAGGAAATCCTGGCCAGCAGCTTCACCGTGAAGGTGGACGACAGCCAGCCGAAATCGAAGGGAGGCACGGCGAAGTGACATCGGCTGCCCGGCCGGGCCTGGCGGGCGTCCAGGCCCTGTGCTTCGACATCTTCGGCACGGTGGTCGACTGGCGCAGCAGCATCGTGCGCGAAGGCCAGTTGCTGCAGCAGCGGCTGGGCCTGCCCGCGCAAGACTGGGGCAGCTTCGCCGACGACTGGCGCGCCGGCTACCAACCGGCCATGCACGAGGTGCGCACCGGGGCGCTGCCCTGGACCGACATCGACGGCCTGCACCGCCGCATCCTGGACCGCATCCTGGCCCGGCGCGGCCTGGTGCTGGCCGAGGCCGACGCGGCCGCTTTCAACCGCGTCTGGCACCGGCTGCGGCCGTGGCCCGACAGCGTGGCGGGCCTGTACCGGCTGAAGCAGTGTTTCACCATCACCAGCCTGAGCAACGGCAACGTCGCGCTGCTGGTGAACATGGCCCGGCACGCTGGTCTGCCATGGGACACGGTGCTGAGCGCCGAACTCTTCCAGCACTACAAACCCGACCCCGAGGTCTACCTGGGCGCTGCGAAGTTGCTGGGCCTGCAGCCAGCGCAGGTGATGATGGTGGCGGCCCACCCCAGCGACCTGCGTGCCGCGGCCGCCTGCGGGCTGCAAACGGCCTATGTGCCACGCCCGCTGGAACGGGGCCCGGGTGGCTCGTTGGAAACCTGGCAGGAAGGCGAATTCGATGTGGTCGCGCCCGACTTCGTGGCGCTGGCCCGGCAGCTGGCCACGCTGCAGATCTGAAAGCTAGAACAGCAGCGACCAGATGACCACCATGACCATCAGGATCGAGATGGAGACGGTGTAGAGCAGCGCCCCGAGGGCCATGATCAGCAGGCGCACGAACCAGCCGCCGCCGTAGACCCGGCGCAAGGCCAGGAAGGTGTACACCGGCACCGCCAAGGTGGCCAGGCCCGAGAGCCAGGCCTGTTCACTCAGCAGGAGCAAGAGCAACAAAAACCAGAAGGCGTGCAGGTGCAGCGCAAACACCAGGTGCTCGGTGTAGCGCAGGCCGCGGCTCAGGTAGACCAGCTTCAGCCAGGCGGCAAACAGCGGCAGCATCAGGAACATCGCCGCGCCCATGTTGGACAGGAACCGTTCGCCCAGCGCCACCGCCTCGCGCTGCAGGCCCTTGGGGTCGACATCCAGCCGCCGTTCGAGCCGCTTGCAGAACCAGGCCGGCATGCCCTTGCAGAAGTACACGCCGTCTTTCATGCCCGCGCCGGTGCCGTCGCCGAAGCTGAGGATGTGGTACTGGCCCTTGCGCAGGTCCAGGTCGGCCGGCAGTCCGAAGTTGACGTTGCCGGCGGCCGTCACACGCAGCAGCACCAGCGCGATCAGGCTGATCGTCAGGTACAGGCGCAGCGGCAGCACGTAATGTTTGCGGCGCCCGGCCAGGTACTGGCGTGTCAGCTCACCGGGCTTGAAGAGCAGCAGCTTCAGGGTGCGCCACAGCGCACCTTCGGTGCTGAAGTAGGCACCGCCGAACTGCTGCACAAATTCACCCAGGGTCGGCGGCTTGATGTGGGTTTCCTGCCCGCACTCGGGGCAGAAGCGGCGCCGCTCGGGTTCGAAAGGTGCGCCGCAGTTGCTGCAGGCCGCAGCGGCATCGGCCGGGGTGGTGTTCACAGCAGCAGGGCCACCAGTGCCGTCAGCGCCACCAGCAGCACCACCAGCGTCAGGTGGGCCAGCATCAGCAGCACGGCGCGCCAGGCAAGGCGCCAGGCCGAGCCGCCGTAGACGCGGCGAAAGGCCAGCGCGGCATACACCGGGATCACCAGCACCGCCATCCAGACCAGCGGCTCGAACCAGGTCAGGCCCACCATCACCAGCGTGCCCAGCATGAACCAGAAGGCGTGCAGGTGCAGCGCAAACACCAGGTGTTCGGTGTAGCTGAAACCGCGGTAGCGAAACAGCGCCGCCAGGCCGAGCGCAAAACCCGGCAGCAGCACGAACATCACGACACCGGCATAACTCGCGATGCGGTCGTTGACCCGCTGCACCTGCTGCAGCAGCGCGGCCGTGCTGGTATCCAGCTTGACCTGGATGCGCCGGCACAGCCAGGGCGCCATGCCTTCACAGTAGAAGACCCCGGCGTCCAGGCCGGCACGCATGAAACCCAGGTCCAGCGACACCTGCGTCGGGCGTTCCGACAGCGCCTTGGCCAGCTCGGGGTCGTCCAGCGCCGACAGCTGGATGGCGCCCAGGATGCGCATCGTCAACAGCATCACCAGCGTGATGCTCAGGAACAGCCGCAGCGGCAGCACGTACTGCTTGCGCTGGCCGTTCAGGTAACGCGCGGTCAGCTCGCCGGGTTGGGTGAGCAGCAGCTTGAAGGTGCGCCACATCGCCCCTTCGGCGGCGAAGTAGGTGCCGCTGAACTGCTGCAGGAATTCGCCCACGGTGGGTGGCTTGATGTTGGTCTCTTGACCGCAAGCGTGGCAGTAACGCGGGTGCGGATCGGGCAGCTGGGTTTCGCAGTTGGGGCACTGGCCGAGCACCGCCGCGGCAGTGATGGCCGCCACGGCCGGGCTGGGGACGGGGGACAGCAGCGGCATGGGGGCGAACGGTAGCGCAATTCGGTCGTGCGACGCCTGGCGCCGCCGCCGGCCGGGCACGGCGCGTGCAACAGAATCGCGGCATGCACACACCCGCCGCCCCGGCCGACACCGTCCTGCAGCTGCAGGGCATCAGCAAGCGCTTCGGCCCGCTGGTGGCCAACGATGCCATCACGCTGAGCCTGGCACGTGGCGAGGTGCTGGCGCTGCTGGGCGAAAACGGCGCCGGCAAGAGCACGCTGGTGAGCATCCTCTTCGGGCACTACGTGGCTGACGAAGGCACCATCACGGTGAATGGCCAGGTGCTGCCACCCGGCCAGCCACGCGCGGCGCTGGCCGCAGGCATCGGCATGGTGCACCAGCACTTCACGCTGGCCGACAACCTGAGCGTGCTGAACAACGTGATGCTGGGCACCGAAAGCCTGTGGCGGCCCTTCAGCCGCCGCGCCGCGGCGCGCCAGCGGCTGCTGGAAGCGGGTGCACGTTTCGGGCTGCAGGTGAAGCCCGATGCCCGTGTGGCCGAGCTGTCGGTGGGCGAGCGGCAACGGGTCGAGATCCTGAAGGCGCTGGTGCGTGGCGCGCAGATCCTGATCCTGGACGAACCCACCGCCGTGCTCACGCCGCAGGAAAGCGACAGCCTCTTTGCGACGCTGGCGCAGATGGTGGCGCAGGGCCTGTCGATCGTCTTCATCAGCCACAAGCTCGACGAGGTGCTGCGTGTGAGCCACCGCATCGCCGTGCTGCGCAGCGGCCGCCTGGTGGCCACGCTGCCGTCGGCCGGCGCCAGCAAGGCGCAGCTGGCCGAGCTGATGGTGGGCCGCAGCGTGGCCCCGGCGCACCGCGTCGCAGCCACCGCCGTGGGCGCGGCGGTGCTGCGGGTGCAGGGCGGCGCGGTGCACGGCGACGCTGGCACGCCCTTGCTGCAGGGGCTGGACTTCACCGTGCACGCCGGCGAGGTGCTGGCGGTGGCGGGTGTGTCCGGCAACGGCCAGGCGGTGCTGGCCGAGCTCTTGTGCGGCGAACGCGCACTGGCATCCGGCACGCTGCAGATCGCCGGCCAGGCCGTGGCGCCCACTGCGCGGGCCTTCGTTCAGGCCGGCGTGGCACGTGTGCCCGAAGACCGCCACGCCGTGGGCGTGGTGGGTGACCTGGCCTTGTGGGAAAACGCCGTGCTCGAACGCCATGCCGACGCGGCCTTTGCACACCGCGGTGGCCTCCTCAAACGCAGCGCGGCGATCGCTTACGCGCAGCAGCTGGTGCAGCGCTTCGACGTGCGCGGCACCGAAGGCAGCGGCGTGCAGATGGCGACGCGGCGGCTGTCGGGCGGCAATATGCAGAAGCTGATCCTGGGGCGGGTGCTGTTGGCCCCTGGCCCGCGGGGCAGCGCGGCTGCCGCAGCACCACCGCCGCTGATCGTTGCCAACCAGCCCACCTGGGGCCTGGACATCGGTGCGGTGGCCTACGTGCACCAGCAGCTGCTGGACGCAGCCGGCGCCGGCAGCGCCGTGCTGGTCATCAGCGAAGACCTGGACGAGGTGTTTGCTTTGGCCGACCGCATCGCCGTGATGCACCACGGCCGGCTGGGCCCGGCGCTGCCGCGGGCCGAATGGACGCTGGCGCGCATCGGGCTGGCGATGGCGGGTGCGGATGCGCATGCAGATGTCGCCCATGCAAAGGACACCCATGCTGCGGCTTGAAGCCCGCACCCACACCCCCCGTGCGCTGCTGCTCGGCGCGCCGCTGCTGGCCATCGTCTTCACGCTGGCGATCAGCTCACTGCTGGTGGCCTGGGCAGGCGCGCCCGTCGGCCAGGCCTACGCACTGCTGCTGCAGGGTGGCTTCGGTTCGCGTTTTGCCCTCACCGAAACCCTGACCCGTGCCACGCCGCTCATCTTCACCGGCCTGGCCGCGGCGGTGGCCTTTCGGGCGCGCCTGTTCAACATCGGCGCCGAGGGCCAGCTTTACCTGGGTGCGCTGGCCGCCGTGGCCGTGGGCGGGCTGCATGGCGGCGAAGGCTTTCTGCTGTCGCCCTGGCTGCTGCTGCCGCTGATGATGCTGGCCTCCGCGTTGGCCGGCGCCGCGCTGCTGCTGGTGCCGGCCCTGTTGAAGAGCCGGCTGGCCGTGGACGAGGTGGTGACGACGCTGCTGCTGAACTTCATCGTGCTGCTGTTCGTGGGCGCGATGCTCGACGGCCCGATGAAGGACCCCGGCGCGATGGGCTGGCCGCAGAGCGTGGCCATCCAGGACGCACTGCAGCTGGACAAGCTGGTCGAGCGCAGCCGTGTGCACACCGGGCTGCTGGGCGCCTGTGCGGCGGCGCTGGCGCTGTGGGCGCTGCTGCGCTTCACGACCCACGGCTTCCAGATCCGCGCCGTGGGCTCGGGTGCACGCGCCGCGGCTTTTGCGGGCATGCCGGTGGGCTGGGTGACCGTGAAGGTGGCGCTGCTGTCGGGCGCGCTGGCCGGGCTGGCCGGTGCGGTGGAGGTGGCGGGCCGCGCCGGTTACGTCACGCTGGACATGAGCCCGGGTTACGGCTACAGCGGCATCGTCATCGCGATGCTGGCTGCATTGCACCCGCTGGGTGTGGTGGCGGCGGCCATCTTCGTGGCCGGCATCCTGGTGGGTGCCGACAGCATGAGCCGCGCGGTGGGCGTGCCCACCTACATCGCCGACGTCATCGTGGCCGTGGCGCTGATCTCGGTGCTGGTGGCCACGATGTTCACGCAGTACAGGTTGAGGCTGAAATGAACGAGCTCTGGGATCTGCTCACCGCCACGCCCTTCTGGGTGAGCGTGCTGCGCATCGCCACACCACTGATCCTGGGCACGCTGGGTGTGCTGCTGTGCGAACGGGCGGGTGTGTTGAACCTGGGCATCGAAGGCATCATGGTGGCCGGCGCCTTCACCGGCTGGCTGGCCGTTTACCTGGGTCTGCCGCTGTGGGGCGGGGTGGCAGTGGCGGCTTTCACCGGCGCGCTGCTGGGGCTGCTGCACGGTGTGCTGACCGTGACGCTGGCGCTGTCGCAGCATGTGGCCGGCCTGGGCATCACGCTGCTGGCCACGGCATTGGCCAGTTTCGCCTATCGCGTGAGTTTCCCCAAGGTGGACACACCCCCGACCATCACCGCCTTCGAACCCATGAGCTGGTTGCCGGTGCCGGTGCTGAACGCGCAGACACCGCTGACATTGCTGGCGCTGTTGCTGGTGCCGGCCATCGCCTGGCTGCTGATGCGCACGCCGCTGGGGCTGGCCATCCGCACCGTGGGCGAAAACCCGGCCGCGGCCGAAGGCCAGGGCCTGAACGTGGCGCGGCTGCGCATCGGCGCGGTGGTGGCGGGCTCGGCGCTGATGGGCGTGGCCGGTTGTTTCCTCACGCTGGCGGCCTTCAACGCCTTTTTCTTCAACATGGTGAACGGCCGCGGCTGGGTGTGTGTGGCACTGGTGGTGTTTGCCAGCTGGCGGCCGGGCAAGGCGCTGTTCGGTGCGCTGCTGTTTGCCTTTTTCGACGCGCTGCAGTTGCGGCTGCAGCAGGCCGGCAGCGGGGTGCTGGGGCTGGAGTTGCCCTATCAGGTCTACCTGATGCTGCCCTACGCGATGGCCATCGTGGCGCTGGTGCTGATGGCCCGCCGCGCACAGGTGCCGCAGGCGCTGATGAAACCCTACCGCGCCGGCGAGCGCTGAGCGCCGGCGCAGCAGAGCGCCTGGCCGCTCAGCTGCAGCTGCCCGGCGTGCCGGGCCCAGGCACCACGGTCACCAGCACCGGGCCGAGCAGCGTGTTGTCGGCCGCGCCACGCAGCGTGAGCAGCAGGCCGCCGCCCAGCGACTGCACCTGCAGGCTGGCCGGCATGGCGGCACCGTCGGGGTCGGTGTAACCGTAGAAACGGCCTGGCTGTCCTTCGACCGCGCCCCACTCACCGCGGAACTGCAGGGCCGCGCAAGGGGCCTGCAGCTCGATGCGGTTGCCCATGGCGGTGACACGCAACTGGCGGCCGTCGATGGTGTCGGCCAGGTAGACCGGACCGGCGCCCGGCGCGGGCGTGGCGGTGCCACCGCCGGTGGGGCAGGCCAGCAGCACGGCCAGATCACCTTCACACACCGAAGCCGGCGCCGCGCCAAAGGCCGGCAGCGCGCTGGGGGTGTCGCCGGTGCCGGTGCCGCCGACACCGGGGCCGCAGGCTGCGAGTGCCAGCAACAGGCCGGTGGCCAGTGCCAGGGCCAGCGTGCTGCGCAGCCCCGCCGCCAAGCGACAGACAGCGGACACGGAGCGTGCCCGGTGGTGATTCGACATTCAGGTCTCCCGCTCGCTGTAGAAGTACACGCCGAAGCGCGCGCGGTGTTGGCGCAACTCGGCGGGCGCCTCGGCGGCGTCGGCGTCAAAACGCTGCTGGGCTTCGTTCATCACGGTCTTGAAAGCGGCTTTCCAGGCCTGCAGCGACACCTGCCGCATCGCCTCGGCCGACGGCGCCGTGAGCCCGTCGACAAACACCGCCTGTTCCAGGAAATTGCCTTCGCCCTGCAGATTGGCCACTGCCGCCGAGGCGTGGTCTTGCAGGTTCTGCGCAAACAGCCACGACAGCTCTTCGAAACCCTGGCGCGGCGCAAAACCCGTGCTTTCCAGCACCACCGCGCCGGCCTGGGTTTCGTGCACCACACCCAGGCGCAGCAGTTCGTCGAGCACGGCCTTGGGCCGCACGTCGCGGCTGATGCCGGCCACCAGCGCGTCGAACGAGCCTTCGTCGCCACTGCGCGGCAAGGTGCGGCTGGCGCCGGTGGCGTCCACGAAACGCGGGTCGTTCATCCAGCGGCCCACCACCTGGGCCGCCAGGCCCAATCCGGCGGGGGCGGCCGGGGCTGCGGGCGTGACGGCGTCGACTGTTTCAGCGGCCGCGCCACGCAGCAGGGTGCGCACGTCGCGCCGGTGCACACCCGACAGCAGCGACACCGCGCTGTCGGTGGTGACCATGCCACGGCCGGCCAGTTCCTGCTGCGCGGCCTGCAGGAATACACGCTTGAGCGCAGCCACGAACACCGTGTAGGTGACGCCGTTGCGCAGCAACAGGCGCACCAGCGGCTGCAGCACACGCAGCACGCGGTCCAGGGCAAGGGTGGGCTGGGAATTCATGCAAGGCAGTTTGGCAGGGCGGCTGGCCCGATCACGGGCAGTGACCAGCAGAAACTTGACATCCTTCGATTGCGTGGGATATTGTCCCACACGTCACATCACTTGTCGAGCGCCTGAGACCCCCACAAACCCGGCGCCAGAAGGACATCCCCCCATGAAAACCGCACACCCGACCCCGGTCCGAGCCCCTCGATCCCCGCTGCACCAGTTGCTGGCCGCCACGCTGCTGCTGGGCCTGGCTGCCTGCGGCGGCGGGGGTGGCGGCACGCCCGAAGCCCCGGCCTCGCAGAACAGCGTCGCGCTCAGCGCCTCGCGCCCCGGCGAACTGACCACCTACGTGCAGCAACGCCTGCGCACGCTCGACTCGCAGGGCCGCCTGGGTGGCGGTGCCACGCTGGTGGGCCTGCCGGTCACCGCCAGCCCGCAGCCGGCTGCGGGCCTGGCTCCGCCAGCGCGGTCGAGCACGCTGGTGCAGGAAGCGGGCGTCGACGAAGCCGACCTCATCCAGACCGACGGCAACCACCTCTACACCCTGCAGCCCGCTGCTGGCGAAGGCCCGCGGGTGGCCGTCTATGCCCGTGACACCGCAGGCCGCGCGTTGGCGCTGGGCGAAGTCACGCTGCCGACCGACGGCGCGCAGGACATCGGCGTCGAAGGCATGGTCTTCAGCAGCGACCAGCGCAGCCTGGCTGTGTTGACACAACGCTGGCTGTCGATGCCACCGCCCGACAACTGCGCCGACTGCGCCAGCATCGCCATCGCCTGGATGCGCAGCACGGTCGACGTGCAGCGCGTCGACGTCAGCACGCCGGCCGCCGCCAGCGCAGGTGAACGCCTCAGCATCGACGGCACGCTGGTGGACAGCCGGCGCATCGGTGACTCGCTGGTGCTGGTGACCACGCACCGGCCGACGCTGCCGGTCGAGGTGCTGCCCATGGGCACCAGTGCCACCGACCGTGCCGCGGCCATCGCCCGTGTCACGGCGGCCGAGCTGCTGCCGCGCCTGCGCCGCAACGGAGGTGCCAGCGAAGCGTTGCTGGCCGACACCGACTGCTACCTGCAGCCGGCCAATGCCTCGCTCGAACTGGCGCTGACCACCATCACGGTGATCGACCTGCGTTCACCCACGCTGGCCCACCAGAGCCGCTGTTTCGTGGGTGGCAGCGAGGCGCTGTACATGTCGCTGGGCCACCTGTACGTGGCCACCAGCCGCTGGACCGTGCCCGACACCACCGGTGCGCTGGTTTTCCCGCCGCGCATGAGCACCGACATCCACAAGTTTGCGCTGGCAAACGGCGGCGTCGCCTACCGCGGCTCGGGCGAGGTCGACGGCCACCTGGGCTGGAACAGCGAACAGAAGTCCTACCGGCTGAGCGAGCACAACGGCGACCTGCGGGTGCTCACCTACACCGGCGAAACCGGCTGGGGCACCTCGCGCGACAGCACTGCGCCGTCCCCCGCACGCCTGACCGTGCTGCGCGAACGCAGCAGCGACCAGACCTTGCAAGTGGTGGCCACGCTGCCCAACGCCACGCGCCCGGCGGCCATCGGCAAACCCGGCGAGCAGGTCTACGGCGTGCGCTTCCTGGGTGACAAGGGCTATGTCGTGACCTTCCAGCGCACCGACCCGCTGTACGTGCTGGACCTGTCCAACCCGGCCGACCCGCGCACCGTGGGTGAACTCGAGGTGGCCGGTTTTTCGGAAGTGCTGGTGCCACTGCCCAATGGCCTGCTGCTGGGTGTGGGCCGCGATGCCGACAGCGCGGGCCGCATCACCGGCATGAAGGTGGCGCTGTTCGACGTCAGCAACCCCGCACTGCCCACACAGCGCGACAGCCTGACGCTCGGCGCCGCCGGCAGCATGAGTGCGCTGGACTTTTCGCGCCACGGCCTGAACCTGCTGCAGGTGGGCAACAGCGCGCGTGTGGCCTTGCCGGTGACGCTTAGCAGCAGCGACTGGACCGGCTGGCAGACCGGTCTGCAGCAGCTGCAGGTGGACACCGCCGCCGGCACGCTGAGCGCACGCGGCCTGCTGGGCGCACGTGAGGGCAGTGGCGGCGGGCCGCTGTGGCTGGAACGCAGCGTGCAGATCGGCGACCAGGTCTACTACCTGAGCCAGGGCGTGCTGCAGACACACAACTGGTGAACTGGCGAGGGCGGCGGTGCGGCCCCGTTCACCGCCGGGTTCAACGTGGCGGGGGCAGCTGCTCACCCCACATGCGGCGCCACGCCCAGTCCAGTGCCCGGGACACATCGACCCGGCTGCCCTGCTGTTGCACCGCCACCGGCCGCACCACACCGCCCTGGCGCTGCGCAACGACGAAGCTGAAGCTGTAGTTGTTCTCGATGCCCATGCGCAGGTCGGTCACCAGCAGCCGGTCACCGTCGGCATGCAGCTTGTACAGGCCCTGGCTGAAACGCTGGATGCGCTGTGCACGGTCGTTGTCCTGCAGCTCGGCGGCCAGGCCGTTGCCGCGCTTGAAGCGCTCGAAGCTCAAGGTACCGGGTGCATCCAGCAAGGCATGAAAACCTTCGTGGTAGCTGTCGCCATCCACCGCCACCACGCGCCACAGCAGCGTGGTGAAACCGGTGGGTGTGACCAGCAGGTGCTGCGCCGTCACGCCTTGCCTGGCCAGCGCGGCACGCGCCACGTCGGTGACGTGCTGCTGCGCCGCCACGCTCCACACCAGGTAGGTGCAGCTCAACACCAGGCCAACGGTGTTGGCGCGCAGGCCCACGCGGCTGCCGCGCGAAAACACCACCCACAAGACACCCACCAACAACGGCAGCGTGTACAGCGGGTCGATGATGAACATGCTGCCCACGCCCAGGGGCCGGTCGGAAAAGGGCAGCAGCAACTGCGTGCCGTAGACCGTGATCGCGTCCAGCAGCGGGTGCGTCACCAGCACCAGCCACAACGCCAGCCACCAGCGTTTCCATTGCGCCCATTCGCCGTGCAGGCGGGCCACGGCGGCGGCCAGGGGCAGCGAAAACAGCGTCAACCAGAACAGCGAATGGGTTTCGGCGCGGTGCAGCACCATGTTCAGGATGGGGTCGCCGTGGTCCAGCACCACGTCCAGGTCGGGCAGCGTGCCAGCCACGGCACCCCAGGCCGCGGCCTTCCACACTGCCGTGCGGCGCTGCATCACGGCCACGCTGACAGCGGCGCCCAGAACCAGTTGAGACAAAGAATCCAAGGCGGGCGCTCGTTTGCAGGGTTGGGGCGGTGAAAGTCGGGGCCAGCAGCGTGGCGGCGCTCAGGCCAACCGCGCTTCGGCTGCGCTGAACGTGCGGAAGATCTCGACCAGAGGTGGACTCAAGTCTTGGGCGCCTGGTTCAGGCCGATGGTGCAGCCGAAGGGGTCGATCAGCAGGCCCGGCGCGCGCACAAAGGCGTAGAGCGGGTTTTCGTGTTCGACCCCGGTGCCCAGCAAGTCGGCGTACCAGCGGGCGGCGGCACCGATGTCGGGCACGAACAGGATCACGGATTCGATGTGCTTGAACATGTTGTCAGCTCACGGCGGCGTGCAGCACGTCGGACAAAACAGGGGCGCTGTCGGCCAGCACCAGCGCCCGCTGCAGCGCCTGCACGGCCCGGGCCGCTGACGTTTCATCGGCCGCGTGCACCAGCGCCAGCGCTTGCCCTGCCCGCACCTGCGAACCCAGCGGCAGAACCTGCGACAAGCCCACCCGCGGGTCGACCCGGTCGCCGAGCCGGGCACGGCCGCCACCCAGTGCCACCACGGCCAGGCCGATGGCCCGCACGTCCATCTGCGCCAGCCAGCCGTCGCGCAAGGCGGGCACCTCGTGCTGCACGGGCGCTGCCGGCAGCTGCGCTTGTTTCAACACGTCCGAAGGCCCGCCCAGCGCAGCCACCATGCGCGCAAAACGTTCTGCCGCTTCGCCACTGTCCAGCGCCCGCTGTGCCATGCGCCGTGCGCCCAGTGCCGTGGGTGCCAGGCCGCCCAGGTGCAGCAGCTCGGCCGCCAGCATCAGCGTGACCTTCAGCTGCCGCGGTTCCTGTTCGGCACCGGTGAGGAAACGGATCGCCTCCTGCACCTCGAGCGCATTGCCCGCCGTGTGGCCCAGCACCTGGTTCATGTCGGTGACCAGCGCCCGTGCCGGCAGACCCGCACCGCGCGACACGCTGACCAGGCTCTGCGCCAAGGCCTGCGCCTGCGGCAGCGTGGCCGTGAAGGCGCCGCTGCCCACCTTGACGTCCAGCACCAGGCCCTGCAGACCGGCGCTGAGCTTCTTGCTCAGGATGCTGGCGGTGATGAGCGGCACACTTTCCACCGTGGCCGTGACATCGCGGATGGCGTACAGCCGCTTGTCGGCCGGTGCCAGCTGCGCGCTGGCGCCGACGATGGCGCAGCCCGCCGTTTGCAGCGTGGCCAGCAAGGTGGGCCGGTCCACGTCGACACGGTAACCCGGCAGCGCCTCCAGCTTGTCCAGCGTGCCACCCGTGTGGCCCAGGCCGCGGCCGCTGATCATCGGCACCACACCCCCGCAGGCCGCGACGATGGGTGCCAGCATCAGGCTCAGCTTGTCGCCCACGCCGCCGGTGGAGTGTTTGTCCAGGATCGGGCCGTGCAGGTCGGCGTCGGCCCACTGCAGCACCTCGCCCGAGCGGGTCATCGCGTCGGTCAGTGCCACGGTTTCCGCCGTGTTCATGCCACGCCAGACGATGGCCATGGCCAGCGCCGCCGCCTGGCTGTCGGACCAGCTGCCGTCGACCAGGCCCTGCACGAAGTGCTGGATCTGAGCGGTCGACAGCGCATGGCCGTCGCGTTTGCTGGCGATGATGGGTGCGGCCAGCACGGTCAGGCCGCCGTCACTCTTTTTCCACGCGCAGGCGGGTCTGGGGGTCGGTGCGCACGTGGGTCACACGGCCATCGTTGCCGAAGTGGATCTCGAAGGGAGAGAAGCTCCACAACCAGTACTTCCACACGCGCAGGTCCAGGTGCGGGGTTTCGCTGGCGATGGGGTAGCTCAGGGCCATCAGCACCTGTTCACGTGTCATGCCACGCATCACCCGTGAGCTGGCGATGGCCTCGCGCACCACCGGGTCGAAGCCCGCCAGCTTGTGCGCCGGGTTCTCGGCCACGATGTAGCGGCGCGCGAAGTCGGCCATCGGGATCTCGCGGCTGTAGTCGTTGCCCAGCGCCTGCGGCTGGCCATCCACCTGCACCAGCACACGGTAGCGGCCGTAGCCCGTGGCCTTGATGGGCGTGCCCAGCGGCAAGGTGGTCTTGCCACTTTCCAGGTAGTTGCTGTCACTGATCCAGCGACCGTCTGTGCGCAGGTTGCAGCACAGGTAACCCTCGACCAGGGCGGGTTCCTGGGCGCCGGCCAGGGTGCCGGTCAGTGCCGCAGCAGCAAGGAGCAGGCGATGGGGGCGCACGGTGTGGGTCTCCTCAGTTCAACCGCACGATGCGGTCCAGCGCACCGGGCTGCACGGTGGGGTTGTTGCGCACATAGGCTTCCAGCGCGTCGACATCCATCGCGCCGGTGCGCACGTTTTTTCCTTCCTTGAAGATGGCGAAGTTGTCGCCGCCACCGGCCACGAAGGAATTCACCGTGACGCGCACGCTGTCGCCGGGTTTCACTGGCTGGCCGTTCAGCCGCACGCTGCCGGGCACCACCCGCTGACCCGGCGGCTTGCTGGCGTCCCAGGTGTAGGTGAAGCCGCGGCTGACGTGCAGGATGCGGCCGCTGCCGGGCTGGCCCAGCCACTGCGCTTCCAGCAGTTGCAGCAGCTGCGTGCCGCTGAGTGTCATCGTCACCAGGTTGTTGTAGAAGGGCTGCACCGAAAACAGGTCTTCGTAACGCACCTGGCCGTCGGCCGGCATCGGCAGGTCGGCGCGGATGCCGCCCGGGTTCATGAAGGCCACCTGCGCGCCGCCGTCTTCGGGAGCGCGGGTGGCGGCCAGTTGTGCGTCGGCAATCACCTGGCCCAGCGGGCTTTCACCGGCCGGGTTGCTGTTGCGCGGCAATGCGGCACCGATGCGGCCCACCACGCGTTTGGCCAGCGGCACGACGAGCTTTTCGTACTGCTCGATCAGCGCCGTCTGGCGCGGGTCTTTGGCAAAGCTGGTGCGTGCGATCACGTTGTCGGCCACGGCGCTGGTGATGTCGCGGGTCTTGGGGTCGATCTCGATGTCGATGGCGCTGACCACGGTGCCGTATTTGTCGGCGCTGGTCACCAGGCGGCCGTCGATGCGGCAGTTGTAGGCGCGGTGGGTGTGGCCGCTGATCACCAGGTCCACGGCCTTGTCCAGGCGCTTGACGATGTCGACGATGGGGCCGCTGATGCCCGGGCATTCGTTGTAGTCGCCGGTGGCGAAACCGCCTTCGTGGATCAGCACCACGATGGCCTCGATGCCCTGCTTTCGCAGCACCGGCACCAGTTCGTTCACGGTGTCGGCTTCGTCGCGGAACTTCAGGCCCGCCACACCGGCCGGCACCACGATGCTTGGGGTGGCTTCGAGCGTGAGGCCGATGAAAGCCACCGGGATGCCCTGGAAGCTTTTCACCTTGTAGGCCGGCAGCAGCGTCTTGCCGGTTTTTTCCACCACCGTGCTGGCCGCCAGGTACTGGAAGCTGGCGCCCTTGAAGGTGCCGGGGCCCTTGCAGCCTTCGGTGGGGTGGCAGCCGCCGTTTTGCATGCGCAGCAGTTCGGTGGCGCCCTTGTCGAATTCGTGGTTGCCCACGGCCGCGATCTCCAGGCCCATCATGCCCAGGCTTTCGATGGTGGGCTCGTCGCGGAACAGCGCGCTGAGCAAGGGCGTGGCGCCGATCAGGTCGCCCGCGGCCACCATCACGTTGTTGGGGTTGCCCAGCCGCAGCTGCGCCAGTGCCGTGGCCAGGTGCTCGGAACCCCCGGCGTCGACGTTGATCGTCTTGCCCGGGTTGGCCTTGTCGGCGATGCGGATGCCGCCGCGCGGCGGCCGCAGGTTGCCGTGGAAGTCGTTGATGGCCAGCACACGCACCTTCACCGGTTCGGTGTTGACGGCCATCGTGGGCGCGGTGGACGTGGCGCAGCCGGCCAGCAAAGTGGCAGCAGCGATCAGGCTCAGGCCGGTGGTCTTTTTCATGGGGGTCTTTCAGGCTTCAGTAAGTGCTGCCCGCAGCGGGGCGTTGCGCGCCCGACAACACGGCTTCGATGTCGTTCAACAGGCCGCTGGCGCCGATGCGAAAACGGGCCGGCGTGATGGCCGCGGCGCCGATGATCTCGGTCGTCAGCTGGATGTACAAGGCCGCGTCGGCCACGGTGCGGATGCCACCGGCCGGCTTGAAGCCCACGCGGTTCTTGGCCTGCGGATCGGCAGCGATGGCCGACAGCAGCAAACGCGCGGCGGCGGGTGTGGCCGCCACCGGGCGTTTGCCGCTGCTGGTTTTCAGGAAGTCGGCGCCGTTGTCCAGCGCAATGCTCGCGGCCTGCAGGATCAAGGTTTCGTCCTGGATCTCACCGGTTTCCAGGATCACCTTCAGCGTCAGGCCAGCACATTCACGCCGCACCGCGGCCAGCAGCTCAGCGGCGCTGGCCAGGTCGCGGTAAGGCATCACGACATCGACCTCTTGTGCACCGGCGGTGGCAATCTCGGCGGTGTCGCGCACCGCGCGTTTGATATCGCTGCTGCCGTCGGGAAAGTTGGCCACTGCCGCGACGCGGATGTGTGGTGGCAGCAGCGAACGTGCAAACCCCGCCAGGCGCGGCCACACACACACCGCTGCCGTGCGGCCATGCGGACCGTCGGCTTTGGCACACAGCGCTTCGATGTCGGCCTCGCCGCCTTTCACGTCCTGGCCGTCGTTCAGGCTCGTCAGGTCCAGGCAGGCCAGCGCCTGTCGTGCGGTCAGTTGCAGGTCGCTCATGGTTCAGATCTCCAGCGCCTGCACCACGGCGGCCAAGGTGTTCACCGCACGTTCGCTGGACGCGCTGGCCGTGGCCAGCGTGTGGGCGTGGCTCAGCGTCTGTGCGTCCATGCCGGCAGCCATGTTGGTCATCAGCGAAAGCGCCAGCACCCGCAGGCCGGCGTGGCGCGCCAGGATGGTTTCGGGCACCGTGCTCATGCCCACGGCCTGCGCGCCGAAGCCGCGCAGCATGCGGATCTCGGCCGGTGTTTCGAACTGCGGGCCCAGCACCCAGGCATAAACCCCTTCACGCAGCGGTGCGCCTGCGGCCTGTGCGGCGGTCAGCGCCTGTGCACGCAGCCTGGGGCAGTAGGCCGCGCTCATGTCGATGAAACGTTTGTCGCCGGCTTCGTTCACCAGCGGCGAGCGCTGCACGACGTTCAGGTGGTCGGTGATCAGCATCAGCTCGCCAGGCCGCATGCTGCTGTCCATGCTGCCGGCCGCGTTGGTCTGCACCAGCACCTGCACGCCGATGGCGGCCAAGGTGCGGATGGCACCTTTCATGCCGTCGGCTTCGCCCGTTTCGTAGGTGTGTTTGCGGCCGGCCAGCACGGCCACTTCGGTGTCGCCGATGCGACCGGCGGTCACCTGGCCGGCGTGGCCGCCGATGGCCAAGCGGGGGAAAGCCGGCAGGTCGGCGTAGGGCACCTGCACGGCGTCCCGCACCTGCTGCGCAAAAGGCCCCCAGCCCGAACCCAGCAGCACGGCCACCTTGGGCGCACGGTGGCCCAGGCGCTGGCGCAGCGTGGTGGCACTGGCAGTGATGAGGTCGGCGTTCATGGGTTCAAGAATTCAGGGCCGAAGCTGTTGGGCAACAAAGCGCCCAGTGTGAACGAGGCGCGTGGCCCCGTCATGTCAGCCACCCAGATGGGGCAGTCGAGCGCTGCAAACTCGCGCAGCTTCTGCCGGCAGCCGCCGCAAGGGGTGACCGGGTCGTCGGCCACACCGCACACGGCCACCGCCTGCACCCGTTTGCCACCGGCCGCCACCATCACGGCCAGCGCGGAAGCCTCGGCACACCAGCCCTGCGGGTAGGCGGCATTTTCGACATTGCAGCCGGCGTGGATGCGGCCCTGTTCGTCCAGCACGGCGGCGCCGACCGCGAAGCGGGAATAGGGCGCGTGGGCGTTTGACCGCACCTGCTGCGCGGCGGCGATCAGCGCGCCGCGCGAGCCTTCAACGTTCCTTGACATAGGGCCTTCCCAGGGCTTTTGGCGCCACGGCATTGCCGATGAAACCGGCCAGCAGCACCACGGTCAGCACATAAGGCAGCGCCTGGATGGCCTGCACCGGCACCGCGCCGATGAAGGGCAACTCAGCCCCCTGCATGCGGATGCTCACGGCGTCCAGGAAGCCGAACAGCAGGCAGGCCCACAGCGCGCCCACCGGGTGCCACTTGCCGAAGATCAGTGCAGCCAGCGCCATGTAACCCCGGCCGGCCGTCATGTGCGGAATGAAGCTGGGGTTCTGCGCCAGCACGATGTAGGCACCGGCCAGTGCCGACAACACGCCGTTCAGCGCCAGCGCCTGGTAACGCAGCGCCTTCACCGACACACCGGCGGCGTCCACCATCGTCGGATTTTCTCCAGCCGCACGCAGCCGCAGGCCGAAGCGGGTGCGGTACAGCAGCCACCACACCGCGGCCACCAGCAGCAGCGAGCCGTAGACCATCAGGTTGTGGCCGAAAAAGGCCAGCGACAGCGCCTTGCCGATGAAGGGCAGCTGCGCCACGAGCTCGCCCGCGCCGGTGAACCAGCCCGACAGCCGCACGTTTTCGGGCACCGGCGGTGTCTGGCCGCCCTGCGCAAACCAGGCGATGCCCAGCACCACGGTCAGGCCGGCGGCGGTCATCGTGATGGCCATGCCCAGCACCACCTGGTCACCACGGTGCGACACACAGGCGTAGCCGTGCAGCATCGACAGCGCCAGGCCCACCACCACCGCCGCGGCCAGCGCCAGCAGCAGCGAGCCGCTGGTCACGCCCACGGCCGCGGTGGCAAAGGCGGTGAGCAGCATCTTGCCTTCCAGACCCAGGTCGATGACCCCCGACCTTTCACACAAGACACCGGCCAGCGCGCACAGGATCAGCGGCACGCTCACCCGCAGCGTGCTGGCGATGATGGTGCCGACAAAGACCTCATCCATGCGCAGCGCTCCCGGCCGGGTTCTTCGCAAACACCCGCCACAGCTTGAACAGCGCGGGCGCTGCCACCTGCGCCATCGCACCGGCAAACAGCACGATCAGGCCCTGCAGCATGAACACCATGTCGCGGGAAAAGCCGTTGATCTCGAAAGCCAGCTCGCTGCCACCCTGGTACAGCGCGCCGAACAGCAGCGAAGCCAGCACGATGCCCACCGGGTGGTTGCGGCCGATCAGGCTGACCGCGATGCCCGCAAAACCTGCCCCGGCCACGAAGTCGGGCAGCAGGCGGCCGTGCACACCGGCAATTTCGTTCACGCCCACCAGCCCGGCCAGCGCGCCCGAGGCCGCCATCGACACCACGACCAGGTGCTTGGGCTGGATGCCGGCGTACAGCGACGCGTCGGGCGCAAAGCCCACGGCGCGCAGGCTGTAGCCAGCATGGCTTTTCCACAGCGCCAGCCAGCTGAGCACGGCCGCGCCGATGGCCAACAGCACCGTCAGGTTCAGCGGTGTGCGCGGCCATGTGATGCCGACCCAGGCCAGCGCCTCGTGCACCCCCGGCACACGTGCCGATTCGGCAAAGGCGCGGCTTTCGGGGGTCATGTTGCCGGGCTCTTTCAGCGTGTTGACCAGCAGGTAGCTCAGCAGCGCCGCGGCGATGAAATTGAACATGATGGTCGTGATGACCGTGTGGCTGCCGCGGTAGGCCTGCAGCGCACCCGGAATGGCCGCCCACACCATGCCAAAGAGCGCCGCGCTGATCACCAGCAGCGGCAGCATCACGAAACCCGGCAGGTGCGCCGACAGCGCCAGCGCCGCCACACCCGCGCCCAAGCCGCCCATCACCGCCTGGCCTTCACCCCCGATGTTGAAGAGGCCGCCATGGAAGGCCACCGCCACGGCCAGACCGGTGAAGACAAAGGTGGTGGCGTAGTACAGCGTGTAGCTGATGCCAGCCTGGCTGCCGAAGGCGCCCTTGATCAGGAGCGTGAGCACCTGCTCGGGCTTGAAGCCGACCAGCAGCACGACGCCCCCAGCGACAAGCAGCGCAATCGCCAGGTTGACGGCGGGCAACAAGGCCACGTCCATCCAGCGCGGAAGCTCGACGGGCTGGGTCATTCACCCACCCCCGAAGCGGCTTCGCCGCTCCCCCTCAAGGGGGCGAACCCGGCGGCCCGGCAGAGCCGGTTCCGCGGCTTCCACTTGATCAATTCGCACCCCCCATCAGTCGCCCCAGTGCTGCTTCGCTGCACTGCTCGATCGGCAATTCCCCCGCGATGCGCCCGGCATTCATCACGATCACACGGTCGCTCAGCGCCAGGATCTCGTCGAGCTCGGACGACACCACCAGCACCGCGCCGCCGGCGTCGCGCATGGCGCGCAGGCGGCCGTGGATGAATTCGATGGCGCCGATGTCCACTCCGCGTGTCGGCTGGCCCACCAGCAGCACCTGCGGCTGCAGCGCGGCTTCGCGCGCCAGCACCAGCTTCTGCTGGTTGCCGCCGCTGAACTTGGACGAACGCAGCGCCGGGTTGCGCGGGCGCACGTCGTAACGTTCCATCATTTCGGCGCAATCGCTTTTCATCTGGCGCTGGCGCATCCAGCCGCGCAGGTTGTAGCGCGGGCGGCCCTGGTAACCCAGCACCGCCGATTCCCAGGCGTCGAAAGGCAGCACCAGGCCGCGTTTGTGGCGGTCTTCGGGCACGTGTGCAATGCGCAACTGGCGTGCCGCGCGCGTGTCCAGCCAGGCCTTCGGCGTGAAGCTGCGCGATGTGTCGGCGGTGGCCACCTGCAGCGTGCCGGCGTCGGGCGCGAGCAGGCCGCTCAAGACGTCCAACAGTTCGCTCTGGCCGTTGCCCGAGACACCCGCGATGCCGACGATTTCGCCGGCACGCAAGGTCAGCGACACATCGGCCAGGCGTTGCACACCCAGGCTGTCGGTCCAGTTCAGGCCCTGTGCCTGCAGCAGCACCGGGCCGGCTTGCGCGGTCTTGCCGTCGCGGCCCAGGTTGACACGCCGGCCCACCATGGCCTCGGCCAGGCCGTCGACGCTGGTGTCGGCGATGTTTGCGTCCAGCACCACCTGGCCGCCGCGCATCACCGTAACGGCATCGCACAGCGCGATGATTTCCTTCAGCTTGTGCGTGATCAGCAAGATCGTCGTGCCCCGAGCGCGCAGGCCCCGCAGCGTGACGAAGAGGTGTTCGGTTTCCTGCGGCGTGAGCACGGCCGTGGGCTCGTCCAGGATCAGGATGCGCGCGCCGCGGTACAGCGCCTTCAAAATCTCCAGCCGCTGGCGTTCGCCCACCGGCAGGTCTTGCACCAGCGTGTCCAGGTCGACGTGCAGGCCGGTGTCGCGCATCAACACGTCCAGCTTGGCGCGCACCTCGGCCCGCGCCTTGTTCAGGCGCCAGCCGGGTTCGGCGCCCAGCATCACGTTGTCCAGCGCGCTGAGCGTGTCCACCAGCATGAAGTGCTGGTGCACCATGCCGATGCCCAGGGCGATGGCCTCGCGGCTGCCGGTGATGTGCGCCGGCTGGCCTTCGACCAGGATCTCACCACTGTCGGCCTGGTAGAAGCCGTACAGGATGGACATCAGGGTGCTCTTGCCGGCCCCGTTTTCGCCCACGATGCCGTGCACCGTGCCGGGCGCCACCGTCAGGTGCACGTCGCGGTTGGCGTGCACCGCGCCGAAGCGCTTGTCGATGTGGCGCATGGCCACGGCCGGAGGCCCAGCGGTGGCCGTGGCGGCTTGCATGGGCGACTTCAGTGGCGCGAACTCACTTACAGGCGGAAGCAGTCATGTAGTCGATGACCTTGATCTTGCCGCTGATGATGTCGGCCTTGGCGGCGTCCACCTTCTTCTTCATGTCGGCGCTGACCAGCTTGGCGTTGTGTTCGTCCATCGCGTAGTCAACACCCCCTTCGGCCAGGCCCAACGCGCTGACACCCGGCTTCACGCCCTTGAAGGTGCTGTAGACCGCCACGTCGACGCGCTTGACCATGCTGGTGAGCATGGTGCCCGGCTGCAGATGGTTCTGGTTGCTGTCCACGCCGATGGCCAGCTTGCCGGCGTCTTTGGCCGACTGGTAGACACCGATGCCGGTGCCACCCGCCGCGGCAAACACCACGTCCACGCCGCCGGCAAACTGCGCCTTGGCCAGTTCGGCGCCCCGTGCCGGGTCGTTCCAGGCCGCGGGGGTGGTGCCGGTCATGTTGGTGGTGACCTGGGCCTTGGGGTTGGCGAACTTGGCGCCTTGTTCGTAGCCGCAGGCGAACTTGCGGATCAGCGGAATGTCCATGCCGCCCACGAAGCCCACCTTGCCGGTTTTGCTGGCCAGCGCGGCCATCATGCCCACCAGGAAGCTGCCTTCGTGTTCCTTGAACACGATGCTCTGCACATTGGGCAGGTTGACCACGCTGTCGATGATGGCGAACTTCAGTTTGGGGAAGTCTTTCGCCACCTTCTCCAGGCTGGTGCCTTGGCTGAAGCCGATGCCCACGATGGGGTCGGCACCGCGCTCGGCCATGCGGCGCTTGGCCTGTTCGCGCTGCGTGGGGTTGCTGATCTCGAACTCGAGGTAGTTCTTGCCGGTTTCTTTCTTCCACCGTTCTGCACCATCGAAGGCAGCCTGGTTGAAGCTCTTGTCGAACTTGCCGCCCATGTCGTAGATGACGGCCGGGTCGGCCTTGGCGGCACCTGCAGTAACGAGGGCGGCAAGGGCTGCGGCATGAGCGACGGCAACAGGCAGGTTGGTCTTGAAGATCATGGCGGAAGAGCCTCCAGGTGGGTCTTGGGTTTGAGCCAGTCAGGATAGCAAGACTCGCGCCGTCGGCCCGTACCGGTTCGCCCTAGCGTCACCCCGGTGTCACCCCGGTGCGCCAGGGCGGGCGGCACCGGGCACGCGTCTCGCTAGCATCCGGACATGAACGCCCCAGCCGACCTGTCGGCCGACCTGAACCTCCAGGCCACGGCCCGTGCCCTGCCCAAGGTGCTGCTGCACGAACACCTGGATGGCGGCCTGCGGGTGGCCACCTTGCTGCAGTTGCTGAAGCAGCGCGGCCTGAACGCCCCCGAGCCCGACGAAACCCGGCTGGCCGCCTGGTTCAGCGCCAACGCCCATGCCGGCAGCCTGGAAAAGTACCTGGAAGGCTTTGCACTCACCGTCGCGGCCATGGCCAGCCCGGCCGCGATGCGCCGCGTGGCCATCGAAGCGGCGCAGGACGCGCACCAGGAAGGCGCCGTGCTGGCCGAATTCCGCATCGCACCGCTGCTCTTCGAAGCCCACGGCGTGTCGGGCGAAGCCGCGGTCGAGGCGCTGCTGCAGGGCCTGCAGGACAGCCCCTTGCCGCTCTTGAAACAGTCGGGTCTGATTGTCTGCGCCATGCGCCACCTGCCTCCGTCGGAGACCGAACGGGCGGCCACTCTGGCGCTGAAGTACCGTGACCAGGGTGTGGTGGGCTTCGACCTGGCCGGCCCCGAAAACGGCTTCCCGGCCGGCGCGCACAAGGCCGCCTTGCAGCGGGTGCTGGACGGCGGCCTGGCGCTGACCCTGCACGCCGGTGAAGCCGACAGTGCAGAACGGGTGCTGGAAGCCGGCCGCCTGGGTGCCAGGCGCATCGGTCACGGCGTGCGGCTGGTGGACGCCTTGAACGACCCGGCCAAACAAGACCTGGTCGCAGAAGCCCAGGCACTGGGTTTGCACCTCGAGGTCTGCCCCACCAGCAATGTGCACACCGGTGCGGCCAGGTCCATCGCCAGCCACCCCATCACCGCGCTGTGGCAAGCCGGCGTGAGCCTGAGTTACCACACCGACAACCGCCTGATGAGCTGCATCAGCCACCCGCAGGAAGCCGCCGAGCTGCTGCGTCACACACCGCTGACAGCGCGCGACCTGCTGGCGATGGCACAACATGCGGCGCGCCACAGTTTCCTGCACGAGGCACAGCGCCAACTTGCCTTGCAGGCCATCGACAAGGCTGCCCGCCAGGGCTTGGGGTTTGCACCCAACTGACCCCTAGTTCGAAGCGACCTGCCCCTAGGTCTAGGTCTGAGGACCCAGGCAGCCCGGGTCTACAACCCGGCAGGTGATCGACGCCGCCCTGCGCTTCCTTGCCGAAGAAACCAATGCCTTCCTGTTGCGGCGCACGGGAAGCGACCTCGGTGCCGTGGTGGTGGGCCCCATCGTCAACGCCGCCGGTGCGCTGCAACACGCCAGCAACGAAATGCGGCTGACGCTGTTTGCCGCCGACGAAGAACGCACCACGCGTGAACAGCTGCCCCAGCGCAGCATCGTGGCCGGCCGCGAGGTGCTGTTGCCGCCACCGCTGAAGCTGAACCTGACGCTGCTGTTCACGGCCAGCTTCCAGCAGTACGACCAGGGCCTGCGCCACCTGAGCCAGGTGCTGAAGTTCATGGCCGCGCGACCGGTGTTCACGGCCGCCGACAGCCCGGGTCTGCCCGACGGCCTGGAAAGGCTGGCCGTCGACCTCATCGCCCACGGGCCCGAACAGCTCAACCAGATCTGGGCCTGCATCGGTGCGCGCCACATGCCCCACCTCATCTACCGCGCGCGGGCCGTGTTGCTGCAGGACACCGAACCCGTGGGCAGCGGCGCGCCGATCATCGAGATCCACCAAGACGTGCACGGCCACGAGCCGCGGGTGTCCACGCCGTGATCCGCTTCCGCGCCATCTGGACCGTGCAGGTGCAGCACGGCTTTCGCCAGCCCGGCGGCAAGGTTGACGAACTGGAATTCCTGGTGCCGCCGGCCACCCACAGCCGGCTGGCGGGGCTGCGTGCCATCGCCCGTGAACGCGACGGCCGCCTGCATGTGCTGATCGAGCTCGACACCACGCTGCAGCCGGTGGCCGGCAGCGGCGTCGTCGGCCAGACACTGCACTTCGGCCTGCTGCCGCGGCACCCCGGCTTTGGCCTGTACACGCAGCTGCCCGCGCTGGCACCTGGTGAAGTGCCGCTGTGGGCCAACGACGTCGACCCGCACAGCCTGGCCGCGCCACGTGGTGTGTTGCTGGCCGACCTGCCCGAAGCCAGGGCCTGGCTGCAATCGGCGCGTCGCCCCGTCGGCCTGCTGCAGTTGCAGATCCATGCCAACCACCTGGCCAATACGCAGACGTTCACGCTGCCGCTGGTGGCCCGGCAAGACCTGCTGCGTTACTACGTCGTGGGCCGGCCCTTTCCGGCGGCCGAATTCGACGCGCTGCAGGTCGTGGACGAAGGTGCGGCCGCCGACGGCCGGCCGGCCATCACTTTCAACCGCGTGGCGCCCGACGCTTTCACACCAGCCCATCTGCAGACCGCCGTGCTCGACAGCAGCGGCAGCGCACGCATCGCGCTGTTCGAAGCCCAGGCCCCCACCGCACGTCGCGAACGTGGGCCCACGCGGCTGCGGCTGCGTGTGGGCGACACCGGCGACACCCTGGCTGCGCAGTTGCCCACACCCGGCGGCGAACGGCCCGACGGGCAGTTCATCGTCCACCTGAACAAGGCCTGAGCTGCCTTGCCACCCGAGGAGAACCCAGCACCATGGCCACCTACCGAACCCCTGACGTCTACATCGAAGAGATCTCGGTCTTTCCGCCCTCGGTGGCCGAGGTCGAAACCGCGATCCCGGCCTTCATCGGCCACACCCGGCAGGCCATCGGCACCGGCGGCCTGAACCTGAGCCGGCGGCCGACCAAGATCTATTCGTACACCGAGTACGAACAGTACTTCGGCGGCCCCGACACCCCCACCATCGCGGTGGCGGTGACCACGGCCAGCGGTGTGGTCACCGCGCTCACCGTGACGCCGCCCACGCCCACTTACCTGCTGGCGCATGCGGTCAAGCAGTACTTCGACAATGGCGGCGGCAAGTGTTACATCGTGGCCGTGGGCGGTTATGCCGACACCATCGAAGAAGGCACCGCCACCACCGGCTTGCTGGGCGGCCTGGCGGCGGTGGCGATGGAAGACGAACCGACGCTGCTGGTCATTCCCGAAGCCATCCGGCTGAACGACACCGGCTACGGCAACCTGTGCACCGCGACGCTGCTGCAGTGTTTCACGCTGAAAGACCGCTTTGCCATCTTCGACATGCGCGAAGGCGACGTGGCCAAAGACGGCGCGAGGCTCACCGCCGACCGTGCGCTTTTCGGCAACAACCACCTGCGTTACGGCGCCACTTACTACCCCTGGCTGCGCACCGGCATCACGCACCCGGTGGACGAAGGCGAGACCAATGTCGACGTGGCCCTCGACGGCGCGGCCGCAGTGGACCTGGGCACGCTGCGCAGCAGCAACACGGCGGTCTACAACGCCGTGAAAGCGGCCCTGCGCGACCACACCATCGTGATGCCACCCAGCGGCGCGGTGGCCGGTGTCTACGCCGCCACCGACACCGCGCGCGGGGTGTGGAAAGCCCCAGCCAACGTGAGCCTGAACAACGTCATCGAGCCCATGGTGCGGCTGGACAACGCGCGTCAGGACGACCTGAACGTGGACGCCACCAGCGGCAAGTCGATCAACGCCATCCGCAGCTTTGCCGGCAAGGGCACGCTGGTGTGGGGCGCCCGCACGATGGCCGGCAACGACAACGAATGGCGCTACGTCAACGTGCGGCGCTTTTTCAACATGGTCGAAGAGTCGGTCAAGAAGAGCACCTACTGGGCGGTGTTCGAAGCCAACGATGCCAACACCTGGGTGAAGGTGCGCGGAATGATCGAAAACTACCTGGCGCAGAAGTGGCGCGAAGGTGCGCTGGCCGGCGCCACGCCGAAGGACGCGTTTTTCGTGCGCTGCGCCTTGGGCCAGACCATGAACGCACAGGACATCCTGGAGGGCCGCATGAACGTCGAGATCGGCATGGCGGTGGTGCGGCCGGCGGAATTCATCATCCTGAAGTTCTCGCACAAGCTGCAGACCAGCTGATGCATCGAAGCACTGAAAAGGAAGCACACCATGCCTCAGCAATACCCCCTTCCCGTCTTCCACTTCACCGTCCAGTGGGGTGGCACCCGCATCGGCTTCGCCGAAGTCAGCGGCCTGACACAAGAGAACCAGGCCATCGAATACCGCGACGGCTCTTTCCCCGAGTATTCGTCGATCAAGATGCCGGGCTTGCGCAAGTTCAGCAACGTCACGCTCAAGCGTGGCATCGTGAAAGCGGACAACGAGTTTTTCAGCTGGCTGTCGACCATCAAGCTGAACAAGGTCGAGCGGCGTGACGTCATCGTCGCCTTGCTCGACGAACAACACGCACCAGTGATGGTGTGGAAGCTGCAGAACGCCTTCCCGGTGAAGGTGGAAGGCCCGGGCCTGAAGGCCAGCGGCAACGAAGTGGCCATCGAGTCCATCGAACTGGCGCACGAAGGCCTCGAGCTGCAGAACGAATAAACAAGGCCGGCCATGTTCCTGCCGCCGCTGGGGTTTCATTTCAAGGTCGAGGTGCTGGGTCTGTCCAACCGCAGCGATGACCTGCGCTTCACCGAAGTCTCGGGCCTGTCCTTCGAAGTGGCGGCCGAAGAAGTGCCCGAGGGCGGCGAAAACCGCTTCGTGCAGAAGTACCCCGGCCGCACGAAGTACGCCGACCTGGTGCTCAAGCGCGGCCTGCTGAAAAACAGCGAGGTCTGGAACTGGCTGGAACGCAGCGTGGACACGCTGGAAATCGAACCCAAGGACGTGGACGTGACGCTGCTCAACGAAGCCCATGAACCGCTGATGACCTGGCACCTGGTGATGGCCTGGCCGGTGAAGTGGAGCGTGTCCGACCTGAACGCCACGAACAACGCCTTCCTCGTCGAAAGCCTGCAGCTCAGCTACCAGTACTTCCGCTTCGACAAGTCCTGAACCGGAGCCCACGCCATGCCTTTTGTGATCGATGAAGTGGTGATCAACGTCGAAGTGGCACCCGGCCCGACTGCACCGCAGGCCGGTGCGGGTGCGGGGACAGGCGTGGGGACAGGCGCGGGCGCGGCCGACCGCCAAGCCCTGGTGGCCGAGGTGGTGGAGCAGGTGCTGGACATCCTGCAGCGCCGCCAGGAACCTTGAAGCGACTCTTCAAGCGACACACCACGCCACCATGTCCAACGGCCGTCTTGAAAAGCTGCTGATCCAGGCCTTCGAACAGGCCGACTTCTCCGGCACCGCCATCGACAGCTTCGAAAGCTACGTCAACCCGAGCGAGGTGACGCTGGCCTACGAGATGGAATACGACAGTGCCCAGGGTTCGGGCACCACCGGCAGCCGCATGGAGTTCAAGTCCATCAAACCCGGCGAGCTGGCGCTGAGTTTTTTCCTGGACGGCACCGGCGCCAACGGCCGGCCCTGCGACGTGCAGGCGCAGGTGGCGCAATTCCAGGCCGTCACCGGCTACAACGGCAACATCCACCGGCCGAACTACCTGAAGGTGGTGTGGGGCACGCTGACGGTCAAGCGCTGCGTGCTGAAAAGCGCGTCCATCGCCTACAAGCTGTTCAGGCCCGACGGTGTGCCGCTGCGCGCGGTCATCAGCGCCAGCTTCAGCGACGCCAGCGACGACCAGACCCGTGTGGCGATGGCGCAAGACAGCTCGCCCGACCTGACACACGTGCGTGTGCTGGGCGCCAGCGACACGCTGCCGGCGCTGTGCGATCGCATCTACGGCAGTGTGCATCTGGCGCTGCAGGTGGCGCAGGCCAACGGTTTCACCAGCGCGCGCGGTCTGCCGGCCGGCACACGCGTGCGCTTTCCGCCGCTGAAGCGCTGACCGGCTGCAGCCCTCCATGCGCGCCGAACGCACGCTGCCCGCCGAGATCGCCCACCGTGAGTTCACGGTGAAGGTGGGCGGCCAGGCCTTGCCGCGTGAACACCAGTTGCTGGCGCTGAGCGTCCAGCACCCGGCCAACCACGTGTCGAGCGCGCGGCTGGTGTACGCCGACGGTGCCGCCAGCCGACAGGAGTTTGCGCTGTCGGCCAGCGACACCTTCGTGCCCGGCGCGGAAGTCGAAGTGCTGGCCGGCGCCAATGGCCAGGACACGCCGCTGTTCAAGGGCCTGGTCGTCAGCCAGCGCCTGAAACTGCGCCAGGGCGGTGCGGCGCAGCTGGTGGTGGAATGCCGCCACGCGGCGGTGAAGCTGACCCTGCAGCGCAAGAGCAAGGCCTGGTTCGACAGCAGCGACAGCGACGTCATCTCCGCACTGCTGGCCGAACACGCCGGCGACGTGGCCAGCACCACGGTCACGCATGAACAGCTGGTGCAGCACGATGTCAGCGACTGGGACTTCGCCATTGCCCGCGCACAAGCCAACGGCCACTGGGTTTTCACCCGCGACGACAAAGTGCACAGCGCCTCGCCCGCCTTGAGCGGCGACCCGGTGGCGAGCCTGCTGTTTGGTGCCACGCTGCTGGAGTTCGACGCCCAGGCCGAAGCCCGTGGCCAGCTGGCCGCGTCGCAGGCCACCAGCTGGAATGCGGACGACCAGGCCGTGTCGGTGCAAGACGGCAACAGCCCCGCCTTCACACCCCCGGGCAACTTCAGCAGCAACGACGCAGCCAGCGCGCTGGGCCAGGACCAGCACCTCCTGCACCACGCCGGCCTGCCCGATGTCGAAGCGGCGGCACTGGCCAGCGGCTGGTGGGCCAACAGCCGCGCCAGTTTCATCAACGGCCGCGCCAAGTGCGAGGGTTTTGCGCCCGTGCAGCCGGGCGACGTGCTGCAACTGGCGGGCCTGGGCGCGCGTTTCAACGGCAAGGTGCTGTGCACCGGCGTGCGCCACGACATCGACCCGTCGCAAGGCTGGAAGGTGCACCTGCAGTTTGGTGGCCTGCAGCAAGACCAGGCGTTGCAGCAACGCCTGCAGGCATCACGCGCAACACGCCTGCTGGCCCCCGTGTCGGGCTTGCAGCTGGGCGTGGTCACCGACAACGAAGACCCGCAAGGCAACTTTCGCGTGCGCGTGAAGCTGCCGCTGGTGGCCGACGACGACGGTGTCTGGGCGCGGGTGGCCTGCCTGGATGCGGGCAGCGACCGCGGCTTGCTGATCCGCCCCGAGATCGGTGACGAGGTGGTGCTGGGTTTCCTGGACGAAGACCCGCGTGCACCGGTGCTGCTGGGCATGCTGCACAGCAGCGCCCATGCCGCACCGCTGGCCCCCAGCAACGACAACCACGAAAAGGGTTTCATCAGCCGCAGCGGCATGCGCTGGCTCTTCGACGACGACAAGAAGGTGATGACGCTGTCCACACCCGCCGGCAACAGCCTGGTGCTGAGCGAAGACGAACAGGCCATCACGCTGAAGGACCAGCACGGCAATTCGGTCACGCTGGACGCAGAAGGCATCACGCTCAACAGCAGCAAGGCGCTGACGCTGAAGGCCGCCACCGAAAGCAACTTTGAAGCGGGCACGTCCTTTGGCATCAAGGCCGTCAACCTGTCGCTCGAAGCCTCGGCCAGTGCCGAGCTCAAGGGCGGCGCCACTGCCACGCTCAAGGGCGGCATGGTGCAGATCAACTGACCGGCAAGCACAGCACACCACCATGCCCAGCGCAGCCCGCATCACCGACATCAGCGTTCACGGCGGCACCGTGCTCGGCCCCGGCGTGCCCACCGTGCTGGTGGGTGGCCTGCCGGCTGCCGTGCTGGGCGACCTGCACAGCTGCGTGATTCCGCCGCCACACCCACCGGTGACACCCTTCGTGGCCGGCAGCGGCACCGTGCTGATCGGCGGGCGGCCCGCACTGCGTGCGGGCGACAGTTGCGCCTGCGGTGCCAGCGTGGCCGTCGGCCTGCCCACCGTGCAGATCGGCTGAAGCCATGAGCAGCTTCGAACGCAATCACTTCCTGGGCCGCGGCTGGTCGTTCCCGCCGCGCTTCGAGGCCGGCATGGTGGTGATGAGCGAAGACGAGCAGGACATCGTTGAGAGCCTGCAGATCCTGTTCGGCACCCGCCCCGGTGAACGTTTCCTGCAGCCCAAGTTCGGCCTGGACATGAGCGAACTGCTGTTCGAGCCGCTGTCCACCACGCTGCGCAACCTGCTGGAAGACCGCATCCGCGTGGCGCTGCTGGTCTTTGAAGCGCGCATCGTCGTGCACGAACTCGTGGTGGACGACAGCCGCGCCTTCGAAGGCTTGCTGCTGATCCAGCTGACGTACAGCGTGCGCAGCACCAATGCCCGCTTCAACCTGGTCTACCCCTACTACCTGGGCGACGCCAACGAAGTGCGCGCGCAGGTGGCGGCGGGCTGACGACGATGGAAGCCCAAAGCCGCATGGCCGCGTGGATTGCCAGCCTGGGCACAGCCCAGGACGGCCGCGACGCGGCCGCGCTGCAGCCCGGCCATGCACCGTTGGACGACCGCAGTCCGGTGCAGCTGCTGCAGGCCGCGCAGGCACTGGCGCAGCTGCTGCGTTTCTACGGCAGCACCGACGCCGCGGCCAGCGGTGATTGGTCTGCCTACCTGCCGGCCGGCACGGCCGAAGAACTGCAGGCCCTGGTCGACCACAGCGACGGCCAGCTGGCACCGCACCACGCGCTGCTGCTGGCCTTCTTCAAGACCGGGCAGCCCGCACAAGAACTGCTGAACGGCTTCACGGCCCGCCACCTGCAGCACCAGGTGCGCGACGTGCTGGGCTTTCGCCCGCGGCCCGCAAAAGCCGATCGCGCGCACCTGGTGCTGGGGCTGAAAAAGGGCGCCACGCCGCTGGAACTGAATGCGTCTCACGCCTTCAGCGCGGGCAAGGACGCCCTCAAGGTCGACCAGCGTTTTGTGCCTGTGCGTCCGGTGGTGCTGGGCCACGCCCAGGTGCTGGCGCTGTGTGGTGTGGCGCGTGATGGCGAGGCCCTGCACTTTGCACCACGCGCCGATTCACCCGACGGCCTGGGTGGCAAGCCCGAAGCCGGCGCGCCGCTGGGCTGGCCCCCGTTCACGGCGGAACAGCGGCCGGCCGCGCCGGTGGGTTTTGCCTTGTCGTCGCCGGTGCTGCGCCTGGCCGAAGGCACACGCAGCATCACCGTGCACCTGCACTTCGTGGCCGGTGTGCCGGCCCTGCAGGCCGACCGGGACCTGCTGGCCTCGTCGCTGCAGGCCTTCGCCAGCGGGCCCAAGGGCTGGCTGGGGCCTTTCAATCTGCAAGGCAGCTGGACCGGCAACCCCTGCACGCTGACGCTGGAACTGCCTGCGGCCGAAGCCGCCGTGGTGGACCACGACCCTGCCGTGCACCTGCAGGCCTTTCCCGCCGGCCAGCCGGTGCTGCAGCTGCTGGTGAAGCCCGGTGCGGCGCTGGGTTTCGGCACGCTGATGGCGCTGCGTCTGCACGCCGTGCAGGTCTCGGTGCAGGTGGAGGGCCTGCGCCAGCTGACACTCGAAAACGACGACGGCGCGCTGGACGGCAAAAAGGCCTTCCTGCCCTTCGGCGGGCAACCGGTCAGCGGGTCGCGCCTGTTCGTGGGCTGCGACGAAGCGCTGTCCAAACGGGTCACGAAGCTCGAACTGAAGCTGCGCTGGCAAGGTGCTCCCAGCAACCTGGGCAGCTGGTACAGCGGCTACACCCGGCAGGTGGACGTGGCCGATGGCATCCGCGCCACGCTCACGTGGGCCGGTGCGGGGGGTTCTGGCATGAGCTCTGCGCCGTTGACGGTGCTGCCGGCCAACGGCGGCGCCGTCACGCTGAACCCTGCCGCCGGCGGCAGCAGCGCGCCGGTTTTCAGCGCCCAGCACGGCCTGATGCAGTTGCTGGGCGGTGGCAATGTGCTGACGCAGTTGATGGCGCAGCGCCTGATGCTGGCGCAACCGCAGTTGCGCCTGGCCTTGGGCATCAGCCCACCGGCGCCACGGCCGGGTTTCATCACCGTCAAGCTGGTCGAAAGCCTGCTGCACGCCGACTACAGCAAGGACGCCGTCACGCGCGCGCTGGGTACCGCTGCGCCACGCGCCATCAACCCGCCCTACACCCCCAAGCTCGAAGAGCTGACGCTAAACTATCACGCGGAAAGCGACCTCAGCCAGCTGGACAGCCACAGCGCCAATCACTTCCAGCAGACCGAGGTGCAGCTGCACCACGTCGATGCCTTCGGCAGCCGGCGCGAACATGCCTGGTTGCACAGCCTGCGCCCCTGGTCCGGCGAAGCCGGCGCTTCGCTGCTGGCAGCGCACACGGCGGCCGGTGAACTGCTGATCGGCCTGGCGCCCGCGCAGGCCGGCGACAGCTTCAGCCTGTTGCTGCAGGTGGCCGAAGGCAGCGCCGACCCCGAAGCCACGCCGCAGCTGCTGCAGTGGTCGGTGCTGGCCAGCGACGCCTGGCACCCGCTGGGTGCCGCCGAAGGCCTGCTGGACACCACGCAGCACCTGCGGCAAAGCGGCATCGTGGCCGGTGTGCTGCCGGCAGCCACCACCACGCAGCACAGCCTGATGCCGGCCGGCATGGTGTGGCTGCGCGCCAGCATTGCCGAGCAACCGGCTGCCGCCTGCCGCGTGGTGGGTGTGCACAACAACGCCGCCGAGGTGGTGTTTGTCGATCAGGGCAACGACCCGGCGCGACTGGCTTCGCCCCTGCCAGCCGGCCGCATCGCGAAGCTGGACACGCCGCTGGCGGCCATCAAAGCCGTCTTGCAGCCCTACTCCAGCTTCGGCGGTGCGCTGGCCGAAACCGACGCCGCGATGGAGCGCCGCGCGGCCGAACGCCTGCGCCACCGCCACCGCGCCATCACGCCGTGGGACATCGAACGGCTGGTGCTGCAGGAATTCCCGTCGGTGTGGCGCGCCAAATGCATTCCGCATGCCGACGGCCAGTCGTGGCAGGCAGCCGGTCACTTCACCGTGGTGGTGCTGCCGCGGCAGCAGGGGTTGAACGCCGTCGACCCGCTGGCGCCGCGAGTCGACCTGGCCACGCTGGAGCAGATCCGCGTTTCCCTGCAGGCCCGCTGCGCGCCACAGGCTGTGGTGCACGTGCAGAACCCGCGTTATCAGCCGCTGCAGCTGCAGTTCAAGCTGCGGCTGCGGCCCGGCTTCGGCTTTGCCTTCTACCGCCAGGTGCTGAACGACGCGCTGCTTCGGCACCTGTCGCCGTGGGCTTTCGACAGCGCCACCGAGCCCGGCTTCAACGGCCGCATCGTGCGCTCGGCGCTGCTGGACTTCGTCGAGGCTCAGCCCTTCGTCGACTTCGTCACCGACTTTTCACTCTTCCGCCAGGGCGGCAGCGTGGACCTGAACGAGGTGTTTGCCGACACACCCGACGCCATCCTGGTGTCGGCAGCGCAGCACCTGATCACGGAGCTGGCGGCATGAGCGCTGCAGACACCCCGCTGCCCGACGGCCTGACACTCAGCACCGGGCAGCCGCCGCTGGCGCTGGACAGCCAGGCGCTGTTTGCGCAGGGTCTGCAGCATCTGCGTTTGCTGGCGCGCCAGACCTGGACCGACCACAACCTGCACGACCCCGGCATCACGGTGCTGGAACTGGCCAGTTATGCACTCAGCGACCTGGCCTACCGCAGCACACTGCCGCTGGCCGACCTGCTGCGCCGCACACCCGCCAGTGCAGCCGAGACTGCCGAGGAAAACGCCCAGCGCACCCACGCGCAGTTCCACAGTCCCACGGAAGCCTTGCCCACCGCACCACTGACGCTGCTGGACTGGCGCAAGCTGCTGATCGACCTGCCCGACGTCAAAAACGCCTGGCTCGAAGCCGACAGCCGCCACGTGCTGATTGCCGACATGGCGGAAAAGCGCCTGCGCCACGACCGCCCGGCGCACGACGCCTGGTGCGAAGTGCCGCTGCGTGGCCTGCTGCAGGTGCGCATCGAGTTCATGGACCGCGTCGGCACGGCAGCGCAACGCACAGCCGTGCTGCGCCAGGTGGGCCTGACGCTGCAGCAGCACCGCAGCTTGTGCGAAGACTTCACCACCGTGACACCGGTGCGCGCGCAGTACTTCGCGCTGTGTGCCGAAGTCGAACTGCACGACGACGCTTCCGCCGTCGAAACCGCGGCGCAGCTGCTGTTCGCCGCCGCCGACACCCTGGCACCAACGGTTCGCCCCTGCACGCTGGACGAGATGATGTTGCGCCCGCTGCCCGACGGCAGCCCGCGCAGCTGGCCCGACTGCTACGAAGGCCCGCTGCTGCAACACGGCTTCATCGACGACGCCGAACTGCAGGCCAGTGTGCTGCCGACCGAGCTGCGGCTGTCCGACCTGATGGGCGCCCTGGCCGACGTGCCCGGTGTGCGGGTGTTGCGCGACATCGTGCTGAACCCGCTGCAACGCAGCGACGAAAACAGCGAAACGGCGGTCGATGCCGCACCTGACGCGGTGGTGGCCGACGCCGTGCCGGTGGCCAACCGCTGGCGTGTGCCGGTGCGGCCCGGTCGTTTGCCGCGCCTGAGCCTGGCGCATGGCCGCTTGGTGTTCAGCAAGCGCGGCATTCCGCTGACGGGCTGGAACATCGCCGACATGCCCGCCCCCGTTCGCGTGCGGCTGACTGAGCTGCAGGAAGCCGCGCGCCTGCGCCTGGAAACGCCGGTGCCACCACCGCCGCTGCCGCCTCTGGGTGTGGCACGCAAGCTGGCGCAGTACCGCAGCTTCCAGCTCGACTTCCCGCCGCTGTACGGCGTGGGTGACACCGGCCTGCCGGGTCGGCCCGACGCACTGCGTCGTGCACAGGCCCTGCAGCTGAAAGGCTACCTGCTGTTTTTCGACCAGCTGATGGCCGACCGCCTGGCCTTGCTGGCGGGTGCATCGCAGCGCCTGTCGGTGGCGCCGGCCGACCTGAGCAGCCTGCAACTGGCCTGGCAGACGCAGCCCGCGCAGCAGCATGTGCTGGCCGCGCAGGTGGTGCGCACCACCGAGGTGGCCATGGCCGAGCGATCCACCGAACAGCAGGCCCTGGCGCTGGAGAAGGTCTACCCCGACGGCGTCACGGCCACGCAGCTGGCCAACACGCTGGAAAGCCCGGACGAATCCGCCACGCGCCAGCTGCACACGCTGGACCACCTGCTGGCCCGCAGCGGCGAAGACCTGCGGGCCTACCGCGACATCATCGGCACCGCGTTTGCCGCCAGCACGGCGCAGCAGGTGGTGGACACGGCCCGCATGCTGCAAGACGTCAACCCGCTGGCGCGCGACCGGGCACAAGGCTATGTCCAGGCCGCACCGGCCAGCGACTGGTGGAACAGCGACAACGTCAGCGGCCTGGAACGGCGGCTGGCGCGCCTGCTGGGCATGCCCAACGCCACACGGCGCAACCTCAGCACGGTGTCGCACGACATCTACGCCGAAGCCGACACCACACCCGACGACGAATGGCGCTGGCGCCTGCGCCACCGCGTCACGGGGCAGATCCTGCTGTCGTCCACGATGCACCACGACAGCGTCGAAGCCGCACGCGCCGAGATGATGCTGGCGGTGCAGATGGGCCAGGACCCGGCCCGTTACAGCCGCCGTACGACCAGCGACGGGCGTTTCCACTTCGTCATCACCGACACCACGGGCGAAGACATCGCGCGACGCATCCACTACGTCGAGACCGAAGCCCAGCGCGAAGCGATGATCGGTGAACTGATCAGCTACCTGCGCGAACACTACAGCGGCGAAGGCCTGTACGTCATCGAACACTTGCTGCTGCGGCCCGGTGAAGCCGGCGACCCGCTGATGCCGATCTGCAGCGATGCCAACTGCGAAGGCTGCAGCGACATCGACCCGTATTCCTTCCGCGTGCACGTGGTGCTGCCGGCCTACGCCGGCCGCCTGCTCGACGAAGGTTTCCGCCAGTTTGTCGAAGACACCGTGCGGCGCGAGGTGCCGGCGCATTGCCTGCCCACCGTGTGTTTCATCGACAGCGACAGCATGGCGCGGTTGGAAGGTGCCTACCGGCGCTGGATCGAGATGCGCGCCGGCTTGAACGGCAGCAGCGAACGCGCCGCACGCACCCAGGCGCTGATCGACGCACTGCTGCAGGCCAAAAACGTCTACCCGCAGCGGCGCCTCTTCGACTGCACCGCCGACGGCGAAAGCGCAGCTCCGCAGCCACCCTTCGTGCTGGGCCGCAGTGCGCTGGGCAGCCTGCCACGCACTTCCGATTCATGAGCCCTGACTGACTTGCCAGGAGATACACCATGGCCGACCCGCTGAAGGTCCTGCACAGCCTGCAAAGGCTGGACACCACGTACACGGTGTTCGAACCCGACCAGGTGCTGACCCATCACCAGCTGAACAGCCTGAGCGGCTACCTGGACGACCAGGACCGCCTGAGCCGCGTCAACCTGCTCGGCGTGGGCCTGGTGGGCGGCTTGCAGGTGCGGCTGGCCGGCGGCCAGGTGCAGCTGACACGCGGCCTGGGTGTCAGCACCGACGGCGACCTGCTGATGTTGCCGGCCGACACCAGCTACGACCGCTTCCGCCCCTACGGCATCAGCGCGCCGGCCTACACGCCCTTCTACGGCCGCCGCGGTGACGGCACCGAAGACACACTGCTGTACGAGCTGGCGGAACTGGTGCCGGTGGGTGAAAGCGACGTGCTGGCGCAGCCGCTGTCGCGCCTGAGCGCGCTGGCAGAACGCGTGGTGCTGCTGCTGATGGAAACCGTGGTCGACGACCCCGACCTGTGCAGCGGCACCGACTGCGACAACCTGGGCCGCAATGCGCTGCACCGCCAGCGTGTGTTGCTGATGCAGCCGGCCGACGTGCTGCACCTGCTGGGCCGGCTGCCCAGTCTGCAGACACTCGGCAACCGGGCCCGCGCCTTGCCCGAGCTGTTTGCCGACCGGCCCGCGTTGGGCACCGACATCACGAGCGTGGCCACGCTGGCGCTGCGTTACCTGGGCAGCCTGCACAGTGGCGACCCCCGTGTCCCGCGCACGCTGCAAAGGCTGCAGGCCGGCTTCGCGCAACTGTCCCGTGCCTTGCCCGATGAACTGCGCGAACAGTTCGGCGCCGACCCCACGGCCGACTGGTCCGCGCGGCTGGACGCCCACCTGGCCGCCGCACGGCGCAGCAGCGCGGTGCCACTGGCGCTGTTCAACCATGGCAAGGACCTGTGCGAGGCCTTCAATGTGATGCGGGAGTCCTACCTGGCCTGCGACGCCGTGCTGCTGCCCGACGTGGCCGCTTTCCCCAAGCACCTGCTGCTGGGCCAGTTGAACGCACCGCGTGAACACCGCACGGGCCTGTTCCCGGCGCCGCTGGACGGCCCCTCGCGCGAGGCCGCGGCACAGGCCCGTTTCGGGCTGTGGAAACTGCACTCGCTGATCGATGCGTTTGCGCTGCCCACCGACACCACGCTGCGCATCACCCCGAGCGCGGGCGAAGCGCAGTCGCTGCAGATGCGCGCCATTCCCTGGCACTACACGGTGCGCGGGCGTGTGCCGGTGCACGTGGCCTGGAACTACCGCCGCGCGTCCAGCGGGCGCAGCCAGGAAAACAGCGGTTACCGCGCCGCCGACTGGCTGGCCAGCGGGCGTGCACGCGACCCCTTGGCCTATGGCGTGGCGGCCCACGACTTCTTCCGCATCGAAGGCCACCTGGGCCAGCCGGTGGAGGCCGTGGACGCGGCATTGAAACGCGAGATCGCCGCGCACAACCTGCCTATCGAGGTGCAGTCCGTGCTGCTGCACGGCAACCGGCGCGGCGGCATCCGCATCAAGCCCGGCATCCGCTACACCACGCTGCACCGCCTGCACCACCTGGTGCGCAAGGACGTGGCCATCAAGCTGGAAGAGGGCAGCGACTTCGGCCAGCAATACGCCAAGGACGTGAGCGAGGCCGTGAACGCCGGCCGCATCCTGCCCACCCAAGCCGACGGCCTGGCCGCCGTGGCACAGGCCGAAACCGCGCGCGACGCCGTGCGCGCCACGCAGGTGGCGGCAGCACCCGCCATGGCCCAGGTGCGCTACAGCGCCTACCGCGCCGACACGACATGGAAAAGTGGCTACGCCGCGTCGCTGCAGAAAGTGGGCGACGCCCGGCTGAGCCTGAGCCACGTCTCGCGCAACGACCTGGCTTCGCCTTTTGATTCCTTGCTGGCCACCACCAAACCGCTGTGGATCAACTGGCTCGACGACCTGATCGTGGCTGGCGACGAACGTGCCGACGACCGGCTGGTGTTCAGTGCTTTCGTCAAACGCCACCCCGGCCTGGACCACCTGGGCGGCTGCTGGCGTGGTGGCACCTTCGTGCTGGTCTACGACGAGGGTGGGCGCATCGTCGCCGACTTCACCTTGCCCTACCCCTGTGCCGAGATCGACGAGCCCGAACCGGAAGAACCGCCGCTGGTGAAACCGCCCGACCTGCGGCCACCCAAGTGGCTGGACCGCGCGGTGCGGGTGATCCCGTCGCTGGACTTCGAGATCGGCACCCGCTTTGTCGACGTGCGCAAGACCTTCGTTGCCGACCTGGACAAACAAAGCGCCAACATCGAAGGCCTGGTCAAGGGCATCGGCTTCGTGCGCACCACCACCACGCCCGACCTGAAGGGATCGCTGGGTGAGCTGTTCACCGGCGACGCGCTGCTGGACCGCATGGCCGCCGACGTGGCGCGCAAGCGCGACTATGTGGAAGACCTGCGCAGCGGCATCGGTGCCAACGCCTTCGAGGGTGAGTCGCTGGAAGAAGCGCGGCAGCGCCTGAAGGCCGGCGAAGAAGACCTGGCCCGCTCCGTCACCCAGGCCACCGAAAGGGCGGTGAAGGTCAACGTCGACACCACCAGCTCGGGTGGTGTGGCTTTGGCGGCGGTGATGAACAGCGGCGTGATCGCCGTGCGCGACACGGCGGTGGTCGAGCAGCTGGGCACTCAATTGGGCAGCGTGAACAACAACGCCACCGGCAATGTCGGGCGGCTGATCACCGGCATGGTCAACGCTGGTGGCTTGCGGCTGCGGCGCTGATCGAACCCCGTGGCGCTGACTTTGGCTCCGCACCGCCTGCGCCGTCTGCGCTGGCAGGCCCATGCGCCCGACACGCCGCAGGCCTTGGCGCTGCGCAGTCTGTTGCGGGAACAAGGCGACAGCCTGCAGCAGCACCTGGAGCACGCGCTGGACGACGCCGCCGCCACGCTGGGCCTGCCTCCCGACGTGGTCGTGCACATCCCGCGCCTGGACTTGAGCTTGCCCGCACCGCCGCTGGCCACCACGCCGCGCCCGTCCGCCGAGCACGCAGCCGCCTGGTTGCTGTGGGTGACACAGCTGCAGGCAGCGTTGGTGCGGCAGTTGCAGCACGCGGTGCCGGCCGCCACCCGGGCACCTGCCGTGCCTTGGCCGTCGGTGCAGCCAGCGCAGGCGCAGGCACGGCTGGACCTGCTGCAGTACCTGCGCAGCGGCTGGCCTGGCTGGGCACTGGCCGGCCTTCAAGACAACACGCAGGCCCTGCAGATGGCGGCCAGTGCCTTGGCCGACGACTGGGTGCACGACAACAGCCAGGGCCTGACACCCGCTGCGCTGGGCCGCTTCTGGGGCTGGGTCGGCATCCAGCCGGAAGCCCAGGTGTCACGCGCGCTGGGTGTGCTTTCACGCTGGCTGGCGCTGCTGCCGGCGGCCCGACGCGTGCACTGGGTGCAAACACGGCCCGCCGAACGACTGCCGCTGCAACTGGTGGGCGCGGGCTCGGCCACACGTCTGGCACTGCTGGTGCAGTGGCAGGCGCAGGCCAGGGACAACCTGTGGGCGCAAGCGCTGTGGCTGGCCTGGCCTGAACGCAGCAAGGCACAAGACCCGTGGCAGACGGCCCTGGTGAAATCCGAATGGCCCGATGCCCAGCCGCCGGCCGCGCTGGGGCGGCTGCGGGTGGCCCTGAGCGCCGCGATGACGCGGCCCGCCAACCGCGCTTCACCGCCAGTCGCAGTCCCGCACGTGCTGCGCGTCGAACCGACCGTGGCCTCCGCGTGGCACCCAGTGGCGACACCGGCCGCGGCCACCGAGACATCAGCCGACCACCTGGTGGTGCCGCTTGCCGGCCTGGTGCTGCTGCACCCCTACCTGGCGCGCCTGCTGCAGGGCCTGCAGCTGCACAGCGGTCAACCCGGCGAAGCGCTGGCCCCGGCCGTGTTGCCACGTGCCCTGGCGCTGCTGCACGCACTGGCCTGCGACACCGCAGCGGCCGCCGCGCTGGAACTGGACCTGCCCTTCGTGAAGCTGCTGCTCGGCCTGCCGCCCACCCAGGGCCTGGACCTGCCACCGGCCCAGCTGGACGAAGCCGACACGGCCGAGGTGCAGGCGCTGCTGCAGGCCGTCAGGCAACACTGGCCCGCGCTGCGCAGCACCAGTGTGCAGGCCTTGCGCATCAGTTTTCTGCAGCGGCGCGGCCTGCTGCGAAGGGCCGCCGACGGCCAGGGCTGGCAACTGCAGGTGCAGAGTGAAGCCTTCGACCTGCTGCTGGCCAGCCTGCCCTGGAGTCTGTCCTGGGTCAAGCTGCCCTGGATGCCCGAGCCGCTGGCCGTGGACTGGCAGGCGCCCTCGTGATGCAGCGCGACGGCCTCTCTTCGGTGGACCCGGCGCAAGCACAAGCACTGGAAGCCGAACTCGAATGGCTGGCGCAGACGCTGGAACGGCGGCTGCAGCTCTACTTCAAGCCCACGCCAGGGGACACGCCGCCGTGGCCTGATCCCCCTTCGCTGAAGCCAGACTGCCCCTACGGCCAGATGCTGCTCGGCCTGCAGCTGGACGCCGAAGAGCGCCTGATGCTCGCGCTGGCGCTGACCCCGCTGCTGCGGCCGCAGCTGCTGGACGTGCTGCAGGTGCGCAACGACAGCACCCACCGGCCCTACACCGAGTTCGGTGGTGCAGCCGTCGGCCAGCCGCAAGGTGGCTTTGTGCCCAGCGGCGAAACCGCGTGTTTCCTGCTGGCGGGTGAGCAGATGGCCCCGCGATTGGCGGTCATGCGCCGGTTTTTGCCGCAGGGTCGCTTGGCGACGGGTGACTTGCTGCACCTGGCGCCAGCCGCTGCCGGCGAACCGCCACTGGCCGGCGCGCTGCAACTGTCACCCAGCTTCATCGACACCGCACTGCCAGGCGTGATGGCCACGGCCGGCGCCGGGCACGACGGCGCACCCGTCGGCCTGCCGGCGCAACGCATCAGCACCGGCCTGCAGTGGCAAGACCTGGTGTTGCCCGCCGCCACGCTGGCGCAGCTGCAGGACATCGAACTGTGGCTGCAACACAGCCGCACGCTGCTGGACGACTGGGGCCTGGGCCTGCGGGTCAGCCGCGGCTTCACCGCCCTGTTCCACGGGCCTTCGGGCACCGGCAAGACGCTGTCGGCCTGCCTGATCGGCCAGCGCTGCGGGCGCGCGGTGTGGCGGGTGGACCTGTCGCAGGTGGTCAGCAAGTACATCGGCGAAACCGAAAAGAACCTGTCGCGCCTGTTCGACGCGGCACAGCGCCAGGGCTGGCTGCTGTTTTTCGACGAAGCCGATGCGCTGTTTGGCAAACGCAGCGCTGTGTCAGATGCACACGACCGTTATGCCAACCAGGAAGTGGCCTACCTGCTGCAGCGCATCGAAGCTTTCGACGGTGTCTGCATCCTGGCCAGCAACCTGCGCCACCACATCGACGACGCCTTCAGCCGCCGCTTCCACAGCGTGGTGACCTTTGTGATGCCCAAGGCGCCTGAACGGCTGCGACTGTGGCGTGAAGGTTTTCCGGCCCGGGTGGACCTGGCGCCGGGGCTGGACCTGGAACGCCTGGCGCAGGCACACGAACTGTCGGGTGGCACGATCATGAACGTGGTGCGCCACGCCTGCCTGAGGGCCCTGGGCCGGGGTGAAGCGGTGGTGCGCCCCGAGGACGTGGAAGAGGGTGTGCGCCGTGAGCTGCTGAAAGAAGGGCGCTCGGTCTGACCCGCCGAGTTGCACAGCGATGAGCCTGGCACCCACCACCGTGCGCGCTCCGATGGTCGTCAGGCCAGCGCCGGTGAAGCCCACGCTGACCGGACTGAGCCTGAAGCGGCCAGCGGTGCCCGGGCTCAGCACACCGGCGAAGGCCAGCGCTGCGCCGATGGCCGGCGTGCGGGTGTCCAACCCACAGGATGCGGCAGAGCGCGAAGCGTCGCGGCTGGCGCGCCGCCTGGTGTCGATGCCGGCCACTTCACCGCTTCTGGCCGCACGGGCTGTGCCGGCGGCGGCCCGCACCTTGCCGGCCGCGTCGCCTTCCACCGCCCGCTTCGATCACCTGGTGCCCGGCCTGTCGGCTGCCGGCAGCGGCCAGCCCTTGCCCGTGAGCGTGCAGCGCGACATGGCGCCGCGCCTGGGCGCCGACCTGTCGGCCGTGCGCGTGCACACCGGCGACGCATCCGCGCAGGCCAGCCGTCGACTGAACGCCGCGGCGTTCACGCTGGGCCGCGACATCCACTTCGGCCGCCACCGCTTCCAGCCGCACAGCGGGCCCGGGCGCGAGCTGCTGGCGCACGAGCTGGTGCACACGGTGCAGCAGGGTGGCGCCCGCCAAGGCCCCGTGCTGCAGCGCAGCCTGGACACCGGTGCTGTCAACACGCCGCCCGTGGTGCAGGAACGCAGCACACCGCAGGTGCAGCGCCTGGGCATCAGCGACGCGCTGGACTGGTTTGCCGACAAGGCCAACTTCCTGCCGGGCTTTCGCATGTTCACGCTGCTGATCGGCTTCAACCCGATCACGATGCGCAGCGTCAGCCGCACCGCGGCCAACCTGCTGCGGGCGCTGATCGAACTGCTGCCCGGTGGTGCACTCATCACCCAGGCGCTGGACAACCACGGCATCTTCGACCCGGTCGCCAGCTGGGCCGAAGGCCAGCTGGCGGCGCTGGCCGACATGGGCAGCGGCATCCGCAGCGCCATCGACGAGTTCCTGGACTCGCTCAGCTGGACCGACATCTTCGACCTCGGCGGCCTGTGGGACCGCGCCGTGCGGCTGGTGACCACGCCCATCCGCCAGGTCATCAGCTTCGGCGGCCAGCTCATCGGCGGCATCGTCGAATTTGTCAAAAACGCCATCCTGCGCCCGCTGGGGCGGCTGGCCGAAGGCACCCGCGCCTACCCGCTGCTGAAGGCCGTGCTGGGCTTCGACCCCGTCACCGGCGACCCGGCGCCGCGTACCCCGGCCACGGTGCTGGGTGGCTTCATGACACTCATCGGCCAGGACGAGGTCTGGCAGAACATCCAGCGTGGCAACGCCGTCGGCCAGGCCTGGACCTGGTTCCAGGGTGCGCTGGGCGGTGCGCTGGCCTATGCCGCACAGATACCCACGCTGTTCATGAACGCACTGCGTTCGCTGGAGCTGATGGACATCGTGCTGGTGCCACGTGCCTTCGCCAAGATCGCCGGTGTGTTCACCAGCTTCGTCGGCGGTTTCATGAGCTGGGCGCTGGGCACGGTGATCAAGCTGCTGGAGATCATCTTCAGCGTCGTCGCCCCCAGCGCCATGGGCTACCTGCGGCGTGCCGGCGGCGCGCTGCAGTCGATCTTGCGCAACCCCATCGGCTTTGTCGGCAACCTGGTGCGCGCGGCCAAGGGCGGCTTCCAGCGTTTTGCCGGCCGCTTCCTCACGCACCTGAAAACCGGGCTCATCCAATGGCTGACCGGTTCCTTGCCCGGCATCCACATCCCGGCTTCTTTTGCCTTGCCCGAGCTACTGAGGTTCGGCCTGTCGGTGCTGAACCTGACGTACGCCAACCTGCGCAGCAAGATGGTGCGTGCCTTGGGCGAACCCGCGGTGCTGGCCATGGAGATGGGCTTCGACCTCGTGCGCACCCTGGTCACACAGGGCCCGGCCGCCGCCTGGGACCAGCTGAAGGCGTCGCTGGCCAACCTGGGGCAGATGGTGGTCGGCGGCCTCATCGACATGGTGGTCAACATCGTCGTCACACGCGCCATTCCGCGCCTGGTGGCGATGTTCATCCCGGGCGCCGGTTTCATCAGCGCCATCATGGCCATCTGGGGCACGATCCAGACCTTCATCGCGCAGCTGCGGCGCATCGCGCAGGTCATCGGCGCCTTCGTCGACTCCATCGCGGCCATTGCCGCCGGCAACGTGGCCGCCGCGGCGGCGCGTGTGGAAGGTGTGCTGGGCGGTCTGCTGACCCTGGCCATCAACTTCCTGGCCGGCTTCGCCGGACTGGGCCGTGTGGCCGACCGTGTGCGGGCGGTGATCGAACGCGTCCGCGCGCCCATCGACCGTGCGCTGGACCTGCTGGTGGGCTGGGTCGCGCGCATGGCCCGCCTCTTCGTTGGCAAGGTCAAGGCCGGTGCGCAGCGGGTGCTGAACTGGTGGCGCAAGCGCGTGGCGGTGAATGCCGACGGCCAGCGTCACACGCTCACCTTCGACGGCAACAGCGCCCGCACGGCGCGGCTGGTGCTGCGGTCTGCGCCGCAGCTGCCCTCGGTGTTCCTGGCCGAGCAGGCCGACCGCAACACCACCCTCAAGGGGGCCAAGCGCAGCGGGCCCATTGCCATCACCGCGGGCCACGAAAAGACGATAAACACGCTGCAGACGCAGCTGGCCGCCTACGACGACAACCACAGCCCCGCGGTCACCGGCAAGCCGCTGAAAAAGGCCGAGGCCGATGCGGCCGACCTGGACGTGAAGCTGGGCGCGCTGGCCACACACATCGTCGGCACGCTGAAGGCCTGGAAGCTGACCGACGGCGAAGTGAAACCCTTCCCGCTGCCGCGCGGCAGCTTCAGCCCGCAGCAGAAGGCGGCCATCGCCGGGCAACACGCCGACAAGAGCGAGCTCAAGCTCAACAGCAAGGGCGCCCTGGTCAACATGGGCACCCGAGGCGGCCGAGCGCTGGCGCGCCGCCACGTGGTGTCATCTTTCGACATCTCGCAGCACTACAGCCTGTCGCTGGCCAAGAAAAAGTGGTCAGAAGCCAAGCTGCTGCTGGAACAGCGCGGCGCCATCGCGCTGGCCAAGACACCGGTGGTGGGCGAACTCAGCCAGGCCGCCATCGAAGCCGCCGCCAAGCAGCGTTATCAGGCCTTCTTCGGCTACGCGCAGAACCTGTTCATCGGCGACAGCGCAGAAAACAGCTCGATCCAGGAACACCTGGACCGCGGCAACCCCGACCTGGCCGGCAAGAAGCTGGAAGAGCACGTGGCGCGCATCAAACGGTCGTGGGCCATCGACAACTCCATCAAGATCAGCGGCCTGGACAGCTAGGTCGCTGACTCACACGCGGCGGCGGCGCGCCCACAGCCCCACTCCGCCCAGGCCGGCCAGCAGCAGCAACGCAGAGCCCGGCTCGGGCACGGCGGCCAGGATCACGGGCAGCCCCATGTCGGACAACATGGCCAGGTCCAGCGCCGACACTTCGTAGCGGGTGCCGCGGTAGAACACCTCGCCGTTCATCAGGTCGGGCATCAGGCTGGCACCTTCGCGTCCATCGAAGGTGCCGCTGTTGCCGACGTGGCCGTGGTTGCCGAAGGTCAATGGCACGGCGCCGCCATAAACGGCCGCAGCCGCGGCGCCGGTGAAGTACAGCGTCGGGCCCGCATCGCCCATCACCGTCGTCACCTGGGCATCGAAGGTCGAGGCGTAGTCGCCCGGCAACTGGCCGGTGCTGCCGTCCATCCAGCCGTTGAAGCCCCAGGCGTGGCCCCACTCGTGCATCAGCACCGACACCGCGTCGGTGCGGTCGGCCGGCACCGCCGACAGACCCAGCGGGTCGGGGTCGAACCACAGTTCACCTTGCAGGTAGCCATTGATGCCGATGTTGAATTCGACATCGGCCGCGGCACCGTTGATGTCCATCCCGGTCAGCAGTTCGTGCGTGGCGCCTTGGTGCCACAGGCTGCGGCCATCGGCCTGCAGGCCCACGAAGCCGCTGCTCGCGCTGCGGCCGCTGGCCGTGCTGATGTCGACGAAGTTGATCTGCACCGTCAGCTCGATGGCCGAGAAGTCGCCAGCGAAGTGCTGCGTCCAGGCCTGCGCTGCGGCCACGGTGGCGTTGTGCAGGTCGGCGTAATAGCTGCTGTACGTGGCCGACAGATCGGCGAACCGCACCTCGATGCGCGGCGCCGTGCTGGCCGCAGCGGGCACGACAGCGGCTGCCAACAGCCACGCGCAAAGCACATTCTTGGGCAAGCGCATCGCTCGGTCTCCAGGCCCGCGCTCTCCAAATGGAACCGGCAGTGCGACTGTCCGACGTGGCCGATTGCCAGTCCGTGCGCTGTCGCACGCCGTCCCCTGGCTTGGGGGGGAGGGTCAGCCCTGCTTTGTTTCCAGGAAGTCGCAAGCCAGGTGCGCCAGCGCGCGCACACCCAGCAGCAGCCCGGCTTCGTCGGCGTAGAAACGCGGCGAGTGGTTGGGTGCGGCCTTTTTGGGGTCGGTGCCCGGCGGCGTGACACCCAGAAAGATGAATAGCCCGGGCACCACCCGCTGGAAGAAGCTGAAGTCTTCGCTGCCGGTGACCTTGGGCACCAGCGTCAGGCCCGCACCGGCCACACGCTGCAGCGTGGGCAACATGGCTTCGGTCAGCACCGGGTCGTTCACGGTGACGGGGTAGTTTTTGGTGATGCACACCTGGCAGCCGGCACGCGAGCCGCGGCTCACCGCTTCGGCCAGCGTGGTGACACGTTCGTGGATATCGTCGCGCATCTCTTCGTTGAAGGTGCGGATGGTGCCGCGCATCTCGACGCTGTCGGGGATGATGTTTTCACGCACACCGCCGCGGATGGCGCCGATGGTCACCACCGCCGGCTCTTGCGTCAGGTCGATGGTGCGGCTGACCACGGTCTGCAGGCCCAGCACCACCTGGGCGGCGGTGACGATCGGGTCCACGCCCAGCCACGGCGCGGCGCCGTGTGTCTGGCGGCCGTGCACGGTGATCTTCAGCTTGTCGCTGCTGGCCATCGTGGGCCCGGGGCGGTAGCCGATCTGGCCCGTCGGCTGGCGCGAGGTGACGTGCAGGCCGAAGATGGCCTGCGGCGTGGGTTTTTCCAGCGCACCTTCGGCAATCATCATCTTCGCGCCGCCGTCTTCACCTTCAGGTGGCATCTCTTCGGCCGGCTGGAAGATGAAGGTGACGGTGCCGCGCAGTTGGGCACGCAGCCCGGCCAGCAGCTGCGCCACCCCCATCAGGATGGCGACGTGGCAGTCGTGACCGCAGGCGTGCATCACGCCCACCTCTTCGCCGTTCCACTGGCCACGTGCTTGGCTCGCAAAGGGCAGGTCGACTTCTTCCTTTACCGGCAGGCCGTCCATGTCGGCCCGCAGCGCCACCACCGGGCCGGGCAGGGCGCCCTTGAGCACCCCCACGACGCCGGTGTGGGCCACGCCGGTGCGCACTTCGTCCAGACCCAGCGTGCGCAGGTGCTCGGCCACGATGCCCGCAGTGCGGAATTCCCGGTTGCCCAGCTCGGGGTGCTGGTGCAGGTCGCGCCGCCAGGCAATCACCGCAGCTTCGAGGGCCGGCGCCTGGGCGTCGATGAGCTCGGCGAGCGAACTGGCTTGGGCGGCGGGCATGGGCATCAGGTGTCCTGGGGCGGTTGAGGGGGTGGGTTAGCGGGCGAGGGAGGGCTGCGGATCATTGTGCGGTGGGCGTGCCGTCAGCGGCACGTGCCTAGGACGCAGCCGTGCGGCGACGGCGCGCTTCGGGCAAGGCGGCCCGCACCGCGGGCACCTGTGCCGCTGCAATGACCCCGCCGCCCAGGCACACATCACCGTCGTACAGCACCGCGCTCTGGCCGGGGGTCACGGCCCATTGCGGGCTGTCGAAGTCCAGCCGGAAAGCACCTTCGCCCGGCGTGAAGGTGCATGCCGCGTCGACCTGGCGGTAGCGGGTCTTCGCGGCCAAGGCCCCAGCCGTCGGCGGTGTGCCGGCCACCCAGCTGACATCGGCCGCTTGCAGCCATGGGCTCTGCAGCCACGGGTGGCCATGGCCCTGCACCACGTGCAGGGTGTTGTGGGCCAGGTCCTTGTGCGCCACGTACCAGGGCTCGTGTGCACCACCGGCATCGTGACCGGCCACGCCGCCGATGCCCAGGCCCTGGCGCTGGCCCAGCGTGTAGAAGCTCAGGCCCACGTGCTGGCCGCGGTGGCGGCCGGTTTCGTCCACCATGGGCCCCGGCGCGTGGCTCAGGTAGCGGTTCAGGAAGTCGCGGAAAGGCCGCTCGCCGATGAAGCAGATGCCGGTGCTGTCTTTTTTCTTTGCATTGGGCAGACCGATCTGCTCGGCCAGGCGCCGCACCTCGGTCTTGTGCAGCTCGCCCACCGGGAACAGCGTCTTCGACAGCTGCTGCTGCGTCAGCCGGTGCAGGAAGTAGCTCTGGTCCTTGGCCGGGTCCAGGCCCTTCAGCAGCTGATAGCCGTCACCCAGCTGGCGCACCCGGGCGTAGTGGCCGGTGGCGATTTTCTCGGCGCCCAGGCGCATCGCGTGGTCCAGGAAAGCCTTGAACTTGATCTCGGCGTTGCACAGCACATCGGGGTTGGGTGTGCGGCCGGCACCGTATTCGCGCAGGAACTCGGCAAACACGCGGTCCTTGTACTCGGCCGCGAAGTTGACGTGTTCGATCTCGATGCCGATCACGTCGGCCACCGCGGCGGCATCGACGAAATCGATATTGGATGAGCAGTAGGCGGTGTGGGCCGGGTCGGCGCCAGCGGCCTGGTCGTCGTCTTCCCAGTTTTTCATGAAGATGCCGACGACCTCGTGGCCCTGCTGCTTGAGCAGCCAGGCGCTGACGGCGGAGTCGACACCGCCGCTCAGCCCCACGACGACTTTGTGCCTTTGCGGTTTTTGCGACATGGCCGGCATTTTCCCGCACCGGACTTGCCTGCGCCGATGTCGTGCCGGTGTCGCGCGTGTGCGCCGCATGACACGGAAGATTGAAACAGAGTGCAGCCCCGGCTCCTGGGATGGCCCGCTGAAGCTGCACGCGCCCTAGACTGGCAGTGCTGGTCTTTCCATTCGACGGTATCCAAACCGCATCACCCATGAACTTGCCCGTGCTGTTTGCCGCGATCCTTGCTGCGTTGGTGCTGGCGGGCTTGCTGTTCGCTCGCTGGTGGTTGGCGCGCGACCGCAGCAGCCGCGGCCCGCGCAGCAACTACAGCCCTTCGCGCACGATGGGCCCACCCGACAGCGAAGCCGCTGAACGGGTGCGGCAGGACATCGAAACCCGCGTGCAGTCGCTGCGCCGCGCCCGCGAACGGGCCGAGCGCTGGGTGCCGCCTGCCGCCGACGTGGTGCAGTCCAGGCCCGGCCATTTTTCCGGCCATGGGCAAGACCCGGACTGGACCGACACGTCCTTCGCCGACACCAGCTTCCCCGAAGACGAACCGCCGCTCAAACGCAGCTGAGTGCCCCAGGCAACACCCCGGCGGCGTTGCAGGCTGACAATGCGGCGGTCATGGAAACCGTCGCCGTCATCGACTTCGAAACCACGGGCATGTCGCCGGCACAGGGCGCACGTGCCACCGAAATCGCCGCCGTGCTGGTGGAAGACGGGCAGATCGTCGGCCGTTTCCAGAGCCTGATGAACAGCGGCGCCTGGGTGCCACCGTTCATCGAACAGCTCACCGGCATCAGCAACCGCATGCTGCAGGCGGCACCGCGGGCCCGCGCGGTGATGCACGAGGTGATGCGCTTCACACGCGGCTGCCCGCTGGTGGCGCACAACGCGGCCTTCGACCGCGGCTTCTGGCACGCCGAATCGGCGCTGGCCGGTTGTGAGCCCGACACGGCCCACGACTTCGCCTGCACGCTGCTGCTGTCGCGGCGCCTGTACCCGCAGGCCAGCAACCACCGCCTGGGCACATTGGCCGCACTGCACCGGCTGCCCGACAGCGGCCGCGCGCACCGGGCGCTGGCTGACGCGCAGACCACCGCCCACCTGCTGCAACTGCTGCAGCAGGACGTGGCCGAGCGATTTGCTCAGCAGCTGGCCGGGGCACGCGTGACACACAAGTTGCTGCAGGCCTTGCAGCGCACGCCGCGTGGCCAGCTGGGGCGTTGTCCGGCCTGGGCTGCATCTGTGCCGCCGTAACGGGTCAGGACAAACCTTCCCTTGGCTGCTGCCTCTGCGCCGCTCCGTGGAGGGCGGTGGCGACACCCACTTCACACCGCTGCTCGAAGAAGCCTGCCGCCACCGGCCCGACCTGACCGTGCTGCTGACCGTGCTGCTGACCGACCTGCAAGCCCCGGCCGGCCACCGCCCACCGGGCGCCGTGCTGGGGGCCGGACCGCCGGCTTTTGCACACGCCCCGGCGCCTTTCGGGCGCCAGCGGATGCTGCGCTAGGGCCGCAAGCGCGACACAATCCGGCACCTGTCGCAATCGGATCGGTCTGGGAACATGCCCTGGCGCGCCTTGATCACTGCGGTTCTGTGTGCCTTGTGGCTGGCCGGCCCCGGCCTGGTGCTGGCGCAGTCGGGCGGCAACGAACACCGTGTTGCGCTGATCGTGGGCAATGCCAGCTACAAACAGTCGCCGCTGCGCAACCCGGTGAACGACGCGCGCGCCATGCGCGACAAGCTCAAGCGCATGGGCTTTCAGGTCGTTTACTTCGAAAACCTGCAGGTCAGGCAGGTGGGCAGTGCGCTGCGCGAGTTCCGCAATGCCATCCGGCCCGGCAGCGTGGCGCTGTTTTTCTACGCCGGCCACGGCCTGCAGGTGCGCGGCGAAAACTACCTGCCCACGGTGGACGCCGAACTGGCCAGCGAAGAAGACGTGCCCTACCAGGCGCTGAGCCTGTCGGCCGTGCTGAACACCATGGAAGACAGCAAGGCCGCCGTCAACCTGGTGCTGCTGGACGCCTGCCGCAACAACCCCTTTGCGCGCAACTTCCGCAGCCAGGCGCAGGGCCTGGCGCGTGTGCAAGCGCCCAGCGGCACGCTCATCCATTACGCCACGCGCCCGGGCAGCGTGGCCGAAGACGGCGGCGGCCAGCATGGCACCTACACCGACGCGCTGCTCAAGCAGATCGACGAACAGGGCGTGCCCATCGAAACCAGCCTGAAGCGCGTGACGATCCGCGTGCGCGAGGTCACCAAGGGCAAGCAGGAACCTTGGATGGAAGGCAGCCTGACGGGCGACTTCTACTTCGCCGGTCAGCCCAGTGCACCGCTGCTGGCGCCAGCAGTGCCGGTGCATTCGGCGTCGGACGAAGCGGCCTGGCTGGCGTCGGAGTCCATCGGCACCGCCGCCGCTTACCAGGCCTACCTGGCCGAGTACCCCCAGGGCCTGTACGCGGCTGCTGCACGCATCAAGCTGGCCGGTCTGTCCGCGCCGGCAGGTGGCGGCGTGACGCCGGCGCTGGTGTCGCCACTGCCCGCGGCCACCGACAGTTCGGGCGTGCTTGATCCGGTGCCGGCCGGCACCAGAGACGCCGACGGTTTCACCTGGCGCGACGTGCAAGCCCGCGGCGGAAGCGAACACTACGAGGCTTATCTGCAGCGGTTTCCTCGCGGCCGTTACGCGGCAGCGGCCCGCACCGCCTTGCGCCGCCTGGCGGCTGCCAGCGGCACCAGCACGATCGCCGTGGCCCCCACGCCCACGCTGGGTGCCGAACCGCAGGCCTGGGAAGCCGCGCTGCAGGGTCACAGCCTGACGGCCTATCAGGCCTATCTGCAGGCCTACCCCAAGGGCCGTTACGCGGGCCAGGCACAGGCCGCCATCGTGGCGCTGCGCCAGGCTGCCGCCGAGCCAGCGCCAGTGGTGGTGGCCTTGGCACCGCGTCCGCAGCCGCAGCCGCAACAGCAACAGCAACAGCAGCGCCAATTGCCCAGTGCCGAGCGCGAAGCGCTGCGCACCGCCGCCTTGCGCGAGCTGAGCCTGGCGCGCCTGACGGGTGCCGACTTCACGATGGGCGCCGAGGCCGACGAACAAGGCGAAGACGGCCAGCCCGACACCACGGCCCAGCCCACACGCACGGTGCGGGTGGCCAACTTCGAGATGGCGTATTACGAACTCAAGGTCGGGCAGTTCCGCAAGTTCGTCGACGCCACCGACTACCTGACCGAAGCCGAAGGCGCGGCCAAGCCCGGCTGCCATGTGCCCACGCGCGGCGGCCGCTGGGAACTGCGGGCCGACGCCAACTGGCGCGACCCCGGCTATGGCGCGAACCACAAACAGACCGACGGCCACCCCGTGGTCTGCGTGAGCTGGAACGATGTGCAGGCCTACCTGCAGTGGTTGAACGGCAACCCGAGCGCCAACGCCGGCAGCGCCACCAGCGGCACCACCGAGCGCTACCGCCTGCCCAGCGAAGCCGAATGGGAATTTGCCGCGCGTGGGGGCACCACCACCCCACGCCCCTGGAACGAAGCGCCGGGCTTTTTCGGCCGCATCTGGGGTGTGGCCCGGCTGGGCAGCAAACCCGAGCGCCCGGTGAGCCGCAGTTGCGGTTACGCCAACGTCGCCGACGACGCCCTGCGCACGCTGCTGGACTGGCCCGACACGCTGAACTGCGCCGACAGCTACCCCTATGCCGTGCCTGGTGGTTATTTCAGCGACAACAACTTCGACCTGTACGACATGATCGGCAACGCCGCTGAATGGGTGCAGGACTGCTGGAACCCCAACCACCAGACGGCCCCGCGCGACGCCCGTGCCCGCCACAGCGGCGACTGCACCCGCCGTGTGGTGCGTGGCGGCAGCTGGGCCAGCCCGACGGCCAGCATCCGTTCAGCAGCGCGCACCAACCAGCCGCACGCCTACCGCGCGTCGGACCTGGGCTTTCGCCTCGTGCGGTCGGCACAGCCCTGACACGGCAGGGCCGCCGTCAGAACCGGATCTTCACGTTGGCGCCCACCGACCACGCGCTGCGCCGCGGTTCCTGTGCCAGCGGCCGCGGCCAGAAGTGGCCGATGACCACCCCCGCCAACAGCCAGTCGTGGTGCACCGGCTGTTCCCAACGGGCCTGCAGCCCGTAGTCCAGGGCACCAACACCCGAGCCCTGCTGGCCATTGATCAAGGCCTCCAGCGACAGCAGGCGGTCTTGCCCAAACGAGCGGTAGGTGCCCACGCTGCTGGCCCAGACAAACTTGGGCAGTTCCTGCGTCACGGTGGCCGACGACAACCACCGCAGCGCCAGCACCGGCGACAGCGTGTGCTGGTAGGACAGGACCGTGGTCGAGCCGACGCGGTCGTCCACGGTCCAGAACACGGTCTGGCTCAGGTCCAGACGGTCGTCGGGGCTCAGGTTCCAGGCCAGTCGCCCGCGCGCCTGCACATAGGGCTTGAACGCACCACGAACGCCGATGCGGAAGTCGAACACGTCGTCGATGGCCCGCCCCAGGCCGACGAAGAACTTGTTGTTGACGGATGAAACCGGCTGCCGCTGGTCTTGCCGGGTCAGGGCGCCCGGTGTGTCGGTCACGATCTCCCGTTCGTTGTCACGGCCGACGAAGACATAACCCAGGCGGTCCAGGTTGGGCAGGCGGAAGCGGGCGTTGACACGCAGGCCGACGTCCACTTTGTCGCCTTCCCGCTTCACCACGCTCAGGTCCATCAGGCCGGCGCTGACCTTGCCACCGCGTTCGAAAGGTGTGTCACCAAACCAGCCGTCGATGCCCGATGCCAGCCAGACCGCCGTCTCACGCAGGGACTCGCGGGTGGACGCGGCAAACTCGGCCACGGGCACCGACACGAGGCTTTCATCGGCTGTGGTCGTTCCGGTCGGGTCGGGCTTGTCGCCCGCCTGGGTCGACGCGGCAGAAGCGGCTGGCGCGGGTGACGCAAGGGTGGCAGGGGGGGCCGGTGAGGCAGTCTCAGGCGCCACCACCGACGCAAAACGCGCCTGGGGCAGCGGCGTGGTGATCTGCGGGCCGGGTGCAGTGGCGGTGGGGGTAGCGCAAGCCGCCAGCAGAACCGGCAACAACATTGGCAACAACACCGCCAGCGACATCGACGGCCGCGCGACGTTCAACAAGTGGGCCATGGCGTCGGTTCCGAAGGAAACCTGAATGTACGCGTGCGCACCGAGAGAGTTCTGTGCGCCATCGCACCCGACGGGGCCTTCGGGGCCGGCGGCCGTTCGATCACGCTTTCAAGCACCGGGCACCCGAGGGCATGATGCGGGCCCATGACCGCGCCCGACAAGGCACGCCCCCGCGCCAACCGCCGGCACCACCACCACGTCTACGTGGTTGAACTGGCTGACCCTGTCTGGAACGAAACCAGCTTCCGCCGCGCCAACCCCGAGCACCGTCTGGGCATGCCCTTTGTCTACGTGGGCATGACGGGCCTGGACCCCGACCTGCGCTTCGACCGCCACAAGGCCGGCATCCAGGCCAACCGCTTTGTCTTCACCTACGGGCTGCGCCTGCTGCCGGCGCTGTACGCGGTCTACAACCCGATGCCTTATGAAGCAGCGCGGGAGATGGAGGTGGAACTGGCGATCGGCTTGCGCGAAGCGGGGTATGGGGTCTGGCAGGCTTGAGCAGGCCGTAGGGCCTTCAGGGGGTCAGGGTGTCAGGGCTTCAGATGCGACAGGAAAACAGAGAAGGCCGGCAGTGAGCCGAAGATGCCGACATAAACCAGGACGCCTGCTGCATAGGCCTTGACCATGGCAACTCTGGCGTTCGTGGCGGACGGTCTCGCCCGTGAAGGTCTGCTGGAACGAAGCGCCAAACAAGGAGTTGACCGACTGGAAGCTGATGCTGGTGCCGTTGCCACTTTGGTCGACCCAGCCGCCGAGTGAGTTGAAGTCGTTCTGGTAGACGACGGTGGCAGCGACCGTCGGCTGGGCCCAAGCGACGGCCACCGCAGTGGCCAGGGCGGCCACGCATCGGACAGGGGAAGTGCGCTTCAAGAACGGTTGCAGGCTCGTGGTGGTTCCCAGGACGGGGCAGCGGGTGCGGCGTGGTTGATGGGCGGCATGCTGCAAGCAAACCATTCGTCAGACGCCAGTTGCCGCGGCTTGTGGACACCCCGGGTCATCAAGCGGTCGGCTGCGTTTTTCTGACACCGGGTGGGCGCCACATGAAGGGCAGAAGCTGCGGCATTGACAGCTGAACGACCGGAGCTTGTGGTGGTGGCGTTCGGCGCGGCAGTGGGGAGTTGAAAGGGTCTTTCTGGCGCGCAAGCGCCGACAAGGGCTTGGCGACAACACGGAAGTCAGGTTGCCAAAGAGTCGCTGCCCTCCGGTACAGTGGCCGGCCACAAGCAGGTATTGTTGAACGACAGCTTCGCCGTCGCGGGGCGGCCTTGTCTCACTCCTGAGCGAGCAACTCGCTGATCAGGGCAGCCAAGCGTTCGTAGGTTTCTTCCTTGTTCAACAGACGCGACACCCCGACCTCGTGTGCACCCTGTCGGAGGTCATCGGACAGGTAGCCCGAGCTGATGATCACCGGCATCCCTGGGCGCATCAAGGCCACTTTGCGTGCCACGTCAAGCCCGGTGAGCTGCGGCATGTTGAAGTCCGTGACGACCACGTCAACGTCGCGCAGCTTGATGCGCAGCGCATCCAGGGCGGCTTCTGGGTTGCTGAAGGCACTGACACGAAAGCCCGCGCGCGTCAGCAGCGCTTCGACGGTCATCACCAGCACTTCGTCGTCGTCGATGTACATCACATGCCGCCCCCGGCCCAGCACCTGCGCCGGAGCAGGCGGCTCCAGCGGAAGGGCCTCGGCGTCGCCGACGTCGAGCAGCGGCAGCAGCAGCTCGAAGCGCGTGCCCACACCGGGTGTGCTGTGCACAGTCAGCGCGCCGCGGTGCTCGGCGATGATGCCGTGGGCCACCGCCAGGCCCAGACCGGTGCCTTCGCCCTTGGGCTTGGTGGTGAAAAAAGGCTCGAAGATCCTCTGCTGTGTCTGGGCGTCCATGCCGCAGCCGTTGTCGCTGACCGTGACGCGGGCATAGCGGCCCGGCTGCCACGCGCCAAATCCCGCTGCCAAGCCCTCGGGCGCAGCGCCCTCGTAGACGTCCAGCGTCATGCTGATGCGCCCGCTGCTGCCACGCAGCGCATGCCAGGCGTTGGTGCACAGGTTCATCAGCACCTGCTCGACCTGGGTGGCGTCGGCCAGCACCTGCAGCGGTTCATCGCAGAGCAGCACACGCAACTGGGCCGACGATGGCAGTGTGCTGCGCAGAAGCCCGGCACATTCCTCGACCAGTGGCTGCAAGTCTTGCCGGCGCAACAGTTGTGGCTGGCGTCGGCTGAAGGCCATGATCTGGCGCACCAGTTCACGCGCGCGTTGCCCGGCGCGGCCGATGTGCGCCAGACGCGGCTGCACAGGGTGGTCGGGCGCCAGCTCTTCGCCGGCCAGCGCGGTATTGCCGAGAATGGCACCGAGCACGTTGTTGAAGTCGTGCGCGATGCCACCGGCCAGGGTGCCAACGGCCTCCATCTTCTGCGCGTTGCGCAATTGCTGCTCCAGCAGGCGGCGCGCCTGTTCAGCATGCACGCGTTCACTGATCTCGCGGAACACCAGCACCACCCCGAGCAGCAGGCCCTGCGCATCGAGAATCGGGCCGGCGGTGTCGTCGATAGGCAGTTGCCGGCCGTCGCGGGCCAGCAGCACCGTGTGCGGATCGAGCGCCACCAGGCGACGTTCCCGCAGCACGCATTGCACGGGATCGGCGGCGGGCTCGCCGGTCTCTGCGTGCATGAGCGGAAAAATCTCGGCGATCGGCCGCCCCCGGGCCTCGGCCTCGGGCCAGCCGCACAGCTGCTCGGCTACCGGATTCATCAGCATGACGCGGCCCACAGCGTCGGTGGCGATGACTGCGTCGCCGATGCTGCGCAGCACGACGCGCAGCCACTCTTCCTGCACGCGCAGCGCCGATTCGGCCGCGCGTCGCCGGCCGTTTTCGCGCACCAGGGCGTCGATCTTCTCGTTCAGGGCCATGAAGCGGCCGACCGCGACCGACTGTGGCTGCAGCCGCACCAGCAGGCCCGCCGGATGCTCGCCCGCGGCGGCGACCCGGGCAATCTGGCAGCGACAGGGCTGGGCCTGACCACGGTTGAGCGACAGGCGGGCTGGGCTGAGCTGGGTGCTGCGCGCGCCCTGGCGCAGCGCGGCTTCGACGACAGAGGGTGGGTCGGCGCACAGGGTGTGGAAGGGTTGACCGCGCACGTCGTGAGCCGATAAACCCAACCATTTGATGACGCTGTGGTTGAGATACAGCACCCGACCCTGCAGGTCCAGCAGCAGCAGTGGCTCGGGCAGTGAATCGAGCAGCGGTTGCGTCGCCACTGTCGGGGGCTGGGCCATGGAAGGTACGAAGCGAGGGAGCCGTTCAGTCAGCTCAGGCCTTGAAATACTCGCGGCCGTTGGCCGCTTCGGACTGGGGCGTGGCTTGCAGGTACACGACAACTCGGCAACCGGGTGCGCCCTCGGCTATGGTCTTCACCAGCTCGACCTTGGCCTGGCCCAGATTCTCCGCAGCAATGACGCCGAAGACGTTCGAAGTCATCATGCACAGTGACGGACGACCGATGACCTTTTCGCCGAAGGGACAGCGCTGATTCTCCAACACGATACGGGTGTCGTCCTGTTCGATGACACGGAAGTCGCCCTCGATGCGTCGCTTCAGGTCGACCAGGACGTGGGCCACCTGGGGGCGGCTCAGGGTTGGTACGGCCAACTCACGCCTGTAGCCGGCGTTAATCTGGTCACCGATGCGCTGGCCCACCACGCTGATGAAGCCGGCCGCTTCGTCCAGGCCGACCACGTCCTGCAGCGTGCCGGAAAGCTCGCGCAGCAGTGACCGCAGAAACACGTCACGGTCCAGCGGAAAGGCCGTTGCGGGTCGGGTGTTCGCAGTTGGCATTGGCAGCCCGCTGCAATGGGCGGGATGAACTGAATCGTCAGGCTGGTTCATGACAGACCCTCCATCGGCATGGAGAACTCAAGAATAGCCCTGCGCCGATGCGCTGTGCAAGTGGGATTTCGTGCATACCGGTTTCGAGACACTCGGCCTGGATCAACCCGTACGAACGTGAACCCTTCGGCCGCGGCCAAGGACCTGCGATCGGAGAGCGATTTCTGATGCCTTCGCGCGGTCTTGACTTTCCCGAAGACGCGACCGTCAACCTACACGTCGATATTCGCCGCCCTCAACGCATTGCTCTCGATGAACTGCCTTCGCGGCTCCACCTCGTCGCCCATCAACATCGTGAACACCTTGTCGGCCTCGATGGCGTCGTCGATCTGCACTTTCAGCAAGCGGCGCACGGTGGGGTCCATCGTCGTTTCCCACAGCTGCGCGGGGTTCATTTCGCCCAGGCCCTTGTAGCGCTGGCGGCCCACGGCGCTTTCGGCCTGGGTCATCAGCCAGGCCATGGCGGCGCGGAAGTCGGCGACCTTCTGTTCCTTCATCTTCTCGCCTTCGCCGCGGCGCACCACCGCGTCTGGCCCCAGCAGGCCAAGGAAGGACGTGCCCGCATGGGCCAGCGCGGCGTAGTCGGCACCGTGCAGAAAGTCTTGTGTGATGACGCTGCTCTTCACGTTGCCATGGTGGCGGCGGCTGATGCGCAGCAGGTGTTTGTCGCTGCGGGCGTCGAACTGCGCTTCCACGGTGGCGTCTTTCAGATTGCCTTGCAGCGCCACGGCGCTTTGTTCGGCCAGCGCGGCGTCTTCCAGGCTCAACGTCAAGCCGCTGGCGATGGCGCGCACGGCGTCCACGTCCATCCAGTTGCTCAGGCGGTCGGTCACCGCATTGGCCACCAGGTAGCTGCGCGCCAGCGTTTCCAGCGCGCTGCCTTCCAGTGTGGCGCGGCCGCCGGGGGCTGCGCCGTCGGGCAGCACACTGGCGCCATTGCCATCAGGAAGGACGGCTGCGCCGTCCAGGGCCACGTTCAGCAAAAACGCGTCCAGTGCCAGGCCGTCCTTCAGGTATTCCTCGTGTTTGCCCAGCTTCACCTTGTACAGCGGCGGCTGTGCAATGTAGATGTGGCCACGTTCCACCAGCTCGGGCATCTGGCGGTAGAAGAAGGTCAGCAGCAGGGTGCGGATGTGCGCGCCGTCCACGTCGGCGTCGGTCATGATGATGATGCGGTGGTAGCGCAGCTTCTCGACGTTGAAGTCTTCGGCGCCAATGCCGGTGCCCAAGGCCGTGATAAGGGTGACGATGCTGTCGCTGGTCAACAGGCGTTCATAACGTGCACGTTCCACGTTCAGAATCTTGCCGCGCAGCGGCAAGATTGCCTGGAACTTGCGGTCGCGGCCCTGTTTGGCGCTGCCCCCGGCGCTGTCGCCCTCGACGATGTAGATCTCGCACATCGCCGGGTCTTTTTCCTGGCAGTCGGCCAGACTGCCAGGCAGGCCCAGGCCGTCGAGCACACCCATGCGGCGGGTCCTCTCGCGCGCCCTGCGGGCGGCTTCGCGGGCCCGTGCTGCGTCGACGATCTTGCCGCAGATGATCTTGGCGTCCACCGGGTTCTCGAGCAGCCAGTCGGTCAGCAGCTTGCCCACGATGTCTTCAACCGGGCCGCGCACTTCGCTGCTGACCAGCTTGTCCTTGGTCTGGCTGCTGAACTTGGGCTCGGGCACCTTCACGCTCACCACGCAGGCCAGGCCTTCGCGCATGTCGTCACCGGCGATCTCGACCTTGGCCTTTTCAGCGATCTTGTTTTCGCTGATGTAGTTGTTGATGACACGGGTCATCGCCGCGCGCAGGCCGGTCAGGTGGGTGCCACCGTCGCGCTGCGGGATGTTGTTGGTGAAACACAGCACGTTCTCGGCGTAGGCATCGTTCCACTGCATGGCAACCTCGACACCGATGTTGGTGCCCTGGTCGCTGAGCTTGTCGCCCATGGCGTGGAAGATGTTCGGGTGCAACACCTTCTTGCCGGTGTTGATGAAACCCACGAAGCCCTTCACGCCGCCGGCAAAGGCGAAGTTGTCTTCCTTGGCGTTGCGTTCGTCGACCAGTTTGATCTTGACGCCGTTGTTCAGGAAGCTCAGCTCGCGCAGGCGCTTGGCCAGCACGTCGTAGTGGAAGTCGATGTTGCTGAAGATGGTGTCGTCGGGCAGGAAGTGCACTTCGGTGCCGCGTTTTTCGGTTTCGCCGGTCACCTTCATCGGGCTGGTCTCGAAACCGTCGCGCACCTCGATCACACGGTCTTGTGTGACACCGCGCTTGAACTCCAGCTGGTGCACCTTGCCTTCGCGGCGAACCACCAGTCGCAGCCACACGCTGAGTGCGTTGACGCAGCTCACGCCCACCCCATGCAGGCCGCCGCTGACCTTGTAGCTGTTCTGGTTGAACTTGCCGCCGGCGTGCAGTTCGGTCAGCGCAATCTCCGACGCACTGCGCTTGGGCTCGTGTTTGTCGTCCATCTTCACGCCCGTGGGAATGCCACGGCCGTTGTCGGTGACGCTGATGCTGTTGTCGGTGTGGATGGTGACGACAATGTCGTCGCAATGGCCGGCCAGCGCTTCGTCGATGGCGTTGTCCACCACTTCGAACACCAGGTGGTGCAGGCCGGTGCCGTCGGAGGTGTCGCCGATGTACATGCCCGGGCGCTTGCGCACCGCTTCCAGGCCTTCCAGGATCTGGATGCTGCCTTCGCCATAGGCCGTGCTGGCTTCGCTGCCGGTGCTGGCTGCCTGGCCCTCTGCGGTGGGCACGTCACGCTTCACGACACCGTCGTCGGGTGTGTTCGTGGTGCCGTTTTTGCCGTCGGCAGGTTTCTTCGGGTCGCTCATCGGGTGCTCTTTTCGGTCGCGGGCCGCGGTGTGCCGGCCCCTTTAGAAACGCTGAAGCGGGCCAAGGCCCGCTGTGTGCTGCTGGTGAAACCGTGGCCGGCGCTAGATGCGCATGGGCATCACCACGTATTTGAAGCCTGCCTGTTCGGGCACGCTGAACAGCGCGCTGGCGGCGCTGTCGGCCAGTTCGAGCTTGACCATCTCGTGCGGGCTGTTGGCCAGCACGTCGATCAGGTAGGTGACGTTGAAACCGATCTCGATGGCGTCGCCGTTGTAGTCGATCTCGAGCTCTTCCTTGGCTTCTTCCTGCTCGGCGTTGCTGGACGCGATGCGCAGCGTGCCGGGTTCGATGTTGATGCGCACACCCTTGAACTTTTCGCTCGTCAGGATGGCGGCGCGCTGCAGGCTGGCCAGCAGCGGCGCACGGCCCAGCGTGACGCTGTTTTTGTGGTTCTTGGGAATGACACGGTTGTAGTCGGGGAACTTGCCTTCGACCAGCTTGGTGACGAACTCCATGCCGCTGAAAGCAAACTTGGCCTGGTTGTTGGCAAAGCGCATTTCGATGGCGGTTTCTTCGTCTTTCAGCAGGCGCTGCAGTTCCAGCACGGTCTTGCGCGGCAAGATCACTTCCTGCTTGCTGGGCACGTCGTTTTCCAGCGTGGACTGGGCCAACGCCAGGCGGTGGCCGTCGGTGGCCACCAGCGTCAGGGTCTTGCCCTCGGCGATGAAGAGGATGCCGTTCAGGTAGTAGCGAATGTCGTGCACTGCCATCGCGAAGTGCACCTGGTTGATCAGCTCGCGCAGCGTTTTCTGCGGCACCGCGAAGGTGGGGCCGAAGTCGACACTTTCGTTCACCAGAGGGAAGTCATCTGCCGGCAGCGTCTGCAGCGTGAAGCGGCTCTTGCCGCCTTGCAAAGTCAGCTTGTTGGCCGCGCTGCTGAGCGTGACCACCTGATCGGCAGGCAGGCTTTTCAGGATGTCGATGAGCTTGCGTGCCCCAACGGTGGTGCTCAGCTGTCCCGCGTCGCCGCCCAACTCCGCGGTGGTGCGCACCTGGATCTCGAGGTCGCTGGTGGTGAATTCCACCGAGCCGCCGTTCTTGCGCATCAGCACATTGGCCAGGATGGGCAGCGTGTGCCTGCGTTCAACGATGCCAGCCACCGACTGCAAGGCTTCAAGCAGATTGGCCTGCGCAGCTTTCAGAACAATCATTGGGTTTCCTCTTTATAGATGTAGTGGTAGCTAGTAGAGCGGCACTGAATCTGGGGACAAGCCTATTTTCACCTTTTCCATCAACACCTTACGAAGCAACGAAGCCTGTGCGCCAGGGCCCGCTGCTGCTGTACTGGAAACGGGGACAAAACCCGGATTGTCGCAAGCCTTGTGGACAAGTGGAACCTTGTCCGAATTTGCTCCACAGCTTTTAGAGATGGGGTCTTCAAGCTCGCTTGCGCTCGCTACCCCCCGAGTGGGGCGTGCCGGCGGCCCGGCGGAGCCGGCTCCGTGGCGGAAAGCTTGGTCGCTGGGGCGGTCACCCTTTCAGCGTCTGTTCCAAGACGTGCAGCTGTTGATTGAGCTCGGGGTTGGTGGTGCGTTCGGCGCCGATCTTGCGCACCGCGTGCAGCACCGTGGTGTGGTCGCGGCCACCGAAGAGCTCGCCGATCTCGGGCAGGCTCTTTTTGGTCATGTCCTTGGCCAGGTACATCGCAATCTGGCGCGGCCTGGCGATGCTGGCCGGGCGCTTCTTGCTGTACATGTCGGCGACCTTGATCTTGTAGAAGTCTGCCACGGTCTTCTGGATGTTCTCGACGCCAATCTGACGGTTCTGGATGCTCAGCAGGTCACGCAGCGCTTCCTTGGCCAGCCCGATGTTGATGTCCTTGTGGCTGAAGCGGCTGTAGGCCAGCACCTTGCGCAGCGCACCTTCCAGTTCACGCACGTTGGCACGCACGTTCTTGGCGATGAAAAACGCCACGTCCTCGGGCATCTCGCTGCCTTCGGCCAGGGCCTTGCGCTGCAGGATGGCGACCCGCATTTCCAGCTCGGGGGGTTCGATGGCCACCGTCAGGCCGGCGTCGAAACGGCTGGTCAGCCGTTCATCGATGTCCACCAGCCCCTTGGGGTAGGTGTCGCTGGTCATGATGATGTGTGCCTTTTTGGTCAACAGCGCTTCGAAGGCGTTGAAGAACTCTTCCTGCGTGCGGTCCTTGCCGGCGAAAAACTGCACGTCGTCGATCAGCAGCAGGTCCAGGCTGTGGTACTTGGCCTTCAGTTCATCGAAAGTCTTGCGCTGGTAGTTCTTGACCACGTCGCTGATGAACTGCTCGGCGTGCAGGTACAGCACTCGCGCGGCGGGGCGGTCTTTCAGCAGCGCATTGCCCACCGCGTGCACGAGATGGGTCTTGCCCAGGCCGACACCGCCATAGATGAACAGCGGGTTGTACATGGCACCCGGCGCGCCGGCCACGTGCAGCGCAGCCGTGCGGGCCATCTGGTTGGCGCGGCCGGGCACCAGGGTGTCGAAGGTGAGCGCGGTGTTCAGGCGGTGGGTGGTGGCCGCCGGGGCATGGGGTCGCGGGCTGCTGTGCCGGGGTACGGGGTCGACTTCGGAGCGACCATCTGGCAGCTCGTGGCCAGCGCCGTTGGGGCCGTAACCGGCCAGGCCCAGGGCGTCCATGGCGCTCACGGCCACTGCCGCGGCCGACACCGGGCTGCTGCGCCGCAGCGGCATGGCCGGCGCTTCGGCCCGGTTGGGCATGACCGACAGTTCCAGGCGCACCGGTGCATCCGACAGTTCGCTCAGCAGCGCTTCGATGCGGCCGGCGTACTGAGAGCGGATCCAGTCCAGCTTGAAACGGTTCGGCACACGCACCACCACCGTGGGGCCGCCACCGTCGCGGGCGTCGGTCACCGACACCGAACCGGCCAGCGGCCGGATCCAGGTGTTGAACTGTTGTTCGGGCAATTCGGCAGCCAGGCGCTCACACCCCCGCTGCCACAAGTCAAGGCTCATTTGTGGACATCTTCTTTTTGGAGCCGCCGGATCTTGCGTCCCTCGCAAGCGGCGGATCGCAGTTATCCACACAAACGAAGCCAGCGTCAAGCCCCGCCAGGCGTGGCGTCTTGTGGTGCAAGTGTTTGACCGCAAAGGCGATTTTTGCTGTAATCGTGGGTTTCCCGGATTCATGCTTGTTTGCGGTTCAGCGAAAAAACCAAGCGCTGAACAGCCGTCATGCAAGACGGACGACGCCTTGTGCCCATCTTTTCGGTGGTGCCAGGCGGGCCACGCGGCCAAGCCGCGCGGTTGTCCTGAATCACATCTTCCTAGCCCGGCCTTGATGGCCACAACGGTGACTGGCCAGCCATGAAGCGCACCTACCAACCCTCCAAGATCAAGCGCGCCCGCACGCACGGTTTCCTCGTGCGCATGAAGACACGCGGCGGCCGTGCCGTGCTGAACGCCCGGCGCGCCAAGGGCCGCAAGCGCCTGGGCGTCTGACGTCTGGCACCGGGCTGCCCACGCCCCGCTGCTGCTGATCGTTTGCCGACTGACCGCCCCATGCTCGGCCGCCTTGTGCACAAGGCCGACTTCGAGCGGCTGCTGTCCACCCGTTCGCGTGTGCGGAGCACTCACTTCGCGCTTCACCACGTCAGCGGGGCTCCGCAAGGCCGTTTGCCTTGGGTGCCCAAAGTGTCAGCGACTGACTTATCCACAGCCCCTGCACCGGTTCTCCCACCGCCTGTGGATGACTTCGTCAGCGGCCACTGGATCGGCTGCGTGGTGCCCAAGCGCCATGCCCGCCGGGCGGTCACGCGCAACCTGCTGAAGCGGCAGATCCGAGCCAGCTTCGACCGCCATGCTGCCGGATTGCCTGGGGGCTTGTGGCTGGTGCGCCTGCGCGCGGGTTTTGCGACGAGCGACTTCGTGTCGGCGCGTTCCGAAGCGCTGGCGCGCGCCGCACGGGCCGAGCTCGATGGGCTCATGCAAGGGCTCTCGGCCCGGGCCGCCTGAGTCCGCGACCGAGCACATACCATGTGGCACCACCTGCATACGCTGCCTCAACGGGTCCTGATCGGCCTGGTGCAGGGCTACCGGCTGCTGTTCAAGGCCTGGCTGGGCAGTGCCTGCCGCTTCGAGCCTTCGTGTTCGGCTTACGCGCTGCAGGCGCTGGAACGTCATGGCGCACTCAAGGGCACCGTGCTCACCACTGGCCGGTTGCTGCGCTGCCACCCCTATTGCGCCGGGGGCTGTGACCCGGTGCCACAAAGTTTCAAGAACCCTGCTGCCGGCTTGTTCACCCGGCTCGGCCTGCTTCGGGCCGAATCACCCGCCGACCTGCCTGTCGACAAGCCCCCGATCCGGAATCTGCCATGACCGATATGCGCCGCACCCTGCTGTGGGTGGTTTTCACGATGTCGCTCGTCCTGCTGTGGGACGCCTGGAATAAACACACCGGGCAGACGTCGATCTTCGGCGGCGGCCAGACGCCCGCCGTCAGCACAGCCGCCGCGCCGCCGCCTGCAGCCGGTGTGCCGGCCCCGGCCGCTGCCGTGCCCGGCGTGCCAGCCGCCGTGGGGGCTGTCACCCCGGCCGCGGTGCCGACGGCCCCGACCGCCATTCCCACCACTGAACAGGTGGTGGTCACCACCGATCGCGTGAAGGCCACTTTCGACAGCCAGGGCGGTTCACTGGTGCGGCTGGAACTGCTCGCACACAAGGACGCGCAGGACCCCACACGCAATGTCGTGCTGCTGGAACAGGGCCTGAAGCGCCTGTACGTGGCCCAGAGCGGCCTCATCTCGGCCCAGGGTGGCGCCGCGCTGCCCAACCACTTCACGCAGATGGCGGTCGTACCAGGTGAGCGCACACTCGCGCCAGGCGCCAATGAAATCAGCGTGCGATTCGAGTCTCCGGTGGGCGTCGACGGTGTCAAGCTGGCCAAGACCTACAGCCTGAAGCGCGGCGAGTACACGATGGCCGTGCGCCACGAGGTCATCAACCAGGGCAGCGCCACCATCAAGCCGCAGCTGTACCTGCAGCTGGCACGCGACGGCAATCCGCCCGAAGGCGAGAGCAGCTTCTACTTCACCTTCACCGGCCCGGCCATCTACACCGAAGCGCAGAAATTCCAGAAGATCGACTTCAGCGACATCGCCAAAGCCAAGACGAGCCACGAAAAAACCAGCGACGGCGGCTGGGTGGCGATGGTGCAGCACTACTTTGCGTCGGCCTGGCTGGCGCCGCAGCCAGGGCCGCGCGAATTCCGCACCGCCAAGGTGGCTGACAACCACTACACGGTGGCCATGGTGTTGCCGCTGGGTGACGTGGCTGCGGGCGCAACGCAGGCCCACGACGCCATCCTGTTTTCCGGCCCGCAAGAAGAAAACAAGCTCGCAGCGCTGGCCCCGGGCCTGGAACTGGTCAAGGACTATGGCTGGCTCACGGTGCTGAGCAAGCCGCTGTTCTGGCTGCTCGACAAACTGCACGGCATTCTGGGTAACTGGGGCTGGGCCATCGTGGCGCTGGTGGTGCTGCTGAAGATTGCCTTTTACTGGCTCAACGCCAGTGCCTACCGCAGCATGGCCAAGATGAAAGCCGTGGCGCCGAAGGTGAACGACCTGAAAGAGCGCTACAAGGACAAGCCGCAAGAGATGCAGCAGGCCATGATGCGCATCTACAAGGAAGAAAAGGTCAACCCGTTGGGGGGCTGCCTGCCCATCCTGGTGCAAATGCCGTTTTTCATTGCGCTGTACTGGGTGCTGCTGTCCAGCGTGGAAATGCGCAATGCACCGTGGATTGGCTGGATCACAGACCTGGCCGCGAGGGACCCGTGGTTCATCCTGCCGGTGCTGATGACGGCTTCTTCGCTGCTGCAGGTGTGGCTGAACCCCAAGCCCACCGACCCCATGCAGGAAAAGCTGATGTGGTTCATGCCCTTGGCCTTTGGTTTCATGTTCTTCTTTTTCCCGGCCGGCTTGGTGCTGTATTGGCTGACGAACAACCTGCTGTCCATCGCGCAGCAGTGGTTCATCAACAAGCAGATGGGTGTGCTGGGCAGGTAGCCTGTGCAAAAACACCGCACAAGAGCGGCAAGTGACGGTGCAGCGTGCAGACCGCACGCGCTTCAGGGGGGCTTCCCCTGAACGGGGGTTGAGAAGCCTACCCGGCCGTCCGAACATGCAGCCATGCGGGCGACCCGGCTTGATGAAAGCTGGCTCTGGAGATCCGGCAGATGGCCCCCAACGGCTACCTGCCGCTCCACCCGCGCCAATCACCGGCGCCCTGGCAAGTGATTGCGGCTGCCGCGCCAGAATCAGCACAAGATGCGCGCAGCCTCGCCAGTGAATGCGGCCCCCGGCCAGTTGCCGGGCCGCCATCAAGACCCCATCGTGGCCATCGCCTCGGCCCCCGGCCGCGGCGCCGTGGGCATCGTGCGCGCCTCGGGGCGTGACCTTTCACCGCTGATCGACGCACTGTGCGGACGCTCCCTGCGGCCACGAGTGGCCACCCTGCTGCCGTTTGCCGGCGCCCAGGGCGAAACACTGGACCGCGGCCTGGCCATTCACTTTCCTGCGCCCAACAGCTACACCGGCGAAGACGTACTGGAACTGCAGGCCCACGGCGGCCCGGTGCTGCTGCAGCTGCTGCTGGCGCGTTGCCTGCAGGCCGGCTCGAGCATCGGCTTGCGGCTGGCCGAGCCGGGTGAATTCACTGAGCGGGCTTTCCTGAACGACAAGCTCGACCTGGCGCAGGCCGAAGCGGTGGCTGACCTGATCGACGCCAGCACCGAAGCGGCAGCACGCTCTGCCGCCCGTTCGCTGTCGGGCGCGTTTTCAGCTGAAGTCGCCGACCTGGCCGAACGCATCGTGCAGTTGCGCATGCTGGTCGAGGCCACGCTGGACTTCCCGGAAGAAGAAATCGACTTCCTGGAAAAGGCGCGGGCCCGCGACAAGCTCGACGCCATCGAAGCGCAGGTGGCTGCAGCGCTGTCGCGTGCGCGCCAGGGTGCGCTGCTGCGCGAAGGGCTGCGTGTGGTGCTGGCCGGCCAACCCAACGTGGGCAAGAGCAGCCTGCTCAACGCACTGGCCGGCGCCGAACTGGCCATCGTGACGCCGATACCCGGCACCACGCGCGACCGCGTGGCCGAAACGATCCAGATCGAAGGGGTGCCGCTGCACATCACCGACACCGCCGGCTTGCGCCACGACACCGAAGCCGCCGACGAAGTTGAACGCATCGGCATCGGCCGCAGCTGGCAGGCCATCGAAGGCGCCGACGCGGTGGTTTTTCTGCACGACCTGTCGCGTGTTGGAGAACCGTCCTACGACGAGGCCGAGGCGCAGATTGCCCAGCAGCTACCGCCAGAAGTGAGCGTGCTGCATGTCTACAACAAGGCCGACTTGACGGATGTGGCTGGCGCACCGGCACGGCCTGATGGGGCGCTGTTGCTGTCGGCCCGCACCGGCCAGGGCCTGGATGCGCTGCGTCAGGCGCTGTTGCGGCAAGCCGGCTGGCAGGCCGCGCCAGAAGGCCTGTTTATCGCGCGCGCGCGCCATGTCGACGCCCTGCAGCGCACGCAGCGCCACCTGCAGTCGGCACAAGCGCATGCGGCCGTGCGCGACGCAGCATTGGACCTGCTGGCTGAAGAATTGCGCTTGGCGCACCGAGCGCTGGGCGAGATCACCGGCGAGTTCAGCAACGAAGACCTGCTGGGCGAGATCTTCGGCCGCTTCTGCATCGGAAAGTAAGCTGAGGTTTGCCGGTCGGCGGTGCCCAAAAGGCCGACCACGCGTGAGCCAGGATCAGAGGCGCTGTCGTCCGCGCGGCGCCACGTCAACGTCCACCGTGCTGCAACGCCCAGGCGAATGCATCCTCGAGCCGGTCGTCACCCCAGAACAACTCGTTGCTGACGACAAAGGACGGCGCACCAAAGATGCCGCGTTCAATGGCACGGGGGGTCTGGGCCTTGAGCGCTTCCTTGTGCTCTGGCGAGTTTGCCAACTGCAGGACCTGCGCGGCATCGAGTCCGAGGGTGCCGAGGGCTTGTTTCAGGTTGTCGTCGGTGCCGATGAGGCACCCCTGCGTCCAGTGCAGGCGAAACGATTCCTCGGTGAAGCGTTGGCACCAGCCGTCCCGCCTGCCGGCGAGGGCCACGCGCGCGGCAGGGAGCGAGTTCACGGGGTAGGTCGACGGGCGCCGATACGGAATTCCCAGCATGGTCGCGCGCCGCTCCAGGTCACGCCACATGTAGGCTGTCTTCGCCGAGGCTTCCGGAAACGGAAAGCCCATGCCTTGTTGTTCGCGGACCGGCGGGAGGAAGAAGGGCTGCCAGTCGAGGGTGACGCCTTGCTGCGCAGCGAGGTGACCGATGCGCGCAACGGTCAGATAGGAGTAGGTACTCGCGTACTCGATCCAGACTTCCATCGACGGCATGGCGACCCCTCGTGCCTTGGCCTTGGACGATGACATGGAATGTGCAGGATGTCAGCGCGAAATGCGCTTCGTGCATCGGGGCAACCCGGGGCTGTCGATATCACTTCTCGGGCACGTCGAGCCACTGCGTCGCCCACGCGTGCGGCACATGCGTGAGGGTGTTCAGGCGCCCACGCCGGCTTGCCGCAGCGCCTCCCAGAAGGCCGGCGTCTCGGGCAGCATCGCGTGCGGAAGCCGCCAGGCCTTGATGGCGGCCACGGTGCGGGCTTGCGGGACCACGTCGTTGAAGTCGTTCAGCGCGGCCCGGGCGCGGTCGAGCCGGCCGGCACGGGATTCGGCCGCCACGAGCACCAGCGCAACCACGCCGTAGACCGGGTCGGCGCGCTCGTCCCGCGGCAGGTGCACCAGCGACTTGCGCGCCAGGAGTGCGGCCGCCGCGTCGTCGCCCTTGGCGAAGAACACGGCCGCAGCGTCGGTCTGGGTACCGGCGTGGTCTGCGGCCTTCAGCATCGCGGGCACGAGTGCTGCCGCCTGCTCGATCAGTCCCAGCTTGAACAAGGCCTTGACGCGCACCCGCAAGGTGTCCGCTCTTTCGGGATCGCGGGCCAGCACCTCATCGGTCACCAACAACACATCTTCATGGCGCCCGCGCCTGAACAGCAGCCAGGCGCGCACTTCCAGCATGTGCAGCGAGTCTGGTTGAATCCACAACGCCTTTTCCAGGGCGGCTTCGCCAATGCGTTCCATCTCGCGTGTGTCCTTGACCCACGCGCGCAGGCACTCGCAAAGGTTGAGATGGGCCGTGAGGGTCAGCGCCAGCAGGTCATCGGGCGCCAGGGCCAGTGCACGATCCAGGCTCCTCTTCGCTTTGGCGTAGGCGACCGGCCGATCGGCGTTCTCCGCTGACGAATCGACCATGGCGCGGAACGCCAGGTCGCGCACGTCCAGCTTGGCGTCGGGCTTGCTCTGCGCGCGGGCCACCTCCTGTTTGACCGCCGCATGGGTCAGCCCGATCAGTGCACGTTCGACGGCTCGCTTGGACAGCTGGGGTGCGCCTGGCGGTCCTTCGGTCGCGACGGAACGCATCGCAAACGGGTTCTCGGTCGCCACGTCAAGCAGCGTCAGGACCAGCCCATAGCCGGCGGCGGTGTGCGTGATGGTGCCTCGCAACAGGAAGTGCACGTCCAGCCGCTGGCCGATCTGGCGGATCGACCCCGGTGTCGCCACAGCCTGTTCGACCAGCGCGCGCGGCGCCACGCGGGCCAGGACGGTGAACTGCTCCTGCAGCATCTGTGCCGACTCACGGGCCTGTAGCGCCAGGCGCGTGGCCTCGGCGTCGCCACTCGAGGCGGTAAAGGGCAGCACGGCGAAGGTCATGCGCCGGTCCGAGTCCGGAAGCGGGCTCGCCGCGGCGGTGGACGACGCAGCCGGCGGCGTCGGGGCCATGACGGCCTGCACGGTGCGGTAGCTGCTCCAGTAACCGGCCAAGCCACCCAGTACCGTTCCCACGGCAGCGATGGCGATGATCGGGCGTTTGGCGCGGGCCAGGGCGCCGAGCAAACGAGCAGTGCCCGACGCGGGCGGCGCAGGTGAACCGTCCGAAGGGCTTGGTCTGCTGGCTTCACCAGACGTACCGGCATCGGTGCGGGTCACGGCGCCCTTTCGATTGCCACGACGAGGGGCGGTGAGCATACGCTCATCGCTGAAGGCAACTTTACTCCGGTGCAAGGCGGGCGACCCGCGCGCCGATCAGTGCCCCGCGAAGTCCACCAGGGTGAAGAGTGGAAGCCCGGCTTCGCGCAGTTTCTGGCTGCCCCGCAGTTCAGGCAGGTCGACGATGGCCGCACCTTCGATGACCTGCGCGCCCAGGCGCTCCAGCAGCTTCTTGCCGGCCATCATCGTGCCGCCGGTGGCGATCAGGTCGTCGATCAGCAGCACGCGGTCGCCGGCTTTCACGGCGTCGGTGTGCATCTCGACGGTGGCACTGCCGTACTCGAGTTCGTAGGTCTCTTCCACCGTCGTGAAGGGCAGTTTCCCTTTCTTGCGGATCGGCACAAAGCCCACGCCCAGTTCGTAAGCCACGACACTGCCGATGATGAAACCGCGGGCGTCCAGGCCGGCGATGACATCGGGCCGCAGGTCGAAGTAGCGGTGCACGAACTGGTCGATCAGCACGCGAAAAACACGCGGGTTGGACAGCAGCGGCGTGATGTCGCGGAACATCACACCCGGTGCCGGCCAATCGGGCACGGTGCGGATGTGCTCGCGGATGTAGTCCGCGGGTGATGCGGTGGGGTCGGCGGCCATCGTGTGCCTGTCTTTGGTTACTCAGAGCTTGAAGCGGCCCAGCACCTGCACGGTGTTGCCCTGGCCCGGGCGCAGCACCAGGCCTTCACCCGAGCTGCTGTTCTGCTGCGTCAGCGCCGACAGCACGAACATGTGGGTGACCCACACCTGCAGCTCCTGCGGCTGCGCCGCGGCGGCCTGCAGTGCACGCCGCAGCTCGCCAAGATTCTGTTCGTTGGTCTGCTCGGCACTGCCACGCGGCGAACCCAGTGCGGTCCAGGGTTCGGCCTGGCCAAAGGCCAGCGTCGCGGTGTCGATGCAGCGGCACCAAGGGCTGCTTCGCACACGCGCCGGCTGCAGGCCTTGTGCGACGAACCACTGGCCAATGCGCCGCGCCTGGTGGCGGCCATCGTCGCTCAGGTTGCGCTGCGTGCTGCAGTCACCCAGCTTGAAACCCGGCGGGTCGAAGGTGCCCGGTGCCAGCGCGTGACGAAAGGCCACCACGGCACCTCCGGCCCGCACGGCCCGCAAAGCCTCGTCGTGGCCGGCCGCGGCAAGGCCCTGCGTCCAGGGCAGGGCGAGTGCGGGTGTTGCCAGAAAACGGCGGCGGCGCAACAGCATCTTCAACCCCTCATCAACTTCTCTTCGGCCAAGGCCAGCGGCTCTGGCAGGCCCGACAGCACGAGGGTATCGCCGGCCGCCATGACAAGGTCGGGCTTGGGGTTGCTGACACTGCCGGTGCTGCGCCGCACCGACACCACGGTCACGCCCACCGCGTGCAGTGCCTGCGCGTCCAGCGTCTGGCCCAGGCAGCGCGCCGCCTCGGGCAGCGTCACGCTCTTCAGCCGCGCCTGGTCGAGTTCGGCCACGGTGTCGTCGTCGGCGCCGTGGAAGTAACCGCGCAGCAGGCTGTAGCGAGCGTCGCGTGCGTCGCGGGTGATGCGGATGACCCGCTGCATCGGCACACCCACCAATGCCAATGCGTGGCCGGCCAGCATCAGGCTGCCTTCGATGGCTTCGGGCACCACCTCGGTGGCGCCTGCGGCACGCAGCTTTTCGATGTCGACGTCGTCGATGGTGCGCACGATCACCGGTACCTTGGGCGCGTGTTCCTGAACCTGGCGCAGGATCTTCAACGCCGACGCGGTGTCGTGGTAAGTGATGACGACGGCCGCCGCACGCGCCAGGCCGGCGGCCATCAGGCTTTGCAGCCGAGCCGCGTCGCCGAAGACCACGCTTTGGCCGGCAGCGGCGGCCTGGCGCACGCGGTCGGGGTCGAGGTCCAGCGCCATGTAGGGAATCTGCTCAGGCACCAGCAGGCGCGCCAGGTTCTGGCCGCTGCGGCCGTAGCCGCAGATGATGATGTGCTTCTCGGCGGAGATGGCCTTCTTGGCGATGCTGGTCAGCGCCACCGACTGCATCAGCCAGTCGCTGCTGGACAGCTTGTTGACGATGACGTTGCTGTACATGATGAGAAAGGGCGTGGCCAGCATGCTCAGCACCATGCTGGCCAGCACCGGGCTCATCCACTCGGGCGCCACCAGGCCGTTGTCGGCGCCCAGCGTCAAGAGCACGAAGCCAAACTCACCCGCTTGCGCCAGGTACAGGCCGGTGCGCAGCGCCACGCCGGGCTGGGCCTTGAACGCGCGCGCCAGCGCGGCCACCAGCACACCCTTGGCGATGACGGGTGCGGTGGTCAGCAGCAGAACCAGGTGCCACTGGTCGAGCACCGGGCGCCAGTCCAGCTTCATGCCGATGGTGATGAAAAACAGCCCCAGCAGCACGTCGTGGAAGGGCCGGATGTCGGTTTCCACCTGGTGTTTGTATTCGGTCTCGGCCACCAGCATGCCGGCCACAAAAGCTCCCAGCGCCAGGCTCAGGCCGGCGTGTTCGGTCAGATAAGCCAGGCCCAGCGTCACCAGCAGCAGGTTCAGCATGAAGAGCTCTTCGCTCTTGCGCCGCGCCACCAGCGTCAGCCACCAGCGCATGACCTTCTGCCCACCCACCAGCAGAAGGGTGATCAAGGCGATGGCCTTGATGACTGCCAGGCCGAGGGCCATGGCCATTTCTTCGCCGCTGGACGACAGCGCCGGGATCAGCACCAGCAACGGCACCACGGCCAAGTCCTGGAACAGCAGCACGCCCATGACCCGCTTGCCGTGTTCGCTGTCCAGTTCCAGCCGCTCGGCCATCAGCTTGACGACGATGGCGGTGGAGCTCATCGAGATGGCCCCACCGAGCACCACTGCCCCTTGCCACGACATCTGCCACTGACCGACGAAGAGGGCGCTGTAGCCCCAGACCAGCAGCGCATGGCCAGCCAGCGTGCCGGCCATCGTCAGCGTTACCTGCGACAGGCCCAGGCCGAAGACCAGTGTGCGCATGCTCTTCAGCTTGGGCAGGTTGAACTCGAGCCCGATCACGAACATCAGGAAGACGACACCAAACTCGGCCAGGTACTTCACACCTTCGCTGTCCTGTGCAATGGCCAGTGCGTTGGGGCCGATCAGCACACCCACCACGAGGTAGCCCAACATCGGCGGCAGCTTCAGCGAACGGCAGACCACCACGCCCAGCACCGCGGCAATCAGGTAGAGCAGAACCAGTTCGAGGGTGGAGGCCAAGGCTCAGGTGCCAGCAGGGTGCGTGCCTAGAATGGGCTTGATCGTATGCGACCGCTGCGAAGCCCTGAGGCGAGTTCCTTGTCGACATCACCGGCTGACGCCGCCCCTCCCGCCAAACCCTTCGATGCCCAGCGAGCGCGGCAGATGGCCGCGCGCACCTTCGAGATCGAGGCGCGCGCGCTGCAAGGCCTGGCGGCGCGCCAGGGCGACGGTTTTGGCCAGGCGGTGCACGCCATGCTGCAGGGCCAGGGCCGCGTGGTGGTGATGGGCATGGGCAAAAGCGGACACGTGGGCCGCAAGATTGCCGCCACGCTGGCTTCCACCGGCACGCCGGCGATGTTTGTGCACCCGGCCGAGGCCAGCCACGGCGACCTGGGCATGGTGATGCCGGGTGACGTGGTGCTGGCCATCAGCAACAGTGGCGAAAGCGACGAGCTGGCGGCCATCCTGCCGGCCATCCGCCGCATCGGTGTCACGCTGGTGGCCATGACGGGCCAGCCGACGTCGACCTTGGCGGAACATGCCGACATCGTGATCAGCAGCGCGGTCGATGAAGAAGCCTGTCCGCTGAACCTGGCGCCCACCGCCAGCACCACGGCGCAAATGGCGCTGGGCGATGCGCTGGCGGTGGCGCTGCTCGATGCCCGCGGCTTCAGGCCCGAGGATTTTGCCCGTTCCCACCCCGGGGGCAGCCTGGGGCGCAAGCTGCTGATGCACGTGCGTGACCTGATGCGCAGCGGCAGCGACGTGCCGCGTGTCGCCCCGTCGGCCTTGATGAACGAGCTGTTGCGCGAGATGACCCGCAAGGGCCTGGGCTTCACCGCCGTGGTGGACGCCGACGGCCGGCCGGCCGGCATCTTCACCGACGGCGACCTGCGCCGCCTGATCGAAAAGGGTGCCGACCTGTTGGCCTTGAGCGCGGCCGAGGTCATGCACCGCAGCCCGCGACTGGTGCAGGCCTCGTCACTGGCCGTCGCTGCGGCCGAAGTGATGGAGCTGCACAAGGTCACCAGCGTGCTGGTGGTCGACGAAGCGGGCCTGCTCGTCGGCGCGCTCAACTCCAACGACCTGATGCGGGCCAAGGTGATATGAGGCCCCCAAGCTCGCTGGCGCTCGCTGCCCCCCGCGGGGGGTGTCCCCGGACGGCCCGGCAAAGCCGGTTCCGTCGGGGGAAGCTTGGTCCTGACCCGAGCGACTGACATGCCCGAAGCTTCCTTGCGTTTTGCGCCCGAATTGCTGCTGCGCGCCCAGGGCAGCGGCCTGGGCCTGAAGGCCGCCATCTTCGACGTCGACGGCGTGTTGACCGACGGCAGCCTGTTCATCGGTGAACAGGGCGAAACGGTCAAGGCCTTCAACACGCTGGACGGCCATGGCCTGAAGCTGCTGGCGCTGGGTGGCATCCTGCCCCTGGTGATCACCGGGCGCGACTCGGCGGCGGTGCGCCGGCGGGTCGCCGACCTGGGCCTGCCCCATGCCGTCTACGGCGCGCACGACAAGCTGGCCGCGGCGCAGGTGCTGCTGGCTTCGCTGCAGCTGGACTGGTCCGAAGTGGCCGCCATCGGTGACGATTGGCCCGACCTGCCGCTGCTGACCCGCGCGGCTTTTGCCTGCGCACCGGCCAACGCCCATGCCGAGGTCAAGGCGGTGGCCCACCATGTCACGGCCGCCCAGGGTGGCCACGGCGCGGCGCGTGAGTTCTGCGACCTGCTGCTGATGGCGTCGGGCCGCTACGCCTCCCTGTTGAAGCAACAACTGGCCACGCTGGACGGCCGGTGAGGCAAGGCCTTTGAGCGTCGAACTGCACCTGCCCGACCTGCCGGAGGTGCCCATCTCGCTGGGCCCGGCCCCGGCCGGCGCGCCGCGTGTGCCGTGGCACCTGCGGCTGCGCGATGCGCTGTCCTCGTACCTGCCGCTGCTGCTGATGGCCTTGCTGGCATCGGCCACCTGGTGGCTGGTGAAAAACGCGCCACGTCCGCAGACCACCCCGGAGGCCCGTGTCGTGTCCAGCGAACCCGACTACACGATGAGCCAGTTTGCGCTGGAACGCTTCGACGCCAGCGGGCGGCTGAAGCTGCGCATCGAAGGCGCGCGGCTGCGCCACTTTCCCGACACCGACCGCATCGAGATCGACGATGCGCAGATCCGCGCCTACGCGCCGGATGGCCGCGTGACGCTGGCCACCGCCAAGCGGGCCCTGGGCAACGGCGATGGCAGCGAGGTCCAGCTGCTCGGTGGTGCCGAGGTCACCGCGCAAGACGTCAGCGGTGTGCCGCTGATCATGCGCAGCGAGTTCCTGCACGCCTTCCTGGTCACCGAGCGGGTGCAGTCGCACCTGCCGGTGCTGGTGCGCCAGGGCACCACCGAACTGCGGGCGGCAGGGTTGCTGTACGACCATGTGGCGGGTCGCCTCGACTTGAAAGGCCCGACACGCGCAGTGCTCCAGCCCCGTGCGCAGCCACGGCCGGTGGCCGCCAAGCCCGCTGCCAAACCTGCGGCGGTTGCACGGTGACGGCGGGTCTGGTTTTCATCACTGGCGCGTCCAGCGGCATCGGCCAGGCCCTGGCCGCGCGTTATGCCCGCGCCGGCTGGCGCCTGGCGCTGGTCGGACGCCGCAGCGATGAACTGAACGCCTGGGTGCAGGCGCAGGGCCTGGACGCCAGCCGCGCGGCCGTCTACCGCGCCGACGTGGCCGATGCCGACAGCATCGTTGCTGCGGCCCAGGCGTGCATCGCGGCCCAGGGCTTGCCCGACGTGGTCATCGCCAGCGCCGGCATCAGCGTGGGCATGGACAGCGCCGAGCGCGAAGACCTGGCCGTGATGCGCGACACCTTTGCCACCAACAACACCGGCCTGGCCGCCACGTTCCACCCTTTCCTGCGCCTGATGCGGCAAAGGCAGCGTGGCACGCTGGTGGGCATTGCCAGCGTCGCTGCCATCCGCGGCCTGCCCGGCCACGGCGCCTACTGCGCCAGCAAGGCTGCGGTGGTGGCTTACTGCGAAAGCCTTCGCGGTGAATGCCGCCGCCAGGGCGTGAAGGTGGTGACCCTGCTACCGGGTTACATCGCCACGCCGCTGACCGCGAAGAACCCGTATTCGATGCCCTTCCTGATGCCCGTGGCCGATTTCGCCGAGCAGGCCTTTCGCGCCATTCAAGCCGGCAGCAGCTACCGCGTCATTCCCTGGCAGATGGGTGTGCTGGCCAAGCTGTTGCGCGTCTTGCCGAATCCGCTGTTCGACCGCCTGCTGGGTGGCCGGGGCCGCAAGCCAAGGCGCAGCTGAAGTGGCCTTTCAAGGGCAGGGTCCACTGCGTCGTGCGGGGTGTTGTCTGGCAGCATGCGCGCCGCCATGATCGATGTCGTCGTCTTTTTCTTCCTGCTCGGGGTGCTGGCGCGCCTGGTGAAAAGTGATTTGCGCCTGCCCGAGGCGCTGTACGAGACGCTGTCGATCTACCTGCTGCTGGCCATCGGGCTGAAGGGAGGCATCGAGCTCAGCAAACAGCCGCTGGCAGCGCTGGCGCCGCAGGTGCTGGCCTGCATGGCGCTGGGCTTTGTGATTCCCTTTCTGCTGTTCCCGCTGGCCAGGGCCTTGCGCCTGAACGCAGCCGACGCCTCGGCGCTGTCGGCGCACTACGGTTCGGTCAGCGTGGTGACCTTTGCCGTGGCCACCGCGGCACTGTCGCGTGAGGGCATCGCTTACGAAAGCCATGCCGCGCTGTGGGTGGCGGTGATGGAAGCGCCAGGGCTGGTGGCCGGCATCCTGCTCGCACGGCACTCGATGCGTGCCGGCGTCGGCGGTGAATACCGGCGCACAAACTGGGGTGAACTGGCGCACGACGTGCTGGCGGGCAAGAGCGTGCTGCTGCTGCTGGGCGGGCTGGTGATCGGCGCCATTGCGGGGGTGGAGGGCACGGCGCCGATCCAGGCCGTGTTCATCGACCCCTTCAAAGGTGTGCTGGCGCTGTTTCTGCTGGAGCTCGGCCTGGTGGCCGGCGGCCGGCTGGCCGAAGTGCGGCGCTTTGGCGCGGCGGTGCTGGTGATCGGGCTGGGCGTGCCACCGCTGCTGGGCCTGCTGGGGGCCGGCGTGGGCTGGGCGCTGGGTCTCAGCACCGGCGGTGTGGCGCTGCTGGCCACCTTGGCGGCCAGTGCCAGCTACATTGCCGCGCCCACCGCGATGCGCATCGCGGTGCCCGAGGCCAATGCCGCCTTGTCGATCACCGCGGCGCTGGGCATCACCTTTCCCTTCAACCTCTTGATCGGCATTCCGCTGTACATCACGCTGGCGCAGAGGATCACCGCATGAAAAAACATCCCAAGATGCTGCTGGTCATCGTGGCCGAAGCGGTGCTGGAAAAGAACCTGGTGCGCGATGCCCGCCAGCGTGGCGCCCAGGGCTGGACCGTGACCGAGGTGCATGGTGCCGGCCGCGAAGGTGTGCGCGAGGGCGCCTGGGAGGCTGACCGCACGATCGAGCTCAAGGTGATCTGCGACGAAAGCGTGGCCGACGCCATTGCCGAGCATGTGCTGGCCACTTACGCAGCCAACTACAGCGTGGCGATGTACTTCACGCCCGTGGCGGTGTTCCGGCCCGATCGCTTTTAGCCGGGTCGAGCACAGGCGAAGTGCACCACCGGTAAGCGCTGCGGCCATGAAAAAGGCGCCCCGACGGGGCGCCTTCTTTGATTGACCCTGTGCGGGTCGGGTCGGGTCGGGTCGGATCAGTAGCCGCCGCGGCTGCCGCCACCGCCACCACCGCCGTAACCACCACCACCGCCGCCGCCGCTGCGGCCACCACCGCCACCGCCGTAGGGGCTGCGGCCACCGCCGCCGCCGGCACCACCGCCACCGTAGGGGCTGCGGCCACCGCCGCCACCGGCACCACCAGCGCCGCCGCCACCGCCACCGCCACCGCCGTAGCCGCCACCGCCGCCGCCGTAACCACCACCACCACCACCGCTACGGCCACCACCGCCGCCGCCGCCAAAGCCACCCGGACGCTCTTCGCGCGGGCGGGCCTCGTTGACGACGACTGCACGGCCGTCGACAGGCTGGCCATTCATGCCGTTGATGGCAGCTTGCGCCTCGGCGTCCGTGCCCATCTCCACAAAGCCGAAGCCCTTGGAGCGGCCGGTCTCGCGGTCCATCATGACCTTGGCGGACGACACATTGCCAAATTGAGAGAAGGCCTGGAGCAGCGAATCGTCGCGCACCGAATAAGCCAGATTACCGACGTACAGTTTGTTTCCCACGGGGAGCCCTTAAATGAACCAGATAAACCATGCGGAGCTCAACCCTGCGTGAACCATTCAGACGAAAGGCGCGGCTGCCAGACACAGACCCCCAATTATGGGTCTCGTGAAGGTATGCCTGTAAAGCGGGGTTGCGTCAAGTGTTGTTTTGTCGTCCCCGTGCTAACCCTGGATCTGCCGGGGTGCACTGCTGCGGTGCGCTGCCAGACGCTGCGCCTACCATCCTGCCATGGACCTGCTCAAACCCCTGATCGCCCTGCTGGCCATCGTCAACCCGATCGGGGTGGTGCCGTTTTTCATCCACTTCACGCAGAACCTGACGCGCGAAGAGCGTCAGCGCACCATCCGCATCAGCGCGTTTTCGGCCTTTCTCGTCATCGCAGTCAGTGCGCTGGCGGGGCTGAAGATCATCGAGTTTTTCGGCATCTCGCTGGCTTCCTTCCAGGTCGGTGGAGGCTGCCTGCTGCTGCTCAGCGCGCTGGCCATGCTGAATGCCCAGCCGGCCGAGAGCAAACCCAGCGACGTGAGCGAGGGCCAGGAGAAGGTCGATGCGGGCGCCAGCATCGCAGTCGTGCCGCTGACCATTCCGCTGCTCACCGGGCCGGCCACCATCTCGACGATGGTCATCTACGCCGAGAAGACCCGTTTTGTCTGGCAGCTGGGCGTGCTGGTGGCCTACGGCGTGGTCATCGGTGTCGTCACCTACCTGGTGTTTTCGGCCTCGGGCCGCATCGCCAAGGTGCTGGGCCGCACCGGCATCGACATCATGACGCGGCTGATGGGCCTGATCCTGGCCGCCATGGCCGTGGAGTTGCTGGCCGACGGCCTGGTGAAGCTGTTCCCGGTGCTGGCCAGCCACATCGCGCGCTGACCGGTGGAGTGAGCCATTGCACACGTCAGACACCCCGTATGACTACGTGATCGTCGGCGCCGGCACCGCCGGCTGCCTGCTGGCCAACCGGCTGTCGGCCCAGCAGCACCTGCGGGTGCTGCTGGTCGAAGCCGGCGGCCACGACAACTACCACTGGATCCACATCCCGGTGGGTTACCTCTACTGCATCGGCAACCCGCGCACCGACTGGCTGTTCCAGACCGAAGCCGATGCCGGGCTCAATGGCCGCCAGCTGCGCTACCCGCGCGGCAAGGTGCTGGGCGGCTGCAGCAGCATCAACGGCATGATCTACATGCGAGGCCAGAGCCGAGACTACGACGGCTGGGCTGCGCTGACAGGCGACGACAGCTGGCGCTGGGACCACTGCCTGCCGCACTTCAAGCGCCACGAAGACCACTGGCGCGGCGGTGACGCGCTGCATGGCAGCGGTGCCGAGTGGCGGGTCGAGCAGCAACGCCTGTCGTGGCCCATCCTCGATGCCTTTGCCGCGGCGGCTCAGGAAGCCGGCATCGCCGCTACCGACGACTTCAACCGTGGCAGCAACGAAGGTGTGGGCTACTTCGAGGTCAACCAGAAACGGGGCGTGCGCTGGAACACCAGCAAGGCCTTTTTGCGGCCCGCACTGAAGCGGCCCAACCTGCAGGTGCTGACCGGCCACCAGGCCACGCGGCTGCTGATGAGCGGCCAGCGTGTCACTGGTGTCGAGCTGCAGCCGGCTGCCGGCGGTGCGGCCGTTCAGGTGCGGGCGGCGCGCGAAGTGGTGATGTGTGCCGGCGCCCTGGGCACGCCGCAGTTGCTGCAGCTGTCGGGCATCGGCGCGGGTGCCGTGCTGCACGAACACGGCATCACACCGCGCCACGAATTACCGGGGGTGGGCGAGAACCTGCAGGACCACCTGCAGATCCGCGCCGTCTTTCAGGTGCAGGGCACGAAGACGCTGAACACCATCGCCAACAGCTGGTGGGGCAAGGCCGGCATCGCGCTGGAGTACCTGTTCAAGCGCAGCGGGCCGATGAGCATGGCACCGTCTCAGCTGGGAGCTTTCACCCGCTCGTCGGCCGAACAGACCTGGCCGAACCTGGAGTACCACGTGCAGCCGCTGTCGCTGGACGCCTTCGGCCAGCCGCTGCACCGCTTCAATGCCTTCACGGCGAGTGTGTGCAACCTGAACCCGACGTCGCGCGGTTTTGTCCGCATCGCTTCACCGCGGCCGCAGGACGCACCGCGCATCCAGGCGCGTTACCTGTCGACCGACGCCGACCGCCGGGTGGCCGCCGAGTCGCTGCGGCTGACACGCCGCATTGCCACCATGCCGGCGCTCGCCGCGTACCGGGCGCAAGAGGTGAAGCCGGGTGTGCAGTACCAGAGCGACGAAGACCTGGCGCGACTGGCCGGTGACATCGGCACCACCATCTTCCACCCCGTGGGCACCTGCCGCATGGGGCGCGTCGGCGAGGCAGGCGCGGTGGTCGATGCGCGGCTGCGGGTGCAGGGCCTGGGCGGCCTGCGCATCGCCGATGCCAGCATCATGCCCACCATCACCAGCGGCAACACCAATGCACCGACGCTGATGATTGCCGAGCGCGCCGCTGAGTGGATGCTGAACGAAGCCCGGTCGGCGGGTTAGTCCGGATACCGGGCGGTGTGACGATGGTTACATTCCGCCCACTCCCGTTGGAACGTGTGCTCAAGCCCGGTCCTTCGGCGGAGGCCAGAGGAGACGACAGGCACCACCCGACGCCAGAACAGTCGGGGAACCGCACCAACCCATCGATCGGCCGGGCGTTTTGCGCACCAGGCTGGCAGGATTCACAAGCGCCGCAGTTGGGGCGCTTTTCTTTTTGTCGTGCCGCGCTTGCCGGGTGACTTGCCAGCCACGACACATTTGTTCACCGCACCGGTGGAACAACACCCTTTCGCTCCGGGTTTTCGGCCGCCGCTGCAGCAGGCGCGGGTCTAGGATGAATGTCCCCCCTGCCTGGCCGCCCCATGTCCGTGAACCCCGAACTGCGCAAATTGGACATCGACATTCCTTCGCAGCCGCAGTCGCTGCTGGAACTGTCGCTGCTGCTGGCCGAGGACACCATCAACCTGCAGGCCGCCTCGACGCTGATCGAAGTTGACATGGCGTTGGCGGCTGCGGTGATGAAGGCGGTGAACTCGTCGCTCTACGGCCTGAAGGGCCGGGTGCAAAGCGTGCACCAGGCCATCACCTACCTGGGCATGCGCGAGGTGGCGGCGATCACTTTCGAGATGGGCCTGCGCGCCGCTTTCCCGCCCACACCCGAGCTGGACCCGATCTGGCGCCGTGCCGCCTGGCGCGGCATGCTGATGGGCCGCCTGGCCCAGCGGCTGGACCTGGACGGCTGGGCCGCCCACTCGGCGGGCCTGTTCGAAGAATGTGGCAAGGCGGTGCTGTTCAAACATGCGCCCGACCACTACCGCGCCATGCTGCGCGCCGCCCCTGGCGACGCCGAACTGGTGATGCTGGAACACACCGGTTTCGGCGTCAGCCACGATGCGCTGGGCGCCGCGCTGTGCGAAAGCTGGGGCCTGGGTGCCGCGGCGGTGTCCAGCGTGCGCCACCACGTGCAGGCGCAGGCCACCGGCCAGTTGCCGCCGCTGCCGGCCAAACGCAGCATCTGCGCGCTGTCGGTGCTGGCGCATGCCCTGGAAACCGCGCCCGAGACGCTGGACGCGGTATCGCTGTCGGTGGCGCCGCAGGCCGACCTGGAGCCCGAGCTGGTGCTGCGCGCGCTGCGCCAGGTGCGCGAACAGATGGAAGCCACCGCGGCCAACTCGCGCCAGTGACCGCCTGTCCGGCCCCAGCAGGCCGCGCCTGACCCTGCTCCGCCTGAGGAAAGCCCCCTGTCAAGGGCGGCCCGCCTTCGGTACCCTCCCGTCTCACTCTGCAACCGGACAAGCCCGCAAAAGGGCGAGGGACACCCATGGCTTCGATCGTTTCCGCCGATGCGCTGGCTCTGCAGCGCCTGTACCACTGGGAAAAAACCAGCCCCGACCGCGTGCTGTTCACCCAGCCGCTGGGCGGTGGGCAGGTGGTCACTTTCACCTGGCGCCAGGTCATGGACCAGTCGCGCCGCATGGCCGCGCACCTGCAGAGCCTGGGCCTGCAGCCCGGCGACAAGGTGGCGTTGCTGTCCAAGAACACTGCCCACTGGCTGATGGCGGACTTTGCGATCTGGATCGGCGGCTTCGTCTCGGTGCCGCTGTATCCCACGCTGGCCGCCGGCACCATCCGCCAGATCCTGGAACACAGCGAAGCCAAGTTGCTCTTCGTGGGCAAGCTCGACGGATGGGAAGGCATGAAACCCGGCATCCCTGCGGGCATGACCTGCATCAGCCTGCCGCTGGCGCCACCGGACGCGGCCAAGAGCTACACCCCCTGGGACAGCATCATCGCCAAGACCGAGCCGCTGAAGGGCAACCCGCTGCGCGACGCCGACGAGCTGGCCACCATCATGTACACCAGCGGCACCACCGGCGCGCCCAAGGGCGTGATGCACAGCTTCGGCACCTTTGCCTGGGGCGTGCAGAGCGGCCTGAAGCGTGTGCCGGCCATCAACAACAGCGCGCGCATGCTGAGCTACCTGCCGCTGTCGCACGTGGCCGAACGCACGCTGGTCGAACACGGCCTCATCGCCACCGGCATGCAGGTCTACTTTGCCGAGAGCCTGGACACCTTCACGCTGGACCTGCAACGCGCCAAGCCGACGGTGTTTTTCAGCGTGCCACGTCTGTGGGTCAAGTTCCAGCAGGGCATTGGCGCCAAGATGCCGCCGAAGAAGCTGGACACGCTGCTGAAGATCCCCATCCTGGGCGGCATCGTGCGCAAGAAGATCCTGACCGCGCTGGGCCTGCAGGAATGCACCTTTGCTGCCGGCGGTGCGGCGCCCATGCCGCCTGACCTGCTGCGCTGGTACAACAAGTTGGGGCTGGACCTGGTCGAGGTCTACGGCATGACCGAAAACTGCGGCGTCAGCCACGCCACGCTGCCCGGCAAACAGCGCCCCGGCACCGTGGGCCTGCCCTATGACGGTGTGCAAAGCCGCCTGGACCCGGTGAGCAGCGAAATCCAGATGAAGGCACCCTGCCTGATGCTGGGTTACTTCAAAGAGCCCGAGCTCACGCAGCAGGCCTTCACCGCTGACGGCTGGCTGCGGACGGGAGACAAGGGCGCACTCGACAGCGAAGGCAACCTGAAGATCACCGGCCGCGTGAAGGACCTGTTCAAGACCAGCAAGGGCAAGTACGTCGCGCCCGCGCCCATCGAGGACAAGCTGGTCATGCACAACGCCATCGAGGCCTGCTGCGTGACGGGTGCCAACCTGGGCCAGCCGCTGGCGCTGGCGATGCTGAACATCGACGCCGCCAAAAAGGCCGGCACGGCCGAAGGCAAGGCCGAGCTGGAAGCTTCGCTGACCGAGCACATCAAGACCATCAACGAAACGCTCGACCCGCACGAGCAGCTGGACTGCCTGGTGGTCACCGCCGAAGCCTGGACGGTGGACAACGACCTGATCACGCCCACCTTCAAGGTCAAGCGCAACCGCATCGAAGACCTGTTTGCGAAGAACTACGACGCCTGGGTGGGCATGCGCAAGAAGGTGATCTGGTTCAAGACTTGACCACCCCCGGAGCGGCTTCGCCGCTCCCCCTGGTCAGCGGGAGGCGGCGGATGCAGCGGTGGCAGAGGCGGCAGAGGCGGCTGCCGCGGCTGCTGCAGCCGCTGCCGCATTGCCACTGGGTGTGTTGACGATCACGCCCGGGCCGATGGGGATTTCGTCGGACAGCGTCATGCCCGTCACGTAGTGGCGGGTCTCACCGAAGCAGCTGGTCGGCAGGCCGACCTTCTCTTCGTAGTGCAGCGCCACGCGCTTGCCGATGCTGGTGGCCAGCTTCTGCGCCACCTGCTCGTCGCGCACCGTGAAGTAGAACTTCTCGGCCGTGCTGCCGGGCAGTGACACCAGCGCCAGTTCGCCTTCCCAGGTCTTGCACAGCCAGCCCTTGTTGGACAGCTTCTGCACCCAGCCCGCACGTTCGCCGGTGGAGTAGCTCCACTGCAGGGCGACCCAGATCCAGGCGGTCAGCAACCCGGCAATCACCACGACGGGCAGAATGAAAAACTTGAACATGGTGGCGACGGTCTCAGGCTGAGTGGGGCGGATTATCAGCGGCGCGCCACACCATTTCAGCGGCAGCCAGGTCTTCGAGTGCGCTGCCCACACTCTTGAAGAGCGTGATCTCTTCTGCGCTGCGTCGGCCCGTGGCCTGCGCGCGGCACAGCGTGCCAAGCGTGCCCTGCAAGTTGGCGGGCAGGAAGTGGCCTTCGCTGATGGCCTGCAGCAGGTCGCCGGCCTTGGACAGCGCTTCGTCGGTGTCGACAAAGACGCGGCTGCGGGCCAGGCAGATGCCGTCGGCTTCACGCATCGTGGGGGTGAAGCCGCCGATCAGGTCCAGGTGCGTGCCCGGCGCCAGCCATTTGCCTTGCACCAGTGCCTGCGTAGTCATGGTGGCGCAGCTCACGACGTGAGCCTGCGGCACGGCGCTGGCCAGGTCGTCGGCGACAGACGCATCGAAGCCTTCCGAACACAACTGTCGGGCCAGCGCCCGTGCCGCTTCGGCTCGCCGCGCCCATACCCAGACCTCTTGCAGACCCGGCCGCACGCTGCGCATGGCCGCCGGCAACAGCCCAGCGACGCGGCCCGCACCGACCAGCAGCAGACGGCTCGAATCCTCCCGTGCCAGGAAGCTGGCCGCCAGCGCCGAGGCCGCAGCGGTGCGGCGCGCCGTGAGCTCGGTGCCGTCCAGCACCGCCAGCGGCACGCCCGTGCGGGCGCTGAAGAGTGCATAACTGGCATGCACGCCAGGCAGGCCCAGCGTGCCGTTGCCCGGGAAGATGGTCACCGTCTTCACGCCCAGGCAGCCGCCCGTGCGCCAGGCCGGCATCAACAGCACCGTGCCGGCTTCGCCGAGGCTGTGCGGGTGGCGCGTGGGCACCTCGCAGCCGTCGATGAAAGCCTGCCCCAACGCCGCCACCAGCGTGGGCCAGGGCAGCGCGTTGCGGACGGCCTGGGCGTCGAAGTGCAACACGTGCGCGACGGTGAAGGCGGGGCTGCCGCGTTGGGTCTGGTCCCGGCCTACTTGGTTTATCGGGTGTTGGCCTTGAAGCTGGTGAACAGCCGTGTCTGCACACGCCGGATGTCCTGCGGCACCGCGTCGGGTGTGGTCAGCTTCTTGATGTCGGCGGCGCTCGGGAAGATGGTGGGGTTTTCGGCCACGTCCTTCTTCACGAACTTCTTCGACGCCAGGTTGGGGTTGGCGTAGAAGACCTTGTTGGTCAGGCTGGCGTGCACCTCGGGCTGCAGGATGTAGTTGATGAAGAGGTGCGCGTTCTTGACGTTCTTGGCGTCCTTGGGAATGGCCATGGTGTCGAAGAACAGCGTGGCGCCGCTGGGCGGGATCAGTGCCTGGATGTCGTGGCCGCTCTTGGTTTCGATGGCACGCGCGCGGGCGATGTTGATGTCGCCTGAATAACCCATCACCACGCACAGCTGGCCGGCGGCCATGTCGTTGATGTAGCCCGACGAGGAGAAGCGCGTGACGAAGGGCCGTGCCGCCTTCAGCACGTCGCGCGCGGCGTCGTAGTCCTTGGTGACCTTGCTGTAGGGGTCCTTGCCGGCGTAGATCATGGCCACCGGCATCACTTCGCTGGCCGAGTCGAGCATGTTGATGCCGCAGCCCTTCAGCTTGCCGGCGTACTCGGGCTTGAAGATCAGGTCCCAGGCGTTGGCCGGCATCGGCATATTGCCCAGCGCCGCCTTCACCTTGCCGGCGTTGATGCCCACCGTGACGTAACCCCACATCCAGGTCACCAGGTGTTCGTTGCCGGGGTCGATGCCGGCCAGCTTTTCCAGCAGCGCGGGGTCGAGGTTGCCCCAGTTGCTGAGCTGGGCGCGGTCCAGCTTCTGGTAAAGGCCGCCCTGGATCTGCGTCTTGGCGAAGTGGGCGCTGGGCACCACGATGTCGTAGCCGGTCTTGCCGGCCACCAGCTTGGCCTGCAGGATCTCGTTGTTGTCGTAGTTGTCGTAGCGCACCTTGATGCCGGTGGCTTTTTCGAAGTTCTTGATGGTGTCGTCGGCAATGTAGTCCGACCAGTTGTAGATGTTCAGCACCTTGGGCTCGTTGGCTTGGGCCCAGGCGGGCGAAGTGGCAGCCACCGCTGCGGCGGCGAGGCCCAGCGCGACGAACGTGCGGGCCATGCGAGGCGCAGGGGCCAGAGGGGCGGGCTTGGACATGGCAGGGGCTTCCTTCACGGGTTGCTCGAGATGCATGGGAACCGGCAATAAACGGACCAGCGCGGATTGTGGCCGACACCCCCCAAATCCGTTGCCTGGCAGGGTTGAGCGCGGCCCGAAGCCGTGCACCGGCGCGCGGGTTTTGGTCATCAGCAGCGCGGCGCCACAATCTGGCCACCGTCCTTGTCCGGAGTTCGACCCATGACCGTCCTGATCCTTGGCCTGGTGTTGTTCCTGGGTGTGCATTCGGTGCGCATCTTTGCCGAGGACTGGCGCACCGGCGTGCGTGCACGCCTGGGCGAAGGTCCGTTCAAGGGCGTGTATTCGCTGCTTTCGCTGCTGGGCCTGGTGCTCATCGTCTGGGGTTACGGCCTGGCGCGCCAGCAGCCGGTGCTGCTGTGGGTGCCGCCGGTGTGGACGCGCCATCTGGCCGCCTTGCTCACGCTGCCGGCCTTCGTGATGTTGGCCGCGTCGCAGCTGCCGGCCAACAGCATCAAGGCGAAGCTCAGGCACCCGATGGTGCTGGGTGTGAAGATCTGGGCCTTGGCTCACTTGCTGTCCAACGGCATGCTGGCCGACGTGGTGCTGTTTGGCAGCTTCCTGGTCTGGGCGGTGCTGAGCTTCCGTGCGGCACGTGGGCGTGACCGCGTCAGCGGCGCGCTTCCCGCACCCGGCCGCCTGGGCCCGACGCTGGTGGCGGTGGTGGTCGGTGTCGTGGCCTGGGTCGTGTTTGCGCTTTGGGCGCATGCTGTCCTGATCGGCGTGCGGCCTTTCGGCTGAACCTGACGGCGATCCGATGAGCGGACCCCCCGGCGGGGGGCCATCGCTCAGGGGCCCCCGCCGTTCCCGCCGTGTGGCGATGGTCGCGGCTGCCGCTGCGCCCGAGCATGAGGCCCTCTGAATCGAGGAGCCCGCCATGTTCCAGCTGCCGTCCCGTCTGTCTGCGTGTCTGCTGTCGCTGCTCAAGCGCCCAAGCCCGGGGCGCTGTCGCCCCCCGGTTCGACGGCTGCGCACGGCGGCGGCAGAAGAAGAGCAGCAGCCACCGGCCTGCGGCTGGTTCGATTCCAGCCACGAACTCGAGCGCGGTCTGCTGGTGTGCGAACACGCAGAACACACCGCCGCGGCCGTGATGGCACAGGCGCCGCTGGCCGACTGGCTGGACTTCCAGCTGCGCAATTGGCACCCGGACGAAACCTGGCCACAAGCGGGTGTGCGCTCACAGGCATGATGCTGCCCTTGCCGTGATGGGCCAGGGGACTTGATGAACAAACGTGAAACGGCCGCCCGGCGGCGCTGGATGGCCCTGGCGATGGGCCTGGCCCTGGGTCTGGCGCTCGCCGCCTGCGGCGGGGGCACCGACCGCACCAAGGCGCAGCTGCGGCTGGTGAACGCCAGCTCGGGTTATGCGCAACTGGATCTGCGGGTCGATGACCAGCTTCGCCAAGGTGGCGTCAACTACGGCGGCAGCGCGGGCTATGTCGAGATCGACCCCGACGACACCCGCACCAGCGTCAGCAGCGTCGGCTCGGCCACCGCGCTGCTCAGCTTCACCCCTTCGTTGTCGGCCAGGAAGTTCTACACGGTGCTGGCCTACGGCGGCGCGGGTGCCTTGCGCCATGCGCTGCTGGACGACAACATCTCGGCACCCGACACCGGCCGCGCGCTGCTGCGTGTGCTGAACACGGCATCAGACGCCGGTGCACTGGACATTTATCTGACCACCGGCGACGAGCCGTTGAGCGGTGCCGTGCCGGTGCAGGCGGGCGCGGCTTTTGGCACCTTGGGCAGTTGGATCACCGTCGACAGCGCCAACTGGCGCCTGCGTGTCACGGCCGCCGGCTGAACCGCACCGGGTTTCGAGGAGGCCTGTTGGCTTGAGTCAGACCGGGTTGGCCTGACTGTCTTGGGTTCGGACTTCCTCTCTTCCAGCCCCCCCGCAGGGGCCGCCGGAGGCCCTCCGGTTGGGCCATGTACTCATGG
>JAURZM010000014.1 GCA_030653385.1 Rubrivivax sp. | reverse complement strand
CTGGAAGCATCCGAAGAATCACTGGCAGCCTGAGGCTGTCACTACGGCCCCATCGCATTCGCGGTGGGGCCGCTTTTCTTCGTAGGAGCTAGGTGGGTGAGGCCGCCGTGGACGGCACCAGCATCGTCGTCGCACGATCATTTGATCGAAGCAGGTTCGATGATCTGCATTGCTTGACGACGAACGACGGCGCCGATCAAATGGACCCGACCGTCGCAATCTGCCTGCCATCGACGGCGAAGTTCTGCAGCAGGCCGGTGCTGACACCGCTACCCGTTCCGGGCCAGATCAGCCGTTCGAGGTCGTGACCCTCCCTCAGATCGAACCGACGCTGTCGGTCGACGCCGTCCCGAACGGCAGAGCCAGCATCTGATCTTGATCCGTTCTGCGGATCACCTGCGAAGGAACCGCACGACCGTCCCTCTGTGCAGGTTCCCCTGCACACGCTCCGCGCCACATGACTCGATTGACGCCTCGGCTTCGCCCGATGGTGATCGACGTTCGTAGACGGCGGCATGTGTGCCCTTGACGCCCCTGGGAAGCGCACTTGAGCAGGGTGTCTGGCGCCGCGACCTGTGCGGCTCTCCGGTCGGACTCGTTCCGATGAACAAACAATTCAGCCCGCACGCGCGGAGGTCAGCGTGTCGGCCAAGGAAAGGACCTCCACCGGTTGCAGCGATCAGGGCGCGCTGAGACTCAAGCACAGACGCCCGAACGAGCATTCAGCCATGTCCGCAAAGCCCGCCACCCAAACCGCCGTTCCGGCGCTCGCAACCAGCCAGTTGGCGCCGGATGTGCAAGGCAGGACCGTCCTTGCTGCCGCCGACCTGGCGCAAGGCGGCCATCCGCCGGCCGCACGCGTAGGCGACCAGCTCATGGCTGCCCATCCCATCCTGCTGCGCCTGCCGATGGTCATGCGAATCACTGGCCTGGCCAGGTCAACGATCTACAAGCTCATTTCGCAGAACCAGTTCCCGGTGCCGATCAAGCTGTCCAAGCGAGCGGTCGCCTGGCTGCAGTCCGAGATCGAGACCTGGGTGTCGTCGCGCGTGCGCGCGCACTGAGCCTCGCCAGAAGCCGACGCTCGCCGAACCGCCGCCACCGGTCCACGGGCCGCTGGCGGCGTTCTGTTTTCCGCGTCCCGACGGCTGACTGCGACAGGACTCGCTGAATGCTGAGGTTCGCCCCACGCATTGCCAGATCCCAGCAAAAGCGTTGTAGGCTTTTTGTAGGCTTCCTGAGGGCTCCAGAAAGACTAAGGGCCTAGAAAGTTAGCTTTCGCTTACCTTCTAGGCCCCGTCATTACTGGTGCGGCTGGCAGGAATCGAACCCACGACCCCTTGGTTCGTAGCCAAGTACTCTATCCAGCTGAGCTACAGCCGCACGTAGCCTGCCAGTTTAGCACGAGCTTTTTGGCATCAGGCCAAGCCCGCCGCAGCCGTGCACAAACGGCCCCTCAGAGTGTGAGAGGCAATCCCATGCACCCGCGCCGGGGTACCCACGGGCCCTGAGCATGGCGCAGCGCGCAGCCCGGACTCACGTCCGGGCAAGCGATGCAACGCCGCGCAGGGCCCTTGGGTACCCCGGCCCTTCGGGTAAGCCCCCAGAACAGGCCCGCACCGCGTTGCAAATCCTCACTGGGTCCCAAACCCAGTTCCGGTTTGCGCCTTGTTCGGGTCTGTTCTGGGGGCTTACGCGGGTGCATGGGATTGCCTCTCACACTCTCAGTCAATCGCCGCTGCCGCCCGTTCGCAGGCGGCGGCGCGGGTTTCGTCGGACTCCTGGCGCGCCACCTGGGCCAACTGGCGCCAGGCAGCGCGGCGGATGCGGCCAGGCAAGGTGGGTGAAGCGGCGGCTTGTTCCAGCAATTGGCGCGCCTTGCCCCAGAGCTGGCGGTCGGCAAAACACATGCCGACGGCCGCGACGACGGCACTTTCATGACCGAAGGCCTGGGCTGCGCTTTCCAGCCGCGGCAGCCAGTCGCTGCCGATGCCTTCGCGCGCGTCCACCAGGGCCAGCGCCACGGCTTCGCGGTCTTCGCGCGGCAACTCGGCCAGGCGGTCCCAGAAGGGGCGCAGCCACTGGCGGGCGTCTTCAGCCGCGCCCAGGGCCACGGCACGCATCGCGGCACGGCAGGCCACTTGGGTGTCGCGGCGGTCCGCCGCGTCGAACTGGCCCCACAGGCGGCGCAGCTGCTGCAGGTCGTGGGCGGTTTCCAGGGTTTCGCTGGCCAGTGAACGCAAGAGGCTCTGCGCGACGATGGGCGAAAAGGCCTGGTGGTTGGACAGCAGGCGCGCGGTGTGCAACGACTCCATGGGCTGGCGCGCCAGCCGCGTGGCCAGCAGGCGCAGGCGCAGCGCCTGCGTGCGCCGGGCAGCGCCGGGTGGCAGGGCGTCCAGTATCTCCAGTGCACGCGCGGCATCGCGGTCGTCCAGCGCCCATTCCGCGGCCAGCAGGCGTACACCGTCGTCAGTGGCACCGAACGCCGATCTCACGCTCTTCACCGGCTTCATGGCACCGCTCAGGCTGGCGTCTCGGCCGGCGCGGTCCTGCAGCTTGTGCAGGCTGCCGGCGGCCAGCAGTTGCGCCAGCACGCGGAACTGGTGGTCACCCGCCAGTTCACCGGCCTGCGGCTGCAGTTCCAGCGCGCGCTGGGAGGCTTTGCGGGCACGGCCATAACGGGCGCCAAAGTACTCGGCCAAGGCCTCGCGCAGCGCCGCCTCGGCCGCACGTTCGCGGCGCAGGGCGCGCCACTGGCCGGCCCGCTGCGGCAGGCTGACCAATGCGTTCAGCGCCTGCACCGACAGCATCAGCACCGCGCAGGCGCCCAGGATCAGGATCACGAAGAGGTTCAACGACAGGTCGGTGCGCCAGCCGCGCCAGTACAGGCTGACCAGACCGTCGTTGCTGCCCAGCGTGGTGGCGGCCACCACGGCAACCACAGACAGCAGCACGAGCCAGATGACACCACGCATCGTCAGTCGCCCTGCCGCCGCCGCGCGCTTTTCAGCGCCCCGCCGACGCGGTGGCAATGGCCGCCAGCGTGGCGTCCGGGCGTGGCGCCGTCACCAGGCGGGCCTGCGTGGTGACCTGCTTGACCAGCTCTGCAGCCACCGTGACCTTGCGTGTGCTGCGGTCGAAGTAGCGGTCCAGGGCAGCCTGCGCGTCGCGCAGGTCGGCCTGCGCGGTGTCGAACTGCCGCGAGAGCAGCGCCAGGCGTGCATTCAGCAAGCGCAGCTTGAGGTTTTCGCGCAGGAAAAACGCCTGCTCGGGTGCCACCAGCATGGCTTCGGGCTGGTCGATGCGTGTCACGCGCACGAGGCCTTTGATTTCGTCCCACAGGTAGGCGCCGAAAATGCCCCAGCGCTGGCCGAACTGGGTGGCCCAGGTGCTGGCTGCCGACGAGGCCGCTTCGCTGGCGGCAGACGCCGCCGAAACAGCCGCGGCGGCTTGTGCCGACCGTGCGGGCCGTGCCGAGACCCGCCGCTCGGCCGTCGACAGCAAGGGCAGGTCATCGACCTGGCGGATGACTTCGTCCAGGCGGATGGTGAGCAGGTTGATGTCGGTCACGCCGGCCGACCGGGTGCGCTCGAGGTCCTGCGCCACGGCGCGCCGCACACGCTCGAGCCGCGGCTGGTTGATGCGCGCCAGCCGCTCCTCGGCCTGCTTCAGCGTCAACACCAGCGGGTCGGCGCTGCCGGTGATGGCCGACTGCTGCATGGCCACGCGGATGGCGGCGTCCAGGTCGGCCAGCACGTTTTCGTCGCGTGAACGGGCCAGCGCCTGGATCAGTTCTTCGATCTGCGTGCGCTGCATCGAAGTCTCGGCGACACGGGCTTCCAGCAGCGCCAGCTTGGCCGCGGTTTCGCGTGCCGTCAGCTCGGCCTGGCGGGCCAGCGTGCGCGCTTCGGTGGCCTGACTGCCACTGTCCTGCTGGCGCCTGACGAGTTCGGTTTCGAGGCTCTTCACCCGCTGCTGCGCACCCCAGGCCAGCACCGCTGCGGCGGTGGCCAAGGCGGCCAGCACGGCGGCGCCGACGGCGATCCAGCGGCCTGGCACACCAGGCGTGGGTGTGGACGTGGGTGTGGACGTGGATGAAGGCGCGGCCACGGGCACCACTGGCGTCGCGGGCGCGGCCCCGGCGGGTGTTGATTCGGCGCTGACAGGCGTGGCGTTCACAGGGGGGCCGATTGTAGGTGCGGCCACCCTTTGCCCTCTTGCAGCACCTGCAGCACTTGCAGCCCTTGCACCCGCCGCGCAACGGCCTGCGGGTCTGGCGCCACCAGACCCACCCAGCCAAAACCCGCAGCGCGGGCGGCTTGTGCAATGCGTGGGTGCGACGCCAAGGCGCCTGCGGCGGACCAGTCGGCCTGCGGCGCCAGCCCCTGCAGGTGGCCCACGGCTTGGCTGCTGCTGAAAAGCCACAAATGCTGCGCTGGCGCGTCCTGCGCAGCCGTCAGCAGGGCCGCGGCCGCGGCATCCAGCATCGACGGCCGGCGCCGGTAGGCAGCCACGAAACTCACCTGCGCGCCCTGCCGGCGCAGGGTGTCGGCCAGCCAGTCACGGCCGTCTTCACCACGCACCGCCAGCACCCGACGGCCAGCCCAGGGCCAGGACGACAGCCGCGCCCACAGCGCTTCGGTGTCGAACTGCGGTGCGTCAGCGGGCGGGGCTTCGATCAGCGCCACCCCGTGTGACTGCAGTGCAGCCGTGGTGCCAGGGCCGGTGGAGCCGGCTGGCAGCCCGGCGGGCCACTGCACGTCGGGCGGGCGGGCGGCAAAGAAGTGTTCCACCGCATTGGCGCTGACGAACATCACCAGCGACAGGCCTTGCAGCTGGCGCCAGGCCTGGTGCAGCGGCGCAGCGTCGCCAACGGGCACGATGTCGATCAGCGGCAGCGCCTGGGCGTCCAGGCCCTGTGCTTGCAGGTCGCGGACCCAGCCCTGGGCCTGCGCCAAGGGCCGCGTGACGATCAGGCGCATGGCGCCGGCACGGCTCAGGCCACCGGCAGGTAAGCGCCGGCGCCCGCTGCCTGCAACTGTGCGACGGCCTGCGCGCCCAAGGCACGGGCCCCTGCTTCGTCGGTGACGGCCGCGCTGACCTGCACCTTCAGCAGCGGCCGGGTCGGCTGCGCCGCATCACCCAGTGCTGCATCCAGTCGCAACTGGCTGCCTTGCCACACCGCATGGGCCGCCAGCGGCATGCTGCAGCTGCCACCCAGGCCACGCGACACCGCGCGTTCGGCGTGTGCCGACAGGAACGTGGGCTGGTGGATGGTCTTCGCCAGCAACTCGATGAGTGCGGTGTTGTCTTCGCGCACCTCGATGCCCAGCGCACCCTGACCAGCGGCGGGAATCATCTGCCCGGGGTCGAAGCGCGAGCGGATGCGCTCGGCCAGCTTCAGGCGCATGAGGCCGGCAGCGGCCAGCACGATGGCGTCGAAACCACCTTCGTCCAGCTTGCGCAGCCGGGTGTCCAGGTTGCCACGCAGCGGTTCGATCCGCAGGTCGGGCCGCACGGCCAGCAACTGCACGACTCGGCGCAGGCTGCTGGTGCCCACCACGGCACCTTGCGGCAGGTCGGACAGCTGCGCGTAGCGAGTCGAGACGAAGGCGTCGCGCGGGTCTTCGCGTTCCCACACCGCCGCCAGCACAAAACCGGGCGGCAGGTCCATCGGCACGTCTTTCAGCGAATGCACGGCCAGGTGCGCAGCGCCGGTTTCCAGCGCGGTTTCCAACTCCTTCACAAAGAGGCCTTTGCCGCCCACCTTGGACAGGGCGCGGTCCAGGATCTGGTCGCCCTTGGTCGTCATGCCGAGCAATTGCACCTGCAGGCCGAAGCGGCCCTGCAGCACGTCGCGAACGTGTTCTGCCTGCCACAAGGCAAGGCGACTTTCGCGGGTCGCAATGATGGTGGCTGGGGTCGTCAGCTGAGTCATGGACCGATCATAGCCAGCCCCCAGGTGGGGGCGGCTCGTTGACCACACCGCTTCCGGCGTTGGTCAGGGCCGCGACTTGCAGGCAGAATTGGTAACTCGGTTACATCGCCTGGAGATCCTGATGGCACGCACCGCTTCGAAGACCGCGACCCCGCCTTCACGCACCAAAACGAGCCGCAGCGCGGCCCAGAACGATGCGGCGGCGAAGAACAAGCCGCTGGTCGAAGATATTCGGTTACTGGGTCGCATCCTGGGCGACGTGATCCGCGAGCAGGAAGGATCGGCCGCTTTCGAGCTCATCGAACGGGTGCGTCAGCTGTCCGTGGCCTACCGGCTGAAGGCCGACGCCAGCGCCGGGCGCGTGCTGGACCGGCTGCTGAAGAACCTGTCGGCCGAACAGACGGTGACGGTGATCCGCGCCTTCAGCTATTTCAGCCACCTGGCCAACATCGCCGAAGACCGCCACCACCTGCGCCGCCGCGCGGTGCACGAAAAGGCCGGCGACCTGCAGGAAGGTTCGCTGGCCCTCGCCTTCGAACGTCTGCACCGCGCCGACCACCGTGCCGCCGACATCGCACACACACTGCAGCACGCCTACATCAGCCCGGTGCTGACGGCCCACCCCACCGAGGTGCAGCGCAAGAGCATCCTGGACGCCGAGCGGGCGGTGGCCGAACTGCTGGGTGAACGCGACGACCTGCCCGGCGCCGACCGGCTGGCCGACAACGAAGCGCTGATGCGCGCGCGCGTGACGCAGCTGTGGCAGACACGCATGCTGCGCACCAGCAAGCTGACCGTGGCCGACGAGGTGGAAAACGCGCTCAGCTACTACCCCACCACCTTCCTGCGCGAGATACCGCGCCTGTACCGCGAGATCGAACGTGCCCTGCCCGGCCACCCGGTGGCCAGCTTCCTGCGCATGGGCCACTGGATCGGCGGCGACCGCGACGGCAACCCCAACGTCACCGCCGCGACGCTGAAACACGCGCTCTCGCGCCAGGCCGAGGTGGTGCTGCGCCACTACCTGACCGAAGTGCACTTGCTGGGGGCCGAGTTGTCGATCAGCGGCACGCTGGCGCCGGTGTCCACCGACATGTTGGCGCTGGCCGCCCGTTCACCCGACACCAACGAACACCGCAAGGACGAACCCTACCGCCGTGCGCTGATCGGCGTGTACTCGCGCCTGGCCGCCACGCTGCACCAGTTGACCGGCACCGACGCGCTGCGCCATGCCGTGGCGCCGCAGAATGCCTACACCGCGCCCGAGGAGTTGCTGCAGGACCTGCAGGTCATCGAACGCTCGCTGGGTACCCACCATGCCCAGGCCCTGGTGGGCCCGCGACTCGCGCCCCTGAAACGTGCCGTGCAGGTCTTCGGTTTTCACCTGGCCACGCTGGACCTGCGCCAAAGCTCCGACAAACACGAAGCCGTGGTCGCCGACCTGCTGCGTGTGGCGCGTGTGCAGCCCGACTACAGCGCGCTGGGCGAAGGGGCCCGCCGCCAGTGTCTGCTGGCGCTGCTGAACGATGCCCGGCCGCTGCGTGTGCACGGCGCAAGTTATGCGGCGCTGACGCTGGACGAACTGGCCATCTTCGAAACCGCCAAGCTGGCGCTGGCCAGCCATGGTGCAGGCGCCATCCGCCACTGCATCATCAGCCACACCGAAGAGGTGAGTGACTTGCTGGAGGTGCTGCTGCTGCAGAAGGAAGTCGGGCTGCTGACGGGCACCCTGGACACCGCCGCACGGGCGGCCCTGATCACCGTGCCGTTGTTCGAGACCATCGGTGACCTGCGGCGCAGCGAACCCATCATGCGCGAGTTCTACGCGCTGCCCGGCGTGCTGCCACTGGTGATGGCCAGCGGTGCCGAGCAGGACGTGATGCTCGGTTACAGCGACAGCAACAAGGACGGTGGCACCTTCACCAGCAACTGGGAGCTCTACCGTGCCGAGATCGCGCTGGCCGCGCTGTTTGCCGACATCGGCAAGAGCCAGGTTGGCAAAGCCGTGACGCTGCGCCTGTTCCATGGCCGCGGTGGCACCGTGGGCCGCGGCGGCGGCCCCAGCTATCAGGCCATCCTGGCGCAACCACCCGGCACCGTGAACGGACAGATCCGCCTGACCGAACAAGGCGAAGTCATCGCCAGCAAGTACGCCAACCCCGAGATTGGCCGGCGCAACCTGGAAACGCTGGTCGCGGCCACACTGGAAGCGACGCTGCTGCACCCGACCAAGAGTGCGCCGAAAGCCTTTCTGGAAGCCGCGGCGGAAATCAGTGAAACCAGCTTCAAGGCCTACCGCAAACTGGTCTACGAAACCCCGGGCTTCACCGACTACTTTTTTGCCGCCACGCCGATTCGCGAGATCGCCGAACTCAACATCGGCAGTCGGCCGGCCGTGCGCCAGAAGGACGGCAAGGCCACCCGTGCCATCGAAGACCTGCGCGCCATTCCCTGGTCCTTCAGCTGGGGCCAGTGCCGCATGGCGCTGCCGGGCTGGTGCGGGTTTGGCACCGCCATCGACAGCTTCCTGGCCGGGCCCGATCGCGCACAGCGCGTTGAACTGCTGCAGCGCATGCACAAGCAGTGGCCCTTCTTCCGCACCCTGCTGTCCAACCTGGACATGGTGCTGGCCAAGAGCGACCTGCGCATCGCCTCACGTTATGTGGAACTGGTGGAAGACAAAGCGGTGGCCAAGCGCATCTTTGCGCTGCTGCGCGCCGAATGGCAGCGTGCCAATGACGCGCTGAACCTGATCACCGGCGACAGCGAACGCCTGCAGTCCAACCCGGCGCTGGCCCGCAGCATCGCGCACCGTTTCCCCTACCTGGACCCGCTGAACCACCTGCAGGTGGAACTGATGCGCCGCTACCGCAACCGGGCGGTCACCGAATCGGGCGCCGACAAGGTGGAAAGGCTGCAGCGTGGCATCCACCTGTCGATCAACGGCATTGCCGCGGGTTTGCGCAACACCGGCTGAAGCCGCGCCGAGCCAAGGCCTGAGAAGGGCCGACAGCTGCGCCGCTGCAGCCGGTCGTCAGCAAGCGCCGCTCAGACCGGCGGTTGATGCGGCAAGGCGGCGCTCATTGCCGCCTTGACCTCGGCCAACTGCCGGCGCGACACCGGCAGCCATTCGTCCAGTGGCACCACGTGCACGGCCCAGCCGTCGCTGTCGCTGCCTTCGCTGGGCGCGCCGCCGGCACCACCGCTGCGCAGTTCCAGCGCCTGGATGGCGGCCACCGCCACCAGCGTGCTGCGGTGGATGCGCACGAAGCCTGCGCCCAGGCGCCGTTCCAGGTCGGCCAGCGGGTCGTCCAGCACCAGCGTGCGGGTGGCCGTGCGCAGCGTGACGTACTTCTGCTCGGCCTTCAGCACCAGCACCTCGCGCACCGGCAGGCGCAGCACACGGCCGCGGTCGCTGACCACCAACACCGGGTCGATCAGGGTCGTGGGGGCTGCGCCCGTCGTGCCTTGCGCAGCCTGCAACAACGCCAAGCGCTGCTGAGCCCGTTGCAGCGCGGCCAGCAGGCGGTCGCGGCGCACCGGCTTGGTCAGGTAGTCCAGCGCTTCCAGCTCGAAAGCCCGCAGCGCGTGTTCGGCATGTGCGGTGACGAAGACCACGGCCGGGGGTTGCGGCAGGGCCTTCAGCGCCGCTGCCAGCTTCAGCCCGCCTTGCGGGCCGCGGCCCGGCAGGCCGATGTCCAGCAGCACCAGGTCAGCAGACTGGTCGCGCAGCGCCCGCAGGGCTTCATCGGCATCGGCGGCTTCGGCGGTGACCTCGGGCAGCACGGCGCCACCTCGGGCCAGCTCGGGGCCCAGGTCCTCGATCAGGCTGCGCAGGCGCAGGCGCGCCAGCGATTCGTCGTCCACGATCAGCACACGCAGCTTCATCGGCGTTTTTTCAAGGGGCGGGCAAGACGATGCGGGCGTGGAAACAGGCGCCCGGCGCGCCACCCGGCAGCACCTCGTCACGCCACACATCACATTGCGCGGCCACGTCGTGCAGCAGGCGCAGGCGCTCGCGCACGTTGTGCAGCGCCATGCCGTGGCCCTGGGCCGCCAGGCCGGGGACGCCGGCGTCTTCGTCGTCGGCCAAGGTGTTGCTCACCGTCACCACCACCTGCCCACGCTGCCGTTGCGTCTGCACCCACACACGCCCACCGGTCATGGCCGGTTCGATGCCGTGGCGCACCGCGTTTTCCACCAGCGGCTGCAGCACCAGCGGCGGCAAGCGCGACTGGCCGGTGTGCGGGTCGACGTCCCAGTGCACCACCAGCCGCTGGCCGAATCGCACCTGCTCGATGGCCAGGTAGCGGCGCGCGAGGTCGATCTCGTCGTCCAGCGTCACCGAGGTGCCCACTTCGGCCAGCGCGACACGGAACAGCTGCGACAGGTCTTCCAGCACGCTTTCGGCCCGCGCCGGGTCCACCCGCACCAGCGCCAGCGCGGTGTTCAAGGCGTTGAACAGGAAGTGCGGGCGGATGCGCGACTGCAATTCGGCCAGGCGCGCGCTGGCGTTGGCGGGGTGCCAGATGCGGGCGCGCAAGTCCAGCCAGGCCCACAACACGGCGGCGATGGCCAGGCCGCCCAACAGCACGGCCGCCAGCTGCAGCCCGCCGCCCTGCACCAGCCCGGCCCAGGCCAGCGGCAACCAGACCGCGGCTGCGGTTGCTGCACCCAGCAGGAGCACCAGCGCGGCCCGGCCGGCCGCGGGCAAACGGCGCAGCGGTCGGCGCATGGCGCACAGCAGCACCAGCCACAGCCCCGTGGCCGCGACACCACCAAAAGCCAGCGTGGCCTGACGTTCCAGCCACTGCAGCGTGTCCTGCGCATGCACCAGCGCCACCAGCGCCAGCACGGCCTGCACCAGCAGCACCGCACGCAGCGCCAGCGCGGGGTGGCAGACGTCGAAAGCCGCGGCACCCAGTTCGTCGATGCGCGCGCGTTCTTCGGCCAGCGGGTCGAAGCGGGTGGGCACGAAGCTGGAACTGGCACCGCCAGCGCGGGTGCTCTCGGGCCACAGGCTGGCCGGCCGGGTGGGCATCGCCGACAGGTCGATGCCCAGCAGGCGGGTGTCCTTGCTGGGTGGGTCGGTGGGGCCGGGTGCTGTCATGTCGGGCCGGATAATACGAAGTTCATCCGCAGCGGCCCCTGGGCCCGAACCACCGCATGTCCCACGATCCCCTGGCCAACGATCCCTTGGCCAACAAGAAACAGGCCTGGTCCGCGCTGTTCAGCGAACCGATGAGCGAACTCGTCAAGCGTTACACCGCCAGCGTCGGTTTCGACCAGCGCCTGTGGCGCGCCGACATCGACGGCAGCCTGGCCCACGCGGCCATGCTGCAGGCGCAAGGCATCATCGGCGCCGACGACCTGGCGGCCATCCAGCGTGGCATGGCGCAGATCGTGGCCGACATCGAAGCCGGCCGCTTCGAATGGAAGCTGGAACTCGAAGACGTGCACCTCAACATCGAGGCCCGTCTGACCACGCTGGTGGGCGACGCCGGCAAGCGCCTGCACACCGGCCGCAGCCGCAACGACCAGGTGGCCACCGACGTGCGGCTGTGGCTGCGCGGCGAGATCGACAAGATCAACCTGCTGCTGGTCGACATGCAGCGTGCGCTGGTGGACCTGGCCGCCCAGCACACCGACACCGTGATGCCTGGCTACACCCACATGCAGGTGGCACAGCCAGTCAGCTTTGCCCACCACCTGCTGGCCTACGTCGAGATGTTCTCGCGCGACGCCGAACGCTTGCAGGACGTGCGCAAACGCACCAACCAACTGCCGCTGGGTGCCGCCGCGCTGGCCGGCACCAGCTACCCGCTGGACCGCGAGGCCGTGGCCCGGGCACTGGGCTTCGACGGTGTGTGCCAGAACAGCCTGGACGCTGTCAGCGACCGCGACTTCGCGCTCGAATTCAGCGCCTTTGCCACCATCAGCATGGTGCACGTGTCGCGCCTGGCCGAAGAGATCGTGCTGTGGATGAGCCAGAATTTCGGCTTCATCGACCTGGCCGACCGCTACTGCACCGGCAGTTCCATCATGCCGCAGAAGCGCAACCCCGACGTGGCCGAACTGGCGCGCGGCAAGAGCGGGCGTGTGGTGGGCCACCTGATGGGCCTGATCACGCTGATGAAGGGCCAGCCGCTGACCTACAACAAGGACAACCAGGAAGACAAGGAACCACTGTTCGACACCGTCGACACACTGAGCGACACCTTGCGCATCATGGCCGAGATGGTGGGTGGCATCAGCGTCAAGAAAGAGGCCATGGAGCGCGCTGCACTCAAGGGTTATGCCACGGCCACCGACCTGGCCGACTACCTGGTGAAAAAGGGCCTGCCCTTCCGCGATGCCCACGAAACCGTGGCCCACGCAGTGAAGATCGCGATCCAGCGGGGTGTGGACCTGGCCGAGCTGCCGCTGGCCGAACTGCAAACGCTGAACGCCAGCATCACGGCCGACGTGGCCGAGGTGCTGACGCTGCGCGGTTCGCTGAACGCGCGCCAGGTGTCAGGCGGTACCGCACCGGTTCAGGTGCGCGCCCAGATCGAACGACACCGGCAGCGGCTGGCGGCCTGATCGGGCGAGCCCGGCCATCAGCACCAGCGCTGCAGCCACCAGCAACAGGGTCGCGGGTTCGGGCACATCGGCCACGTCGACGCGACCCACGAACTCGAAGTGGGTCAGTGCCAGGCTGGCGGCGATGAACTGCCCGGTGCCGTTGAAGGCCGCGCTGCCACGGGCGTTCAGAAAGTCACCGGTGCCGCCGACAAAGGTGACCAGGCCGCTCAGCGTGAACAGCGAAGGGTCCAGGCCGGGCAGCATCTGCACGTCGAAGTTGCCGAAGAGTTCATCGCCGTCGACCATCACGAAGCGGTTGCTGCCACGGCCTTCGCCGGTGGCCAGGTTCAGCAGGTCGCCAGAGAAGTAGTTCAGCGAGCCGAAGGACCCCACGCCCAGCGCGGCGGTCTGCACGCGCACGACGGGTCCGCTGGGGTCGACGACCTCGACGATTTCCGAGCTGCCGTCCACCACGGCACTGAAGGGCACGAACTCGGCTTGTGCGATGTGGCTCAGCGCCGCCAGCCCGGTGCAGGCCAGGAGTTTCCAGGGTTTGAAACGGGTCATGTTGGCCTCAGGCGGTTTGCAGGGTGGTCAAAGGGGTGCAGCGCATGGCCAGTGCCGTCCAGACCGCGGCGGCCATGTCGACCAGGGCGAACAGCAACACGGCAGCAGGCGCCATGGCGGCCAGCACCAGCGCCAGCAGTGCCACACCGGCCAAGGCGCGGCGCCAGACCGATGCCCTCAGCAGACTGACACCCCCTTCGCGGGCGGCCATCAGGTCGCTGAAACCCAGCGCCAGGGCCACGACGCCCAGGATGTGGATCCAGACGTCCTGCGGCACCGGCAAGTCCAGCGGGGCCAGCAGCACGGCGGGCGCCAGCAAGAGCAGTGCGCCTGTGCCGCACAGGTACAAGCCGAAGACCTGCAGTGATCGCGAGCCCGGGGTCGGGCTGCAAGACAAAAGCTTCATGGGATGAACTCCGGATTTGAGGAGTCCCATTGCAAGCGGCCGCGGCCCCTGGCGCCACGGGACAACTGTCCGAACGGGTCACACCCTGCGCGCGCAGCGGGCCGGGCACCGGGACATGAGTCCCACCACCCCCACGATCCAGGGGTCAGCTGAAGCCGAGTTCGCGTGCCCGCACCACGGCGTGGCTGCGTCCGTCCACACCCAATCGGCTGTACAGCAGCGACAGCGCGTTGCGCACCGTCTTGTCGGCCAGACCCAGCTCGGCGGCAATCTGCAGGTTGTCACGCCCGCGCGCCACCAGCGCCAGCAACTGGCGCTCGCGCGGCGTGAAGGCCTGGCCGGCGCCGGCCTCGGGTGCAGGCCCCACGAACTCGGCCACCGCGTCGCAGAACCGTTCGAAGGCCGGTTCGCCGGCCATGGGCACGTGGTTGCGTGTGCGCAGCGACTCGAAGCGCGCGCCCGGGATGGCCGCCGCCAGTTCGCGCCCGCGTTCGACGCTGACCGCAGCATCACCTTCGGCGTGCAGCACCAGCGTCGGGCAGCGCACCGCGGCCAGTTCGGCCCGCACGTCCAGGTTCAACCGCGACAGGAAAATGGCCTTGGCCTGGCGGCCGTCGCACGAGCGTCGCTGCTGCTCGTTCAGCGCCGCCACCTGCTCGGGGGTGCCGTCAGGCAGCATGGTAGCGGTGATGAACTGCTGCACCGGCGAATTGCGCACGCCCCAGCCCAGTTCGATCAGTTGCGCCTGTGCCTGCACATAAGCCAGCTGCTCGACCGACGGCAGGCCCTGCATCAGGCCCTGCGCGTAGCCACCGAGAAGCACAAGCGCACTCACGCGATCGGGGTGGCGCGCGGCGTAGGCGATGGCCGGTGCGGCACCGCCCGAGATGCCCAGCAAGGCGGCACGCTGCAGGCCGGCGGCGTCCATCACCACGGCCAGTTCTTCGACCGCCGATTCCAGGCTGGGCGTCACATTGTCCTGGCCCGACAGGCCGCTGCCGCGTTCATCGAAGCGGTAGATGGTGAGTGCACGGCCCAGGCGTTCGAGCCAGGGCCGGTAGAGTGCCGACTCGGCGTCGTATTCGACGTGTGTCATCCAGTGCGCAGCCCGCAGCAGCGGCGGGCCCTGGCCGTTGCGCGCCCAGGCAATGCGCGCGCCCGACGGCAGGTGGGCGAAGCGCAGCTCCTGGCGCAGGCGCTGGTGAGGGGCGGTTTCGGGCAAGGGCAGCGCTCACACCGCCGCACGCGGCGCACGCCGTTCGTCGGCAAACCAGCCCAGCAGGATCAGCGCCGTGGCACTGCCCACCGGAAACAGCAGTACCGACAAGCTCACCCAACCGGCCACCGAGCGCTGCATGCGCTGCGCCGCCAGGCCCAGGAACACCCAGTGCAACACCATCACACAGGCCATCGCCAGGCCCGCGGCCACCGCACGCAAGGGCATCTCCACCGTGTGTTTGACCAAGGGAGGAAGGAACATCGCCACACCGCCGACGGCCACCACCAGGGCCAGCGTCGACGCTGTCAGGGCCCGCTGCTCGGGGAAATCAGGCCGTGCAGTTGCAGGATTCATGGCGGCTCCGTGGGCGTGTCATCACCAGTGTGACGTCGCCCAGTGTAGGCAGCACCGCCAGTCGGTCAAGCCAGGCACGCTCAGCGAAAGCGGATGCGCGTGGCATCGACGCTGCGGCGGTCGGGCGCCAGCACCCCACGCACTTCGACGCGGCGGCCGACACGCAGGTCGCTCTCGACACCCCCTTCCAGCCGCAGGTCGGGGCGCGCCGTGCCCACGAGCACGCCACGAACCGTGATGGTGCGCCCCAGGGTGTCGACCGTCGAGATTGCACCTTCCAGTTCGAATCCCCGGTCGCGCACGTCGTCGTCGCTTTCGATCGACACCTTGGCCGCTTGCAGCACGCCGCTGCGCACCGCCCCTTCGACCTCAACCCGCACGCCCAGCGCCAGCCCGGCGGTGCCGTCGGGGAAACTGGCTGCCGTGGCGTTGACCGTGCGGCCATTGACACTGAAGCTGCTGCTGGACGTGAAGCTGCTGATCAGCCCCTCGACCTTGAGGCCGTCGGCGTCGGCCAGGGGCTGCCAGGCCAGTCCGAAAGACTGCACCACCCAGCGCGGCGCCGGCAGCAAGTCGAACTCCATGCGCAGCCGCACAAATTGCCCGGCCGCCAGGCCAGCCGGCACGTGGGTGGCACCGGCGTAGCTGTAGCTGACCCCGCCCACCCGCAGCGTGCGGGCCACGGTGTCCACCTGCGACACCTGGCCGCGCAGCCGCAGGCCGCGTGCCAGCGCGGCGGGTTCGATGCGGGTGGCGCGGTAGCGCTGACCGGCGGCGTCGAAGCTGGCAAACACCTCGAGCGGCTGGCCGGTGCCCAGGCCAGCCAGCCCCCCCGTCAGGCGCTCGTCGAACACGGTGCTGTCGTCCACCGTCACACGCTGGCCCAGCATCGTGAAGCTGCCGCCGGCCGCATCCACCAGGCCCACCAGGCCCGAGAGTTCGCTTTCGAAGCGGATGCGGCTGGCGCTGGCCACGGGGCCGCTGCTGCCAGTGGTGATGGCCGAACCGTTCACTTCGACCGTCATGCCCAGGCGCAACTCGTCGCGAGACCGCACGCCGCCTTCACCGTCTTCGACCGTGGCCGCTGTGTCGTCGAAGCGCACACCGCCCACGATGACCGAGCCAAAGCCGGTGATGGGACCGGCGGCATAACTTTCGCCGCCTGTGCCGCCGGTGCCCACACCGCCGCCGCAAGACGTGAGCGCCAGGCTCAAGGAAAGCGCCAGCGCACAGGCCAGGCGCGGAAAGCGGGTGTTCAGTCGAGCATGCATTTCAAGTCTTTCGCTTGGCCCGCACGGGCGGGGCTTTGCGTGGTGGCCCGGCAGGCGCTGTTGCGTCGGCCGCGTCACCCTCGTGATAGGTGTACAGGCCCACACGCAGACGGCCCTGCGGTGGGGGGGTGTTCTGGGCATCGGCCTCGACCCGCGCTTCCAGCGCCGGCACCAGGGCCCTCAGCAAGGCCTGCCACTGTTCATGCACGGCGGGCCGCACGGATGCGATGGAGGCCGCGCTCAGGCCGTCGGCAAACACGGCCTGTTCGAAGTGCAGCCGCGTGCTGCCGGCCAGCACGTTGTCGACCGCGGCGCGCAGGTGGTCACCCACGTTGTCGCCCAGGAAGGCCAGCTGCCGGGTCTGGTCGCCGCTTGCGGTGAAGGTGCGGCTGAGCAGGCTGACGGTGTCTTGCGCTTCGTCCCAGCGCGCCAGGCCCAGGCGCACCAGTTCGTCCAGCAGGCTGCGCGGGTGCACGTCGCGGGTGACGGTCTGCGCCAGGGTCTCGAAGCTGGGCGCTTCGCCCAGGCGCGGCAGCACCCGCGGCTGGGCCAGCGGGTCGAGGTAGGGCGCCACCGTGCGCCAGTGCGCAAACACCTCGCTGGCCAGCGAGCGGCTGCGGGGTGCGGCCGCGCGCGGCTGCTGCTGCACCAGGCGCGAAACCTCGCGCCGGTTGATGCCGGTGCTGGTGCTGATGCGGCTGACCTTTCGGTGTTCGGGCAAGCCCGGATGTGCCGCCGATGCGGCCTGCACAAAGGCCAGGCGCAACATCTCTTCGACCTGGGCATAAGGCAGCCCCTGCGCCACACCCAGCCGCGCCACCGACGCCATCAGGCCGGCCAGCGCGTCCTGCAGCGCCTGCTGTTCGGGGCTGTGTTCGGGTGCGGTGGGGTCGGGGCTGCTCATGGCGAATCGGGCCGACCGCACTGTAGCGGCCGGCCCGTGGGTTCATGACGCTGCGCGGGGGCGGCGGGTCACTTGAACTCGATGCGCTTGGCTTCGAGCCGGGTGCGGTCGGCGGCCAGCACACCCTTGACCTCGACCCGGGCGCCGTTGCTCAGCCTTGTTTCGCTGCCGTCGCGGTAGTCCACCGTGCCGCCGTACCACACGGTCAGCCCGCGCAGCGCGAAGGTCTTGTCGGTGGTGTTCAGCCTGCCGACTTCGCCGCGCAATTCCCACTGGCGCGGACCCGGGATGCGGCGCTCTTCGATTTCCACCTTGCTGGCCACGATGACCCCATTGACCACCACACCCTCCACCTCCACCCGCGCGCCCAGGCGCACGCCGTCGGTCCCGTCGGGGAAGCGGGCGTTGCTGGCATCCACCGCCAGGCCATTGACCTGGAAAGTGCTGGTGCTGGTGAAGGAAGTGACGATGCCTTCGACATGCGAGTCGCGGTCGGCCTGCGGCACACGCAGGCCACCACGGATGCCGGTGGCCACCCAGGCACCCGCCACCTGCGTGGTCTGCAGGCGGACCCGCACGTACTGGCCATTCACCAGCCCCGGCGGAACCAGGCCGCCCGGCAGGTTGGTGTAGCTGATGGGCAGGCCGTTGATGGTGAAGGTCTTGGCCGTGCTGTCCAGGTTCGTGATCTGGCCGCGCACCTTGTAGGCGCTGGCGCTGTCCTCGGCTTCGATGCGGGTGGCCACGATGCGGCCGTTCGACGGGTCCAGCAGGCCGTAGACCTCGACCACGGTCCCCGGTGTCAGCGCGCTCAGGCCGCCCATCAGCGTTTCGTCAAAGAGCGTGCTGCTGGTCACCAACACGGTCTGGCCCAGCACCTGCACAGTCGAAGCCAGCGGATCCACCGTGCCCACCGGGCCCACCACTTCGCTGGACCAGCGGATGCGCAGCGCCAGCGCGGTCGAGGCCAGGCGGTCGATGCGCCCGGCATCCACCTCCACCACCATGCCCAGCTTCAACATGCTGCGCGACATCGTGTTGCCGTCGTCGTCTTCCACCGCAGCTGCGCTGTCGTCGTAGCGCACACCGCCGACAAAGACCGAGCCGAAACCGGTGATGGGGCCTTGTGCGTAGCTGCTGGCCTGCGACGTACTGCCCGTGGATGGTGCGGTGCTGGTGTCACCGCCGCCGCCGCAAGCCACCAGCACGGCGGACGACGCCAGCGCCAGGCCGGCCGTGAACAGGGTGCGGCGGGAGGGCCTCGAAAGAGACGGGTTGGGAAAAGGCTGAGACATGGTGTGCTCCGGTGGACGCGTGGGCCGGGCCGGCCCTGCGCATGGTGGCTACTATAAATGTGCGTTTCGCACATTTATATGTCGAAGTGTTTCTGGCGTGCCAAAAACTCCACGTCGAGGCCCTTGGCGGCCACGGGCCGCGCGCGCGTTACGCTCGCCGCCGACACCGCCACTGCATGCCCATGCCACCCCGCCGCTGGATCGCCCACCTGGACATGGATGCCTTCTATGCCTCGGTGGAACTGCTGCGTTACCCCGAACTCGCCGGGCAGCCGGTGGTCATCGGCGGCGGGCGGCGCCACCAGCCGGTGTTGCTGCCCGGCGGCACACGCACCTTCTCCACGCTGGCCGGCTATGCCGGCCGTGGCGTCGTCACCACCGCCACCTACGCTGCGCGCGACTTCGGTGTGCACAGCGGCATGGGCCTGATGAAAGCCGCCGCGCTGGCGCCGCAGGCGGTGCTGCTGCCGGTGGACTTCGACCAGTACCGCCACTATTCCCGCCGCTTCAAGGCCGCAGTGGCCGAGGTGGCGCCGGTCATCGAAGACCGTGGCATCGATGAGATCTACATCGACCTGAGCGATGTGCCCGGCGCGCAGGACACCATCGGCTTCGACACCACCGGCGGCGTGCGCGCGGTGGCGCAGGAAATCCGCAACACCGTCAAACGCGCCACGGGGCTGAGTTGTTCGGTCGGTGTCACGCCCAACAAGCTGCTGAGCAAGATCGCCAGCGAACTGGACAAACCCGACGGCCTGACCGTGTTGACGCAGGCCGAGGTGCCCACGCGCATCTGGCCGCTGCCGGTGCGACGCATCAACGGCATCGGCCCCAAGGCCGGCGTCAAGCTGGCCGACATGGGCATCCGCACCATCGCCGACCTGGCGGCCAAGGACCGCGCTTTCCTGACCGAACACTTCGGCCGCAGTTACGGCCGCTGGCTGCACGACGCGGCCCACGGTGTGGACGACCGGCTGCTGGTGACGCACAGCGAACCCGTCAGCATGAGCCGCGAAACCACCTTCGACCGCGACCTGCATGCCGTGCGCGACCGTGCCGAACTGACACGCATCTTCACGCAGCTGGCCGAGCAGGTGGCCACCGACCTGCAGAAGAAGGGCTACGCCGGCCGCACCATCGGCATCAAGCTGCGCTTCGACGACTTCAAGACCGTCACACGCGACCTGACGCTGCCCGAACCGGTGGCGGACAAGGCCGCCATCCGCCACGCCGCAGGTCAGTGCCTGAAACGGGTGGACCTGGCACGGCGCATCCGGCTCTTGGGCGTGCGGGCCGGTGGGCTGGTCAAGTTGTAGCGCGCTTAGACTGGCGCCGAGGCAGACCATGAGCCGCGAGTTGCGCTTTCCTTCCATCGACGGCCTGCGCGCTTTCGAAGCCGCGGCGCGCCTGGGCAGCTTCGAGCGGGCGGGCGACGAGCTGGCCGTCACCGCCAGCGCCGTCAGCAAGCGGGTGGCGACGGTTGAAGACCTGCTGGGCGCGCCACTGTTTGTGCGGGGTGCACGCACCCTGTCCCTGACCGCTGGCGGACGTGAGTACCTGCAGCAGGTGAGCCAGGCCCTGGGCCTGCTGGCGGCCATGCCGCAACACCAGCGCGCTCAGCAGCGGCTGCAGAAGTTGCGGGTCACCACACCACCCACCTTCGCGCGCCAGATCCTGGTGCCGGGGCTCGAGAGCTTCACCGCAGCCCACCCCGAGATCGAGCTCGAGGTGGTGCTGTCGATTCCTTACCTGGACACCGCCAGCGGCGAGTCCGACATCGAAGTGCGCAACGGCCAGGGCCTGCCCGGCCAGGTGCTGCTGAACGACCGTGTGCTGCCGATGGCATCACCCGCGCTGCTGGCCCGCCTGCCGGCGCTGAACGCACCAGCCGACCTGGCCCACGCGCCGCTGCTGCGCACACCGCTGGAGCCCTGGGCGCCCTGGTTCAAGGCGGCGGGGCTGAACTGGCCTGAACCCTCCACCGGCACGAAACTGGTGGACCTGGGCCTGACGCTGGAAGCGGCGGTCAGCGGCCAGGGCGTGGTGCTGGGCCGACCCAGCCTGGCCCGCCACTGGCTGGAAAGTGGCGCACTGAGGCCCTTGTTCGGCATCAGCACCGAGCCGACCAACCCCTACGTGCTGACGCCACACGCCGACAGCGGCGCTGCACCGCTGTTTGCCGCCTGGCTGACCGCCACCTGCACGCACATCGAGCAGCAGGCGCGCGCCCTGGTTTCGCGGGTTTCGCGTCAGGCCTGAAGAACATTCCGGGCCGGCCCGCCAGAGCTGGCTAGCATCGCAGGCCACAGGAGACAAAACAAGATGACCGTCATCACCACCATCGAAGACCTGCGTGTGCTGGCCAAACAGCGTGTGCCGCGCATGTTCTACGACTACGCCGACAGCGGCAGCTGGACCGAAGGCACCTACCGCGCCAACAGCGACGACTTCCAGAAGATCAAGCTGCGCCAGCGGGTGGCCGTGAACATGGAAAACCGCTGCACCGCCACCACGATGGTGGGCCAGGCGGTGAAGATGCCGGTGGCCATCGCGCCCGTGGGCCTGACCGGCATGCAGCACGCCGACGGCGAGATCCACGCCGCCCGTGCGGCCGAAAAATTCGGCATCCCCTTCACGCTGTCGACGATGAGCATCTGCAGCATCGAAGACGTGGCCGAGAACACCAGCGCGCCCTTCTGGTTCCAGCTCTACATGATGCGCGACCGTGAAGCGATGAAACGCATGATCGACCGCTGCAAGGCCGCCAAGTGCAGCGCGCTGGTGCTGACGCTGGACCTGCAGGTCATTGGCCAACGCCACAAGGACCTGAAGAACAAGATGCGCGCGTCGGTCATTCCTTCGCTGGGCAATCTGCTGAACATGGCCAGCAAACCGCGCTGGTGCCTGGGCATGGCGGGCACGCGCCGCCACACCTTCCGCAACCTGGTGGGGCATGTGAAGGCCGTCACCGACATGAAGAGCCTGGCCTCGTGGACCAACGAGCAGTTCGACCCCACGCTGAGCTGGGCCGACGTGGCGTGGGTGAAAGAACAGTGGGGCGGCAAGCTCATCCTGAAGGGCATCATGGATGTCGAGGACGCCCAGCTGGCCGTGAAAAGCGGTGCCGACGCCATCGTCGTCAGCAACCACGGTGGGCGGCAGTTGGACGGCGCGCCCAGCAGCATCGAAGCGCTGCCGGCCATCGTGGCCGCGGTGGGCAGCCAGATCGAGGTCTGGATGGACGGCGGCATCCGCAGCGGGCAGGACGTGCTGAAGGCCTGGGCGCTGGGCGCCCGCGGCACGATGATCGGCCGCGCCATGGTCTACGGCCTGGGCGCGATGGGTGAAGCGGGTGTCACGAAGGCCCTGCAGATCATCCACAAGGAACTGGACGTGACGATGGCCTTCTGCGGCCACACGCAGATCCACACCGTCGAGCGCAGCATCCTGCTGCCGGGCACGCTGCCAACGCTGATCCCGGCCTGAGGCCGGAGCCCTCGTGCACTCAGGCCGTCTGCGTGGCGTCTGGCGCCTCGAGCACGGCGCCGCTCACCTGGGCTTCGCGGCCCGTGGGTTTGCTGGCGTACATGGCCTTGTCGGCCGCTTCCAGCAGCTCCGAAGGGCTGTGTTGGCCACGTGACACCGCGGTGCCGATGGACACGCCCAGCGTGTGGAGCCGGCCGCCCAGTTGCAGAGGCTGCCGCACCGCATCGCGGCACTTCTGCACCAGGGCCGCCACGGCGGCCTGTGTGTCACCGGCCAGGTCGGGCGCCAGCAGCACAAATTCATCACCGCCCAGGCGCGCCACCGTGTCGCCCTGGCGCACCGCCACCGCCAGCCGCTGGGCAATGGCGCGCAGCGCGGCGTCGCCCGTTTCGTGGCCCAGCGAGTCGTTCAGGCCCTTGAAACCGTCCAGGTCCATGAACAGCAGCGCCGCCGAACTGCCCTGGCGCTGAGCACGCGACAGTGCCTGCTGCAGGCGGTCGATCAGCAGCTTGCGGTTGGGCAGGCCGGTCAGGTTGTCGTGGTGCGCCAGGCGTTCCAGTTCGGCCTGCTGCTCACCCAGCTTGGCCAGCAGGCGGTTGAAGGCGTCGGTCAGGTGGCCCACTTCGTCGTCGCGCACCACGGGCAGCGGCGCCAGCGGCACCTCGCCACGGGTCATGCGCTCGGCCAGCGCGGCAGAGCGCAACAGTGGCCGCAGCAGCCAGGCAAAAACGCCGGCGATCAGCAGCACCACCACCGCCACCACCGGCAGGCGCCGCTGCAAGATGAACTTCTGCAAGCGCGTGACGCTGGCGAAGGCCTGGGCCGTGGGCATGCGGGCGACCACGAACCAGCCGCTCAGCGGCACCGAAGCGATGGCCGCGATCTCTTCCACGCCGCGGGCGTTGACGGTGGTGCCGCTGCCGCGGTAACCGGCCATCGCACGGTCGTGCAGCAGGTTGATGCCGCTGGCCGGCGTGGGCTGCATCACCCTGTCGGGCTGCGTCGAGGCCACAAAAAGGCCCTCGTGCGGCGCCACGAGCAACAAACCCGGGCCCGGGGTCTTGGCCGGTGCGTTGCCGGTGTCGGCAGGGTCGGTGCCCGGCGCAATGCGCTGCTCGAGCACGCGCGACAGGAAACCTTTTGGGGTGAGTGCCTCGACCCCGAGCAGCAGACCGAGCAACGCGCCATCGGCGCTTCGCAGCGGGGCCACCAGTGGCAGCATGGGCTGCGTGCCCGCCAGGCCGCGGCGGGGGCTGCCGACCCAACCCTGCAGGTCGCCCGGCGGTCGCTGGGCCAGTTGGGCCAGTTGGGCAACTTCGGGGGCAAAGGACCCGGCTCCCAGCGTCGGCCCAGGCGAATCCATGGTTATCACCCGGCCTGCGGGGTCGAGCACCAGCAGGCCCAGGTCGAACAGCGGCTGCAACTGATGACGCCGGGCCAGCCAGGCCTGCAAGTCAGCCGGACGCTGCAGCAGGCCGGGCGACAGGTCCCGCGCGGTGCGCTGCAGGAACTGCAGGCGCAGCGCCAAGCCGGCGTCGACGTCGCGTGCCACGTAGTCGGCCAGGGTGGCTTGCTGCTCTGCCACCATCGCCGTCAGGTCCTGGCGCAGAAAGCGGGTCAACTGCCAGTAGCTGACCAAGGTGCCCAGCACCAGCAAGACCAGGCTCATCAGCACCAGACGGGTCACCAAGCTGCTGCTCAGGCGCTTGAACTTCACGTTCATTCAGGGTCTGCGGTTCAAGGGAAACGCTTCAGGTGCCGGGCAGACGCTGCCCGCGCGAAGCTTGCAGCTTAGTCAGTCGCGGGCGCTCCGAGGCCCCGAAGTGAAGGGCACTGCCGTGGCAGTTTGCTGCACCGGGGGACGGCGTGCGCGTCGGCTGGCCATGTCGGCTCTGCAGGCCGGGCAAGCGGGCGGACGGCTCATGGGGCGGCAAGCCCCGCCAGCACGGCATGCAGTTCGCGCACGTGGGTCTGCTGGCGCAGGTACTGATCGCGCAATGCCGGGTCCACGAAGCGGTCCAGCGAGTCCTGCAGCGTGGCCTGGGCCTGTTTCAGCAGCAGGGCCGCGTCGGCGTGGCCGACGCGGGCCAGCAGGTGGTAACACAGCAAACGTGTGCGCAGATTGCCGCCCACCGGGTCGTGCGCTGGACAGTCGCGCAGGCGTTCGAGCACGGGTGCCAGGTCGGCCAGGGATTCGGCGGCTGGCCGTTCTGGGGCAAGCAGGCTGCGCAGGTACACGACCCCAGCGCGGCTGTTCAGGCGACCCGGTTCCTGGCCCAGCTCTTCGTACCTTTGCTCGGCAGCCTGGAAACTGGCCAGCGAGGCCTCGAGCCGACCCAGCGCGAGCTCGATGTCGGCCTGCAATTCGCGCCCCACGGCTTCGAGCAGAAAGGACTGCGCTGCCTGCAGGCCCTCGACACATTGAGCGCCGATGTCACGCGCTCGTTCCACCAGCTCGGGCCGCTGCTCGCAGCGGCCCAGCCCCCACAGCGCCTGCGACTGGTTCAGCTGCGCCACCAGCGTGTGCACGCGGTCGCCCAGCAAGGTGCCTGCGGCGATGCCTTCTTCGGCCCAACGCAGCGCCACGGTGTAGTCGGCCATCTGCACATGGATGGCCGCCAGGTTGGCGATCAGCACCGGCAGCAAGGCCTCGGGGCCGTGCACCCGCGCCAGCGCCAGGCTGCTGGCCAATGCGTCGCGGGCCGACTCCAGGTGGCCCAGCTCGAAGTCACACAGGCCCAGGTTGCCTTGCAGCCGCAGCTCGAAGCTGGGGGCCTGGCAGCGCCGCGCAATCTGCAGGCCGGCCAGGCCATGTTGCCGGGCTGCGGCCTGGTCCCCGCGCAGCCGGGCCATCACCACGCGCAGGTTGAAGCCCTCGGCGGCGATCAAGTCCTCACCGGCCGCCATCGCGGCTTCGACGGCCGCCTGTGCACTGAGTTCGGCGTCTTCGTGTTTGCCGGTGCGGAACTGCCAGGTGGCCTGCGTCAGCTGGGCGTTGGCATACCAGCGCGGCGGTGCGTCGGGCCGCGCGGCCAGCGTCAGCAGCTGTTGGATGGCATCGCCTTGTGCGCGGCGGTCGGCCATCAGGTCGGCGAGCTTGACCACCCGGCCCAGCAGCCGCACCTGCAGCTCGGTCTGCCCGGGCTGAATGACTTCCAGCGCCCGGCGTGCCAGGGCCAGGGCGTTGCTGTTGTCGAAGCGCTTGGCCGCATGGTCGGCAGCATCGGCCAGCCAGCGTGCGGCTTCTTCCAGTTCGCCAGCCTGCAGGAAATGCTGGGCCGTGGTGGCCAGGTGTTCGCTGGCACGGCCCGCCACGCGGTGCGCCAGCCAGCGTGCCGCCGCCGCGTGGCCACTGCGGCGCTGCGCCTTCAACACGGTGTCGTAGGCCACCTGCTGCAGCAGGTGGTGACGGAAGTTTTCTTCGGTGGTGCCTTCGAAGGCACTGCCTTCGCGTGCCTGCACCAGCGCCTTGTCGTGCAGGCCCGGCAGCTGCTGCGGCGCCCGCACGTCCAGCGCCGCCAGCGCTTCGTCCCAGAACACGCTGCCCACGATGGCCGCCTGCTGCAGTGCCTGTCGCTCACCTTCGGCCAGGCTGTCCAGACGCGCCTGCAGCACACCCACCAGCGTGGTGGGCAGCTGCACGCTGGCCAGTTGCTGGGCCTGAACCTGCCAGACACCCCCTTCGGTGCTGACGACACCGTCGTCGATCAACATCTTCAGCAGCTCTTCCATGTAGTAAGGGTTGCCGTCGGCATGGTGCGTGAGCAGCTGCAGCAGGTCGGGCGGCACCTGCGGCATGCGTTGCAACAGCGCAGCGGCCAGTGCCGCGCTGGCTTCGCGGCCCAGGCCGTCGAGCAGCAGTTGGCGGTGACCGGCCACACCCTGGGCCCAGTCGGGGCGGCGCTCCAGCAGCGCCGGCCGCGCGGTGGCCAGCAGCAAGATGGGCAGCGGGCCGGCCATCCACTGCAGCAGCAGGTCGAGCGACGCGTCGTCGGCCCAGTGCAGGTCTTCGGCCACCAGCAGCAGCGGGCCCTGGTGTTCGGCCGCCAGTGACTGCAGCCAATGGTCCAGCGCGGCCAGCGCCCGTTTGCGCAGATCGCGCGGGTCGACGTGGGCCACATGCGGGCTGGCCGCGAAGTCCAGCCCGATGAGCTGGCCGATGGCGTGCAGCGGTGCGTCACCCTGGCCCGCAAAAGCCGGCGCCAGGCCTTCGCACAGCCGGCGGCGCGCGGAGTCGGCGCTGTCGCTGTCCACCACCTGCAGGTGCGCGGCCAGCATGTCGCGCAGCAGGCGGTAAGGTTGCATCTGATGGGCCGGGTGGGCGCGCGCCAACAGCACCGTCAGCGTGCTGCGTGTGCTGCCTGCAGGGCCGACGGGCACACGGGCCTGCAAGTGCTGCTGCACTTCCAGCACCAGACGGCTCTTGCCCAGGCCGGCTTCGCCGATGACGGTGCAGGCGCGTGCGCTGCCCTGCACCTGCACGTCGTCGAAGTTGGCCAGCAGTCCGGCCAGTTCGGCATCACGGCCCAGCAGTGGCGTGTTCACGCCGTCCAGGCCGCGGTGGGCCTGCACGGCGCCGGGCACCGCCGCGTCGACCAGGTAGGACAGCAGCGGTTCGTCGCGCCCCTTGACCTGCAGCGCCGGCTGCACCTGGGCCACGAACAGGCCCTGCACATGGCGCCAGGTGTCGTGGCTGATGCGCAGCGCGCCCGGCGGCGCGGCCTGCTCGAGCCGCGCTGCCACGTTGACCGTCATGCCGCGGATCGTGCCTTCGTCGTCGACACCACCGCCCAGCAGCACACGGCCGGTGTGCACACCCACGCGCACGTTCAGGCCTGCGTGGCCGTGTCGGGCCTGCACCTCGCGGCCTATCTGGGCACCGCGGGCCAGCAGCGCCAGGCCGGCGTGCACGGCACGTGCCGCATCGTCTTCGTGCGCGCCTTCGGCACCGAAGGCGGCCAGCAGGCTGTCGCCCGCAAACTGCAGCACACGACCGCCGTGGGCGGTCACGACGGCGGCAAAACCTTGCAGTGCGCCGTCCATCACGGCGTGCACTTCTTCGGGGTCCAGACGCTGCGTGAGCGATGTCGAGCCCACGATGTCCAGGAACAGCACCGTCACCAGGCGCAGGTGCTGTTGCTGCGACGGCGAAGCCTGGTCTGCCGCCAGCCGCGCCTGCAAAGGCGCCAGCGCGGCGTTGGTGACGGTGTCGCCCAACACGGCGCGCTGGGCTTCGATGGCGGCAATGGCCTGGCGGAGTGCAGCCTGGGCTTCGGTCATCTCGGCGTCAGGCACACCTATCGCACACCCAGCTTGAAGGCAATCATCGCCCGCAGCTTGTTGGGCAGCACCGGCTTGATGAGCAGGTGGTAGTCGTGCGAAACCGCTTCGTCTTCGTGTCCACCCAGGCTGCTGCCGGTGATGACGATGGCCGGCAGCAGCCGCCCGGGCCAGCGCGCACGCACCAGCCGCAAGGCGTCGATGCCGGTGCGGCCCTGCGGCAGGCGGTAGTCCACCAGCAGCAGGTCGGGTACTGCGTCGGCGGGTTGCACCAGCCACTGTTCCACCGCTTCGACGGTGTCGAAGGACAACACGCTGGCGCCCCAGGCCTTGAGCACCACCACCAGGCCTTCGCGCACCGCCATTTCGTCTTCGACGACCAGGATCTGCCGGCCCTGCAGCGTCAGCCCCAGTGCCGCCTTGCTGGCGCCGCGCTGGCCGGTTTCGGTGGGCCGCGGCGCCTTGCCCACCGGCACTTCCAGGCTGAACACCGTGCCGTGGCCGGCGCGCGAACGCACCGAGATCGGCGCCGCCATCAAGGCCGCCAGGCGCTTGACGATGGCCAGGCCCAGCCCCAGGCCCTTGCGGTGGTGAGCCTCGAGCGGGCGGTTGCTCTGGGCCTGGAAAAACTCGTCGAAGATGCGCGGCAAATTGGCTTCGGAAATGCCGATGCCGCTGTCCCACACCTGCACCAGCAGCTTGCCCTGGCGCGGCCGGCAGCTGACCAGCACGCCGCCATCGTCGCTGTAGCGGATGGCGTTGCTGACCAGGTTGCGCAGCACACGTTCCAGCAGCACCGGGTCGGTGTGCGCCACATGCTGTTCACCGTGGAATGAAAGCATCAGGCCCTTTTCGAAGGCCGTCGGTTCGAAGTGCAGGCGCAGGCGCGCAAACAGGTCGCGCATGCGCACCGGCGCCGGGTTCACATCGACACCGCCGGTGTCGATGCGCGTGATGTCCAGCAGTTCGCCGAACAGGCCTTCCAGCGCGTCGACACTTTCGTTGATGCTGTTGACGAGCGAGGCCACCTCGGGGTCGCGGCTTTTCTGGCGCAGCGCTTCGGCAAACAGGCCCATGGCGTGCAGCGGCTGGCGCAGGTCGTGGCTGGCGGCGGCAAAAAACTGCGTCTTGGCGCGGTTGGCCGCTTCGGCCGCGCGGCGGGCGTCTTCGGCGGCGCGGCGCGCTTCTTCGCTGACGCTCATCTCGACGCGCAGCTTGCCCGCCAGTTCGTCGGTGCGGCGCTTCAGGCTGATGGCCTGGCCCAGCGCACTGCCGTAGGTGCGGGCCATCAGCACGGTCAGGCAGAACAGCAGCGTCAGGATGAAAGCCAGCTGCAGGTGCCAGGGCTGGCTGGTGTCGCTGGCGATGCGCACGATGGTGGGCGTGAGCACCAGGCTGATGAAGGCCAGGAAAACACGGCTCTGCGTGGCCAGCAGTTGCACCGAGCCCAGGCAGTAGGAATAGACGATGAGGATCAGGCTGACCGTGTGGTACGGCGTGCCCAGGCCCCAGAACAGCCACACCGCCACGGCCCACAGCGCACCTTGCGCCAGCACCAGCGCTTTCCAGCTGGTGCGCCAGGCCCGCAGCTGGTCGCTGTGGGCGTCGGGCTGGCGACGAAAGCGCACGTAGTGCGCCAGCCGCAAGAGCCAAAGCGTCAAGCCGACCCCCAGCCAGGCCAGCACATGCGCCATGGGCGCCAAGGACCCGAAGATGAGCGCCATCAACGCCATGCCGATGCCGTTGCCGGTCAGCGTGGCCGGCGTCTGCACATACAGCGCGCGGATGTGGTCGGCGTCGCCACGCTGGCGTGGCGGCTGGGTCAGCGCGGCGGGCGCTGGTGCCGCGGCTTCAGTTGCACCCGTTGTGGGCGCGGTGTCGGCTGCCACGGGCGGCTACCGCGGTGTCGGAGGGCGCCAGGAGAAACCGCCTTGCCCCTGTGTCATCTGGCTGACGGCCAGCACCGCCTGCGTGCGTGAGCTCACACCCAGTGCGCGCAGCACGGCCGCCACGTGGTCCTTCACGGTTTCGACGCTCAGGTTCAGCTGCCGTGCGATCAGCTTGTTGGGCAGACCCTGCAACAGCAGGCTCAGCACCTCGGCCTGGCGCGGGGTCAGGCCCACGTCTTGCAGCGAGGGCAGCTTCTGGTGCGGTTCAGGCCGTGCGTCGGCGCCGAAGGGCGCATCGCCAGGCTGCGTGTCACCCGCATGCCGCATGACACCGGGCACGGTGTCGCCGGCGCCACCACTGCGGCCGAACTCCAGGCCCAGCATCGACGGGGGCACGTACATCGATCCGGTCATCACCATTTCCAGCGCGGCATACAGCTCGCCGTGGCTGGATTTTTTCGGCACAAAACCCATCGCACCGCTGTCGATGGCGCGGATGACGTCGCTGGCCCGGTCGGAAGCCGACACCACCACCACCGGCACCGCCGGGTAGGTGCTGCGGAATTCGACCAGCACGTCGAAGCCGTCGGCGTCGCCCAGCGCCAGGTCGAGCAGCACGAGGTCGAAGTTGTCGTCGGCGGCCAGCGTGGCACGTGCAGCGGCGGCGCTGTCGACACCGACCACCGTGGTGTCGTTGCCGATGCTCTGGATCACTGCCTGCAGCGCAGACAGGACCAGCGGGTGATCGTCGACCAGCAGCACCTTCATGTGTCCTCCACGTGTCCCAGGCCGGTTCATTGTGGCCCCGCCCCCGGGCATGGCCGGTTCCCACCTTTGGGGGTTGCCAGAGGGACGGTCAGCGCCCTCAGATGTAGCGGCGCGACACCGATTCGGCCACACACGCCGGCTTGGCCGAACCTTCGAGTTCGATGGTGGCTTCCACGGTGAGCTGCGCGCCGCCTTCCAGCGGCTCGAAAGCCAGCAGCTTGAAGCGCCCGCGCAAGCGGCTGCCCACCGGCACCGGACTCACGAAACGCACGCGGTTCAGGCCGTAGTTGACCCCCATGCGCACGTCGTCGATGGCAAAGCCGTCGGCAAACAGCATCGGCAGCAGGCTCAGCGTGAGGAAGCCGTGCGCGATGGGCGCACCAAAAGGGCCGGCCGCCGCCCGCACCGGGTCGACGTGAATCCACTGGTGGTCGCCGGTGGCCTGCGCAAACAGGTCGATGCGAGCCTGGTCGATGCTCACCCAGTCGCTGTGGCCGATGTCCTGGCCCGTCAGCGCGGCCAGGTCGGCCAGGCGGGCATAACGTGCGCCTGCGGCGCTCATGCCTGGATCCAGTTCTGCAATGCGGCCCACTGCTCCAGGTCGCGTTCGACGCGGCTGGGCGCCACGTCCCACAGCGTCAGGCCATGGGCGGCCAGTTGCACGTAGTTCTGGGTGTCGCGCAGCCAGCCCACCACCGGCACCGGCAAGGTGGCCAGGTAGCTGTGCAGCTGTTCGTTGGCGCGGGTGTGTTCACGCACCCGCATGCCCACCAGGCCCAGCTTGACCTCGGCGCCGCGGCGATGCGCCCGCAGTTCCTGCACGAAACGGTGCGTGGCCTGGATGTCGAACAGGCTGGGCTGCAGCGGAATGAGCAGCCGGTCGGCGATTTTCATCACCGCGTCCAGGCGCTTGCCGTGCAGGCCGGCCGGGGTGTCCAGCACGATGTGGCTGGTGCCCTTGGGCGGCCGCACCACGTCGTCGGCCGACACTTCCCAGCTGCGAATGGCCGGCAGATTCGGCGGGCGCAGCGCCAGCCACTGACGGGCCGACTGCTGGCGGTCCACATCACCCAGCATCACCGCGTGCCCGGCCGCGGCCAGGCAACCGGCGATGTTGGTCGACAAGGTGCTCTTGCCCACACCACCCTTCGGATTGGCGACCACGATCACTGGCATGGCTTTTGTTCCCCCCGGCGCGCGTGGCGCGTTTGGCTGCGGCAATGGGTGCCGGTTTTGTCGGGTATGGTAGCGGCGCCCACGTCCCCGTCTGCAGCGGGCAAACCCAAGCCGCCCGCCACCCATGGCCGACATCCTGGTCATCGCCGCCCACCCGCAACTGGAACATTCGCGCGCCACCCGCGCGCTGATGGAAGCCGCGGCCCGCCTGGACCCGGCACGGGTGCAAGTGCGCGACCTCTACGCGCTGTACCCCGACTACTTCATCGACGTGGCCGCCGAACAGGCGCTGCTGGCCCAGGCCAAGATGCTGGTGTGGCTGCACCCGGTGCACTGGTACTCGATGCCGCCGCTGCTGAAGCTGTGGCTGGACGAGGTCTTTGCCTTTGGCTGGGCCTACGGCCCCGGTGGCCAGGCCTTGAAAGGCAAGGACCTGTGGCTGGCCGCCAGCACCGGCGGCCCCGAAGCCAGCTACCGGCCCGACGGCTACAACCGCTACTTCTTCGACGCTTTCCTGCACCCCTGCGAACAGACCGCCGCGCTGTGTGGCATGCGCTGGCTGCCGCCGCTGGTGCTGCACGGTGCCCACCGGGCCGACGACACGCTGATCGAAAGCCAGGCACAGCTGTTTTCGCAGCAGCTGCAGAGCTGGCCATACTGGCCCGAGATCGACATCCTGGAACCCACCGCACCCTGCGACGTGCCAGCCGACGCACGACCGGCCGGGCCCGCGGCCTGAACCCACCATGGATGGCGCCCCCACCTGGCTGACCAGCAGCCTGATCTACCTGGGTGCAGCCGTGCTGGCAGTGCCCATTGCGCGGCTCCTGGGCCTGGGATCGGTGATCGGCTACCTGGCCGCCGGCATCGCCATCGGCCCCTGGGGCCTGGCGCTGGTGACCGACGCGCAGGCCATTCTGGGCTTCGCCGAATTCGGTGTCGTGCTGATGCTGTTCCTGGTGGGCCTGGAACTCGACCCCAAACGGCTGTGGGCCATGCGCGGGCCCATCTTCGGCTGGGGCAGCGTGCAGTTGGCCGGCAGCACCGCCGTGCTGGCCGCCGTGGGCCTGGCGGCGGGCCTGGACTGGCGGGTGGCGCTGGTGGCAGGCCTGGCGCTGGCGCAATCGTCCACCGCCATCGCGCTGAGCGTGCTGCCCGAACGCAACCTGATGCCCACCACGGCCGGCCGCAGCGTGGTCAGCGTGTCGCTGTTCCAGGACATCGGCGGCATCGTCATCCTGGCCTTGTTGCCCCTGCTGGCCGTGAGCACAGCGGCAGGCAGCGGAGGCTGGCCACAGGGTGCCAAGGCCGTAGGCATGGTGCTGCTCATCGTGCTGGGCGGCCGGCTGCTGCTGCGCCCTGCGCTGCGCTGGATCGCCCGCAGCGACACACCCGAGATCTTCACCGCCGCCAGCCTGCTGCTGGTGGTGGCCACCGCAGCGCTGATGCAGGCGGTCGGCCTGAGCATGGCGCTGGGCGCCTTCCTGGCCGGCGTGCTGCTGGCCGAAAGTGAGTACCGGCGTGCGCTGGAAACCGACATCGGGCCTTTCAAGGGCCTGCTGCTGGGCCTGTTTTTCATCGCCGTGGGCATGAGCATCGACTTCGCGGTGGTCCTGAAAGACCCGCTGCTGATGGCCGCCTTGGTGCTGGGCTTTCTGCTGCTGAAGACACTGCTGCTGCTGGCCATGGTGAAACTGATGCCGATTCCGCGCGCCGAAGCGCCGGTGTTCGTGGTGCTGCTGGCGCAGGGCGGCGAGTTCGGCTTCGTGGTGCTGCAGGCGGCCACCGGCGCGCAGGTGATCCCCGACGCTCCGGCCTCGTTCATCGTCGCGGCCATCGCCATCTCGATGCTGATGACGCCGCTGCTGCTGGTGCTGGTGGACCGCTTCGTCACCCCGCGGCTGGCGCCCCCGGGCGGCGTCGAAGGCGTCGACGAAATCCGGGACGAGCAGCAGGCGCCGATCCTGATCCTGGGCTTCGGCCGTTACGGCCAGATCGTGGGCCGGCTCATCAACGCCAGCGGCCTGAGCGCCACCGTGCTGGACCACGACGCCGAGGCCGTGGGCAGCCTGCGCCGCTTCGGCTGGCCCGCCTTCTACGGCGACGCCACGCGGCTGGACCTGCTGCGCGTGGCCGGCGCCGGCGAAGCGCGTGTCATCGTGCTGGCCATCGACGATGTCGAACAAAGCCTGCAGGCCGCAGACATCGTGCGCGAACACTTTCCGCAGGCCACGCTGGTGGCCCGTGCACGCAATGCGTCGCATTGGTACGGTCTGCACCAGCGCGGCGTGCAGCACATCGAACGCGAGACGCTGGACGCGGCGCTGATGAGCGGCCGCACCGTGCTGGAACTGATGGGCACCGAACGCCACACCGCACGCAAGCAGGCCTTGCGCTTTCGCCAGCACAGCATCGAGCTGCTGCACCAGATGGCGCCGCACCAGGGCAACGAAAAGCAGCTCATCTCGGTGGCCAGACAGGGCCGGCGAGAGCTGGAAGAAGTGTGGCAGCGCGAACGCGACGAGCGGCGTCTGCATCGGGCACGCCGCGGCGAAGGGTTCCAGGCACAAGAGCCCCCTGAGCCGGGTCAAGCGGCGGACTCAACTGCGGCGGCAAGCCGACCCAGAGATCGGCTCTGAACGGAGCAGATTCCTTGCGCCAACTTGGCGGGTTGTGCTCAGCACAACCCGCAGCCCAAGGCCCAGGTACCGGCCCCAAACCGCGAGGGCCATTGCCTGTGCTTCCTCATCAAGAAAAGCCCCTATGGAATCGCCAGCTGCACGTCCGGGAATCGCCAGTGGCTCGTGAAGGCAGCCGCCTCGGTCTCAGCGCCTTCGGACCCAGCAAACGTGGCCATCGCAGACAGCAAACCAGCGACCTGTGAATTGGTGACCGTGGTCCCGTCCACGTACTTGAACTCTTCAACCTGGTACTGGCTGCCCAGGTACCAGTTCTGGACGATCAGCTTGTCAGCGGCACCTGCGATCCGCACCTCCAGGTTGTTGCCGACACGCACGTAGCTGGTGTCGGACTGCGCAATGGCAGCGCCGAAGTGAACCCGGTCCACGACACCTGCGGTGCTGTCGTTCTCTTGGACCGTGTCAACGCCCCAGCCACGGCCGAACAGGTAGCCGTCAGCTCCAGAACCACCCACCAGAACGTCATTGCCGACGCCGCCGTCCAGCGTGTCATTGCCAGCGGCACCCGTCAGCGTGTTGTTCGCGGCGTTGCCCGTCAGCACGTTGTTGAGTGTGTTGCCGGTGCCGTTGATCGCCGACGTACCCGTCAGCACCAGGTTCTCGACGTTATTGCCCAAGGTCAGCGTCACGGCCGAGCGGACCGTGTCGATGCCTTCGTTGGTGGCTTCTGTCACCACGTCGGTAGCCACGTTGACCACGTAGGTGTCGTCACCTGCACCACCCAGCATGGTGTCGCTGCCGCTGCCTCCGTCGAGCGTGTCGTTGCCGGCGCCGCCCGTGAGCACGTTGTTCGCGCTGTTGCCCGTGAGCACGTTGTCCAGACCGTTGCCTGTGGCATTGATGGCCGAAGTTCCAGTGAGCGTGAGGTTCTCGACATTGGCGGCCAGTGTGTAGGTCACGGAACTGCGGACGAGATCAATGCCTTCTCCAGCCAGCTCGGTGACCACGTCGCCCGTGGCGTCGACGACGTAGGTGTCGTCTCCGGCACCTCCGATCATCGTGTCGCTGCCAGTGCCGCCGCTGAGCGTGTTGTTGGCCGCGTTTCCGCGGAGCACGTTGGCCATTGAATTGCCCGTCCCGTTGATGGCAGAAGTGCCGATCAATGTCAGGTTCTCGACGTTGCTGCCCAAGGTCCAGGTCACACTGGACTCGACGGTATCTGCCCCCGCGCCAGACCCTTCGGTCACGACATCGCTGGTGCTGTCCACGATGTAGGTGTCGTTGCCGGCGCCGCCAATCATCGTGTCGTTGCCCAGGCCGCCATTGAGAACGTTAGCTCCGCTGTTGCCGGTCAGCGTGTTGTTCAGCGAGTTGCCAGTGGCGTTGATGGCCGAGGTTCCGGTGAGCGTGAGGTTCTCGACGTTGTCGAGCAAGGTCCACGAGATCCCGCTCTGGACGAGGTCTGTGCCTTCGCCTGCCAGTTCAACGACCGTGTCGCCCGCAGCGTCGACCACGTAGGTGTCGTTGCCCGCACCGCCCGCCATCGTGTCGTTGCCAGCGCCGCCGTTGAGCGTGTTGTTGGCGCTGTTGCCGGTCAGCCAGTTATCGAGGGTGTTGCCCGTGCCGTTGATGGCGGCGGTGCCGGTGAGCGTGAGGTTCTCGACGTGATTTGCCAGGGTCAGCGTGACGCTGGCCTGCACCATGTCTACACCTTCGCCCGCCAGTTCCGTTACGACATCACCTGTGCTGTCAACGATGTAAGTGTCGTCGCCAGCCCCTCCCAACATGGTGTCGTTGCCAGCTCCTCCATTCAACACGTTGCTGGCCGAGTTGCCTGTGAGCCGATTCACCGCTGAGTTCCCGGTCGCGTTGATGGCTTCGGCACCCAGCAACTCCAGGTTCTCCAGATTGGCGGCGAGCGTCCAGCTGACGCTTGCGCGGACCGTGTCGGTTCCGGCGCTGGCCGCCTCGATGGTCACGTCTGCTTCGTTGTCGACGAAGTAGAGGTCGTTGCCCGCGCCGCCGATCAGTGTGTCAGCGCCTCCTCCGCCATCGAGCGTGTCGTTGCCGCCGCCCGCGTCGAGCACGTTCGCGGCTGCATTGCCCACGAGGATGTTGACACCACTGTTGCCCGTGCCATTGATGCTGGCCTCGCCCGTGAGGGTGAGGTTCTCGAACCCACTCTCCAGAACCCACGAGACACTGGACTGAACCGTATCTGTGCCGTCATAGCCGCTCTCCGAAATCGTGTCGCCGGCGTCGTCCACCACATACGTATCATTGCCAGAGCCGCCTAACAGCACGTCAGCGCCGGGGCCTCCGTCCAGCAGGTCGTCACCCCACTGCCCGTACAACCAGTCACTTCCGGCACCACCAAAGAGCAGATCGTTGCCGTCCGAACCGTAGAGCACGTCATCACCGTCCTCCCCATGCAACTGGTCGTTGCCTTGGGCACCGTATAGCGAATCTGCTCCGGCCCGTCCGTAAAGCGTACCGCCAGAGTAGATGGCGTAGAGCGTGTCGGGCCCGTCAGTGCCGTACTGCGTGCTCGCACGTTCGATGACGTCGCTTTGGCCATGCACGGTTCCGTCTGCAAAGCGAATGCTCTCGACCAGGCCCGCGGCGATGTAGCTTCGAACGGTCAGGACATCAGTGGCGTTGGCATGCGTGATGACCAAGTCACTGCCGACGATTCGATAGTTGAGGTCCGCAAGGGCGATCCCTGGCCCGAACTCAATCGTATCCACCGCCCCGTCGTCGGTGAGACCCGACCCGATGTTGGCGCCGAGGTCATCCAGCAAGTCGCTACCCCAGCCAAGATCGAAGCGATACGTATCGCCGCCCAAGCCGCCGAACAAATAGTCGTTCCCGCCGCGGCCGTCCAGCCAGTCGGCGCCAAGCAAGCCGGAGAGGGTATTGGCGCCTTCGTTGCCCACCAGCTGGTTGTCCGCGCTGTTTCCGGTGCCATTTGCCGCCGAGCCAACGAGTGTCAGGTTCTCGACGTGTTGCGGCAGCACGAAGGTCGCGGTGGCTTCGACAAGATCGACACCGCCACCTTCCTCCTCGACAACGACATCATCCATCCCGCTGACAACGAAGGTGTCGTTCCCTGCGCCACCGATGAGTTCGTCCTGCCCGAGGCCACCCTCCAGGCGGTCATCGCCTTCGCCTCCTTCGATCCTGTCGTCTCCAGCACCGCCCACGAGCAGGTCGTTTCCGGCGCCGCCTTGGAGGATGTCAAACCCCGGTGTTCCCGTCAGGAAGTCGTCGCCTGCGGTCCCGATCTGCGTGATCGACTGCAGTGCCATGGCCTCGAGGTTCGCCGCTGTCCACACCTCACCTGAGCTGAACACGACCTCCTCAATCTTCAGGCCCGCGTGCGGGTACCAGATCATCTGCAGCCTGTCCTCTGAGCCATTGAGCTTGAGGACGATGTGGACGTCCGTCCTGGAGACCGTCACATCGGCTGGAGTCACGCCCGCAGCCAGCACCACGCGGTCCATCCCCCCTGTGGCACGGTCGAAGTCACCGATGGTGTCCAGTCCCGAGCCGGGCCCGAACAGATAGGTGTCGTTGCCAATGCCGCCGTAAAGACGATCACTGCCGGGGCCACCGTCCAACACGTCGTCGCCTGCGCCGCCGATGAGCACGTCGTCGCCACCGTGTCCGGCCAGATGGTCGTCGCCGTCGGCCCCATCGATCTGATCACTCTGATCGCCGCCGGAGAGCGTGTCTCCAAACTGGCTGCCTTCGACTGTGCCGCCACCCTGGGACGCATAAAACTTGGCGGTGAGGTCGGCACGGTTCCAGACCGTTCCGTCCGAGAAACGAACCTCATCGACGTTCGAGCGCGTTGGGTCCTGCCAGCGCGAGAGCGTGATTCGGTCAGTCGTCCCCTGAATGCTGAGGTACAGGTTCTCCGCGTAGTTCGGGGCCGTCGGGTTGTCGCCCGTGACGATCACCTGATCGGGGGTTATTCCCTCGGCAAAGGAAACCACGTCGACGGTACCTACTTCGCGCGTGTCACGTTCAGCGATGGTGTCTTGCCCGAATCCCGCGGCGAACACGTAGGTGTCGCTACCCGCATCACCTGCGAGGATGTCGGTGCCTTCGCCGCCGTCCAGCGTGTCGTTTCCGTCACCGCCGTACAGGCGATCGTTGCCTTGGCCACCAGTCAGGGTGTCATTGCCGCCATAGCCCCACAGTTCATCATCGCCCTGATAACCAATGAGCGAATCGCCAGTCGGAGATCCGTGAAGGTGATCTCCACCTTCAGTACCCACTGCCTGTGTATGCGCATGGATGTCCGCCTCGCTCCAGACCGTGCCATCGGCAAACTCGAAGCGTGTGACCTTCGATGTGTAGCTGGGGTTCAGCCACCCCGGCAGTGTCACGGTGTCGGTTGCGCCGGAGATGCGCACCACCAACGTTCCTCCCGACGAACTTCGAAGTTCAAGGTCGGTAGCAAGAACGCCGGTCTTGAATACCAGAGTGCCCCCGCCTGAACCGATCGTGTCGTTCCCGTCGCCCCGACCGAACAGGAATCGGTCGTTCCTGTCGCCCGCCATGTGGTCGTTGCCAGCGCCACCGTCCAGGGTGTCGAAGCCATCGCCGCCGATGAGGATGTCGTTGCCATCACCACCGAATAGCATGTCGTGGCCCTCGGCACCCTCCAACCGATCATTGCCCCCCCCACCCATGATGGTGTCGTCATTCACCGTGCCATACAGGTTCTCGGCGCTCGGCGTGCCAATGATCGGACCCAGCGGGTTGGCCGTGAGGTCCCATTCAGTGCCGTCGTCGAAGCGAATGGTCTCCACGCGGGCCGAGGTGCTGTAGTAGCGGTTCACCGTGAGCCGATCAGTCGAACCCGCCAGGCTCAGCGTCACGGCGCCCGAGTCGCTCCTGGTGACCGTGACATCCCCAGGCAACACGCCGGGTTTGAGCTGGATCGTGTCGATCGTCGCATCGGCCCCTGCGGTGTAGTCCACTTCAATGATGGTGTCGTCGCCCGAACCGTAGCCGAAGAGGTAGGTGTCCGATCCGCTGCCGCCGTACAGCGTGTCGTTGCCGGCGCCACCATCGAGCGTGTCGGCCCCAGCATTGCCATGCAGCACGTTGGCATCGCCCGTCCCCACGATCAAATCAGCGCCCGGAGTGCCGTAGACCCAGTTGAAAGCACCAGAGACCGGCTCCACCGCCCTCGAACGGATGGCCGCAGCATCCCAAATGGTGCCGTCTGACAAAGTGATGCGCAGCGTGTTGCTGTCGTCCTGGGCGAACCAATCTCTGACCTCCACGCGGTCGGGCGTGCCATCGATCTCGACGAACAGGCTCGCGTTGCTGCTGCCCCCTCGGCGAAGCGTGACCTGGCCGGCCGTTGCCTGCACGTCTATCACGTCCAGGTCGGCTGCCGTGTTCAGGGCGCCGTACGCGAAACGAGCGTCGTAGATCACGTCGGAGCCGCTGCCCGCCTTAAGCACGTATCGGTCGCTGCCGGCGTCGCCGCGCAGCGTGTCGTTCCCACCGCCACCGTCGAGCGTGTCGTCGCCGGCCAGCCCATACAGGTGATCGACTGCGGCAGTGCCGAGCAGCAAGTCCGCTTGCGAAGTCCCCACGATTTCGCCGTAGGCGCTGCGCACTGGGGTCGCCGCAGCTGCGAGATTGGCGGCCGACCACATCGTGCCGTCGTCAAACAACACCTGTTCGATCTTGGCCACACCACTTTCGGCAAAGCGCGTGTCGAAAAAACCCGCAACCGTCAGGCGGTCCGACGTGCCCACGAAGCGGATCACCAGATTGGTTTGCGCGCGCTCCACGACGATGTTCGACGCGTTGACACCCGGCCCCAGCACGAGCGTGTCGCCCCGGTTGCCGTAGTTGAACTCGTCGATCAGATCCTGCCCGTCGCCGATGCCAAAGTAGTACGTGGTCTTGCCATGGCTTCCCTCAAGTACGTCGTTGCCGGAGCCACCGTGCACGAGATTCACGCCATCGGTGACGATGATTGTGTCGTTGCCCGAACCGCCCACCAGAACGGAGTTTCCTGCCCCCCCGTGGAGTTCGTCGTCGCCTGAGCCACCGTCGATGACATCGTCACCTGCGTTGCCGTACAGCATATCGGCGCCGCCCAAGCCGCGGATCACGTCCCCACCCGGGCTGCCCTGAATGGTTTCTGCGGCTTCGGATCCCGTGCCGCGCGCGGCCAGCGCCGCCACAAGCGAACTCATGCTGGTACTGCTGCCGTCCGCGAATTCAACACGCGCCAGCGTGTCTTCCGCAAGGCCGGTGATCTCGATGCGATCGCCTTCCCCGTAGTCGATCACCAGGCCCGGCACCAGGCCTTCGGCCGTCAGGATGGTCTGCCGCGAGACGCTGAGGTCTGGCAACAGCACGCCGGCCCCGAAGCGGATCACGTCGGCCGCGCTGCCGCCCTGGGAAATGATCGTGTCCACGCCGTCACCCCGCTCGAAGAGGAACAGGTCGGCGTCGGTGTCCAGCTCTCGGGTGTTGCCGGCCCGCAGTGTGTCGTTGCCGCGGCCGCCGCTGATCACATCGGCACCTGCGTCGGCCACGATGGTGTCGGCGGCGGAGCCACCTTCGATCAACTCGGCCCTCATCGAGCCGGTGAGCTGCTGTGCGCTGCTGATGTCCTTGGTGTCGACAGCACCTTGCCCCGCCACCCAGCGGCGCGAGCGCACCAGGCCGTAGGGGTTGTCGGCCTCCACCACCGCCTGAAGCGTCAGGCCTGCAGCATCTTCGTCTCCCTGAAGCGCCATGCTGGCCAGGCTCAACAGCGGGCCTAGCTCCACCAGATGGCCGGCGCCCGCCGCTGCAAAGGTGCGGCCCCCTTCAACGAACAGCGCGGTCGAACCGGAGGCTGCGCCGTCGAAGGCCAACACGTTCAGGCCCTCGGTGTCGTCGATCCGGCTGACCTCTACGGGGGTGCCCTCAAGCGCGCTCGGGCCTGCTTGTGAGGCCGCCATCTCGGCGGACTCGAGGCCAGCCGCCCCGGGTGTCACCTCTGCCTGCGATCCCGAAAGGGACCGAATCAAGTAGGTGTCGTTGCCGGTACCGCCGTTCAGGGAATCACTGCCATCGCTGATCAGCAGGTCGTTGCCTGCGCCGCCGTACATGATGTCGCGGCCTTCACCGCCAATGAGCACGTCATCGCCGCCGCCGCCCTCCAGCCAGTCGTCACCGGCACCCCCATCCAGGTAGTCGGCACCGTCCTGCTCTGGATGCTCGCCATAGCGGTTGTCACCGAAGAGCCAGTCGCTACCTGTGCCGCCGAAGAGGTCGTCGGCGCCGCCGCCGCCAACAAGGACGTCGTGACCTGCGCCACCCACGAGCACGTCATTGCCATGCTGGGAGGCCGCAATGGTGGTGAAGAAGCCACCCGTGAAGGTGCCGTCGCCAATCAGCTCGTCATTGCCCGCGCCACCCGAAATGAAGTCGTCGCCGGCCAGACCGAATGCCAGGTCGTTGTCGGCGCCGCCCGTGATCACGTCGCCATGGTCGCCGCCGAACAGGTAGTCCGACCCGCTGCCTCCATCGAGCACGTTGCCCTCATCGGCGACGACTTCGGTTTCGATGCCGTTCAGGTAGAACGGGTTGCCGAGGCCATTGCTGCTGAAGCCGGTGGCGTAGGTGACCCACGAGAACCCGCGCGAGAGCTCGACGCCTGCCGAGGGCAGAGGTGCCTGGCTGACGCTGGTGACGTTGTGGGTGAACATCCAGCCAGCGCCCAGCACAAAGTCGTTGCCGGCGCCTCCCATCACAAGGTCCGCGCCGGGCCCGCCCAAGAGCACGTCGTCTCCGGCGCCGCCGTCCAGGAAGTCGTTGCCGAATCCCCCGGCCAGCCCGTCGTTGCCACCTAGGCCGCTGATGTAGTCGGCATCGACACTGCCCTTGATCAGGTCGGCCGCATTGGCCTGCGGCCCATCGGAGGTGTAGTTCCCGGACGCGTCGCGCTCGTAGCTGCCATTGACTACGAGCTTCTTGTAGTCGCCCAGCAGCGTGTTCGATGTCGAGGGGTAGGTTCGCGTGTCTGTGAGCGTGATGCCCAGGCTCTTGGCCGGCGTCCAGCCCTTGATCACGATGGCATCGGCACGCCCGCCGAAGTGGATCGTCAGCGTGTTGCTGCTGTCGTCCAGCATGTACGTCAGCTGCTTGTCCGGGCTCTGCCACACGCCGTCGACCAGCTTGAGCGCGCCAGCGCCGGTGATCTCGCCGATGCCTTCGACCTCGATGCGGCCCAGGCCGTCCGTGTCTTCGATGGTGTCAACGCCCCAGGCGCCTGAGAAACTGTAGATGTCGGCGCCCAGGCCGCCCAAGAGGCGGTCAGTGCCAGCGTCGCCCACCAGCGTGTCGGTGCCAGTGCCGCCGAGCAGGGTGTCGTGGCCGCTGCCGCCTTCAAGCGTGTCGTTGCCGGCGTTGCCTTCGATGTAGTCGTGGCCGCCGTGGCCTTTGATGGTGTCGTCACCACCCATGCCGTAGAGGAAGTCGGCCGCGCCGGCGCCTTCGATGGTTTCGGCCCGGTTGCTGCCGAAGACCACCTGGTGGTCGTGAAGGGACACACCGCTGCCGTCGATGGCCAGCTTCAGGGGCTGGTTCTCGCGCGTGAGGTCAATGAAGTCCCAGTTGCCGTTGACCTTCTCCCTATCCCAGTCTTCGATGTACGGCTTGGTGCCGGTGCGTGCCGGGTCATCGTCGTCACGGGCACCGCCCTTGTCATACGCCAGTTTCCACGTGAGCATGGCCGCACGATCGGCGATGTAACGCTCGCTCATGCCGCCCAGGCCGGTGGCCGGGTCCAGCAGGTCCAGCGAACCATCGGTGTTGTGCGCCGCGTAGGGCACGTCCGTGATCACGAAGGTGTTGAGTTCTCGCAGCGCGTAACGCCAGGCGATATCGGTCTCGGCCCTTCGGATGAGCTCGTTGTGGTCGATGCCAGCGTTGATGGTGAATCGGTCGCCGTTCAGGTCGGCCGGCAGCGGCGTGCTTGTGGTTCCATCGGCGCCGTACAAAAGGCTCCTCACCCGATCGACAATGTCGCGCTGGCCGTTCCCGTCTTGATCGCCCAGCAAGCGGTAGAACTGCACAGCGCCTTCGCCACCGAAGAAGCCACCGGCAAGGGCTGCGCCGAAGCCGATGGCAGCAACCAACGGCGCGGCCAAGGTCACCCCAGCCACTGTGGCTGCACCCAACGCCAAGGCCCCGACCGCTGCCCCGAGGCTTGCGCCAATGCTGGAGCCTGCGTTCTCGGCGGCCCACTCCGCCATGATGTCTTTGGCGCGCTGGCTGTCCCCCGCCGCCTCTGCAGCTGCGGCTTCTTGGGCCACGAAGTACAACGACGTGGCGCCTGCAATCGGGCCCAGCATGCGAAGCAACCGGCCGGCTCCGGGGACGCTGTCGACCTGCCGATGCAGGTCCATCAGCCAGGCGCCCGCAGCCTTGAATTCGGCAGTGTTGTAGTGCGGCGTTTCGTCGAGCTTCTTTACCCAATTCGCCTGCAGCGTTCGGTCGTTCTGGGCCGCGGTGAGCAAGGTCTGGTCCACCGTCAACCATTGATCCAACGACGTCGAGCTGAGACCTGTGAAGTGAGCCAGCTCAGCAGAACGCAGCGTCACGGCGGCCAGCCTTCCTTCGGGGCTTCTGGTAGCCAACTGCTCGCGCGGAATGCCGTCGATTGTGGTGATGCCGGGGATCTCCAGAGCTAGTGGGAGCTCTACCAGCGCAAGCGTCCGAGTGGGATCGGCAAGCGGCGCAAGGATTCGGACTTCGCCAACGGTCTCCGCGACGAATCTTCGTGATGCGTCTGCCCACGGGCTGTCCGACGCCCCGAACAACCAGTTCTTTAGCTCATGTGTAACGTTGGGGTTTCTAAAGTCGGCAGCTGAGAGACCGGCGTTGTCGACAGAACCAAGAGCATTCAAGAATTCCGTCGACTCTAGCAACTTAGCAACTTGCGTTCGATCAATAATTCGAACACGAGTGTCCGCCCCCAGCGATGCCACGACGCTTTGGGCGCTTGTATCCGGTAACAGATTGCCACTGTAGAGAATTGTCGTAGCCCCTTGCTGAAGGCCAGCAGCCGGCAGTGTTGTCACTGACTGGGCGAGTTGCCGTAGGCTCTCTCTCGTCGTGTACGCACTGGGATTGTCCAGCAGGCTCTGAATCGCCGCTTCAAAAGTTATTGACACGTTCAAGCTCCAGAGTTACGCAACGAAGGACATGGAGAAAGTGGACTCCTTTGAGTGGACTCCAGCCGATCCGTATGCCTGGAGCGCCTCCGTCAAGAGCGCGATCACTCCTTCTCGTTCCGCTTGAAGCAATGGTGGTAAGGCAAGGCGTACCAGTCGATACACCGCTGTTCGATGGGCTTGCCCGATACCTGTCACCTCCGACTCAATCGCAGCCTCGACAATTTCGCCCTTCCAGAACAAATGCCAGATCGCATACCTCGTGGCGCCACCCTCTCGATCAGGGTGGCGGACGTAGCGCAAGTAGACGCCACGCTCTCTATCGATTGCCCAGTCCCGAGAGCTCGTACCTCCTACCACGTACCTACGATCAATTTCGTTAAGCCCATACTTGTCGGCATCCGTCGCCGAAACTCGCTCATTGACAAAAGACATTTGAATTCCTCTCTTGGAGCATAGTGAACAGATTTCTACCTGTGCCTAGTTTGGGTTGTCGTCGGCCAGCAGTCGAGGTTCTGGAGTAAGGCTTCGCTGACAAGACGGTGGCTGTCGATCTTCTCGACATCATCTTCACGAGATCGCCGGATTGTGCGTCGTAGGTAAGCATTATTCTGCCCCTCAGTCGCTGCCAAGAGCGTTACTGTTGAAGTGATATCTCCAGAGTAGATTCCGCCGTCCCCATAGACCAACAGCGCCTCACGAAACGCTGCAATCACCTCTTCGCGCGCTACGCCCAAGCTAGCGGGCACTTCGAGACTGAGGAGTCGGTAAACGATGTGTCGATGCGAGCCAATTGTCTCTCTTGAGACAGTAATTGTCCGTACATCGATCACCTGGTTTCCCCAGTGAATCGTCCAGCCTATTTCACTGGAGACATAGCCGAATTCCACTCGATGACTTACCTGCCGCATGCGAATCTGTCGCTCTTGATCGACCGTCCATTGCCGCGAGCTTGTGCCTCCGAACGCCCAGCGGGCATCGATCTGGTCAAGTCCGTACTTCTTTGAATCTTCTTCAGCGATCCGCTCATTTACAAACGTCATTGCATCTCTCCCTGTGTCTGTTGAATCGAGTGGTGCTGGATATTTCTACTCTGACAAGCCGCGATCATTCATCGCTCCTTCGCACTGCCCTGCAGCGCCTCCTGCATCGGGCCCAGCAAGTACTCAATCACCCGCCTCCGCCCGGTCTTCACCTCGGCCGTCACCTGCATGCCAGGCGCCAGCTTCACGGCCTTGCCGTTCACGTCCAGCACCGCCCGCTCCAGCCGCAACGTGGCCGGAAAGATCGCGCCGCGTTTTTCGTCGTTCACCGCATCCTGCGTCACCCAGCTCACCGTGGCTGGTAGCGTGCCGTAACGGGTGAAGCTGAAGGTCTCCACCTTCACTTCGGCTTGCTGCCCGGGGCTCACGAAGCCGATGTCCTTGTTTTCGATCACCACCTCGGCCGTCACCTCGGCGCCGTCGGGCACGATCACCAGCAGCGTCTGCGCGGGCGTGACGACACCGCCGGTGCTGAACACCGCCAGCTGCTGCACCGTGCCCGCCACCGGCGCCTTCAGCTTCGTCAGCTGTTCGCGCTGCGCAGTCTTGGCGCCTTGCTGTTGCAGCTGGCTCTGGTCGAGGCCGGCCTTGGCCAGCCGGTCATTCAGGCTGCGCTGTGTCTCCGCCAGGTAGGCGGCCTTGTTCTGCCGGCTCTCGGCCAGGGTCGCCTCGGCTTCCTTCAGCCTGGCCTGCTGCGCTGACAGGTCGCGTTCGATCTCGATGCGTTCGCGCGTCCGGTCCTGCCCCGCGTGGCCGGCCACGAAGCCCTGCGTGCTGAGCGCCTGGATGTCCGCCTCGCGCTGCCGCGCCAGGGGCAGGGTGGCCTGCAGTTTGCTCACGCCCTCGCGCACGGTGGCGATTTCGGCTTCCCTGCGTGCGGCCTCGGCTCCCAGTCGCGCCAAGCGGGCACTGATGTCGGCCCATTCGGCGCTGGCCTGTTGCTGCGCCTCAGGCTCGACGGGGGGCATCCGGCCGGTTCGCAGCGCCTGCAGCAAGGCCAGCGCCCGCGCTGCGTCTTGACGGGCGGCGCCGAGCTGCTGGTCCACGCCGATGCGGTCGGCAGCTGCACTGGTGGCGTCCAGCTCGATGAGCACCTGCCCGGCTGTCACCTTGTCGCCGTCACGCACGTGGATCGCGCGGATCACGCCGGCTTCCAGCGGCTGCACCACCTTCGTACCATCGCTGACGACGATGCGGCCATGCGCCACGGCCACGATGTCCACCTGGCCGACGATGCTCCAGACGACAACGATCGTGAACAGGGCCATGATGGCCCACGCCGCGCGGCGCGGTGCCGGGTGCACGGGCGTCTCTTGGATTTCCAGCGCGGCCGGCAGGAATGCCGCCTCACTGGCCAGGCGCTTCGGGCCCGCCAGCTCGTGCCGGGCCTCCCAGGCGGCGGCGAACACGCTGCGGTAGCGGCGCAGCAGGTCCACCGCGGGGTGGCGCTGCCGGACATCTGCCTCGCCGCTCACGCTACGCGCTCCGGGTTGCCTGGCGCGGCGGTCTGCAGGCGCCACAAGTGTGCGTACAGGCCGCCTTGCTGCAGCAGCGCCTCGTGCGAGCCGGCTTCCGCAATGCGGCCCCGTTCCATGGCAATGATGCGGTGGGCGTTGCGCACGGCCGTGAGCCGGTGAGCGATGATGATCACCGTCCGGCCCTTGCAGATAGCGGCCATGTTCTTGTGCAGGATCGCTTCGCTTTCATAGTCGAGCGCACTGGTGGCTTCGTCCAGGATCAGGATGCGCGGGTTGGTGAACAGTGCCCGCGCAATGGCAATGCGCTGGCGCTGCCCGCCCGACAGGCCCGTGCCCTGTTCGCCCACCACGGTGTCATAGCCCTGCGTCAGTTCACTGATGAACTCGGCGGCGCCGGCCAGGGCGGCGGCGTGCATCACCGCCTCCAGCGGCGCGGCCGGGTCGGCAATGGCGATGTTCTCGCGCACGCTGCGGTTGAAGAGCAGGTTCTCTTGCAGCACCACGCCCACCTGGCGGCGCAGCTGAGCAGCGTCGATAAGGCCGATGTCGATGCCGTCGACCAGCACCCGGCCCTGTTCGGGTGAGTACAGGCGCTGCACGAGCTTGGTGAGCGTGCTCTTGCCGCTGCCACTGCGGCCCACGATGCCGATGACCTCGCCGGCGCGGATGTCCAGGCTCACGCCGTGCAACACAGGCGGTGCTTCCGGCCGGTAGCGGAAGGTGACGTTCTCCAGCGTGATGCGGCCCTTCAGCGGTGGCAGCTGCGCCACCGCCTGCGGTGGCACCTCGGTGCGGGTGTTCAGGATGTCGCCCAGGCGGCGCACCGAGATGCCGGTCTGCTGGAAGTCTGGCCACATCTGTGCGATGCGCATGATGGGCATCGCCACCCGGTTTGAGAACATCGTGAACGCCACGAACATGCCCACCGTGAGTTCGCCCGCCATCACGGCATGGGCGCCGAACCAGAGTACGGCTGCTGACACCAGTTTGCCGACAAGGCCCACCACCTCGTGTGCCGCGGTGGCCAGGTTCTGGGTGCGGAAGCTGGCGGCCACGTAGCCGGCAAGCTGCTGGTCCCATTTGCGGGCGAACACAGGCTCCAACGCACTGGCTTTGAGGGTCTGCGCGCCGGTGATGCTTTCGACGAGCATGGCCTGGTTTTCAGCGCCGCGGGCGAACTTCTCTTCCAGCCGCGCGCGCAGCACCGGCACCACCAACACCGACAGCAGCACATACAGCGGCAGACTCAGCAGCACGATGAGCGTGAGCTTCACGCTGTACAGCAGCATCACGGCCACGAAGAGCACTGAAAACAGCAGGTCGAGCACAAGCGTCAGCGCGCTGCCGGTCAGGAAGCTGCGGATGTTCTCCAGCTCGCGCACCCGCGCCACCGAGTCCCCCACGCGCCGGCTCTCGAACCAGGCCAGCGGCAGGTTCAGCATGTGGCGGTACAGGCGCGAACCCAGTTCCACGTCGATGCGGCTCGTGGTGTGGCTGAACACGTAGCTGCGCAGCAGCGTCAGGCCGCTTTCGAAGAGCATGACGATGACCAGGCCGACGATAAGCACATCAAGCGTGCTGGTGCCCCGGTGCACCAGCACCTTGTCCATCACCACCTGGAAGAACAGCGGGCTCACCAGCGCAAAGAGCTGCAGGAACATGCTGACCATCAGCACCTCGCCCAGCAGCCGGCGGTGGCGCACCAGGCTGGGCACGAACCAGCTGAAGTCGAACTTGGCCAGTTCGCCGGCCAGGCTGGCGCGGCTGGTGACGAGCAGCAGCTCGCCGCTCCACTGCTCGGCGAAGGTAGCCGCCGGTTCGATCAGCGGCCGCTGTTCTGCGCCTTCTGCAAAACGCTGAAGCAGCACACGCTGGCCGTCGCTCTGGGCCAGGATGGCGATGCTGCCGTCGCGCAACAAGGCAAGCGCGGGCAGCGGGGTCAGCGCCAGCCGGTCGGCAGCCGTGCGAACGAGCTTGGCGCGCAGGCCCAGCTGTTTGGCCACCAGCAGCAGGTCGGCCACTTCGGCAGGCTCAGACGCGGGTTTGCCCAAGGCATGCAGCAGCGCGGTGGGCTCGCAAGCGACGTGATGCAGCCGGGCGATGACCGCAAAGGCCTGCAGCGCAAGAAGGCGTGTTGTCCGCGGGCCTGGTTCGGCTTCCACGGCATGTGTCAGCGGCGCTTCCGCGAGACGCATTGCTCCACTTGACGCCCGTGACGAGGCGCCGATTCCGGTTTCCAAGACTTCCGCTCCCTGACTGTTCCCCCGGCTCTTTGGCTACTTTTCGGGGTAGAGCGAACTCTACAGGCCGGCGACGCCGTGCGATTCGGATTCTGCTCAAAGACACGAAATACCACTCACTTGGAGGGTCAGCGTCTCCCTAGATTGGCGACAAGCCGTCCCACAACAGCTTGCTGCCCGCCAGGAACATGCCGGCGTACATCAGCCGGTAGAACCAGGTGCCATCCACGCGCCTCACGAGCCAGACACCGGCCCACACGCCCAGTGGCGCAATCGGCAGCAGCAGCAACGACGTGGCCAGGTTCCGGGTGTCCAGCAAACCCAGCGCGGCATAGGGCACCACCTTGACCGCGTTGACACCGGCAAAGTACACCGCCAGCGTGGCCGTCAGCGTGCGAGCCGGCAGCTTCAGCGGCAGCAGGTAGGCCATGATGGGCGGGCTGCCAGCGTGGGCCACGAAGCTGGTGAAACCCGACAGCGTGGCACTCACCGATTCCCAGCTGCGCGACGGTGCCGCCGAGCCAGGGGCCGGCTTGAACAGCAGCCGCTGCGCCAGAAAAGCCAGCGTCATCGCACCCAGCCAGCCGGCCACCGCCTTGGGCGACAGCACACCGAACAGCAGCGTGCCCAGCACCACACCCAGCACGCCCCACAGCACCAGGCGCTTGACCATCGCGCGGTCGCGGTCGTGCCACATCTGCTGCAGGCCGGTCAGGTCCATCGCCAGCAGCAGCGGCAGCAGGATGGCCGCCGCCTGCGGCGCGGGCAGCGTCAGTGCCATCAAGGGCGTGGCCAGCACACCGAAACCGGCCGCAAAGCCGCTTTTGGCCAGGCCGGTCAGCAGCACCGCCGGCACGGCCACCGCGTAGAACAGCGGGTCGGTGATGAAGGGCAGCAAGTCGGCTGCCGTCAGACCAGCTGGCAGGCTTCGTCGAAGCTCAGTCGCGGGCTGCGCGGCAGCACCTTGGCGGGGTTGCCGTGGCCCAGGGTGCAGATGAAATTGGTCTTGACGGTGGTGCCGGCCCAGAACTCGGTGTCCACCCTGCTGGCGTCGAAGCCGCTCATCGGCCCGCAACCCAGGCCCAGCGCACGTGCCGCCATGATCAGGTAGCCCCCTTGCAAGCTGGAGTTGCGAAAGGCCGTGCTGCGGATCATCTCGTCTTTGCCTTCGAACCAGGAACGGGCGTCGGTGTGCGGAAAGAGCTGCGGCAGGCGCTCGTAAAACGCCATGTCCATGCCGATGATCACGGTCACCGGCGCTTCCTGCACCTTGGCCTGGTTGCCAGGCGAGACGCAGGCCACCAGGCGGGCCTTGGCTTCGGCGCTGCGCACGAAGGCCAAGCGCGCCGGGCTGCTGTTGGCCGAGGTCGGGCCCCACTTCATCAGCTCGTACAAGGCCTTCAGCTGTTCGTCGGGCACGGCCTGCGGCAGAAAGCCGTTCTGGGTGCGCGCCTGGGTGAAAAGCTGGTCGGTGCTGAGGTTCATGCGGACTTCGGTGAAACGGACGGTGGCGTGAGGCGACAATTCTGACCATGTTCCAGCCCTCCCAGTCCGACGTGCGCCGTTTCTTCTGCAGCACCTACCTGCGCCAACGCAGCGGTGCGCCGCTGGAACCGATGCAGGCGGTGGCCGCACGGTGGATCGACGAACATCCCGAGTACCACCCCGAGCTGGCCGACGAGGCGGCCGCGCTGCAGGCCGTCTACACGGTGGAGGAAGGCCGCACCAACCCCTTCCTGCACCTGAGCATGCACCTGTCGATTGCCGAGCAGGTGGCCATCGACCAGCCTACCGGCATCCGCCAGGCCGTGGACCTGCTGGCAGCACGGCGCGGCTCCTTGCACGAAGCGCACCACGAGGTCATGGAGTGCCTGGGAGAAATGGTGTGGGCCAGCCAGCGCAGCGGCCTGCCCCCCGACGGGCAGGCTTACCTGGAAGCGGTGCGGCGGCGCGCAACCGCGGACTGAGCGCGCTGGCAGCACCCTCACCCCAACCCTCTCCCAGGGGGAGAGGGAGTCAATACCCGCCGCCGGGTGCCTTCAGCGTGCTACCGCAGGCTGATCCACGGCACCTCGACCCAGTTGTCGGCCCGGTGCACCACCTGCACGTTGTTGCGTGCGGCCCAGGGCACCACCTGGCGGTGCAGCGGAATGATGTGGGCCTGTGCCTTGTACTCTCGCAGCGCGGCCTTCACCAGTTCTTCGCGCTTGTGCGGGTCGGCTTCCTGTGACTGCGCCACCGCCAGCTTCTCGAAGGCGTCGTTGCGGGCACGACCGGCGTTGAAGATGCCCACGCCGTTTTCAGCCGGGTGGCGCAGCACGGGCGTGATCATGGTTTCGGCGTCGGTCACCGCACCGCCCCAGCCCAGCAGGTACAGGCTGGTGTCGAACTTCTCCAGCTTCGGAAAGTACAGCGCACGTGGCATCGCGTTGACCTTGACCTTGACCTTCAGCTGCGCCCACATGCCAGCCAGTGCGATGCAGATTTCTTCGTCGTTGATGTAGCGGTTGTTGGGGCAGTCCATTGCCACCTCGAAACCCTCGGCCCAGCCGGCCTGCGCCATCAGCGCACGCGCCTTGGCCAGGTCGAAAGGCAGGCGCGCTTCGATGGCCGCGTCGTTGTACGACCCCTGCGGGCTGGGCGTCAGGCCGCCGGTGGGTGCGCTCTGGCCGTTCATCAGCTTGTTCTTGATGGTCTCGATGTCGATGGCGTGGTACAGCGCCTGGCGCACCCGCAGGTCCTTGAACGGGTTTTTGTGCTTCACGTTGCCGTACAGCAGTTCGTCACGATGCTGGTCCATGCCCAGGAAGATGAGCCGGTTCTCGGGCCCGTCGATGATCTTCACGCCCGCCGTGTTGCGCAGCCGGGCCACGTCGCGCGGCGCGGGGTCGAGCACGAAGTCAATTTCGCCGGTCACCAGCGCGGCCAGCCGGGTGGCGTCGTTCGCAATGGGCGTGTAGACCACTTCCTGCACGTTTCCCGAGTTAGCCGGCTCGCCGCGACCCCACCAGGCCGGGTTGCGCGTCAGCGTGGTCCTGATGCCCGGCTGCCGGCTGGCCAGGCGGAAGGGACCGGTGCCGTTGGCATTGAAGCCGGCGAAGCTTTCTTCCTTGTTCTTGAAGTCTTGCGGCTTGGTGACGCGGTTTTTTTCGCTCCAGGCCTTGTTCATGATGAACACACTCTCCAGGTGCTGCAGGAACACCGGGTTGACCTTGGCCAGGCGGAATTCGACCGTCTCCTTGTCCACCGCCACCGGTGTGCCCACGGCATTGGCATACACCGCAAAGGTCGACGAGGGCATCTGCGCCCGCTGCACCGAAAACACCACGTCCTCGGCCGTGAGCGGGGCGCCGTCGTGGAAGGTGACACCGGCTCGCAGCTTGAAGCGCCAGACCAGCGGCGCCGTCTGCTGCCAGCTGGTGGCCAGCGCGGGCACGATGGCCAGTTGCCGGTCGCGCTTGACCAGGCGTTCGTAGACCTGGCCGTTGATGTTGTTGGTGAGACCCTCGTTCTGCGAGTGCGGGTCCATCGTCAGCGGGTCGCCCTGGCTGGCCCAGCGCAGCGTCTGCGCCTGAGCGTGCCCGCTGGCCACCATCAGCAGTGCCAGCACCGCCACCACTCCATGCATCGACAAGCGCTTCATGACCACTCCTGAGCCCCGTGTGGAGCCGAAGTGTAGTCAGCCCGGCTTCAGGCTTTCATTCAGGCTTTCATGCGCCGCAGCGCCTCGGGGTCGGCCCACAGTTCGTCCAGGTGCGGAAAACGTTCGCTGCCGCCCTCTTCGCGGCCGGTGATGCGGTCTTGCGTGCCACGCGACAGGTCCAGCCGCGTCGGCGTGATGTGCAGCTGCGACTTGGTGGAAAAGAACACCATCACCACCGGCGACACCAGGTTGCCGGTGTTCTGCTCCACCACCACCGCCAGCCGGCTCGACGCCAGTTTGACCAAGGAACCCGTGGGGTAGATGCCCAGGCTCTGCACGAAGGCGGCAAAGAGAGCGGTGTCGAAGTGGCCCTTCCAGGAAGCCATGCGGGCGATGGACTGCGCCGGGTCCCAGCCCGACTTGTAGGGGCGGTTGGACGTGATGGCGTCGTAGACGTCGCAGATGGCGCCCATGCGCGCCAGCTGGCTGATTTGGTCGCCCGGCAGCTTGTGCGGGTAGCCGGTGCCGTCCATGCGCTCGTGGTGGTGCAGCACCACGTCCAGCGCGGCCGCGCTGACGGCTTGGCCATCCTTGAGCAGGCCGTAACCTTCCTCGGAGTGGGTGCGGATGACGGCAAACTCTTCGTCGCTCAGGCGCCCGGGTTTGTTCAGCACGTCCACCGGCATCAGCGCCTTGCCGATGTCGTGCATCAGCCCGGCCAGGCCGGCCTCGCGGCAGCCGGCTTCGTCCAGGCCGATCTGGCGCGACAGCGCGACCATCATCGCGCACACGGCCACCGAGTGCATGTAGGTGTAGTCGTCGCGGGTCTTCAGGCGCGCCAGGCTGACCAAGGCGCCCGGGTTGCGCATCACCGAGCCGGAGATCTCTTCCACCAGCGGCAGGCAGGTGCTGGGGTCCAGCGTGCGCCCCATGCGCGCTTCGTTGAACATGGCCGTCACGGCCTGGCGCCCGCGGTTGCAGATGGCGGCGGCCTGTTTCAGCTCGTCGGCGATGGGTCGGTCTGCCACCCGCGCGGGGGGCGTCAGAGGTGCCGGCGCGGCCGCTGCAGCCAAGCTTGGGGCGGCCGGGGGTGCAGCCATGGGTGCAGCCCGGGGTGCGGCCGGGGGCGTGTCCTCCACCACGGCGGCCACGTCAAGACCCAGGGCGGTGTTGATCCAGCATGCGTCCAGGCCACAGCCCAGCAGGCGCTTCAGGTCGTCGCTGCTGGTGATGACGAAGCGGGTCTTCCAGAAAGGGTGTTCGAGCCACGCGCCTTCCAGCTTGTGCAGGTGCATGCCCAAGCGCAACTGGGAGACGGCGATCTTCTTGAGCATGTGGCGGCAGGCAGTAGCGCGCCTGGAATGGACGGCACTGCCAGGGTATCGGCTGCCGGCCGTGGCAACTTGAGCCAGCGCCCAGGGGCTACCAGCTGACGCCGAAAGTGATGCGCAGTTCCTCGATTTGTGCCGGGTTCAGCGGCTGGGGCCGTGGCAGGCACTGCAGCCACAGGCGAGCGGTCTCTTCCAGCTCTTCCAGCACCGCACTGGCCTGGCCGGGCGTGCCGTGCCAGACATTCGGCCCCAGGCGCTCCAGCATCACAGCCCGGATCGGCGTGCCGCGGGCGTGGAACTGCGCGATGCGCTGCGCCACCAGTTCACCCACGCGGGTGTCGCCCGGCCGGTGGTAGGGGATGAGCGGCACATGCCCCACTTTCATCACGAAGTAGGGTGTGATGGGTGGCACGATGTCATCGGGGCTCCACACACCGTGCAAAGTCAGCGCCACCAGGTGGGTGCTGTGGCTGTGGATCACACAGCGGGCCTCGGGCGCCGCGCCGTAGATGTGGCGGTGCAGCGCCAGCGTCTTGCTGGCCGGGTCGCCGCTGGTCTGCCGGCCCTGCGCGTCCAGTCGTGCCAGCCGCCCCGGGTCCAGCCGGCCCAGGCAGGCGTCGGTGGGGGTGATCAGAAAACCTTCGTCCAGCCGCACGCTGATGTTGCCCGCCGTGGCATGCACATAGCCACGGTCGAATAGCGAGCGACCGACGCTGCAGATCTCTTCGCGCAGTTGCGACTCGGACTGTGCAGCCATGTTCACAGCCGCTGGAAGGCACGCGTGAAAAAGTCCGGCCCGCCGAAGTTGCCCGACTTCAGCGCCAGGTGCAGCCCACCCGCAGGCAAGGCCGCGTGGCACCAAGGCACACCCGGGTCGATCTGCGGCCCGATGCGCAGCTGCGTGATGCCCAGCGCCTGCACACAGGCACCCGAGGTTTCACCACCCGCCACCAGCAGCTGGCCCACCCCCGCCTGCACCAGGCCGGCGGCGACACGGGCCAGGGTGCCCTCCACCAGCTCGCCGGCTCTCTGCGCGCCCAGCTGCGCCTGCACCGCGCGCACGGCTTCGGGTTCGGCCGTGGCATAAACCAGCACCGGGCCTTGAGCCAGCCGAAGCAGCGCCCAGTCCAGCGCCGCCGCGGCCACGTCAACACCTGCAGCCAGGCGCAAGGGGTCGACTGCAAGTGCCGCACCACCCGCCGCGATGAAGTTCGCCACCTGCTGGTTGGTGGCCGACGAACAGCTGCCGCTGACGATGGCCTGATGGCCCTGCGGCGCGGGCAGCTGTGCCGCCTGCGCGCTGGGCTGCAGACCGTGCAAGGCCGGGATGCCGATGGCCAGGCCCGATCCGGCCACCACCACCGCCAGGCCTTGCGAAGCCGCGGCCAGCGTGCGCAAGTCTTCGTCGGTCACGGCGTCGGCAATGCCAAAGGCCACGCCCTCGGCACGCAGCGTTGTGATGCGTTCTTGCACCGCCGCCACGCCACGCGCCACCACACGGTGTTCGATGAGGCCGGCCCGGGCGCCGCGCAACTGCGCCTGCAGCACACGCACCAGGTTGGCGTCGGTCATCGGTGTCAGCGGGTGGTGCCGCATCGGGCTGTCGGACAGCAGCACGTCACCCACAAAAAGGTGGCCCTTGAACACCGTGCGGCCGTTTTCCGGGAACGCCGGTGTGACGAGGGCAAAGTCGCCGGCGGCATCCGCCATCAACGCCTGCGCCACCGGGCCGATGTTGCCCTGGTCGGTGCTGTCGAAGGTGGAGCAGACCTTGAAGTAGACCTGCGGTGCACCCTGCGCTCGCAGCCACTGCGCCGCAGCCACGCTGTCGGCCACCGCTTCAGGCACCGGCGCGGTGCGCGACTTCAGCGCCACGACGACGGCATCCACATCACCCACCGGCAGCGAAGGCACGCCGATGGTCTGCACCACGCGCATGCCGGCGCGAACCAGGTTGTTGGCCAGGTCGGTGGCCCCGGTGAAGTCGTCGGCGATGCACCCCAGCAACAAGGCCCCTCGACCGGCGGTGCCGCCGGTCGATCCCCCAAGGGGATGTGGTCCCGCTTGGGGCGGCCCGGCGCTGGGACCGAGCGTCATGTCTTTTTCTCCGGCAAAGTGATGCCCGGAAAGATCTTGATCACCGCGCTGTCGTCCTCGCGCGCAAAACCCGCGGTCGAGGCCTGCATGAACATCTGGTGCGCGGTGCTGGACAGTGGCAGTGGAAACTTGCTGGCACGTGCCATGTCCAGCACCAGACCCAGGTCCTTGACGAAGATGTCCACCGCCGACAGTGGGGTGTAGTCGGCGGCCAGCACGTGGGCCATGCGGTTTTCGAACATCCAGCTGTTGCCGGCGCTGTGGGTGATGACCTCGTACAGCGCCGCCGCGTCCACGCCCTCGCGCAGGCCCAGCGCCATGGCTTCGGCGGCGGCGGCGATGTGCACACCGGCCAGCAGCTGGTTGATGATCTTCACCTTGCTGCCGGCACCGGCCCGGTCACCCAGGCGGTAGACCTGGGCGGCCATCGCGTCCAGCGCGCCGCCGCAGCGTTTGTAGGCCTCGGGTCGGCCGGCGGTCATCATCGTCATCTGGCCGCTGGCGGCCTTGGCGGCACCGCCGCTGATGGGTGCGTCCAGCATCCACAAGCCCAGTGCTTCCAGGCGGGACTCCAGCGCGACGGCCCAGTTGGGGTCGACCGTGCTGCACATGACAAACACGCCACCGCGCTTCAGCGCAGCGGCGACGCCGCCGCTGCCAAAGAGCACGTCTTCGGTCTGCGCCGCGTTGACCACCACACACACCACCACATCGCAGGCCGCGGCCAGTGCGGCAGCGCTGTTGCAGGCTGTGCCACCTTCACGTGCGAAGGCTTCGGCTGCACCGGGGCGCACGTCGAAAACATGCGGCGCAAAACCGGCACGGCGCAAGGAAGCGGCCATGCCGGCGCCCATGGCGCCCAGGCCGATCAGGCCCACGTTGGGTTGGGTGTCTGGCATCGGGTGGATCTTTTGTTGGATCAACCCATGATACGAAGCCTGGCCCGCTGCATGTCCCGGGGAAACGCCGTCTTGGCGCGCGCCACTGAAGCGCGCCACTGAAGCCGGCAGGTCTAGGCTTCGCGGTCGCCTTCGTCCAGCCAGTAGCCTCGGCCGCCGTGGTGCTCGTAAACGGCCCTCTCCTGTTCGCGGCTCAAGGGCACGGAAGCGTCGTAAGGCGGCGCGTCTTTCACGGCCTGTCGGGTCATGGCCACGCTCACGGTCTTGTCCGCCCAGTGCACACCCTGCGTCCATTGCGGCGCGATCAAGACCTCATGACCGAGCCACCACTTGCTGGTGCTGACCACCAGGTAGCGCAGCGCCCAGGTGTGTTCGTCGACCAGGAAACCCTGCACCTGGCCGATCTCGCCGTCTCGGGCGCTGAGTGTGTAGCCAATCACCTCGCCGCAACTGCGCAGGTGCGGGTCGTCGTCGCGCTGCCGCGCCGCTTCACTGATCTCGACTTCTGCGGCTTGCCGGGTGTCGGCGGCGGCGACCGAGCCCAGGCCGCCGTCACCCGGCAACATGGCATAGGGCACCATGCCACCGCCCCACAGCCCCGCACCGCCCCAGTAACCGGGGTAGCCATAGTGGCCCAGCAGTTCTTCCTCCTGCTGGCGGCTCACGGGCCGGTGGGTGTCGATGTCGGGGCTGTCCTTCACCTGGGCCCGGGTCAGGGCCACCGGCAAGGTCTTGTCGGCCCAGCTGGGGCGGCCCAGCGCGATGGGCGAAATCAGCACCAGCCGGCTGGACAACCAGGTGCCGGTGTCCACCACCAGGTAACGCACGACCCAGGCGCGGTCGTCGAAGTAGAAGTCCCGGATGTCGCCGATCCGGCCGTCGGTGGCGCCGATGGAAAAGGCCTGCATGTCCTGGGTGCTGCGAAGCATGGTGCGTCTCCTGAAGTGCGCACAGGCTAGGCGTGGGCCCGAGCCGGGTCTGTGCGATGCCTCGCACTGGCGCCAGATGTTCGTCATCGCACAGAAGAGGCAGGCCACTGCCGCTACGCTTCACTGGCGATGAACCTCACCTTTTTCCTTCACCTCTGCCTGCAAGCTGAGCGCGCGGTGCCCTGCGCACCGGGCGGATGATTCCCGCCTGGCTGGCCCGGCACACTCCGGCTGCCTGGTGGCGTGCGCTGAAGCAGGTGGTGACTGCGTCGCTGCAGGACGAGGTGCCCAGCATGGGCGCCGCACTGGCCTACTACACCGTGTTTTCGATGGCGCCGCTGCTGCTGATCGTGATTTCCGTGGCCGGCCTGGTGTTTGGCGAAGACGCCGCCCGTGGCGAGATTCAGGCGCAGTTGCAGGGCCTGATGGGGGTGTCGGGCGCCAGTGTGGTGCAGGAGCTGCTGGCCAGCGTGCGCGAACCCGCCGAGAGCCTGACCGCAACCGCCTTGGGTGTCTTGCTGCTCTTCATCGGCGCGACCACGGTGTTTGCCGAATTGCAAAGTGCGCTGGACCGCATCTGGCACGTCGTGCCACGCGAACACGACAGCGCCTGGTTTTCGCTGGTGCGGGCACGTCTGCTGTCGTTCGGCATGATCCTGGCGGTGGGTTTTCTGCTCATCGTGTCGCTCATCTCGAGCGCCATGATGTCGGCCATCGGCCGCCACTGGGACCAGGCCTTCGGCGGCTGGCAGTCCATCATCGGCACCTTCAACACCTTCAGCGGCTTCCTGCTGGTGGCCACGATGTTCGGTCTGATCTACAAGATCATGCCGCGCGCGCGGGTGCTCTGGCACGACGTGTGGCTGGGTGCCCTGTTGGCGGCCCTGCTCTTCAGCGTCGGCAAGGCCCTGATCGGCGCCTACATCGGCCGCAGCGGCGTGGCTTCGGCCTACGGCGCTGCCGGGTCGCTGGTGGTGGTGCTGCTGTGGGTGTACTTTTCGGCGCAGATCCTGCTGGTCGGCGCCGAGTTCACGCACGTCTTCGCCAGGACCTGGGGCTCGCGCAGCGAGGAGTACCGGCTCTAGACCGTGGACAAGAGGCGCGCAGTGTGGCGCGCGATCTGCGCCTCTTCCTGTGTCGCCACCACACGCACTTCGCAGCTTGAGTGGGCAGCGCTGATCACCGCCTGTCCCGCCGCAGGGCCAGCCGGTTCCAGTGCAACGCCCATCCAGCCCAGCCGCTCGCAGATGGCGGCGCGCACCGGCACGTCGTTTTCGCCGATGCCTCCCGTGAACACGATCAGGTCCGCCCCACCCAGCGCCGTGGCCATGGCGGCCAGCTGTTTGGCCACCGAGACACAGAACATGCAAACGGCCAGCCGCGCATCGGCATCGGTGGCCTCGGCTGCGTGCAGTTGCCGCATGTCGCTGGACAGGCCCGAGATACCCAGCAAGCCCGATCGCCGGTCCAGCAGTTCCTCCAGCTGAGCGATGTCGCCATCACCCCGTCGCAGCAGGTGGATCAACAGACCCGGGTCGATGTCGCCGCTGCGGGTGCCCATGACCAGGCCGCCGCTGGGTGTGAGGCCCATGCTGGTGTCGACCGAGCGCCCCGCCCGCACCGCAGTGACGCTGGCGCCGTGGCCCAGGTGCGCGATGAGCACCCGATCGGGCAGGCCTTGTGGCAGGTCGCGCGCCAGCTGACACAGCACCGACTCACACGACAGCCCGTGAAAGCCGTAGCGCTGGATGCCCTGGGCCAGCAGCGCCTTGGGCACGGGCAAAACACGGGCGACGTCCGGCAGGGTGGCGTGGAAGGCGGTGTCGAAACAGGCCACCTGCGGCAGGCCGCTGAACAGCCTGCGGCTGTGCTGGATGATGGCCAGCGCGGCTGGCACATGCAGCGGCGCAAACTCGGCCGCACTCTCGATCTGGCGCATCACCGGGTCGTCGATGACGGTGTGTGTACGCAGGCCCGGCCCACCATGCACCACCCGGTGGCCGATGGCCTGGGGAACGGGCAGTTCGCCACCGGCCAACGCGGCGGTCAGCTCGCCGATGCCACCCAGTTGACCGGCCACCAGCGGCTGGGCCGATTCGGCGTGCACGCGGAAGAGGCCGAACTTCAGCGACGACGAGCCGCTGTTCAACGCCAACACGATCACGGGCGGCCTTGCCAGCGCCAGTCGCGCACCTCGGGCAGGTCGTCGCCATGTTCGGCGATGTAGAGCTTGTGCCGTTCGATGCGGGTCCAGTAACGCGCCGTCGCACGCTCCACTTCAGCGGCCAGGCGGGGAATGCGCCGCACGGCGTCCAGCGCCAACTGGTAGCGGTCCAGGTTGTTGAGCACCACCATGTCGAAGGGTGTCGTGGTGGTGCCTTCTTCCTTGAAACCTCGCACGTGGATGTTGGCGTGGTTGTGGCGGCGGTAGCTGAGCTTGTGGACCAGCGAGGGGTAGCCGTGGAAAGCGAAGACCACCGGTCGGTCGGTGGTGAAAAGGGCATCGAAGTCGCGGTCGCTCAGCCCATGCGGGTGTTCCAGCGGCGGCTGCAGCACCATCAGGTCGACGACGTTGACGACACGGATGCGGATGTCCGGCACGTCTTCGCGCAGCAGCATCACGGCCGCCAGGCATTCGAGCGTGGGCACGTCGCCGGCGCAGGCCATCACGACGTCGGGCCCGGCAGCGTCATTGGGGTCTTCGGTGCCCGCCCAGGACCACACACCGGCGCCGGCGGTGCAGTGGCGCACCGCGGCGTCCATGTCCAGCCACTGCCACGAAGGCTGCTTGCCGGCCACGATGACGTTCACGTAGTGGCGGCTGCGCAGGCAGTGTTCGGCCACCGACAGCAAACAGTTGGCGTCGGGTGGCAGGTAGATGCGCACCACGTCCGACGACTTGTTGGCCACGTGGTCCATGAAACCCGGGTCCTGGTGCGACAGACCGTTGTGGTCTTGCCGCCAGACGTGCGAAGTGAGCAGGATGTTCAGCGACGCAATCGGCGCGCGCCACGGGATCTTGCGGCTCACCTTCAGCCACTTGGCGTGCTGGTTGAACATCGAGTCGATGATGTGGATGAAAGCCTCGTAACACGAGAACAGGCCGTGCCGGCCGGTGAGCAAGTAACCCTCCAGCCAGCCTTCGCACAGATGCTCGCTCAACACCTCCATCACGCGGCCATCGGCACTGAGATTCGTGTCGTTTTCCACCGTCTCGGCCATCCAGGCCTTGCCCGACACGGCGTAGACCGGGTCGAGCCGGTTCGACGCGGTTTCGTCGGGACCGAAGATGCGGAAGTTGGCGCTGTCCAGGTTCAGCCGCATCACCTCGCGCAGGAAACCGCCCAGCACCCGCGTGGCTTCGCCCTCGATGCTGCCAGGCGCAGGCACCGCCACCGCATGTTCATGCAGGCGCGGCATGACCAGCGGCTGCAGCAACTGGCCCCCATTGGCGTGCGGGCTGAAGCCCATGCGGCGCCTGCCGGTGGGCGCCAGCGCCGCCAGTTCCTCGCGGAACTTGCCGGCTTCGTCGAACAGTTCTTCGGGCTTGTAGCTTTGCAGCCAGTCCTGCAGTTGCTGCAGGTGTTCGGGCTTGTTGAACTTCGAGATTGGCACCTGGTGTGCACGCCAGGTGCCTTCCACCGGCAGGCCATCCACGGACTTCGGCCCGGTCCAGCCCTTGGGCGTGTTCAGGATGATCATCGGCCAGCGCGGCCTTGGCGGCGGCCGTTTGGCGTCGGGCGAACGGGCCTCGGCCTGGATGCGCTGGATGTGCGCCAGCGCCTTGTCCATGGTGCTGGCCAAGCTCTGGTGCACCAGCGCCGGGTCATCGCCTTCGACGAAGTGCGGTTCATAGCCGTGGCCGTGCATCAGTTCGAAAAGCTCAGTGCGACCGATGCGCGCCATCACGGTCGGGTTGGCGATCTTGTAGCCGTTCAGGTGCAGGATGGGCAGCACCGCACCGTCATGCACGGGGTTCAGGAACTTGTTCGAGTCCCAGCTGGCCGCCAGCGGCCCGGTTTCGGCCTCGCCGTCACCCACGATGCAGGCCACGATGAGCCCTGGGTTGTCGAAAGCGGCGCCGTAGGCATGGGCCAAGGCATAGCCTAACTCTCCACCTTCATGGATGGAACCCGGCGTCTCCGGCGCCACGTGGCTGGGAATGCCCCCCGGCCAGGAAAACTGGCGAAACAGACGCCGCATGCCGCTGCGGTCGCGTTCGATGGCGGGGTAGTGCTCGGTGTAGGCCCCTTCCAGGTAGGTGTTGGCCACGATGCCCGGCCCGCCGTGGCCGGGGCCCACCACCAGCAGCATGTCCAGCTCGTGTTGCTTGATCAGCCGGTTCAGGTGCACGTACAGCAGGTTCAGGCCCGGTGTGGTGCCCCAATGACCCAGCAGCCGCCGCTTGACATGCGCCTGTGTCAGCGGCGTGTCCAGCAACGGGTTGTCCTGCAGGTAGATCTGCCCCACCGACAGGTAGTTGGCGGCGCGCCACCAAGCGTGCATCTTGTGCAGCAGGTCGGGGGTGAGGGTGTCGGACATCATGGCTCCTGCTTGGGCGATGACCTCAAGTGGAACACGACTGGCGGCATCCGGTCTGTGCGCTGGCGGACCTGGCCCGGCCACCCCCGCTTCAGGCCCTGTCACATGAAGACCGGGTCTGGTTCCAATGTTCGATGAGCCGCCTGCCAGGGCGTTTGCTGTCGTGGCCCAGCACACTCAACGAAGCCGGGTGCAGGGCGAAGTGCTGGCCGGCCAGGATGGGCAGGCCGATCCACCGCATGGCCAGCGCGGCACCGAACTGGCCGTGCGAAAACAGCGCGATGGGCCCTTGCAGGCGGCACAGGTGCGCGACCAGCCGGTCGGCCCGCGCCGACACCTGCACTGGCGTTTCGCCGCCCGGGCAACCGTCGCGCCAGACGTTCCAGCCGGGCCGGTCGAGCCAGATGTCTGCCGTGCGCCGGCCCTCGTACTGGCCGTAGTCCCACTCGACCAGGTCGGGCTCGATGACCAGGGGCTGCCCCAGGCCGGCCAGTTCGCACGTCTGGCGTGCGCGCAGGCGTGGGCTGCTCAGCACGTGCGTGAACGGCAAGGGGCTGAGCAAGGGCGCCAAACCACGCGCTTGCGCCTGGCCGTGCGCCGTGAGCCCGATGTCCGTGCTGCCCGTGTGCTGGCCGCTCAGCGACCACGCCGTTTCGCCGTGCCGAACAAGGTGGACCTGGGTTTGCATCGAGGGGCGCTCATGTGTGGGCGGGGTGTGCAGCGGCGCGGACCCGAGCAGCTGCCTTGGCCTTGTAGCGATGACCGACCCGACCTGTCGGTGCGGTGGCTCGCCCAGCCCGCCGCCACCGCACACATGCATGGGCTTTGTGCAGGCGCGGACAGGGTCAAGCAACAGGGCGGGGCAAGAGCCCTGCGCCGCTGCAGGCCATGAAACCTTTTGCGCCCAGCACGACTCGGACTTGAGACACCTTTTCCAACGGAGACGACATGACCCACGCCTTGACACCGCTGGCCCTGGCAGAACTCGGTGCATTTGCGGCCCAGCCGTGCCTGTCGCTGTACCAGCCCACCCACCGGCACCACCCGGAGAACCAGCAGGACCAGGTCCGCTTCCGGCATGGTGTCGAGACGCTGGCGAAGTCGCTGCAACAGGGACACCAGGCCGCTGAAGCCCAGGCGCTGTTGGCCCCTTTTCATGCGCTGGCTGCAGACACCGAGTTCTGGAACCACACCTTGGACGGTCTGGCGGTGATGGCCGGACCGGACCTGTTCCGCGTTTTTGTGCTGCCGCGGCCGATGGCCGAACTGGCGGTGGTGGCCGACACCTTCCACACCAAGCCACTGCGGCGCTTCTTGCAGTCCGCCGACCGCTACCAGGTGCTGTGCCTGAGCCAGGACAAGGTCAGCTTGTTCGAAGGCGACCGTGATGCCATCGCCGAGATCGAACTTGCGCCGGCAGTGCCGCGCACCGCTGAAGAGGCGGGGGCCGACGACATGGGCGAAACAGCGCTGGCGGGTCCTTCGGATGTCGACGCCATCGGCGCCGCCTCGCCCACCAGGCAGGGCAAAAGTGGCAAGAGCGGCAAGAGGGACGAGACGGGCATCGACGTGGAACGTTACTTCCGCGCCGTCGACCGCGCGGTGACCGAGCACCACTCCAAGCCGGCCGGACTGCCGCTGATCCTGGCGGCCTTGCCAGAGCACCGCCACCGGTTTCGCCAGCTCAGTCACAACAGCCTGCTGCTGCCTTCGGGCATCGACATCAACCCCGACGCGCTGAGCCCCGAACAACTGCGCGAACGCGCCTGGCAGGCGGTGGAGCCGCAGTACCGCGCGCAGCAGTCGCGCTGGGCCGATGCATTCGGTGCAGCACGGGCCAAGGGCCTGGGCAGCGACAACCTGGCCGACGTGGCCCGGGCCGCCGCTGCGGGCCGCGTGGGCACCTTGCTGATCGAAGCCGAGCGCCAGATCGCGGGCCTGCTGGACAGCAGCAGCGGTCGCATCATCGACGCCGACCTGGACAACCCGCGCATCGACGACCTGCTGGACGACTTGGGCGAGCTGGTCATGAAGATGGGCGGCCAGGTGCATGTGTTGCCGGCCGATCGCATGCCGGGTCATGCGGGCCTGGCCGCCACCTTCCGCCACTGAAGTCCATGTACATCCACTGAGGGACACACCATGAAGATCCAGGTCAACACCGACACCCACATCGAAGGCCGCGAGGCGCTGGCCGCACAGGTCAGCGCCACTGTTGAACGGACCCTGCAGCACTTCCAGAGCCGCGTGACGCGGGTCGAGGTGCACCTGAGCGACCAGAACGGCGGCAAAGCGGGCCAGGCCGACAAGCGCTGCGTGATGGAAGCCCGTCTCGAGGGCCGTCAGCCCATTGCAGCCACCGACCAGGCCGCGACGCTGCAACAGGCCGTGCAAGGTGCCGCAGACAAGCTGGCGCGCCAGATCGACAGCCAGCTCGGTCGCCTCGGTGACGCCGTGCGTTGAAGCACCAGGTTCAGAAAGAGAAACGGCCCGCAACACTGCTGTTGCGGGCCGTTTTCGGGTGTTGGCGGAGTGGACGGGGCTCGAACCCGCGACCCCCGGCGTGACAGGCCGGTATTCTAACCAACTGAACTACCACTCCATGTGGCTTCAGGCCCGCTTGCGCAGGCCCCAAGTGCCGCATTCAACTTGTCGAACTGGCGTCCCCTAGGGGATTCGAACCCCTGTAGCCACCGTGAAAGGGTGGTGTCCTAGGCCTCTAGACGAAGGGGACTGAACCTTCGATTTGCTTGCAAATTCTGTTGGGTTTCCCCGTTCCCTTGAACAGCGCGTGCTTCTGAGATGGTGGAGGTAAGCGGGATCGAACCGCTGACCTCTTGCATGCCATGCAAGCGCTCTCCCAGCTGAGCTATACCCCCGTGGTTCTGCAAAAACCAACGCTGTTCAAGCGAGCCCATGAGTATACACAATGCCTCAGACGTGCTGCAAGCGCGCCAGCACGGCTTCGCGCGTGAACAAAGCCAGCACGGCGTCGATGGACGGGGTCTGCGCGCGGCCGCAGACCAGCACCCGCACGGCCGGCGCCAGCTGCCCCATCTTCACCTGGTGCAAGGCCAGGGTTTCTTTCATCGCGGTGGCGATGGTGGCCTTGTCCCAGTCGACTGCAGCCAGGCGGTCACGCAGCGTGCGCAGCGCGGGCTTGATGGCGTCGGTGAGGTGCTGCGTCAGTTCTTCGTCACTGGCCTGAACGGCCACAAACAGCATCGACGTCCAGTCGGCCAGTTCGACCACCGTGCTGCAGCGGTCCTTGAACAGTGCGCTGGCACGGGCCAGCAACGACAGGTCTGCGGCCACGATGCCACGTGTGGCCAGTTGCTCTTGCAGCAAGCCGGCCAGCCGTTCGTCAGAGGCCTGCTTGATGTAGTGCGCGTTCACCCAGGCCAGCTTGGCCGGGTCCCACTGCGCCGGGCTCTTTGCCAGGTGGGTGCCGTCGAACCACTGCACCATCTGTTCCAGCGAAAACAGCTCTTCGTCGCCATGGCTCCAGCCCAGGCGGGCCAGGTAGTTCAGCATGGCCTCGGGCAGGTAACCCGCATCGCGGTAGGCCGTGACGCTGACCGCACCGCGGCGCTTGCTGAGCTTCTGGCCGTCGTCGCCCAGGATGATGGGGCAGTGGCCAAACTGCGGCAGCGGTGCACCGTCCGCACCCGCAATGGCGCGGAAGATGTTGATCTGCCACGGCGTGTTGTTGATGTGTTCGTCGCCACGGAAGACATGGGTGATGGCCATGTCCCAGTCGTCCACCACCACCGCGAAGTTGTAGGTGGGCACACCGTCGTTGCGCAGGATGATCAGGTCGTCGATCTCTTCGTTGCGGATGCTGATGGGGCCCTTGACCAGGTCGTCCCAGGTCACCACGCCGTCGGGCGGGTTGGCAAAACGCACGACGGGTTTGACGTCGGCGGGTGGTGCGGGCAACTTCTTGCCGGGCGCCGGGCGCCAGCGGCCGTCGTAGTGGGTCTTTTCGCCACGCGCACGCTGCGCTTCGCGCATCGTGTCCAGTTCTTCGGGTGTGCTGTAGCAGCGGTAGGCGGTGCCGGCCGCGATCATCTGCTCGACGACCGCGTGGTAACGCGCCAGGCGCTGCATCTGGTACACCGGGCCTTCGTCGTGCTGCAGACCCAGCCACTGCATGCTGGACAGGATCTGCTCGACCGAGTCTTGCGTCGAACGTGCCACGTCGGTGTCTTCGATGCGCAGCACGAACTGGCCGCCGAAGTGGCGCGCGTAGGCCCAGGAATAGAGTGCCGTGCGTGCAGTGCCCAGGTGCAGGAAGCCGGTGGGCGAAGGGGCGATGCGGGTGCGAACCGTGTTCGTGTGGGTCATGTCAGTGTGGATAGGCCGCGCTGCAGGTCGTCGGTGATGTCATCGACGTGTTCCAGCCCCACGGCCAGGCGCACCAGGCCCTGGCCGATGCCGGACGCCAGGCGTTGCGCTTCGCTCAGGCGGCCGTGTGAGGTGGATGCCGGGTGGGTGATGATGGACTTGGTGTCGCCCAGGTTGGTGGCGATGCTCAGCACCCGTGTGCCGTCGATGACCTTGAACGCCGCTTCGCGTGCCTGCTCGGGCGTGCCGGCGCGGACGTCGAAGGACACCACCGCACCGCCCATGCCCGACTGCTGCGACATCGCCAGCGCATGCTGCGGGTGCGAGGCCAGCGCCGGGTAGTGCACACGGGCCACAGCCGGGTGTTTTTCGAGCCAGCGCGCAACGTGCAGCGTGGCCTGGCTCTGTGCTTTCATGCGCAGCGACAGGGTCTCCAGGCCCTTGAGCACGACCCAGGCGTTGAAAGGTGCCAGTGTCATGCCGGCGGTGCGCAACGTGGGGCCGAAGACATCGACGATCAGGCGGTTGGCGCCACACAGCGCACCGGCCATCACGCGGCCCTGGCCGTCCAGGTACTTGGTGCCGGCATGCATCACCAGGTCGGCGCCCAGCGCCAGCGGGCGTTGCAGCGCGGGGCTGCAGAAGGTGTTGTCCACCGTCAGCAGCGCGCCGGCGTCGTGCGCCAGGTCGGCCAGCGTGCGGATGTCGCACACCTCGGTCAGCGGGTTGGTGGGTGTTTCGGCAAACAGCAGCTTCGTGCCGGGCTTCATCGCGGCACGCCATTCGCCGATGTCGGTCTGCGAGACGAAACTGGTCTCGACGCCAAATTTGGCGAACTCTTTCCCGAACAGGCTCAGCGTCGAGCCGAACACCGAGCGCGAGCACACCACGTGGTCACCCGCCTTCAGCAGACCCATGATCAGCAGCAGGATCGCGCTCATGCCAGTGGACGTGGCCACCGCGCCTTCGGCACCTTCCATCGCGGCCAGGCGCTGTTCCAGGCTTCGCACCGTGGGGTTGCTGGTGCGTGCGTAGGTGAAGTCCTCCATCTGCGCAAAGCGCCGCGCCGAGGTTGCGGCATCGGGCTGCACGAAGGCGCTGGTCAGGAACAGGCCTTCGGAGTTTTCGCCGTGCTGGCTGGGCGCCAGCGCCGTGCGCACGGCCAGCGTTTCGGGCCTCAGGCCTTCGGGCAGTTGCGCGCGGGCGATGCGCGCCGCTTCGCTGGCGCGGTCGCTCATGTGCCGTCCTCGCTGCCTTGCAGCGCCAGGCGTGAGCGGTTGCCCGTGTCCTCTTCCTCGAACTGCAGCTTGCGCTGCGCCTGCATCGTCGCGAAGTCTTCGGCCGTGACATCACCCGTGATGTAGTGGCCGTCGAAACAGCTGGCTTCGAAGCCCTTGATCTTCGGGTTCAGCGCGCCCACCACACGTTTCATCGCGTCCACGTCCTGGTAGATCAGCTGGTCGGCGCCGATGTAGGCACGGATCTCCTCGATGCTGCGGCCGTGGGCGATCAGCTCTTCCTTGGTTGGCATGTCGATGCCATACACATTCGGGAAACGCACCGGCGGCGCGGCGCTGGCCATGTAAACCTTGCGCGCACCGGCTTCACGCGCCATCTGCACGATTTCCTTGCTGGTGGTGCCACGCACGATGCTGTCGTCCACCAGCAGCACGTTGCGACCCTTGAACTCCATGCCGATGGCATTGAGCTTCTGGCGCACACTTTTCTTGCGCACGCCCTGCCCCGGCATGATGAAGGTGCGGCCCACGTAGCGGTTCTTGACGAAACCTTCGCGGTAGGGCTTGCCCAGGCGGTGGGCCAGCTGCATCGCGCTCGGGCGGCTGCTTTCGGGAATGGGGATGACGACGTCGATGTCCGAGGGCGGCATCGTGCTGATGACCCGCTGCGCGAGTGTTTCGCCCAGGTTCAGCCGTGCGTGGTAGACCGAGATGCCGTCCAGCACCGAGTCGGGCCGCGCCAGGTAGACGTACTCGAACATGCAGGGGTTGAGCTGCGGTGCTTCGGCACACTGCCTTGTGTGCACGTGGCCTTGGGTGTCGATGTAGATGGCCTCGCCGGGTGCAATGTCGCGCACCAGGCGGTGGCCCGTGCCCTCCAATGCCACCGACTCGCTGGCGACCATGAATTCACGGCCGCCTTCGGTCAGGCCTTCACCAAAACACAGCGGGCGGATGCCATGGGGGTCGCGGAAGGCCAGCAGGCCGTGGCCGGCGATCAGCGCGATCACGGCGTAACTGCCCTTGATGCGCATGTGCACCGCGCCGACGGCCTTGAACACGTGCTCGGGTGTCAGCGGCAGGTCACGCGCCACCAGTTCCAGCTCGTGCGCCAGCACGTTGATCAGCACCTCGGTGTCGCTCTCGGTGTTGATGTGGCGGCGGTCGATGTCGAACAGCTCTTCCTTCAGCGCCTGCGCGTTGGTCAGGTTGCGGTTGTGCACCAGCACGATGCCGTAGGGCGCGTTGACGTAGAAGGGCTGCGCTTCTTCTTCGCTGTAGGCATTGCCTGCCGTGGGGTAACGACACTGGCCCAGCCCCACCTGCCCCGGCAGGCCACGCATGTTGCGGGTGCGAAAGACGTCGCGCACCATGCCGCGGGCCTTGTGCATGTAGCACTTGGTGCCTTGCATGGTGACGATGCCGGCGGCGTCCTGCCCGCGGTGCTGCAGCAGCAGCAGCGCGTCGTAGATCAGCTGGTTGACCGGCGTGGTGGAGATCGCGCCAACGATGCCGCACATGGTGGGTGAGGTTTCCTGGTGGGTGAAAAAACCGGCCGCTTCAGGTGCGCACCAGGCGCGCCACCGGCTCGGGCAGCAAGGGCATCAGGCCGGCCAGCGCCACGTCCAGCCAGCGCGCACCCTGGGAAGCACGCCATGCCGTGGATTGTGAGGCCGGCGTGAGCGCCACGACGGTGGCCACCGCCAGCAACAGCACGCCGCCGCGCAGCAGGCCAAAGCCGGCGCCCAGCAAGCGGTCGGGCACCGACAGCGGTGTGGCGTGGATCAACAGGCGCAGCAAGCGCGCCAGCAGCGTCCACACGATCAAGGCGGCCATGAAAGTCAGCGCAAAGGCCGCTGCCATGTTCAATGCCGAACCCGGGGCGCCCACCGGCAACCAGGGCGCCAGTGGCGGTGCGCCCCACTGCGCCGCAAACCAGGCCACCACCCAGCCGGCCAGCGCCAGGCATTCGAACAGGAATCCCCGCACCAGGCCCACCAGCACCGACACCAGCAACACGGCCAGCAGGGCCCAGTCCAGCCAGGACAGCGCGGGAATCCAGGAGCCGGTCACAGCACCTGTCACAAAGCCAGGATGTTGGCCTGCAGGCCGCTTGACTTGACCTTGGCCGCCACGGTTTCGGCTTCCTGACGGCTGGCGAACGGGCCCACCCGCACGCGGGTGCGTTTGCCGGTGGGCGTGTCCACGTCCTGCGTGTAGCTCTTGTAGCCCAGCTTTTCCACCTTCTGGCGTGCGGCGCGAAGGCGTTCTGCGTCGTTGTAGGCACCCACTTGCACGACAAAGCGGCCGGCGACGGCGGGGCCGCTTTCCTGCGGCGGTTTTGCCACTTCGGCCTTGGCCGGAGGCGGCGGCTTGGCGGCTTCCACTTTCACCGGTGCGGCTTTCACCGGCTCGGGCTTGGCAGGCGGGGGCTTGGCTGCTTCGGCTGTGGGTGTGTCGACGGCGGGCGGCACGGGCGCGGCCGGGCGGGGCTCGGCCACTGGAGTCGCCACGGGTGTCGCCACCGGTGTCGCTGGCGTGGGCGTGGCGGCGGCCTGACCCTCGTTGCCGGCGTCAGGCGGCAAAGCCGGCGGCGCCGGTGTGCTGGCCGCCACGCGGCTGGCTGCACCTTCGGACACGAGGATGGGCGTGTCCACCGGCAGCGGCCGCGGCTGGGTCTCGAACAGCACCGGAAAGCCCACGACACCCACGGCCAGCAGCACCAGGGCCCCCATCAAACGACGGCGGGCGCGCACACGAGCCTCGTGCACCGGGCCTTCGTCGCCGCCGCCGGTCCCTGCACCCTTGCCAACTTTCGCCTTGGTCGCATCGGCATGGCCACGCTGGGTCCAGTCAGGCCGGGGCGGAGCCCCTTCGGGGTCTTTGCCACCGAACAGGTTGCGAAGAGAAGGCAGACGCATGCGCTTGGCGGTCAGCTGGGCTGGATAGGGGTGGCAGGCGGCTTGGGCGGCACGTGCGGCGCAGTCAGGCGGGGCAAGCCTTCCTTGAGCACACCACCGACGGTGTAGAAAGAACCGAAGACCACGATTCTATCGGTGGGGTCGGCACCGGCAGCGGCTGCCTGCAGGGCGGCACCGGGCCCGGCGTGGGTGTGGATGGCCGGCGGGCCGCCGATGCGGCCCTGCATCGCGCCCCGCACGAAGTCGGCCAGTTCCTCGGCATTGGCTGCCCGCTCGGGCGGCAGGTCGCAGCAGTGCCACACGTCCACCAGCGGCACGATCTTGGCCAGCAGCGAAGGAATGTCCTTGTCGCGCATGGCGCCGAAGACGGCGTGGGTGCGCGGAAAGTAGCCCATGGCGTCCAGGTTGACCGCCAGTGCCGCCACTGACTGCGGGTTGTGCGCCACGTCCAGCACCAGCGTCGGCTGGCCGGGCACGATCTGGAAACGGCCGGGCAATTCCACCAGCGCCAGACCGGTGCGAACGGCTTGTGCGTTGATCGGCAGGCGGCCTTTCAGCGCCACCAGTGCGGCGATGGCACCCGCGGCGTTGATGAGTTGATTGGCACCGCGCAGCGCCGGATAGGACATGCCGCTGTAGCGGCGGCCGCGGCCGCTCCAACCCCACTGCTGGCGGTCGCCGGAATGGTTGAAGTCGCGCCCCACCAGCCACAGGTCGGCGCCGATGGCCTGGCCATGCGACACCACGCTGTGTGGTGGCACCGGGTCGCTGACGATGGCCGGTTTGCCGGGCCGCATGACCTGTGCCTTTTCCAGGCCGATGCTCTCGCGGTCGGGGCCCAGCCACTCGGTATGGTCCAGGTCGATGCTGGTGATGACCGTGCAGTCGGCATCGAAGGCATTGACCGAGTCGTAACGCCCGCCCAGGCCCACTTCCAGGACGACCAGGTCCAGTTCGGCCATCGACAGCAGCCGCACGATGGCCAGAGTGGTGAATTCGAACTGCGTCAGCGTGATGTCGCCACGTGCAGCTTCGACGGCCTCGAACTGCAGCACCAGATCTTCTTCGGCCACCGGCTGGCCGCCGATGCGGCAGCGTTCGGTGAAATGCACCAGCTCGGGCTTCTGGTACAGCCCCACGCGGTAGCCCGCATGGCGTGCGATGCTGTCGATCATCGCGCAGGTGCTGCCCTTGCCATTGGTGCCGGCCACGGTGATCACCGGCACCGTGAACTGGATGCCCAGCCGGCGCGCCACTTCGACCGTGCGCTCCAGCGACAGGTCCATGGTTTTGGGGTGCATGGCGCTGCAGTGCGCCAGCCAGTCAGCAAGAGTTTTCACGAAACGAGGAGGCAATTGACCAGGTTACCCGCGGGGGGCTGAGTACCGCGGCTCCAAGTCCGCCTGCGCGGACTTGGACGGTACGAAGGCCGCGCGACTCCGGCGCGCGGCAGCGACCGAATGGAGCGTGGGGGCCCCAGTTACGCCACGGCGTCCGCGCTCTGCCGCTGCAACATCGCCAGCAGGCGGGCGATGTTCGGCCGCAACTGGCGGCGGTCGCAAATCATGTCCAGCGCGCCGGTGCCGATCAGGAATTCGCTGCGCTGGAAGCCTTCCGGCAACTTCTCGCGCACGGTGTTTTCGATCACACGCGGACCGGCAAAACCGATCAGCGCCTTGGGCTCGGCAATGACCACGTCGCCCACGAAGGCAAAGCTGGCCGACACACCGCCCATGGTCGGGTCGGTCAACACGCTGATGTAGGGCAGCCTGGCCTTGGACAAGCGGGTCAGCGAGGCATTGGTCTTGGCCATCTGCAGCAGCGACAGCAGGCCTTCCTGCATGCGCGCGCCACCGGTGGCGGTGAAGCTGACGAAGGGCACCTTCTGCTCGATGGCGGCTTCGACACCACGCACAAAACGTTCGCCGACGACGCTGCCCATGCTGCCGCCCATGAACTCGAACTCGAAACAGGCCGCCACCACCGGCACGCTGAGCACGGCACCGCCCACGACCACCAGCGCGTCGGTTTCGCCGGTGGCCTCGAGCGCCGACTTCAGGCGCTGCGGGTACTTCTTGCTGTCCTTGAACTTCAGCGCGTCGACGGGCATCACTTCCTGCCCGATCTCCCAGCGGCCTTCAGGGTCGAGGAAGGCATCCAGTCGCGCCCGCGCGCCGATGCGGTGGTGGTGGTCGCACTTGGGGCAGACGTTCAGGTTCTTCTCGAGGTCGGTCTTGTAAAGCACCGTCTCGCACGAGGGGCATTTGATCCACAGGCCCTCGGGCACCGCCCGGCGTTCGGCCGGGTCGGTGGGCTGGATCTTGGGCGGCAGCAGTTTTTCGAGCCAACTCATGCGTTCACCTCGGGGTCAAGCGTCCAGTGCGGCGCGGATCTCGGCCATGAAGGCCCGAGCGGCGGGAGCGGCATTGTGCCGCGTCTCGGTTTCCAGGATCTGGATCAGCCGCGAGCCGATGACCACCGCGTCCGCCACCTGGGCCACTGCACGCGCGGTGGCCGCGTCGCGGATGCCAAAGCCCACACCCACCGGCACGCTGACGTGCGCCTTGATGCGCGGCACCATCTCGGCCACCGCTGCGGTGTCCAGGTGCCCCGCCCCCGTCACACCCTTCAGCGACACGTAGTAGACGTAGCCGCTGGCGATGCGCCCCACCTGCTGCATGCGCTGCTCGGTGCTGGTGGGGGCGAGCAGAAAGATCAGGTCCAGGCCGACTGCCTTGAGCTGCCCAGCAAAGACTTCGCACTCTTCGGGTGGGTAGTCCACCACCAGCAGGCCGTCAACACCGGCAGCCGCCGCGTCGCGGATGAAGCTGCCGTCGCCGTGGCGCTGGTCGTAACGCTCCACCGGGTTGGCGTAGCCCATCAGCACCACGGGTGTCCTGTTGTTGCGCTGGCGGAAGGCCCGCACCATGTCCAGCACCTGGGTGGCGCCGATGCCACGCGCCAGCGCACGTTCGCTGGCCTTCTGGATGACCGGGCCGTCGGCCATGGGGTCGCTGAAGGGCACACCCAGTTCGATGATGTCGGCACCGCCGTCGGCCAGCGCCTGCATGATGTCGGGCGTGGCATCGGCATACGGGTCGCCGGCGGTGACGTAGGGGATGAGTGCCGTGCGGCCGTTGGCCTTCAGCGCGGCCATCGTGGCGGTGATGCGGCTCATTGCGCACCTCCCTTGACAGACTGTCCGCGGCACGAAGGCCGGCAGTAGAAATCGGCACCACTCAGATCGGCCACGGTGCCGATGTCCTTGTCGCCACGCCCCGACAGGTTCACCAGCAGGTGCTGCTCGGGTTTCATCGTCGCGGCCAGCTTCATCGCATAGGCCACCGCATGGCTGCTTTCCAGCGCCGGGATGATGCCTTCGGTGCGGCACAGGCGGTGGAAGGCGCTCAGCGCTTCGCCGTCTTCGATGGCCACGTACTCGGCGCGGCCGATGTCCTTCAGGTAGGCGTGCTCCGGGCCCACACCGGGGTAGTCCAGGCCGGCGCTGATGCTGTGGGTTTCGGTGATCTGACCGTTGGCGTCCTGCAGCAGGTAGGTGCGGTTGCCGTGCAGCACACCCGGCGAGCCGGCGGTCAGCGATGCCGAGTGTTTGCCGCTGTCCAGGCCCTGCCCTGCCGCTTCCACGCCGATCAGGCGTGTGTTTTCGAACGGGATGTAGGGGTAGAACATGCCCATCGCATTGCTGCCGCCACCCACGCAGGCAATCACGGCGTCGGGTTGGCGGCCGATCTGCTCGGGCATCTGCACCAGGCACTCGTCACCGATCACACGCTGGAAGTCGCGCACCATCATCGGGTAAGGATGCGGGCCGGCCACGGTGCCGATGATGTAGAAGGTGTCTTCGACGTTGGTCACCCAGTCGCGCAACGCTTCGTTCAGTGCGTCCTTCAGCGTCTTGCTGCCACTTTCCACCGGCACCACACGTGCGCCCAGCAGGTGCATGCGGTAGACATTGGGGCTTTGGCGCTTGACGTCTTCACTGCCCATGTAGACAACACATTCCATGCCGTAACGCGCACAGATGGTGGCGGTGGCCACACCGTGCTGGCCGGCGCCGGTTTCGGCGATGACCCGCTGCTTGCCCATGCGCCGCGCCAGCAGCGCCTGCCCGATGGTGTTGTTGACCTTGTGCGCGCCGGTGTGGTTCAGGTCCTCGCGCTTCAGGTGGATCTGCGCGCCGCCCAGTTCGCGGCTCAGGCGCGCTGCGTGGTAGATGGGGCTGGGTCGGCCGACAAAGTGTTTCAGCTCGTGCTGGAATTCGGCCACGAACTCGGGGTCTTCGCGGTACCTGGCATAGGCCGCTTCCAGTTCATGCAGCGCATGGATCAGGGTCTCGGCGACAAAGGTGCCACCGTACGGCCCGAAGTGCCCGCGGGCATCGGGTTGTTGGTACTCGAACATAGGTCTCTTTCAGATTCGGGCGTCGGCCAGGCGATCGTCCGCCTGCCGCACCGCCAAACAGAACCGGCGCATCAGCTCGGCGCTTTTCACGCCCTTGCTGAGCTCGACGCCGGAGCTCACGTCAACGGCCCAGGGCCGGACGCGAAGCACCCCATCGGTCACGTTGGCAGGATTCAACCCACCAGACAAAACGACCGGAAGGGGCACGCTTGGTGGAATCTGTGACCAATCGAAGACCTTCCCACTTCCGCCATAGCCCTCGACGTGGGCGTCGAGCAGCAGGGCCTGGGCCCGGGCGAAATGTGCAGCGAAGTCTAACAAATCGAAGCCCGGCCCCATGCGCGCGGCACGCACAAAGGGCCTGCCCACCGACTCGCACTGCGCCGGCGTTTCGTCACCATGGAACTGCACAAGGGCATGCGGCACACGCTCGGTGGCCTGGTGCAGTTCTTGTTGTGATGCATTCACCACCAGCAGCACCGGCGTCACAAATGGCGGCATGCGTGCAATGAGGGTGGCGGCCCGCTCCAGTGTCACGTGGCGCGAGCTTTTGGCGTACAGCACAAAGCCCAGCGCGTCGGCCCCCGCTTCGACGGCGGCGTCGACATCGGCCTCTTGCGTGAGGCCGCAGATCTTGATGCGGGTGCGGGACATGGTCAGTTGCCGGTAGGGCTCACAGCCAGTCGTGTGCACTCACACGATCGGGCAGGCCCCAGGCCTCATCGTAGTACGGGCCCAGGAAGTACAGGCCGTCCGGCGCAAAGGTGGGCGCGGCGGCATCCCGGCTTCGCGCTGCCAGCACCTGCGCCATCCAGGCGGGCGGCTGGCGCCCGCTGCCCACGGCCAGCAGGCAACCCATCAGGTTGCGCACCATGTGGTGCAGGAAGGCATTGGCGTCGAAGTCGAAGTGCCAATAGGCCCCTTGGCGCTGGATCTCGATGCGACGCAGCGTCTTCACCGGCGTGTGCGACTGGCATTGCGACGAGCGGAAAGACGTGAAGTCGTGTTCGCCCAGCAGGTGCTGTGCGGCTCGCCGCATGTTGTCGCCATCCAACGGCTTGAAGGTCCAGCCGACCAGGCCGTGCTCCAGGGAAGGACGCACCGGTGACTCCAGCACCGTGAAGCGGTAGCGCCGTCCGCGAGCGCTGTTGCGGGCATGAAAGCTGGCATCAACTTCGCGGCACCACTGCACCGCGACGTCGGCCGGCAGGAAGCGGTTGCTGCCACGCACCCACGAGCGGGGGTCGCGGTGGATGTCGGTGTCGAAGTGCACCACCTGGTTCAGTGCATGCACGCCGGTGTCGGTGCGCCCGGCACACACCGTGCGGATGGGCTGCACCGCAAAAGCCGCCAGGGCTTTTTCCAGCACGTCCTGCACCGTCTGCCCACCGGGCTGCGACTGCCAGCCCAGGTAAGCCTGGCCACGGTAGGTGACGCCCAGCGCCAGGCGGTGCGTCTGACGCACCGCCGGCGTCACCCCAGCTTGTCGAGCATGCCCTGCGCCTTGGCCCGCAAGGCGCCGTCGGCCTTGGCCACGACTTCTTCCAGCAGGTCGCGCGCACCTTCCAGGTCACCGATCTGGCGGAACTCTTCGGCCAGTTCGAGCTTGCGGGCGAGCGGGCTTTCGGCTTCGGCGTCTTCTGCCGGCTGCGGCGTTTCGGCGACGCCGAAGTCACCGAAGTCGAGCAGGCTGGTGTTGCCCGTCGGCGGGGTTTCCAGCGGAGCACCGGACAGCGACTCGAGGTCGAAGTCCAGCCCTTCGTCCTGGGGCTGCGGCTTGCCCAGCGCAATGGTGGTGGGCACAGCTTGGACATCGGCCGTGGACGGGCGCTTCACGGGTACGGTGCGCGGGTCATCGCCGCCCACGTCCAGCGTCATGGTGTCGTCTGCACGGTAGGAAGCGGCGGGGCTGATGGGACGGGTGGTTTCGTTGCTCAGCGTGGGGCCGTCGCCGATCGGCAGGTCGAGGTCGAGGTCGATGCCGTCCAGCGTGGCATCGGCCGCCGGCTGGAAGGTGGGTGCCGGGGCCGGCGCGGTGTAGGGCACGGTGGAAGCGCCCAGCGGCTCGACCACCTGGCCACTGGCCCCCAGCACCTCTTCGGGTGCACCGCCAGGCTGGTAGAGCACGTTGTCGGGGTCGATGGTGCGGCCCAGTTCCTGCGCCTTGGTCCAGTCTTCGCCTTCACCGCGTGTCAGGTTGAACATCTGGCTGGCCAGCAGCTCGAAACCCTTGGCATCGCGCCGCTTGGCATAAACCTCGAGCAGCTTGGACCGGATGGCCATGCGCTCGGGGTTGGAGCGCATCGCTTCTTTCAGGATCTCTTCGGCCTGCAGGTCGCGGCCGTAGGCCAGGTAGACATCGGCTTCGGCCACCGGGTCGACGTCGCCGATGGCGTCCAGCTGCGACAGCGAATAGCTCATCGACGAGCTGTTGCCCGAGGTGCTGGCTGCGGCTTCGCGGGTGTCGATGCGCTGACCGCCACTGGCGCCGAAGAAGGAGTCGGGCTGCAGGCGGCTTTCCAGGAAAGATGTTTCGCCGGCCGGCTTGCGCAGGCGGCCGCGCAGGCGGTACAGGCCCAGGCCGGCCAGCAGCGCCACCAGCACACCGGCTGCGGGCAGCAGCAACGAGTTGTCGCTCAGCGAATCCAGCAGACCCGGCTCTTCGGCGCCTGGCGCTGGCAGCGGGCTGGCGGGCGGCACAGCGGCCACCGGTGGTGTGGCCACGGGTGCCGATGCCTGGACCGGCGGCGGCGCCGGCACGGGTGCTGGGGTCGGCGGCGCCACGGCCACGACCGTGGGTGCCACGGTCGGCGCCGGGGCCGGGGCCGCGGCAGCGGCCGGCGCTGGGGCCGGCGCTGCAGGTGCAGCAGCCGGTGCCGTCGCACCCTGCAGCTTCTTCAGGTCGTCGACATTGCGCGCCAGCTCGGCCAGGCGGGTGCCCGAGTCCTTGCGCTCAGCGTCTCGCGAAGCCCGGGCTTCGGGCGCCGATGCGCCGCCCCGGGACAGCGTCAGGCGATCGGGCGTGGCGGCGGCGGCCTGTTTGCGGTCTTCGACCTGCGTCTGCACTTGACCGGTGGCCTGGCGTGCGGGCGCATCGGTGGCGGTGGTGGTCACGCCCGAGGCCAGACGCTGCCGGTAGGCACCGAAGTCGGCACTTTGCGCCAGGATGACTTCACGTGCCGCTTGCGGGGTGACCTTGCCGGCCTCTTCGGTCGAAGGCACCGACAGCACAACACCCGCCTTGAGCCGGTTCATGTTGTCGCCCATGAAGGCTTGCGGGTTGGCGCGGAACAGCGACACCAGCATCTGGTCGAGCGAAACGCCGGACCGCTGGGTGCGGCTGGCGATGCGCGACAGCGTGTCGCCGGAGCGCACGCGGTAGTCGTCGCGTTCCAGCGGCGCGGGCGCCGAGGTGGCGGGCGGGCCGAGCCGCGGCGCGGGCTCGGCCGGCGCGGGACGTGTGCGAGTGGGGGCGGCGGGCGCGGGCGCTGGGGAGAAAGCAGGCGCAGCAGGCGCAGGTGAAGGCGCGACCGACGGCGAAGGTGACATCACCGGTGCGGCAGCAGGGGCGGCGGCGGCCTGGCGCGAGCCCGGCGGGTCGAACAGCATCGTGTATTCACGCACCAAGCGACCGCTGGACCACGTGGCTTCGACGATCACGTCGACAAAAGGCTCGAGCACCGAACGGTCGCTGGTGACCCGCAGCACCGAGCGGCCACCCGGCCGGCTGACCAGTTCGACCTTGGTCGAGGGCAGCACGGGGTTGTATTCCACACCGGCCGACCGGTAGGCCTCGGGCGTGGCGATGCGCAGTTGCAGCGACGACGCCTCTTCGGCCGTCATGCTGGTGACCTCGATCTCGGCCTTCAGCGTTTCGCCCAGCGCAGACTGCACGTTCAGACGGCCCAGGCCCAGCGCCCAGGCCTGGCTGCCCCACAAACAGGCAACGCCCAGAGCGATCCCTTGGAGCGCGAAGCGCGCTGCGTTTGACGAACGTTGTTTCAAAGCATTTCCCCCACGCGATCGACCTTGGCCTGGCATCACGCGGCCGGCCTTCTGTTCATGCCACCTGCTGGCCGGGCACCAATTCCCGTTTCCAGAAGGCGGAAATCGCAACAGTATCAAGCATATACGCGCGCAAGCTCACGCAGAAGCTGATGATCAGGGGGAGAAATGCTTTGTTTCTGTGCATTGCCACCCTTGTTGCCGGGCGGCAACGCACCGCGTCAAGCCTGCAGCAGGATGCGCAGCATGCGGCGCAAGGGTTCGGCCGCACCCCACAGCAGCTGGTCGCCAATGGTGAAGGCGCCCAGATACTGGTCGCCCAGCGCCAGCTTGCGGACCCGTCCGACGGCGATGTTCATGGTGCCGGTCACTGCCACTGGCGTCAGGCCCTGGACGGTGTCCATGCGATTGTTGGGCACGTAGCTGACCCAGGGGTTGTCGGCACGGAGCATGGCCTCGATGTCGGCCAGCGGCACGTTCTGCTTCAGCTTGAACGTCAGGGCCTGGCTGTGGCAGCGCATCGCGCCCACCCGCACGCACAAGCTGTCGATCGGCACTTCGGCCTTCGCGCCGGCGCCGAAGGACGCGCCCCGCCCCAGGATCTTGTTGGTCTCGGCGCCGCCCTTCCACTCTTCCAGGCTGGTGCCGTCGCCACGGTCGCTGTCGATCCACGGAATCAGGCTGCCGCCCAGCGGCACCATGAAGTTTTTCGTCTCTTCGGCCGACAGGCCACGCTGCGTGGTGGCAATCTGGCGGTCGATGTCCAGAATCGCGCTCGCCGGGTTGTCCAGCAGCGGTCGCACCGCCGCGTTCAGCGTGCCGTACTGCGTGAGCAGCTCGCGCATGTGCTGCGCACCACCGCCGCTGGCGGCCTGGTAGGTGGTGGCCGTCATCCATTCCACCAGGTCGGCCTTGAACAGCGCGCCCAGGCCCATCAGCATGCAGCTGACGGTGCAGTTGCCGCCGATGTAGTCCTTCACGCCCTTGGCCAAGGCGGTCTGGATCACGGGCAGGTTGACTGGGTCGAGGATGATGACCGCGTCGTCGTTCATGCGCAGCGTCTTGGCCGCGTCGATCCAGTAGCCCTTCCATCCGGCGGCGCGCAGCTGCGGGTAGACGGCCTTGGTGTAGTCGCCACCCTGGCAGGTGATGATCACATCGCAACGCTTCAGCGCGGTGATGTCATGGCCGTCCTGCAGCGTGGTTTCGTTCTTCGCCAGGTGAGCGATGGCCGCAGGCAAGCTGCCGCCGGCGCTGCTGGTGCTGAAGAACACCGGCTCGATGAGCGCGAAGTCACCTTCGGCCTGCATGCGGTCCATCAGCACCGAACCGACCATGCCGCGCCAGCCGACCAGACCGACGCGGGGGTTTGAAGAGAGAGCCATCTGAGTGTCGCCTTTCCGTTGATCCGGACCCCTGTGTGCCCCGGCTCGTGTCGCCGGGGTCCAGAAGTGGGGGCGAGACGATCCGAGACGCTAGGTCGGGGTGGTGATTTTGGTGGTGATGGTTTTGCCAGAGATGGCGGCAACGACCGCATCACCCATCTCGCGGGTGCCGACCTTGGTGGTGCCTTCGCTGAAGATGTCCGGCGTGCGCAAGCCGGCCGTGAGCACGGCCTTCACCGCCGACTCGATACGGTCGGCCGCGGCAGCTTGGTTGAGTGAAAAGCGAAGCATCATGGCAGCGGACAAGATTGTAGCCAGCGGGTTGGCGATTCCCTTGCCGGCGATATCGGGCGCGCTGCCATGGCTGGGTTCGTACAGGCCTTTGTTGTTCTTGTCCAACGACGCGCTGGGCAACATGCCGATGCTGCCGGTCAACATCGCGGCCTCGTCCGACAGGATGTCGCCGAACATGTTGCCGGTGACCACCACGTCGAAGGCCTTGGGCGCCTTCACCAGCTGCATCGCGGCGTTGTCCACGTACATGTGCTGCAGTTCCACGTCGGGATACTGCGCGTGCACCTCGGTGACCACGTCCTTCCAGAACTGGAAGGTTTCCAGCACATTGGCCTTGTCGACACTGGTCACCTTCTTGCTGCGCTTGCGTGCGGCCTGGAAGGCGACGTGGGCGATGCGTTCGATCTCGGGCCTGCTGTAGCGCATGGTGTCGAAGGCTTCTTCGGCGCCCGGGAAGTGGCCGTCGGTGGCCACGCGGCGGCCGCGCGGCTGGCCGAAATAGATGTCGCCGGTGAGCTCGCGGATGATCAGGATGTCCAGGCCCGACACCAGCTCGGGCTTCAGCGAAGACGCGTGGGTCAGCTGTTCGTAACACAGCGCCGGGCGGAAGTTGGCGAACAGCCCCAGGTGCTTGCGCAGGCCCAGGATGGCCTGCTCTGGGCGGAACTGCCGCTCCAGCTTGTCGTACTTCCAGTCACCCACGGCGCCGAAGAGGATGGCGTCGGCATCCTTGGCCAGCTGCAGCGTGCTGTCGGGCAGCGGGTGGCCGTGAGCTTCGTACGCGGCGCCGCCGACCAGCGCGGTTTCGCTTTCGAACTTCAGGTCCAGCACGTTCAGCACGCGCACGGCCTGTTCGACGATTTCGGTGCCGATGCCGTCACCGGGAAGGATTGCGATCTTCATGTGGGTGTCTTTCAGCCGAGCAGGGTTTGGGCGAGCCACGGTTTCGTGGCCAGTCGTTCGGCCTCGAAGGCCTTGATCTTGTCGGCGTGGCGCAGCGTCAGGCCGATGTCGTCGAAGCCGTTGGTCAGGCAGTACTTGCGGAAAGCCTGCACCTCGAAAGGCAGCTCGCTGCCGTCGGGCTTGACCACGACCTGCCTCACCAGGTCGACCGTGAGGCTGTAACCTGGAAAGGCCAACACCTCGTCGAACAACTTAGCCACCTGGGCCTCGGGCAGCACGATCGGCAGCAGGCCGTTCTTGAAGCAGTTGTTGAAGAAGATGTCGGCGAAGCTGGGCGCGATGATGGCGCGAAAGCCGTATTGGTCCAGCGCCCACGGCGCGTGTTCGCGGCTGCTGCCACAACCGAAGTTGCTGCGCGCGATGAGCACCGACGCGCCTTTGTAGCGCGGCTGGTTCAGCACGAAGTCGGGGTTGGGCTTGCGCGACGCCGGGTCCTGCCCCGGCTCACCCGGGTCCAGGTAACGCCAGGCGTCGAAGAGGTTGGGCCCGAAGCCGCTGCGCGCGATGGACTTCAAAAACTGCTTGGGGATGATGGCGTCGGTATCGACGTTGTCGCGGTCCATCGGGGCGACCAGGCCCTGGTGCACGGTGAAAGCTTGCATGTCGGTTCCTCTTTCAGCCCAGACGACGGACATCAACAAAGTGGCCGTTCAGCGCAGCCGCTGCCGCCATCGCCGGGCTCACCAGGTGCGTGCGCCCACCCGCGCCTTGCCGCCCCTCGAAGTTGCGGTTGCTGGTGCTGGCACAGCGTTCACCCGGCTCCAGCCGGTCGGCGTTCATCGCCAGGCACATGCTGCAGCCGGGCTCGCGCCACTCGAAACCCGCCGCAGTGAAGATCGTGTGCAGGCCTTCGGCCTCGGCCTGCAGCTTCACCTGGCCCGAGCCCGGCACCACCATCGCCACCTTCACGTTGCCGGCCACCTTCTGACCGGCGCGCTTGACCACCGCCGCGGCTTCGCGCAGGTCTTCGATGCGGCTGTTGGTGCAGCTGCCGATGAAGACTTTGTCGATGCGGATGTCGGTGATGGCCTTGTTGGGTTCCAGGCCCATGTAGGCCAAGGCACGTTCGATGGCGCCGCGCTTGACCGCATCCTTTTCCTTGTCGGGGTCGGGCACACGGCCGTCCACCGGCAAGACCATCTCGGGGCTGGTGCCCCAGGTGACCTGCGGCTGGATCTGCTTGGCGTCGAGTTCGACCACCTTGTCGAAATGCGCGCCAGGGTCGGACTGCAGCGTGCGCCAGTGCGCCACCGCCTGGTCCCAGGCCACACCAGTGGGCGAGAACATGCGGCCCTTGCAGTAGTTGATGGTCTTTTCGTCCACCGCCACCAGCCCCGCACGTGCACCGGCCTCGATGGCCATGTTGCACACCGTCATGCGGCCTTCCATGCTCAGGCTGCGGATCGCGCTGCCGCCGAATTCGATGGTGTAGCCGTTGCCACCGGCGGTGCCGATCTTGCCGATGATGGCCAGCACCACGTCCTTCGCGGTGACGCCGCGGCCCAGCGTGCCTTCCACCTTCACCAGCAGGTTCTTCGCCTTCTTGGCCAGCAGCGTCTGCGTGGCCATCACGTGTTCGACC
>JAURZM010000011.1 GCA_030653385.1 Rubrivivax sp. | reverse complement strand
GTAGGCCATTTCAGGCTGATCGTGGACGATTGGGCTACAGTCAACCCAGGACTTGCGCGCCCCCCGGCGCCGTCCACGATCACGCTGTTTCACCGTCCACGATCAGACTGAAACAAGCGTCCACGATCGCTGAAATACGCACCCGGACAAGTTCGTCGGACCGGCCGGCCTCATGCAGGCGTACCGGTTCATCTTCGACAGTCGCGATCGCGCGGCCGAGCAGCGGCTCGACGATCTGGGCGGCGATCCGTACCGGCTGTTTCGCTGCCGCACGATCATGAACTGCGCCGAGGTGTGCCCGAAAGGCCTGGAGCCGGTTCGTGCCATCGAGGCGATCCGGCTAAAGATCGCACGCGTTTCCGTGCATCAGGGTGGGCTCGAAACGCACCCGCCGAAATCTCCAAACTGACCCCTCCAGCGATGGCAACCATGCCGGTCCGGAGACAGCTTGCGCTCAGCGGGGACCGTAACACCGGGCCGCTGCATCTCGGTCACGTTGCCGGTTTCCTCAAGGCCCGGGTGGAACTTCAGCATCACGCCGACCCGTACCTGCTTCTGACGGACCTTCAGGCGCTGACAGACACGGTGTTTCGGTGACGACCGGTCGACAGTGTTGGCGATGCTGGAGCAGGGCACCCGGCGCGGGCGAGAGAAGGCGGCGTCGACGCTGGGTGCCGTCAAGCGGGCGCTGGGCCTCGCCTACTTCGTTTGAGAGTGCCCACGTGTCTTGTAGTGGCCGGCTCTGTCCACCAGGCTGATCATCTCGGCGGCCGCGTGAATCGTCAGACGATGTGGGGTGAAGCCCGGCCTCGGACGGATGTATGCGGCCATGTCACGAACCAGGTCGAGTTGCCGATCGGATGCATCGTTGAGCAAAGCGACCACCAGGTTTTCCAGCGCAATCACGCGAACCTGCAACTGCACCAGCTCCGCGTTGGTCAACGGCGGAACATCGGCCGGCGCCTGAACCCCGGTGGATGCACCGTCCTGGCGACCGGACTCCGCGCCGCCTTCGTTTTCCCATCTCGAAAGTGCCAAACGACGCGGGTCTGTGCGCTCCGAGGCTTGCGGCTCAATGTCAGGCATGGGGATCTCGCGCAGAAAGGTGGAGTTCCAGACCGTAAGGCGACACAGCGTGGCATGTCAATCTCGCAGTGACCGAATGAGTGCAGGCTTGCAAGCGGCTTGAAGCGGCGATCTTCAAGCCCAGCGGACATTGCGACCGGGGTCCATTCGGACACGTGATCGCGACCGCCGCTTCAGTGCACGCTGAAGTCGATCACGATGACCCCGGGCTGACGCTGGCGGTATTCCACGCTGACGCGCTCGCCGTAGCGCTGCTGAATCTGCGCCAGCAAGGGCAACGGATCGTGATCGTTGGCGAAGCGCATGGTCTCGCCGGCTTGCAGGCTGTCGAGCGCGCCGAAGATCGCGGCGTGCCGGAATCGCTTGGCCACGCCGCGGGCGTCAAAGGGATAGATGGCGTCTGGAGACAGGTGCAGATGAGCTTGTGTCATGAATCGATCCTTGGGTTGGAGTGAAAGCAAGTGGCAGGCCGACATGCGGCCATCAGGGTGCGGCGGGTGCGGCGTCGTTCGCCGTTCCGATCGCGATCTCGGGCGTCTTGACGGAAGGACTGGCTTGGGCGCTCGACACGGCACGTCGCGTGCGCATGGCCAAACCGATCCGGTCGAGCTCGGCGTCGCTCAACAGGCGCTGAGCCATCGGCAGGAGTTCGGACTCTTCACGAGCGATGTGCCGCTCGTACTGCTGGGCGAACCCGCTCACCTCGTGTTGGGCGAGCGGCACCGTTTGGCCCGCCGCCACCTGTGCGAGCACCGCGCGCAGCGTCTTCCAGCTCACTTCGAGTTCACGGTGCTCGGCGGTCAGTGCCGCCGTGAGCTCTTGCAGGCAGACCGCGTCCGAACCCGCCATGGACTCGATCAGCGCAGGGAAGAGGTCGCGCTCCTCGTCATCATGGTGGTGCCTGGCCGACGTGTCGAAGTAGCGCATCACCGCGGTGGCGGCTTCCTGCGCCGGCCGATCCGGACCGTGTGCGGCGAGGTGCGGCACCAGACGCAGCAGTGTCGAGCACTGATCCTGCACGCGCAGGTGGCAGGCTGCGAGCATTTCCAGCGGCACCTCGAAGCCGACGGCGGGGGCGGAGTGGCCTGGGAGCGTGAGGGTCATGGTGAGTCCTTCGTGGTTGTCAGCGCTGCGCAGACGCCTTGGCTTGCCGCAGGGGCCGCGTGGAGGTCGGCATGCTCACAGTGACAGCGGGCTTGCTGCGTGCCAGAGGGCGCCCTGAGACGCTTGCTGTTGCTGGAGGCCCTGAGGTCAGGTCGGCCAGCGTCGCGCTGTCCAGTGCCTGGAAGTACCCGCGCAGGGCCGCGTCGAACAAGTGCTTGAGCCGACAGTCCGGCGTCAAGGTACAGGCATTGGTGCTGGCATCGAAACATTCGACGAGCCGGAAGTCGGTTTCCGAGGCCCGCACGACGTCGCCGATGCGGATCGTCGCGGGCTCCTTCGACAGGCGCAGGCCGCCGCCGCGCCCCCGCGTGGTCTCGATCAGCCCCTGCCGCGCCAGATCGTTCACCACCTTCATCAAGTGGCCCTTCGACAGGCCGTGCTGATCGGCCAGTTCGTTGATCGTGACCAGACGCTCCTGGTGCCGCGCGCAGTACATCAGCACGCGCAAGGTGTAGTCGGTGTATTCGGAAAGACGCATGCCATTCCTTAAAGATGTACAAAGTGTATTGCTTTAAGTGACCTTCGTCTTTAAGATTCATCAACTTTCGATGTTTAACCTGATCCTGGGTGTTCCATTGATCAGGAACCTTGTCCCGACCATGACAACTTCCATTCCGCCGCTCCAGGCCACGCCGCCGGTCACCTTGCCATCGCCCCAGGGGTGGCCGCTGTTGCGGCTGGGCTTCCGCCCGTTTTACCTGTGTGCGGCCGCCTACGGCATGCTCGCCGTGCCGCTGTGGATCGCTTTGCTGCTGGGCCAGGTGTCGCTGAACCTGACGGTATCGCCGCTGCTCTGGCACGCCCACGAGATGCTTTTTGGCTTTGCCGTCGCCGTCATCGTGGGCTTCCTGCTGACCGCAGGCAAGGCCTGGACCGGCCTGGCCACGCCGCGCGGTGCGGTGCTCGGCGCCCTGGCCGGGCTCTGGCTGGCCGCCCGGCTGGCGGCGGTCTTCGCGCCCTATGCCGTGTATGCCGCGCTGGACCTGTTGCTGCTGCCGCTGGTGGCGGCCATCCTCATCGCGGTGTTGCTGCGCGCCGGCAACCGGCGCAACCTGCCGTTGGGCGGAATCCTCTTGCTGTTGACCGCGGCCAACGCGGCGTTTCACGCGGCCGTGCTGGGCGTCATCGACATCGCCCCTGTGCGCGCGCTGCATGCGGGGCTGGCGCTGGTGGTGATGATCGAGTGTGTGATCGCCGGGCGCGTGATTCCGGCCTTCACGATGTCGGCACTGCCCGGCGTGAAGGCGCAGTCGCCTCCGGCGTTGGAACAGGCCACGCTCGCCACCACGGCCGTGGGCCTGGCGCTGTGGGTGCTGGCGCCACCGAATGCCTTCACCGCTGTCGCGCTCGGTGCTGCGGCCTTGCTGCACGCCCAGCGGCTGTGGCGCTGGCAGCCGCTGCGCACGCGCGCACGCCCCATCCTCTGGGTGCTGCACGCGGCCTATGCCTGGCTGCCGGTCGGCCTGGTGCTGCTGGCGATGGCCCAACTCGGTACGGTGGGCGTGTCGGCCGGCATCCACGCGCTGGCGGTCGGCACCACCGGCGGGCTCGTCATCGGCATGATGACGCGCACCGCACGCGGCCACACCGGCCGGCCGCTGCAGGTGTCACGGCTGGAAGTGGCCGCCTACCTGCTGGTGGCCTGCGCCGCGGTGGCGCGGGTGTTGCTGCCGCTGCTGGCGCCACAGCATCTCGTCATCTGGTTGATCGCCGCCGCGGCGGCGTGGGGCCTTGCCTTCGCGCTCTATCTCTTCGTTTTCGCGCCCTGGTTGTTGGCGCCCCGTCTCGACGGCAAGGACGGCTGAAAGCGCCATTGGCGTTGCCACGCCCGTCAGATTTTTTTCTTGCGCACGCTGCGCGAGCTCCTTCAAGCCCCAAACCTACCGACACCCCGAAAGGCAAGCCCCCATGTCCACTCTCGCCACAGCCAACCCCGCTGCCATCGATCTGCGCACGATCGCGCCGCGCGAACGGCATGCCATGGTCTTCGGTCGCTTCGACGCCCTGCAAGCGGGGCAGTCCATGCAACTGGTCAATGACCACGACCCCCAGCCGTTGCGGTTCCAGCTCGATGAGCGGGCCTTTGGCCAGTTCGAATGGGCCGCGCTGGAATCTGGCCCGACCGCCTGGCGGGTGCAGATCACGCGGGTCGGCATCAAGCCCATTCCGGCGGCCACCGACTCATGCTGCTCCGGCGGCGCGTGCTGCGGCTGATCCGAAAGAAGGCTCGGCCATGACCTTCGTTGTCACCGAGGCATGCATACGCTGCAAGTACACCGACTGCGTGGACGTCTGTCCGGTCGACGCTTTCCGGGAAGGTCCGAACTTCCTCGTCATCGACCCCGACGAGTGCATCGACTGTGCGGTGTGCGTTCCGGAATGCCCGGTGAATGCGATCTTTGCTGAAGAGGACGTGCCTGGCAATCAACAGCACTTCACGGCCCTGAACGCCGAGCTGGCCCGTGATTGGAAGCCCATCACGCGAACCAAGCTGGCGCTGCCGGACGCCGAAGCCTGGAGCCGCATCGAATCGAAGCTCGGTGAGCTGAAACGGCAAGAACCGTAACCCGAAGATCACCATCGCGCCCCAAGCAGCCTCGAAGTGCTCCATCCCCTGCAGGGCCTCGGCCTCGTGTCGGCGCACAGCGTCGCAGCCCCAGGTGCAGGCCAGCGCCAATTCAGACATCGCGGCCAGCACTCGCCGCAAGCGGCGGCGCAGCCGCTGGTGCAGGGGTGGGCAGCCAGTGCTGGCGGTGCGGTCAGTGGCGATCTTGCGAGACACGCGAGCCTTTCGACCGGAGACCGACGACACCGGCAGCCGACTGAAAGAGGTCGACGTCACCAGCCGTGCCCACCAGCATCTGTTCGAGTTCGTCACCGTCCACGCCGGGACCACGTTGGCCGACATCTTCCGGCTGATGGAGGCCAGCCCGCTGCTGCAGAAGTTCTACCGCCGGGACTTCGCCGAAGAACTTGCGCGCCAGGCGCGCAAAGGAGCCGCCGAGCCGCCGGCCCGTGAGCGGGCTGCGCATGAAGGCATCGAGTTCCTCGAGCTGTATCAGGAAAGGGGGCTGGATACGAGCACGAACGAGTACTCCGGCATGCAACGCCTGCACTTGCACGGCATCGGCCACGAATCGGCGGAAGACCTGCCGGGAGAACGAAGGAAGAAGGGCGAACGCATCGAATGGTCGGTCTCGCTGACGCCACTGCGCGAACTGTTTTCGTTGCCGGTCCGGGTGAAGGACGGGGTTCGGATCACCGAGGAAGACGCCTCAGCCAAGGCCTTCATGAGCGAGATTCGGCGCGCCAGGTGCGCCAACGTGACGCTGGGCCAGGTCATCCAAGGCCTGCTGTGGGAACTGTCTTTTCATGGTGGGCCGCAAGAGCAGTTGGAGGTGTCGGAAGACCTCAAGCGCCAAGTTGCCGAGATCGATGCCGGTACGGTTGAGTTCGGGTGCGTTGACGACGTTTTCGAGCCTCTGTACAAGCCCGGATGCGACGCGCTCTTCGACGCGCTGGATGGTCGTTCGACTCGTGAGATCGCGGCAGCAATCCGCGACATCGAAGACGACCAGAACGCGGCCACGTGGCTGGAGCGGGTCTTCGAAGGCGCCGTCGTGGTCAAGCCGCAGTTTCGCAACCGTTCTGGTCGCGAGTTCCGCAAGGCCTTCGGGGCGGCTGGGCGCTGACATCGTCGATCTCTACGATGCGATCGAGCGCCAGGGGTCGAAACAAGTTCATTGACGCCGCGTGAATGACATCGTGCCACACAGGCCTGTCCGTGCGGGGTCAACTCAGAATGGCTGGTACAAGCTCCCCTGAGCAAGGGAGAGTACAAGACATGGCAAGACGCGGAAAGACCAGTCTCGCCGAGGACATCATGGACCTCGTGGCGCTGCTGCCGTCGTGGGTCGGCGTCGTCCTGGCATTGGCGAGCTACCTGCTGCTGCACAGCGTCGCATCTCAGCAGGTGGTCGCCACCACCCAGCCCAGCCAAGTGGGTGCGATGGTCACGCAGACCCTATGGAAGACGCTGGCTGGCGTCGGCCAGTACATCTTGCCCATCCTCTGCCTCGCCGGAGCAGGTATGTCGGCCTGGCGTCGAAGGGCCAGACAGAACCTCGTCACCGATGTCGCGCAAAGCAAGGCGACCGATGCGCTGGATGGCATGAGCTGGCGCGAGTTCGAGATGCTCGTGGGTGAGGGCTTCCGGTTGCAGGGCTACCAGGTTGTCGAAACCGGTGGTGGTGGCGCCGACGGTGGTGTCGATCTCGTGCTCACGAAGCCTGGCAAGAACGGCGGCGAGAAGTTTCTCGTGCAGTGCAAGCAGTGGCGCGCCTTCAAGGTCGGCGTGGACGTGGTGCGGGAGCTCTACGGTGTGATGGCCGCCCGGGGCGCCACTGGTGGCTTCGTGGTGACCTCGGGCCGTTTCACCGACGAGGCCGTCAGCTTTGCGAGCGGCCGCAATGTGAACCTGGTCGATGGGCCGAAGCTCCACGGACTCATTCGCCAGGCCAAGGCCGGGATCGCTCGCTCGCCGGCCCGATCTGGGTCAAGCTCTTCGGCCGCGGCTGCCCCGGCGGTGCCGCCCAACCCAGCGCAGGTGCGGGCGGCAAGCTGCCCCCTTTGCGCGAAGCCGATGGTGCGGCGGACGGCCAAGCGCGGCGCCAATGCCGGCAGCGAGTTCTGGGGCTGCACGGGCTACCCGGCATGTCGTGGCACGCGGCCGATCGCCTGACGGGTTGATGGGGTGAAGCAAGGGACCACGATGGCATTGCCCGATGGCTTGTACGACCTGCTGCTGACCGAGGGCCTGGCCCGATCGCTTGCAGCGCTCGACCCGATCAGCGCCGACGTGCTGGCGCTCAAGGGCGGCGCCGCCGAGTTCCTGGCCGAGGTCATCACGCGGCAGCTCGGGGCCAAGCGCAACGGCAATGGGGGCAAAGGCGACGTCGCCAGGTTGCGACTCGTGGCCGCGGTTGATCAGCATTGGCGCGGAGCGTCGTTGTTGCAGCGGCGTGGGCAGCAGATCACGCCGTCGGCACGACTTGTCCAAAAGCGCTGGTTGCCTACACCACTCCGACGACCACCTGCATGGGCGGCTGCATTCAATTCGCTGCGGCACGTCGCTTGAACCATCCTGCAGCCTTCAAGTCGAATCGATCATGTGGCTCGTTCTCAATCGCCCACCGCCGCCCGACGCACCGTACTGGCCCGGCAGGCGACTGCTTGCGCTTGTCGATGCGGTGGGCTGGCCTCTGGGCTGGATGGCGCTGGCCGCCAGTTTGCCGCAGCCAGCAGGCATCGTGGGCCCCATGATCATGGCGCTCGCGGCTCTGAGCGCACTCTGCCGTGCCCCAAAGGCTGTCTGGGTCAACCACCGCTACCACTTCACGACTTGGCGCTGGGGCCGGTGGGTGTTGATCCTCTTGTTGATCGGCCTGGTGTTGAGGGTCGCGCTGCAGGTCTGAATGACCTGCCCGGTCAGTGCGTGGCCACCGGACGGGACTCGAACCACTGTTCGACGTCGGCACGGCGCCAGACAACGATCCGCTTCGTGAGGCGCACTGGTGGCGGAAACTGATCGTCGGCCATCAAACGGCAAATAGTGGAGCGCCCAAGCCCGGTCAGGGTCATGACCGGCCCGATGCGAAGGTAGGGAAGGCGAGCGCGGTCGACGTCTGCGCGCGGGCGATCAATAGCATCGTTGGTCATCGCAGGACTCCAGGTGGGTTGCCTACGAGGAATCTAGACCTCGTCAGCGCATTCCTGAGCGATGACTTCGGATTGAAAGGCATCGGGGCAGGGCACGAGAGTAGCCAGAAGTTCGGCTTAGACTGTCAGCTGATAGCCAAATTTCGATGGCCAGTGTCGGCGTCTGCCGATACCCGCCGCTCGATGACTTCGGGGACGGCTGGCCGCTTTGGCAGGAACCGGCCGTTCATCCGCAGCGTTGGGGTGAGCGCCCTGGCCGCCGGCACGATCGCCGCCCAATGACCGGTCCCCTGTCGCGCGAACTGGTGCTGCCGACCCCCTCCAGACATTGAACGCTTTGAGTAGCACGCCGCATTGCTGCCAGGCGCCTCAGCCATGCGAACCTGGCCTTGCCAAAGGCGGACTCTGGATGGGCCAACCGTTCCAGGGGCGTCATACTTGCTGTGAGGCGGTTGAACTTCGATCCGTTTTCCTATCCATCTGCACCCGCCGCGGAGACACCGATGCCCGACGCCGCCCTGCTGAAACCGCTGTGCGAAGACCTGGCGCTCGCGCTGCGCGCGGCCGCCCATCACGGCCTGAGCGAAGGCGTGTGCAACCATTTCAGCGTGGCGCTGCCCGACGACAGCCTTAGCTTCCTGATCAACCCGCGCGGGCTGCACTGGAGCGAGATCGGCCCCGACGACATCGTGCTGGTCGACGAACACGGCACCGTGCTGCAAGGCCGCCACCGCGTCGAGCCTACCGCCATGTTCATCCATGCCGCAGTGCACCGCATCACCGGCCATGCGGTGGTGCTGCACACCCACATGCCCTGTGCCACCGCGCTGACGCTGACCACCGACCGCGCGCTCGACACCTGTTCCAGCCAGGGCGCGATGCGCTTTCATGGCCGCATCGGCATCGATGCCGACTACAACGGCCTGGCGCTGGACTGGGCCGAAGGCGAGCGCATCGCGCGGTCGATGCAGGGCAAGGACGTGGCCTTCCTCGGCAACCACGGCGTCATCGTCTGCGGCGCCACCGTGGCGCATGCCTATGACGACCTGTACTACCTGGAGCGCGTGTGCATGCACCAAGTGCTGGCGATGAGCACCGGCCGCCCTCTGGCGCGGGTCAACGAGAACCTGTCCGCGCATGTGGCCCGGCAGATCCAGGGCGAGCGCGAGCAGTCGGACCTGTTTTTCGAGGCGCTTCGGAGGATGCTGCCAGCGCCGCGGTGAAACTCGCTCTGGCGGGCCTAGCCTACAAGGGCATCAGATGAGTGCCAGCGGCGCCTTGCCTTCGGGCACCACCTCGGTGGCCAGCTTGTGGCCCAGAGTCGCGAGCCGCCCGTGGCTTGCGCGCGCAAGCGCCAGCAGGTAGCTGTGGTCACACGGGAGTGGCTGGTCTCACGAAGACCATCGCACTGGAGAACGCGCAGTCTGGGGTGACCTGCAATGCCATCTGTCCTGATTGGGTGAACCCCGCTTGTTGAAGTCCAGATCCGCAATTTCATGGACCGAGAAGGGGGGGCCAGACGCGTGCCCGCGCGGCCCACCACCAGATTGACGACGTCCTCGACGCCGGGGTGCTCCACCGGCTGAACCGCACCCCGACACGAGTTCGGCCATCAGCGCCGCATGATCCCGTTCGCCCCCGACCGGCGCGCCGTCTTTGCCGTCCAGCGTCACGTCGAAGACCGGTCCCAGCGCCGCCTGACGTTCGAGGCTCTTGCGCATGCGCACCTCGACGCCGCAATGGTGGCGCACACGGGCAGCGGGTCGCGCTGGGCTTGCCCGGGTCGAACAGGGGGTCGCGCGGGTGGCTCATCGAGGGTGCGGTCATGGGCGCTGTTGCGAATCGGGTTGACAGCGTACCGGACGGCACTGGCCCGGCACGCCAGACGACTCGAGCAGGCGCCAGGGGCAAGGTGGGTGCTTGGAGCCCCGGCAGCCGGCAGTGGGTTTCCCCGGTTGCCGTGCCGCGATGCAAATGTCAGATTCCCCCCCTGACAAATAATCGTATGACGATTAGGAGAAAAGCGATGAAGCTGAACGCCCTTTCCCGCCGCGTGCTCCTGGGTCTTGCGCTCTTCGCGGCCGCCAGCGGTGCGTCGGCGCAGGCCTACCCCGACCGGCCCATCACGATGATCGTGCCGTGGGGCGCCGGCGGCGGCACCGACGCCGTGGCACGCATCATCGCCAGCCTGATGGAAAAGGACCTGGGCCAGCCGGTCAACGTGGTGAACCGCACCGGCGGCTCTGGCGTCGTGGGCCATTCGGCCATCGCCACGGCCCCCGCCGACGGCTTCACGATCGGGATGATCACCGTTGAAATCACGATGATGCATCACCAGAAGCTCACCGAACTCAACGGCACCAGCTACACGCCGATCGCGCTGGTGAACCTCGACCCCGCAGGCTTCCAGGTACGCGCCGACTCGAGCTACAAGAACATGAACGACGTGCTGGCCGCCATCAAGGCCAATCCGGGCAAGTTCAAGGCTTCGGGGACCGGTCAGGGCGGCATCTGGCACCTGGCGCTGGCGGGCTGGCTGCGCGACGCCAAGGTCGACCCCGCGTCGGTACCGTGGGTGCCGTCGAACGGCGCGGCCCCGGGCCTGCAGGACCTGGTGGCCAGCGGCGTCGAGTTCGTGCCGTGCTCGCTGCCCGAAGCCCGGTCGCTGATCGATGCCGGCAAAGTGCGGTCGCTGGCCGTGATGGCCACCACACGCTCGACGCTCTTCCCCGCCGTGCCGACGCTGAAGGAAAGCACGGGCTCGGACTGGGCGACGGGCGCCTGGCGCGGCATCGCTGCACCGAAGGGTCTGCCGCCGGCAATCGCTGCCCGCCTCGAGTCTTCGGTCAAGAAGGCTTACGACAGCAAGGAATACAAGGACTTCATGGCCCAGCGCGGCTTCGGCATGCTGTGGGGTTCGTCGGGCGAGTTCGCGTCCTTCATGGCCAAGGGCGACGCCGACATGAAGGCCGTGATGACGGCCGTCGGCATCGCCAAGTAACGCGCGGCGCATTCCTCGAGCATGCAGAAGACCGATCGCTGGCTGGGTCTTGCGTTGGCCCTGCTGGCAGGCGCCGTGCTGTGGTCGGCACGCGATTTCCCGGCCGTGCCGGGGCAGAAGGTCGGCGCCGGCTTCTTGCCGACCTTGGTCGGCATCGGCCTGTTGCTCTGCGGTCTGGGGCTGGTGCTTCGCAGCCTGCGTGCGGGTGCGTACGCGGGCGAGAAGGCTGGGCCCGCCGCCGGCACCGAGCACTTCGGCAGTTCCGCCGTGGTCGTCGGCGCGGTCGTGGCCTACATCGCGCTGGCCGACCGCATCGGGTTCCTGCTGCTGGCGCCCTTGTGCCTGCTGGCCGTGTTCAAGGCGCTGAAGGTGAGGACGCCGGCGGCGCTGCTGTGGGCCCTTGTCGGCACCTTGGTCGTGCACGTGACGTTCTACAAGCTGCTGCGCGTGCCGCTGCCCTGGGGCCTGCTGCGGCCTTTGTACTGAATCGCCGTTGCCCATGGACGCCGTTCTGACCGCCTTCGGTCTCGTCTTCCAGCCTTACGTGCTGCTGGTCATCGTGCTGTCGGCGCTGTACGGGCTGTTCGTCGGCGCCATACCGGGGCTGACGGCCACGATGGCGACCGCGTTGCTGGTGCCCGTGACCTTCTTCATGGCACCCATTCCGGCCGTCGCGGCCATCGTCACCGCGACCGCGATGGCCATCTTCTCAGGCGATATTCCGAGCGCTCTGTTGCGCATGCCCGGTACGCCGGCCAGCGCGGCGTACACCGACGAGGCTTTCCTGCTGACGCGCAGCGGCCGGGCCGAGCTGGCGCTGGGCGCGGGACTGGTCTTCTCGGTGCTCGGTGGCATCTTCGGCGTGATCGTGCTCATCCTGGCCGCACCTGCGTTGGCCGAGGTGGCGTTGAAGTTCAGCTCCTTCGAATACTTCTGGCTCGTCGTGCTGGGTTTCGCCAGCGCCGTCTTCATCGCCGGCAGCGATCCGCTGAAGGGTGTGGTGTCGCTGCTGATCGGCCTGCTGATCTCGTGTGTAGGCCTGGAGAACCCGGCCGGTGCGCCACGCTACACCTTCGGCAACGTCGAATTGATGGGCGGCATCGCGCTGATCCCCTTGATGATCGGCATGTTTGCCATCTCGCAAGTCCTGCGGTTTGCCGTGTCGGTCGTCAAGCCCGAAATGGTGGCCGATCGACCCTTCGGGAACGTGTTCTCGGGCATGTGGAGCTTGATCAGGAAGTACCCCGTGCAACTGCTGCGCGGCTCGGCGCTCGGCACCGCGGTGGGGGCGTTGCCGGGCGCGGGCGCCGACATCGCGGCCTGGATGTCGTATGCCGTGTCCAAGCGTTTCTCGAAGGAGCCCGAGAAGTTCGGCACCGGGCACGTCGAGGGCATCATCGAGGCGGGCGCCGCGAACAACTCGGCGGTCGGCGGCGCCTGGATTCCTGCTTTGGTATTCGGCATTCCCGGCGATTCGATCACCGCGATCGCGATCGGCGTGCTGTACCTCAAGAACATGAACCCCGGCCCCACCCTCTTCGTCGACAACCCGCAGAACATTTACGCGGTCTTCATCGTGTTCCTGCTGGCGCAGTTGCTGATGCTGCCGTTCGGCTGGATGGCCATCAAGGTCGCCAAGCGGGTGCTGCGCATCCCCGCCGGGCTGCTCATGCCGCTGATCCTGCTGTTCTGCATCGTCGGCAGTTTCGCCATCAACAACAGCATGTTCGGCGTCATCGTGATGTTGGTCGCCGGCGTGGCGGCGTTTTTCATGGAGCGCTGGGGGTTCCCTGTCGCCCCGACGATCCTCGGCGTCGTGCTCGGCACGATGCTCGAGGAGCATTTCTTCAGCAGTCTGGTGAAGGCGGACGGCAACTTTCTGGTCTTCTTCGAACGGCCGATCGCCGGCACCCTGGGCGCACTGACGGTGATGGTGCTGTTGTGGCCCGTGGTCCGGCGCCTGATCGCGCGCAGGCGTGCTGGCGCGGTGGCGCCATGAGCTTCGCGACCGATGCTTTTGCCGGCTGGCAGGTGCTGGTGGTCGGCGGCACCAGCGGCATCGGGGCCGGCATCGCCCGGGCCTTTGCGCGCCTGGGCGCGTCGGTGCAGGTCACGGGCGCGAGCGAGGCGGAAGTCGCGCGCGCGGAAGGCTTGCAGGCCAGCGTGCTCGACGTGCGCGATGGCAACGCGGTCGCACGCCTCTTCGCCGGGCTGGATAAGCACGGCGGGCTCGACGTGCTGGTGAACTGCGCCGGCGTCATCCGCCGCGGCCAGGAACACGAGCCCGAAACCTTCGCCGACGTCATCGACATCAACCTCAACGGCACGCAGCGCTGCTGCGCCGCGGCACGACCGCTGCTGGCGGCCCGCGGCGGCTGCATCGTCAACACGGCGTCGATGCTAAGTTTTTTCGGGGGCGGGGTCGTGCCGGCTTACTCGGCAAGCAAAGGAGGCGTGGCACAGCTCACCAAATCGCTGGCCATCGCCTATGCGCCCGAGGGCATCCGCGTCAATGCGCTGGCCCCCGGGTGGATCGCCACGCCGCTGACCGACGCGCTGCAGAACGACGCCGCCCGGAGCGCCGGCATCCTCGCCAGAACGCCCATGGCGCGCTGGGGCACGCCCGAAGACGTGGCGGGAGCGGCGCTGTTCCTTGCCAGCCCCGCGGCTGGTTTCGTCACCGGCGTGATACTGCCGGTCGACGGTGGTTATCTCATCACTTGAGCGCCATTCAAGAGGCTTCCACGATGATCGTCCAGCACACCGGCATCCAGCCCGAGATCGTCGTCCAGGCCATTCCCGACGACGAGCGCGTGTGGGTGCCGCAGGCGCCCGACGTGTGGTTTCGCCCCTTGCTGCTCAACACCGTGACGGGCAGCTGGTGCAACCTGCTGCGGGTGCGCAAGACCGGCGTGCTGAGCCGCCACATCCACCCCTCCTGGGTCACCGGCTACGTCATCAAGGGCGCGTGGCGTTATCTCGAGCACGACTGGGTCGCCAACGCCGGTGCCTTCGTCTACGAGCCCCCCGGCGAGATCCACACGCTGGTGGTCGACGAGGTCACCGGCGCGGACGAGATGATCACGGTGTTCAACATCCACGGCGCGATGGTCTACCTGGACGACGCAGGCCGCCACGTTGGCTACGAAGACGTCTTCACCAAGCTCGAGATGTGCCGCCGCCACTACGAGGCCAATGGCCTCGGCGCCGACTACGTGCGCCAGTTCGTTCGCTGAACGTTCGCTGATCAGCAGCCGCCGACCCCAGCAGCTGAAGGCGACCAGCTTGTCATGGCCGCAGTCACTGCAATGCAGGCGCAGAAAGCCTTGAAGCAGGATGCCGCACTCGAGGAAGGCGCAGAACTCGTCTTTGACTAACTGCGGCAGGCCGGCGCCGGCCGCCGACTCGGTCTACTCGTAGAAGGTGGCGACGTGCTGCTGCACCAGGCGGCAGAAGTGGACCGGGGCGCCCCACGCCCTGATCGAAGGAGTGGGCTGCCGGCCAACGGCTTGCACGCAGGGCTCCCGAGGTGGTGACCTCGGACGGTCTCAAGCCGCGCGCTGTACCTCAATCGCCCTGTGTGCCGCCCACTCCCTTATGCCAACTGCTGCGGGGACCCCACCAGGGCCCCTGATGCGCTTGCGACCGGCCGCTTCGGGACGACGAGTTCACGGCAGCCAATGTCGCCGAAGGGTCGGGCGTAACAGTTCGTCGATGGAGGAGGCTGTCGTTCGTGCTTCCTCAGTGCGCTTAGACGCTAGCGAGGTCAGCTTCACTTCTCTCAGCGGTGATTGAGCAGGCAAGATCGCTTCGTGGCCGATGACTGCTACGTGGCTGATACCGAGCATTGGGGCCGCTGAGATGACCGACGGCACCCGCCGCAGAGCTGCCCTTGCCCCGAATCGCTCGGGATTCTCGTGCAATGCCTGTATATTGGCTCCACAAACTGGCGGCACTCAACACTAAACCGGCGTAGATGCCAGGAATTGATCCCGCAAACGCCGCCGCCTTTTCGTTGATGCACACGGGGGTAAAGCCCCAAACAGATCGTGATCAACAGGCGCCAGCTGGCGTCTGGTGCGTGCGGGTGGCGTGATGCTCAATTGAACCGCCCCGGATTTTGAGGAGGCTCCTTCGATTGAGAATGGAGCCAACATGAGGAAGTCCCCGAAGTTTTCCCCCGAGGTCCAGGAGCGTGCGGTGCGCATGGTCTTCGACGCCAAGGACCAGTACCCGTCACAGTG
>JAURZM010000009.1 GCA_030653385.1 Rubrivivax sp. | reverse complement strand
CACCGACTTCACCAGTGGCAGCGACAAGATCAGCATCAGCCAGGCCGGCATCGTGGTGGGCAATGGCAACACCACGATCGACGGGGCGACAACCGTGGCCGGGCCGGGTGGGTTCAGCACGGCGGCGGAGTTGGTGGTGGTCACGGCCAACATCGCCGGGGCCATCAACACCACCACGGCTGCAGCAGCCATCGGCAGCGCCACCGGCGCCTACACCATCGGCAGCAAGGCCCTGTTCATCGTCGACAACGGCACCTCTTCGGCGCTGTATCTCTTCGGTGCGCTGGATGCCGACGCGCAGGTCGAGAGTGCCGAGCTCACGCTGCTGGCTTCGCTGAGTGCCACGCCTTCGGTCGGCACGGGGGACTTGTTGTTCGGGCCCTGATCACGACCACCGGATCGCCCCGTCGATGCCTGGGCGTCAGGCCACGCCGCCGGGCCGTCCGCTGCGTGCCGGGTTCAGCCTATGCTCGGGTAACCTGAACCCGATCCCGGAGGCTCGCATGCAGACCTCGCGCCCAACTCGAATGGCCGCCGAGGCCCCGCCACGTGTCCGCCGCGCCATCACCTGGCTGCTGCCCTGGACCCTGGCCACCGTGTTGGCCGGATGTGACCATCCGCCGAGCGCGCCCCGCCCCAGTGGCCTTTTCGCGGTAGAAGCCGCAGCCACGCCCTGCCCCGCCGTGGGCGCCATTCGCTGGGACGCCTGGTTCGGCAGCAAGGGCGTGCCTGGCCAGGCTGTGGAAAAGAGCCTGGGCCCGGAACGTTGGCACACGCGCCTGCCGGTCTGCGCCCGTGTGCAGGGCGCGGGCAAGGTGCAGATTGCTTGCGACGGCGCAGAGCAGATGGTGCTCGAGATCGAGTTGGCCAGCAGCGCCGGCATCAGCTATTGGGCTTTTGTCACTTACCCTGAAAATGACCCGATGAATGACGGGCTGCGAACCTATCTGCAGTCGCCCGCCCGGTCGCAACTCAACTTTGCCCTTATCTCTGAACTGTCCAAGTGGGGCGGCACCGCGCATTACCGGCCGGTGATTGAACGCTATGCGCGCCTGCTCGCCGAACCCTCGTACCAGAAGACACCAGACGGCCGCCCGCTCTTCTTCCTGGGTTTTGTGACGGACGAAGCCCTGAGCTCGATGTTCGGTGGCCGCGCGGCATTTGCGCAGCGTGTTGATGAACTCAGGCAACTGGTCAAAAACGCCGGGCTGGCCAAGCCTTACATCGTGCTGCTGGACAAGGATGTCGGCCGGGCCAAGGGCATGATCCGCGACCTCAGGCTGGATGCCGTCAGCGCCTATGCCGTGGCCGACAACAATGTGCGCTTTGGCGAATACCTGCAGCTCACGAAACTGACCGAGGCCTTCTGGGTCAACGCCAGCGCAGCAGGGCTGCCGGTGCTGCCCACCGTGATGACCGGCTGGGACCGCCGGCCTCGTGTGCTGAACCCCGTGCCCTGGGAAGGCACGCGATACAGCGACGAGCAGATGGAACGTTTCTTCAAGCAACCCACACCCGATGAACTGCAGGCCCACCTGGCGGCGGGCCTGCGCCATGCCATGCTGGCCAAGCCCGGTGCGGCATTGCCTTCGGTGCTGGTGTACGCGTGGAACGAGTTCGACGAAGGTGGCTGGCTGGCGCCAACGCTGGGCGAAGGCAACGCGCGGCTGGATGCGGTGAAGCGGGCCGTGGGCAGCGTATGCCCCCCGCGCAAAGCGTTCAGCTGAAGGCAGCGCATGGCCCGCCTGCTGCTTGCCACAAACCACCTGTTCGGGTGGACGGGTTCCGAAATCACCATCGCCACGCTAGGCGCGGTGCTGCACGAAGCCGGACACGAGGTGCTGGTCTACGCTCCGTTCTGGAGTCGCCCCGATGCCGGGCAGGCTTTGGTTGGAGGCCTGCCAGCCACGCAAAAGCTAGCCGACGCGGTGGCCTTCAAACCCGAAGCCGCCTACACGCAGCACCACCCGGTGGCCGTTGCCGTGCGGGCCGCGCTGCCCAACTGCCCCATCGTGCATGGCGTGCTCGGCGTCCTGCCCTACCTTGAGCGGGCGCCGCGCCTGCCGCTGGGCATCCACCTCATGCTGGCCATCAGCGAAGAGACACGAGACGCATTGATCGCCAGCGGCTGCCCTGCAGCACAGGTCGACGTGTTCCGCAATCTGGTCGACGACCGTCTGTTCACGCCCGGTGAAGACCCGTTGCCAACGCGCTTGCAGACCGTGGTCTGCTACAGCTACAAGCTGGAGGCAGCCGACCTGCAGGCGCTGCAGGCGGCCTGCGCTGCGCAGGGCTTGAAGCTGCGCACCGACACCAACACGCAGCCTGGCAACACGCCATACGTCGATGCGCCGCGCCGAGTGCGCGCCGGCGAGGTGGTGGTCGCATCGGGCCGCGGCGCCATCGAGGCCATGCTCAGTGGCCGCACACCACTGGTCCTGGCCAACTGCGGCGACGACGGCCTGGTCACGCCGGCCAACTTCAGCACCCTGATGCGCACCAACTTTTCAGGACGCTCACGCGGCGGCAAGTTGGGCGCGCCACAGGTGGCCGAACAGATCGCCAGCTACCGTGCCGAAGATGTTGGGAAGCTGCGTCAATTGGCGCTGCAGCACTTTGGCGTGACGGCGCGACGCCAGCCGCTGCTGGACCTGTTCGCCAGCCTGCCGGCGCACAAGCCCAAGGTCCTGAGCAAGGCGCAGCGCGCGGCCATCGCCTTCGAGGCGGAGGGCATGGAACTGCAGCGCCAGTTCGCCACCCAGGCCGCTCAGTTGCAGCAGCGTGCCAGGGCGACGGCGGGTGGCACGCCCACCGACACCGGCGACCCGATGCCATGGCCAGAACAACTGAAGCTGGGCAGTGCCGCCTGGAAGGCCGGTGAAACCTGGAAGGCGCTCGACCTCTTCGTGGCCGCCAGCCGCGGCCACCCGGCTTCACCACCCATGCGCAGCCTGGCCTCTTGGGTGCTGGTGGAACTGGCGGAGCGGGAAAGACGCGGCGGCTCCACCGACAGGCGACGCGCCGCGCTCGAAGCCTTCCTGCGCATCAACCCCGGCCAGGCCTGGGCCGAGGCGCAGTTGGCCGAGTGTCTTGGTTCAGAGTTGACGTGAGTTCCCAAGCCCGGGCTGCCTTGCCGGTGCCTCTTTTGCCGCGCACCCGTGAAGCACACGCCCGACGTTCGACAATAACGCCAAACGACACACTCTGAATCCCAACACCATGGCCACCGAAACCTCAAGCGCCTTTGCGCGCGCCCTCTCGCAATCGACACCGCCTTTCTATTGGTTCCGCGACCATCACGCGGCGTCGGAAGGCAAGATCACGATCCGCGGTGTGGTGGCGTCCAACGCAAAGCTGGACCCGGACGGGCTGAAGGCCCAGGTCAACGGCATACCTGCCCGCGTGAGTTGTGTCTCCATGGCCAGCCAGGCCGACGACCGTTTCTGGTTCCTGCCTGCCACGCACCGCGCGGGCGTGGTCATCGAAGCACCGCTGCTGGCCGGCACCACGTCGGCCGCCGTCACGCTGCAGCCGCGCGGCATGCCACGCGAACAAGCCTACCGGCATGCCTTCCACCTGTACTTCGATCACACCCAGGTGGGCGTGACCCCGCCGGTGGAAAACATCGAGCGTGTCTCGGGCAAGGGTGCCACGGCCTACAACTACTTCAACAATGGTGCTACCGACTTTCACCGTTTTGTGGGCTTGGCGGCCGAACATGGCGTTGACGCGCTGGATGCGCGCACCCGCATCCTGGACTGGGGCAGCGGCTGCGCGCGGCTGACGCGCCACCTGCTGGCCCTGCCCTCGGGCCGTGGCCGGGTCAGCGGCGCTGACATCGACCCCGACAACATCGGCTGGTCGCGCCAGCACATCGACAAGGACGCCTTCCATGTCGTGGAGCTGATGCCCCCCACGATTTTTGCCGACCGCAGCTTCGACCTGGTGCTGGCCAATTCGGTGCTGTCACACCTGACCGCGCCAGCCATGAACGCCTGGCTTGCCGAGGTAAAACGCATCCTGCGGCCGGGGGGCCTGGCGCTGCTGTCGTACCACGGCGACTTCAGCCTGGCGGGCTTTTGCGCGCGGGCGCCAGCCTTTGTGGACAAGGTCTGGCAGTCGGGCTTCAACGACGAGCAGAAGGCGTCCGAACTGGACACAGTGATCGCCGACGCCAGCTACTACCGGCAGACTTTCATGACTGATGAGGCGGCGTTGGCCATCTTTGGCCAGCACCTGAGCGTGGAAGGTTTCATGGTCGGTATGGTGTCGCGCTTCCAGAACGTGGCGGTGCTGCGGCGGCCGGCGTAGGCTGGCGCGCGAGGTTCGGCAGCGCCGCGAACCCGCCGCACGGGCCACCGCACTTGTGGCGACCCATCGTCCGTCCAGCCAGAGTTCGATCCACTCCGAAGGCTCGCCTTCCGGGCCGTAGGTCTGGCCCTCCACATGCTGTGCCTTACCGACACTTACAGAACACGAGTCGAGGTATCCGAGCACCGAGCCAACGCCCCACTAAGCTGGGGGAACGACGCGCTGACGTCGTGCCTGCATGGCACGCGAGCGCACGGACTCTAGTTCGGTCGAGTTGACGCCAACCACCGTCCTCTGCTTGCGCAGCACCGCATAAAACTCACAGCCGAACCCGCCCGGAAGGGCTTCCATGTGAAGTCCAAGAGCAGCGAAAACCTCGAGAAATCCGACGATCTCAGCAAAGCTGTGCGGGTCAAGTGCCCATCGGTGTGCGTCCCGGTAAGCTCGGGAAGCACTGTCCTGCCGAGCCTTTGCCTGAGCCAGCGATTGCATCCAAACATGCCCCCCCACATTGGCGCCATGTTGAGGCAGAGGCACCCGACCCTCGCGCGTAGCGAGTGTGAGGTGCTCCAGCGACCATGCGCCGCCACCGTCTAGCAAGGCGCCGTACCAAACCTCATCCATACGCGACTTGACGTCGTAAGCTTGAGGGTCCACGTGCGCGAGCAACACATCGCCCAGGGTGCTGGCTGGCCGGTAAAAGTCCAGAACACACGAGCGATCGGGAATGGCCAGCAGCAACACTCCCCTGTCTGACAGCAGGGAAGAGCAGTCCATCAGAAACCCGCAGACGTCAGTGGTGTGCTCAATGACGTGGCTCGCCACGATGTAGTCGACTGCGCCACCTAGGCCCGGAAGATCCTTGTAAGAGCCTTCGGTCCAGACGACGTCAACCTCCTCGATCTGCGCCACCAGTTCACGCGGCACATTCGTGTCGGCGGTGTACTTGGCGATCAGTTCTGCCGTCCCGCAGTGATCCACAACCGTGACAGCATAACCAGCGGCCTTGGCGAAGGTGGGACGGTAACCCGGGCCAACTTCAATCCCTCTTGCATGCACTCCGACATAGGGCAGGAACACGCGCTGGCGGTGTAGCTGATAGTCATCCATTGCTGTTGCGCACGCAGTGCAGTGCGCCTGGTTGCTCGTGTTGAGGTGCCGCCGCTTAGGTCCGCAGAGGCCGCGGCACGATGGCGACGTGCTGAATCGCACCTTGTAGAACGCGGGGTCGACGGCACACGATCACGTCCTGCAGCGTGGCTGCAAAACCCGATCCCGTCCAAGAGCCGTGCTCCACATGAGAAAGGATCAGTCCTGCATCAAAGACCATCTGCTCGACCAGCGGCAGGTCAAAGGCAATGAAGGCCAAGCGGTCGCTCGGGTTTCCAATGAAGATAGAGCCGTTGTCTTCCAATGCCGTTTCGCCAAAGGGAAAGAGTGCCGTTCGCTCCTCGATTGCACGACGCGAGTACGGCGTCAGCAGAAAGGCCGTGAACAACAATTCACCACCAGGCTCAAGCAAGTCGGCCAACAGTTTCAGCAGCGCCTGAAAGTCGGCTCTTTCCAAATGAGTGAAGACCGAGAACGCGTAGGCCCCAGTGAAGGACGACCCATACTGACCCAGCAGCGTCGAATGACTCTTGGGCTTGCTTTCGGAAGCAGCTGCAATAAACAGATCGTAGTGGTCATTGCTGCCCTGCATCAGTTCAAACGAGGTCTGGGGAAAGTTGTCTGCAATGTGCTTCTCGCAGAAACTGATGACCTGCGGCATGATGTCAAAACCTGTGACGTGGCCAACTGCAGGGTTGTGCTTCAGCACCGACAGCAACACCCGACCGATGCCGCATCCGAAATCGAGCAATCGACTTGAAGCGTTGATCGTCAAATAGCGACGCAAGATGCCAACGCAACCGTCACCGACAGCCTCCGGATCCGAACCCCCCACCCAGTCGTTCATTTCGGACTTTCGGATCTCGTCGAATATCTGATTCAAGTCGGACATCTGTGTTCCTGTAGATGTATTGAAGAGAGACGGTGGTCTCAAGGTCTCACTCGGTCCCCAGGGTTTGCCACTGACGCCAGCGAGAGCAGAAAGTCTTGCCACTGCGGCATCACGCGTTCAGGCAAGTATCGAGCTGAGACTTCCTTGCCGCGCAGCACCAACTGTTCACGCCTTGACGCCGCATTGGTGTCCAGCAGATCACGCATGCAACTGGCAAGCATAGCAGCGGAGTACGGGCTGAAATACTCCGCCGCGTCGGCATACACCTCGCGGTGCACCGCAATGTCAGATGCCACCACCACCCCCCCGCTGCGCATGGCTTCGACACCCGAGAAGTCGAAGCCTTCGCCAAAACTTGGACACACAGTGAGCCGTGCGTGACGGTACAGCAGCCGCAAGTCGGCCGCGGGCACGTCTTCTAGCAGGTGCAGGCCGCCGCGGCCTAGCCAGGGCGTGAAGCGACGCATGATGGCTTCATGGTCCCAACCCAGGTTTCCTACGCAAACCAGATGCAAGTGCGGGAAGCCGCTGTTCCGCAGGAGCTCCCAGGCATCCAGCAGCGCAAGATAGTTCTTGCGTGGCTCGACGGTGGACACCATCAACAAATAAGGCAGGTCGCCGCGCAGTGATGCCTCAGCCTCGACTTCGGCGCCACCCGAATATGGTGCCTGTCTATTTTTGCGGCTCCAAATGATTTCGGGCACACGTGCCGCCGATGCGGTCTCAGCGAAGTAGTTGTGCGAAATCATGTTCGGAATGGTCACCGCGCGTGATGCCACCTCGGGCAGCACCGACAGCAGATCACTGCGCGTGGCTTCGGACACGCAGGCAAACCAGGCGCCGTCCGCCGCGTTTCGCTTCAAGGCCCGGTAGTGCATCGCACGGTGATGACCGCGGTCCTTGATGGTGTGCGGCATCAGCAGCGGAATCGCGTCGTGGTAGCGCACCACCAGTTGGGTGCCGCGGTTCACCCGCCCCGGGTACGGCGTCTCGGCAATCATCAGGTCGATGCCTTCGGTATCCACCCGCGGATACAGTGCATGCCCCATCGCGCCCGTGGCGGCGCCCAGCGCATTGACATAGGCCCATGGCCAGCGAAGGATTCTGAACTCGCGTGTGGTGACGGCATTGAAGTCTTCCACTGGCAAGGTTCTGGCAAAAAACGCGCGCCAGACATAGTCCTTGAAGTGTGCTGCATCAAAGCCCGTAAGGGGCACCTTCAAGCCCACCACGTCCTTGGCCGCGCCTGAGATCGGTCCGGCCAGCTTCAGGAACTTCTTGCGCACGTGCTCCAGCCGGTTGGCCGAGGCGCCCTGCTGCAAGGACACCACCACCTGAGAGAGCCGGTCGATGCTGTGCGCGGCCTCGCGCGCATCCGCCAGGCGGCCGCGCAGCAACGGCAGGCCGGCATCCACCACCAGGTTGCTGCTCTGGATCAGGCCGAGCACGTCCACGCCTTCCATGCCCGCCAGGCCGCGGAACAGCAGGCGGGTTTCTTGCGGAATGCCGGCGTGGCCGTCCAGGGCCGGGCGCAATTCAAGCAAAACTCTCATGCCGGTTTCACACTTCCACCGCAGGCGGCGGGCCGGCGGGCTGAGCTTCGTAGAAGGCGTAGGCGTCGTCGACGGTGTCGAACTGATGCAACTTCCCGTTGACCAGCACGCAGGCACGTTCGCAGTAGGTCCTGATCACATTGGGCTCGTGCGACACCAGGATGAAGGCCCGGTCGCGTCGTTTCTCGAACAGCTCGACGTGGCAGCGCTCGTGAAAGCGTGCGTCGCCAACGACCATGGCTTCGTCGATCAGGAAGCAGTCGAACTCGACCGCCATTGACAGCGCAAACGCCAAGCGGCTGAGCATGCCGTGTGAGTAGTGCGACACCGGCTCGCGGAAATAGACCCCAAGTTCGGTGAAGTCCTCGACAAACGGCACCAGCGGCTTGTAATCCACGCCATATATTCGGCAGACGAACTTCAGGTTGTCCAGTCCGGTCAGGTGGTTCTGGAAAGCACCGCCAAAGGCCAGCGGCCATGACACGCTCATCGTGCGGCGGATGCGGCCACTGGTGGGTCGCTCGGCGCCACTGAGCAAGCGGATCAGGGTCGACTTGCCGGCACCGTTGCGGCCCAGGATGCCGACATTGCGGCCCGGCTCCAGCCGCAGGTTCACATGGTCAAGCACCGTGCGCGGGCCCTGGCGCGTGCGGTAGACCTTGCTGACGTCTTCGATCAGGATCATTCGGCCTCGACCCGGTAGCTGGCGTCACGCACGAGCCACAGCCCGGTCAGCGTCAGGCCCAGGTTGCACATCGCCATGTAGCCCATGTCGTAGTGGTAGCGCACCACGCCGCCAAAGAAGCCTTCTCGGATGACTTCCACGCTGTGCACCATAGGAAGCAACAGAAGAATCTCGCGTGCGTTGATGGGCAGCCAATCGGCCATGTAGGCCGCGCCCGACAAGGGAAACAGCAGGTAGGCCATTGGCTGCCAGATGCGCTCGACGATGGGCGTATACGCAGTGGCAGCGCCCACAGTGAGCGAGAGCGCTGCGCCGAACCAGGCCAGCATCAGCCAACCGAACACCACGCGCATCGGGTCCATCGGCATTGACATCCACTCGATGCTGACAAAGATGATGGTCAGGATGATGAAGGACGCTGTGGCGCCGCCGATCTCCAGCGCGATCCTCGTGAGTAGCACGTCGATCACCTTGACGTTGCGGTGGTAGAGCAAGTTGATGTTGATCTGAATCGCACGCGCGCAATGGCCCACCGTATTGCGCCACATCAACACCGAAGAGTAGCCGGTGATGGCAAAAGCAATGATCGGGATCGCCGAATGGCGATTCAGGCCTGCCGAGGCCCAAACCGCAGCCACGCCTAATGTGAAAATCATTGGCTCGGCAACGAGCCACAAGGCCCCCAGGTTGTGGCGGCCAAAGCGCGTGATGACCTCGCGCATCATCAGCGCGCCGATGACCCGGCGCTGCACCATCAGCGAACGCCAGAAACTGCCGCCCGGGTCAGGCAAGGAATCAGTCGGTGTGCTCACGAACACTCGCCACCACCAGGCTCAGGACACCCCAGCACACCAGACCGAGCAGCAGCACCATGGCCACCGATCGCAGGCGACGCGGTTCCATCGCCTTGTCGGGCAGATTGGGCTGCACCAGCCGCTCCAGGTACAGCTGCTTGCGAGCTGCTTCACTGCGCGCCGACTCCAGCGAAGCCAGCGCGGTGGCCAGCTGCCGGTCCGCGAAACCTTTTTCCAGCGCAAGTCGGTCAAAGCCGGGTGACTTGGCGGTCAACGACGACCCGTCGCGCCCGGTCACCTTGCTGGTCTCAGAGGCGGCCTGGCGCCGCAGCGCCTCGACGCGGCTGGCCATTCCGGCCACTTGGGGGTTGTTGGGCGACACCTGGCGCAGTTGCGCCAGCTGGGTCTCGGCGGCAAACAGCTCTTCCTGCAGCTTGGCCACGCCTTGCAGCTGCATCGCACTCTGGCGGTCGGGGTCGAAGACACCCCGGTCGGCGCGGAAGGAAGACAGCGACGCGGCCGCTGCACGTGTGCGTTCTTCGGCCAGCGTCACTTCCTTCTGCGCCACTTCCACCAGGTCCTGTCGGCTGCGCGTGTTCAGGCTGTTGACCAGCCGCTCGCCCATCTGCAGCAGCAGTTCATTCACGTCCTTGGCGTGCTGGGCGTTGTAGGCCCGGGTGCGCAAGACCGAGATCGACGACGTTGCGTCGTACTCGATGACCACGTGCTTAAGGTAGTAGCGGTGCAGCGCCTCGAAGCTCTCGTCACCCTGAAGGCCCGGAAAGCGGTTGAAGAAGTCCACCGACGTGTCGCTGTAGGCGGCGCGCACCTTCAGCTTGTCGTCCAGTTCGCGCAAGGCATCGCGGCTGAGCACGTAGTCGTGCACCGAGTAAGTGTCGTCCTGGGCCCGTCCCAGGCCGGTGCCCTGCAGCAGCGCGCCCAGGCCCGTGGGTGCGGTGCGTTGGGGCGAGCGGATGACGAAGCGAGCTTCCGAGATGTACACGTCCGAAGCGACAAGACCGTAGTACAGCGCTGCCAGGATCGTGGGCACCATGACCGTGAGCACGAAGATGCCGTTGACATGTCGGCGCAGCCGCTTCCAACGTGATGGCGCAGGGGCCGGCGCTGGCGCAGGCGTGGGTGAGGAAGGCAATGGTTCCAAGTTCAGCTTCCGTGACTCTTCAGGTCCGGCGGGCCAGCCGCCGGTACAGGTTCAATGTGCGCTCGGTCATCAATGGGGCATGGAAGTCGTCGATGTAGCGCTGCCGGGAAGCCGACCCAAGGCGTTGCCGCAGCTCGGCGTTAGACAGGATGCCGATCAGGGCGTCGGCCAACGCCGAGGCTTGACCCACTGGCACATTGAAACCGGTGCGGCCATTGACGTTGACCCAGGGCACCCCCGAGCCGGCGATGTCAGAGGCGACGATGGGCTTGGCCATGACCATGGCTTCGACCATCGCCACGCCATAGGCTTCGGCGCGCACCGTCGATGGCATGCAGAACACATCGCAGGCGGCGAAGTGGCTCGGCAGTTCGTCGTCGTTGATGTGTCCCAGCAAATGCACCTTCCCGGCCAGGCCGCGCCTGGCCACCAGCGCCCGGTATTGGTCGAGCAATTCGCCTTCACCTCCGATGACCACCACGCAGTCGTCGGGCAGGGCAGCTGCAGCCTCGATCAGAACGTCGAATCCCTTGTAGTAGGTCATGCGCCCGAGGGCAAACACCATCCTTCGGCCGCGAAAGCGCTGACGCACGGCATCAGCCCTGTCGCTGCCCACCAGGCCGCAATTGTCGCTGATGCCGATGGGGATGACTTCGATCTTGCCGCGCCAGGCCTGCAGCACGGCGGAGGCGTCGGCGTAGGGTTGACTGGTGGCCACGATGGCGTCCGCGCGCGCCAACAGCCAGCGCTGCAGCGGTTCGTACAGCTTGAGGGTCTTGCGTTGGCGGATGACGTCGCTGTGCCAGTGCACCACCACGGTCCCGCGCGGCTGGGCCGCCCAAATGGCCAGCGCAGCCATCGGGTCGGGCATGTGCACGTGAATCACATCGTAGGCGGCGTTCACTTGTCGCAAGACCCGCGCCATGACCGGCGCGATAGAGGTCGACAGCACCATGCCCATTGACGCCGCCCGGGTGATCGTGTACCCCGAAGCTGCGGTTTCGTGTGACATCCGGGGCACCTGGTTGGAACACAGCACGTCGGCCCGCACGCCCGCCCGGTTGAGGCCTTCGGTCAGCTCCCAGGCCACCGACTCGATGCCCCCCATGACGGGTGGGTAGAACTTGCTGATCTGCAGCACTTTCATGCCAGCGCCCCGATATGGCCGCGCAGTTCCAGCGCCGCCTCCTGCCACGAGAATCTGGCCGCCTGCGCGGGCCCCGCCGCGGCCAGCCGGTGGCGCAGTTGCGGCTCCGAAAGCAATCGCTGCAGCGCGTTTGCGATATCTTGCACCGACAGCGGGTCGAAGTAGAGTGCGGCCTCGCCACACACTTCCGGCATTGATGCTGCACGGGCGGCCGCTACCGGGCAGGCGCAGCTCATCGCCTCCAGCGGCGGCAGGCCAAAACCTTCGTAGACGGATGGAAAGACCAGCGCCTGGGCGTGCTGGTAAAGGGCCTTCAACGGTGCGTCATCCAGCGGACCTGTGCGCAGTACTCGGGTCGTGTCGAAACCAGGCTCTTGGGCGGCAGACCCCACAAACACCTGGGCATTGCCGCCGCCCACGATGACCAGGCGGACGTCTGTCGCCGTCGACAGGCTGGCAAAAGCCTGCTCCAGGCGATCGATGTTCTTCGTTGCACTGGCGCTGCCCACCGCCAGCAGGTAGCGGCAGCCTCGCAGGCCATGCAGGTCGAGGATGCGGTCGTCGGCCAGCACCGCGTCCAAATGACCGCCACCGTTGTGAACCACGCCGATGTCTTCCGGCGCCAAGCACAAGCGCGCCGCCAGCCGAGCGCGGGAAAACCGCGAAACCGTGAAAATCTTGTGGGCATGTGTTGCATGGTGCCTGAACAAAGCTCTGTACCAGGTAACAAAGACCCCGGTGTAGGCCTCGGGGTGGTCGAACACCGCAGCATCGTGAAGTGTCACGCACTGGCGTGCCGACAGCAGCGGCGCAGAACCGGCCAGGTTGAGCAGCAAGCCGCTACGCGCCGCGAACGGCAGCACCGTCTGTTCCCACAAGTGCAAGGGCAGTTGGGCCGGCCCCACGCGCCGAACCTCGATGTGCTGCAGGGCAGGAAGCGTGGCCTGCGGTGGACACAACAACACCAGCCTCAAGCCGACGGCGGAGGGTGCCTGCTGGTCCAGCGCCCGGACGATGTGGGCCGCATAACGTTGCACACCTGTCGTGCGCTGAGCGCTGAACTTGCCGTTGATGTAGACGGCGCGCCCTGCTCTGCCATCGCCCTGGCTCACGCCGCGTCCTCCGTGTTCACGCGGTACTCGGGCACCGCAAGGTGAAGCGCCAGGCGCACGGCATCGTCGCCAATGGTTGCAGATGACAGCCCGGCGGCCAGGTCCAGCAGGCCCCGAACGGCCTGGCCCCGGAGTTCAAGGCGCGCCAGCCGCAACCTCACCACCCCAGTCGGCACACTCGTGTCGTCGTCCGCCAGCAGTTCCTCGTACAACTTCTCCCCCGGCCGCAGCCCCGAAAACACGATCGCGATCTCGTCGGGTGTGTGCCCCGCCAGCCGGATCAGGTCGCGCGCCAGGTCGACGATCTTCACCGGTTCACCCATGTCCAGCACCAGCACCTGCCCGCTCTCACCAATGGCGGCCGCCTGCAGCACCAGGCGCGCCGCTTCGGGAATCGTCATGAAGTAACGAATGATGTCGGGGTGGGTCACGGTGACCGGGCCGCCCTTGGCGATCTGCTCCTTGAACTTCGGGATCACGCTGCCGCTGCTGCCCAGCACGTTGCCAAAGCGCACCGCCATGAACCGGGTGCCGGTTTCCTGTGCCGCCAGCGCGCTGATCACCATCTCGGCGGCGCGCTTGGTGGCGCCCATCACATTGGTCGGGTTGACGGCCTTGTCGGTGCTGATCAGCACAAAACGTTCGGCGCCCACCTCGGCCGCGGCCAGCGCCGCGTGGTAGGTGCCCAGGGTGTTGTTGCGCAAAGCGGCGGCGGCGTTGTGGGCTTCCATCAGCGGCACGTGTTTGTAGGCCGCGGCATGGAAGACCACGTGCGGGCGCCAGGTGCCGAACAGGGCCCGCATCTGGGCCAGGTCTTTCACGTCGCCGATCAAGCGCACCAGTTCCAGCGCCGGGAAACTGTCGCCCAGTTCCTGCTCGATGGTGTAGAGGTTGAACTCGCTCAGTTCCAGCAGCACCAGCCGTGCCGGCGCGAACCGCGCCACCTGGCGGCACAGTTCGCTGCCGATGCTGCCGCCGGCGCCGGTGATCAGCACGGTCTTGCCGCGCAGCGTGGCGGCGATGCCGGCTTCGTCCAGCACCACCGGTTCGCGGCCCAGCAGGTCTTCGGCTTCGATGTCGCGCAGCCGCTCGACACGAGTCTGGCCGGTGCGCAGTTCGTCGGCACTGGGCACCGTCAGCACCGGCAGCCCGGTGCCGGCGGCCAGGTCCAGCGCACGCCGGCGCTGCGCGGGTGTGGCCGCCGGCAGCGCCACCACCACGTGCGTGGCGGTGCCCCAGCTGGGCTTGCCCTTCAAGGCGTCCAGCGGCCCCAGCACCGGCACGCCGTTGATGCGCGCGCCGTGTTTGCTGGGGTCGTCGTCCAGCAGGCCCAGCACCACCCAGCCCTGTTGCTGCAAGCCGGCCAGCAGCAGGCGTGCCGCTTCGCCCGCGCCCAGCACGATGGCACGCCGGATCTCGCCATCGCGCCCCGCGATGCGTGTGCGCGCGTGTTCGTAGGTCATGCGGTAGGCGATGCGCACCAGCGCCAGGCCCATCAGCGTGACCACCGGGTGCAGCGCCAGCACGGCCCGGGGCACCTTCACCAGGCCCAGGCCCATGACCACGGCGGCGGCCAGCAGGCCGGCCACCACGCAGGCCAGTGTCATGCGCTTGATCTCGCCAAAGCCCGAAAAGCGCCACATGCCTTGCGGCACCTTGAAGACCCAGCTGGCCGCGGCATAGGCCAGCACCACACCCAGCAGCACCCAGTTGTCGTAGTCCGGCCGCACGGTCAACCAGCGCTCGAAGCCCAGGCGGAACAGGTAGGTGGCGTGCCAGCACACGGCCACCACGGCGGCGTCGACCAGCGCGGTCAGCGGCTCGCGGTGCGGCCGCAGCCGGGCCAGCAGCAGATCCAGCTGCACCCAGGGGTTGGCAGTTTGTGTCATGACCTCGATCGCCGCCAGCGCCGCACCGGCTTCATGCGCTGCGCCACAACACACGCACCGTGCGCCACAGCACCTGCAGGTCGGTGGCCAGCGTGGCGCGGTCGGCGTAGTCGGCGGCGTGTTGCAGCTTGGCCGGCAGGATGACCTCGACGTACTCGCGTTCGGGGTCGGCCGCGCGGGCCAGCTGCGCGGCTTCGTCGATCCAGGCCAGCGATGCCGGGTCGGTGAGCCCGGGGCGCACCGACAGCGCCCGTTCGCGCAGCGCCGGCGGGTACAGCGCCACGTAACGCGGCACTTCGGGGCGCGGGCCGACCAGGCTCATGTGGCCCAGCAGCACGTCGATGAGCTGCGGCAGTTCGTCCAGCCGTGTGCGCCGCAGCCAGCGGCCGGCGCGGGTGATGCGCGGGTCGTCGCCCACGGTCAGCGGCAGGCCCTGCGCGTCGGCGCGCATGGTGCGGAACTTGTGGATGGCAAAGGGCACGCCGTGGCGGCCCACGCGCTGCTGCCGGTAGAACACCGTGCCGGGTGAGTCGAGCTTGACCCACAGCGCCACCGCCAGCATCACCGGCGACAGCAGCAGCAGGGCCAGCGTGGCACCCAGCAGGTCGAAGGCACGTTTGGCCACGGTGGTCTGGGTGCCCAGGCCTCAGGCGGCCAGCGCCTGGCGCACGGCCTGCACCACGCGCTGCACGTCGGCGTCGGTCATGCGTGTGTACAGCGGCAGGCTCACCAGCCGTTCGTAGGCGTGCTGGCTGTGCGGGAACAGCGCGGGCTGCAGGCCGTAGCGGTCGCGCCAGTAGGGGTGCAGGTGCAGCGGGATGTAGTGCACGCTGCAGCCGATGCCGGCGTCGAACAGGCGTTCGATGAAACGGTCACGTTCGATGCCGGCACCGTCGGCCAGGCGGACGGCGTACAGGTGCCAGGCATGGGTCTGTCCTGCCGGCGCACGCGGTGCGGGGACCACCGGCAGCCCGGCCAGGCCGGCTTCGTACAGCGCGGCGATCTGCTCACGGCGCTGCTGGAAAGCGTGGGCCCGCCGCAGCTGGTGAATGCCCAGCGCCGCGGCAATGTCGGTCAGGTTGTACTTGAAGCCCGGCGCCACAACTTCGTAGGTCCAGCTGGGCACCTTGGCGGTGAAGCGGTCGAAGGCGTCGCGGTTCATGCCGTGCAGTCGCATCACGCGCGCGCGCTGGGCCAGGGCGGGATCGCGGGTCACCAGCATGCCGCCCTCACCGGTGGTGATGGTCTTGTTGGCGTAGAAACTGAACACCGTGGCGTCGCTGCCCAGCGTGCCCACCAGTTGACCGCCGCTGGTGGTGGGCAGGGCGTGGGCCGCGTCTTCCACCACCTTCAGGCCGTGCCGCCTGGCGATGGCCAGGATGGCCGGCATGTCGGCCGCCAGGCCGGCGTAGTGCACCGGCACGATGGCCTTGGTGCGGGGGCCGATCGCCGCCTCGACGGCCGCCGGGTCGATGTTCAGCGTGGCCGGATCGATGTCCACCAGCTTCACGTCGGCACCCAGGTAGCGCACCACCTCGGCGGTGGCGGTGAAGGTGTGGGTGGTGGTGATGACCTCGTCGCCGGGACCGATGCCCAGCGCTTCCAGCGCCAGGTGCAGGCCGGCGGTGGCGCTGTTGACGGCGACCGTGTGCAGCGCCGGGTCTCCCAGGAAGGCAGCGAAGTCGGCTTCGAAACGTTTGGCCTTGGGGCCCGTGGTCACCCAGCCGGACCTCAGCGTGTCCACCACCTCGGCGATCTCTTCTTCGCCGATCTCGGGCAGGGCAAATGGCAGGAATGGAGCGGTCATCGCGGAATTATCCGGCGCGCGGCTTTTCCACCCAGGCCAGCACATGCGTGCGCAGCAGCGGCAGGGTGTTGAACACACCATACAGCGCTGGGTGGACGCGGCAAACGGCGCGCGCCAGCGGCGGGGCCAGGGTCACGCGGTGGTGGCTGAGCCGGCCTTGCGGGAACAACGTCTGCAAGCGCAACAGCGGCACGCCACGCACATCGGGGTTGCGCGGATTGTTGACGGTGAAGTCGTACCAGAGCACGGCGCCGCCGGGTTTCAGCCAGGACCACATGGCCTGGGCCATCTGGTGCTGGAAGCCAGAGTCGAGCAGCGACGAAAAGACGGTGGATGCATAGACGATGTCCTGGCTGGCCGGCGCGATGGGCGCCTGGCTGGCATCGCCCGCCAGCAGTTGCAGCGCTGGCGGCAGTTGCGCACGCGCCTGGGCCAGGCGCTCGGGCAGCAACTCGATGCCCTGCAGGTGTTCGGCCACAAAACCCAGCTGCATCAGTTCCAGCAGGTTGCCGCCGCTGCCGCAGCCCACCTCGACCAGACGCAGCGTGGGCAGGTCCAGCCCGGCCAGCAAGCGGCGCAGCGCGACCTGACGCTCGGCCAGCATCGGCCGCACACCGGGGCTGCCGATGGCGTAGCGGTCGGGGCGCTGGCGGCGCGCGTAACGCTCGGCGACACGGTCGGGCTCGTGGTCCACGCTCACTTCAGCGCCTCCAGGAAACGCTGCGCGAGCACGGGGTAGGTGTGGTGGGCCAGCACGAAGTTGCGACCCCGTTCGCCCATCGCGCGGCGCTCTTCGGCAGGCAGCGCGGCCAGCTTCAGCAGGCCTTGCGCCACGTCGGCCGGCGAGTCGGGTGCCACCGTCAGGCCCGCAGCGGCTTCGGCCACCGGGTCGTTGCCGGCTTCCACCGCATGCAACACGGCGCAGCGCGCCATCATGTAGTCCATCAGCTTGTTGGGGGCGATGCCGAAACGGTAGATGGGCACCCGCTGCCAGCCGATGTAGGCAATGTCCACACCGGCCAGGAAGGCCGGCACCTGGGCCTTGGGGATGGGCGGCAGGAAACACACCTTCGACAGGCCTTCGGCTGCGGCACGCTGTGCCAGACGCGCCTGTTCGTGGCCGCCGCCCACCAGCACGATGTGCAGGGGCTCGTGCTTCAGCAGCGCAGCCGCGTCCAGCAGCGTGTCCAGCGCATTGGGCAGGCCCATCGAACCGGCATAGCCCACCACGGTGTGGCCGGCGGCTCGGGCCGCTGCCAAGGCCTGCAAAACGTCTTCGCGCAGCGGCGGCGGCTGGCCCTGCCATTCGTCCAGCGTGATGCCGTTGGGCACGATGTGCAGCTTCTTCAGGTCCAGCCCGCGGCCGGCCATGTGGCCCTGCACTTTGGGCAGCATGCTGACCACCACGTCGGCGTTGCGGTAGGCGGCGTCTTCGGCGGCCTGGCACAGCAGCGCAAAGGGGTGCCAGCGCGACATGCCCGACAGTTCGATGGGGCTCAGCGGCCACAGGTCGTGCACCTCGAACACCAGCTTGGCCCGCGCCAGGCGGGCGATGCGGCGGGCGACCCAGATGTCCATCGGGTAGGTGCTGGACGCAATCACCACCTGGGGCGAAAACTCGCGCACCAGGCGCGGTGTGTCGGCCCACACGGCCCGCAGAAAGGCCCAGATGTTCTTCACGCGGCCCAGGCCATTGCCCTGGTAGGGCGGGGTGGCGTAGCAGCGATAAACAATGCCATCGATCACCTGATCGCCGGCCTGCGGCTGCTGCGTGCGCACGTGTGAAAAGTCGGCCGCCAGCATCTGCACGCGGTGACCGGCACGCACCCATTCGCGGGCCAGGTAGTAGGGCCGGTACTCCATGCCCAACGCCGGGCTGCCGGCGTAGTGGTTGAGGTAGAGGATGTTCATGGCGGGGCCTGCACGGGTCGTTCGACCACCATGAAGTAACCCAGCGGAAAGTGCCAGGCCGAACGTTCGGCCAGCCGCGCACCCAGCCGCGTCTGTGCGAAGGCCAGCGCGACGGACTGCAGCCCCACCGCCAGCGGCCGGCCCAGCAGCGGCAGCTTGGACAGGGCCTTGGCCAGCAGGTCGACCCCGATCTCGACCAGGCCACCGACGGCTTGCAGGTGAAGCACCCTCAGGCCGCTGAGTTGCGCAAAACGTTCCAGCGCAAAGCGGGTGTAGCGGGCGTAGTCGTGCGGGTGGGCGTGCACCGAGTAGTAGAAGGGCACGTTCAGCACGATGCGTCCACCCGGGGCCAACAGACGCGCCATCTCGTGCCACACGGCCACGGGCTCGGGCAGGTGTTCCAGCACGTCGGAGAACACGATGGTGTCGAAAGTGGCGTCCGGCAGCGGCAGCGGCTGGCTCAGGTCGCACACCAGGTCGACACAGCCGCTGTCGGCCCAGTCCACACAGACCACCTCATCCACCAGCGGCGCGTAGGTGCCGTACAGCGGGGCCTTGCCGCAGCCCAGGTCCAGCAGGCGCCCACGGGCATGGGTCGGCAGATGCTGCTGGTACAGCGCGGCCACCAGGTCGCTGATGAGTCGCGAGCCGGCGCCCAGTTCCTGCACATCGCGGGTGCCGCGCAGGCGGCCCCGGCGGACTTCGAACTTGCTGGGCTTCCAGCGGTCGGCGTTTTTCATGGCTGCCCCGCCAGCACGGCATCGTAGGCCTGCTCCATCACGTCCACGCAGTGGCTCCACTCGTAGGTGGCTTCGACATGGGCACGGCCCGCCTGACCCAGGCGCCGGCGCAGCCCGGCATCCAGCACCAGCCTGCGCAGTGCCTTGCACAGCGCCGGCACATCGTCACGCGGCACCACCAGGCCGGTGCGACCGTCCAGCACCACCTCGGGCAGCCCGCCAGCGTCGCTGACCACCACCGGCAAGCCACAAGCGCTGGCCTCGATCACGGCCACGCCGAAGCTCTCGCTGTCCAAGCGGCTGGGTGCCGCGTAGATGTCGAAACTGCGCAGCGCCTCCGGCACCTCGTCGTGAGGCACCGCTCCGGCGAAGTCGACCCGTTGCTGCAACCGAAGCGACTGCGCCAGCGACTGCAGCTCCGCGCGATCGGGACCGTCACCCACGATGCGCAGCCGCAGCGCCGGGTGCGCAGCGGCCACCTGTTTGTCCTGGACCAATTCTGCAAACGCCCGCAGCAAGAGGTCGACACCGTATTTGTGTGCCAGGGTCTTGACGATGCCCAGCGTCAGCGGCCGCCTGGCCTGCCGGCCGGGTGCGGGTGCAAAGCGGGCCAGGTCGACGCCAAAGGGCGTCACAGCCACCACCTGCCGTGCGGGCGTCAGCTTTTGCACCTGCCTGGCCATGACCTGGCTGGTGGACGCCACCGCAGTGGCACGTTTCAGATTCCACACCAGCAGTTGCCGCTTGGCGGCACTTTCCTTGGGGAAGTCGAACACATCGCTGCCCCAGACCGACAGCAGCGTGGGCTGGAATCCACACAGCGCCATGGTGGTGCCGTATCCGCTGGCGTAGTGCGCGTTCAGCAGCTGGGGCTGCCATTGTGTGAGCCAGCGCCGCACCGACCAGGCGTTCAGGAAGTAGCCTGCGTTGCCGCTGTGAGGCAACCAGCGCACCTCGGCATTCGTCGGCAACAGGTTTCGCTCGCAGGGGTTCTGCGACAGGATCAGCAGATCGTGCCCTCGGCTGACCAGCGCCTGCGCCCAACGCTGCAAGTGGATGGAATTGGCCGGCCCCAGCAAGGCCAGTCGGGTCATGGCGCCGCCCCCGGCACCGGCCGCTGCGCACGTGCCGGCCACACCAGGGCCACCGCTGCAGCCCAGCAACCGAGCGACCACACGGCACACAGCGGCAGCAGCCCCGGCGGCAGCGGCAGCAACCAGCCCAGCAGCAGCACCACGCCCCGGAAAGCTTCGGCCCTCACCGGCATCCAGGGCCGGCCTTGCGCGCCGGCCTGCACCGTCATCAAGCGCAAGGCCGCTTCGGCGGCTGCACCGGCCAGCAAAACGGCCAACACACGTGTGGTGCCATCGTAGGCGGGGCCCAGACCCAGATCGGGCCAGACCGCGGCCCCCAGCCAGACCGCACCGGCACAGGCCAGCAGCGCACCACACAGGCCGGCCGACCAGCGCCACAGACCGGTGGCTGCAGGCTGGGCCATCCAGCGCCGAAAGAGCAGTGGTGCCGCGTAGGCAATCGGCACCAGTGGCACCAGCACCAGGGTCATCGCCAGCGTGAACTGGCCCAGCGCGGCGGCGCCGGCATGAAGCTCCACCCAGCGTTGCATCAGCAGCATGGCCCCGGTGCTCAGCACCGCCAGCAGCCAGGCCGCCAGGCCGTAGTGAGCCAGTTGATGCCAGGCCACGGTCGACGGCCGCGGCGGCTGCCGTGTGACGTGCAGCCGCCAGGCCGCGAGCACGGCCGCCACGCCGAAGGCCAGCAGAAAGGCCAGCGGCCACGGCGCATGGTCGTCGACGGGCCCGCTGATGACCCAGGCCACGGCCAACAGCAACAGCACCTGAGGCAGTGCCGTGACGGCGTTGAACCAGGCCGACCGTTTGCCCACCAGCAGCAAGGCACGCAGCTGCCCGTGGCACACACAGGCCGCGACGGCCAGGCCCATGGCCACCGCAGCCACCGCGCCTGACTGCCGCGACACCGCGTAGCCTGCACCCGCCAGCAGCGCCAGCACCACACTGCCCGCGGCCCAGCGCAAGGCCCGCTGCATGCTGATGCCACCGGCCTGCACGAAAAAAAACAGCGCCTGCGGCAAACCCAGCAAGGTCAACGCGGCGACAAACTCGATCTCGGCCTTGGTGCGGTTGAAGACCCCTTGCTGCTCGGGCCCCTGCACGGCACCGAGCCAGACCGTGGCCAGCAGCACCGACGCTGCACCGGCACCCTGCACCCCGAAGGCCAGCAGCAACTGCTTGCGCAAGCTCAAGGCCGCGGGTCCTGGGGCTGCGGCCGGCGGGCAGCAAAAAACAGGTTGGATGCAAACAGCCGGCGGCCCAGCGGCTGGATGGCGCAAGCCGCGCCGAAAGCCAGCTGCCGCAACGTGCGCGCGACCGTTCCGCCATTGAAAGCACTGCCGAAGCGGTCGCTGCGCAGTTGTCGCCGGGCCACTTCGGCAGGGCCTTCGTGGATCCAGACACGCTGCCAGTTCACGACTTCAAGCCCTGCGCGCTGCGCCAGGGCCAGACCGTCTTGGAGCGAATAACGCCGCAAATGCCCTGACACGTCGTCAGGCCCGTACGGGCGGTTCCGGTTCAGCCAGTTGTCCTCCAGCGGCAGGTTCACCAGCACCGTCTGCCCCAGCGCCGATGCATCGCGCAGGAAGGCCACGTCGTCGGGCACGTGTTCCAGCACGTCGCTCATCACGACCGTGTGGAAGGCGCCCGGCTGCAGTGACCTGAAGTCACCGCAGATGAATTCCAGTGCAGGGAAACGTGCCTGCGCGGCCCGCACATTGGCCGCCGAGATGTCCACGCCGACACGGCGCGCGCCCGCGGCACGTGGCAGCGCGGCCAGCAGCTCACCGGTGGCGCAGCCGATTTCCAGCACGTCGCCCAGGGCCTCGGTGCCTTTCACCAACGCCAGCAGGTGTGGCCGCTTGAACAGGCCGACCTCGATGTCCACCTGCAACTGCTCGAAGGAACCGGCCTGGCGCCGCGCGACGTAGTCGGGGTGTTCGTTGTAGAGCGTGGCGAAGTCCACCGGCGGCGGCCCGGGCCCTTCGCGCGGTGCCGGCTTCATCTGCCCAGCGCAGCACGCAGCGCAGCCACCACGCGGTCCTGGTCGGCTTCGCTCAGGTCGGCACTCATCGGCAGGCTCAGCACCCGCGCCGCCAGCTCGCTGCTGACCGGGCAGCAGTCGGGGCAGCAGTGTCTGGCGTAGGCGGGCTGGTGGTTCAGTGGCTTGGGGTAGTGCACGGCCGTGGGCACGCCGGCGGCCTTCAGCGCGGCCTGCACCTGATCGCGCCTGTCGACCATCACCGTGAACTGCGCGTAGACGGAATTGCGGTCGGGCCGCACGGTGACCTGTTCGATCCCATCCAGCAACGACAGGTAGCGCGCGCCGATCTGGGCGCGGCGTTCCAGTTCCCATTCGAAACGCTCCAGCTTGGCCAGCACCACGGCACATTGCAGCGTGTCCATGCGCCCGCCCACACCCAGGCGTGTGTGCGTGTAGCGCGCGCTTTGCCCGTGCACACGGATCTCGCGGGCGGCCTGCGCCAGCTTGTCGTCGTCGGTGAAGAGCGCACCGCCGTCGCCGTAACAACCCAGCGGCTTGCTGGGGAAGAAGCTGGTGGCACCGAAGGTGGACATTGCGCAGGACCGCCGGCCCTGGTAGACCGCGCCGAAACTCTGCGCCGCGTCTTCGATGACCGCCAGGCCGTGTTTCGCGGCAATGGCGTTGATTTCAGCCATGTCCGCCACCTGGCCGTACAGGCTGACCGGCATGATGGCTTTGGTGCGCGGCGTGATCTTCGCTTCGATCAGCCGCACGTCGATGTTGGCGGTGTAGGCTTCCACGTCCACGAACACCGGTTGGCCTCCGGCCAGCACGATGGTCTCGGCGGTGGCGGCAAAGGTGAAGGGTGTGCTGATGACCTCGTCGCCGGGCTGGATGTCCAGCGCCATCAGCGCGATCAACAGCGCTTCGGTGCCGCTGGCCACGGTGATGCAGTGGCGGCTGCCGGTGAAGCCGGCCAGCGCGGTTTCGAGCTCGGCAACCTCGGGGCCCATGATGTACTGGCCGTGGTCCAGCACACGCTGGATGCGGCTGTCGACGCTGCTTTTCAGCGCGGTGTACTGGGTTTTCAGGTCGGTGAACTGCATCGTGAGGACGGGCAAAGAAGGCAGGCGATCAGCGGACGATCAGCGGGCATCAGCGGGCAATCAGCGAACCCAGCGCAGCGTCTCGCCATCAAGTTGGTAGACCTCTTGGGTGGCCGGGCAGACGGCGGTCAGCGAATCGCCGCGCACGCGGGCGGGCAGGTCCAGCCTTTCGCCGTGCCGGCTCATCCAGCCGATGCGCCGCGCCGGCACACCCACCACCAGCGCAAAGGCCGGCACGTCGCGGCTGACCACGGCACCGGCGCCGACAAAGGCAAACTCGCCGATCGTCGTGCCACACACCACCGTGCAGTTGGCGCCCAGGGTGGCGCCGCGTTTGACCAGCGTGCGCCGGTACTCGGCCTTGCGGGGCACCGCCGAGCGCGGGTTGAAGACGTTGGTGAAGACCATGCTCGGCCCGCAGAAGACATCGTCTTCCAGCGTCACCGCGTCGTAGACCGAGACGTTGTTCTGGATCTTCACGTTGTCGCCGATGTGCACGTCGTTGGCCACGAACACCCCCTGCCCCAGCGAACACCGCGCGCCGATGCGGGCACCGGCGCTGACATGCACGAAGTGCCAGACATGGGTGCCTTCGCCGAGCTGCGCGCCGGCATCGACGATTGAGCTGGGGTGGATGACGGCGGCCATCTAAAAGACCAGCGGCAGGCCCACCCGCGTGCCGTCGCGTGCACTGCGGTAGGCGGCGATGATCACTTCCAGCGAACGCAGGCCTTCGTAACCATCCACCTCGGCGTGTTTTTCGCCGCGCAGCGTGGCGATGACGTTGTCGTAGTACAGCGGGTGGCCGGGGCCGTAGACCGAAGGCGCGGCGTAGCTGGCGTCCTTGACGGCGGTGTCTTCTGGCCGAGCTTCGTCGAATTCCCAATGGTCGATGCGGTTCACGGCCACACCGCCGATGCGCACCGTGCCACGCTCGCCCAAAATGGTGATGCTGCCTTCGAAATTCTTGCCGTGGGTGAGCATCGTGACGTTGATGCTGGCCAGGCCGCCGCTGCGCAGCCGCAGGCTCATGGTGCCGGTGTCCTCGGCCTCGATGTCACGCGCCAGCGTGGCGGTGTAGGCGTGCACGTTGTCCACCGGGCCCACCAGCCAGTCGACCATGTCCACGTAGTGGCTGGCCTGGTTCAAGAAGGCGCCGCCGTCCAGGTCCCAGCGGCCGCGCCAGGGTGCGTCGTCGTAGTAACTCTGCGGCCGTGTCCAGAACACGTTGACCGTGACCATGAAGATGCGGCCGAAGCGGCCGGCGTCGACTGCGCTTTTCAGCAGCTGCAGGGTCGGGTTCAGGCGGTTCTGCTTGACGACAAACAGCTTCACGCCGGCGTCGCGGCAGGCGCGCACCATGGCCATGCCGTCGTCCCACTTCGTGGCCATGGGCTTTTCGCTCAGCACATGGCGGCCGGCAGCGGCCACACGCATGGCCTGCAGCGGGTGCAGGCCGCTGGGAGTGGCCAGGGTCACGATGTCGGCATCACAGCCGGCCAGCAAGGTGTCGAGAGAGTCGAAGCCTTGGGCCCCGGTCTTGGCCACCGCGGCCTGCAGCGCGGCGGGCTTGTTGTCGCACACCGCCACCAAGTCGGCGCGGCCGTGGTGCTGCTTCAGTGCTTCGAAGTGGTTGGCCGAAATGCGACCGCAGCCCACCAGGGCAAAACGGATCGGCCGATCGAGGATGGGCAGGGGAACGGGCGCTGTGGCATTCATGCAGCGGCGAATTCTACGGCTGCGCCTAAAATTGAAGCAGAAACAACGAGTTGACGATGAGCGAGCCTATCCACACCGAAAACCAACTGATCACCGAGCGCCGCGAAAAGCTGCAGGCGCTGCGGGCCCAAGGCGTCGCGTTCCCGAACGACTTCAAACCCCAGCACCACGCGGCCGACCTGCACCACAGATACGGCCAGGTGGACAACGCCGAACTCGAGCCGCAGGCCATCGCGGTCAGCGTGGCCGGGCGGCTGATGCTCAAGCGGGTGATGGGCAAGGCCTGTTTTGGCACGCTGCAGGACGGTTCCTTCGGCGAAAAACACGGCCGCATCCAGCTCTACATCACCCAGGACGCGGTGGGCCCCGAGGCATTGGCTGCTTTCAAACACGGCGACCTGGGCGACATCCTGGGCTGTGAAGGCACGCTGTTCCGCACCAAGACCGGCGAGCTGTCGGTCAAGGCCACCAAGGTGCGCCTGCTGACCAAGAGCCTGCGCCCCTTGCCCGACAAGTTCCATGGCATGAGCGACCAGGAACAGAAGTACCGCCAGCGTTACGTCGACCTGATCACCGATGAAACCGCACGTGCGCGCTTCGTGGCACGCAGCAAGGCGGTCAGCTCGATCCGCAGCTACATGGTCGAACACGGCTTCCTGGAAGTCGAAACGCCCATGCTGCACCCCATTCCGGGCGGCGCCAACGCAAAGCCCTTTGTCACCCACCACAACGCGCTGGACCAGGAGATGTTCCTGCGCATCGCGCCCGAGCTCTACCTGAAGCGCCTGCTGGTGGGCGGTTTCGAACGCGTGTTCGAGATCAACCGCAACTTCCGCAACGAAGGCATCAGCGTCCGCCACAACCCCGAGTTCACGATGATGGAGTTCTACGCGGCCTACTGGACGCACCATGACCTGATGGACTTCACCGAAGCCGTGCTGCGCCACGCCGCACGTGCCGCCACCGGCAGCGCCGCGGTGACCTACGCTGGTCAGCCGGTGCACCTGGACCAGCCCTTCACGCGTCTGAGCGTGCGTGAGTCGCTGGTGGTGCATGCCGGCCTGAGCCACGAACAGGCTGACGACGCGGCGCTGCTGCGCACACGCCTGAAGGCCGCAGGTGAAGAAGCCCCGGCACACTGGAAACTGCCCGAGCTGCAGTTCGGCCTGTTCGAAGCAGAAGTCGAAGCCAAGCTGTGGCAACCCACCTTCATCATCGACTACCCGGTCGAGGTCAGCCCGCTGGCCCGCGCCAGCGACAGCAACCCGGCCATCACCGAACGTTTCGAGCTCTTCATCACCGGGCGCGAATACGCCAACGGCTTCAGCGAACTGAACGATGCCGAAGACCAGGCCGCACGTTTCCAGGCCCAGGCGTCGAACAAAGAAGCCGGCGACGAAGAAGCGATGTACTACGACGCCGACTTCATCCGTGCGCTGGAATACGGCATGCCACCGGCCGGTGGCTGCGGCATCGGCATCGACCGGCTGATGATGCTGATCACCGACAGCCCGAGCATCCGCGACATCATCCTGTTTCCGGCCTTGCGCCGGGAAGGCTGAGCGCCAGTGTGCCCAGCAAGAGCAGCAAACGAACAAGGCGCCGATGAACAGCCGCATTGAAACTCTGCAGGTCTTGAACACCGCCATGTGGCGCGAACTGGTGCGTGGTGCCACCGAACGGGACCACGACTGGCACGTGCTGACCCTGGCCACGCTGGATGGGCAACGGGCCTCGGCACGCACGGTGGTCCTGCGCGAGGTCACGCCAGAAGCGCAGACCCTGGTCTTCTACAGCGACGCACGTGCCGCCAAGATCGGGCAGATGCGATTTCAGCCCCAAGGCTGCCTGGTGGCCTGGTCACGCCAGCTGGGCTGGCAATTGCGGCTGGAAGTGACGCTGGAGGTGGCGGTTCAGGGCCTGGACGTCAGCTCGCGCTGGGCGCGCGTCAAGCTCTCGCCGTCCGCGCAGGACTACCTGGCTGCCCTGCCCCCGGGCACACCGGTGGACCGTTATGTGCCCGAGCGGGGTTCGCGCGAGCACTTCGCCGTCGTCACCGCGCAGGTGACGGCCATCGACTGGCTTGAACTGCACACCGATGGCCACCGGCGTGCGCGTTTCGATAGCGAAGGCGCCCGCTGGCTGGCGCCCTGAGTCAGCGGGACTTGTCGGCCAACACGTGCGACGCGTCGCGTGACAGCGGCAGCTGCGCCAGGTAAAACGATCCGCTGTCTTCGCCCACCATCTGGGCAGACGGGTTCACGGCGCGCTCCACACGTGCTTCGGCACGCACCGCTTCACGCGTGGTGGTGGTCTTGGCCACGGTCAGCGGGTTGTAGCTGATCGAGTAGACACGTGTGCTGCCGTCGGCACGCGCCGCGAACAACTCGGCCTGCACCTGCGCTCTTGTCTTGGTCTGCGACCACACCTGCGTCGCGCTGTCGTCGACCGTGGGGCTCTCGGCGTGGGCCGCAAAAGCCGCTCCCATCGAGAGCACGGCAATCAGGGGGTAGGCAAGGCGTTGGATCGTGTTCATGAAATTTCCTTCAAGGCATCCGGTTGGGTTGGACCCGTCGGTGGATGCTTGCCCGGCGTCGTCCATGGGCTGAACTCTAGGGTTCACCCCAGGACGGAAAAAGCCGTGGCGAAGGAAGGGATCGTTCCGAATTCAGGAACAGTGATGGGGCTTGAAAGGGTCGCCGTCAGCCCGGGGTGGGTCAACTCGACCGCGGCAGACCGTCGCCTCAGCCGTGCTTGAACACCGCCTTGCGCTTGTTCAAGAAGGCGTCCATGCCTTCCATCTGGTCGGCGGTGCCAAACAGCGAATGGAAAAGCCGGCGCTCGAAGTCCACGCCATCCGACAGGCCCGACTCGAAGGCGCGGTTCACACACTCCTTGGCCATCATCACGCTCGGGCCGCCCAGGGTGCAGATCAGCTCGGCGGCGGCCAGCGCTTCGGCCATCAGCTTGTCGGCCGGCACCACACGCGACACCAGGCCCGCCCGTTCGGCTTCGGCCGCGTCCATCATGCGGCCGGTCAGCACCATGTCCATGGCCTTGCCCTTGCCCACCGCACGCGGCAGGCGCTGCGTGCCGCCAGCGCCCGGGATGATGCCGATCTTGATTTCCGGCTGGCCGAACCTGGCCGTGTCTGAAGCGATGATGAAGTCGCACATCATCGCCAGCTCGCAGCCACCGCCCAGCGCAAAACCCGACACCGCGGCGATCACGGGTTTGCGCACCTGGCGCAGCGTTTCCCAGTTGCGTGTGATGAAGCCGCCCTGGTAGGCCTGCATGAAAGTCTTGGTGGCCATGGCCGAGATGTCGGCGCCGGCGGCAAAGGCCTTTTCACTGCCTGTCAGCACGATGCAGCCGATGCCATCGTCTTGATCGAAGGACAGCAGCGCGGCGCCCAACTGGTCCATCAAGGCGTCGTTCAAGGCATTCAGCTGCTTCGGCCGGTTCAGGGTGATCAGGCCCACACGGCGCTCGGTTTCGCCAACGGTCGTGCTCAGGATCAGGGCTTCGGTCATCGCGGTCTCCGGTATTCGTTGGCACTATAAAGTGCCGTTCTCCAGGTCTTATTTGGCTTTGCCAGACTTCGGCACAGGTTAAGCTGAAGGATGCAATAGGGCCGCCTGGGCAAGTCCATGGTGGCCCTCCTGTCAACCGGCCCATCCACCGAGCATGCCCATCATCTTTCGCAAGACCGCCAAGGGCGTGGCCGAGATCGAGACTCGGGCCCACCGCCTGACGCCGCGCATGCGCAGCGCGCTGATCCTGGTGGACGGCAAGCGTGATGCAGAGGACATGAAGTTGCTGATCACGCAGCAGGCCGAAGAAACGCTGCAGACGCTGGCCGAGCAGGGTTTCATCGAAGCCGTGGGCGAAACCGTGCGCAGCCAGACTTCATCGGCCCCCGCCGCTGCGCCGGCCGCCGAAGCGCGTGCAGCAGCACCCACAACCAAGCCCGGCCCTGATTTCGACAACCTGCGCCGCAGCTCGGTTCGAGCGCTGAACGAAGCCCTGGGGCCCAGTGCCGAGTCGCTGGCCATCCGCATCGAACGCGCCCGCAACCTGCAAGAGCTGCAGCCGCTGCTGTCGCAGGCCGCCAAGCTGATCGGGGCCGTCCGGGGCACCGCCGCGGCCGAGGCCTACGCGGCCCGTTTCCCTGCAAACTGAACCCGGCTAACGGCCAGGTTGTGCCTGTTGCGGCAGGCGCTCGATGAGCAAGTCGACATAGTTGTCGGCGTCCTGGCGAATCCGGATGCGCACCGGCAGGTACTGCAGCGACGGTGCGACCCAAAATTCCGCCGCCAGTTCGCCTGCCAGCCCACCCGGCACGCCAGGGCTGCGCTGCGGTTTGACATGCACCGCCTGCACCTCGCCCGCCGGTGTGATCAGGGTTTCGGTCTGCATCACTTCGTAGCGCCAAGGGGCCACGCGGCGCGGCAGCGCCAGCGGCAACTCGATGACACGCCCGGCCTGCAGCCAATGCGGCTGGGTGGTGAAGAGCCAGGTCATCTGCACGAACTGGCTGGCGCTGTCCTGCACGTCGGGTGGCCGGGGCCGCTGCGTGCCACCGGGCAGTTGCACGGTTTCATCGTCCAGCCAGATCGTCAGCCGGCGCGGCTCGCGCAGTGCCATGCGGGTTTCTTCGTCGTAGCGCTGTGGGCGCAGGCCCTGCGCGGTGATCGTGCCTTCGCTGGTGATGCGGCGGCTGAGCAGCGGTGCGAAAAAAGGGCCCACCGACACGTCCAGGTGCACCTGGTAGCGGCTGCCCGCACGCAGCCATTCCACCTGCGCCTGGCCCTCGACCGGGCCGCGGTAATGGCCGCTGAGCGTGTAGCTGAGCCGGGTGGAAGGCGGCCACTCGAAGGCCTCGGTGGTGGGCTCGGGCAGCGGCTCGGCCAGCTGCGCCAGGGCTGGCAGGGCCGGCGTCGGGTCGGGCACCTGCAACAGCTGATCGGAGGGCGACAGGGTCAAAAACTCGGCTGCATCGGCTGCTTCGGCTGCTTCGGCGGCCGATGCGGCGAGCCCGGGCGCCAGCGCGGACATGCGCCGCAGCGCGGGCTTTTGCGCCGGCGGGGCCACGGGCGGCGCGGTCGGCTTGAGCTCGCGCACGAAGCTGACTTCGATGCGCCGCGGCCGGGTGTCGGTGTCGGCATCGCTGTGGCCTTCGCCCAGGCGAACGGGCCAATGGCGCTCGGCCAGCCACAGGTGCACCAGCAGCACCGCCAACGTCAGCACCAGCCCCTGCACCAACCGCGTGCCGCGGCTGGCGGGGGCTGCGGAAAGGCGCTCAGCTGCCGGCAGCACCGATGAAACACGCCAGCGCGGCCACCGCACTCAGCCTGAAGCGCAGTGTCAGCCAGCCGGCCGCGCCCAGGCCCGGGTACAGGCGCCGGTCGACGGCGTAACAGGCGACGAACATCAGGCCGTGGATCACCAGCCCGGCGTCGGGTGGCATCAACACGGCGGGCCAGGCCACCAGCGACGGCACCACACCCCAGATCAGCGGCGCCGGTTCGGCTTGCGGCTGCTGCATGACCAGCCCCCAGTGCATGCCACCCAGGAAGCTGAGGATCAGTGCCGCGTAGGCCGCCAGGGCCAGGGCGGCATAGGCTTGCGCGTCGTCCTGCACCAGCCAGACCAGAGCCGCCCCGGCCACGAAGGGCAGCAGGCCGGCGTGGCCCAGGCGCACCGCCAGCACGCCGGGTTGCGACGGGGTGGCGGGTGTGCCTGGAAGTGCCGTGGGGTGTTGCATCGGGGCATTGTCCGCCGGGCGGCGCGCGGCCGGCCGGTCAAGCCGGCCTGCGGACGGGTGCCGGCAGGCTACTTCTTGGCCGTGGCCGCGGTCAGCAGCTGTTCAACCTGCTGCAGCGGAATCGCACCCGGCTTGCGGGTGCCGTCTTCAAAAAACACGGCCGGTGTGCCGTTGATGCGGTGTGTGCGCGCAAACGCGACGTTGCGGTCCACCGCTGCTGTGCTGCAGCCGGCGGGCGCCTTGGGCGCGGCCACCCCGTCCAGCATCCAGGCGCGCCAGGCCTGGCCCGGGTCCTTGCTGCACCAGATGTCCTTGGACTTCGCCACCGAGTCCGGGCCCAGGATGGGCAGCAGGTAGGTGTGGATCGTCACGTCCTTGACCTGCGTGATGTCGCGCTCGAAACGTTTGCAATAGCCGCAGTTGGGGTCGACAAAAACTGCCATCTTGCGCGCGCCGTTGCCTTGTTTGATGACGATGGCGTCTTTCACCGGCAGCTTGCTGTAGTCCAGCGCCATCAGCTTGTCGATGCGGGCTTCGGTCAGGTCGGTTTGTGTCCTGGTGTCGTACATCGAACCACCGACCAGGATGTAGTCGCCCTTTTCGTCGGCGTACAGCAGTTCGGTGCCGTTGTAGCGCACCTCCCACAGGCCGGCGATCGGCGTGCGGCTCACTTCGTCGATCTTCGGCAGCTTGGGCAGGCGTTCGGCCAGCACCTTGCGGACCAACGCGTCCTGGGCCGCTGTCGGGCCCGCAGTCGAGGCTTGTGCCGTGGCGGGGGACGGGGCCTGCGCGATGGCCGGCGCAGGTGTTGCAGCAACGATGAACAGGGCCGCCGCCAAGGCCGTCAAGAAAAGGGTGGGGCGAAGCATGGGGGAAGTCCTTGTCAGGTTCAGCCGCCCAGGGCGCGACCGGTGAGCAGCCGCTTCAGCGGCGGCAGGTGGTTGACCAGCGTCAGGCCGCGGTTGCGCAGTTCGCGCACCAGCGGTGCCGGGTGGGCAAAAAGTTGCCAGAGCGCGTCGGTGACCTGCGCCATGGCCTGCACCGGCAGTCGGCGGCGGCGCGCATACCTTTCACCGATGCGCGGGTCGCCCGGTGTGCGCCAGGGCTCGCGCCGGGCCAGTTCGTCGGCCAGCACGACCACGTCGCCCAGGCCCAGGTTCAGGCCCTGGCCGGCCAGCGGGTGCACCAGGTGCGCGGCATCGCCCACCAGCACCCAGCCCGGGCCGTGCACCGCGTTGGCATGGGCCAGCGCCAGCGGCCACTGCGCCCGGGCGCTGCACAGCTGCAAGTTGCCGGCGGCGCCGCCGGTGGCGTCAGCCAGCGCCGCTTCGAAGGCGGCATCTGTCAGCGCCATCAGCGCGTCGGCCTGTGCGTCGGGCACCGACCAGACCAGGCCGAAGCCGTGGCCGGCCTGCGGCCGGTCCAGCGGCAACAGCGCCACGATGTCGGGGCTGCGGAACCACTGGCGCGCCAGGCCGGCATGGGCCTGGTCGCTCAGCAGCCGTGTTGCAAGGCCCCGGTGGCCATAGGCCTGACGTGGCATCTGCACCCCCAGGCCCTGGCGCGTGACCGAGGCCTTGCCTTCGGCCAGCACCTGCAAGCTGGCAGGCACAGGCGCCGTCACCCGCTGCACATGCGGCGCATAGGTGGCAGCGGCGTTGAGCGCGCGCTCGAGCTCGGCCGCATCGACGATCCAGGCCAGTTCGGCCAGGCCCTGGCTCCAGGCCGAAAAGTCCAGCGCCGCGCCCCGGGCATCGCCTTCGATATGCATGTCGTGCACGGGCGTGCGGGCATCGGCCGGCAATGTGTCCCAGACTTTCAAGCCAGTGAGCAACTGCACCGAAGCGGCGTTCAGCGCGTAAGCCCGCACGTCTTCACGCGCGCCCGGCGCCGGCGCATCGCCCAGCAGGGCCACCCGCAAACCCTGGCGGCCCAGAGCCAGCGCGGTGCTCAGGCCCACCACACCGGCGCCACGCACCAGGACATCATGTGCACTCATGTCAGCGCCGCCCGGCCGCCTGAAGGCAGTGACGCGCCCCACGGGGGCTGCGAACGCAGTGAGCTTGGGGCAAGTTCATTCCGGCATTGTAGGGAGCCACCCCATGCACAATCGCCGCCCCGGGCTTTGCCCTTTCCTGCCACCGGAGCCCGCGTGAACCCTGCTGTGCAAGAACTGGCCTGCGAGGTGTCGGCCCTGCATGTCCACCCCATCAAGTCATGCGGCGGCGTGGCCCTGAGTGAAGGCCTGCTGGTCGAGACCGGGCTGGAGTTCGACCGCGCCTGGATGGTGGTCGACGAACACGGCGAGATGCTGACCCAGCGCGAACTGCCGCGTTTGGCGCTGGTGCAGCCCAGCTTCAAGGGCAGTGAACTGATGCTGCGGGCGCCCGGCATGCTGGCCCTGCACCTGCGGCTGGACACCGTGGAGGCGCCGACCCGCGTGCGCGTCTGGGACGACGTGGTCAAGGCCTACGACATGGGCGCGCTCGCTTCGCAGTGGTTCAGCGATTTCCTGGGCAGCGACTTCAAGGGCCGTTTACGCCTGGCCCGTTTCGACCCCGAAGAAAAGCGCTTGTCCGACCCCGCCTGGACGGGCGACATTGAGGCGGAAAACGCCTTTGCCGACGGCTTCCCGCTGCTGGTGGTGAATGCCGCTTCGCTGGCCGACCTGAACAACCGCCTGGCCGCACGAGGCGCGGCACCGGTGGCCATGCAGCGCTTCCGGCCCAACCTGGTGCTCAGCGGTCTTCAGCCCTGGGACGAGGACCACCTGCACGAATTGCTGATCCAGACCGCCGAAGGTCCGGTGCGGCTGCGCCTGGTCAAACCCTGCGTGCGCTGCAGCATCCCGAACGTCGACCCGGTGACTGCCGCCACGTCCAACGAACCCGGCGACACGCTGTCCGGGTTCCGGGCCGACGCGCGCATGAAGGGTGGCATCACCTTCGGCATGAACGCCGTGGTCGTCGAAGGTGTCGAGCGTGTGCTGCGTGTCGGGCAGCAGGCCCAGGTGAGCTGGAACTTCTAGGCTCTAGGCGCCGCAGCTCACGGCCGCCTGTCGGGCAGGGGAATGAACTCGGTTTCGCCCGGCACCGTGTCGAAACGCCCGGCCGCCCAGTCGTCGGCGGCTTGCACCAGGCGTTCCTTGCGCGACGACACGAAGTTCCAGTACAGATGGCGGTGGCCCAGCGGCTCACCGCCGATCAGCACCGCGCGCGCCAGGCCGGTGGCCGAGATCATCGGTTCGTCACCGGGTGTCAGCACCAGCATCGTGAAGGGTGGCACCATCTCGCCGTCCAGTTGCACCGGGCCATCCACCACATAAAGCGCCCGTTCGGTGGCCAGCGGCAGCGGGAAGGCGTCGCCGGTGTCGAGTTGGATGTCGACGTAAAGCGTGGGCGACCGCACGGCCACCGGAGAAGTTGCACCGAAGGCGCTGCCGATCAGCACCCGCAGCTGTGCGCCGCCGACTTCCAGCGACGGAATCTGCTCGGCCGGTGTGTGCACGAAGGACGGTGGCAGTTCTTCGTCTTCGGCCGGCAGCGCGGCCCAGAGCTGCAGGCCGTGGCTGCGCCGCTGAACGTCTTTCAGGTCGACCGGCGTGCGTTCGGAATGCACGATGCCACGACCGGCCGTCATCCAGTTGATGGCGCCGGGTTCGATGCGCTGCTGCACACCCGTCGAGTCGGCGTGCTGCATGGCACCTTCGAAAAGGTAGGTCACGGTGGCCAGGCCGATGTGGGGGTGCGGGCGCACGTCGTGGTTGTCGTCGGGCCCGGCCGTCACGGGGCCAAAGTGGTCGAAAAACAGGAAGGGCCCCACGGCCTGGCGCTGCGCCGCGGGCAGCAGGCGGCGCACCGTGAAACCACCGCCCAGGTCCAACAGGCGAGGCCGGATCGTCGTCGAGGGTGTGTTCATCGGTCCAGTGTAGGAAAATCGCCGGCTCACCTGCCAACGAACACAAACCACCATGAGTCTCAAGTGCGGCATCGTCGGCCTGCCCAACGTGGGCAAGTCCACGCTCTTCAATGCCCTGACCAAGGCCGGCATCGCCGCCGAGAACTACCCCTTTTGCACCATCGAGCCCAATGTCGGCATCGTCGAACTGCCCGACCCGCGGCTGACCCAACTGGCAGCGATCGTCAAGCCCGAACGCGTGGTGCCGGCGATCGTGGAGTTTGTCGACATTGCCGGGCTGGTGGCCGGTGCCAGCAAGGGTGAGGGCCTGGGCAACCAGTTCCTGAGCCACATTCGCGAAACCGACGCCATCGTCAACGTGGTGCGCTGTTTCGAAGACGACAACGTCATCCACGTGGCGGGTCGTGTGGACCCGGTTGCCGACATCGAGATCATCCAGACCGAGCTCTGCCTGGCCGACCTGTCGACGGTGGAAAAAAGCCTGCACCGCTACGTGAAGGCCGCACGCAGCGGCAACGACAAAGAAGCCGCGGCGCTGGTCAAGGTGCTGGAAAAGTGCCAGGCCGCGCTGGACCAGGCACAGCCGGTGCGGGGCATCAGCTTCAGCAAGGAAGAGCAGGTGATCCTGAAGCCGCTGTGCCTGATCACTGCCAAGCCGGCCATGTTCGTGGGCAACGTCAGCGAAACCGGCTTCGAGAACAACCCCTTCCTGGACCGCCTGCGTGAATTCGCCGCCAAGCAAAACGCGCCGGTGGTGGCCATCTGCGCCAAGACCGAGGCCGAACTGGCCGACATGCCCGACGAGGACAAGGCCCTGTTCCTGTCCGAGATGGGCCAGGACGAACCGGGCCTGAACCGCCTGATCCGCGCCGCCTTCAAGCTGCTGGGCCTGCAGACCTACTTCACGGCCGGCGTGAAGGAAGTGCGCGCCTGGACCATCCACATCGGCGACACCGCGCCGCAGGCCGCAGGCGTGATCCACACCGACTTCGAACGCGGTTTCATCCGCGCGCAGACCATCAACTTCGACGACTTCATCAACTTCAAGGGCGAGCAGGGCGCCAAGGACGCCGGGAAGATGCGCGCCGAAGGCAAGGAATACGTCGTCAGGGACGGTGACGTGTTGAACTTCCTGTTCAACGTCTGATCGCCGGCTGGAGCGGACCTGCCCGGGCCCGGAATTCCCGTGCCCGGCCCAAGCCCGGGCATCGGTCGCCATGCGGGCAGCGGCGTACAGTGTGTGCATCTTGAAGTCCCCCACACCTCCAGCTGCTGCAAGGGGAACTGACGGCATGGCCAGCCCGCTGCTGGTGGTGGTGTTGACGGCCGTCGTCTACGCTGCGGTGGGTGCTGCGGCATTGATCATGGCGGGCCCGCCGGGATATGCCTCGCCTCTCTACCCGTCAGCCGGCATTGCCCTGGCCGCAGCTTTGGTCTATGGCCGCGCGGCCTGGTTCGGCGCCTTTCTGGGCGCTTTTGCGGTCAATGCCGGCCTGGGCCTGCTGCGTGGGCAGAGTGGCCTGGCGCTGCTGCACCTGCCAGCCTTGATTGCGCTGGGTGCGGCTCTGCAGGCCGCCGTGGGCGCCATGCTGATTCGGCGCTTCGTGGGGCCTGCCGTGGTGCTCAATGCGCCGCGGGACATCGCCTTGGCTGGCCTGCTGGGTGGACTGGCCGCGTGCACCATCAGCCCGAGCATCGCCACCTTGGCGCTGTGGATGACCGGCACCCTGCCCCCGTCTGCCGTGCCCACCAACTGGCTGACCTGGTGGAGCGGCGACACCCTGGGTGTGCTGATCGCCGCGCCGCTGGTGCTGACCCTGGTGGGGCGGCCTGCAGCCGACTGGCGCCCGCGCCGGCGCACCCTGGGCCTGCCCCTGTTGCTGGCACTGGCACTGCTGAGCGCCGCCATGGTGCACACCAACAACCTGGACCGTGCACGCCAGGCAGCGGTGTTCGAACGCGACGCCGAACGCCTGGCCACCGAAGCGCGGAGCCGACTGGGCGGTGCATTGCATGCCTTGCAGGCGCTGCATGGCGCGGCGCAGGTCAGGGGCAGGCTCGACAGCGCGGCGCTGCGCGAGGCATCGGCCTGGTGGCTTGCACAAGGGATGCAGTTGCAGGCCACGGGCTACGCCGAGCGTGTACCGACAAACCGGCTCGCTGAATTCGAAACCGAGGTGCGTGCCCAGGGTCAGCCCGGCTACCGGGTCTTCGACCGCGACAGCGGGGTGGCGCGCCAGGCCAGTGGCGAGGTGCTGGCCATCCGGCACATCGAGCCCGATCTGAACAACCGCGCCGCACTGGGTGTGAACTCCCTGTCGATTCCGGCAGCTCGCGAGGCCATTGAACGCACATGGCGCAGTGGTCAGCCGGCTGCCACGGCCGTGTTTGCGCTGACGCAGTCGGCCACCCAGGAAGCCGGCATCGTGCTCTACCAGGCGCTGCACGCCGGCCGGCCGCTGACCGAGGCCGCGCGCCTGGCGCAGTTCACCGGCGTCGTGTTCGTGACGCTGCGCACCGAAAGTGCAATGGCCGGCCTGACCACGCCGCAACAGGCCTTCCTGCACTGGTGCCTGGTCGACACCGATGCGGGCACCAGGCGCCACCGCCTGGCGGGCCCGGTTGGCTGCGAACGGCGGCAGGCCGCGCCGGGTGAATTGGCGCACCGCCACCTGATCGCCTGGGGCGGACGACAGCTCAGCCTGGACGTGCTGGCCGACCCGGCGGCCGTGACGGGCGCCGGGCACGAAACGGCCTGGCTGCTGGCCTTGTCGGGCATGGGCGCCGCCGCCATGCTCGGCGCCCTGCTGCTGGTGGTCACCGGCCAGCACCGTCGAACCGAACTTGCGGTGCGCGCGGGTACCGACAAACTGCGCGGACAGGTCGCCGAACGGCTGCAGGTGGAAGCGGCGCTGCGCGAAAGCAGCGAGCGCTTGCGCAGCATCCTGGACAACGTGCCGCTGGGCGTGATGTTCCTCGACCCCCAAGGCCGCCTGATCGAGTGCAACCCGCGCCTGTGCGAGATGGCCGGCAGCACACCGGGGCAGCTGCTGGGGCGCTCGGTGGCCGAGCTCGTGCACCCGGACGATGCGGCCATCATCCGCCGCATGCGCCGCGGTCTGCTGAAGGGCCAGGTCCGCAACACCACCGAGGCGGTGCGCCTGTTGCAGGGCGCCGCCGAGATCACCGTGCGTGTGAGTGCCAGCGCCCTGCGCGACGCGGACGGCCAGACGGTGCGCTTGGTCGGCGTGGTGGAAGACATCACCGAAGTGCTGCGCCTGGAAGCATCGGAGCGGGCCCTGCACCGCGCCGAGGCCGCCAACCGCGCCAAGAGCGACTTCCTGTCGCGCATGAGCCATGAGCTGCGCACGCCCCTGAACGCGATGATCGGCTTTGCCCAGTTGCTGGGCCTGGATCGCGAACCGGGCCTGGTGCCGCACCAGCGCGAATGGACGCAGCAGATCCAGCGCGCTGGCTGGCACTTGCTGGAAATGATCAACGAAACACTCGACCTGGCTCGCATCGAATCGGGCGCGGTGCAGCTCAAGGTGGTGCCACTGGACCTGGCACCCATGGTCGCCGCCTGCCGCGCCATGGTGGCCGGCCAGGCCACGCAGCGCCCGGTGGCGCTGCACGAGCAGCTCAGCCCGCTGGTGCCCGGGGTGATGGGCGACACGACTCGGCTGAAGCAGGTGCTGACCAACCTGCTGTCCAACGCCATCAAGTACAACCGCGTCGGCGGCTCGGTGCAGATCAGCAGCCGGCCCGGCGCGCCAGGCCAGGTGGAGATCGCCATCGCCGACACCGGCCTGGGCATGAACGAAGCACAGCTGCAGGCCCTGTTCCAGCCCTACAACCGCCTGGGCCGGGAAGGCAGCGACATCGAAGGCACCGGCATCGGCCTGGTCATCAGCAAGCGCCTGACCGAGCTGATGGGCGGCACATTGGCCGTCAGCAGCCGCGAAGGCGTCGGCTCGACCTTCACGCTGACGCTGCCGGCCGCCTTGGGCGCCGAGCGCTCGGCGCCCAGTTACACGGAGTCTTCGCCCGCCCCTTACCAGCACCGCTGGGTGCACTACGTGGAAGACAACGAAACCAACATCGAGGTCATGCGCGGTGTGCTGGCGCAGCGGTCGCAGGTGATGCTGAAGACCTCGATGCTGGGCCTGGACGGCCTGGCCGCCATCCGCCGCGACCGGCCCGACCTGGTGCTGCTGGACATGCACCTGCCCGACATCAGCGGCCTGGAACTGCTGCGCCACCTGAAGCAGGACGACAGCGTGGCCGACATCCCGGTCATCGTGGTCTCGGCCGACGCCACGCCTGGCCACATGGAACAGGCGCTGACACTCGGGGCCCAGCACTACGTGACCAAGCCGCTGGACGTGGCGGCCTTCCTGACCCTGGTGGACAGCGCCCTGGAGGCAGCCGACACGCGCTGGGGAATGTGAGCAAACACTTCTTCAGGTTACGTGGATTTGCCGCAAATTGCCCGGTCGCTGGTGGGGGCGGGCCATGCTGTCAGCACTCTCCATCCCAGAGTGCTAATATTTGTGGAACCGATGCCCTCTGCAGGGAATCCGAGAAATCATGAACACTGCCAACACCAACGCCCTGAGCCTGCGCGACCCTTGGTCCCTGGTGCCCTCGCTGGGCAACCTGGACGCCTACGTGTCGGCCGTCAACCGCATGCCCCTGCTCACGCAGCCTGAAGAGGTTGAACTGGGCCGTGCGTTGCGCGACCGCGCAGACGTGCAGGCAGCCGGCCGTCTGGTGCTGTCGCACTTGCGCTTGGTGGTGAGCATCTCGCGCCAGTACATGGGCTATGGGCTGCCGCAGGGCGACCTGATCCAGGAAGGCAACGTCGGTCTGATGAAGGCCGTCAAGCGCTTCGACCCCGAGCAGGGCGTTCGCCTGGTCAGCTACGCCATGCACTGGATCAAGGCCGAGATCCACGAGTACATCCTGAAGAACTGGCGCATGGTCAAGGTGGCCACCACCAAGGCCCAGCGCAAGCTGTTCTTCAATTTGCGCTCGATGAAGCAGGGCCTGAAGCAGGACATGGGCGAAGACGTCGACGCGCAGACCTTCCGCAACACGCTGACGCCGGCCGAGGTGGCGCACGTGGCGCGTGAACTGAACGTCAAGCCCGAAGAAGTGATCGAGATGGAAACTCGCCTTGGCGGCGGCGACGTGGCGCTGGAGCCGCAAACCGACGACGGCGAAGAGAGCTACGCACCCATCGCCTACCTGGCCGACGACACCCAGGAACCGACGCAGCGCCTGGAAGCGATGCACCGCGACTGGTTGTCCAGCGACGGCATCGGCCAGGCGCTGGCCGTGCTGGATGATCGCAGCCGCCGCATCGTCGAAGAGCGCTGGCTGAAGGTCAACGACGACTCGTCGGGCGGCATGACGCTGCACCAGCTGGCGGCTGAATACGGCGTCAGTGCCGAACGCATTCGCCAGATCGAAGTGGCGGCCATGAAGAAGATGCGCAAGGCACTTCAGTGAGCCCCCAGGCTCGCTAGCGCTCGCCACCCCCCAAGGGGGTCTCTTGCAGCGGACCGGCAGAGCCGGATCCGCGCAAGTGACTTGAGCAGGTCAAGTGGCTGGTTTTGCTGCCAGCAGGATCTTCAAGTCGTGTGTCAGCGCTTCGGCGCCCGTGCCGTAGCGCGTGAAGAGTCGCAGCTTGCCGTTGGCGTCGTAGATGTAGCTGCCGGCTGTGTGGTCCATGGTGTAGCTCGTTTCAGTCGGGCCGGGTACCTTGGCGTAGAACACCTTGAAGTCCTTGGCGACGGCCTTCGTTTCTTCAGCCGTGCCACGAAGCGCGACAAAACCGGCACCGAAGTTGTCGACGTAGGCCTTGAGCAGCGGCGCGGTGTCGCGCTCAGGGTCCACGGTGACAAAGATGCCTTGCACGCGGTCACCCTCCGCGCCCAGCGCCTTTTTCACCGCCGCCAGTTCCAGCAGCGTGGCGGGGCAAACGTCCGGGCACTGCGTGAAGCCAAAAAACACCACGACAACACGGCCCTTGAAGTCGGCCAGCTTGCGGCGCTGGCCGTCGGCGTCGCTCAGGTCGAAGTCACGCGCGTATTCGGCCCCCGTGATGTCGATGGCCTTGAAGGCCGGGCCACCACCGGGCGCCTTGTCGCAGGCAGGCAGTGTGAGTGCGGCGGCCAGGCCAGCGGTGATCAGAAGGCGTCGGGAAACAGCCATGGGCTCAGGTAGTGGTCCAGCAGCAGCGCGGCAAACAGCAGCGACAGGTGCCAGATGGAAAATCGGAAGGTGCGGCGCGCCAGCGCGTCGCTGTAGTGTCGCCACAGTTGCCAGCCGTAGGCCATGAAACCCACACCCAGGATCACCGCCGCCAGCAGGTAGATCGGGCCGCTCATGCGGAACACAAATGGCAGCAGCGTGGCGGCAAACAGCACGATGGTGTACAGCAGCACCTGCAGTCGCGTGAATTCAGGGCCGTGTGTGATGGGCAACATCGGCAGGCCGGCCTTGCGGTAGTCCTCGGCACGGTACAGGGCCAGGGCCCAGAAGTGCGGTGGTGTCCACAAGAAGATGATCAGGCACAGGATCATCGCCTCGTGCCCCACGTCGCCGCGCATCGCAGCCCAGCCCAGCACCGGGGGCATGGCACCCGACGCACCGCCGATGACGATGTTCTGAGGTGTCATCGGCTTGAGCACCACGGTGTAGATCACCGCATAACCGACAAACGTGGCGAAAGTCAGCCACATCGTGAGCGGATTCACCCACAGGTAGAGCACCGCACTGCCCGCCGCGCACAGCAGGGTCGAAAACACCAGTGCCTGCATCGTGCTCAGCTCCCCCTTGGCGGTGGGCCGCCACGAGGTGCGCGACATGCGGCGGTCGATCTGCTGTTCGACCAGGCAGTTGAAGGCGGCGGCCGCCGCAGCCACCAGCCAGATGCCCACGGTGGCGGCACCTGCCAGGCGCCAGTCGGGCCAGCCGGGTTCGGCCAGCAGCATGCCGATGACGGCGCAGAACACGATCAGCTGCACCACACGCGGCTTGGTCAGCGCACGGTACTGACTCCACAACGTGGCGAGCGATGGCGGTGCTGGCAGGGTCTGGTCCATGGGGTTCGCGATTCTAGGCAACCCTGGCCAGTGGTCGCCCGTCGGGCACCGCCGCCAGGCGGCCACTGCGGGCCAGCAGCAGCGCCATCACCAGCACCAGCGCCGCAGCACCGGCCGAATGCCCCAGCGCTGCCACCAGCGGCCAGCCCAGGATGACGTTGGACAGCCCGCTGGCCACCTGCGCCAGCAGCAGCAGCGCCAGACCGACGCCAAAGCGCCCCAGTGCGGCGTCGGCTGCCCTTTGCCGCCACAGCGCCCAGGCCAGGCCCAGCATGGCCACCGCCAGCACCAGTGCCATCAGGCGGTGCGCCATGTGGATGGCGACCAGCGCGTCGAAGGTGCGGGCCCCGCCGGCGCCGACCTCGCCCAAGCCGCGCAAGACCGTGAAGCCGCTGCTGAAGTCCATGGCCGGCCACCACTGGCCGTTGCACTGTGGAAAGCCACTGCATGCCAGCACCGCGTAGTTGGTGCTGACCCAGCCGCCCAGCGCAATTTGCACCGCCAGCAGCGCCGCCACACCCCAGGCTGCCGTGCGCAGGGCTGGTGGCAGCGCGAGCCGCCGCTGGCCGAAGGCCACGTGCTGAACCGCCAACATCGCCAGCAACACCAGTCCGCCGATGAGGTGCAGCGTGACGATGGCCGGGTAGAGCTTGAGCGTCACCGTGTACTTGCCAAACAGCCCCTGAACGATGACCCAGACCAGGGTCAGCGTCGGCCACCACGGCGAAAACGGCAGCCGCTGGCGCGCGGCCCAGCTGGCTGCCGTCATCACCAGGATCAACACGCCCACGGTCATGGCCAGGTAGCGGTGGATCATCTCGATCCAGGCCTTGGACCAGGTCACCGGGCCGCCCGGCGCAGCCGTTTGTGCGGCGTGGATGTCCTCTCGTGCGCCGAAAGGACTGACCTGCCCGTAACAGCCCGGCCAGTCGGGGCAGCCCAGGCCGGAGTCGCTCAGGCGCGTGAAGGCGCCAAAGACGATCAGGTCGAAGGTCAGGAACAGTGTCAGCGCGGTCAGCGCGGCCAGGCGCGTTAGGGTGTCGGCAGCGCGCTGGCGCAACCACCACCAGCTCAGTGGCAGCGCGGCAATGACCAGCGCCAGCAGGGCCAGCCGGGCTGCGGGCGCTAGGTCGACCAGTGCTTGGGTGCCGTTGCTGTCCATTTTTGCGGGCCCCGACGCTCAGCGCCCGGCCTTGTCCCAGCCGGCCGAGCCACGCATCACCCGTTCCAGGTCGCGCTTGACGCGCCCCGGTTCGGCGTCCGCCGGCACCCGCATCATCCACTCGCCCATCGGGTCAACCAGGTACAGGTGGGCTTCGATGGACTGGCCCTCGGCAGGCGCCAGCCAGGCGGCCAGCTGTTCCGGCGGCACCCGCAAGGTGGTCACCGGAACCGGACTGTCCTGCGTGGCCAGGCGCAGTTCCGGCGCGAGAGCCACTTCGTCGGTGATGAACCAGACCTTGTCCAGGCGGTCACGGTCGCGGCCCAGCATCTCTCGCAGCTGGCGCTGCAGGAAGAGGCGTTTTTCGCAGGCCGCGTCGCAAGCCGCCGGGCCCACGGCCACCAGCAGCCACTGGCCTTTCAGCGCGGCTGCCGATGTGTTTTGGCCGTCCAGCGTGCGCAGGGCCAGATCGGGCAAGGCCCGCGTGGGCAGGATCAGCGTGCTGTAGTTCGTGCGGCCCTCCGGGCGGATCACGAAGTAGGTGAAGTACGAAGCGATGACCGGCGCGGCGCACACCAGCAGCACCACCAGCATCTTGACGCGGCCACCCACGGTGCGGCGCTGGGCGGCTTGCACGGGGTCGGTCAGATCGGGTGTGCCGACGGCGTGCACCGTCATGGCCAGCGGCTCGTCAGCGGCGTTTTTGGCGCGGGCGGATGAATTGGAACCAGACATACAGGAAGATCGTCAGCGCGCAGAGAGAAAACCACTGGAAGGCGTAGCCATGGTGTTTGTCCACTCCGGTGGAAGGAGCAGGCCATTGCCGCAGCAGGCCGTCGGACAAGGGAGCGGTGCCTTCTTCCTGCACCAGCACCCAGGGGCGCAAGGACAGCTTGGACTCGGCCCCAAAAACATCCAATTGGAGATTTTGCCGGATCGGACCCGAAGCCGCCGCGTCGAACTCGTACAACCGCGCCAGGGCGGGGTTGATGGTGCCCTGGACGGTGACGGTGGATTCGGGCGTGGTGTGCGGCGCCAGGCGTGTGCGGTCCATCAGGTCACGCGGCAGCCAGCCACGCTGCACCAGAACCGCCGTGCCGTCGTCAAGCTGCAGCGGCGTGACGACGTAGAAGCCGGTGCGGGCTTTCATCGGGCGGTTGTCCAGGTACACGGTGTGCTCTGCCAGCCAGTGACCCTGCAGGGTCGCGCGGCGATGCTGCAGCGCAGGCACGTCAGCAAGCTGCATGGCCAGGGCCGGCTGGGTCAACGGCGGCAGCGCTCGGCGCTCGTCCAGCGACTGCTGCAAGGCCACCTTCTGCGCGGCACGGTCAAGCTGCCACCAGCCCAGGCGCGCCGTCAGCAGCGCCATCAGCGCAGCAGCCAGCAACACCAGCCAACGCCGGGCGGGCACAGGGCTATCCCACCGGCGGCGGATAATCCGGCGCCATGAAAACCGTGATGGTGTTGATGCTCGTGGCCGTGCTGTTGGCATTGGCCAGCGCAGGTGTGTTCATGCTGCGCAAGGGCGGCAGCCAGGGGCAGCCTCGCAACAAGAACATGGCACGGGCGCTGGCCCTTCGTGTCGCACTGTCGGTGGCCCTGTTCCTGTTCATCCTGCTCAGCTGGTACATGGGATGGGTGCGTCCAACCGGCCTGCCCGTCGGGGTCTGAACGACAAAAAGCAGAAACGCCGCACAACGCGGCGTTCCCTTGATCAAGCTTCCCGCCACGGATCCGGCTCCGCCGGTCCGTCAGCGGAGCACCCCCCTCGGGGGGCGGCGAGCGCTAGCGAGCTTGGGGGCCGACGTTCACAACCAGTAGACCAGGAAATACAAGCCCAGCCACACCACGTCCACGAAGTGCCAGTACCAGGCCGCGCCTTCAAAACCGAAGTGACGCTCGGGCGTGAAGTGCCCCTTCATCAGGCGCAGCGTGATGAACAGCAGCATCAACATGCCGATGAACACGTGGAAGCCGTGGAATCCGGTCAGCATGAAAAAGGTGCTGCCGAAGATGCCGCTGCTGAGCTTGAGGTTCAGGTCGCGGTAGGCATGCACGTATTCAAAGGCTTGCACACCCACGAAGATGGCGCCCAGCGCCACGGTGATCCACATCCAGGCAATCGTCTTGCCACGTTGGCCGGCGATCAGTGCGTGGTGCGCGATGGTCAGCGTGACACCCGAGGTCAACAGCAGCGCGGTGTTGATGGTGGGCAGCGGCCAGGGGCCGATGGTGCTGAAGGCTTCCACCGTGCCGGCCGGCGAAGCCGTGGCACCACCACCGTCGCTGGGCCAGATGGCCTTGAAATCGGGCCAGAGAATCTGGTGGTCCAGGTTGCCCAGCATCGGCACCGAATGCACACGGGCCCAGTACAAGGCGCCGAAAAACGCAGCAAAGAACATCACTTCGCTGAAGATGAACCAGCTCATGCTCCAGCGGAAGGACACGTCGATGCGGTCGGAGTAGAGCCCGTTCTGGCTTTCCGATATGGCCTCGCTGAACCACTGGAACAGCACCGTCAGCCACACCGCCATGCCGGCGAGCAGCACATAGGCGCCCCAGCCGGCACCGTTGATCCATTGGCCGGCGCCCAGGACGACCAGGAAAAGGCCAAAGGCCGCCAGCACCGGATGGCGCGATGGCGAAGGCACGAAGTAGTACGGGGTCTGGCCCGCGGGGGTGGCTGCTGACATCTGGAACTTTCTCCTCGATCCCTCAAAAACTGAGTCTGGTGTGGCTCAGGTGGCCACGCCGCTGCTGACCACCCAGCGCACCAGCACCACGATGGTGGCTACAAAAAGTGCCGCGCCCAGGATGCCGCCGATGATCACGTGCACCGGGTTGAGCTTCTGAACGTCTTCCGCGAGGCCCGAAGACCGGCGGATGCCCACGAAGGACCAGGCCACCGCACGCACCGTCTGCAACACGGAGGCCGGGCGCTGCGCGGCATTCTTCAAGTCGCTCATGCAGGAACTTCCGCCAACTTCGCCTGGGCCTTGGGCGCGACGCCGACCGAACCCTCGGGCGCCGCGGGCACCTTGCCGCCGACCTCGAAGAAGGTGTACGACAGCGTGATGGTCGTGACGTCCTTCGGCAGTTTCGGGTCGATCACAAACACCACCGGCCACTGCCGCATTTCGCCGGCAGCCAGTGTGTATTCATTGAAGCAGAAACACTCCAGCTTGTTGAAGTGCGCGCTGGCCTGGCGCGGCGCGTAACTGGGCAGGGCCTGCGCCGCCATCGTGCGGTTCTGGATGTTCTTGAACTCGTACATCACCGTGGCCATTTCGCCCGGGTGTACCTGAACCGAACGCTGGGCCGGTTTGAAGTCCCACGGGCCACGCGCGTTGGCGTCGAATTCCACCGTGATGGTGCGGCTGGTATCGACCTGGCTGTTCTTGGCGACGTCGGCGGCACTGAGGCCGCTCCACGAACCCATGCGCACGCGCTGCTCGGACACCGACAGCACATTGATGCCCAGCGCTTCGCAGATGGCGCGGTACATGGGCACCAGCGCATAACCAAACCCGAACATCAGGCACACCACCACCAGCAGCTTGCCCAGCATGCGGCGGTTGTCGCCCAGGATCAGTCGTGCGCGGCTCATCGGTGAATCCGGCTCAGTTCGGCCCCATGGAGGTGATCTTGACCACGAAGCCCAGCAGGAACATCGCGGCCACTGACGCCAGGATCAGCGCCAACCGCAGATTGGCCTTGCGTTGAGTGTCTTTAGGGGACATCTTGTTGCGGCCCTCAACCCACCACGCGGGTGGCCGTGGCGTCCAGCTTGGGCGGGTTTTCGAAGGTGTGCCAAGGCGCCGGCGACGGCACTTCCCATTCCAGTCCCTCAGCGGCTTCCCACGGCTTCTGAGGCGCGGGTTCGCCCTTGCCACGCATCATGGGCACGACCACGAAGACGAAGAAGTACACCTGCATCAGACCGAAGCCGAAGGCACCGACACTGGCGACCATGTTGAAGTCGGCAAACTGCATCGGGTAGTCGGCATAACGACGTGGCATGCCGGCCAGGCCCAGGAAGTGCATCGGGAAGAAGGTGATGTTGAAGAAGATCAACGAGCCCCAGAAGTGGATCTTGCCGCGTGTTTCGTCGTACATCACGCCACACCACTTGGGGCTCCAGTAGTAGTAGCCGGCAAACAGGCCGTACAGCGAACCGGCCACCAGCACGTAGTGGAAATGCGCCACCACGTAGTAGGTGTCCTGCAACTGGATGTCGATGGGTGCCATGGCCAGGATCAGGCCCGTGAAGCCGCCCATCGTGAACACAAACAGGAAGCCCACCGCAAACAGCATCGGCGTCTCGAAAGTCATCGAGCCCTGCCACATGGTGGCCAGCCAGTTGAAGATCTTCACGCCGGTGGGAACCGCGATCAACATCGTGGCGTACATGAAAAACAGCTGCCCGGTTACCGGCATGCCGGTGGTGTACATGTGGTGCGCCCAGACGATGAAGGACAGGATGGCGATCGACGAGGTGGCGTAGACCATGCTCGTGTAGCCAAACAGGCGCTTGCGGGCAAAGGCCGGGATGATGGCACTGACGATGCCAAACGCCGGCAAGATCATGATGTAGACCTCGGGGTGACCGAAGAACCAGAAAATGTGCTGGTACATGATCGGGTCACCGCCGCCAGCGGGGTTGAAGAAGTTGGTACCGAAGTGGCGGTCGGTCAGCGTCATCGTGATGGCACCGGCCAGCACGGGCATCACCGCGATCAGCAGGTAGGCGGTGATCAGCCACGTCCAGCAGAACAGCGGCATCTTCATCAGCGTCATGCCGGGGGCGCGCATGTTCAGGATGGTGACGATGATGTTGATGCTGCCCATGATGGAGCTGGCGCCCATGATGTGCATCGCGAAGATGCCGGCGTCCATGCTGGGGCCCATCTGCAGCGTCAGCGGCGCATAGAGCGTCCAGCCGGCGGCCGGTGCACCGCCGGGCATGAAAAAGCTGCCCACCAACATCAGCGAGGCCGGAATCAGCAGCCAGAAGCTGAGGTTGTTCATGCGCGCGAAAGCCATGTCCGCGGCACCGATCTGCAACGGGATCATCCAGTTCGCGAAGCCCACGAAGGCCGGCATGATGGCGCCGAACACCATGATCAGGCCGTGCATCGTGGTGAGCTGGTTGAAGAGCTCGGGGTTGATGAACTGAAGGCCCGGCTGGAACAATTCGGCCCGGATACCCAAGGCCAGCACTCCACCCACCATCAGCATCGCAAAGCTGAACAGCAGGTACATCGTGCCGATGTCCTTGTGGTTGGTGGCAAACAGCCAGCGCCGCCAGCCATGCGGATGGCCGTGATCGTGGTGATCGTGATCGTGCGGGTGGTCGTGGCCGTGTGGGTCCAGAACTGCGCTCATGGGGCTTCCTTGATTCGGTGGCGCTGCGGGGCGCGAGTTTTACTTGCGGGCGGCAACCAGCTCGGCAGGCTGAACCAGCTTGCCGGTCTTGTTGGACCACGAATTTTTGGTGTAGGTGATGACCGCGGCGAGCTCGGTGTCCGACAGCTGCTTCCAGGCCGGCATCGCGCCGTTGGCCGCGCCATTGAGCAGGATCGCGATCTGCGCTGCCGGGTCGCCGGTGACGAGGGCGCTGCCGTCCAGCGCCTTGATGGGACCCGCGCCCTTGCCGTCGGCACGGTGGCAGGCAGCGCAGTTGGCGTTGTAGACCTTTTCACCACGGGCCACCAGGTCGTCGAGCGTCCAGACCTTGGCTGGGTCGTCGGCGGCAGCGGCCATTTCCTTCATCTTGCCGTCGACCCACAGGGCGTAGTCGGCCTGGCTCACCACCTTCACGTGGATGGGCATGTAGGCGTGTTCCTTGCCGCACAGTTCGGCGCACTGGCCGTAGAAGTCACCGGTCTTCTCGGCGCGGAACCAGGTGTCGCGCACGAAGCCGGGAATGGCGTCCTGCTTGACGCCCAGGCTGGGCACCATCCAGGCGTGGATGACGTCGTTGGCGGTGGTGACGATGCGGATCTTCTGGTTGACCGGCACGACCAGCGGGTTGTCCACCTTGAGCAGGTAGTTGTCGATGGTGGGCGGCTTGCCGCTGTTGGACATTTCGCGGTGCGTGACATCCAGCGTCGACAGGAAGCCGATACCTTCACCTTCACCCTTCAGGTAGTCATAGCCCCACTTCCACTGGTAACCCGTGGCCTTGATGGTCAGGTCGGCGTTGCTGGTGTCCTTCATGGCCACCACGGTGCGCGTGGCCATGGCACCCATGGCGATGACGATCAGCAACGGCACGACGGTCCAGGCGATTTCGACGGCCACGCTTTCGTGGAAGTTGGCCGCCTTGTGGCCCACCGATTTGCGGTGTTTCAGGATCGAATAGAACATGACGCCGAACACGGCGACGAAGATCACCACGCAAACGATGAGCATGAAGTTGTGCAACCACACCTGCTGCTCGCCGATCTTGGTGACCGGCACGTGCAAGTCGAGCTGGTTGACCGCCGGCCCGCCCGGCAGGTCCTGGACGGCAGCCAAGGCGGCGCCCGACGTCATCGCCACGCCCGCGACAAGCGCCAGCTGCGACACCCGCTGAGACAACCGTTGCGCACCGGATTTCACACACACGGACACAGGCTCAAACAAGGGCCAAAGAGAGGTCTTGGTCTTCATCGTCATCGCTTCAGTTCGAATCATTCTGGGGCTCGTGGCGGTCGCTGCGTTGACGCAGCGCCTGACGAAGTTCATGCGCAAAGGCGCCCCGCCATTCGGGGCGCAGGTGTCGGCCGACACGCACCATGCGACCACGGCCACTGATTTCAACCAGTGAACCCTGGCCGGCGGCCGGTTCCACGGTCAGCCAGTCGGCCTGCAGGTGCGTGCGTTCGACGCGGTTGCCCACGCACTGCTCGACCATCAGGGACCCACCGACCAGCGTCAGGGTCTCGCGGTCACCTGCGTGGCGAGCAAAAACCAGCATCGCCACACCCACGGCCAGCAGTTCCAGGCCGGCGAAAGCGGCGACGTAAGGTGCACCCTGCCAGTAGAAAAAGGCGGCGATCAACGCCGATGCCGTGCACAGCGACAGGTAGGCGTGTGCCAGTTGCTGGGGTGCCAACGAGCAGTTGCGCTTGAGCAGCCATTCGACCGCCGGCGCGGCTCCTTCGACCAACAGGCGACGGCCGAAGAGCCGCGGCACACGCGGGGTCGATGGCCAGTTGCTGTGGGCGAAGGTGGCTGACATGGAACAGGTGACAGGGTACGGCGCAGAAGGCGGGTTGCAAGCACGGCGGCGCCTCATGCGTGCAGCCGAGGTATCAGCCCACGGCGCCACGGAAACAAGTCAGGCGAAGCCCACGAATTCTAGCCCACGCGTTTGCCGCGCCTCACCATGGCGCGCATGTCCACAAGCGGGACTTCGGTGTGTGCCGCCAGGCGGGCGCGGGGTGGGGGTTTGAAGGCGTGGCCGTAGACGATCTCGAAGTCCAGCGCCAGCCGGCCGTCGGCGTCGGCCGTCGTTTCCAGGGCCTTCATCAGGCGCTGGCGCCAGCGCGGGGTGCACAAGCCAGGCGAGCGCCGCGGGTCGACGTTGCCACCGAGCTGTCGCAACTCGGCCAGCAAGGGCTCGACACCTGGCCAGGTGAGCGTGACGGTCTCCTGGTCCATCACCGGGTCGGCAAAACCGGCCTGCACCAGCATGTCACCCAAGTCGTGCATGTCCACGAAGGGCGCCATCGGCGGCGGCCAGCCCAGCCGCCGGTACAGCGCACCCAGCTGCACCAGCGTGCCGGGGCCGAGCGTGGAAAACATCAGGAAACCGTCCACCGCCAGTGCCTGGTGCCACTGCCGCAGCAGGGCCTGGGGGTCGATGGCGCCATGCAGGGCCATGTTGGACCACAGCAGCTGCGCCTGCCCGGCCGGCACGTTTTCGGGTGCCAGCACCTCGGCAGCCTTCTGCCACGGTTGCCACCAGGGTTTGCGCTGCGCAAACACCGTGGCCTGCAGCCGCTGCGGGTCGGGCTCGACGGCCAACACCCGGGCGCGCGGGTAAGCCGTGTGAAGCAAGGACTGGCTGGCACCGGTGAACGAAGCCCAGTCCAGCACCGGGTCGGGCTGCAGGCGGATCACCGGCAGGCGCTGGGCCATGCGCCGCGCCACTTCAGCATGCAGCCAGGGCGCCGTGGTGGACCGCTGCAGTCGCCGTTGCACGCGGGCCAGCGCCGCCGCATCGACCGGCCGCACGGCACTGCGATCGGGCGCAAGTTCAGGCATGGGCGGGCAGTATATTGAGCCGATGCCCAGCCCCCACTTCCTGCCGCTGCCCAGCCAGTGCGAAGTGTGCCGGCAATGGGACCGCGCGGCCTTGTGCAGCCACTGCATCACCCGCTTTGCCCAAGCCGTGCCACGCTGTGGCCGCTGCGGCCTTCGCATGGGCCTGGCTGCCCAGGCCTGTGGCAGCTGCCAGCGTGAGCCGCCGCCCTTCGAAAGCTGCTGCAGCGTGGCCGATTACAGCTTCCCGTGGGACCGCCTGATCGTGGCCTTCAAGTTCGAAGGCCGCCTGGAACTGGCCACGGCATTGGCCAGCGCGTTGCACGGCGCCGTGCAGTCGCAGGGCCGGCCGGCACCTGGCCTGGTGCTGCCGGTGCCGCTGTCACCGCAGCGACTGGCCGAGCGCGGCTACAACCAGGCCTGGGAACTGGCGCGGCGCGTGGCCCGGGCGACGGGCACACCGGCACGTGCCGACGTCTTGCTGCGCCCAGGCGAAACCGCCCATCAGGCGGAGCTGTCGCGTGCACAGCGCCAGACCAATCTGCGCCGCGCGTTCATGGTCGACCCGCGCTTGCGCCCAGCGCTGGCCGGCCGCTCGGTGGCCCTGGTCGACGACGTGATGACCACCGGCGCCACGGTGCGTGAAGCCGCCACCGTGCTGCTGCGCGCGGGTGCGGCAGCGGTGCACGTGTGGGTCGTCGCGCGCACCCCTGACCACTGAAGGTGGCAGACAACCCATGTTCAACATTGTGCTGGTGGCACCCGAAATCCCGCCCAACACCGGCAACGTCATCCGCCTGGCGGCCAACACCGGCTGCACGCTGCACCTGGTGGAGCCCCTGGGTTTTGCGATGGAGGACAAGCTGCTGCGCCGCGCCGGTCTGGACTACCACGAGTGGACGCCGGTGCAGCGCCACGCCAGCTGGCCCGACTTGGTGCAGATCTGCCAACCGGACCCGGCACGTGTGTTTGCCTTCACCACCCGTGGCTCGCGCCCTTTTCAGGAGGTGAACTGCTTGCCCGGCGACTGGCTGGTGTTCGGCAGCGAAACATCGGGCCTGCCGGCGGAACTGCGGGACAGCTTCGGCACGACCCAACGGGTCAGGCTGCCGATGCGTGCCGGCCAGCGCAGCCTGAACCTGAGCAACGCCGTCGCCGTGGCCGTGTTCGAGGCCTGGCGGCAGAACGGTTTTGCCGGCGGCGTTTGAGCCGCGGCGACTTACCCGCCCGCGGATTCCGACCGCGCCTGCCGCGACATCAGCGCGGCCATGGCCTGCGTCGGGGCCAGGCGGCCTTCCAGCACGTCGACCACGGCGGCGGTGATCGGCATCTCGACACCCAGAGAACGCGCTCGTTCCAGCACGGTGCCCGCCGTCAGCACACCTTCGGCCACGTGACCCAATTCCGCCAGCACCTCGGGCAGGGCCCGGCCCGCCGCCAGCTTCAAGCCGACACGGCGGTTGCGTGACAACTCGCCGGTGGCGGTGAGCACCAGGTCGCCCAGGCCCGACAAGCCCATGAAGGTTTCGGCGCGGGCGCCCAGCGCCAGGCCCAGGCGGGTCATTTCCGACAGGCCGCGGGTGATCAGGGCCGCACGGGCATTGAGGCCGGCCGTCGGCATGCCGTCGACGATGCCGGTGGCGATGGCCAAGACGTTTTTCACCGCGCCGCCCACTTCGACACCCACCACGTCGGACGAGGTGTAGATGCGCAGGGCATCGCTGTGGAACACCGCGACCGCTGCGGCCGTCAGTGCGGCATCTTCGCTGGCGGCGACCAGTGCCGTCGGCAGGCCCTGGGCCACTTCCAGCGCAAAGCTGGGGCCCGACAGCACACCACACGCCGTGTCGGGCCGGACTGCACGTGCGATTTCGTGACCCAGCGCGCCAGTGCCGGCTTCGAAGCCCTTGCACAGCCACAAGGCGGCACGGCCTTGGGGCAACGCCAGCAGCGCCTGCCGCAAGCCGGCCACGGGTGAGGCAATGAGCGTGAGGCCGCCCTCGGCGTGGGCCACTGCGAGCGCATGGTCGCCGGTGACGGCCAGCGACTCGGGAAACGGCACTTCTGGCAGGTAAAGCAGGTTGCGCCGCAGCTGCTGCATCGCTGCTGCCTGCGCGGCATCGCGTGCCCACAGCACGACGTCCTGCCCCGCGGCGGCCGCGGCCATCGCCAGCGCCGTGCCCCAGGCGCCCGCACCGAGCACGGCAACCGGCTGACTCACCCTGATCTCGAAGGAGCGAGGGTGACCCGAGTCCTTCGAGCCCCCCTCGGGGGGCGACACATGCGAAGCATGGGTCTCGGGGTCGTCAACCTCGAAGGAGCGAGGGTGACCCGAGCCCTTCGAGCCCCCCTCGGGGGGCGACACATGCGAAGCATGGGTCTAGGGGTCCTAATTCGCGCCCGTGATGATTCGCGAGCCGCCGTTGGAAGCCGCGGCAGCTTGCTGCTGCTGCGCTTCGAACATGGCCTGGAAGTTGACTTCGGTCAGCAGGATGGGCGGGAAGCCGGCCCGCGTGCAGACGTCGGACACGATGGCACGCAGGTAGGGGTAGATCATCTGCGGGCAGACGATGCTGATGATGCCCTGCATCTGTTCCTCGGGCACGTGGCGGATCTCGAAGATGCCGGCTTGCTTGGCTTCCACCAGGAACAGGACCTTGTCCTTGACCTTGGTGGTGACGGTGGCCGTGACGGTGACTTCGAAGATGCCTTCGGTCACCGGGCTGGCCGCCATGGCCAGGTTGATGTCGACCTGGGGCTGCGCCTGTTCCAGCAGGATGCCGGGCGAGTTGGGCTGCTCCAGCGACAGGTCCTTCAGGTACATGCGCTGGATCTGGAAAACTGGGGTCTCGTCGGCCATGGTGTGTCTCTGGGTGAAAGAAAGCCCGTCGCCGCCTGGGCGCCGGCCTGGAACCGCACATTATCTGTCAGGGTGTGTGACGCCCGAGGCGCACAGCAGGGGCCGACTACACGGTCCTCCCGCTCTTGGCGCTGCGCCTAACGGCCCAGCATCGGCAGCAGGCCACCCCGCTGGTCCAACGCCATCAGGTCATCGCAGCCACCCACGTGGGTGTCTCCGATGAAAATCTGGGGCACCGTGCGGCGACCGGTGAGCGCCATCATCTGCTGGCGCTGGGTGGGGTCCAGGTCGACCCGGATCTCTTCGATCTGTTCCACACCCCGCTGCTTGAGCAGCATCTTGGCGCGCACACAGAACGGACAGACCTCGGTGGTGTACATCTTCACCGCGCTCATGCGGACTCCCTCATGGACTGATTGCCGCGGATTGTCCGGCTTCTGGGGCCATCACGCTGGAAGCGGGGTCAGGTGGCCTTGCCACCGGTCTTGTCGGTCTTTTCGCTCTTGTCAGACTTTTCAGCTTTTTCGGCCTTCTCGGCTTTGTCGGTCAGCTTGCTGATCGGCAGCTGCGCTTCGCGCCAGGCGGCCGTGCCGCCGGACACCGCCACGGCCTGTTCGAAGCCCGCCTTGCGCAACAAGCCGGCCGCGCGGCCGGCACGTGCGCCGGTGGGGCACATCAGCAGCAGCGGCAAGGTCTTGTTGGTGGGCAGGTCCCTGGAACCTTCGAGCTTGCCCAGCGGCACGTTGCGTGCGCCCGAGGCATGGCCTTCGGCGTATTCCGCCGGCTCGCTGACGTCGATCAGCACGCCCTTTTCGCGGTTGATCTGCCGCACGGCTTCGTTGGGGCCGACCGAACCTGCGCCGCCCCCGCCCTTGCGCAGCACCGGCCACAGCAGCAGGCCGCCGGAAACCACGGCCACCAGGAAGAGATGCCAGTTGTCGATGAAGAAGTTCAAGGGGTGCCGCCGCAGATGTGCAAAATCGCGAATTATAGAATCCGGGCGATGCACAAACTTGTCCTCATCCGCCACGGTGAATCGACGTGGAACCTGGAGAACCGCTTCACCGGCTGGACCGACGTGCCACTCACGGCCACCGGCGTGGCCCAGGCGCGGCAGGCCGGCAAGCTGCTGCGCGAAGCCGGCTTCGAATTCGACGTCGCCTACACCTCGGTGCTCAAGCGCGCCGTGTGGACGCTGTGGCATGCGCTGGACGAAATGGACCGCACCTGGCTGCCGGTGCAAAACGACTGGCGCCTGAACGAACGCCACTACGGCGCGCTGCAGGGCCTGAACAAGGCCGACATGGCCAAGCAGTACGGCGACGAGCAGGTGCTGATCTGGCGCCGCAGCTACGACACCCCGCCGCCGGCGCTGGAAGCGTCCGACCCCCGCAGCGAACGCGGCGACCTTCGTTATGCCGCACTGCAGCCAGGCCAGGTGCCGCTGACCGAATGCCTGAAGGACACCGTGACCCGTGTGCTGCCTTTCTGGAACGAACACATCGCACCGGCCATCCTGGGCGGGCAGCGCATCGTCATTGCCGCACATGGCAACAGCATCCGCGCGCTGGTGAAGTACCTGGACGGCGTGGCCGACGATGCCATCGTGGGTGTGAACATCCCCAACGGCATTCCGCTGGTCTACGAACTGGACGCGCGGCTGAAACCCATCCGCAGCGGCTACCTGGGTGACGCGGAAGCGGTGGCCAAGGCAGCGGCCGCCGTGGCGGCCCAGGGTCAGTCCAAGGCCTGAAGCGCGGCCGCCAGCAGCGGCACCACGCTGACGGCGTTGCTGGCGTGCGGCACGCAGTCGGTGCTCCAGACATGGCGCACGCCGCTGGCCCGCACCTGCTGCAGGGCGTCGCCGACAAACAGCGCGTGGGTCACCGCCACATCCACACTGGCCGCCCCTTGGGCCAGAGCGCCGCGTGCGGCAGCCACCAGCGTGCGGCCGGTGCTGGCCACGTCGTCGAGCAGCACCACCGCGCGGCCGCGCACGTCCTGGTCGGGCAGTGACACCGCCACGTCGTGGTCGCCATGGCGCTGTTTGTGGCACACCGCGTGATCCAGCCCATGGGCAGCCGCCGCCGCACGCACCCATTGCCCGGCTTCTTCGTCGGGTGCCATCAGCAGCGCGCCAGGCACCTGCTGCACCACCAGCCCGCCCAGCAGCGGCGCTGCCGTCAAGGCCAGGCCGCGCCGGCCGGGCACCACTTCGTCCATCGTCGCCACCCGGTGCAGGTGCGGGTCGACGGTGATGACCGCATCGAACGAACCGGCCAGCAGCCGGCCCAGGTGGCGCTGGCTGACCACTTCGCCGGGCGTGAATTCGATGTCCTGCCGCATATAGGCCAGGTAGGGGCTGATCAGCGAGAGGCGCTGCGCGCCCAGTTCACGTGCGCCGGCAGCGGCCAGCAGCAGGGCCGCGAGCTTGTCGTTGGGGCGCTGCAGGCCTCGCAGCAGCACCGTGTGCGTGGGCAGTCGGGGCGGCAGGCGCAGGCGCGTCTCGCCGTCGGGGAAGGTGTGCACGTCCACCAGCGACAGCGTCCAGCCCATTGCCCTGGCCAGGCCTTGCGCCAGTTCGGCTTCGTCGGCAAAGGCCAGCAGCAGGCTCATCGTTCGGCTTTCATGGGGCCACCAGCCGCTCGGCGATCAGCTCGCGCAGGTGCTCGGCCAGGCGGCGGCGGTCGGCATGTTGTGTGCCCACGGGCGACAACAGCTGCACCTGCACCCCCAGGCCACGGGCCGATGCGATGCACCAGATGCTCTGCAGCAGCGTCGTCTCGCCGACAAAAACCACGTCATCGCTGAAGTGCCGCTTCTCGTCAAAAAAGCGCAACACCACCGGCTGCACCGGCGTGCCAGTGGCCACGGCGGCCTGCAGCAGGTTGGCGTGGAAGGGCAGCGGCTCGGGGCCTTCGCCGGTGGTGCCTTCGGGGAAGACGGCCACCGTTTCACCACGTTGCAGCGACTCGGCCATCGCGTGCACCACACGTAACGCGTCGCGCTTGCGTTCCCGTTCGATGAACAGCGTGCCGGCGTTGCGGATCAACCAGCCCAGCAGCGGCCACTGCAGCACGTCGGCCTTGGACACGAAGCGGGCATGCGGCGCGGCGGCGTGGATGGCCGCGATGTCCAGCCACGAGATGTGATTGGACACCACCAGCGTCGCACCCGGCCTGGGCGTGCCACTGATTTGCAGCGTCAGCCCCATGGCGCGCACCAGGCCGGCCGACCACCAGCGGATGCGTTCATGGCGGCCGGCTTCGTCCAGCGCAGGAAAGCGCGTCATCACCAGCATGCCGTGCAGCACATGCACGGTGGCGCGCAGCAGGCGCCAAAGGGCCACCACGGGCCGCATCAGCCGGCCGGCATGGGCTGCAGGGCTTCATAGGCCACCGTGCCGGCCACCAGCGTGGCGCGCACGCGGCCCTTCAGTGCCATGCCGGTGCTGGCAAAGGCAAACGGGGTGTGTTTGCCCTGGCTGGCCAGAGTGCCGGGTTCAACCGCCCAGTCGGCCTCAGGGTCGAAGATGCAGATGTCGGCCACACCGCCTTCCACCAGGCGGCCGGCGCTGGTGGCCAAAGAGCCGATGGCGTCGCCCAGCACACGCACCGGGTCTTGCGTCACCCGCGACAGCGCAGTGGCCAGCGGCAGATGGCTGTCGGCACCCCAGCGCAGCGCCAGGCTCAGCAGCAGTTCCAGGCCCGTGGCGCCCGGCTCGGCTTCACCGAAGGGCAGATTTTTCATGTCCTCGGCCACCGGGTTGTGGTCGGACACCAACGCGTCGATGGTGCCGTTGGCCAGGCCCTGGCGCAGTGCGTCGCGGTCGGCGCCCTGGCGCAGCGGCGGCGTCAGGCGCATGTCGGGGTTGAAGTAGCCGATGTCGACGTCGGTCAGGTGCAGCGAATTGATGCTGACGTCGGCCGTGACCGGCAGGCCCTCGGCCTTGGCGGCACGCAGCAGCGCCACACCGGCGGCGCTGGACAGGCGGCACAGGTGGACCCTGGCGCGTGTCACACGAACCAGTTCGAACAGGGTGTGCAGCGCCACCGTTTCCGCAATGACGGGCACACCCGACAAACCCAGCCGCGTGGCCACCGCGCCCTGTGCCGCAACGCCCTTGCCCAGGAAGAAGTCCTGCGGCCGCAGCCACACCGTGTAGCCGTAGGTGGCGGCGTACTGCAGGGCGCGCTGCATCACCAGCGTGTCGGACAAGGCCACGTCGGCCTGCGAAAAACCCACGCAGCCGGCTTCGGTGAGCTCGGCCATTTCGGTCAGCGCCTGCCCTTCCAGCCGGCGCGTCAAGGCGCCCAGCGGAAACAGCCGGCAGCGCGACAGCTTGCGGGCGCGGAACTTCAGCATCTCCACGAGCCCAGGTTCGTCCAGCACCGGGTCGGTGTCGGGTGGGCAGACCAGGCTCGTGACACCGCCCGCAGCGGCCGCAGCCAGTTCACTTTCGAGCATGCCTTCGTGTTCCTGGCCGGGCTCGCGCAGGCGTGCGGCCAGGTCCACCAGGCCGGGCGCCACGACCAGCCCGCAGGCGTCGATCACGCGGTCGGCCTGGAAGTCACCGGCGGCGCCGATGCCGACGATGCGGCCCGAGGCGATGGCGATGTCGGTGACTTCGTCGCGGCCCGAAGCCGGGTCGATGACACGCCCGTGGCGGATCAGGATCTTCATGCTGCCCCCAAGGCGCTGCGCGCCGTCCCCCCGAGGGGGAGCGAGCACGACCGGGGGACCCGGATCGTGCTCACGCCGCGTTCCCCGCGATCGTGCTCATCACCGCCATGCGCACCGCGATGCCAAACGTCACCTGCGGCAGGATCACGCTGTGGCTGCCGTCGGCCACCGCGCTGTCGATCTCGACCCCGCGGTTGATCGGCCCCGGGTGCATCACGATGCAGTCGGGCTTGGCCAGCGCCAGCTTCTCCGGCGTCAGGCCGTAGCTCTTGAAAAACTCGCCGGCGCTGGGCAGCATCGCGCCGCTCATGCGTTCGTTCTGCAGCCGCAGCATGATGATCACGTCGGCGTCCTTGATGCCCTCTTCCATGCGGTGGCACACACGCACGCCCATGCCGGCCAGGTCGCCCGGCACCAGGGTCTTGGGACCGACGGCGCGAATCTCGGGCACACCCAGCGTGGTCAGCGCATGGATGTCGCTGCGTGCCACGCGGCTGTGCACGATGTCGCCGACGATGGCCACCGTGAGCTGCGAGAAGTCTTTCTTGAAGTGCCGGATCGTGTACATGTCCAGCAGCCCCTGCGTCGGGTGGGCATGGCGGCCGTCACCGGCATTCACCACGTGCACGTGCGGTGCCACGTGCTGGGCGATCAGGTAGGGCGCGCCACTTTCGGCGTGGCGCACGATGAACATGTCGGCGTGCATGGCCGACAGGTTGGCGATGGTGTCCAGCAGGCTTTCGCCCTTGGCCGTGCTGCTGCGCGCAATGTCCAGGTTGATGACGTCGGCGCTCAGGCGCTTGGCCGCGATCTCGAAGGTGGTGCGGGTGCGGGTGCTGTTTTCGAAGAACAGGTTGAACACGCTCTTGCCGCGCAGCAGGGGCACCTTCTTCACGTCGCGGTCGTTGACGCTGAGAAAGGTGCCGGCGGTATCCAGAATCTGCGTCAGCACCGCACGCGGCAGGCCTTCGATGGACAGCAGGTGGATCAGCTCGCCGTGGCTGTTGAGCTGGGGGTTGCGGCGCATCAACATCAGGGCTCCCGCCGGCTGGCCACCTGCACGGTGAAGGAAAAGGCCCCGTCGTCTGCCTTCGCCAGCGCCAGCTTCTGGCTGGCCGGCAACACGATCTTGGCCGCGGCGAAGGCCGCCGACACCGGCATCTCGCGCCCGCCGCGGTCGACCAGCACCGCCAGCGTCACGCTGGCCGGGCGGCCGAAGTCGAACAGCTCGTTGACCACGGCGCGGATGGTGCGGCCGGTGTAGAGCACGTCGTCCACCAGCACGATGTGGCGGTCTTCGATGGCAAAGGGCAGCCGCGTGGCGTCGGTGCCGCCCAGGCCGCGTGCCGAGAAGTCGTCGCGGTGCAGCGTGCTGCTGATGACACCGTAACCCTTGTCGCCACCGGGCAGGTCCAGGTCGCGCTGCAGGCGCTCGGCCAGCCAGGCGCCACCGCTCCAGATGCCCACCAGCGCGGCCTCGGGCCGCAACAGGCCACGCACACCTTCGCGCAGCTCGGCGTACAGGGATTCGGCGTCAAGCTGCAGCATGGTCTTCGGGCAGGGTTCGCAGGAACTGTTCGAGGATCAACGCGGCTGCGGCCGCATCGGCATCTTTTGCACCCAGGGCCAAGGCCTCGGTGGTGGTGTAGCGCTCGTCCACCTCGTGCACCGGCAAGCTGAACCGGCCCTGCAGTTGGCGGGCAAAGCGCTGGGCGCGGCGCGTATTGTCGTGCGGTGCGCCGTCGGGGTGGAAGGGCACGCCGACGACCAACGCATCGGGCCGCCACTCGGCGATCAGGGCATGAATCGCAAGGAAACGTGCATCCCCTTCGGCGGCCACTGTTTTCAGCGGCTGCGCCTGGCCCAGCAGCGTGTTGCCCACGGCCACGCCGACGCGGCGCGTGCCGAAATCAAAGGACAGGAAGGTCTGGGCCGGCACGGTCACGCATGCCCCGCCTCAGCCGACAGCATGCGCGGATCGAAGCCCAGCAAACCGACGGCCCGCTGGTAGCGCTGCTCGATGGGTGTGTCGAAGATCACCGCCGGGTCGGCGTCCACCGTCAACCAGCCATTGCGGCCCAGTTCGTCTTCCAGCTGGCCGGCTTGCCAGCCGCTGTAGCCCAGCGTGACCAGCACCCTGGCCGGGCCGCTGCCGTCGGCCAGCGCCTCGAGCACGTCTTTGCTGGTGGTCATGTCCAGACCACCCGGCACCGACAGCGTGGAGTTGTAGGGCGTGGTGTCGCTGCTGCGCTTTTCGTGCAGCACGAAGCCGCGTTCGGTTTGCACCGGGCCGCCGAAGTACACCGGTTGTTCGGCCAGCTCCTGGCGGTCGAGCTGAAGGTCGACCTTCTCGAACAGGTTCCTGAGCTTGATGTCGATGGGCTTGTTGATGACCAGGCCCAAGGCACCCTTTTCATTGTGTTCGCACAGGTAAACCACCGAACCTTCGAACGCCTCGTCGGCCATGCCAGGCATGGCAATCAGGAACTGGTTGGTCAGGTCGATGCGCGAGGCGGAGGCCATGCGCAGCATTCTAGGGTGTGCGGCACACTCCGACCCGTGGACAAACCCCTCGATCGACCGCTGCACCGCGCCCTGGTCTGGCTGCGCCGCGACCTGCGTGTGGACGACCACGCGGCGCTGTACCACGCGCTGCGCTCGGCGCGCCAGGTGTGGTGCGTGTTTGTCTTCGACCGCGACATCCTGGACCCGCTGCCACGCAGCGACCGCCGGGTCGAGTTCATCCGCGACAGCCTGGTGGGTGTGGACGCGGAACTGCAGGCGCTGGCCGCGTCGCACGGCATCGAAGGCGCGGGCCTCATCGTGCGCCACGGCCGTGTGGACGTGGAGATTCCGGCCCTGGCTGCCGCCTTGGGCGTGCAGGCCGTCTATGCCAACCACGACGACGAGCCCGCTGCACTGGCCCGGGATGCCCGGCTGCGGGGTTTGCTGGCCCATGCGGGTGTGGTGCTGCACACCAGCAAGGACCACGTGGTTTTCGAACGCAAGGAGGTGCTGACCCAAGCCGGCGGCGCGTTTTCGGTCTTCACCCCTTACAAAAACGCCTGGCTGAAACGCTGCGAGCCCTTTTACCTGAAGGGCTACCCGGTGGCGCGCCACGCGTCGGCGCTGGCGCCCCGGCCCGCCAACCAGGCTGGTGTGCCCAGCCTGCAGGCGATCGGTTTCGAAGCCACCAACCTGCACCAGCTGCGCCTGCCCAGCGGCCCGGCCGGTGCGCAGGAACTGCTGGCCGACTTCCTGGACCGCATCGACCGCTACCAGGAAACGCGCAACTTCCCGGCCGTGAAAGGCCCCAGCTACCTGAGCACGCACCTGCGCTTCGGCACGGTGTCCATCCGCCAGCTGGCGCGTGCCGCACACGAACGCAGCGTGGCGGGCTCCCACGGCGCCGAGGTGTGGTTGTCCGAGCTGGTCTGGCGCGACTTCTACCACCAGGTCCTGCACCACCACCCGCATGTCGTCACGGGTGCATTCAAGCCCGAATACGACCGCATCAAGTGGGAACACGGCAAACACGCCGACGCGCTCTTCGCCGCCTGGTGCGAAGGCCGCACCGGTTACCCGCTGGTCGACGCGGCCATGCACCAGATCAACACCACCGGCTATATGCACAACCGCCTGCGCATGGTGGTGGCCAGCTTCCTGACGAAAGATCTCGGCATCGACTGGCGCCGTGGCGAGGCCTACTTCGCGCTGCACCTGAACGACTTCGACCTGGCGGCCAACAACGGCGGCTGGCAGTGGGCGGCCAGCAGCGGCTGCGACGCCCAGCCCTACTTCCGCATCTTCAACCCCGTGAACCAGAGCGAAAAGTTCGACCCGGACGGCCGTTTCATCCGCCGCTACCTGCCGCAGCTGGCCGCCCTGCCCGACAAGCTGATCCACGCACCCTGGCAGGCCCGGCCGGTGGACCTGGCCGCGGCCGGTGTCACGCTGGGGGGCAACTACCCCGCGCCGGTGGTGGACCACGGTGCGGCACGCATGCGCACGCTGGAGCGTTATGCGGTGGTGAAGGCACGCAGCGCCTGAGCCAGCGTCAGGTGTCGGACCGTGTCAAAGCCACCAGCGCGGCCAGCACCTGGGCGGCCGCTTCGTCGGCCGACAAGGCCTGCGTGTCCAGCCGCAGCTCGCAGTCCTGCGGCACTTCGTAGGGCGAGTCGATGCCCGTGAAATTGGCCAGCTCACCGCGCCGTGCGCGCCGGTACAGGCCCTTGGGGTCGCGCGATTCGGCCAGCGCCAGCGTTGCGTCGACGAAGATTTCCATGAACTCGCCGGCCGGCAGCAGCGAACGTGCCAGCGCACGCTCGGCACGGAAGGGCGAGATCAGCGCCACCAGCACGATCAGGCCGGCGTCGGTCATCAGGCGCGCCACTTCGGCCACGCGTCTGACGTTTTCGACACGTTCCGCGGCGCTGAAACCCAGGTCCTTGTTCAGGCCGTGGCGCAGGTTGTCGCCGTCCAGCAGCACGCTGTGCCGTCCTTCGGCGTGCAGCGCGGCTTCCACGCGGTTGGCGATGGTGGACTTGCCGGCACCCGACAAGCCGGTGAACCACAGCACACAGGGGCGCTGGCCCATCAGACCCGCGCGTGCGCTGCGGCTCACGCTCAGCGCCTGCGGCTGGATGTTGTGGGCACGGCGCAGCGCAAAGTGCAGCATGCCGGCGGCCACCGTGTGGTTGCTGACACGGTCGATCAGGATCAGGCCGCCGGTGTCGCGGTTCTTGGCATACGGATCGAAAGCCACCGGCCGGTCCAGCGCCAGCGTGGCCACACCGATTTCGTTCAGCACCAGCTGCCGCGCCGCGATGTGGGCCAGCGTGTGCACGTCCAGCCGGTACTTCAGCGCGGTGACACTGGCGCCCACGGTGCGGGTGCCGATCTTCAGCAGATAGGGCCGACCGGGCAGCAGGGGTTCGTCGGCCATCCAGACCAGCGTGCATTCGAACTGGTCGGCCACTTCGGCCGGGGCCGCCGCCGCGGAGATCAGGTCACCGCGCGCCACGTCGAGCTCGTCGGCCAGCGTGACCATCACCGACTGCCCGGCCACCGCCAGCGGCAGATCATCGCCCCACCCCACGATGCGCGCCACGTGGCTCTCTTGGCCACCGTGCTGGATGCAAACGCGGTCGCCGGGCCGCAGCGTGCCGCTGGCCAGCAGACCGCCGTAACCGCGGAAATCGGCACTGGGCCGGTTGACCCACTGCACGGGCAGGCGCAGCGGGCCGGCCTGCAGATCCGTTTCATCGGCGGGCAAACTTTCCAGGCATTCCAAGAGCGTCGGACCGCTGTACCAGCACATGTTCACGCTGCCCTGGGTGACGTTGTCGCCGCGCAGTGCAGACAGTGGAATGACGCTGATGCCTTGCAGGCCCAGGCTGGCCGCGAAAGCCTGCCACGCTGATTCGATGGCGCGGAAGGTGCCTTCGGCCCAAGCCACCTGGTCCATCTTGTTGACCGCCAGCACGCCATGGCGGATGCCCATCAGCTGCACCAGGCAGGCATGGCGGCAGGTCTGCGTGAGCAGGCCCTTGCGGGCGTCCACCAGCAGCACGGCCGCCGCTGCCGTGGACGCACCGGTGACCATGTTGCGCGTGTACTGCTCGTGACCCGGTGTGTCGGCCACGATGAAACGCCGGCGGGCGGTGGCAAACGAGCGGTAGGCCACGTCGATGGTGATGCCCTGCTCGCGTTCGGCAGCCAGGCCGTCGAGCAGCAAGGCGTAGTCGGGTTCGCTGCCCTGCGTGCCCCAGCGCTGCGAATCGGCGGTCACCGCGGCCAGCTGGTCGTCGGCCAGTGCGCCGGTTTCGAACAGCAAACGGCCGATCAGCGTGCTCTTGCCATCGTCGACCGAACCGCAGGTGATGAAACGCAGCAGGCCCGCGTCAACGGGCGCGGTGCCATCGCTGCCGGCGACAGGGTCCGCCGCGGTGTCAGAAGTAGCCATCTTGTTTTTTCTTTTCCATCGACGCGGTGCCGTCGCTGTCGATCAGGCGGCCCTGGCGTTCGGAACTGCGGCTGGCCTGCAGCTCTTCGATCAGCTCGGCCAGCGTGCGCGCCGTGGAGGCCACCGCGCCCGTCAGCGGGTAACAGCCCAGCGTCCGGAAGCGCACCAGGCGGTTCTGGGGCAGTTCGCCAGGGTGCAGGCGCATGCGTTCATCGTCCACCATGATCAGCGTGCCGCTGCGTTCCACCACTGGCCGTTCGGCGGCGAAGTACAAGGGCACCACTTCGATGCCTTCGGCCTGGATGTACAGCCACACGTCCAGCTCGGTCCAGTCGCTGAGCGGGAACACACGCATCGATTCACCGGGCCGTTTGCGGCCGTTGTACAGGTGCCAGAGTTCGGGCCGCTGCTGGCGCGGGTCCCAGCCGTGGTGGGCGTTGCGGAAGGAAAAGATGCGCTCCTTGGCGCGCGACTTTTCTTCGTCGCGGCGGGCGCCGCCAAAAGCCAGGTCGAAGCGGTGCAGATCCAGCGCCTGCTTCAGGCCCTGCGTTTTCCACAGGTCGGTGTGCAGCTGCGAGCCATGGTCGAAAGGGTTGATGCCGTCGGCCTGCGCCTGCGGGTTGGTGTGCACCAGCAGCGTCAGACCGGGCTCGCGTGCGATGCGCTCGCGCAGGGTGTACATGTCGCGGAACTTCCAGGTCGTGTCCACGTGCAGCAGCGGAAACGGCAAGGGCCCCGGGTGGAAAGCCTTGCGCGCCAGGTGCAACAGCACGGCGCTGTCCTTGCCCACCGAATACAGCATCACCGGCCGTTCCGATTCGGCCACGGCTTCGCGCAGGATGTGGATGCTCTGCGCTTCGAGCAACTGCAGGTGGGACAGGGTGGGCAAGGCCGGCTCGCTGGACGTGGCAAGAGGATGCATTCTCAACCGGCCCGCCACTGGCACGCGCTCAGCCCGCTCAGCCCCCGGGCTTCAGACCCCAGGTGCGGTGAAGCGCGCCAGGATGTCCCCGTGCCGCTGCGGCCACTGCCGCAAGGCCGCACCTTCGCCGTCGAACACACCCTGCAGGAAAGCCAGTGCCAGTGCACGTGTGGCGGCTTTCACCTGCGGGTTCAGCGTCGCACCACCGGTGCCGCCGCGGTCGGTGAACATGCTGTGCGAACCGCCCTGGTACACCGCCAGCCACTTCTGCGGGCTGCCCGTGGCATCGAACACCGCCACGCGGTCTTCGAAGCCGCTGAAGTAACCGGGGATGCGGATGATGTCTTCGGTGGCCGTGACGTGCAGGCTGGGCACGGTCACCGACTGCAGGATCGGCGTGGGGTCGGGCTGGCCATAGAAGGGCGGTGCCGAGATCACGATGGCAGCGCGCAGCCGGTCGTCGGCCAGCGCCACGACCTGGCCCTCACGTTCCACCCGCGCACCGCAGGCCAGCAAGGTCGTGTTGGCACCGTAGCTGTGGCCGGCGGCAACGATGCGCGTGGCATCCAGGCGCGACGCCAGTTCGCTGGTGAGCAGCGTGTCCAGCGCAAACCGCAGGTCCTGCACCCGGGCCAGGGCTTCAGCGGCCTGTGCGGCGTCCTGCAGGCGGCCGACCAGGCCAAAAACACTGCCCGACCACAGCTGGCGGTCGCTGCCCACATGCTGCAGGTGCAGGCTGGCGATGCCGTTGCCGGCCAGGTGGTGGCCCAGCCAGCTGTAACCCCGGCGAGAACCGCCGATGCCATGCGAAAACACCAGCAGCGGCACCGGCCGTGTGGCCGAAGCATCCGTGGGCAGGTGCAGCCGCACCGGCACCGCACGCTGGCGGCGCGTGTCGGCCCAGTCCAGGTCCAGCGTTTCGAACGCGCGCGCCGAAGCCAGGTCTTGCGCGCGCACAGGCCATGCCGTGGCACAGGTGGCCGCCGCCGCGGCGGCCAGCTTCAGGCACAGGCGCCGTTGCGGGTTCATGCGCTCACCTCTTGCCCCGTGGAAACGGTGGAAACGGGTTTGTCCTTGAGGCGCAGCAGGCGCTGCAGCTTCTGGATCAAGTCATCGACATAGGTGAACAGCACCGGAATCACCAGCAGGCTCAGGAAGGTCGAGGTGATGAGCCCCCCGATGACCACGATGGCCATCGGCGCGCGGAAGCTGGGGTCGGTGCCCAGACCCAGCGCGATGGGCATCATGCCGGCGCCCATGGCGATGGTGGTCATCACAATGGGCCGCGCGCGTTTGTGGCAGGCGTCGAGCACCGCGTCCCAGCGCGCCAGGCCGTGGTCGCGCCGCGCGATGATGATGTAGTCCACCAGCAGGATGCTGTTTTTGGTGGCAATGCCCATCAGCATGATGAGGCCGATCATGCTGGGCATCGACAGCGCCGTCTGGGTGACGAACAAGGCCAGGAAGGCCCCCGGAATCGACAGCACCAGCGCTCCCAGGATGGTGGCCGGCTGCACGAAGTCCTTGAACAGCAGCACCAGCACGATGTAGATGCACAAAACACCCGTCAGCATGGCCAGGCCAAAGCTGGTAAACAGCTCGCTCATGGCCTCGGCGTCGCCAATCTCGGTCTGGATCACACCCGCCGGCAGGTTCTTCAGGCTGGGCAGCGACAGCGCCGCCACCTGCACTTCGCCCAGCGGCTGGCCGTTGAGCTCGATTTCGAAATTGACGTTGCGCTGGCGGTTGTAGCGGTCGATCTGCGCCGGCCCGCTGTCGATGGTCAGCGTGGCCACGTTGCCCAGCATCACCGGCCCGTTTTTGCCCGGCACTGGCAGGCGCGACAGCAGGTCGAGGTCGGTGCGTGCCTGCGCCGGCAGGCGCACGACGATGGGCACCTGGCGCTGGCTCAGGTTCAGCTTGGGCAGGCTCTGGTCGTAGTCGCCCGCGGTGGCGATGCGCAAGGTGTCGGCAATGGCCTGCGACGTCACACCCAGGTCGGCTGCACGTGCCGCGTCGGGCCGCACGATGAGTTCAGGCCGCACCAGGCTGGAACTGGAGGTGACCGCGCCGATGCCGGGAATGCCCCGCAGTTCGCGTTCAACCACGGCCGCATGGGCGCTCAGTGCCTCGCCGTCTTCGCCGGCCAGCACCAGCACGTATTTCTCCGAGCTCTGGCCGAAGCCGACCTTGACACGGGCACCCGGCAGCACGGCCAGCAGTTCGCGCAGCTGCGACTCCACCTGCTGCTTGCTGACCCCGCCACGCTCGGACCGGTGGGTCATGTTGATGGTCAAGGTGGCCTTGGTGACCTCGGGCACACCGCCACCGGGGGTGAAGGTGTCGGCACCCGTGCTGCCGGCACCCACTGCGGTGTAGACCAGCTTCACGTGTTCGTGTTTTTGCACCAGCACCCGGGCCTGCTCGGCTGCCGACAGGGTCTGCTCGTAGGTGCTGCCGGGTGGCAACGTCACCGTCACCTGCGTCTGGCTCAGGTCGTCAGGTGGCATGAAGCCGGTGGGCAAGTGGGGCACGAGCGAAAAGCTGCCGATGAAAAACACCGCTGTTGCCAGCAAAGTCACCACGCGGTGTTTCAGGCACCACGCGGCCCAGCGGGTGTAGATGTTCAGCCAGCGCGGCTCGGAATGGTCCTTCTTCGGCGGCTTCAGGATGTAGGCTGCCATCATCGGCGTCAGCATGCGCGCCACAACGAGCGAGAAGAACACCGCGATCGCTGCCGTCCACCCGAACTGCACGAAAAACTTGCCCGGCACACCGGCCATGAAGGCGGTAGGCAGAAACACCGCGATCAGCGTGAAGGTGGTGGCAATGACCGCCAGGCCGATCTCGTCGGCCGCTTCCATGGCCGCCTGGTAGGGCGTCTTGCCCATGCGCAGGTGGCGCATGATGTTTTCGATCTCGACGATGGCGTCGTCCACCAGGATGCCCACCACCAGCGACATCGACAGCAGCGTCACGACGTTCAGCGTGAAGCCGAACACATAGTGCATCACCGCAAAGGCCGGGATGATGGACAGCGGCAGCGCCGTGGCCGCCACCAGCGTGGCACGCCAGTCGCGCAGGAAGAGCCACACCACCAGCACCGCCAGCGCTGCGCCTTCCAGCAGCAGCAGCATGCTGCCTTCGTAGTTCTCGACCACCGGGTCGACGAAGTTGAAAGCTTCGGTGACGGTCACGTCGGGGTGTTCGGCACGCAGCTTGTCCAGCGCCGCCCGCACACCGTCGGCCACGTCGGTTTCACCGGCGCCGCGGCTGCGCACGATTTCGAAACCCACCACCGGCTTGCCGTTCAGCAGCGCGCCGCTGCGCTTTTCTGCCACCGTGTCGCTGACCGTGGCCACTTGGTCCAGGCGGATGCGGCGACCGTCGCTCAGCGCCACTTCCAGGCGTGCCAGCTCGGCCGCGCTTTGCACGGTGGCGATGGTGCGCACACTCTGTTCGATGCCGCCCACGTCGGCTCGCCCACCCGCTGCGTCCTGCTGCACCGCACGCAGCTGGCGCGAGATGTCCGCCGCGCTGGCGTTCAGGGCCAGCAGGCGCGATGGGTCGACTTCCACCCGCACTTCGCGCGTCACACCGCCCACCCGCGCCACGCTGCCCACGCCACGCACGGCCAACATGGCCTTGGTGACCTGGTTGTCGACGAACCAGCTCAGCGCTTCGTCGTCCATGCGCGTGCTGGCCACCGTGTAGGTCAGGATCGGCGCTCCGGCCAGGTCGAGCTTGCTGATGGTGGGGTCACGCAGGTCGGCCGGCAGGTCGCTGCGCACACGCGCCACGGCCGAACGCACGTCGTCCAGCGCTTCCTGCGTGTTTTTTTCCAGGCGGAACTCCACCGTGACGATGGCCACGCCGTCCTGCACCTTGGTGTAGATGTTCTTGACGTTCTGCAGCGACGCGACGGCGTTTTCGATCTTGCGCGCGACTTCGGTTTCCATCTGCGCAGGCGCGGTGCCGGGCAGGCTGGCGGTGATGTTGATGGTGGGCAGGTCGATGTCGGGGAACTGCTGGATCTTCATCGAGTTGAACGCCAGCACACCGGCCAGCGTCATCATCACGAACAGCATCACCGCCGGAATCGGGTTCTTGATGCACCAGGTCGAAACGTTCATGGCCGCTGGCTCCGTTTCACCGGGTGACGGCGGTTTTCACCGGCGCTTCGACCACACGCACCGTGTCGCCGTCGGCCAGGAACCCCGCACCGCTGGCCACCACCTTGGTGCTGGCGTCCAGGCCGCCGGTGATCTCGATGCGGTCCCCCACGCGGCGGCCCACCTCGACCTTGGTCTGCGCGACCTTGTTTTCGGCGCCGACGCGGTAGACGTAGCTGAAGCCGTCGCGCAGCAGCACCGCGCTCTGTGGCAGTGTCAGCGCGCTGGTGCTGCCGGTTTCGAAGTCGCCACGCGCGAACATGCCGGCCTTGATGGCGCCAGGCTGCGCCAGGTCGACATACACGATGCCATTGCGCGTGGCGGCGTCCACCGTGGGCGCCACCATGCGCACCTTGCCGGCCACCGGCGCGCCGCCGGCCGCCGTCACGCGCACCGCCTGCCCAGGCTTGATCTGCGCCAGTTCGCCGGCCACCACTTCGGCCCGCCATTCCAGGCGGCCCTGGCGGATCAGCCGGAACAGCTCCATGCCCGCCGGCACCACCGCCCCCACGGTGGCATTGCGTGCACTGATGACACCGCTGTCGGGTGCCAGCACCTGGGTTTGCGCCAGGCGCAGCTGCTGCACCTTCGCACCGGCCCGCAGCGCGTCCAGCCGCGCCTGCGCGGTGCGTTCGGCGGTCAGCAGCTGGTTGATCTGCTGCGCGCTCAGCGCGCCGCTGGCCTGCAGCTCACGCGCGCGCTGGGCATTGGCGCCGGCATCGGCCAAGGTGGCTTCGGCCTCGGCCACGGCGGCGCGGCTCTGCGCCAGGTCGGCCTGCGCCATGTCGGCCACGAAGGTGGCCAGCACCTGGCCGCGCTTGACGACATCACCGACGTTGACCCGCACCTCGGCCAGCCGCATGCCGTTGCTCTCGGCGCCGACGATGGCCTCCTGCCAGGGTGCGATGTTGCCGTTGGCCTGCAGCGCGGTGGCCAGGCTGCTGCGCTGAGGCTGGGTCGTGGTCACCGTCAGCGCGGCCTTGGCTGGCGCAGCCGCGGCCGGCTTGGCCACCCTGTCGTCGGCCGCGTGACCGGCTGTGTAGGCCAACATCGCCAGCACGGCACCGCAGGCCAGCAGGGCCACGGCTGCGCCGATGCGGGTGCGTTTGTTCAGGGCAAGCAGGTGTTTCATGGTCTGGCTTTGTTTCAAGGCTGGACGGCAGCCGTCCGGGCGAGATCGTCGGTGGCAGTCCAGCCGCCGCCCAGGGCGCGGTACAACGAAATCCAGGCCGTCACACGTTCGCGCTGCAGTTCGATCAGCGTGCTCTGTGCCAGCACGGCATTGCGGCGCGCGGCTTCCAGGTCAAAGAGACTGGCCAGGCCACCTTGCTGGCGCGCCTGCGTGGCCACCAGCGAGGCTTCGAAGTCGCGCGCGGCCGACAGCGCGTCCACCTCGCGTTGTGCCGTCGAGTCCAGCGCCACGAGCGCGGTTTCCACCTCGCGCACCGCGCGCCGCAGCTGCGCCGCGTACAGCGCCACCGCTTCGTCGTAGCTGGCCCGCGCGGCGGCGGTGGACGCGGTCCGTGCCCCGCCGTCGAAGAGTGGCAGGCTCACCACCACCGGGCCGATCGACCAGGTGGCGCCGTTGTTCGTGACACCGCCACTGCGCAAGCTGGCACCTGCCAGTGAACCCGACAGGCTGATCTGCGGCAGTTCCCGCGCCTGGCTCTGCGAACGGTCGGCGGCGGCTGCCACCACTTCACGCGCAGCCGCAGCCAGGTCGGGCCGTTGCGACAGCAAGGCCGCAGGCAGTGCCGTCAGCGACAGCGGCGCGGGCTGCGGCAAACGCGCCGAGCCTGCGGCCAGACGCTGGCGCAGATCGGGTTCAGGCAGATCGGTGATCTCGACCAGGCCCTTCAACAGCGTATCGCACTGCGCCTGCTGGCTGAGCCACTGGCCGCGCGCCTGCGCCGCACCGGCACGTGCCAGCGCGGCGTCGGCCGGGGCGGTGAAGCCGCTGCGTGCGCTCAGGTCGGTCAGGCGCGCGGTTTCCGCCCGCGACGCGGTGTCCAGACGCGTTTGCGCAAGCTGCGCCTCGCAGGCCCGCAGCGCGGTGTAGCTGCTGGCCACTTCGGCGGCCACCGACACACGCGCGTCGTGCCAGCCGGCCTGTGCACCTTCCAGCCGCGCCTGCGCCGCCTGACGCCCGGCGGCGACGGCGCCGAACAGGTCCAGTTCCCAGGCCGCCTGCAGGCCCGCACTGGCCAGGTGCGCGGTGCGCTGGCCGGGCAGTTGACGCGCCGAACTGGCGCTGGCCACGGCGTCCAGCCGCGGCGCACCCGCAGCACCTGCCGCAGCGCGCGAAGCCCGGGCGCGTTCGACGCGGGCCAAGGCGCTGGCCAGCGTGGGGCTGGCCTGCTGCGCCGCTTCCTGCAGCGGCAGCAGCACGGGGTCGTTGAATCGGGCCCACCACTGGGCCAGGTCGGCAGCGGCCCCGTCGTGGGGCAGCGGTGCCTGCCAGCGGGTGGGCAGCGCAGGGCCAGCCGGTGGCGGCGATGGGTCGGGCGCCGTGGCGCAGGCCGACAGCAAGGCGGCAGCGGCCAGGGTGACCAGGGCCCGGGAAGATGGCTTCATGTTCAGTCCAGTTCAGGCAAGGGAATGCCCCGGCGCGTGGCTTCGGCGCGCACCATCGCCAGCCCGAACAGCACCAGCCGGTCGGACCAGCAGTCGAGCGCCTGCGCGCCGTCGTTGATGCCGGGCACCAGTGCGTCGCTGATGTCGCGACCCACGTGCATGTGCACGCCCAGGCCGGCCAGGCAGATGGCCAGGCGCTGCAGGTCGGTGTCGACCGCCGCCAGGCCCAGGTGGCGGCGCAGCACCGCCAGCAAAGCGTCGTGCATGGGCCGGATGGCGTCGGTGATGCCCAGTTCGCACAGGCCCGTGGGCTCGAGCATCTCGCGGAAGTGCAATTTCATGCAAAGGCGCGCTTCGTCGCCCTGCCGCAGTGGCTCCAGGAAGCCGTCGTAAAAACCGCGCAAGGCCTGCGCCAACGTCAGGTGCAAGCCGTCGTAGCGGGCCACGTCCTCTTCCGGCGTGCCCATGGGTTCGACAAACACCGCGCGATACAGGCCCGCCTTGTCGCCGAAGTAGTAGCTGATGGACGCCACGTTGACATTGGCAGCCTCGGCCAGTTCACGGGTGCTGGTCTTGCTGTAGCCCTGCTGGGCAAACAAGCGCAGACCCGCCTGAAGCAGGCGGGCGCGGGCGTCTTCGGTGGGTTTGCCGGCTTCGGCGGGTGGCGCTGAAAGGCCAGGGGGCTCGACAGGTGCAATCACCCGCCGATGCTAGGGCACAAATCAAACGTTTGTTTAAGTCGACTTGGTGATGGGGTTTTCCCGATGCCATCGCCCGGCACACGAACTGAATCGCCCAAACCCGGCCCGGCCTGGCTCGGCGCCCGGCCCGGCTCAGAAAAACTCCACGTCCCCGGCGTCGTGGGTTTCTTCGCTGAGTTTGCCGGTGGCCACCAGTTCAGCGTGGTGGGCCACTTGGTTGCGGCCGTTTTCCTTGGCGTAGTAGACGGCCTTGTCGGCCCGCTCGAAGGCACTGCTGGGTGAATCACCCGGCCGCAGTTCGGAAAAGCCCACGCTGACCGTGATCTGACCCACCTGCGGAAAGATATAGCGCTCGACATTGCTGCGCAAGCGCTCGAAGGCCTGAGCTGCGTCTTCAGGGCTGCCACAGCGCATCAGCACCACGAACTCTTCGCCGCCAAAGCGGTAGAGGTGGTCGTGGAAGCGGAAGCTGGTGCGCATCAAGCGCGACAGCAACAGCAAGACCTCGTCGCCGATCAGGTGGCCGTGGGTGTCGTTGACCCGCTTGAAATGGTCGATGTCGATCACGCCCAGCCACGACCCACCCGTGGGCCCGAGCCGGCGCGCTTCGCTGCGCTGCTGGGGTGCGGGCTGCGGCGGCTGCACGGCCACGCGCAGAAAGCTCTCGTCGAAGGTCTTGCGGTTCAGCAGCCCGGTGAGCGTGTCGCGTTCGCTGTAGTCCAGCAGACCCTGGAAGTTTCGGTAGATGCGCAGGATGCTGCACACCAGCCGCACCTCTTCATGGGACAGTGGCAGCAAGGTCTGCAATTCGAGCACGCCGACGGGTTCTCGGTCGGTGGTCAATGGAAAGTAGGCCATCGTGGGCGAGCCGTCCACCGTGAACGATTCCTGCCTCTGCAGGCAGGCGTGGCGGTCGGGGTGGTCGTTCAGCCTGGGCAACGTGGCCGGATCGGCCCACAGCGGGTCAGCCGTGGCCGTGGTGTCGTCGGCCGCCAGACGGGCGCGGGTCAGCCAGCGTTCCTGACCCACCTCACCCACGCACCGGTAGATGGCCACCGCCTGCAGACGCAGCAGGTCCTTGAGCGCGCCCACCAGGGTCACGTCGAGGACATCCCGATCGCGAAAGCCGGTGAGATCGGCCAGGTGCTCTACGATGCGGGACATAGCCCCTCTTTGGATGCTTGCTTTGACAGCGCTGCCGCCGACCCATCGGTCGCAGACGGATTGTCACTGATCGCCATCACACCGCGGCGGCAGCTGCCTGCGCCCGCACATAAGCAGCCACCAACGACAGCAGTTCTTCTTCGGAATACGGCTTGCCCAGGTAGTGGTCGACACCCAGCTCGGCCGCATAGTCGCGGTGCTTCTGCGCAATGCGCGAGGTGATCATCACCACCGGCAGGCCTTGCAGCCTTGCGTCGGCGCGCACATTGCGAACCAGGTCGAAACCGTCCATGCGCGGCATCTCGATGTCCGACAGCAACACCGCCGGGCGCTCTTCGGCCAGCCGCTCGAGCGCATCCAGACCGTCTTTGGCCGTGACCACGCGGTAGCCTTCGCGCACCAGCAGGCGCTGCGTGACGCGACGCACGGTGAGCGAGTCGTCGACCACCAGCACCATCGGCAGGGCTGTGACCACCGGCGCGGCCGGCAGCACCGGCGCGGCGGCCGCTGCAGCAGCGGCTTGCGACAGCGCTCGCGCAGAGTCGCCATAGACCGTGGCCAGCGCCACCGGGTTGTAGATCAGCGCCACCGCGCCCGACGGCAAGAGGGTGACACCGGCCAAGCCGGGCAAGCGCGAGAGCTGCGGGCCCACGTTCTTGACCACCACTTCCTGGTTGCCAACCACTTCGTCCACGTGCACCGCCACCCGTTGTGCGGCACTGCGCACGATGACGATGCTCTGGTTGCGGCCCTTGTCGGGGCCGCGTGCACCTTGCTGCAACAGCGAAGCCAGCCAGAAAAAGGGCACCGACTCGCCACCGAAGAGAAGGTGGCCATCGACATAAGCCTGCTCGACCTCGGTTGTGGGCACACGGCGCACCAACTCGATCAGTGGCGAAGGCACGGCCACGGTGGTTTCGCCACAGCGCAGCATCACCACCTGCGTGACCGCGGTGGTCAGAGGCAGCAGCAGCCGAAAGCGTGAGCCGCGGCCGGTTTCGCTGTGGGTCTCGATGCGGCCGCCCATGGCGTTGACTTCGGCGCGCACCACGTCCAGGCCCACCCCGCGGCCGGCCAGTTCGGTCACCGATTCCGCGGTGCTGAAGCCCGAGGCAAAAACCAGCTGCGACAGCTCGTCGTCGCTGGGCAACGCGTCGGCGGCCAGCAGGCCCCGTTCGATGCCACGCTGGCGGATGCGGCCCAGGTCCAGGCCGGCGCCGTCGTCGGCAAACTCAACCGCCACTTCATTGCCCGACTGCGCCACCGTGACGGTGATCAGGCCCCCCGCGGCCTTGCCCACGCGTTCACGTTCGGCCGGCGCCTCGATGCCGTGTGCCACGCTGTTGCGCAGCAGGTGTTCGAAAGAGCCGACCATGCGCTCGAGCACACCGCGGTCGATTTCGATGCCACCGCCCACGATGTCCAGCCGCACCTGCTTGGCGGTGTCGCGCGCGGCCTGCCGCACCGTGCGGTACAGGCGGTCGGCCAGGCTTTCGAACTCGACCATGCGCGTGCGCAACAGGTCGTCCTGCAACTCGCGTGTCAGTCGCGCCTGCGCCGCCAGTTCGTCTTCGGCCGACTGCAGCGTGCGCTGCAGGCTGCGCTGCAGCGTGGCCACGTCGTTGACCGACTCGGCCATGAACCGGGTCAGTTCCTGGAAACGCGTGAAGCGGTCCATCTCCAGCGGGTCGAAGGTCTGCGACGAAGCCTTGGCGGCTTCGAGCCGGCTGCTGATCTGCGTTTCGGCCTGGACCTCGATGTCACGCAGCTGGCGCCGCATGCGTTCCAGGCTTTCGGTCAGCTCACCCAGCGAACCCTGCAGCAGTTGCACCGTGCTGTCGATACGCGAACGGGTGATGCTCACCTCGCCAGCGTTGTTGACCAGGCGGTCCAGCAGGGCGGCGCGCACCCGCACGGCCGCACCCTGCCCTGCACCCGCTCGGTCGGCGTTGGCCGCCGCTGGCGCGGCGGTGCCGGGCGAAAAGCGCGACCAGTCGATGGGCACCAGGGCCATGGGCGCCACGGGGGCTGCGGCTTCGGCTGCGGCGCCGGGGGCGGGGGCGGCATCGAAGTCGATGTCCAGCGCGGGCTCGGCTTCGGTCGGCACTTCGGCTTCCGCAGCCGCTGTATCCGCAGTTGCCTCGGCCCCGGGCACGGCCTGATCGGCTTCGGCTGCTGCATCGGCAGCGTTTTCGGGCGCAGTGTCGGCTTCGGTCTCGGGCGCGGGTTCCGGCTCGACCAGAGCGGCGGCCACCGGCTGCTCGAAGGCCAGGTCGACCACCGGCGGCTCGGTTTCCGCTGCCGCAGCCACGGCTGGCGCCGCCAGCGGGGCCGGTGTGGCTGGTCGGCGGCGCAGCGTCTCGAAGGCCGCCGCCATCGCGTCTGCTCGGGCCAGCAGTGGCTCGACCTGCGCCGCTTGTGGCATGTCCTGCGCACTGAGGTGCTCCACCTCGGATTCCAGCTGGTGCGCCATTTCGCCCAAGCGCATCGCACCCGCCAGCCTTGCACCACCCTTGAAGGTGTGCAGCGTGCGCATGCAGGCCGCCGGTGCACCCGGGTTGCCCGGGTGGTCGTGCCATTCACGCAGACGGCCCTGCAGCTGCGGCAGCAGTTCTTCGGCTTCTTCTTCGAAGATCGGGAACAGCTCGGCATCGATCGCGTCCACGGCGTCGATGTCGTCGTGGGGTGCAAAGCCAAGCTCGTCGCCGTCGGCGGTGGCCTGCAGGGCGCCGTAGTCGGGGGCTATGTCCTCGACTTCCGGCTGCAGGCTGGCCAGCACGTCCGCACTCTGCACCGGCAGCCGTTCGTGTGCCGCCAGTTGTTCGGTCAGCGCTTCGTCGACAGGCCGCAGGAAACCGGCAGCGAACTGGTGCAGCAGACGGCGGATTTCTTCGGCCACGTCGGCAAAGAGCTGCGCTTCGCCAGGCCGGCCATGACCCGCTGCGCTGGACCGCATCAACGCGTGTTCCAGCGAACGCGCCAATGCCGACAGCTCGGCGTAACCCACCGTGGCTGAACTGCCGGCCAGGGAATGGGCCAGCGCGACGGCTGAATCCGCCACCGGGTGGCGCTCGGCTTCGAGCGTCCATTCACCCAGTTCGGCCACCAGGCGGCGCGACAGTTCGTCGGCTTCGTTCAGGTAGATGTTGAACAGCGGGATGCTGATGCGCAGCGGTCCGATGACCTTGACCTGCTCGTCGGCTTCGGTTGGGTCGGTTGGCGGTTCGGGCACCGTCTCGGGTGCTGCCGGTTCAGCGACTGCCGCGGCAGCGGCTGGTGCTGCTTCGACCGGTGCGTCGGCAAAGACGTCGCCGAACTCGTCGAAGTCGATCTCGACCGACTCCACGTCGGCCGCAGGCACCGCCGCCGTGTCGCCTGCTTCGCCTTCCAGCAGCAGGTCGGGTGCGTCCAGCGGCAAGTCCACCGGCATCGGCAATGCTGATTCGGCCGCGGCCCGCTCGGGCACTTCGTTGAATTCACCCAGGTCGAGCTCAAAGCTCAGGTCTTCGTCGACCGGTGTCGGCACACTGGCCAGGGCGGCTGGCGCGGGCGCCGCGAGGTCGAGGTCGGCCGCGCTGGGCAGGTCGGGCATGCGCTGTGCCAGGGGCTGCACATCGGGCACAACACGCGGTGCCGGTTCGTCGTCGAGATCGCCCAGCGACAGCATGAATGCCGCTTCGGGGACCGCCGGTTCCTGTGCTTCGCCCAGCGGATCGTGGCTGGGGTCTTCGATCAGCGTGGCGGCAAAGGGCTCGACGGCTTCTGCCGGCACTTCGATCGCAGGTACGTCGGGTGGCGCAGGCAGTTCGGCTTCGATCGCAGGCGCATCAAAGGTTGAAACCGTGAACTCCTCGATCGCTTCGACGGGCTGCTCAGGCAGCAACTCGGCGACAGGCAAGGCTTCGAGATCAAGCTCGGCCTCGGCTTCGGCTTCGGGTGCAGCTTCGGCCGGCAGTGCCTTGGGCAGGATCACCGTCGGCCCGTCTTCCAGCCGCACGGTGCGGTCCAGCGACACCGCGGTTTCTGCTGCCGCTGCCGTCGGCCGGGGCAGGATGAGGGTGGAGTCTTCGGGCACCGGCACTTCGGCCACAGCAGCAGGTGCCACCGGCGCGGGCAGTTCGATCGGCACACGCCGGTCTTCCAGGCGCAGCGCGTCGGCCGACTGCGCCACAGCTGCCGTCTGGTGGCCACCTTCGTGGCCTGCTGCGATGGCCTCGACCCAGCTGCTCATGTAGGCCAGCGCTTCGGTGGTGCAAAGCCGCAGCGGCGGGTCCATGTGCGGTGCCTGCGCGAGTCGGGCGTTGAAGAGCTGCTCGCAGGCCCAGGCGGCCTCGCCGAAGTCGCGCAGGCCCACCATGCGCGAACTGCCCTTCAGCGTGTGGAAGGCACGCCGCACGGCGGTCATGTCCTGCGCGCTGTCGGGTGCCGTCAGCAGCCTTTCAACCGCAGCGGTGGCGTCGGTGACCACTTCGCGCGCTTCTTCGATGAAGATGTCGCGCATCTCCGGGTCGTCTTCCAGGCCCGTGCCACCTTGCGGCGCGGGCTTGGGTGGTGGCACTGGCGCCGTGGGTGCCGGCGCCTCGGGTGCCACTGCACCCAGCCCAGCCACTGCCTCGCTGAGTTCGGCGCGCAGCGCCAGCTTGTCTTGCGAGCTGACGCCAGTGTCGCGCAGGCCCCGGTGGGCGCTGGCCAGCAGACGTGCGAGCTCGGGCTGGTCGGCGGCCAGCGCCTGCTGTGCCAGCCGTTCGGCGTCGCGTGCAAGGTCGGCATCGGCAACGTCGGCGCTGGCGGCCGATGCACCCAGCGCCTGCAACTGCACCAGCAACGGCGCGGTGCTGCTGGCAGCGGCTGTGGGCGCCAGTTGCCGCGGTTCGGTTTCATCAAGCTGGGCAAAGGCCGAGACACGCTCGGACTGGCCCATCACCGCGCTCAGCAGCCCAGTTTCGGGGTCGAAGCGGAACAGCGACTTGGCCAGTTGCGGCTGCACGCTGAGCATGTCGATCAGGAAGCTCAGCGCACCCAGGTTGTCGGCCAGGCGGTCAAAGGTGCCGGCCTGGATGGCACGCTGGGGGTCGACTTCGGTCTGCGCCAAGGCGTCGACGTCGTCGCGCATGAAGAGGGCCGCTGCCGAGGCCTGGTCCATGCCCAGCACCGACAGCACGCCGCGCATCGACGACAGCTGCGCCGGCACAGGAATGAGCACCTGGCGTTCGGCCGGGTTGCGGAAGTAGTGGTCGATCTGCTTTTCGACTTCGGACAGCGAAGCCCGCAGTTCCTGCACCACGCTGCCCATGGTCTGGCGGTCGCTGACACGGCGGTACAGCTCCTCCATCCAGATATCCAGCGGCTGCGGGTCAGCGCCCTGGCGCACCTTGTCGATGCGGTTCGACAGGTGCTGGATGCGCTCGCCCAGTTCGGGCTGGTCGAGCTCACCGTCTTCCAGCGACGCATCGAGGTAGAGGATGCCGGTGGCCACTTCCATGGCCAGCGGTGCAGGTGGCGACTGACCCGAACTGACGGTCTGCGCGACGGTGGCCTGCAGCGACTGGGCCAGCACCTCGCCGCTGGGGAACAGCCGCTGCAGCGATTCGCCGACCAGCGCAAACTGCTCGGGCAGGCCGCTGATGCGGTGCTGCTCGCCACCGGCCACGGCCGACCAGGCGTCCTTGGCGGCGGCGACACGTTTGCGCGCCAGCACCAGGTGCGAGGGATCGAAGCGGCCCAGGCGCGGAGTTTCGTAATCGGCCACCGGCAGTTCGTGCAGGCGCCAGGCGCGGCGAACGGCCTGCAGGCGCGGCGCGCTGGTCTCGTCGCTTGGCACACGGGCGTGGCTGCAGAAAAACAGCAGGTCCTGCGCCAGTCGGTTGGAAGGCTCGGGCTGGCCACGCACGGTGCTGCGCAGCTGCGCCAAGAGCCGCGAAGCCAGGCGCTTGCTGTAGACGTCGGCATCGAGCAGCCCCGCGGCCTGCGCTTCGAAAACTGCCGCGGCCAGCTGCCACAGCGAAGCCAGGCCGGCACCACCCTGTTTGATGCGCGCGCCGGCAGCCAGGTCGGCGCACAGGTCGCTCGTGCGTGTCAACGCCGCGCGGCCTGGCCCGCGCATCAGCGCCAGCACCTCGGTTTCCATGGCGCTACGGGCTTCGTCGTCGGCCTCGCGCGGGGTGGCCCGCGGGTCGTGCGGCATTTCCAGCCACTGGAAGTCGACTTTCCACAGGTCTGCCGGGTGCACACGGTCGGCACCCGCCAGCTGCAGCGCAGCACGGTACTGCGGGAACAGCATCACCGGCGACACCGGTTTGCGCGCCAGCATGCGCGCCAGGAAGTCGAGCAGCGCAAAGGACACCCGTTCGATGACCTCGACGGCCTGCGCGTTCACCAACGCCGGCTTGGCCACCATGCGCTGGACCGCACTTTCGCTGGCCCGCAACACGTCGGCCACCGCCGGCAGGCCGACCAGTTCGAGCGCACCCACACCCTGGTGCAACTGCGTGCGGGCGCCGCGCAGCACCGAAGGATCGACCGCGTCGAGGTCGCCCCCGGTGGCCGCTTCCGCGTCCTTCAGGTAGCGGCGCAGCGACTTGTGCGCCGATTCGAGCGAACGGCGCAGTTCGCCATGCACCCAGGCCAAGGCGCTGAGGTCATCGCCAGCGGGGCCGTTCAGGGCGGCGGTCTCGGTGTCCATCGTGTCCTGCATCGCTGCGGTGCGGTCGGCAAGCTCAGCGTCAGCTGATCTTGAAACGCGAGACCGAAGTTTTCAGTTCTTCGGCGCTGCGCGACAATTCGCGCACCATCTGTGCCGTCGAGCGTGTGCCTTCCGACGTCTGCTCGGTCACGGCGAAGATGTGCTGGATGTTGGCCGCCACGACGTTGGCCGACTGGGCTTCTTTCAGCGCCTCGGCCGAGATGCGCGAGATCAGGTCGGACAGCTCGCGCGTGACGCGGTCGATGTCACCCAGCGCAGCGCCAGCGGCGTCGGACAACCGTGCCCCTTCCACCACACCCTGCGTGCTGCGCTCCATGGCGCCCACGGCGTCTTGCGTGTCGGTCTGAATGGTGCGGACGATGGCCGCGATCTGGCGCGTGGCGTCGGCCGAGCGTTCCGCCAGGCGCTGCACTTCTTCGGCCACCACGCTGAAACCGCGGCCGGCTTCACCGGCTGAAGCGGCCTGGATGGCGGCGTTCAGCGCCAGCACGTTGGTCTGCTCGGTGATGTCGGAAATCAGTTCGGTGATTTCGCCGATCTCCTGCGAACTTTCGCCCAGCCGCTTGATGCGCTTGGAGGTGTCCTGGATCTGGTCGCGGATGGAGTTCATGCCGCCGATGGCGTTGTTCACCGCCGCCAGGCCCGATTCAGCCGCCTGCAGCGACTGGCGCGCCACGCTGGCGGTTTCCTGCGCCTGCGCCGACACGTCATTGATGCGGCCGGCCATCTGCAGCACTTCGTCGCCGGTGTTGCGAATCTCGCGCAGCTGCTCGGTCGACGCGGCCAGAAGTTCAGTGGAGGTGTTTTCCACCTGCGCCGTGGTCTCGGTCACACGACCCACCGTGGTCTGCACCTGTTCGACCAACGAACGAAGCTCTTCCACGGTGTAGTTCACCGAATCGGCGATGGCGCCCGTGATGTCTTCGGTCACCGTGGCTTGCTGCGTCAGGTCACCTTCAGCCACCGTCTGCAGTTCGTTCATCAGTCGCAGAATGGCGGCCTGGTTGGCATCGTTGACACGCTTGGCTTCCTGCTCCTGGCGCTCGGCTTCCTGGCGCTGCACGTCGGCCGATTGCATGCGGGTGCTCTGGTCTCTCACGAACAGGCGCAAGAGGCCCAGGGCGCCGGCAAGCAGCAGCAGACCCGACAGCAAGCCCAGGAAGAGCCGGCCGCCCCCAAAACCCGTGGCATCGGTCAGGCCGGCCTGCAACTTGTCCAGCCCCAGGCGCAAGGGCTCGGAGTCGGCCACGATCGAGGTCTGCGCTTCACGCGCGGCCACCAGGCCTTGCAAGTTGCCCAAAATGGCGCTGGCTTCGGTGCGTGTCTGTTCGTACTGGGTCAACAACTGCTGCAGGCGTTCACGCACCTGCGGGTCGCGGGTGCCGGGCAGTCGCAGGTCGGCGTTGCCGTTGATGACACCCTGCGCAATTTCCTTGAAGGAGTTCAGGTCCTTGCCGAGCAGGAAGACTGCCTCGGCACTGACACCCTCGGTGGTCAGGAATTCGTTGGCGCTCTTGCCGATGCGCTGCGTCAGCATCACCAGCTGGCCCACCGCCGACAGCTCGGAAGCCGAAGCGCCGCTCTGCAGCTTCAGCGAAGACACGGTTTCGGCTGTTTCCAGCAGGTCGGCGCTCTGGCGGTTGATGGCGCGCAACGCTTCACCGACCTGGGTCAGGGTCTTCTGTTGGGCCAGCACGATGGCCGCGTTTTTCTCGGCGCGGTCCACCAGGGGCACCAGCACGTCCAGCTCTTCCTGCAGCGCCAGGGGCGCCGCAGGCACATTGCCTTCGCCCGTCTTCAGGCTGCGCACATTGGCAGCCAGCACGTCGATGCTGTCCTTCACTTCGGGAAAAGCGGCGGCACTGCCCACCAGCGCCTGCGACACCGACTTGGCCAGGCGCTGCGACTGCGTGGTGGCCTGGCCCGCCGCTGCCACCTGGCGAGAACCACTGCTGCTGGAAACCAGCACCAGCACCACCGTGAGCAGAATGCCGGCCAGACCGACACCGGCGGTGATCAGCAGCGCCCGTTGCTGACGCGCCAGCGGCCAGGCACCGATGATCGGCAGGCCACTGGTGAACCCTTCGCTCTCGGTGTTTGCACCGGCCATGCGGGTTTCGCTGAACTCCTGTGCCAGCTCGGAAGGGGCGGCCTCGGAAATGATGGAGGAATCGGCGTCATCACGGCCGCCGCCGGCCGTGCTGCCCTGACCCAGGCGCACCGTCACCTCGGTCGGACTCATCGGCGCAGCCAGCTCGTCGAAAGGCGTCGAAGGCAGCGGAATGTCGGCTTCCGGCTTGGCGCGTCCTGCGCCCTTGATGCGGTCCAGAAAGCTCATGGCGTCCTCTTCATGGCGATATCACGTGTCCCCGGTTGGCAACCGGGGCTCGGGCAATTCGGCCTCGCATCACGCGGCGATGGCAAGAAACTGTTCATGTCGGGCCAGCGCGGCAAGGTCGATCTCTTGCCAGACACGGCCCTGCTCGTCGAGCCAGCGTGCGCTGGCAAAAACAGGGCGCGACGCGCTGCCGGCCTGGGCGTCCACGGGCTCGGCCGTCAACTGGGCAGCACTGCGCAGGCCCGCGAGCCGGTCGACCAGCACGGCACTTTGCGAACCCAGCGTCGGGTTGAAAGCCAGCAGGCGCGACTGTTCACGCACGGCGTCGCGGGGCAAGGGCGCACGCAAGGCCAGGAAGGCGGCCAGGTCCACCACACCATGCAGGCCACCACGAAGGTTGGCCACGCCCAGGAACCAGGGGTTGGTGTGTGGCACCGGCAGCAGCAGGCTGACGGGGAAGATTTCACCTGCGGTGGCCAGCGGCACCAGCAAGCCATGGCCCGCACACTCGATGGCCAGCCATGAAGCTTTGCGTGTTTCGGTGCGCGCAGCCTGGAGCCGCTGGGCCAGTCGGCCCTGCAGCTCACGCAGCGCTTCGCGGTTGGCCATTCAGCGTGGGGCCGGCTGTGCACCGTAGGCCGCGCTCGGGGACCAAAGCCCCAAAGCAGGACCCAGCTTCCCGCCATGGAACCGGCTTTGCCGGGCCATCGGCGGACACCCCCCCTGGGGGGCCGCGAGCGCAAGCGAGCTTGGGGGCATCATCATGTCAGTCGAAAGCCTTGATCTTTGCGATCAGCTCGTCGGCATTGACCGGTTTGACGATGTAGTCGCGCGCACCCTGGCGCATGCCCCAGACCTTGTCGGTTTCCTGGTTCTTGCTGGTGCACATGATCACCGGCACGTCGGCAAACCGGGGGTCGCGCGTGATGGCACGCGTGAGCTGAAAGCCGTTCTGGCCCGGCATCACCACATCCATCAGGATGAGCTGCGGTTTTTCTTCTTCCAGCCGCCGCATCGCCTCTTCGCCGTTTTCGGCCGTGCGAACGGTATAGCCCCGCTTGCCCAGGATGTCGGACAAATGGTGGAGCTCGGTCTTCGAGTCGTCGACGACGAGGATCTTCTGGATCGGCATCGTGGGGTCCTTGGGTTCAGCCAGCGCCACGACGATAAGCGTCCACGGCGCGCAGCAACTGCTCTTTGGTGAACGGTTTGGTGAGGTAGTCCTCGGAGCCGACCATTCGTCCACGTGCCTTGTCGAAAAGCCCGTCCTTGGACGACAGCATGATCACCGGGACATGTGCAAAACGCGGGTTGCGCTTGATGATGGCGCAGGTCTGATAGCCGTCCAGCCGCGGCATCAGGATGTCGCAGAAGATCAGCTCGGGCGCATGGTCGTTGACCTTGGCCAGGGCGTCGAATCCATCTTCGGCCAGCACCACCTCATGGCCACCCTGGCGCAAGAAGATCTCGGCGCTGCGGCGGATGGTGTTGCTGTCGTCGATGACAAGCACCTTCGCGCCTGCTGCTGCCGGTGCGCCGGTTTGGGGCCCCTGATTCTCCAAGCGCCGTTCTCCTCGAAGACCCTCGGTGCACCGCTGACAGCGGCGCCGGGGTCAGATCTGAACCATCTCGAAGTCTTCCTTGCGCGCACCACACTCGGGACATGTCCAGTTCATCGAGACATCGGCCCACACGGTGCCGGCTGGAATGCCGTGCTCGGGATCGCCATCGGCTTCGCTGTAGATCCAGCCGCAGATCAGGCACATCCAGGTCTTGGGTTCGCTCACGGTAAGACAGTCACCTCACTACAATGGAACACGATTGTAGCCACGCCATTCCGCAGAATCTTGAGGAATTGTGAGGACCTACACACCGTTTCTCAGAATTTGCTAGAGGTTCGGGGCAGCCTGCAGCGTCAGCGCTCCGAACACCCCGACACCCCGCACACCAGCGCGCCAAGGCCAGCCCCATGACCCCCGAACCCACCCCGGCCGCGGACCTCGAAGGCCCCGCGCTCGAACCGCCGCCACCCGCCTGCGTGATGTGCTTCAACGCCAGCGACCCCAGTGGCGCTGGCGGTCTGGCCGGTGACGTGGCCACCATTGCGGCCATGGGCGCACACGCGCTGCCTGTCGTGACGGCCATCGTCATGCGCGACACCGCCGACATCTTCGACCAGCACGAGATCGATGCCGACGTGGTGGCCGAGCAGGCCCGCACCATCCTGGAAGACATCACCATCGCCGGCTGGAAGGTGGGTTTCCTGGGCAACGCCGACAACGTGTCGGCAGTGGCCGAGGTGCTGAGCGACTACACCGAGATTCCGCTCGTCAGCTACCTGCCCAACCTGTCGTGGCTGGAAGAAGACCAGTCGCAGCCCTACCTGGACGCTTTCCGCGAGCTCATCCTGCCGGCCACCGAGGTGCTGGTGGGCAGCCACAAGACACTGCAGGACTTCCTGCTTCCCGACTGGGAAAACGAGCGCCCGCCCTCGGCCCGCGAACTGGCGGTGGCCGCTGGTGAACACGGCACACGCTATGTGCTGGTCACCGGCGTCATGCTGGCCAGCAAGGGCAGCGAGCAATACATCGACAACGTGCTGGCTTCGCCGCAGGGCGCGATCGCCGGTGAGAAGTTCGAGCGCTTCGACGCTTCGTTTGTCGGCGCTGGCGACACGCTGGCGGCGGCACTGGCTTCGCTGCTGGCTGCCGGCGGCGAACTGCAGGCCGCCGTGGGCGAGGCATTGAGCTTCCTGGACCAGACCCTGGATGCCGGTTTCCGCCCCGGCATGGGCCACATCGTGCCGGACCGCTTTTTCTGGGCACTGCCGCCGCCGGAAGAAGGCGAAGAGGGCGAGGCAGGCATGCCCGAACCCGAACCCGAAGGGCCGGGCGGCAAAGGCGCACCGCGCAGGGTTCATTAGGCCCTGAAAACTCGCTGGGCTGCGTCAGAGACGCAGCCCGTTCGGCCCGTCCAGTTCCGCGCAGGCGGAACTGGAGCCGCGGGCCTCACCCCGCCCGAGGGGGGTGCTCCTCCTGCGGCCCGGCGAAGCCGGTTCCGCGGCGGGAAACTTGATCATGTAGGCAACCATGACGACAAACGAACAGCTCTTTGCACGTGCCCAGCGGGTGATCCCTGGCGGGGTGAATTCACCGGTGCGTGCCTTTCGTGCCGTTGGCGGCACACCACGCTTCATTGCCCGCGCGCAGGGCGCCTACATGTGGGACGCCGAAGGCCAGCGCTACATCGACTACATCGGCAGCTGGGGTCCGATGATCCTGGGTCACGGCCATCCGGCGGTGCTGGACGCGGTGCACAAGGCAGCCATGGACGGCTTCAGTTTCGGCGCCCCCACCGAGCGTGAGATCGAGCTGGCCGAAGCCATCATCGCGCTGGTGCCCAGCGTCGACCAGGTGCGGCTGGTCAGCAGCGGCACCGAAGCCGGCATGAGCGCCTTGCGCCTCGCGCGCGGTGCCACCGGCCGCACCAAGATCATCAAGTTCGAAGGCTGTTACCACGGCCACGCCGACGCGCTGCTGGTGAAAGCCGGCTCGGGCCTGGCCACCTTCGGCTTCCCCACCAGCGCGGGCGTGCCGGAAGACGTGGTCAAGCACACGCTGGTGCTCGAATACAACAACCTGCAGCAGATCGAAGAAACATTTGCGCTGCAGGGCGACGAAATTGCCTGCGTGATGATCGAGCCCATCGCCGGCAACATGAACTTCGTGCGGGCCTCGGTGCCCTTCATGACGAAGTTGCGCGAGCTGTGCACAAAACACGGCGCGATGCTGGTGTTCGACGAAGTGATGTCGGGTTTCCGCGTCGCGCTGGGTGGCGCGCAGAGTGTCTACGCGCAGCTGATTCCCGGCTTCAAGCCCGACATGAGCGTGTTTGGCAAGGTCATCGGCGGTGGCATGCCACTGGCGGCCTTCGGTGGCACGAAAGACGTGATGAGCCAGCTCGCGCCGCTGGGCCCGGTCTACCAGGCCGGCACGTTGAGCGGCAACCCGGTGGCCACGGCCTGCGGGCTGGCGACGCTGAAGGAAATCAGCAAGCCGGGTTTTTTCGATGCGCTTTCAGCCAAGACACAAGGGCTGGTCAAGGGCCTGGAGAGTGCCGCGCGCGACGCCGGTGTGCCGCTGGTGGGCGACAGCCAGGGTGGCATGTTCGGCTTCTTCTTCGCCGACAGCCTGCCGCAGAACTACGGTGTGGTGATGGCCACCGACAAGGAACGCTTCAACCGCTTTTTCCACGGCATGCTCGACCGCGGGGTCTACCTGGCGCCAGCGCTGTACGAGGCCGGCTTCGTGAGCGCGGCCCACAGCGCCGACGACATCGCCGCCACGGTGCAGGCTGCCGCCGCTGCCCTGAAGGCCTGACACCCGGGCCGCACCGGCGCATGGCAGACGTGCACACTGGCACAGCCACCGTGGCCTGTGGCAACTGCGGCGCGCCGATGGCCGTGCTGCGGTTGCAGGGCCATTACGGCCGCCAGGTCGAGATCGACCTCTGCGCGCCCTGTCACCTGGTGTGGTTCGACCCCATCGAATCGGCACGGCTGGCCGGGCCCGGTCTGCTGGACCTGATCGGCCACATGGCGCAGGCGCAGGAACTGGCACACACCGCCGTGCGGCCCGGCATGGGCTGCCCGCATTGCCGCGGCCGCCTGAACACGGTGCACAACCGCACCCGCTGGGGCCAGTCGATGCAGCTGGAATGTGCCGCCGGCCACGGCAGCTGGCAGACCTTTGGCCAGTTCCTGGCCGAAAAGGGCCTGCTGCGCCCGATGGCGCTGGCCGACCGCGCACGGGCCCACCAGGGTGGCGCCCAGCCGCATTGCATCAGCTGCGGCGGCGAGCTGGCGGTGGCCGATGAAAACTGCCGCTGGTGCGGATCGGTGCGGGCGCTGGTGGACGTGGCGCGGCTGGCGCAGGCGCTGGACCCGGAGTCGGCCATCGCCAGCCAGGCCGTTCACGGCGCCGCAGCAGCGCGCACCACGCTGCAGTGCATGGCCTGCGGCGCGGCCCAGCCGTTGAGCGGCGGCTGGCAATGTGTGCAGTGCCAGGCCACGCTGGCGGCGCAGGGCCTGGCCGAAGCCCATCGCCAGGTCAGCACGCTGGGCCCCGCACTGCAGGCACATGCCAAGCGGCCGGCGCCCCACATCGTGCAGCGGCGCCTGGCAGCACAGGAAGGCGCCCTGCAGCGCCAGCGCGAACGCACGGCCGGCATGCAGGCCGAAGCCGACCAGCGCATGGGCCGTGTGCCAACGCCAGAACGCGACGAGGGTTCGGTGTGGCCCTGGTCATGGCCCAGCGGCGAAAACCCGCCACGCTGGGCTGGCGCCGTCCTCGGCGCAGCCTTGCTGCTTGTGTGGTGGTGGCTCGGCTGAGAGCCGTTCAGCGCCGCGGCAGCACTTGCAGGCCCAGGCTGATGAACCGGCTCTGCCAGCGTCCGTCGTCAGCCGTCGGCGGCCGCAGGTCCACACCACGCAGCAGCCAGTTCGCGGCCAGCGGCAAGACCACGTCGATGCGGCCTTGTTCATCGGTCTGGCGCCACAAGCCCAGCGAGCTCACGTCGCTGCGCAACTCCACCGCCAGGCCGACCAGCGGCTGACCGTCGCGCAGCACCTGGGCACGCAAGGTGTCGCCGGCGCGCAGCGGGCCGGGCGTTTCGACGCGCACGTCCATGCCCAGCCCGTCGATCGCGGCGGTGGGGGCCTCGGTACCGGCCGTACCGGCAGCACCGGCAGCAGCGGAAGTGGCCGCTGCATCAGCGGGCAGCTCGATGCGAGCGTGTTTGACGAAGGTCTCGCGCCAAGGCAGCCCACGCGCCTTGAGTGCTGCCCAGCGCTCGCGCAAGGCGGCGGTGGCACGGACCTCGTCCAGGTACACGTCGACCAGAGCGTGGTCGAGCTCGATGTCTATCGGCACCAGCTGCGCCCAGCAGGTCAGCGCACTGCCCGCCGGCACGGGCAACGCCGTTCGCAGCACCAGTGCCGTGGGCTGGTCGGCCACCCAGCGCAGGCGCGCCACCGGCAGGCCGCGGCCGCGGCAACCGTGGCTGTGCAACTGGCGCATGCCCACGCCACTGTCCTGCCCCGGGTAATGAGGGCCCGAACCCAGAGCCAGCACCCTTTCGCCACGCGCGGTTTCCGGCAGCGTCTGGAACCAGGTGTCATGGGCCGAAGCCCCGGCCGCGGCGGCGCCAAGGGCCAGCGCCATCAGCAGACGGACGGCGTGTTGATGCAGCGATGCGTTCGGCATCATCAGAAGCTGGCCTGCAGCGTCAGGCGCAGGCTGCGCGGTTCGGCCGGGTGCAGGTGGCGGTCCGCCACGGGAGCCGCTTCGCCTGGCAGTTGCGACTCGTAGAAGTACTGGATGTCGTTCACGTCGCGGTCGAAGATGTTGAAAACGTCCAGGGTCAGCGCCACGTTTTTGGCCAGGTTGCGTGTCACGCGCAGGTTGAAGGTGGACGAAGGGACGGACCGCACGCTGTTGTCCTCGATCAGCGCACCGCTGCCCAGGTAACGCCACTGCAGGCTGGCGGTCCAGCCGTCCAGGTCCTTCAGCGTGGTGGCCACCGAGGCCACGCGGTCCACGGCATTCGGGATGCGGCTGCCATCGCGGAAGCGGGCATGGCTGAAGGCCAGGTCGGCATCCAGCAGGAACCACGGCAGCGGCTGCCAGCGGTTGTTGAACTCAACGCCCCGGCGGCGGCTGCCCAGGCTGGCTTCGGTGGCCCCGGCGTCACCCACGTAGACCAGTTCGGACGCCGAACGCAGGCTCCACAGCGTCACCGAGCTTTGCAGACCCGCTATGGCTTCGGTGCGAAAACCCAGTTCGGCACCTGTCAGTGGCACCAGCGGCTGCACGCGGTCCACCGGTGCAAAGGTCTTGGGATCGAACTGCGCCGTCATGCCCCGTGCGTCGTTGCTGTGCAGGCCGCGGCCGACGTTGAAGTACAGCTCGGTGCGCGGCGTCACCGCGTACACCAGGCTCAGCTTGGGGCTGACTTGCCAGGCGCTGGCGCGGCCGCCGTTGTCGGGCAGGCTCAAGGCGTTCACCCGCGCGGCGATGTGGTCGGCACGCAGGCCCAGCACCACACGGAACTCGTCGGTCAGCTCCACCGAACTCTGCGCAAACAGGCTGGCCTGGCTCTGCCGCACCAGGTCTTCGCGCACCGTGGCGGTTGCCACACGAGCCACGCTGTCGAACAGGCCCACGTGGATGCGGTCGTGGCGCAGCTGCGTGCCCACCAAGGTGCGCGCCGGAAAGTCGCCCAACGCGTGGTTGAAGACGTGGGTGGCGCTGGCGCCGACGACCTGCCGGCTGTCGGTCTGCTTGAACTGGTCGCCGCTGGCCGGCCGCTCCTGGAAGTAGGTGAAGTTGGAGTTCAGGTCCAGCTCGTAGTCGATGGCGTAAGCCGACAGCGTGGTCTTGCCCATGGCGCCGTCGTGGTGCCATTCACCCGACAGGCTGGCGCGGCGCGTTTGGCCACCGGTGGTGGGGTCCAGCGAGTCGAAGCGGCCGAAAGGCCGGGTGCCGCTGGGTGTGCTCAGCGAACCGGCATCCAGCAGGCGCTGCGGCACCTGGTCGGTGGCCGTCCAGCGCGAGCTGTAGCCCATGGCCGAGACCTGCCAGCCCTGCGCACGGGTGCCGCTGCTCAGCGTGAGCAGGCCGTTGGTCTTGCGCAGACCCTGCGCGACGGCCCAGGGGCCGTCGGCGCCGGTGCTTTCCAGCGCGCCGAGCAAGGTGATGCCCGGCGTGGGGGCGAAGGACCCGGCCACCAAACCGCGGCGGTACCTGTCGGGGCCGACCGACACCTGCACCACCGGTGCCGGCAGGCTGAGCCGGTAGCGGATGTCGGCCGAGCCGGCCGCCGCAAAGTCGCCCACGGTGGCGAAGTAGGGGCCCTTGCGGTACTCGATGCGCTCCACCAGTTCGGGCAGCAGAAAGTTCAGGTCGCTGTAGCCGTGGCCGTGGCCGTGGGTGGGCAGGTTGACCGGCACACCGCCCACGGTGGTCGCGAAGTCGGTGCCGTGGTCCAGGTTGAAGCCACGCAGGAAGTACTGGTTGGCCTTGCCGTCACCGCTGTGCTGCGTGACGATGACACCGGGCACAAATTCCAGCACCTCGCCGGGCCGCTGCGCGGGACGGCTTTTCAGCAGTTGCTGGCCGATGCGGCCGGCCGAAGCAGCGTCCTGCGTGCCCACGGCGTTGTCGTAGTGGCCCTGCACGACCACGGTTTGTGTGCCGCCACTCACGGGACCCCCGTGGTTGGCGCTGGCGGCAAAGCTGAGTGTCAGCAAACCGCTGACCAGGCAGACGGGGCGGGCGGGGCGGAGAAAACGGGTGGATGACAGAAAGCTCATCCTCGCCCCTACGCGGGCGGCGGCCTGCTGGATGCAGCCGCCCGCTTGTCCGACGCGGTGTTCAGGCCGGCGAAGACCTCAAGGCGTAGGTCTTGCCCCCCAGGAACAGGTACTCGACACGCAGGATGGCATCGCCCTTTTCACCGGTGAAGGTGAAACCCAGCATCGCCACCGAATCACCGACCTTGATCTCGGGCACAGCCCAGGCGTTCATGCGCGACAGCGGCGCCAGTTCGATCTCCCAGCGGCGGTCCTTGCGCGTGGGCAGCTGCGCGGCCTTCAGCAGCGCCGGCCCGTCCACCGGTGCGCTTTGCGCCGGCAGGCTGCGCGTGGCCAGGTCGGCCGGCAGCTTCAGGCCATCGGCCGGCAGTTCCAGTTGCATTTCGGCGTGGGGGTTGCGCCAGGCCACCTTGCTGGCCTTGCCGTCCAGGTAGATGGGACGGTTCTGGTCGAAGCTGCTCCAGCCGTGGTGGGCCCAGGCGGGCAAGGCCAAAGTCAAGGGAAAGGCAATCAGGGTGCGTCTTTGCATGGCATTGTCCTTGGGCCGGGCCGGGTGGGCGGATGGGCGGATGGGCGGGTCACAGGTAAGCGATCCAACGGCCGCAGATGATGGCCGCCAGCCAAAGCCCCGTCGACAACACGGTCTGAGCCCGCGCCAGGCCGTCGCAGCGGCCCAGGCTGTCACGGCCATGGAACCAGGCGGCATTCAGCGCGGCCAGATGCACCAGACCCAGCTTCAGCAAGAAGGCGTTGTTGGACAACAGTTCGGCGGGGTTCGCTGCAAACATCAGGAAGCCGCTGAGCACCACGACCCCGAAGCCGCTGACCGAAATACTCAGCGCCAGCCGCGCCAGCGGCCGCACCGGCAGGGCCTGGCCCAGGCCCCAGACCCGCAGTTCCAGCACCAGCAGGCTGCCGAGCAACATCGCGATGCCGGCGATGTGCACCACCTCCAGCGCCGGGTAGGCGATGGGGTGCTGGGCAATCCACGGCATGCCGACCAGGCGCTCGATGAGCAGGCTGTCCATGCCTTCACGCTAGCAGATGGCCGGCGCAAGACGGATGACCGCACGCCGGAAGGCGGCTCCTAGAATGCCCGCAATGCACATCCACATCCTTGGCATCTGCGGCACCTTCATGGGTGGCCTGGCGGTTCTGGCGCGTGAAGCCGGGCACCGCGTCACCGGCTGCGACACCGGTGTCTACCCGCCGATGAGCACCCAGCTGCAGGCGCTGGGCATCGAGCTCATCGAAGGTTTCGATGCCGACCAGCTGGCGCTGAAACCCGACAGCTTCGTCATCGGCAATGTCGTCAAACGCGGCAACCCCTTGATGGAGGCCATCCTGGACGCCGGCGCGGCCTACACCAGCGGTCCGCAATGGCTGTCCGAACACGTGCTGCAAGGCCGCCACGTGCTGGCCGTGGCCGGCACGCACGGCAAGACCACCACCACGGCCATGCTTGCCTGGATGCTGGAACAGGCCGGGCTGCAGCCGGGTTTTCTGGTGGGTGGGGTGCCGCTGAACTTCGGTGTCTCGGCCCGCCTGGGGGCGGTGGGTGTTGGCACGCCCTTTGTCATCGAAGCCGACGAATACGACACCGCACTCTTCGACAAACGCAGCAAGTTCGTGCACTACCGGCCGCGCACCGCCGTGCTCAACAACCTGGAACACGACCACGCCGACATCTTCCCCGACCTGGCGGCCATCGAGACGCAGTTCCACCACCTCGTGCGCACGGTGCCGTCCACCGGCCGGCTCATCGTCAACGCCCGCGACGAAGCGCTGCAGCGGGTGCTGGCGCGCGGCTGCTGGAGCGAGGTGCAGCGTTTTGGCACCAAACGCGAAGAACCCGGTGGCCTGTGTGCACGCGGTGAACCGCAGTCCTTCGACGTGCTGCGTGGCAGCCTGAAACTGGGCCACGTGCACTGGGGGCTGCTGGGCGAACACAATCAGATGAACGCACTGGCCGCGCTGGGCGCTGCCGAACACGTGGGTGTGGCACCCGACGCTGCCTGCGCCGCAATGGCCAGCTTCGACAACGTCAAGCGCCGCCTCGAACTGCGCGGTGAAGCCGCCGGCGTGACTGTCTACGACGACTTTGCGCACCACCCCACGGCCATGCGCACCACGCTCGACGGCCTGCGCCGCAAGGTGGGCCTGAACACACGCATCCTGGCCGTCTTCGAACCGCGCTCGAACACCATGAAGCTGGGCACGATGAAAGCGCAGCTGCCCTGGAGCCTGGAAGAAGCTGACCTCAGCTTCTGCCTGCAAGGCGACTACGGCTGGAGCGCCAGCGAAGCCCTGGCACCCATGGGCGACAAGGCGGTGGTGGCCGACACCGTGGACCAGCTGGTGGCGCTGGTCGTGCGCAGCGCCCGCCGCGGCGACCACGTGCTGTGCATGAGCAACGGCGGCTTCGGTGGCATCCACGACAAGCTGCTGACAGCGCTGGCGGCCTGACTCGCCGCCGACCTTGCGGTTGCCGAACTTGCCGATGTTCGCACGCCGTTCACACCGCTGATCGGCGCACCCGTCGCATCACCCGATGGCAGCCGGCTGCCAGGCCGCTACCCTCGCGCCTTTGAAAAGCTGGCACTCCTGCCCAGGCCAGTCTCCCCCCCCACTTGAGGCCGTCACCGTCCATGAAAGCCCGCTCCTTGTCTGTTCTCCGCCTGAGCCCGTCCCATCTGACTGCAGCCACGGCCGCCCTGTTGCTGGCCGGCTGCGCCACCACCGCATCGGCCCCGCCTGCAGCCACCACCACCGCCCAGGCCACACCGCCGGCCGCGGCGCCGCGCCCTGCCCTGGGCGCGTCGGCGCCGACACCGGGCGCCACGCCCACAGGCGCGCCGGTTCGGCCGCCCGTCGCCGGTCAGCCGCCACCCTTTGCCGAAGTCACCCGCGGCGCCACCCGCACCGACGGTTACCTGCCGCTGTGGACCCGCGACGACAAGACCTGGATCGAGATCCCGGCCGAGCGCCTGGACCAGCCCATGTTCTTTGGCGCGTCCATCGCCGGCGGCCTGGGCGAACGCGGTTTTTTCCCGGGTCTGATGGGCCGTGAGCACATGGTCGTTTTGCGCCGCGTGGGCAACTCGGTGCAGCTCGTCGCACGCAACCTGCTGGCGCGTGCACCCGCCGGCACGCCGCTGGCGCAGGCCGTGGCCGAAAGTTATTCCGACAGCCTGCTGGGCGTGGCCACGCTGGCTGCGTCACCGCACCTGCAGAACAAGGCCCTGCTGGTCGATGCCGCGATGCTGTTCGGTGGCGACCTGGTCGGCATGCAGACCGCGCTGGAATCGGCCACGCGCATGCCTTACGGCCTGGACCGCGCCAATTCCAGCATCGAACGTGCACGTGCACAGCCCGCAGGCCTGTTCCTGACCGTGCGCCAGCACTACGCCGTGCCCAGGCTGCCGGCCTCTCCGGTGTTTGCCCCGGGCGCGCCGCCGCCCAACCCGGCGGCGCTGCCCAACCCGCCGTCTTCGCTGCCCGACGGCCGCAGCCTGTTCCTGAGCCTGACCTTCAACCTGGTGCCCATGCCCGCGCAGCCGATGGCCACACGCAAGGCCGACCCGCGTGTGGGCTACTTCACGCAGTCCTTCCTGAACTTCGGCGACGACACCCAGGAAGGCCGGCGCACACACTTCATCGAACGCTGGCGCCTGGAAAAAAAGGACCCCGGCGCCGCCTTGTCGGAACCCAAAGAACCGATCCGCGTCGTGCTCGACCGCAACATCCCCGAGAGGTGGCGCGCCCCCTTGCGCGAAGCCGCGCTGGAATGGAACAAGGCCTTCGAAGGGGCGGGTTTCCGCAATGCGCTCACGGTGGAACAGCAGGCGGCCGACGCCGACTGGACCACGCTGGAAGGCACCCGCATCCTGTCGGTGCGCTGGTTTGCCCAGAACGGGCCAGGCTCGACGGCGGTCGGGCCGAGCCAGTCCGACCCGCGCACGGGCGAACTGCTGCGTGGCGCGGCCATCATCGACGAAAACCGCGTGCGGGTGTTCCGCGCCCGTGCCGCCGAAGTGGTGCCACGCTGGGCCGACACCGTCAACCACGCCCATGCCCATGCCGACGGCGTGCCCACGGCGTTTGCGCCGCGCCTGCTGCAATGCAGCTTCGCCGACGAGGCCTTCGACCAGGCCCAGTTTGCGATGGAGCTGCTGACCGAAAGGGGCCTGCTCGACCCCAACAGCCCCGAGGCCGACCGCTACATCGAAGACGCGCTGAAAAACGTGGCGATGCACGAGATCGGCCACGCGCTGGGCCTGCGCCACAACTTCCGCGCGTCCACCGCGGTCACGGCATCTCAACTGCGGGACCCGGCCTTCACGGCATCAAACCCGATCTCCAGTTCGATCATGGACTACAACGGCCAGAACCTGCCCTTGAAAGGCGAGCCGGTGGTGGCCTACAACATGAACACGCTGGGTGCCTACGACCGCTGGGCCATCGAATTCGGCTACCGCGAATATGCATCGGCCGACGAAGAAAGGCGCGGCCTGCAGGCCCTGGCCGCACGTGCCGAACGCGAACCCGCGTTGGCCTACGCCACCGACGAAGACCTGGCCAACAACGACCCGCTGGTCAACCACCGCGACATGGGTGACGACCCGCTGGCTTTTGCGCAGCGGCAGATCACGCTGGCCCGCGAGCTGTACCAGCTCACCACGACCCGCCAGCTGGATGCCAACGAAGACCTGTCGCTGTACCGGCGTGCGGTGAACCGGGTGCTGGGCACCTTGGGCGTGTCCTTGCCGCTGGCCACCAAACACGTCGGCGGCACCTACACCGAACGGGCCATGGCCGGCGCCAAAAAGCCTTTGCTGGTGCCGGTACCGGCGGCCAAACAACGTGCCGCGCTGGACCTGGTGGTCAAGGAACTCTTCACCAGCGCCAGTTTCAGTTTCGAACCGCAGGTGATGAGCCGCCTGGGTGTGGACCAGTACGAACGCTTCGGCCCCAACCGCAGCGCCGGTGTCGACTTCAGCCTGCCCACTGCCGTGCTGAGCCTGCAGCGCGGCGCGCTGGACCAGTTGATGTCCGACAGCCTGGCCAGCCGGCTGGCCGACGCGGAAAGCAAGGTTGCCGACCCGCTCCAGCTGCTCAGCTACGCCGACGTGCAGGACAAGTTGAGCAGCGCCGTCTGGTCCGAGCTTTCGGCAGGCGGCCCGGGCAAGGGCGAGATCGACAGCCTGCGCCGCAACCTGCAGCGAGAACACCTGCGTCGGCTGGCCAGCGGCCTGCTGCGGCCGGCGTCGGCTGCGGCAGCCGACGTGCGGTCCGTCAACCGGCAGGTGGCGCTGCAGTTGCAGGCCAAGTTGGGCGCTGCCGTGGCCGCGAAGCGCGGATCGAGCATGGTGCGCGCACACCTGGAAGACAGCCTGGCCACCTTGAACGAAGCCCTGAAGGCGCCGCTGCTGAAACAAGGTGTCTGAGCGAAAGGCGAACCGATTGAGCGCTTATCCGTCCCACCTGCTGTACCTGCACGGCTTCCGTTCGTCGCCCAAGTCCTTCAAGGCGCAGCGCCTGCACGGCTGGTTGCAGCAGCACCGGCCCGACGTGCACTGGTGGTGCCCGCAGCTGCCGCCATCGCCGCGCGAGGCGATGGCCTTGCTGGTGCAAGGCACGGCCGGCTGGCCAGTGGACGGGTCAGCCGTGCTGGGCAGTTCGCTGGGCGGCTTCTACGCCACGGCCGTGGCCGAAGCGCCGGGCCACGAACAGTGGCGCGTGGTGCTGATGAACCCGGCCGTCGAGCCGGCACGTGACCTGGCGGCCCACATCGGCGAACAGACCGCTTTCCACACCCCCGAAGAGCGGTTTTTCTTCCGCCCTGAATATGTGGACGAGCTGCAGGCGCTGCGCCCGCCGCGCATCAGCCACCGCCAGCGCTACCTGCCCCTCATCGCCAAGGGCGACGAGTTGCTCAGCTGGCAAGAAATGAGCACCCGCTACGCCGGCAGCCCCATGCACCTGATCGAAGGCAGCGACCATGCGCTGTCGGACTTCGACGACCACCTTCCCCACCTGCTGAAATTCCTGAACCTATGCGACTGAAAGACAAGATCTGCATCGTCACCGGCGCCGCCCAAGGCATTGGCGCGGCCACGGTGAAAAAGTTTGCCGAAGAAGGCGCCACCGTGATCGCCTGCGACCGGCGCATGGGCGCGATCGAGGGTGCCACGGCCGCCGCGGTGTCGGCCTTTGCCGTCGACGTCACCGACCGCAGCCAGGTCGACGCGATGGTGGCGCAAGTGCTGTTGCAGCACGGCCGCATCGACGTGCTGGTCAACAACGCCGGCATCACCAAGGACGCGCGTTTGCAGAAGATGACGCTGGAGCAGTTCGATGCCGTCATCGACGTGAACCTGCGGGGGGTCTTCCACTGTTCGCAGGCCGTGGTCGACACCATGGTGGACCGGCGCAGCGGCGTGATCCTCAACGCCAGCAGCGTGGTCGGCATCTACGGCAACTTCGGCCAGACCAACTACGCCGCCAGCAAGTTCGGTGTCATCGGCTTCACCAAGACCTGGAGCCGCGAGCTGGGGCCCAAGGGCATCCGGGTGAATGCCGTGGCACCGGGATTCGTGGACACGCCCATTCTGGCGACCATTCCCGACAAGGTGCTGCAGCACATGAAAGACCAGGTGCCACTGGGCCGGCTGGCACGCGCCGAGGAGATCGCCAACGTCTACGCCTTCCTGGCCAGTGATGAAGCCAGTTACATCAACGGCGCCGTGATCGAGGTCTCTGGCGGCATGACCGTCTGAAATGGAGCCCCCAGGCTTGTCGCTTCGCGCCTTCGCCACCCCCCAGGGGGGCTCGGGCCGCTTGGGGCGGCCCGGCTCCGGCCCGGGCACAGACCTCAGGCGACAATGACCGCATGTATGCACTGTTCGACGACGCCGGCAAATTCCACGCCGGCCGTGTGATGTCCGAAGCCGAGAGCTCCGTGCAGGTGGAGCTCGACTCGGGCAAGCGGGTCAAGGTCAAAGCGGCCAACGTCATGTTGCGCTTCGACAAGCCCGCGCCGGCCGAGCTGATGGCCCAGGCACAGGCGCTGGCCGCGGAAATCGACCTGAACCTGGCATGGGAATTTGCGCCTGAAGGTGACTTCGGTTTTGCCGACCTGGCACGCGACTACTTCGACGCCAAGGCCGGGCCCGACAAACAGGCGGCGGCACTGCTGTGCCTGTTCGACGCGCCGCACTATTTCCGCCGCATGGGCAAGGGCCAGTTCAAGAAGGCGCCCGAAGAGACGGTGAAGGCGGCCTTGCTGGGCATCGAACGCAAGAAGCAGGTGGCGGCGCAGATCGAGGCCTGGGCCACCGAACTGGTGGCCGGCCAATGCCCACCCGCGGTGCGCGAACAGCTTTTTCGCATCCTCTTCAAGCCCGACAAAAACGGCCCCGAGTACAAGGCCGTGGTCGAAGCCAGCAAACGGGCGCAGCGTGCGCCGCTGGACCTGCTGACCGCCGCCGGCGCCATCGAAAGCCCCTACCAGTTCCACTGGCGGCGTTTCCTGTTCGACCAGTTTCCGAAGGGTCACACTTTCCCTTCCCTGGCCGCGCCGGCCATCAAGGACGAGCTGCCGCTGGCGGCCGTGCAGGCCTTTTCCATCGATGACTCGGCCACCACCGAAATCGACGATGCCTTGTCGGTGCAGGGTCTGGGCACCGGCACCGTGGTTTTTGGTGTGCACATCGCCGCGCCGGGGCTGGCCATCACACCTGACTCGGCGCTGGACAAGGTGGCACGCGAGCGGCTGTCCACCGTCTACATGCCGGGCTGGAAGATCACCATGCTGCCCGACGACGTGGTGCAGGCCTACACGCTGGCCGAGGGCCGCAACTGCCCGGCCGTGAGCCTGTACGTGACGCTGGACGAACACACGCTCGAGATCCGTGGCCACGAGACCCGGCTGGAGTTGGTGCCGATCGCCGCCAACCTGCGCCACGACAAGCTGGACGCGGTGGTCACCGAAGCTTCGCTCACGGGCGAGGCCGCCGCCGACTACCCTTTTGCGCCCGAACTGGCCTTTGCCTTCCGCCTGGCGCGTGAACTGAAAGCGCGGCGCGAGGTGGTGCGCGGCAAACCCGAAACCTTCAACCGGCCCGACTACAACTTCAAGCTGCAACGCGACGAAGCGGCCAGCGCAGCAGAACCGGCGGGCGACGAACAGGTGCAGATCAGCACCCGCCAACGGGGCGCGCCGCTGGACCTGATGGTGGCCGAGGCCATGATCCTGGCCAACAGCACCTGGGGTGGCTGGCTGGCCGAACACGGCGTGCCGGCCATCTACCGCAGCCAGGCCAGCCTGCTGCCGGGCATGAAGGTGAAGATGGGCACCAAGCCCGCGCCGCACGCCGGCATGGGTGTGCCGCAGTACGCCTGGAGCACGTCGCCACTTCGGCGTTATGTCGACCTGGCCAACCAGTGGCAGATCATCGCCTGCGCCCGCCACGGCCGCACCGCCGCGCTGGCCGCACCCTTCAAGCCCAAGGACGCGGCGCTGTTTTCCGTCATCTCGGCATTCGACGCCGCCTACAGCGCCTACAACGGCTTCCAACAGGGCATCGAACGCTTCTGGACCCTGCGTTGGCTGGCCCAGAACGGTGTCACCGAGCTCGATGCCGCGGTCATGAAAGAAGGCCTGGTGCGCGCCGACACGCTGCCGCTGGTGTTCCGCGTGGTGGGCACCGACAGTCTGCCGCGTGGCAGCCGCGTGCGCGCCCGCATCACCGGCATGGACCTGCTCACGCTGGACCTGCACGCCACGCTGGTGGCGCGGCTGGACGTGGCAGACACGGCGGCAGCGGCCGCTGAAGACAGCGCTTCGGAAGACGAAGAAGAGGGCGCGGTCGCCGGGGGCCTGCAACTCGCCATCGACATGGTGGACGGCGAAACCGCCACCGAAACACCGACGGCCACGCCGCCCTGAACACGATGCAGTGGCGCGAACTGTCCACGCTGCAATGGGCGCTGATCGTGTCCGCAGCCGTGCACGCAGCGCTGCTGACGGTGCGTTTTGTCGACCCCGAAGCCATCACCCGGGTGTTCAAGGACACGCCGCTGGACGTGATCCTGGTCAACTCGCGCAGCGCCGAGGCCCCGGACAAGGCACAGGCCATCGCGCAGGCCAACCTGGCTGGCGGTGGTGAAGCCGACAAGGGCCGTGCCACGTCGCCACTGCCGATGGCGCCCACGATGCAACTGGGCGACGCACCCGACGACGCACGCCGCCGAATCCAGCAGCTGCAGCAGGAGCAGCAGCAGCTGCTGGCGCAGATCCGGCGCGAGATTGCCACGCTGCCGCCACCAGACCCGCGACGCGACAACGGCACGCCGCAAGAGCGTGAGCAGGACGAACGCCGGCGCCAGTTGCTGCGCCTGCTGGCCGAGATCGAGAAACGCGTCAACGAAGAAAACGCACGGCCCAAAAAGCGCTACATCAGCCCGGCCACACGCGAAGAGGTCTATGCCCTGTACTACGACGCTTTGCGTCGCCGCATCGAAGACCGCGGCACACGCAACTTCCCCGAACACAACGGCCGCAAGCTGTATGGCGAGCTGACGATGAACGTGACCGTGGACGCCGCCGGGCGGGTGGTCGAAGCCGAGATCGTGCGCCCGTCACGTTCGCGCCGGCTCGACCAGCAGGCGGTGGCCATCGTGCGCGCGGCTTCGCCTTTTGGCCCCTTCACACCGGCCATGCAGACGCAGGCCGACCAGATCGTCGTCACCTCGCGTTTTCGCTTCACGCGTGAAGACGGCCTGGAAACCATGCTGAGTGGCCGTTGAGATGAACTCGGTGCAGATCGACCGCTACGCCGTGCTGGGCAACCCCGTGGCCCACAGCCGCAGCCCCTTCATCCACGCGCAGTTCGCGCAGCAGACCGGCCAGGCCGTGGACTACGGCCGGGTGCTGTGCCCGCTGGACGGTTTTGCCGACACCGTGCGCCGCTTTGCCGACCAGGGCGGGCGTGGCTGCAACGTCACGGTGCCTTTCAAGTTCGAGGCACCCGCACTGGCCGCGCACTGCACGGAAAGGGCGCAGCTGGCCGGCGCGGCCAATGTGCTGCGGCTGGACGGTGGCAGCTCCCGTGCGGGCTGGTGGGCCGACAACACCGACGGTGTGGGCCTGGTGCGAGACATCGAATCTGGCGCTCAACTGCCGCTGGCCGGGCTGCGTGTGCTGCTGGTGGGCGCAGGCGGCGCCGGGGCCGGTGTGCTGGGGCCCTTGCTGCAAGTCCGGCCGGCGGCCGTGGTGCTGGCCAACCGCACGCTGGACAAGGCGCAGGCGCTGGTGCAGCGCCACGCCGCCGTCGCCCTCGACCACGGTGTGACGCTCAGCGCCTGCGGGCTGCAAGAACCCGGCAGCGCATTCGACGTCGTCATCAACGCCAGCGTCACCAGCCTGCACGGCGCGGTGTCGCCGGTGCCGGCGCAGGTGCTGAAGCCCGGCACACTGGCGCTGGACCTGATGTACGGCCCGGCGGCCGCGGGTTTCCTGGCCTGGGCAGGCGAAGCCGGCGCGACCCCGCGCGACGGCCTGGGCATGCTGGTGGAGCAGGCAGCCGAGGCCTTTTTCTTCTGGCGCGGTGTGCGACCCCACACCGCACCGGTGCTGGCCGCGCTGCGTGCCGAGATGGCGGCAGGCCGATGAAAACACGCCCGGCCTGGCTGAAACACACGCTGCGCGGGCTGGCGCTGCTGGCGCTGTGCACGCTGGCTTTGCAGCTGGTGTTCGTGGCGCGCATCGCGCTGATGAACCTGGTCGACCCGCAGTCCACCACCTTCCAGCGCAGCGAAGCCTGGCGTCTGCTGGTGGACAAACAGCAGCTGCTGTGGAGCCAGAGCTGGGTCGACGGCGAGCGCATTTCGCCGCACCTGAAACGTGCCGTCATCGCCAGCGAGGACGCCGGTTTTGCCAGCCACGGCGGCATCGACTGGGAAGCCATCGAAAAGGCCTGGGAACGCAACCAGCGCGCCGAAGCGCGTGCCGAGCGGGTGGCAGCCCGGCGGCCGGACCGGCCCGTCACCGCCAAGGTGGTGGGCGGCTCGACCATCAGCCAGCAGCTGGCCAAGAACCTGTTCCTGCACGGCGAACGTTCGGTGCTGCGCAAGGCCCAGGAACTGGTGCTGACGCTGGCGCTCGAAGCCCTGCTGAGCAAAGAGCGCATGCTGGAGATCTACCTGAACAACGTCGAGTGGGGCGAAGGGGTGTTTGGCGCCCAGGCCGCATCGCGACATTACTTCCGCGTCGACGCCGCGCGCCTGCGGCCCGAGCAGGCGGCCCGGCTGGCGGTCATGTTGCCGGCGCCCAAGCGCTTCGAAAAGGCGCCGGCGTCAGGCTACCTGCTGGGCCGCGCCAGTGTCATTGCCGAGCGCATGAACGACGTGCAGCTGCCTTGAGAACCCGCCGATGAACACCAGCGACACCCTCATCGCCATCGCCCACAGCGCCGCCCGCCTGGTGGTGGACGAAGGCATGGAATTCACCGCCGCCAAGCGCCGCGCCGCGCGCGACTTCGGCGGTCGGCCTGAACTGCCCAGCAACGAGCAGCTCGAAGACGCCATCCGCGAGCACATCGAGATCTTCTGCGCCGACACCCAGCCGGCCGAACTGCAGGCGCTGCGCGAAGTGGCGCTGCTGTGGATGGAACGCCTGGCCGATTACCGGCCGCACCTGTCGGGCGCGGTCTGGCGCGGCACGGCCACGCGGCTGTCGTCGGTGCACCTGGACCTGTACTGCGACGACAGCAAGGCGGCCGAGATCGCGCTCATCAACGCCGGCGTCAACTACGACACCGGCAGCCTGGACCGGCCCGGCAGCCGCGAAGCGCTGAGCGTGCTGACCGTCAGTTCACCCAGCCAGGCGCTGGGCGAGCCGGTCACCGTGCACCTGCTGCTGCACGACACCGACGACCAGCGTGGCGCGCTCAAACCCGACGCGCGCGGCCGCAGCTGGCGCGGCGACGCGGTAGCGCTGAAGCGGCTGCTGGCACAAACCGGCGCAGCGGCCGGCAGCCCGGGGGCGCTGTCATGAAGCGCCGCACCTGGTTGTTGGCAGGCACCGGCGCGGCAGCGCTGGTGGCGGGCGTGGCGTGGCAGCGGGGCCAGGAGTCACGCCGCCTGCAGGACCTGGCCGCTGCCGGTGGCGCCAGCGCGCCCGACATGGCCACCGACCCCGTCGCCGCACTCTGGCAGATGCGCTTCGAGCAGCCCGACGGCGGCACGCTGGACATGGCCACCTTGCGCGGCCAGCCGCTGCTGTTGAACTTCTGGGGCACCTGGTGCCCACCCTGCATCAAGGAAATGCCCGACCTGGACCGCTTTGCACGCCAGTTCGGCGTGCAGGGCTGGCAGGTGGTGGGGCTGGCGGTGGACAATGTGAAGGCGGTGCGCGAATACTTGGCCCGCACGCCGGTCAGCTACCGCATCGGCATGGCCGGGTTCGAAGGCTCCGAACTCAGCCGGCATCTGGGCAACCAGCAAGGCGGCCTGCCGTACACGGTGGCTTTCGACCGCCAAGGCAAGATCTCCCACCGCAAAGCCGGCGCGACGACCTTGGAAGAGCTGAGCACCTGGGTAACGAAGGCCTGAGCCGGGGAAGTTTCCCCGCGCCACGGCACCCGGCAGCCGCCAAACGCGTTTCTTCGTCAATCTGCAGCCACTCGCTTTGAAAAGCTTCCAAAAAGCGTAAAGTCTCGCCTGCCGGCGGTACGCGTCGGCCCAGAACATGAGCATCCTCGTCCTCAACGGCCCCAACCTCAATCTGCTTGGCACACGCGAGCCGCAGATCTATGGGGCCGACACCTTGCCGCAGATCGAAGCAGAACTGGCACAGATAGCCGCTGATGCCGGCGTCACGCTGCATTACCTTCAAAGCAACCACGAAGGTGTGCTGATCGACCGCATTCACACGGCGCGCGCCGACGGCACCCGTTTCATCATCATCAACCCGGGCGGCCTGACCCACACCAGCGTGGCATTGCGCGATGCGCTGGCTGGGGTGGCGTTGCCTTTCATCGAAGTGCACATCTCGAACGTGCACAAACGCGAGGCCTTCCGGCACCACTCCTACCTGTCGGAACTGGCCGCTGGCGTGATCGTCGGCCTGGGCGTCAACGGCTACCGGCTGGCGCTGTCTCACGCGCTGGGGCAGCTGAAAGCCAGCCCAGCCTGACCCGCTGCTCCTGAACTGCCGCGCCCGCACCGGGTGCCGGCCCCACACCAGACCGGCCCAGCCGGCTTGCGACCCGAGGAACTGAACACGATGGACCTGCGAAAACTCAAGACACTGATCGACCTGGTGTCTGAATCCAATATCTCCGAACTCGAGATCACCGAAGCCGAAGGCAAGGTGCGCATCGTCAAGGCCGGCGTGACCATGGTCGCCGCGCCGATGATGGCCCCCGCCGCCGCGCCGCCTTCGGCCGCGATGGTGGCCGCCACCGCCGCAGCCGTTGCCGCCGCCGAGGCGCCGCCGGTGGTCGAAGGCAAGGTCATCAAGTCGCCGATGGTGGGCACCTTCTACCGCTCGGCCAGCCCCGGCGCCAAGGCCTTTGCCGAGGTCGGCGACAACATCAAGCCGGGCCATCCGGTGTGCATCATCGAAGCGATGAAGATCATGAACGAGATCGAATCCGACTGCGAAGGCAAGGTGCTGCGCATCCTGTGTGAAAACGGGCAGGCGGTTGAATTCGGCCAACCCCTGTTCATCGTGGAATGAAGCCCCCAAGCTCGCTAGCGCTCGCTACCCCCCAAGGGGGCCGTCCGCCAGCGGCCCGGCAAAGCCGGTTCCGCGGCGGGAAGCTTGGTTTTGCTTCCGCTGACTCGCCCTGGTCTGCTCTCCCCGGGGCCTTTGGCCACTGACATGTTCAAGAAAATCCTGATCGCCAACCGAGGCGAAATCGCCCTGCGCATCCAGCGTGCCTGCCGCGAGATGGGCATCAAGTCCGTCGTGGTCTATTCCGAGGCCGACCGCGAAGCCAAGTACGTGAAGCTGGCCGACGAGGCGGTGTGCATCGGCCCGGCGGCCAGCACGCTGAGCTACCTGAACATGCCGGCCATCATCAGCACGGCCGAGGTGACTGACGCCGAGGCCATCCACCCCGGTTACGGCTTCCTGAGCGAAAACGCCGACTTCGCCGAACGTGTGGAACGCAGCGGTTTTGTTTTCATCGGGCCCACGCCCGAGAGCATCCGCCTGATGGGCGACAAGGTCAGCGCCAAGCAGGCCATGATCAAGAGCGGTGTGCCCTGTGTGCCCGGCAGCGAAGGTGCGCTGCCCGACGACCCGAAGGAAATCATCCGCCAGGCACGTGCCATCGGCTACCCAGTGATCATCAAGGCCGCCGGTGGTGGCGGCGGGCGTGGCATGCGCGTGGTGCACACCGAAGCTGCGCTGATCCACGCCGTGCAGACCACGCGCGCCGAAGCGGGCGCGGCCTTCGGCAACCCGGCCGTGTACATGGAGAAGTTCCTGGAACACCCCAGGCACATCGAAATCCAGGTCTTGGCCGACACCTTCAAGAACGCGGTCTGGCTGGGTGAACGCGACTGCAGCATGCAGCGCCGGCACCAGAAAATCATCGAAGAAGCACCGGCGCCGGGCATTCCGCGCCGGGTGATCGAGAAGATCGGCGAACGCTGCGCCGCGGCCTGCAAGAAGATCGGCTACCGCGGTGCCGGCACCTTCGAGTTCCTGTTTGAAAACGGCGAGTTTTTCTTCATCGAGATGAACACGCGTGTGCAGGTCGAACACCCGGTGACCGAGATGGTGACGGGCGTGGACATCGTGCAGATGCAGATCCGCGTGGCGGCCGGCGAAAAACTGCCCTTCGCGCAGCGCAACATCGAGATGCGCGGCCACGCCATCGAGTGCCGCATCAATGCCGAAGACCCCTACAAGTTCACGCCCAGCCCGGGCCGCATCAGCCTGTGGCACGCACCCGGCGGGCCCGGCGTGCGGGTGGATTCCCACGTCTACACCAACTACTTCGTGCCCCCCAACTACGACAGCATGATCGGCAAGATCATCTGCCACGGCGACACCCGCGACCAGGCACTGGCGCGCATGCGCACGGCGCTGTCGGAAACCGTGGTCGAAGGCATCCTGACCAACATCCCGCTGCACCGCGAGTTGATGGTGGACGCCAAGTTCGTCGAAGGCGGCACCACCATCCACTACCTGGAAGGGTGGATGAGTCAACACCGCCGGTAGCCGCACCATGTACGAATTGGTCTTGCGCGCGCCGCAGGCGCTGGTGGAAGCCGTGTCCGACGTGTTGATGGACGAGTTGGACGCGCTGTCGGTGTCGGTCGAAGACGCCGACGCCGGCACCGACAGCGAAAAGGCGCTGTTCGGCGAACCCGGCATGCCGGCGCCGGCGGCCGGCTGGGATCGGTCGACGATCAAGGCGCTGTTCGACACCGAAACCGCGGCCGACCAAGCGGCCACGTGGCTGCTGGCGCAGGACTGGACCGCAGGCCTGCATGTGCAGGCGCTGGCCGAAATGGCCGACCAGGACTGGGTGCGCATCACGCAGAGCCAGTTTGCGCCGGTGCCCATCACCGACACCTTCTGGGTCGTGCCCAGTTGGCACGAGCCACCGGCCGCCGCCACACAGGTCATCCGGCTCGACCCGGGTCTGGCCTTTGGCACCGGCACCCACCCCACCACACGCATGTGCCTGCGCTGGCTGGCACAAAAACCGGCCGGCGCCGACCTGGCGCGTGTGCTGGACTACGGCTGCGGCTCGGGCATCCTGGCCATCGGCGCGGCGCTGATGGGCGCCGGCCAGATCGACGCCGTGGACATCGACCCCGCTGCCGTGAAGAGCACACACGACAACGCGGCGCACAACGGCGTGACCCTGGCCGCCGGTCTGCCCGACCGCGCACACGGCATCTACGGCGTGGTGCTGGCCAACATCCTGGCCACGCCGCTGAAGCTGCTGGCGCCGTTGCTGGCCGGCCATGTGCAGCCGGGTGGCTGGCTGGTGCTGGCCGGCATCCTGGAGCGCCAGGCCGACGAGGTCGCGGCGGCTTACGCACCCTGGCTTCCGATGGCCGTGTCCGCCAACGAAGATGGCTGGATCCTGATGACCGGCCAACGGCCCATGGCCGTCTGAGCCCATGTACGGCGGCACCTGATGGCCACCGGCCTGGCCACCCGATGCAGCGCCTGCGGCACGGTGTTCCGTGTTGTGCCCGACCAGTTGCGGGTGTCCGAAGGCTGGGTGCGTTGCGGCCGCTGTTCGCAGGTTTTCAATGCGCTGGAAAGCCTGGTGGACCTGGAAACCGGCATGCCCAGGCGCACCGGTGGCGGTCTGGCCCCGCTGGTGCAGGAAGAGTCGGTCGAAGCCGATTTCGACATCGCGCAGCCGGCCGCCAAACCCGGCGCGCCGCCCCTGCCGACACAGCCGCAGTCAGTGGCCGCCGCCCCGGGTTCATCCCGCCCACCGGCAGCCGTGGCGATGGACCCGGGTGCCGACACCGAGATCGAGGTCGAACGCGACGATGCGCCCGTCAGTGTCTTCGGCCCCGCGCTGGAACCGGCCGAAAAACCCTCTTTCGTGCGCAACGCCGAACGCGCCGCGGCCTGGCGCCGCCCGCGTGTGCGTGTCGCGCTGGCCGCAGCGGGGCTGCTGGCCGCGCTGGGCTTGATGGCGCAGATGGCCCACGAGTACCGCGACCTGTTGGCGGCGCGTTTCCCGGACACCCGGCCGTGGCTGGAACAGGCCTGCGAACCCCTGAACTGCAAGGTGGAAGCAGCACGGGCCATCAACAGCCTGGCGGTGGAAAGCAGCGGCCTGGTGCGGGTGGAAAGGTCCAACCTCTACAAACTGCAGTTGTCGCTGCGCAACCGCGCCGGCATCGACGTGGCGGTGCCTGCGCTGGATGTCACGCTCACCGACAGCCAGGGCGAGCTGATCGCCCGCAAGGTGCTGCGGCTGGCCGATCTGGGCGCGCCACAGGCGACAATCGCTGCCGGCCAGGAGCTTGCCGTGCAAGCCACGCTGCAGGCCACGGCCGGCGGCGCCGCCGCCACACAGCCGATCGCCGGTTACACGGTCGACCTGTTCTACCCCTGAACCTTCAGCCACCGCGACTGTCACGCCGGCAGCGCATCACCCACCCCACGGAGCTGCCATGCCCGCGTTGATCTGCGGATCCCTCGCCTTCGACACCATCACCACCTTCCCGGGGCGCTTTGCCGAGCAGATCCTGCCCGAGCAGGTGCACATCCTGAACGTGAGCTTCCTGGTGCCCACGCTGCGCCGCGAATGGGGCGGCTGCGCCGGCAACATCGCCTACAACCTGCAGGCCATCGGTGGCCAGCCGGTGATCCTGGGTGCGGTGGGTGTGGACGGCGGCGAGTATGTCGCGCGGGTGCAAGGCTGGGGTGCCGACACCTCGTTGATCCACCGTGACACGGTGCTGCACACGGCGCAGTGCCACATCACCACCGACCGCGACAACAACCAGATCACGGCCTTCCACCCGGGTGCCATGAGCAACGCACACGAGATGCAGGTGCCGGCCAAAGGCGAGCGCAGTGACCTGGGTCAATTGGCAGTGGGCATCATCGCGCCCGACGGCCGCGACGCCATGTGGCAGCACGCGCACCAGATGGCCGATGCGCAGATTCCGTTCATCTTCGACCCGGGCCAGCAGCTGCCGCAGTTCAACGGCGAAGAACACCGCGAGATCCTGGGCCTGGCGCGCTGGCTGGCGCTGAACGACTACGAAGCGCGCATGCTGGAAGAACGCACCGGCGAGTCGCTGGCGCAGATGTCCGCCCGCCACAACATCCAGGGCGTGGTGGTGACACTGGCCGAACACGGCTGCGAAGTCTGGCAGCGCGGCGAAAAGGTGCATGTGCCCGGCGTGAAAGCCACGCAGGTGCAAGACCCCACCGGCTGCGGCGACGCCTTCCGCGCCGCGCTGCTGTTCGGCCTGGAACGGGGCTGGTCGCTGCAGCGCTGCGCCGAGCTGGGCAACCGCATCGGCGCCATCAAGATCGCCGAACGTGGGCCGCAGAACCACCGTTTCGACGAAGCCCTGCTGGCGCTGACGCGCGGCTGAGCGCGCAACGGGGCACGCAAGCAAGAGGCGGCCCGCGGGCCGCCTTTTTCATGTTTCCAGGTGTCAGTGCACCAGGACCCTTACTGCACCACCTGCGCCAGCTTGCCGCTGGCGTACAGGCCCGCCACTTCGTTCAGCGACATCGGCTTGATCTTCGGCGCCTGGCCTTCGCAACCGAATTCCAGGTAACGCTGCTTGCAGATCTTGTAGGCCGCTTCGCGCGCCGGCTTGAGCCATTCACGGGCGTCGAACTTCTCGGGGTTCTCGGCCAGGAACTTGCGCACCGCGGCTGTCATGGCCAGGCGGATGTCGGTGTCGATGTTGATCTTGCGCACGCCGAACTTGATGGCTTCCTGGATCTCGGACACCGGCACGCCGTAGGTTTCTTTCATCTTGCCGCCGTACTGGCGGATGACTTCCAGCAGGTCTTGCGGCACCGAGCTGCTGCCGTGCATCACCAGGTGGGTGGTCGGAATCCTGCGGTTGATTTCCTTGATGCGGTCGATGGCCAGGATGTCGCCCGTGGGCTTGCGGCTGAACTTGTAGGCGCCGTGGCTGGTGCCGATGGCGATGGCCAGCGCGTCCAGCTGCGTGCGCTTGACGAAGTCGGCGGCCTGCTCGGGGTCGGTCAGCAACTGTTCGCGGGTCATCGTGGCGTCGGTGCCGTGGCCGTCTTCCTTGTCGCCCTTCATGGTTTCCAGGCTGCCGAGGCAGCCCAGTTCACCTTCCACCGTGACGCCGGTGGCATGCGCCATGTCCACCACCTTGCGCGTGACTTCGACGTTGTAGTCGTAGCTGGCGATGCTCTTGCCGTCGGCCTCCAGGCTGCCGTCCATCATCACCGAGCTGAAACCCAGCTGGATGGCGCCCTGGCAGACGTCGGGGCTCTGGCCGTGGTCCTGGTGCATGACCAGCGGCACCTGCGGCCACTGTTCGACCGCGGCCTGGATCAGGTGCTTGATGAAGGGTTCGCCGGCGTACTTGCGGGCCCCGGCGCTGGCTTGCAGGATGACCGGTGCGCCCACCTCGGCGGCGGCCATCATCACGGCCTGCACCTGTTCCAGGTTGTTGACGTTGAAGGCCGGGATGCCGTAGCGGTGTTCGGCGGCGTGGTCCAGCAACTGGCGCATGGAAACGAGGGGCATGGGGGTCTCCTGAAGTTGGAAAAGCATCTGGCAGGCCGGCGGGGGCCTGTGGCGCGCGTAACCACGCCGTAACTGCCCTGATTTTAGGCCCGGGGTCGGCGCCGGCCCGCCTTTCTTGCTGCCAGCGGCAAGGCGGGAACTGGGTGCAGATCGTGCCGCTTTTCGCGCTCAAGCCGGGGCCGGGGCGCGCCGACACTGGCGCCCTGGCCCGGCGTGACTGCCGGGTGAACAAGAAAGCAGTCATGGCACGCATCGATATTGCCCCGCTCACCCCGTGGATCACCCGCGCCGCCGTTCGCCACGGCGCCGAGTTGCCAACCCAGCTGATGCAGCACCTCGGCGTCAGCCGCCGGCGTGCCGTGAACGTGCTGCGCAAACTGGTCGCGCTGCAATGGCTGGCCGACGAAGGCACGCCCCGCAAGCCCCTGTTCCGCCCCGGGCCGCTGCGCCAGGTGGTGCAGCGTTACGCCATCGACGGCCTGCAGGAAGACCTGCCCTGGCGCCGCGACTTCGCCCCTTTTTTTGCGCTGCCGCCCGAGGTGGCGCGCATGGCGCAACATGCCTTCACCGAGCTCCTGAACAACGCCATCGACCACAGCGGCGGCAGCCAGGTCACCGTGTCGATGCGGCAGACACCGCTGCAACTGCAGCTGCTGGTGTCGGATGACGGCGTGGGGCTGTTCGAGCGCATCGCCGGCAGCTTTGCGATCGACGACCCGATGCTGGCGATGCTGGAGCTGGGCAAGGGCAAGCTCACCAGCCAGCCGCAGCGCCACAGCGGCCACGGCCTGTTTTTCAGCAGCCGCCTGGCCGACGTGTTCGACATCCACGCCAACAACGCCGCCTTCCAGCACCGCGCCTGGGAAGCGCAGCGCTGGCGCGCCGGCAAGGCCAGCGCCGCCAACAGCCGGCCGGGCACGTCGATCTACTTCGCGATTTCGCTGGACACGGCACGCACGCTCGACAACGTGCTGCAGGCGCACAGCGACAGCGGCGCCGGCTACGACTTCGCCCGCACCCGCGTGCCGCTGCACCTGATTGCCGGCGGCGCAAGCGAAGCCAACTTGCTGTCACGCGCCGATGCGCGCCGCGCCAGCCATCGCCTGGCCGAATTCGCCCGCGCCGAGCTCGACTTCGCCGGCATCAGCCACATCGGCCACGGTTTTGCCGACGAGCTGTTCCGCGTCTACGCCTCCGAACATCCGGGTGTGGACCTGCTGCCTGTGGGCATGTGCCCACAAGTCACCGCCATGGTCGACAGCGTAAGACTGCAAGCAGCCTGACCGGGAACAAGAGCCCTCTGACCAAGCTTCCCCCCACGGACCGGCTCTGCCGGTCCGTCGGGGGACATCCCCCCCGGGGGGGTGAGCCCGCACCGAGCCAGCGCCTGCGCGCTGGCGAGAGGCTGGCGAACGCCAGTTGGCTTGCAAGCCAACTGGCAGCGAGCGCTAGCGAGCTTGGGGGCTCAACTCACCTGGCAGACCTTCAGCATGTTGGTGCCACCCGGATAGCCCATCGGTTCACCGCAGGTGATGGCGTAGGTGTCGCCCGGCCGCAGCACGCCCTTTTCCACCAGCAGCGCCTCGGCCTTCGCCAGGGCCAGGTCGCGATCGGTCATCTTGGGCATCAGCAGCGGCTGCACGTTGCGGTACAGCGTCATGCGGCGCTCCGACGACTGTTGCGAGGTCATGCCGTAGATGGGCACCTTGATGTTGTGCCGGCTCATCCACAACGCGGTGCTGCCACTTTCGGTCAGTGCGATGATGGCCTTGCAGCCCAGGTGATGCGCCGTGAACAGCGCACCCATCGCAATGCTCTGGTCGATGCGGCCGAAGCGCTTGTTGGTGAAGTCGGTTTCGATGGAGATGTCTTCGGCCCGTTCGGCTTCGAGCGCAATCTGCGCCATCTGCTCGACGGTTTCCACCGGGTACTTGCCGGCCGCCGTTTCAGCGCTCAGCATCACCGCATCGGTGCCGTCCAGCACCGCATTGGCCACGTCCGACACCTCGGCGCGGGTGGGCACCGGCGCCAGGATCATGCTTTCCATCATCTGCGTCGCGGTGATGACCACCTTGTCCATCTCGCGTGCCATGCGGATCATGCGCTTTTGCAAGGCCGGCACGGCCGCGTTGCCGACCTCCACTGCCAGGTCGCCCCGCGCGACCATGATGCCGTCGCTGGCACGCAGGATGGCTTCCAGTTGCGGAATGGCTTCGCTGCGCTCGATCTTGGCGATCAGCGCCGGCTTGTGCCGCATCGGCTCGCCGGCCACGTAGGCCAGCTGGCGCGCCATCTCCATGTCGGTGGCGTTTTTGGGAAAGCTCACCGCCAGGTACTCACACTGGAAGGACACCGCGGTCTTGATGTCCTCCATGTCCTTGGCCGTGAGGGCGGGCGCCGTCAGGCCGCCACCGGCCTTGTTGATGCCCTTGTTGTTGGACAGCACACCGCCCACCACCACCCGTGTGTGCACTTCTTCACCCAGCACACGCTCCACCGACAGCTTGATCAGGCCGTCGTTGAGCAGCAGCGTGTCGCCAGGGCGCAGGTCGCGCGGCAGTTCCTTGTAGTCCAGGCCGACGCCGCCGATGTCGCCAGGCTCGGTGCGCGCCGCGTCGAGCACAAAGCGCTCGCCGGCCACCAGCAGCACCTTGCCCTCGGCAAACTTGCCGACGCGGATCTTGGGGCCCTGCAGGTCGGCCATCAGCGCGATCGGCTTGCCGACCTTCAGCGCGGTGCTGCGCACCAGCGCAGCGAGGTCGATGTGGTCTTGCGCCTTGCCGTGGCTGAAGTTCAGTCGCACCACGTCCACACCGGCGCGCATCAGGCGCTCCAGCACCTCGGGGTCGCTGGAGGCAGGGCCGAGGGTGGCGACGATCTTGGTGGCACGGGTCATGGGCAACACTCCGGGAGCAGGCAACAGCCGCGCGGATTATGGGCGTGTGTTCCCGCGGAAAATTACGAAGGCGTTACGGCTTCGTGCCCGAGGCCCCGGCTGGCTCAGCCCGCCGCGCGCCGCGCAAGAATCTCGAAAGCCGGCAACGTCTTGCCTTCCAGCACCTCCAGGAAGGCCCCGCCGCCGGTGCTGATGTAACCCACGTTCTTTTCGATGCCGTACTTGGCAATGGCCGCCAGCGTATCGCCACCACCGGCAATGCTGAAGGCCTGGCTGGCGGCGATGGCGCGGGCGATGCCTTCGGTGCCGCGGCTGAAGCTGTCGAATTCGAACACGCCCACCGGGCCGTTCCAGACCACGGTGCCGGCCTTCATGATCTGATCGGCCAGCAGCGCCGTGGTCTTGGGGCCGATGTCCAGGATCAGGTCGTCGGCAGCCACTTCGCTGGCCGCCTTCACGGTGGCCTGCGCGTCGGCCTTGAAGGCCTTGGCCACCACCACGTCCACCGGGATCGGCACCGCCGCACCGCGTGCTTTCATCGCGGCGATGACGGCCTTGGCCTGGTCCAGCAGGTCGGGCTCGGCCAGGCTCTTGCCGATGGGCAGGCCCTCGGCCAGCATGAAGGTGTTGGCGATGCCACCGCCGACGATGAGCCCGTCGACCTTGCCCGCCAACGCCTGCAGGATGGTGAGCTTGGTGCTGACCTTGCTGCCGGCCACGATGGCCAGCAGCGGCCGCTTCGGCGCCGCCAGCGCACGGGTGGTGGCGTCGATCTCGGCGGCCAGCAAGGGGCCGGCGCAGGCGATCTTGGCAAACTGCGCGATGCCGTAGGTGCTGGCTTCGGCGCGGTGCGCGGTGCCAAAGGCGTCGTGCACGAAGATGTCGCACAGCGCGGCCATCTTGCGGCCGAGCTCTTCGCTGTTTTTCTTCTCGCCCTTGTTCAGGCGGCAATTTTCCAGCAGCACCACCTGGCCCGGCGCGACGGTGACGCCGTCGACCCAGTTCGACACCAGCGGCACTTCGCAGCCCAGCAGTTCGGCCAGGCGAACGGCCACCGGGGCGAGCGAGTCCTCGGGCTTGAATTCACCTTCGGTCGGGCGGCCCAGGTGCGAGGTGACCATCACCGCCGCACCCGCCGCCAGCGCCATGCGGATGCACGGCACGCTGGCGCGGATGCGCGTGTCTTCGGTGATGCGGCCGGTGTCGTCCTGGGGCACGTTGAGGTCGGCGCGGATGAAAACCCGCTGGCCCTCCACACGGCCCTGGGAAATCAGGTCAGCCAGGCGGATCACGTTCATCGCGGACAACTTTCTGCGTCAAAAGAAGGCGAATTCTAAGGACGGCGCCGAAGATGTCCTTACCAGCCCAGCCCCAGCTTCAAGGGCAGCAGCACCGCCATGCCGCTGAGAATGGTGCCCAGGATGTCGCGCCGCCACCAGAAGTAAGCCGCGCCCGCCGCCACCGCGTACAGGCGAGCGTCCATCCAGGTCTGGATCAGCTGGCCCTGCAGCAGCACCACCTCGGGCAGCACCACGGCGGCCATGGCGGCCAGCGGTGCGTAGCGCAGGCCCTGGCTCAACCAGTCGGGGATGGGAATCTCGCGCCGCGTCAGGAAGAAAAATCCCCGCGTGGCCACCGTCAGCACGGTCAGCCCGACAACCGCGATCACACCTTCGAACATGCCCATCGTCATGTCTTGTCGTCCACGGGCGCGGGCGCCTTTTTCGGCGTGCTGTGGTCGATGAGCAAGCCCATGGCCACGGCTGCCGCGATGGCCACCACGATGTTCAGCTTGTAGGGCAGCGCAAAGGCGGCCACCGCCGCACAGCCGGCCACGGCACCCGCCACAGCCGTGGCCTTGCCGTTCAGCAGCGAAAGCCCGATGCCCAGCAGCGCCAGCGTGCCGGCAAAGCCGATGCCCCAGTGCACCGGCACGGTGTCGGCCAGGAAGATGCCGACCAACGACGGCACCTGCCACGAGGCCCAGTTCAGCACCACCCCGCCCCAGAAGTAGGGCAGCTGTTCCGGCGCCGGTTTGGGGTCGGGGAAACGCCGCATGAAGAGCACGTAGTTCAGGTCGGCCGTGAAATAGGCCAGCCGAAGACGTGTTGCCATCGGGTAGGGCAGGAAGTAGGGCCGCCAGGCTGCGCTGAAGATGACAAAGCGCAGGTTCACGCACAGGGCCGTGGCCCAGATCACCCAGACCGGCGCGCCGCCGGACATCAAAGGCAGCACCGCCAGCTGCGCACTGCCGGCAAAAACCACCAGCGACATGAACACCATCAGGGGCAAGGGCAGGCCGCTGTTGCCCATGGCCACGCCGGTGATCAGGCCCCAGGCACCGATGCCGATGGCCGTGCCCAGCATGTCGCGCGCGCCGCGGGAAAATTCGGGGTGGCGCCAGATCGGCGCGTCAACAGCAAGGTTCACTACCCACATTGTCGCCGGGCCTCGCTGGCGCGGCGCCGCGGTCGGACAATATCAAGCGATCGTTCGGGTCGGGTCCGAAACCGAAGCCCTTCGGGTCGGCTCCCTCTCCCTCTGGGAGAGGGAGCAAGTTGAAGCTTCGGGGATCAGCCAGCCATTCGGGTCCTTCCGGACCCTCATGTGCGGGCTCAGCGTTTGACGACGCTGCCGCTGCCGGCGACGCGGCTTTTCACCGCGGCGTTGCCGGTGTAGCTGACGTCGCCGCTGCCGGCGATGGTCACGCTCAGCGACTTGTCGGCATTCACCGCCGCGTCGCCGCTGCCGGCGATGCTGACCGTCACGTCGTCGGCTTTCATGTCGCTCAGGCGCACGTCGCCGCTGCCGGCGATGCTGACCTTGATCTTCACCGCGCTGCCGCTGCCGGCCACGTCGCCGCTGCCAGAGATCGAGATGCCCAGCTCGTCGGTGGTCAGGCCCGTCAATCGAGCGTCACCCGAACCGGACAGCGCCAGTTTCAGCACGGGGGTGTTGAAGGGCTCGAGCCGGATGTCGCCCGAGCCCGCCGCGACCAGGGCCGTGAGCTTGGGCACGACCACGGTCACCCGCACCCGAGAACGACTCGACAAACTGTGTCCCTTTTTCCAGCGCACCAGCAGCGTGGCGCCCCGGCTGGTGGACTCGACCACCGTTTCCAGCAGCGGCAGCAGCTTGTCGTCGGCCTCGACCTGCACCGATTGTTCGGCACCCTGGCGCACGGTGAGGTCCATCGAACCGCTGAGCGCGATGGCCTGGAAGCTGTCGACGGTGCGCAGCTCGGAAACGCTGCGCACCGAGCCCGGGGTGTTGGCCTGCGCGGCGTGCGGCAGCAGCGTCAGGCACAGCAGCGCGGGGGCAACAAGGTGGGCCAGGGTCTGGCGCAGGCTGGGCGTCATGGGGAACTCCGGTGCTGATGGCGTGCCCGCACTGTGCCGCCATGGCGGCCGGCTGGCGAGCCCCAGGCGACAGGCTGCAGGCCAAAGCGACAGAACGCAGCGTTTGCGGCGCCGCTTGGGGCGGCAGCCGGAGGTCCCAGCCGGCGTGCCGGCTCGTGCCTACTGTTTTTTGGTCGACGCCTTGACCGGCTTCTTTTCGACGGGCCCTTCAGCTTCGGTGACTTCGGCGGCCGCCACTTCGGTCGGCGCGGTCTCGGCGGTGGGCGGCACCGGCTCGATCTTGTTTTCGGCCATGTACTCGCTCATCTCTTTCCAGCCGGCAAAGATGGCGGCCTTGTCGGCACGTTTGTTCAACGCGTAACACTGCTCCACCGAGCGCGCGGCATGGCGACAGCCGGCGCCGATGGCCTTGCTTTCGGCTTCACGCCGGGCGGCCAGCACGCTGGCCGGTTCGATGCCCAGCAGGTCGCACCCGGTCAGCCACAGCGGGGCCAGGGTGACAAGGGTGAGAAGGCTTCGGCGCATGAGCAAGGTGAACAAGGCAGGACGGGCTTTGTGCCTGTCTTATCGGCCGCGGCAGCCCGGTGCTTGAGCGGCCCGCTTCAATCCACGGCCAGCGTGTGCCCTTGCAGGAATTCGCGCGCACCGACGCGGCGCCCGCCCGGCAGCTGCAGTTCCAGCAGCTGCAGTGCGCCTTGCCCGCAGGCCAGCACCAGGCGGTCGCCCGCCGCTTCCAGCACCTGGCCGGGCCGGCCCGCGCCCGGGGCCAGCGCAGCCCGCCACACCTTGACGGCCTGGCCCCCCAGCGGCAGCGTGCAGCCGGGGAAAGGGTCGAAGGCGCGGATGCGGCGCTCCAGCTGTTCGGCGGGTGCGGCCAGGTCCAGCGCCGCCTCGGCCTTGTCGATCTTGTGGGCGTAGCTCACGCCGGCTGCGGGCTGCACCTGCGGCTGCAGCGCGCCCTGCCCGGCCAGTTCGACGGCCTGCACGATGAGGCGTGCGCCCAGCTCGGCCAGCCGGTCGTGCAGGCTGGCCGTGGTGTCGTCGGGCCGGATGGCCATGCGGTCGAGCAGCAGCATCTCGCCGGTGTCCAGCCCACTGTCCATCTGCATGATGGTGATGCCGGTCTCGGTGTCGCCGGCTTCGATGGCGCGGTGGATCGGCGCCGCGCCACGCCAGCGCGGCAGCAGCGAGCCGTGGATGTTCAGGCAGCCCAGCGGCGGCAGCGTCAGCGCCCAGGCCGGCAGGATCAGGCCGTAGGCCGCCACGACCATCAGCTCGGGCGCCGCCTGGCTGAGCGCTTCGCGCGCGGCGCCGGCTTCGTCGGGGAACTTACCGTCCAGGCGCAAGCTGCGGGGCTGAAACAGCGGCAAACCGTGGGCCGATGCAAACTGTTTCACCGGTGACGACTGCAGCTTCATGCCGCGTCCGGCCGGTCGGTCGGGCTGCGTCAGCACCAGCACGATGTCGTGGCCGGCCGCGTGCAGCGCCTGCAGCGCCATGCGGGCAAATTCCGGGGTGCCGGCAAAGGCCAGTTTCATGTTCGTGCGGTGCGGTGCGGGTCGGGTCGGGCGCGCTGCGCTCAGCGGTCGCGTGATTCGTCGCGTGTTTTCTTCAGCAGCTTGGTGCGGATGCGGTCACGCTTCAAGGCGCTGAGGTATTCGACGAAAACCTTGCCTTGCAGGTGGTCCATCTCGTGCTGCACACAGACGGATTGCAGTCCTTCTGCATCCAGCTCGAAGGGCTGGCCGTCGCGGCCCAGCGCCCGCACCTTCACCCGGGCGTGGCGCTCGACGCGGTCGTAGATCAGCGGCACCGACAGGCAGCCTTCTTCGGCCACCGCAAAGTCGTCGCTGCGCCAGGTGATCTCGGGGTTGACCATCACCAGGGGCTGGTCGCGCTGTTCCGAGGTGTCCATCACCAGCACACGTTCGTGCACGTCAACCTGGGTGGCTGCCAGGCCGACGCCGTCGTTGGCATACATGGTCTCGAGCAGGTCGTCCACCAGCTGGCGGATGCGCGCGTCCACGGCCGCCACGGGGCGGGCCACGGTTTGCAAGCGGGGGTCGGGGTAACGCAGGATGTTCAGGCGGGCCATGTCAGGTCAGCGCGGATGCAATGGAAGTGGGGGTGGAGAAACAGCTCGCAACAGCTGTGGACCGCAGACAACGCCGGGTGCCGTGAAGGGGTCCACGGCAAGCGGCCGGCAGGCTCAGTTTGTTTGCGGCATCAAGGGTTTACGGGCAGAATCTGTGAAACCATATGAGCATTGTCGCCGCAGTGCAGGGGGTGTTTCGGGCCGCAAGGCGCACAGAACACCCCAGGACCCGCAAGACCGGCAGCACCGGCCTTCGGCGCGGGCCTTTGCCCCGTCCACCTGCAGCTTTGGCTTGCGGCATTTTGGCATCGACGACCCCGCCGCCCGGAGAACACCCAGCGTGATGAGCCTCAACGAACTCCAACGCCGCCGCGCCTTGCTCCGCATGGCCGCGCTGGCTGGCGCGGGCACCGGGCTGATGGCCGCCGCGCCCACCGTGTTGGCCCAGACCAGCCAACTGCCGATCACCCCCGAGTGGCGCGCAACCGCGCAGCGTGTGGCGCAGGCCGGCGTGCCGCTGGAAGACCTGTCGCCCAACGCCCCCGACTCGCACACCGTGCAGCCGGGTGACACCTTGTGGGGCATCTCGGGTCTGTTCCTGAAAAACGCCTGGCGCTGGCCTGAGCTGTGGGGCATGAACCTGCAGGAAATCCGCAACCCGCACCTGATCTACCCGGGGCAGGTGCTGCTGCTGGAACGAATCGATGGCCGCGCCCGTCTGCGCCTGGCCGGCAGCGACGGTGGTGCACCCACCAACACCGTGCGCATGTCGCCGCGCGTGCGCAGCGAACTGCTGGACAACGGCGCCATTGCCGCCATCCCGCTGAACCTGATCGGCCCCTTCCTGAACGAAGCCGTGGTCTTCAACGGCAACGAACTGGACACCGCGCCGCGCATCGTGGCCACGCAGGAAGGCCGTGTCATGGTCTCGCGTGGCGAAACCGCCTATGTGCGCGGCGACCTCGGCGGCGCACGCGACTTCCGCCTCTTCCGCGAGCTGGTGCCGCTGCGCGACCCCATCACGACCGAAGTCCTGGGTTACGAGGGCCGCTACGTCGGCACGGCGCAGTACACCCGCGCCGCCGACAGGGCGCCGGTCGCTGGCCGGCAACTGCTGGTGCCAGCCACCTTCCGCGTCACCAGCACCCGGCTCGAAGCCGTCGTGGGCGACCGCCTGTCGCCGGTGCCGCAGCAGGAACTGGTGGCCTACGTGCCACGCGCGCCGGCCAACCCGGTCGACGGGCGTGTGGTGTCGATCTACGGCGACGGCCTGCGCGGCGGCCAGAACCATGTCGTGGCCATCAACCGCGGCCAGCGCGACGGCATGGAGCGCGGCCACGTGCTGGCGCTGTGGCGCACCGGCACGCTGGCGGTGGACACCACCTCGCGCGACAAGGCCGCCCTGCGCCTGCCCGACGAACGCCACGGCCTGCTGTTTGTGTTCCGTGTCTTCGAACGGGTGTCGTACGCACTGATCCTGAACGTGCAGGACCCGGTGCGCGCCGGCGACCGCTTCACGCAGCCCTGAAGCCGGCGCTGACCGGCGCCTGGTTTGACCTTCCGCGCCGCCATGCTGAGCGCCGAAGAGTTTGCGGCCTGGTTCAGGCTGCTCGAAACACCCACCGTCGGGCGCAGCACCGCGCGCCGCCTGCTGGCGGCCTGCGGTTCGCCCCAGGCCATCTTCGCCACGGGCTTCGACGGCCTGCGTGCGATTGCCGGCACGGCTGCAGCGCAGGCCCTGGGCCAGCTGCCGCCGGGTGATCACGCCCTTCGCCTGGCAGCCGCACAAACCTGGCTGGCCGGCGGGTCCGACCGCCATGTGCTGACCCCGGGCGACAGCAACTACCCCCCGCTGCTGCTGCAAACCGCCGACCCGCCACTGCTGCTGTACGTGCAGGGCAGCCTGAGCTGCCTGCAGCAGCGTGCGCTGGCCATCGTGGGCAGCCGACACGCCACGGCCCAGGGTCTGGCCAATGCACGGGCCTTTGGCGCAGCGCTCAGCCAGCAGGGCCTGCTGGTGGTGTCCGGGTTGGCGCAAGGCATCGACGCAGCCGCACACGAAGGTGCGCTGTCGGGCGCCGCAGGCACCGTGGCCGTGGTGGGCACCGGCCTGGACCGGGTCTACCCACCCGCCCATCGCGCGTTGGCCCAGCGCATCGCTGCGCAGGGCGCGCTGCTCAGCGAATATGCACCCGGCACACCCGCGCTGCCCGAGCACTTCCCGCAGCGCAACCGCATCATTGCCGGGCTCAGCCTGGGCACGCTGGTGGTTGAAGCCGCTGTGCAGTCGGGTTCGCTGATCACCGCCCGCCTGGCTTCAGAGGCCGGACGCGAGGTGTTCGCCATCCCGGGCTCGATCCACGCACCCCAGGCCAAGGGCTGCCATGCGCTGCTCAAGCAGGGCGCCAAGCTGGTGGAAACGGCCCAGGACATCCTGGAAGAACTGAGCCCCGGCTCGGGGCGACAGGTGGGCCTGCCACTTGAGCCCGCGTCGGACGAAGCCAGCGACCCCTTGATCGAAGCCCTGGGCCACGACCCGGTGACACTGGACGCGCTGATCGCCCGCACCGGATGCCCGGCACCCGAACTGATGGCCCGGCTGATGACCCTGGAACTCGACGGCCGGGTCGCCCGACTGCCGGGTGGGCTGTACCAGAGACTTCATATGGGCTGACGCATCCAGACAGTGTGCGCACGCTCACACCCTTCACCTGTCGACCCCTTTTGCACCCGGCAGGACACCGTCGGACCCTCGGGTATAGTGGGTCGATGTTCGATGTGCTGGTCTACCTTTACGAAAACTACTGGCGGCCCGATGCCTGCCCTGAGCCCAAGCAGCTCAAGCGCAAGCTCAGCGCAGTGGGCTTCGAAGCCGAAGAGATCCAGGACGCCCTGCGCTGGCTGGACGGCCTGGCCAGCAGCGCCGAAAGCTGCACCGGCAGCCCGGTGCAAGGCAGCATCCGCATCTACACCGACCAGGAACGCGAGATCCTGGGCGAAGAGTCGCTGGGTTTCATCACCTTCCTGGGTTCGGCCGGCGTGCTGTCAGCTGCCATGCGCGAGATGGTCATCGACCGCGCCTTGGCCGTCGGCAACGGCCCGATGGACCTGGAAGACCTGAAGATCATCGTGCTGATGGTCTTCTGGAGCCTGGGCGAAGAACCCGACGCGCTGATCCTGGACGAACTCTTCGTCGACTCAGAAGACCGGCTGATCCACTAGCTGAGCAGTCGGGACGCGTCCACGTCCAGCTTGGCCAGCGCGCTGCGCGTGGCACGCACGGTCAGGGCTTCGTCCTGTGCCGGCACGATCAAGCCGGCCTGCAGGTAAGACGCCAGGCGGTGCTGCTGGAACAGCACACAACGCCCTTGCGGCGTGACAAACAGGCTCAGCTGCTTGCGCAGGCCGTGCCAGGTCAGCTGCACAGGTTCGGTGTGGCCGCCGCGGTCCAGCATGTACCAGCTGCCCACTTGCAGTTCACGCGCCCAGGCCACCATGGCCGGGGTGGGCATGCTGCCGCCTTCGAGCACCACTTCGAGTTCGCTGCTCTGGTGGCCCGACAGGTCGAGCACCATGCTCTCGTCGATTTCGACATCGGCGGCGTCGGGCAGCAGCTCTTCCAGCGTTTCCAGCTGCTCCATCAGTTCGCGCAGGCGCTCGTCGGGAATGACCGCCGCCTTGGCCGTGAAAGCCGCGGCCAGCGAATTGTTCAGCTGCTGGATGTGTTCGTCCTGCTTGGCGCTGTCCATGCCGGCCGAGAGCATGCCCTCACGCAGGCTCTTCAGCAGCAGCGGCAGGCGGCGGATGACCTCGGCCCGCTCTTCGCGCGTGACCTTGGCACTGGCGCTCCAGATCAGGTCGGCCGCGGCCCGTTTCATGGCCCGGGTCTGTTCACCCTGGGCGCTGTAGCGCACGGCGGTGGTGGCCAGCACGTCGGCCCAGACGTGGAACAGGAACTGGCGCACCCCTTCCTGCACCGGCACTTCGTTGAGCATGCGGCGCAGTTCGATCGTGTACTGGATGGCCAGCGTCTCGCGCTGTTCCACCTGCTGGGCCAGCGAGACACCCCGCTTGGTGATCTCGTTTTCGTTCTTGAAGTAGTGCTCCAGGAACTTCTCGAACTCGATCAGCACGGTCTGGAACACACGCCGGCCGGTGTCGGGGTAGGCCTCGACGACCTGCACGATGCGTTTGATCTCTTTTTCCAGTGCCGCGCCGACGCCGCTGGCGGCGCTGTCGAAACCCATCACGCAGGCGCCCATACGGTCGATCAGGCGGCGCGCCGGGTGGTCGATGGTGGCGAAGAAATCGGGCTCGGTGACGGCCACACGCAGCACCGGCATCTGCAGGCGCGCAAACCACACCCGCACCGCGGCCGGGATGCGGTCTTCGGTCAGGATGCTCTGGAACAGCAACGCGACGATCTCGATGGTGGCGCGCTCTTCGGGCGAAGCCGCCGCCTTTTTCAGCACCTGCTTGCGCTGGTGCAGTTCTTCCAGCAGCACCGGCGTGGTGACCGGCGGCTCGCCACGCTGCGTGGTGGGCGCCAGGCGCTGGCGGATGCCTTGCTCGGCCGAATCGATGGCCCGCGCCAGCCCGGCCGACAAGGCGGGGCCAGGTTGCTGCAGCGGCTGCGAACGGGTGGAACTGCCGAACTGCGGCACATGGCGGCCGATGAGCCGGTTCAGCCGGCCCAGCACCGCTTCGGCGTGTTCGCGGCTGCGTGCCAGCGGCGCTGCGCGCGTCATCATGCGGGTCTCTTCGCCCACGTTGCCGCGGCCGCCCGAGTGCCCGCCACCGGCCCAGCCACCGCCCCGCCCTGGGCCGGCAAAACCGGCCGAGCTGGGGTATTCGGAAGGTGCACCCAGGCCCATGGCGGCCGACGAAGCGCCGTCACCGGCAAAGCTGCTGCCCGGCCCGGACCAGCCCATGTGCGCATTGGGGTGGGTGCGTGAACGCCGGATGAAAGGCCGCAGGTCGACTTCGGGCAGCACCTTCTGCTCCATCAGCCAGCGGTTGGTCTCGTGGTAGGCCTCTTCAACCAGCACGGCAATCTCGTCGTGCAGGATGGGCTGCATCTCGCGCCAGCCTTCCAGGTTCAGGCCGGCCGCGCGCCAGGCGTCGAAGGTGATGCGTGACAGCACGTGGGCCCGCAGCATGTCGTGCGGGTCGAGCTCGGTCCGGCCTTCGAGGTGGGCGACGCGCGAGCGCAAGTCGGCAAATTCCCACGAGGCGCGGTCCATCACGGCCAGCGCCAGGCGCGAGGTGACGATTTCGAGCTCGATCGTGTCGTCGGGCACCAGCGTCAGTGCGTCGCGGCCGCTGCCCGGCGGTGGCAGGTCGCCGGGGCCCGATGCCGACACCCCGTGCTGCAGCACCTTGCGCAGGCCCACCACCATGCCGCGGTGCCAGCCCTGGGCACCTTGCATCAGGCCCTGCACCAGGTCTCGGCGGCGTTGGAACACCATGTGTTCCGAAGGTTTGTCCAGCAGCGCGCGCGCGCCGTCGATGACCGACTGCACCAAACCCGTCAAGCCCTTGACCAGCTCTTCGGTGTACAGCCGCCGCGCCTGGCCGGCAATCGAGTCGGGCGAGGCGCTGGTGGCCATGTCAGGAGGTGCGGAAAACCGGAGTGTGAATCCGGACCACTCTACACCACCGCCCCGGCGTTCGGATCGTTCGGGTCACCGTCTTTGGCCCCTACCTTGATCAGGTCCTCGCGCTTGACACCCAGGCGCAAGGCAATGCCGGCCGCCACGAAGATCGACGAGTAGATGCCGAACAGGATGCCGATGGTCAGCGCCACCGCAAAGTGGTGCAGCGTGGGGCCGCCGAAGATCAACATGCTCAGCACCATCATCTGCGTGCTGCCGTGGGTGATGACGGTGCGGCTGATGGTGCTGGTGATGGCGCTGTCCATGACCTGCGAAGAGCTCAGCTTGCGGAACTTGCGGAAGGTTTCGCGCACACGGTCGAAGATGACCACCGACTCGTTGACCGAATAACCCAGCACCGCCAGGATGGCCGCCAGCACGGCCAGCGAAAACTCCCACTGGAAGTAGGCGAAGAACCCCAGGATGATGACCACGTCGTGCAGGTTGGCCACGATGCCGGCCACCGCAAACTTCCACTCGAAGCGGATCGCCAAGTAGGCCATGATGCCCAGCACCGTGACGGTCAAGGCCAGCGCGCCATTGGTGTAGAGCTCTTCGCCCACCGACGCACCCACGGCTTCGGTGCGGGTCAGCAGCAGCGGCTCGCTGCCGTCGGCTACCGTGCAGCTGGGCCGGCTGACCTGTTCGCCCTGGGGCGTGGTGTATTGCTTGGTGCCCACGGTGCCACTTTCGGCCTTGCACAGCTGGGCAAACACCAGGGTCGAGACTTCGGTCTGCTTGACGTCGCCGCGCACCGGCAGGCGAATGAGCACGTCACGCGAGGTGCCGAACTTCTGCACCTGCACTTCGCCGAAGCCCATGGCCTCGACCGTGCCGCGGGTTTTGTTGATGTCGGCCGTCTGTGCGTATTCCACTTCCAGCAAGGTGCCGCCAGTGAATTCGATCGACGGATTCAGGCCACGCGTGGCCAGAAAGTAGACCGCCAGCGCAAAGGTGAGGAAAGAGATGACGTTCAGCACCAGCACGTGGCGCATGAACGGGATGTCTTTCTTGAAGCGGAAGAATTCCATGGTGTCTGTTCTCCGCTCAGGCTTGGGCTTCGTCGCTCACGGCGCGGCTGGTCTTGCCACCATCGGGCCGCCAGACCTGGCCGATGGACACCGACTTCAGGCGCTTCTGGCGCCCGTACCACAAGTTCACCAGGCCACGTGAAAACACCACGGCCGAGAACATGCTGGTCAGGATGCCCAGGCAGTGCACCACCGCGAAGCCGCGCACCGGCCCCGAGCCGAAGGCCAGCAGCGCCACGCCGGCAATCAGCGTCGTGACGTTGGAGTCCAGGATCGTGCCCCAGGCCTTTTCGTAACCGGTGTCGATGGCCACCTGCGGTGAGGCGCCGTTGCGCAGTTCTTCCCGCACCCGTTCGTTGATCAGCACGTTGGCGTCGATGGCCATGCCCAGCGTCAGCGCAATGGCCGCCATGCCGGGCAGCGTGAGCGTGGCCTGCAGCATCGACAGCACCGCCACCAGGCACAGCAGGTTGAAGGCCAGCGCCACGGTGCTGAACACACCGAAGAGCAGGTAGTAGCCGCACATGAACACCGCGATGGCGATGAAACCGTAGAGCACGCTGTCGAAACCCTGCTGGATGTTTTCCGCACCCAGGCTGGGGCCGATGGTGCGCTCTTCGATGATCTCCATCGGCGCGGCCAATGCGCCGGCACGCGTGAGCAGCGCCATGTCGGCGGTTTCCTGCGGCGTGAAGTTGCCGGTGATCTGGAAGTCGGTGCCGAACTCGCCCTGGATGGTGGCGACGCTGATCGCTTCGCCCTTGCCCTTTTCGTACAACACGATGGCCATGGGCTTGCCCAGGTTCTCGCGCGTGGCGGTGCGCATGCTGCGGCCGGCCACGTCGTCCAGCCGCACGCTGACGGCCGGGCGCTGGTCCTGGTCGATGGTGGCGTTGGCTTGTTTGAGCTGCTCGCCGGTGGCGATGACATCGCGTTTCAGGCCCACGGTGCGCGGCGTGGTTTCGCCCACCGACAGGCGTTGCGGCACGGTTTCTGCCGCGGCGCCGCTGTCGGTTTCCACCAGGCGGAACTGCAGCGTGGCGGTGCGGCCCAAAATGTCCTTGGCCCGTGCCGGGTCCTGCACACCGGGCAGCTGCACCACCACGCGGTCCAGGCCCTGTTGCTGGATGACCGGCTCGGCCACACCCAGTTCATTCACCCGCTTGTGCAGGGTTTCGATGTTCTGCAGCAGCGCCTGCTTGCCGATCTCGGCAATCGCCGCCTGCGACAGCTTGCCCACCAGCAGCGCGCCTTCGGTCGCCGACTGCACCGTCCACTGCATCGAAGGCAGGCGGTCGACCAGCAATTCGCGTGCGGTGTTGGCCACCGTGGCGTCGGGCAGGTTCACCGTCAGGCCGTCGGCTTCGCGGGTGATGCCGGCAAAACGCACGCGCTTTTCGCGCAAGGCGTTGCGGGCGTCGCTGCCGTAGGTGTCCACCTGCTGCTTCAGCGCTGCGCGCATGTCCACCTGGAAGAGGAAGTGCACGCCGCCGCGCAGGTCCAGCCCCAGGTACATGGGCAGGGCCCGCACCTTGGCCATCCATTCGGGCGAACGCGACACCAGGTTCAGCGCCACGATGTAGCGCGGTTCTGCGGCATCGGGGTTCAGGGCCCTGGAAATGGCGTCCTTGGCCTTGATCTGCGTGTCGGTGTCGGCAAAACGTGCGCGCACCGAGTTGCCGTCGAACTGCACGAAGTCGGCATTGATCTGGGCCGCCGTCAGCGCTTCCTGCACCCGCGGGATCAGGCCGGCGTCGACCTTGACGGTGGCCTTGCCACCCGAGACCTGCACGGCCGGCGCCTCGCCGTAGAAGTTGGGTACCGTGTACAGCAACCCGACCACCAGCGCAAAGCCGAGGATCGCGTACTTCCACCAGGGGTAGCGGTTCATCGAATGTTCCTTGGCCGGCCCGCGCTGGCGGCCAGGGCCGCATCAGACGCCGGGCCCGCGAATTACTTGAACGTGCCCTTGGGCAGCACTTGCACCACGGCGGCGCGCTGCACCTGCAGTTCCACGTTGTTGGCCACCTCGATGTGCAGGTAGCTGTCGCCCATCTTGGCCACCCGGCCCATCACCCCGCCGGCGATGATGACTTCGTCGCCCTTGGCGATGGCCTCGATCATGGCCTTGTGTTCTTTCTGCTTCTTCATCTGCGGGCGGATCATGATGAAGTACAGCACCACGAACATCAGCACCAGCGGCAGCAGGCTGAACAGCGTGGATTCGGCACCACCGCCGCTGGCGGCAGCAGGGGCGGTCTGGGCAAAAGCTTGAGAGATGAACACGATGCGCGGTCCTCAGGAAACGGGCCCGGAGAAATCTCGGGCGGAACCCGTGATTCTAGGCGGCTGCTTTGGCCCCGGCGCCGCCGGGCCCGGCCGGTGCCAGTGCCACGCCTGCAACATTGCCACGGACAGCACCTGCAGCAGCAGCACCGCGGCGGCCCGGGCCGCCAGTTCGGGGCCCGTGGCATAGGCGTCCCGGTTGGCGCTGACGATGAACTGCAGCGCCGAAAACCCCCGTTCGTACTTCAGCAGCAGGTCTTCCAGCCCGGCCCCGTACAACACCGGCGCCAGCGCCAGGCTGACCCCGGCCAGGGCCAGCAGTTGCCAGCGGCGCGCGCGGGCCAGGCCGGCCGCCATGCAGGCCGCGGCCAGCGCGCTGCCCGCCGTGGCCACCAGCAGCCAGCCCGTGGCCAGGGCCAGGCTGCTGCCCAGGCTGCCACCGCCTTGCATCAATTCGACCAGGTTGTCGGTGCCGGCCTGGTCCACCACCACCCAGTGCAACGGCCAGAACAGGAAGGCGGCGACAAAGCCCCACAGCAGCAGGTCGGGCAAGGTGGCGGGCCGCAGCAGCGTGCGCACCAGCAGTGCACCGCCCAGCAGCGGCAGCAGGATGCACAAGTGCAGCGCCACGTAACGCACCAGGTCTTCCCAGGGGCCGCCCAGCCCCAGCACGGGTGTGCCCACGACCTTGTGGAGCATCTGCAGCGGCACGGCGGCGCGCAGCACCGCGAAACTGATCACTGCATGGCCCAGCAAAAGCGCCGGCCAGAGCAGCCGTCGGCGGCGACCCGCGCCCGCCGCCTTGGCTGTGCCTGCCAGCACCGAGTCGAACATGCCCAGCGGCACGGCCAGCATCCACCAAGCCACCAGGGCCAGGCCGATGGCTGCGGCCACACCCGCCCCGCCTGCCGGCATGAGCTTGGCCACGTTGTAGGGCACACCGGGCAGACGGCTCAGCAGCCACAGCGCAACTGCCAGTCCAGCGACCAGCAATGCCTGGGGCAGGTAGCCATGAACAAGCTCCCTCTCTCGCCGGGCGGGAGAGGGAGCCAAGACCTTGCTGTGGTCGACGGGGTCAGCCGCCTTCAGCATCCCCGACCCCGCCCGGGCCAGGCGCCAGCCGAACCAGGCGCCCAGGCAGCCCAGCAGCGCGTCGGTCAGATCGGGCACCTTGCCGGGCAGCAGCAATTGCCCGGCTTCCAGCACCAAGGCCAGCACAAAAGCTGGCAGCAGCCAGCGCCAGGGCCGGCCTGCCCGCTGGTGAACCGTCCACGCCCCCAGCAGCAGGCCACCGGGCAGGAAAACCAGCAGCTTGCGCAGGATCTCGCTGAGCGCCGCAAACTCGCCGCGGAACAGGTAGGTGCGAAACGGCACCCGCGTCGTGGCTTCGACCACGCTGGCCATGCCAAAACCATCGAAGCTGAAGTTGAAGGGCAGCCACAAGGCCACGGTGGCCGTGAGCACCCAAACCCCGAAAGCCAGCTGCATCACCAGCGCCTGCCGTGCCGGGTCGGCCGCCCGCATCCGCCGCAACCACGGCAAGGCGGCTGCACCCAGCACCACGCCCACGCCAGCCAGCAGCACGTCGGTGCTGTCGGTCACACGTGACAGCACAAACAGCTGCGCCACTTCCAGCGCCGCCGCGCACAACAAGCCCAGGCGCAGCACCTGGCCCAGGCTGCGCTGACGGCCGTCCAGGCACCACATCAGGCCCACCGGCACCCACAGCGCCACATCGCTGAAGAGCTCGTACCACCATTGCGGGTCGGCCGGGCTGGCGTTCACGAAGGGCAGCAGCAGCACCCGCCCATCGCGCCACTTGCGGTACAGCTCCACCGGGCTCACCGTCAGGTCCAGCGGCATCAGGTTGTAGGCCAGCAGCAGGAAAAGGTAGATGCCCAGCCAGCGGTGGCTGCGTTCGCCCAGGCCCCGCGCCTGCGAAATGCCCAGGTGCTGCCGGCGCACCCGTGCGCCGAAGGCCGCGTACAGCAGCAAGCCCAGCGCCGAGCCGGTCCACTGCGCCACCACGTCGGTCCACGACGGGTCGCGCGGCGGAAAGAAAACCTGCGAAAACTCCACCGCCACCGACAGGCAAGCCACCAGTGGCCAGATCAAGAACCAGCCCAGCCAGCGCGCGCCGGTGCCCAGCCCGGCATGCGCCACGGCATAAGCCAGCCCGAAGGACAGCGGCACCAGCAACAGCGTGTTGACGGCAATGTCGACCCGGCTGTAACCCCGCCAGCGCGGCCCTTCCAGTGCCAGGAAAGCCTGCCAGGCCTGCGAGAGCGGCTGCGCTTCCCAGTTCAGCGGCGCCAGGCTGCCGTAGACGATGAACGCCAGGTAGGCCAGCAGCAGCCCGGCGACCTGGCGGTCCACTGCTGGCACATGCGACCCCATCAGGCGCTGGTCCGCCCCAAAGCCACCTCAGCCACGCTGGGGAGCAATGTCGAAGCGTGGCAGCGGCGCGCTCACGCCTCAGCCCCGGCTGAACAGCTCTTGCAGCTGGTCGTCCAGGCCGTCTACGACATCGGGAACCGTGAACAGTCCCTTCGCTGCGCCGATGCGGCGTTGCCTGTCAACTTGAAGGGGCGTCAGGGGCACCAGGCGCGCCGCAGGCCTGCCATCGCGGGCGATCACAAACTCGCTGGCGGCCCCCATTTCAATGTCGCGGACCAGCCTGGACAGCTGGGTCTTGGCTTCGTGCATGCTGACGATGCGGCTTTCGGTCATCACCAGGATCGGCGTTCGGACAATGGGCTGAGTGTAGGCATTCGACTTCAGCAGGCCGGTGCTACGCCGGGTGGCATCAGGGTGGCGGCAGCAGCCGACCCTTCATTGCTCCCTCTCCCTGCACTCAGGGCGAGGGGGCCAAGCACCGACCTCATCGCCCGAACGCCATCCCCTTCAAGCCAGCACTTCAACGTACACCGGGTGCCCCAGAAACCCCTGCGGGCTGGAACTGGCGCCATAGGCCCCGGACTGGAACACCACCACCAGGTCACCGATCTGCGCCGTGGGCAGGTCCATGCGGTCGGCCAGCAAGTCCAGCGGCGTGCACAGCGGGCCCACCACCGACGCGTTTTCACGGTCGGCTGCACCCATGCGGTTGCCGATGCCCACCGGGTAGTTCTTGCGCACCACCTGGCCGAAATTGCCCGACGCCGACAGGTGGTGGTTCAGGCCCCCGTCGGTGACCAGAAACACCTGGCCGCGCGACACCTTGCGGTCGACGATGCGCGTGACGTAGATGCCCGCTTCGCCCACCAGGTAACGCCCCAGTTCGATCACGATGCCGGCCTGCGGCATCTCTTGCTGCGCCCGTTCGCAAATGGCCGCCAGGTTGGCGCCGATGGGCGCTAGGTCCAGCCGCTGTTCACCCGGAAAGTACGGAATGCCGAAGCCACCGCCCAGGTTCAGGAACTTCACCGGCGTGTGTGCGTGCTGCGCCAACCTCAAGGCCAGTTCGTAGCTCTTTTGCTGCGCTTCGCAGATGGATTCGGCACGCAGGTTCTGCGAACCGGCAAACAGGTGGAAACCTTCGAAGGCCAGGCCTTCGCGGGCGATGAAGGCCAGCACGTCGGGCACCACTTCGGTGTCGACACCAAACTGCTTGGGCCCGCCGCCCATCTTCATGCCCGAGCCCTTGAGCTCGAAGTCGGGGTTCACACGCACCGCTACACGCGCGGGCAGACCCAGTTCCTGCGAAGCCGCGGCCAGCACCGGCAGTTCGCGCATCGATTCCACGTTCACCAGCACCCCGGCGGCCACCGACTGCCGCAGCTCGGGGTCGCGCTTGCCGGGCCCGGCGAAGCTGACCTCGGCCGGGTCGGCACCCGCATTCAGCGCCACCTGCAGTTCACCGGCCGAAGCCACGTCGATGCCGTCCACCAGAGCGGCCATGAACTGCACCACCGCCGGCAGCGGGTTGGCCTTCATCGCGTAGTGCAGCTTCACCTGCGCCGGCAGGGCCGAGCGCAGCTGCGCCACCCGGGCACGCAGCAGGTCGCGGCTGTAGGCGTAGAAGGGTGTCTGGCCGACGCGGGCGGCCAGGGTTTCGAGGCGGTGGCCGCCGATGAGCAGTTGGCCTTCGGCCGCAGAGAACTGCGACATCGGGGCGTGCACGGGGGTGGGGCGGGGTACGGGCGTGTTCATCGTGTTTTCACCGCGTGCCGCGGGTCGTGCTGAAAGCTTTCAATGCACGTCACCTCGCCCCACCGCTTGGTAGTGGATGCCCAGGCTCTTCATCAGTGCCGGTTCGTAGAGATTGCGCCCGTCGAAGATGATGGGGTCCTTGAGCGCCAGCTTGATGGCCTCGAAGTCGGGGTTGCGGATCTCCTTCCACTCCGTCACCACAAGCAAGGCATCTGCACCTTCCAGTGCGGCCATCCAGCCCGACGCATAACGCAAACCCGGGGCGTCAGGCATCACACGCGCAGCTTCTTCCATGGCCACCGGGTCATAGGCTTGCACGGTGGCGCCACGAGCCGTCAGTTCGGCCACCACCGTTCTGCTGGGTGCGTCGCGCATGTCGTCGGTGTTGGGCTTGAAGGCCAGACCCCACAGCGCAAAGGTGCGGCCGCTCAGATTCTCTCCATAGCGGGCCACCACCTTGTCGACGAGCACACGCTTTTGCCGGTCGTTGGCCAGTTCCACCGCCTCCAGCACACCCAGGCGAACACCACTGTCCTTGCCGGCGTAGATAAGGGCCTTCACGTCCTTGGGGAAACAACTGCCGCCGTAGCCCGTGCCGGGGTACAGGAAGTGGGTACCGATGCGCGGGTCGCTGCCCATGCCCCGGCGCACCATCTCGATGTCGGCTCCGACTTTTTCGGCCAGCAGCGCCAGCTCGTTCATGAAACTGATGCGGGTGGCCAGCATCGCATTGGCCGCGTACTTGGTGAATTCAGCGCTGCGCACGTCCATCAATTGCAGGCGGTCGTGGTTGCGCATGAAGGGCTGGTACAGCGCCCGCATCAGCAGCACCGCACGTTCGTCGTCGGCACCCACGATGATCCGGTCGGGCTTCATGCAGTCGTCGATGGCTGCACCTTCCTTCAGGAATTCGGGGTTCGAGACGACGGCAAACTCCATGTCCTTGCCACGCGCTGCCAAGGCGGCCTTCACCGCCGCCTTCACCTTGTCTGCCGTGCCCACGGGCACCGTGCTCTTGTCCACGATGACCTTGTAGTCGGTCATGTGCTTGCCGATGCTGGTGGCAGCGGCCAAGACGTATTGAAGGTCAGCCGAGCCGTCTTCGTCAGGCGGGGTGCCTACCCCGATGAACTGCATGGTGCCGTGGCCCACCGCAGCGGCGACGTCGGTGGTGAACTGCAGGCGCCCCGCGGTGACATTGCGGTGCACCATCTCTTTCAGACCCGGCTCGAAAATCGGCATGCCACCCGAATTGAGCATGTCGATCTTGCGTGCGTCCACGTCCAGGCAAACGACGTGGTTGCCCATTTCTGACAGGCAGGCTCCGGTAACCAAGCCGACATAGCCGGTTCCAACAACGGTGACTTTCATCGGGTTCTCTCTTCTCTCAGTTCTTCTCTTGCCATGCGGTGGACAGCAGCTTGCGGTCGATCTTGCCATTGGGATTGCGTGGCAGGGGTCCGGCCATGGGCTCAATGCCCGCGGGCACCATGTAGGCAGGCATAGTTTGCTTGCAGGCCTTCAGCACCGCCGGCACATCCAGTGCGTCGCTGCCGTCTGGTGCGGTGGCGATGACCTGGATCACCTGGCCCAGCGTGCCATGGTCGATGCCAAAGGCCACACATTCGCCCACCAGACGGGTTGCGTACAGCGCTTCTTCTACCTCGGTCGGACTGACGCGGTAGCCGGATGTCTTCATCATCTCGTCCCGACGCCCGATGAAGTACAGATAGCCTTCGGCGTCGCGCCTGACGGTGTCGCCAGAATAGACCGCGTACTCTGGCAGCTGCAGACCTCGTTCGCGACCGCCGACACCCACGGGAAGCGGCTTGTAGCGCTCAGCGGTTTTTTCGGCATCACCCCAGTAACCTTGGCCCACCAGCGCACCCCGGTGCACCAGTTCACCAGGTTCTTCGGGTGCACATTCGGTGCCATCTTCGCGCAAGACCAGGATCTCGGCATTCGGAATGGCCTTGCCGATGCTGTCGGGGCGGCGGTCCACTTCCGTTGGGGGAAGGTAGGTCGAGCGAAAGGCCTCCGTCAATCCGTACATCAGGAAGGGCTTGGCTTGCGGCACCTTGCGGCGCAGCTGGTCCAGCGCCTCACGCGGCATGCGACCGCCTGTATTGGCAAAGTAGCGCAGGTTTGACCCAATCTCCGCCGGCCATTCCAGCTGGGTCAGCTGCAAATACAGCGGTGGCACCGCCGTCAGTCCGGTCACCTTCTCGCGCTCCATCGCCTTCAGCACGTCACGTGGCAGCAGGTAGTTCAGCAGCACCACCCGTGCACCGGCGTGAAACGCTGTTGTCAGCTGGCTGAAGCCCGCGTCGAAAGACAGCGGCAAGGCTGCCAGCAGCGTGTCTTCCGCGCAGTTCTCCAGGTAGGAAGCCACGCTCTTGGCACCCGCCACCATGTTGCGATGGGACAGCACCACACCCTTCGGGCGGCCGGTGCTGCCAGAGGTGTAGAGGATGCTGACCAGGTCACTGTCGATGACCCGATGGCCGGCGCTTCCACCTGCCCCTAGGAATTCGTGCCACGACGACGCATTGGGCAACTGACCGACCGGCAGTTCCTTGCCCACGACTAGCACATGACGCACCGAAGGGCAGGACACCAGTTCCTGGCTCAGCAAGGGCAGGCGCTCGGCCGACGTGATCAGCACGCTGACGTCGCAGTCACGAAGGATGTAGGTCAGCTGTTCTGCCTTGAGCAGCGGGTTCACCGGCACAAAAACACCGCCCGCCGCTGCAGTTCCGAAACTCGCAACGACGGTTTCGATGCGCTTTTCCAGGTAAATGGCCACACGCTCGCCGCGCTTCAAACCCAGACCCAGCAGCCCCGACCCACAGGCTTTCACGGCGCTGTCGAGTTCGGCGTATGTGCAGGACTGGCTGCCATAGGTGAGTGCCGTGGCGGCGCCGGATCGCTGGGCAGCAACCGCGATCAGTTCATGCAAAAGCGTCGAATCGGTCACTGGCTGGCTCGAACAGAGAGGGGCCGCAAGGCATGCAAAACTGTAATCCACCCCATTGGGGCCCCACCGTGGTTTCCGTGAAGGAGTCGCCACAGTCGTGGGCAGTTGACCCAAGAGACCCCCCGCAGTTGGGCGCCGCCGAAGCGGGCCGTTTTCATGGTGGCGTCACGAAGCGTCCCTACGCTTGATCGGAAGTTACCCGGGGCGCCCGCCCCAGGCGAAGCCCATGCCGAGTCGCCCATGAAAGACCAGCCCACCGTGCGGTCGAATACCCAGCAAGCCGCCAGAAAAAACGTCATCGTGCTGACCCACGGCTGGACGGGCAGCTCCATCTTCTCGGCGTTGTTTGGCGAAGCCGGATACTGGCTGGGCGGCGAGACCATGGCCAAGCCCGACTACGACACCTTCGAAAACGCCGGCCTCGTTGCCCTGAACAACCGGCTCTTGCAGCAGCTCGCACCCAAGCTCAACCACGAACACCAGTTTGCGCAGGCCGACGTTGAAGCCATTGCCACACGGTCCAGGTCGTGGGACATGCGGCCCTGCCGCGACTTCGTGGCCGAATGCGGCCAGCACCAGCCCTGGCTGTGGAAGGACCCCCGGCTGACCTGGACCATCCGCGCCTGGGCCCAGGTGCTCGACCTGCAGACCACGTCGTTCCTGGTGCTCACGCGCGACCCGACACAGGCCTGGATCTCGGCCAACCTGCGCCGCCACGTGCAGAGCTTCACCTTCACACGCAGCTACAACGAAGGCATCACGCAGTCGAACCTGCGCTTCCTGCAGGAAGGCGGGCTGCCTTACCTGAAGCTGAGTTTCGAAGACCTGCTGCTTGCCCCGGAAGCCACGCTGGAGCGCTTGAACAGCGCGTTCGACCTCGGTCTGGGCCTGACGCAGCTGCATGAGGTCTGCCGCCTGCCCTTGGGCCGCAAGAGCCGCAACTGGAAGGACTTCGCACTCGCGTCGCTGATCTACCTGAAGAATTTCCAGGAACGCGACGGTCGCGGTCGCCTTGCTTCACCTGCACTGAAGGCCGTCAGCAAGTAGCCCTGCAACCCAAGGGCTGCCATCGATGAACACGCTGACCCACCTGCAAAGGCTCGAAGCAGAGAGCATCCACATCCTGCGTGAAGTGGTGGCCGAAGCCGAGCGGCCCGTGATGCTGTACTCCATCGGCAAGGACAGCGCCTGCATGTTGCATCTGGCGCGCAAGGCCTTCTACCCGGCGCGCATTCCCTTTCCGCTGCTGCACGTGGACACGACTTGGAAGTTCCGCGACATGTATGCCATGCGCGACAGGGTGGCCCAGCAGATGCAGGTCGAACTGCTGGTCCACCACAACAGCGAAGCCAAGGCACTCGGCATCAACCCCTTCGACCATGGATCCCAGGTTCACACCGATCTCTGGAAGACCCAGGGGCTCAAACAGGCGCTGGACAAACACGGTTTCGACGTGGCCTTCGGTGGTGCAAGGCGGGACGAGGAAAAGTCCCGAGCCAAGGAACGTGTCTTTTCCTTTCGCAGCGCCAGCCACCACTGGGACCCGAAGAACCAGCGGCCCGAACTCTGGCGCATCTACAACACCCGCAAGGCCCGGGGCGAGAGCATCCGGGTGTTCCCGATTTCCAACTGGACCGAGCTCGACGTCTGGCAGTACATCCACCTCGAGGGCATCCCCATCGTGCCCCTGTACCTGGCCGCACCACGACCGGTGGTGACGCGGGCCGGCACATTGATCATGGTGGACGACGAGCGCATGCGCCTTCAGCCTGGGGAACAGCCGCAGGAGATGATGGTTCGATTTCGCACGCTGGGGTGCTATCCACTGACCGGCGCCGTGGCCTCGCAGGCAACGACTTTGCCGCAGGTCATCCAGGAGATGCTGTTGGCCACCACCTCGGAACGGCAGGGCCGCCTGATCGACCACGATGGCGCCGCTTCGATGGAGATGAAGAAGCAGGAAGGGTACTTCTGATGGCACACGCCTCGGCTCTCATCGCCAGCGACATCAGTGGCTACCTGAAACAGCAGCAAGCCAAGAGCTTGCTGCGCTTCATCACCTGCGGCAGCGTGGACGACGGCAAGAGCACGCTGATCGGGCGGTTGCTGTTCGAGTCGAAGCTGCTGTTTGCAGACCAGTTGGCCGCGCTCGAAGCCGACTCCCGCAAAGTGGGCACCCGTGGCGGTGAAATCGACTACGCCCTGCTGCTCGATGGCCTGGCCGCCGAACGCGAGCAAGGCATCACCATCGATGTGGCTTACCGCTACTTCTCAACCGAGCGGCGCAAGTTCATCGTGGCCGACACGCCCGGTCACGAGCAGTACACGCGAAACATGATCACGGGTGCGTCGACGGCCGATCTGGCCATCGTGCTGATCGACGCGCGCAAGGGGGTGCTGGTGCAGACCCGAAGGCATAGCGTGCTGCTGTCTCTGATCGGTGTGCGCCACATCGTGCTGGCCATCAACAAGATGGACCTGGTTGACTACGCCGAGGCCGTCTACGAGCGCATCGCAACGGAGTACCGCGCGTTTGCGTCCCGCATCGGCCTGCACGAGATCACCGCCATGCCAATTTCAGGCGTGCAAGGCGACAACATCACCTGCAAGAGCAAGCACACGCCGTGGTACGACGGGCCGTCGCTCATGCACCACCTGGAAACCGTGTCGATCGACGAAGACCGCCTGCAGCAGCAGCCCCTGAGGTTTCCTGTGCAGTGGGTCAACCGGCCCCACCTCGACTTCAGGGGGTTCGCTGGCACGGTGGCCAGCGGCATGGTTCACCAGGGGCAGAGGGTCCGTGTGCTGCCTTCGGGTCGTGAGAGCAAGGTGGCCCGCATCGTGACCGCGGATGGCGACCTGCCGTTGGCCGTGGCGCAGCAGTCCGTCACGCTGACGCTGGCAGATGAGCTGGATGTCTCGCGCGGCGACATGATCTGCGCGTGTGAAAGCCCGCCCGAGGTGTCCGACCAGTTCGAGGCCACGCTGGCCTGGATGAGCGACCAGCCCTTGTTGCGTGGACGCAGCTACCTGATGAAGATTGGTAGCAAGACAGTCACCGCGACGGTTCTGCCGCTCAAGTACAAGATCAACGTCAATACGCTGGAGCGCCTGGCCGCTGAAACCCTTGAGCTGAACGAAATCGGCGTGGCCGAGCTCGAGCTGGATCGCCCTATTGCCTTCGACCCCTACGACCAGAATCGCGACACAGGTGGCTTCATCCTGATCGACCGGTTCAGCCACCAGACTGTCGGCGCCGGCATGTTGCGGTTTTCTCTGCGCCGGGCCGCCAACATCCACTGGCAGGCCCTCGAGGTACACAAGTCGGCGCGGCGGGCTCTGAATGGTCACGGCAGCGCGGTGATCTGGCTTACCGGGCTTTCAGGCGCTGGCAAGTCGACCATCGCGAACCTGCTGGAAAAGCGCCTGCACGCGGCAGGCAAGCGCACCTACCTGCTCGATGGCGACAACATCCGCCACGGCCTGAACAAGGACCTGGGCTTTGCACCGGCCGACAGAGTGGAGAACATCCGCCGCATTGCCGAAGTCGCCCGGCTGATGGTGGACGCCGGCACGATCGTCATCGCAGCTTTCATCTCACCTTTTCGCGCCGAGAGGCAGATGGCACGCGAATTGATGGCCGATGGCGAATTCATCGAAGTCTTCATCGACACACCGCTGGAGCTGGCCGAAGAACGAGACCCGAAAGGCCTGTACGCCAAGGCACGCCGCGGCGAGCTGCGCAACTTCACGGGCATCGACGCCCCCTACGAGCCGCCGACGAATGCTGAAGTCCACATCACCACCGCAGACGTGCCGCCCGAAGAGGCGGTGGCCCGCATCCACCAACAGCTGCTGACGTTGGGTCTGCTCGACCCGCCACCCGCCGCGAAGGCTTGAGGCTGGCCATGGTCGACGTGCTGGCGGGCTTTCTGGTGGGCCTGGTTGTCGGCCTGACCGGCGTGGGCGGCGGCGCGCTGATGACACCCATCCTGGTGCTGCTGTTCGGCGTGGCGCCGGCCACGGCGGTGGGTACCGACCTGTGGTTCGCCGCCATCACCAAGATCGTTGGCGGCGCCATCCACGGCCAGCGTGGTGGTGTGGACTGGCAGGTGGCGCGGCGCCTGTGGTCGGGCAGCCTGCCCGCCGCGCTGGGTACCCTGGCCTGGCTGCACGCCGCCGGTGCCCGCGGGCCCGTGGATGCCACCATCACTTATGTGCTGGGTGCGGTGTTGTTGGCCACCGCGGCGGCCATGGCCTTCAAGAGCCGGCTTCACGCCTGGGGCAGCCGCCTGCGGGTGCGGGAACCGGGTCGCTTCTTGCGATGGCAGCCGGCAGCGACCGTGGCCGCCGGTGCGCTGCTGGGTTTTCTGGTCACCCTGACGTCGATCGGGGCCGGCGCGCTGGGTGCTGTGATGCTGCTGTACCTGTACCCGCTGCGCATGGTGCCCGCGCGCCTGGTGGGCACGGACATCGTGCACGCTGTGCCGCTGACCCTGGTGGCCGGCGCCGGGCACCTGGCCATGGGAAACGTGAATCTGACCCTGCTAGGCATGCTTCTGCTGGGTTCAGTGCCCGGTGTTGCCCTGGGGTCCATGGCCAGCGGCAAGGTTTCCGAAGCCTTGCTGCGCAATGCCATCGCGTTGGTCATTGCCTTGGTGGGCTTGAAGCTGGTCGTGTGAAGCCCGACACGTGTCTGCTTCCGGGCGCCCGACTAGAATTTCCATTCGTGGCTTGCCGCCACCGATGGAGCAGATGCTTGGATATCCGGAACGAATTGCTCAAGCTGGTCGACAGCACGCTGAACCTGGGCGGACGTGGGCTGGCCTTCGACGACGCCACACCGCTGATCGGTGCGGTGCCGGAACTGGATTCCATGGGTGTGGTGTCGTTGCTCACCGCTTTTGAAGAACGGCTGGGCTTTGCCGTGGAAGATGACGAGATCGACGGTTCGGTCTTCGAAACCTTCGGCACGCTGCTGGCATTTGTCACCGGCAAACTCGAGGGCTGACACCCCGCTGGGCCATCGCCCCCTCAAACGTCGGTTTCAGTGCGCTGCTGATCCAAGTCCTGAAGCAACTGGTCCATGCGTTCGCGCACCCCGGGGCCGTAGTTGCGCTTCAAGTGCCTGAACACCAGCGCATAGACCGTGGTCAAGGTGCTGTAGTCGCCATGGTCCAGCTGCATGGCGTGGCACGCGCTGCGGACAAACTGCTGCAAAGGGCTTGAAGGGCTGCCACGTCCGGCATACAGCCTGGCCGCATCGCCCGCCAGGGAAAGTTCCAGCGTGAACAGGTCCAGGCCCGGCAGGCAGGAAGCACCAAAGTCCTCCCAGTCGAAAACCACTGCCGAGCCGTCGGGCGCCAGCCCGATGTTGTTCACCACCATGTCGCCATGTTGCGGCATGTCTGGCAGTTGGCTGGCACGCTGGACTGCGTCGCTGCGCAACCACCGTCGTGCCAGCGGTGCGAGCGAATGCGTTTCGAAGTAGGTGGCCAGGCCCTGCACCAGGCCGGCATTGCCCACGGGAGTGAGCTGCGGCGAAAGACGCGTGGCGGGCATGGCCGCGAAGTAACGTCCCAGGTCCTGGAACACGCGGCCATCGGCCCGCCCGCTGAGCAGTTTGTGCACGTTCGGCGCACGGTAGGCCACTGCGCGACACACCAGCACGTCCAAGCCGGCTTCGTGCAGATGGCCGACATAAGGTGGCACCAAGGTCGGGTAGCTGCGGCTGGCCGAATCACAACGCTGCGCTTCGAGCGCCAGGCTGACCGATTCCGAAAACTTGACGTAGGTGTCGCAGACACCCTGACGCGTGAGCATCATCCACAGGCAGGCGCCTTGGGTGAGGTTGATTGTTTTCTCGAATGGCCGCGAGGTGTCGAACCAGCCTTGTGCGGCCACCAGGTCGAGCACACGCTTCAACACGGTTTTGTGGCCCAGAAGAACAATTCAGACTGCTGCATGCCACCCAGCCCCAGCGCAGCCACCAGCAGCCGCGCGGCATAGGCGGGCCGGCTGTAGTGGCCCTGTGCGGACCGGATCGCGCGCAGGAAGTGCGCCCGTGCTGCAACGGGGTCGGCAGGAATCAGTCCCATCGGCGAGTCGATGCTGGGCTGCACATACCAGCACTCGGCTTGCACAAAGCCCGCCCGCCGCAAGGCGGCGCCGCAGGCTGCGGCACTGCCCATCGCATCGGGCCGCACCGCGGCACTGAGCATGCTGGCCAGGCCGCTGGCGGTGACCAGGCGCTTGAGCGTGTGGGTGTTGTGCAGGTGCCCGACCACCACGCCCCCCATTGCCAGCAGCCGGTGGGCTTGTTGAAGCAGGCCGATCCCGTCGCCGCCTGCAGCGGCTTGCCGGCCGCTTGTCCAGGGCAGCGCCACGGCATCGAAAGCTGTGCCGCGGGGCACAGGGGCGGCCTCAAGTTCGGCGGCAGCCATCACCGTCACGGGCCCGCCCCAGGCAGCACCTATCGAACGGCTGTCCGTGTCTTCAGCGACCAGCAAGAGGCGCCTGGGTTCGGGCGCAGCAGGCAGGCGGTACAGCAATTGTCGGCGTGACAGGCTGTCCGCATAAGGGTACGCGACATCCATCAGGTCGAAGTCGAGCGGGCGGCGACTTCAGCGCTTCCGCGCCACCAGGATGAGATCGGGCGCAATCGAAGCAAACATTTCGCCAGAGAAGCGCGCCTCGTTTCTCACGGCACGCGCGTCGTCGACCTTTGTCGTCAGCATCAGGCTGGTGCGGTACATCCAGGCACCGATGGGCCGCATGGACACGATGCTCAGGCCGTGACGGTCCAGCAATGCACGCAGCTTGGGCAGGTGCAGGTCCATCGAACCGGTGTTACCCCCCGTGAGGCGGTCGAACAGCGCATAAAGTGCTCGCGGATTGCGGTGACTGTTGATCAGCAGGTGGCCGCCCGGCGCCATGCGCTGGGTGATGGCCCTGAGCGCACCTTCACGCAATTCGTCCTGTGCATTGCCAAAGAAGCGGAATGAACTGACCAGATCAAAGCTGCCGCCCAGGTCGGGGTTCTGCGTGGTCAGGTCAGCCAGATGGAAGGTGGTCTGCGGGCACTTCTTGCGCGCCTCTTCGATCATCGATGGCGAAATGTCCACCGCGACCGACTGCTTGGCGAAGGGCACCACCTGTTCGGTGATGCGACCTGTGCCACAGGCAAAGTCCAGGTAACGCTGCACACCGCCAGGAAAGTGCTGACGAATGACCTGGGGCAACAACTTGCGCTCCCAACCCGACATGTAGGCGTCGAAAGGTGACTCTGCCAGGTTGGCGTCGTATCGGCTGCCCCGCTCGAGGTGGCTGGAACGGTAGTCCTGGTCATCCGCAGGCAACTTGTCGGTCACGCCCATTGGGGTCCTTTTTGGTGTGCTGGCAATGGCCGGCTGACACGCGTCGGTCACCGGTTGGTCATCTTGGAATTCTCGCACGCAGCTCTGCCCAGGCCGACCCGGGACATGGCAGACAAAGCCACCAAAGCTGTGCCGAAAGAAACGCTTGCCCGCGCCTTGTCGACCGGCAGTGGACACATGGTGGATGTTGCGGATCAGCCCGGTCCCCAGTCGGGCCTGGCTCATCGCTCCACTGCCAAGCTGCGTATAGACTGCCGCCCCATGAACAAGACGAGTGATCGCCTGCACGCCAGAGTTCCTCTGCTGGCGTGCACAGGTACGCGTGCCGGCAGACTTTTGCTGTGTCTGGCGCTGGGCACGGTTGCTGGTCCGGCGGCCCTGGCACAACAGGGCGATTCATTCTGCGGCAATCCCTTTGTGAACGGCTTCGGTCCCCACGATTACCGGGTCGAACAGGGTCAGAACCGGAAGATCGTCGAGGACTACCACTTCACACCTCGTGTGGAGTCGCTCATCTCTGGTGTGTCGGCCAGCCTGGGCAGCGACATCGACTACACGCTGCGCGCCTTTCCCAACCACCACCGCGCGCTGGTTTCCATGATGAACCTGGGCGCCAGAACCAAACGTGCCGTACCGCCGGGCGCACAGTACTCGGTCGAGTGTTACTTCAAACGGGCCGTGCAGTTTCGACCCGACGACACCATCGCAAGAATGATCTACGCCAAGTTCCTGGCGAGCAGCGGACGCAAACCCGACGCCCATCGTCAACTCGACTTTGCCTTGCAGGGCGCGAAGGACAATGCCTTCACGAACTACAACGCCGGCCTAATCTATTTCGAGATGGGCGAGTTCGACAAGGCCCTGGCACAGGCCCACCGCGCGCAAAGCCTGGGGTTCGATCGGCAAGGTGGTTTGAAGCAGCAATTGCAGACTGCCGGCAAATGGACCGAAGCGCCCGCACAGGCACCCAGCGAGGCCGCTTCTGCATCGGCCAGTGCGCCCCCGGCATCGGCAGCTACCGGTGCCAGTGCACCCTAGTGCGCTTCACGAATTCAGCAAGCGGTCACTGATCTGGCAAGGTGTCGACGAGCGCCAGTCCAGCCTCGTACACCCGCGCCATGTGAGGATTCTCTGCAACCCTTCGCTCTCTGACATGGGCGGGTGTCAGCAGCACCAGGACTCTGCAATCCATGCGCCTGCAAATGTCGGGCGCCCGTCCGTGAATGCCGCAACCACTGGCCGTTAGGTAGATGCACTCGCCGTTGTCCTTGCGGTCCAACACTGCGTAGTCACCTTCTCGGTGCCAACGGTAGGCCATGGGGTCGTCCTTTGGCCCAAGCAACACCCTGTCGTGTGAACAACAGGCGCGGCAGCTGCCGCAAGGTACATCGGCAGGCTGCTGACGGCGGGCCCGCAACTGCACTTCGGTCAGCAAGGCAACCTCGGTGTCAGTAAAGCCGCAGGAACCAGGCGTTGGCGGAAGAATTGGCGAAGTAGACAACGCCGCTCAGTGCAGGCACATACAGCCAGCGGTTGTAGACACCCTCTTCTCGCGGCAGTACGGCACCCCGGGGTACCGCCTCACCACCTGTCGTGGCCAGGTAGGTCACGGCAAAGGTGACGGGATCGATGGCATAGACCCTGGACCCTGCCGCGTTGGCGCGCACCAGGAACTTGTCGATCTGCGGCACGTACACCATCCCCAAAGAGGGATCCAAGGTTTCGAATGCAGCTTTGGCTTCGCTGGCAGGGATGGCGCTTTCCGTCCACGTGCCCAGTGCCAGGTCGCACACCATGGCCGCATTGGGGCCGTAGCCCTTGACCCAAAGGAGACGATTGCGGCGCGTGTCCACAGCCGTCGCGCCCATGGCGCCGGAATTCATGGAAGCGGGAAGTCGCCCCAGGATGGACCAAGTACCGCCGACTGCGCCAGTGCCAGGTGTGAACCGACGGATGTAGGGCGTGGTAATGGTGTAGATGCATTCAGTGACAGGGTCCTTGCAAACGCTCCATCCGATTGCTGGTGTCCACCCCCCGTTGGCGCCGCCAACTGCGAATCCGAAGGTGCCAGCCGGGTCCCAGCCGTTCGTACCCTTGCTGACCGTGACATCAAAGCCTTCTACATTCTCGAAGGCACTGCCTCGGGGACTCATGGATCCACCCAAGGTCAAGGCGCGGTTCTGGCGCTCGAGGAACTGCTGACCGTAGTAGCTGTGGCGCGAGCTGGGCTTGCCGTCCAGGTAGCGGGCGTAGCTGGGCGCGGTGGCATCGGGCACATCTTCCGGCGTCTGAACAACATTACTGCTTGAACTGGCGAGCCACTCGACCCACGCTGGCGAATCCGCCATCAAGTCGATGGTACACACCTCATTGCCGTAATAGTCTCCATGTCCCCCGTTGGCCAGGCTCCAGACTTGGCTGTCTCGAGTGTCGACAGACAGGCCACACCAAGCGTCCATTCGCGCAGCGGCGCCAACGACAGCAGTACCGCCAGCAGTCGTCCGAGCTTCACTGCTTGCCGGCAGAAGGCCCATGGCGGATCCCGTAATCTCACGCCAAGTGCCCGCCCTCTGGCCCTGGCGCCACGCTGGCACTGCTGACTCTGGAAGTGCTGCTGTGACAGGCATCGGCGCAGTCGGCGGCAAGGGAGGTGGTGCGGGCGCCGGTGGTGCGGGCGGCGGTGGTGCCGGTGGTACTGGTGCGGGCGGTGGTGCCGGCGGCTGTGGTGCCGCGGGGGAAGGGGGCGTGGGGGCGGGCGCAGGTGCCGGTTGGGCAGGTGGTGGCGTAGCGCTTCCCACTGCGGTCGCGTCGGATGCTTCAGATCCCCCACCGCAACCTACCAACGGAGGCAAGCCCACCACCAATGCAGTGAACCTCAGAATGTCGCGGCGACGGGGATCGATCATTTCGAAACCTTCCTGATAGCCACATCTATATCGGCAAGTTCGGAGGCGTTCTTTGTTGACTTCGGTGTGGTCATGTCAGCGGTTGTAAATGTGCTACGAGCCTGCAGCCCAATGGGCGGTAGTGCGTGATCTCAATCTGATCGAACTTCAGATCAACCGAGTCCTGTCGGAAGGGGAGAAGTGCGTATGCAATCTCAGAGGACGCAAGAACGTCACACTGTTTTTGTCAGGGCGCTTGGCAACCTGCCCCTTACTGAAGTGATGTTTAACTGGATCGGAGCTGGTGACCTTGCTACACCGACTTGCAGATCTGGCGACGGCTCGACTCCTATCCGAAAAAAAGAATCGACCTAGCGGCGGAACACCCCAGATGCGACTCCCCACACGGGTTGTGCGTCCACACGCAGGACAAACTCGTTCCAGTTCGCTGCGCTGGACAATCGTGCGTAGGCAGCATCCGCTCCGGGCAGTCCATGCTTCACTGCATATGCGATCGCAGGAAGCGCTTCTGCTGCGGGAAATTCTGGGGACATGAACGGTCGGAGGTCACCATCGACTCGAGGACCTGGTGAGGCATATGCCGGATACGAAGACCCAGGCGGCGTTCTCCCGCCAAAGGTTGCGGCATAGATCGCTCCCCAATCAGCAAACCACGGGCCGGAACCTGTGTTCCATCCACCGCTGTTGCTGGGTATTCCGTTTGGCGAGTCGAAGGGGGCAACCGCGAGCGCGTATGGGGCATAGTCCCGGTACAGGAACTCGGTAGCCGCCGACGATCCCATGCGACCGATCACGCTCTTGGCCTTCCATGCGTAGAACGATTCAAACTTAGTTGATGTGTTCGCATCGAACCCGATCGCCAAGTCCTTCGAGTAGCCCAATGCCGCAATGAAGAAATCCGACATCCATGGTGCATCGAAACAGACTTCATCTTTGATTGAGAAGCCTGTACCTGCCGCGGGCGCGACCGAGAAGCCCGGGGAAACAGTTATGGTTTCAGTCGCGGTCACATAACGCGTGATCGTTCGAGACTCGCTGCCAATGTAGAGTTTATGTCCGACGTACTGATCGTCCCGCGTAATGTCGAATCCAGCCCCGCCCAATTGACCTGGATTGCAGGGAATGACCGTCGACGTGGCGCCAGCAGCGATCGAACCCGCGATGTTGCTGTAATCGCTATACGGCGTCACAAAACCGAATGGGTTGTGGGGCTGTGCAATGTAGCGAGCATGGTAGTAGTTGACATTGTTTTGATACTGGGCGATCAGGGCCGACCGGTAGTGAATGTCTGAGTCCGGCGTGACCGCAATCGCTTGGGCAAGAGTCCGCAAACACCAAGCCACGTGCCGAGTTGCTCCTGCAGATGTGCTTTTCCAAACACCTTCGCTGCCATTTCGAACGGGATAAGCTTCGAAAAGTGAGTTGTACGAGCTTGCAAACTGCACCGTATCTCGGTGAAACGTCCAGCCGGTCAACAAATACGCCAAGTAGCCTACCGACGGATGATGCGAAGTCGCCCATCCGGGCGCCTGGGTGCCGCTCGTTTGTGGCGGCACGGTCCAGCCTGCATGTGTCGAGTTTGAAGGCTCTTTGATCGTCAGTGCGGGGTAGTTTTTGATTAGCGCCGGACGGTGTGCCGGCGTTGCGGTTTCGTCTCGATAGTGAATGCCGTATCGGCCAGCACTGAAAGCCTGAAAGAGCACGCCCTTGTAAGTAGCCGTTGCTGGACTGGTGAGATGTACTGCATCCCACTCCGGCAGAAGTCCTATGCTGTTGCTATAGCCGCCCGCGCCCATCCCAACCGGATAGCTGCCGCGTTGCAGCGGAGAGAAGGAAGTCGGCAATCCAAGCACCGATGCTGCCGTCGCGGGAGTCCGCGCGAAGTACGCCGGAACCAATCCGGTAGTTTGCAAGTACTCGCCATCGTGCTTAACCAGCAGGTCATAAGGTGTCCCGATCCAATGCGAGACGGTCGCGCCGTTGACAAGGGGCGTTCGGCTGTGATTCGGCAGATCGAAAGCTGCGTTGAATCGCGTACTTCCATTGAGCAGAAACGTGAAAGACCCGCTTCTGTTGGCTGGCCCAGCTACAGCCAAGAACCCGTTTTCAACCCACGGCAACATCTCGACTTCGCCGGTGCTGAAGAGGCGAACTTCCAACCATGCCACCAGATGTGCATCGCTGCCCACTGGCTTGCGGTAAACCCAGGAAGACATGCGGTGACCCACCACCCAGGTCTCGAACGGAAACGCCCAGTCCGCGCCTGACCAACTGGCAGACCCGAAGCTGCCGCAAGTCACCGTCACCGGCTGAGTCATCGCTGCTTGCAGATCAGCCAGCGTCAGTGCTGTTCCCGTGCTTGACGTGCCAGCAGCCAATGCAACTGTGGCGGCAACACCGGCTGTCAATGAAGCTGTTCCCGCCACCAGTGCAAATTTCGCTGAACCATCAGGCCAGGTGTTCTTGACCGTCACCTGTGCGGTGGCGCCCGTCACTGCTATGCCGCTGCCACTGGGAATGTCGCCCTGCTTCAACGCAAAGCCCACGCAGAACGGCGCCGTTGCAGTCACCCCGGAAAGCAGGCTGAATTGGCGCGCACCTGAACTGGCAACAGGCGGGGGTGCCGGTGATGCGGGCGGCGACGGTGCCGGCGGTGTGGGCGCCGGGGGTGCAGGTGGTGTTGGAGCAGGCGGTGCTGGCGCAGGCTGCTGGGGTGGCGGTGCTGGCGTAGGGCCGGCAACCGGGGCCACCGGTGCACTGTCACCACCTCCACCACCACAGCCGGCCAATGGGGTCAGGCCAGACAGCAGGGCACTGAAGCGCAAAATGTCGCGGCGTCGCGGGTCGTTCATCTTCACTCTCTTTTCGTCAACTACCCCGTTTTCGGCGCAGGACCAGAGTTTCGTAGCACTACCCGGATGGACGTGTCGCGCGATGTAATTTGCGTGCCGCGTGAAACGCCGGTGCTCCTCACTTCACCAGCTATCCACCCAAGCCACCACCGCGTCCGACGCGCTGTCTTTCCAGGCTCTCTTCGAGAATGTGTGGTCGGCTCCGTCCACTTCCTTGCGCACGACTCGCTCGCTTTCCAGCAAGCCATCCCATGCACGCGACGCGGCAGTGACCTCATCAAACTCCCTGGCAATGTAGTCATGGCCGCTCATCAGCAACATGACACGGCCATGGAAACGGCTCAAACCTGTGGCAGTTTTCACGGGCAGCGGCATTCCAGCCAAGTCGTCCTTGACATGGCCCAGGCTCGATTTGGCAAACATGCGCTTGCCTCGCACATAGGCGCGGACCACATCCAGCAGCGACAACAACGACTCGCCAAGCCTGAATTCGCCGCTGCGCAGCTTGCGCCAGAAAGCCGGCGACCGCAGGCGGTCCAGGTAGTAGTCCTTCAGGATCACCTGCGCCTGGCCTTCTGCGGTGCGAACCCAGGGATTGACCAGCACCACACCTGTTACACGCTGATCCTGCCAGGCGTAGAACAAGATGCCCGACGCAGACTCGCATTCGCCAACAAGTACCACTTCGCGCAGGTCGGCCTGGCGCGCCAGCAGGCCGTCGATGGCAGCGCGGATGTCGGGCGCCGAGTGTTCGAAACCCAGGTAGCTTCCTGTGCTGTCGCCCATGCCACGCAGGTCGAAACGCAGCACCGGGTGCCCCACTCCGGCCAGCTTGCGCGCCAGCGACACAAACTGGCGGTGTGCACCGGCCCGGTACTGCGGTCCGCCCGCCACCACGATCACCACACCCCGCTTCGCGGCCGGCGCACCCTGGTGCAAGCAGGCCGACAAGCTGTCGGGCCCACAGGGCAAAAACAGCGGCAGTTCGGTCGGGTTCGCCACTTCTGCGGGGCAGTCCCGTTCGACTGGCCCCGGCGGCGGTGCTGCCACCCAGTTACCGACACGCATCGCGGTGGCCGCAATCAGCGCGGGGGCCACTTCACGTTCGTGCACGTGCCAAAACGCAGGGCCCGTCACCGCCTGGGCATGCAGGCTGGCCACCGACGACCGCAGGGTGTCGATGGTCTTCTGCGAAGCCGGCGCCAGGCTGGCTTCGGCATCGGTCTGCACTTCGAACCAGTCGATGGCCAAGCGCTCCGCACAGGCGGACAGGTCGAAGTTCAGGCCGTCCAGTTCCGCCGCCAGCGTCGGCCCGACCTCGTAGCCCGACACCTCGACCAGCTGGCCTTGCGCACTCATCGCACGCAGTTCGTTGGTGGACTTGATGCGGTCCGGCTGGTTCATCTCGGCGGCCAGCCGGATGCGCAGGAACTGTGTGTAGAAAGTCTTGCCCGACAGCACCGGCTGCCACAAGACCAACTGGCTCACCCGCGGGCATTCGCGCACCAGTTCGGCAGCCATGATGGCGCCCAGGCGAAGCGCCAGCAGGGCGCGGCAGCCCTTGCCATGAGCATCGAGCCAGGCCACCGCCAGCAACAGGTCCTGGCGCCATTGCGCCCAGCTGGCCTGCGAAAACTCGCCTGCGCTGTCACCCGTGCCATGGGGGTCGACCACCAGCGTGCCCACGCCCAGCTCGGCCAGCGCTCGGGCCTGCAAGGCAACCATGGCCCGGCAGCGGTTCATCTCTTCGGCAAAAGCCGGCACCACCAGCACATCGCCCAGCGGGGCTACGCCAGCGCGGGGCTCGAAGTACACCGCGCACAGTGCGCCACCGGACCCCGCCAACATGAAGGCGCGGGGGGCCACCGCGGCAGTGCTCACGAAACGCCTTGTTGTCCCAGGTAGGCCAGGATCGCGGGCACCGAATTCAGGTTGCCGAATTCCTCGACCTCGATGTAGACCCCGAACTCCTGCTCCAGCGCCATGATCAGGTTCACCTGCCCCAAGGAATCCCAGGCCGGCAGGTCCTGGTCACGGGTGGTCTCGGTGATCTTGGCCGGCGGCACCTTCAGCGTGGTGGCAATGGTCTGTTGAAGCTTCTGGAAAGTGGCGGTCATTGGCGAACCTTTGGCGGCTGGGCCATCAAGATCTGAATGGGGAATTCGGTTTCTGCCTGCGGTGGCGCCCGCAGCAGGTCGCGCTGGAACTGGCCCGCCTCGGCGGGCTGGAAACCGCGATCGGGCAGGAAGGACTTGACCAAGTCGTTCTTCGCGGTGGCGATGTACTCCGCCGTCACGGTCTCTACGCCCCGTTCGGCCAGGCGACGCAAAAGCGTGTTCAGGAAGGCGTCTTCGGCCGTGCGGCCGATGACCCGGCACGACATCAGGAACGTGTCGATGTGTGCCAGCCCAGGTGCGCGCAGTTGCACCAGGGCGAGCCCGACCACGCCGCTGTCACCAAACACATCGGCCAGGGAAAAGTCGGCTACCCACCACTCCTCTTCCTGCAGCATCTGCTTCAGCTGGGCTTCGTCGTAACGTTTGGTGCTCAGGTTGAACTGATTGGTCTTCTGCGTCAGCTGGGCCAGCCGTGTCAAGTTGGCCGCCGCGTCGAAACGCACGGTCATCTTCATGGCCAGTCGCTGCAGGTAGTCACCACCGGCAGCGGCACCGCCCGTGTCGTCCATCAGTTCGCGGCGGCGGCGGTCCTGCGCGTACATCTCGGTCTTCGCCAGGTCTTCACTGGTCAACGACAGGATCTCCAGCCGAGCCACCTGGTCCAGGCAGGTGGCCACTTCCGTGGCCCGCGACGGCACCTGCACCACTTCCACCTGGGGCAGCGCGTGCCGGACGGCCGCACATTCGTGGTCGCTATCGTCGACGAAGATGAAGGAATCCAGCCCCAAGTTCAGCTCTTTGGCCAGGGAACTCAGGTTGTCGGCCTTGGGCACCCAGTTGACCCGGCGCGCCGCAAAGTGCTCGTCGCGCAGCACCTGGTGCGGGTGCTGCTTCAGCACCTCGTCCACGTCGGCCGCGTTGTTCTTGCTGCACATGGCCAGGATCAGGCCGCGCTGCTGCAGGTCCAGGATGCGCCGCTGGAAGTCGACGAACACATTGCCCGGGTAGTCGGGGCCCAGCTTGATGCCGTCCATGCCGTCTTCACCAATGACACCGCCCCACAGCGTGTTGTCGGCGTCCAGCACCAGCACCTTGGCCTTGGGCCTGACCACGGCCATGCCCACGGCCACCAGGCGGCGGCTCAGTTCGCGGGCCGCAGCCGACGCAAATGGAAAACGCGCTGAATACCAGAAGCGCTTGTCGAAAAAGCCGGCTCGGCCCACGTCCAGCAGCACCTCGTCCAGGTCGAGGAACAGCGAAGACGGCACGCTGCTGCGCAGCCACTGGCCGAACTCGGCCTTGAAGGTGGCCCACCAGACCGACTCGGATGTTTCGGCCTGCGCGTCGTAAAGGCCCAGTGTCGGGCCAGCCAGGCGCGGCAGAAAACTCACCACCATCTGGCCGACCTTGTGTTCGCGAAACAGTGACACGATTTCCTGCACACGCTGCAAGGCCTGCGCCCGCATCTGCGCCTGGCCTTCCTTGCCCAACCCGGTGATGGGCCGCGACAGGCCGGGGTGCAAGTCTTCGCGCTGCAGCAGCAGCACCGTCACGTGGGGCTGAAACTGCACCAGGGCTGACTGGGCCGAGGCTTCTTGAAGCGCCAGGCCATAGGGCGCGTGGTGGCACACCACGTCGAGCCCCTGCACGGCGCCAGACATCGCCATCCACGGGTCGAGCAGGTCGCTGGTGTAGGTGTGCACGAAGCCGATGCGCAAGGCCTGCGAAGGTGCAAGCAGCGCCTTGGCGTGGGCAGTGACCTGCTGAGCCTGCGCCGGGCCGGCCGGCACCCGACCCGCGCCCAGTTCAGCTCGCAACTGGGCCAGGCTCTCGGTGGACAGGAGTTTTTCAGTGTCGGAAATGGCCATCAGGCGGGGCGGCGGGTAACTCACGGGCGGCTTTGGCACAGGCCTCACCGGGGTTCCGGCACGCGATTCCATAGGGTTTTCGAGGCTACCATGCTGCCTTCGCGGGCCCGGCGCACACGCTGCCAAAAAGATCACCGAACGCCGCGCTTGCAGCCGCAGGCAGTTGAAGGCCGATGCCATCATCCGCGGCATGAATCAGCGCCCTGCCCCGGCTGCCAAGCTGCTTGGCACCAAAACCTTCACCCCCGACGACCAGCGCAGCTTTGCCGCGCAGTCGCGCGACTGGAACCCGATGCACATGGACGCCGTGGCCGCGCGCCGGCTGCTGTCGGGGCGCCAGGTGGTGCACGGCGTTCACACGCTCATGCACGCACTCGAAATGTGGCAGCACCCAGGGGAAGTGGCGGCCTTGCGGGTGTCGTGCAACTTCGCCAACACCGTGAACGTGGGCGACCCGGTGGTGTTCAGCCAGACCACCGACGAAGACGGGCTCATCCGCATCGTGGCTGCCGTCGATGATTTGGTGTGCACCGAAGTCAGCATCGACACGGCGTCGGTTGCCAGCAGCACAAGGGCCGCGGCACCTGGTGCGGCGTCGGCGATTGCGCCGCGCCGCATTGGCGAGTTGGCTGCGCCGCTGGACGAAGTTGCAGGCTCGCAGACCGGCCTGCCGATCGAACTGGCTGACTGGAGCGACACACTGGCCAGCAGTTTCCCGCATGCTGCTGCGCTGCTGGGCACCAGGGGACTGTCAGACGTGGCGCGCCTGTCCTTCTTCGTTGGCATGGTCTGCCCGGGGCTGCATTCGGTGTTTTCTTCGCTGCACTTCAGCACCGTTGCCAGTGGCAGCACCGGGCTGCGCTTCGATGTGCTGAAGTACGACCCGCGCTTCCGCCTGTTCACCGTGGCTTTCGACGGCGCGGTGCGGGGCGAACTGCGCGCCTTCCAGCGCCCACCCCCACAACTGCAACCCAGCGCACAGGCGGTGGCTGCGCACCTGGAAGGCGCCGAGTTCAAAGGCAGCCGGTCGCTGGTGATCGGTGGTTCACGCGGCCTGGGTGAAACCGTGGCGAAGATTCTGGCTGCCGGCGGCGGCGACGTCATCGTCTCGTATGCCGCCGGCCGCCACGACGCGCTGGCCGTGGCGGCCGACATCAACGGCCACGGGCGCGGCCACTGCAGCACCCTGCCGCTGGACCTGGGCACCGCCTTTCACGGCGCCCCGGGCCTGGACCCGGCCACGCTAGACGCGGTGTACTTCTTTGCCACACCCCGCATCTACGCCAAGCGCAAGGAACTGTTCAGCCGTGGCGCCTTCGACGAATTCGTGGGCTTTTATCTGCAGCGTTTCTACGAGCTCTGCCAGTGGCTGGATGGCGTCGAACGCGACAAGCCCGTGAAGGTGTACCTGCCTTCGACGGTGTTCATCACCGAGCGTCCCAAGGGCATGACCGAGTACGCCATGGCCAAGGCCGCCGCCGAGGTGCTGGCCGACGACCTGAACCGCAGCCTGCGCCACGTGCGTGTGGTGCACACGCGCCTGCCGCGCCTGGCCACCGACCAGACAGCGTCGATCCTGAAGGTGGAGGTGGCGTCCAATCTGGACGCCCTGCTGGCCGTGGTGCGCCAGATGGCCGAGTGAACGGGTGACGGGCCCGCCTGCGGCTCAGATGTCCAAGGCCATCAGCTCGCTGTAGACATCACGCACCTGAGCGTCGCTCAGCGTGCGCGTGGACACCAGCTTGGGCTGGGTGCGTCGGGTGCGGTAGGCCAAGGGTGGCGCCGCCGGCACGAAGCGCGACTCGATGCGCGAAACCGGCATGCCCCGGCCCAGCAGGTGCTGGCGCAGCAAGTGGCCGTGGCGCTGCCACGCCTGGGGGTCGCTCAGGTGGCCCAGCATCGCGCAGGCCATGCGTTTCCAGCGCCCACGTTTATAGATGGCCAGGCAGGTGTCGCCCGGGCAACCAAACGCGACGAAGTTCAGCCAGGGGATGTTGCGGTGGGCTTCGAATTCAGCCAGCGCAGGGCCCTGCAGGCGGGCGGCGATGTGGTCCTTGCGCGCTTCGACAAAACTGCCGGCCGCCGAAGGCCACAGCCGGGGCAGGTTGGGAAAGTACAGCAGCCCGTCGTCCAGCAGCCGGAAGCGCAGGCCCATGAACACCTGCGCCACTTTGGGGTTGGGCGTGAACATCGTGAAGTGGTAGTCACGCTGGCGCAGCACGGCCAACACCAGGTTGATGCTGGCGTGGCGGTGTTCGTCCAGCACACACCAGCTGTGCGGGTTGCAGAAACGTTCAGGCTTGCCGTTGACCACCTGGTCGGAATAAACGGCGCACAAGACACCCACTCGGTGGCCTTCGTCGGTGAGCAGTTGCATGCCGAAGTTCGGCTGCGAGCCTGCCCAGCGATGGCGCAAAGAGTCGCTCCAGGCCTGCGGCGCAATGCGCTTTGACAGGTGCTCGTGCAGAAATGTGCCAATGGCTTCCAGGTCGGGTTCTTGAATGGGCAGAACTTGCATCGGTGTTTCCCGTCACGGGCTCAAACGGTCCGCCGGCTGGACAGCTTGTCGCGAACCAGCTTCACGACCGTGGCTTCCACACCCGGGGGGCGCCCCGACAGGCGCCACAGCAGCAGCAGCAGCAGCGGATACAAAACGGTGCAGACCGCGCCCTTGGCTGCCAGGCGAAGCAGAGCAGGCCCGACACTGTCCAGGGGCAGGCTGTGCACCACGGCGGCCATGATCACGGCTGCAGCCAGCGGGCGCGCCAACGCACCAGCCAGCTGCACAAAGCTGACGCTGCCGTAGCGTGCCGTGAGTGCCATCATGATGGGCACCATCAACATCGACACACCCGCACGCGCTGCGGCTGCACCTTCAGCGCCGTAGGACTGCACCGCCAGCAGCGTGGCCGGCAGAATGATGGCCAGTTCCAGCCACGTCTGCGCCGCTGAGATGTTGGTCTTGCCGGCCACCCACAGCGGCACCTCGAGCACCAGCACCAACGCAGAAAAACCGCCAAACAGCGCCATCCATTTCATCAGCGGGGCCGCTTCGCTCCACTTGCTGCCCAGCACCACGCTGACCACTTCGGGCGCCGTGACCAGCAGGGAAAAGCTGACGAACAGGCACAGTGCCGACACACTGGAAAAACCCGACAGCACGGCGGCGGTGAACTCTTCCTTGCGGTCGGCAATCTTGGTGAGCGTCGGGAACATCGCGCGCCTGATCGGCATCACGATTTCGCTGCTGGGCAAGGTGGCCAGTTCATTGGCCACGTGGTAGTTGCCCATGGCCGTGGTGCCGGCGTAACCACCCACCACCATCTCGTCGCACTTGCGGTTCAAGTAAGAACCGATGCGGGAGATCATCAGCCACTGCGAGAAGCCCCAGATTTCCTTGATCTTGGCCAGCGACAGGCGTGGCCGGTAGGGGTGCATGGCATAGCTCACGGCCACGCCCACTATCGACGCGATGATCGAGCCGTAGACCAGGGCCCAGTAGCTGCGCAGCCACAGCGCCATGCCGATGACCACGAAGAAGTTCAGCGCCTTGACGTAGATGGTGAAGCGGAATTCCTTGGCGAAGTCCAGTTCCTTGCGAAAGGCCACGGTGCCGATGTTCTGCAGCGAGTCGATCAGCGGTCGCAGCACCACCCAGTACATGACCTCTTGAACCCGCGGTTCGTTGAAGTAGCTGGCCACGTAGGGTGCCGCGATCACCAGGCAGGTGGCGATGAAGATGCCTTGCAGGATCTGCACCGTCCAGGCCGTGTCGTAGTGGGCACGCGAGTCGGCGCCCGAACGCATCAGCGCCAGATCGACACCGGCATAGGAGATGGTTTCGAGCAGGCCGTAGGTCAACATGACCATGGCGATGAGACCGAAGTCGTCGGGCGCCAGCAAGCGCGCCAGGATCATGGTGCTGACCAGGCCGATGAGGCGCATGGCCCACCGCACCGCGATCATCCAGATCGAGCCCCGGAGCAGGTGGCCGCCCGTGCTGCCCACCACCGCTGGGGCCGTGGCCGCCGGTGTGCTTGGCGGGCCTGGCTGCTTGCTGCGGTCGTTCGAGTCGGGTTCGGTCACGTTTTCTGTCGGTGCATGGGCGCGATACGGGCTGGCAACTGGGCAGAAACAGGGCCAGCACCGGGCAGCGGCATTGTCGGGCAGTGAATGCCAACGCAGCCTTGGGCCTACGGCAGAATTTCTCACCCCGGGGGTGTTCGGGACCCGGCTGGATGTACCGCGCCTTGGGATCCTGTTCTACTTCGCGGTCTCGCCGGCCATTGATTCATTCGGCAGCGCTGCAGGCTGAAGCTGGCCGGCAACAGGCCCGAACCGCGCATCGCCCGCCTGTCGGGCACGTCTTTCCACGATCCATGCCCAACAACAACAACGTTCTCACGCTCGGCTCGCCCGTTTTTTCAGACCCCCAGCTGGCCGCCCTGGTGAACAAGGGCGATGCACAGGCCGCGTGGACTGCCGCTTTGGCCCAGGGGCCGGCCGCCGCTGCCAACAGTGCCATCGGTGAATTCGCCGTGGGGCTGCACGACACAGCGGGCCGTGTGTTCCTGGCCGTTGACCGCTTTGCGGTGCGAACGCTGTGTTACCGCGTCGTGAACGGCCAGTTGCACTTCGCAGAACGGGCCGACGAACTGGCAGACACGCAGCCCGAACTGGACCTGCAGGCGCTGTTCGACTACCTGTACTTTCATGCCATTCCTTCGCCACGCACGGTGTACCAGGGCATCAAGCGCGTGCCGCCTGGCCACTACGTGCTGTTCGACAAGGGCCAGCTCACCGTAGCGCCCTACTGGGTACCGACCTTCACGCCGCCCGAGGGGCCGGCGTCCTTCGAGGCCTTGAAAGCCGAGTTCCGCAGCACCCTGCACGACGCCGTGAAGCGCCAGTTGGACGGCAGCAAGGCCGCCTGCTTCCTGAGCGGGGGCACTGACAGTTCCACGGTGTCGGGCATGATCCGCGAGGTCACGCAGCAGGCAGCGGACAGCTATTCCATCGGATTCGAAGCCGCGGGCTACGACGAGATGGAGTACGCCCGCATTGCCGCGCGGCACTTCGGCGCCAGGCACCACGAGTACTACGTGACACCCGCCGACCTGGTGCGCAGCATCGCCGACGTGGCCGCTTCCTACGACCAGCCCTTTGGCAACTCTTCAGCCTTGCCGGCCTACTACTGCGCCAAGGTGGCCCGCGAAGACGGCGTCAGCAAGATTCTGGCGGGCGACGGTGGTGACGAACTCTTTGGCGGCAATTCACGTTATGCCAAGCAGCGTGTCTTCGACTGGTACAGCAACGTGCCCGCGGGCCTGCGGTCAGGCCTGCTGGAGCCGGTGCTGCAACGCAGCCCGCTGCGCCGCGCACCGCTGCTGCGCAAGGGCGCCAGCTACATCGAACAAGCCAAGGTGCCCATGCCGGACCGGCTGCAGATGTACAACCTGCTGCGCCGGCTGGGCGCCGACACCGTGCTGACGCCGGGTTTTCTGGCCCAAGTGGACCAGGAAGGGCCCGCTCGCCAGCAGCGCGAGGTGTGGGCGCAGGCCCATGCAGCCCATCAGGTCGACCGCACACTGGCCTTCGACTGGCGCTACACGCTGGCCGAGAGCGACCTGCCCAAGGTGCGTGGCACGACCCAGTTGGCGGGCCTGGCGGTGGGCTTTCCTTTCCTTGACCAGGCGCTGCTGGATTTTTCCATGCGCCTGCCGCCCGACTACAAGCTGAAGGGCCTGAAACTGCGCTGGTTCTTCAAGGAAGCGCTGCGCGACTTCCTGCCCGAGCAGATCATCAACAAGCGCAAGCAGGGCTTCGGCCTGCCCTTTGGCGTGTGGGCCACGCGCCATGAAGGCCTGCACAAGCTGGCGGTGGATTCGCTGAACAGCCTGGGCACACGGGGCATCGTGCGGCCGGCGTTCATCACCGAACTGATCGGGCCTTACCTGAAGGAACACCCGGGGTACTACGGCGAACTGGTCTGGATCTTGATGATGCTGGAGCAGTGGATGCAGAAGCACGCGCCGGCGTTCAGGGTTCAGGCTTAGCCCGGCGACCGACATGCTGTTTACAACGGCGCAGTTCGTTCTGCTGTTCCTGCCGTTGACGCTGGTCGGCTTTTTCCTGGCCGGCCGCTACTCGCGCACTGCCGCAGCCGCTTGGCTGTTCTTCGCTTCTGTGGTCTTTTACGGCTACTGGATGCCCGCCTTCACCTGGCTGCTGCTTTTCTCCATTGGCACCAACTTCTTTGTGGGCCTTCGAATCGCGCGCGGACTTGGGAAGGCCACTTGGCCTGGCGCGAAGTTCTGGCTTGTGCTGGGCATCGTGTTCAACCTGTCGCTGTTGGCCTACTTCAAGTACGCCAATTTCTTTGTCGACAACCTGAACGTGGCGCTGGGCACCGAATGGAACCTCGGTCGGGTGATCTTGCCCATCGGCATATCGTTTTACAGCTTCACCCAGATCGCCTTCCTGGTCGACACCTACCGTGCCAAGGTGCACGAGGCCAAGCTGCTGCACTACGGACTGTTTGTCACCTACTTCCCACACCTGATTGCGGGCCCGGTGCTGCATCACGCACAAATGATGCCGCAGTTCGGCAATGCGGCGATCTACCGCTTCGATGGCGCCAACTTTGCGGCCGGCCTGGCCATCTTTGCACTCGGCCTACTGAAGAAGGTGGTGTTGGCTGACGGCGTTGCGCCATACGCAGACGCCATCTTCCACCCCGTGGACGGCGGCCTGTCCCCTTATCGGCTGGAAGCCTGGATGGGGATGCTTGCCTACACCCTGCAGCTCTACTTCGACTTCTCGGGCTACTCCGACATGGCGATCGGGCTGTCGTGGATGTTCAATGTGCGTCTGCCCTACAACTTCGACTCACCGTACCGCGCCAGCAGCATCAGTGACTTCTGGCGGCGCTGGCACATTTCGCTTTCGAACTTTCTGCGCGACTACCTCTACATTGCGCTGGGCGGCAACCGCTACGGCAGCGTCAGGCGCTATGCCAACCTGGCCACCACGATGGTTCTGGGTGGGCTTTGGCATGGTGCAAGCTGGGCATTCGTGATCTGGGGCGCCTTGCATGGCGTGTATCTGATGGTGAACCACCTGTTCCGCGCCGTTTGCGGGCAGGCGCTTTGCGAGCGCCTGGGCCGCAGCCGGGCCTTCAGCCTCTTGTCTTGGGCACTGACCATGCTGGCCGTCATGGTGGCCTGGATATTTTTCCGCGCCGAGACCTTGCCTGGCGCCCTTCGGATGCTGCACGGGCTGATTGGCAGCAACCCTGTCGATGGTGTGTACCCCCTGCTGTGGAACGCGGGGCTGCAACCGCTGGCAGGCGGCCTGTGGTGCACAGCTCTTGCACTCTTGGCCTTTTTGGCACCGAACAGCAATCGGGTTGGTGAGGCGATTCACCAGCGGGTTCGCCAGGCGGCTTTCATCCGTGGAGCAGTGGGCAGCTTGGCGGCTGCTGTGGTGCTGCTAATGGTGGTGGTCAATGCTGCGCGCGACTCGGTCAGCGCATTCATCTACTTCAATTTCTGACATGAAGTCCATCGCCCTGGGGTTTGTCGCTGGCTTGTGCGCCTTCCTGTTGATGGCTGAGCTCACATTCCGCTTGCTGCCAGTGTCCAGCGCTACGCGGTCCGACTACCACATCGACCCCCTGATCCTGACCTACGCACCGCACCACCCCTGGCGTTACGCCACAGGATGGGACTTGCGCAACCCACAGTCGTTGAAGACCAACGGACACGGTTTTGTCAGTGATCACGAGTTCATCCGAAACGAACAGGCGATAGCGCTGATAGGCGACAGCTTTGTCGAAGCTGCCAGCCTTGACGCGTCAGATAGGCCGGCGGCACAAGTCCAGCAGGCAATCGGGAACAGGCGTCCTGTGTACGCCATGGGGAGCGCCGGTACTTCGCTGCTGGACTACGCAGAGCGGATCCGCTATGCGCACCAGCACTTTGGCGTACGCGACTTCATTGTGTTGATGGAGCGAGGGGACGTCGTGCAGGCGCTGTGCGGCTCCGGCAACGTCGCCAGCCAGTGCCTGGAACGCAAGACACTGGCGCCACGCATCGAAACCGCCCCGACACCTTCGATGGCCAAGGTGGTGCTTCGGGAGTCGGCCTTTGCACAGTACATGGTGAGCCAGCTCAAACTGGAGCCCGCCAAGCTGCTGCGCTTGATGTTCACCCACTCGGTGCCCGCCGAGCCTGGCAGCAAATCGGAAGGAACAGCAGGTGCGGCTCACAGGGCCTCGCCGGCTGCATCGGCCAGGGCCATGGCAGAGGTTGATGCGGTGGCGACTGAGTTCTTTGTCCGCATCAAGCCGCACGTCGCGGGGCAGTTGGTAATTGCTGTCGACTCGGACCGACAGGCGCTGATGGCGCGTCGATTGGCAGCTGACCCGATGCGCCAACGATTCATCGAGCTGGCCCAAGCCGCCGGCGCGACGGTAGTGGATACCGAGACGCTGTTCGCCGCGCACTTTTCGCAGTCCAGCCTGTCTCTCGATGTTGGCCCATACGACGGACACCTCAATCCTCTGGGTGTGCGCTTGGTTGCAGCCGCTGTCGCCAAGGCATTGGAATGATCTGCTGCGCAAACAGAGCCTGGTCATGATCACACCGCTGCCCAAGGCGTTTTCCATCTACCTGGACCTGGTCAGGTTCCTGGCCGCCTGCCTGGTGTATGTGTACCACTCGAACCAGCGCTGGCTGATCGAGCCCATCTTGCCGCTGGCACAACACGGCCACAGCGCGGTGATCGTGTTCTTCGTGCTGTCGGGTTATGTGATTGCCTACGTCACCGACACCAAGGAACGCGACTGGGCCACCTACGCCGCCAGCCGGCTTTCGCGTGTGTATTCGGTGGCGCTGCCGACCATCGTGCTGACTTTGTTGCTGGACTCCATCGGCCGCCAACTGCTGGCCGCGCCCTACGGTTACCCCTTCGACTGGTTCAGCGTGCGCATTTTGGGCAGCCTGCTGATGGCTAACGAAGTGTGGTTCATCTCGATCACCAGCTTTTCCAATGTGCCGTACTGGTCCATCTGCTACGAGGTCTGGTACTACGTGGCCTTTGGCTTGCTGACCTTCCTGCCGCGCCACAAGGCCTGGGCGCTGGTGGGTCTTCTGGCGCTGCTGCTGGGCCCCAAGGTGGTGTTGCTGGCCCCCGTGTGGGCCCTGGGTGTGGTGCTGTACCGCTGGCGCCGCCTGGCCGAGATTGCCGAAAGCACAGGCTGGGCATTGCTGGTGGGCAGTGTGATCGGCATCGCGCTCTACCTGCATTTCGGCATAGAGAAGGCCGCTGCCGCGCCCTTGAAGGCGCTGCTGGGCGACCACGGTTTCGAGCAACTGGCGTTTTCACGCTGGTTCATCGGCGACTATGTGCTGGCGCCGCTGGTGATGCTGCACTTCGCCGGCATGCGGCGCGTGGCCGGCCGCATGGAAGGGCTCTTCCTGGCCGTCGAAAATCCAGTGCGCCTTCTGGCGGCCTACACCTTCACCCTTTACTTGCTGCACCAGCCGCTGTTCTTGTTTTGGGGCGCTGTGCTGCAAGGTGACAACAGCGGCTATGGCAACTGGGTGCTGGTGACACTGCTCGTGGCCGTTTGCGTGGCCGTGGTGGGCACGGTGACGGAAAACCGCAGGCGCGGACTGACCCGCTGGATCAAGTCACGGTTGGTGGCCACGGGTTCACGACTGGCCGGCGCGCGCTGACAGGCGCCCCGGCAGCTAAAGCGGTTCGTAGAGCGTGACGCCCTGGCGTGCGGCGTCCATCAGGCGCTGAGTCACTTCACCGGCGCGTGCAGCAAACATCGGCACGTGATGGAAGTTCCATTCCTGCAGGGTCTGACGGTCCATGATCTGGCGCAGGCGCCACATATTGAAGCGGCCCTGGTAACTGCGGCGCGGCAACAGGAACGGTATCTCCTGGTCACGGTCGACCAGCGTCATGGGCAAGGGCTCTTGCAGGGTGCTGGGCACCGGGAACGTGTCACCCATTGCACCTTCGATGTGGTGCGCTTGTGTCATCACCTGCATGGGCTTGCCGATGCCCACGATGCGGGCGTTGTGCCTGGCCATGAACTCAAAGGGCGTGCCCAGGCCTGCCGGGGTGGACGCATGTTCGTGGCCCGCCGTCAGCGCCTGCGCCAGCGGCCCCAGGGCAGCCATGCGGTACACCGGGTGCCGGCTGATCACCACGCCCGGCATGCGCCGGAACAATTCAGTGGCCAGACCCATCTGCGAAGGTGTGCGGCGCAGGTCGAAACGTGGGTTGTGCTGGAAGGTGTCGGCAGCGCCCTTGAAGCCCGGCGCGCCAAAGTAAAAGGCGGGCATGACCAGCGTGCGCTGCGGGCCGCACCAGTCCACCAGCATGCGCACCATGTCCAGCGGCGTGCCGGTGAACATGGGCTTCATGTGGTTGACCGAGCTATGAACCATCAGGATCTGAAAATCGTCACCCACCCGCTGCTGCAGGTGGCTGCGCAATTCATCGGTGTTGAAGCTGCCGTAGACCAGCTTCATCACGGGGGCCAGGCGCCCGCGCAGCTTGAAGTATTGGTCGCGCAGCGCATCCACTTGCGCGCCATTCAGGTGCCGAAGGGCCAGACCGCTGGCAAATTCAAGTGGGCTCATCGGACCACGCTAAACCAGATTCAGTTCGTTGAGCTTGTTCTGCACCATGCGCATCACGGCCAGCGGCGGCGGCACGCTGAACAGCGGGTCTGCGGCAGGCATGCCCTGCACGGGCGAGTTGACCATGCGGTCCATGGTGGTGACCTCGAAGCGGTCACCGTTGTCTTGCAGGTAGCGGCAGATGTCCTGCAGGCGGCGCTGGTTCACCTTGTCGGCAGCCAGCGCGCCGCGCATGTCGCCCTTCACGAATTCATGGCAGTGCGTCAGCAGCACCACCGAAGGCGCGCCGCCGGCATGGGCACGGTCCAGCAGGCAACGGGCTTCGGCCAGCGATGACCCGGTGATGGTGAGCACCTTTCGGTGCGTGCGCGCACCCAGCTGCAGGTCGGCATAGGTGAGCACCGGCAGTTCCACGACACCTTCGATGTGGTGGATGCCGGCATTGAACCGCAGGGCCGCTTCCGCGGGGTCGAACACCGCGCGAGCGATGTTGGACGCCACCTTCAGCCCCACCTGCGCCATGGCACGGTAGACGTTGCGGTCCACCATCAGGTTGCCGGTGCGCAGCGCCACGGGCGCTGGCAGGCCCCAGCGGGCAAAGGTGTCGATGCCACGCTGCATCCAGGCCACCAGCTGTTCCACGCTGCGGCCGTGCAGGTCGTCGTTGGGCTGCACCTGGGCCAGGCGGCTCTGCCAGTCGGGGTGGTCGAAATAGGTCCACACCGGGTGCAGGTGCAATTGCACATCGTGGCCGGCAGCGGCCAGCTGCTTTGCAATGTCGCCCATGGGTGCGTCGCCAAAATAGGCGGTCTGCATGGTTTCGACAAAAAACGTGGCCTGAAGGCCGTGCGCGGCGAAGGTGTGCAAAAGGGTGCCCAGGCCCTCGGACCGCTGGCCCACGGTGCACAAGACGTTTTGAGCACCGATGGGTTGCAGTGCAGCGGGGGCGCGGAAAGCGCCGCCGATGCTGAACTCGGTGTCGATGGTGAGGAAGACCTTGGTTTTCATTGCCGGTGCTGGAGCTCAGAGCCGCTGAGACTGCGGCACGCCACATGGGCCTGCGGTCGCGCATTGTGGCCCGACAGGGCTGCATCAACAGGCAGACTATTGCACGCTCAGACTGGCAACCGTGAGCCCTTGCCGGTCACAGTGAACCGCCCCGGATTTTGAGGAGGCTCCTTCGATTGAGAATGGAGCCAACATGAGGAAGTCCCCGAAGTTTTCCCCCGAGGTCCAGGAGCGTGCGGTGCGCATGGTCTTCGACGCCAAGGACCAGTACCCGTCACAGTG
>JAURZM010000007.1 GCA_030653385.1 Rubrivivax sp. | reverse complement strand
CGTGCAGGAGCTCAAGGCCCAAGCCGCCGACCTGACCCCTAACTTGTCGAGCATGGCGGGCATGCAAGGCTACTTTCACCATGCTGAGAAAAAGGGCTACTCGGGCGTGGGCCTGTACAGCAAGCACGCGCCCTCGGACGTGCTGATCGGCCTGGGCACGCACGACACCACCACCGAGTTCGACGCCGAAGGCCGCTGGGTGGAGGTGCGCTTTGACAAGCCCGGGCGCAAGCTGTCGCTGATCAGTTGCTACTTCCCCAGCGGCTCCAGCTCGGAAGAGCGCCAGCAGGCCAAGTTCCGCTTTCTGGGCATGATCGCGCCGCACCTGGCGCGCTTGAAAGCCGAGCGCGAGTACATCCTGGTGGGCGACGTCAACATCGCGCACCACGAGAAGGACTTGAAGAACTGGAAGGGCAACCTCAAGAACAGCGGCTTCACGCCCGAGGAACGTGCGTGGGTGACGATGCTGCTGGGTGACGGAGGCCTGGTGGATGTGTTCCGCACGCTCAACCCCAAGCCCGACCAGTACACCTGGTGGAGCAGCCGTGGCCAGGCCTGGGCCAAAAACGTGGGCTGGCGTATCGACTACCAGTTGGCGACGCCAACGCTCGCTGCGCTGGCACGGCGAGAGTCGATCTACCTCGACCAGCGCTTTTCCGACCACGCGCCGCTGACCATCGACTACGACTTCAAGATCTGATGTCGTTGCCGCAGGTCGACGCCTGCACCGCAGGCACACCAGTGGAGTACAAAGCGCCCATGCAGCCCGACCTGAGCAGCCCCGAACCTGCCCCGCAGCCGTGAACGAGCTGCGCACCGCCGACGGCACCCGGCTTCACGTGCACCGCTGGCCCGCGCCGGGGGCCGTGCGCGGCACGGTGCAGATCGTGCACGGCCTGGGCGAACACATCGGCCGCTACGCCGGCGTCGCGCAGGCGCTCAACCAGGCCGGCTGGCACGTGGTGGGCCACGACCAGCGCGGCCACGGCCGCAGCGAAGGTGCACGTGGTGCGCTGCCGTCTGGCCAGGCGCTGCTGGAAGACCTGGCGCTGGTGATGGACCGCCTGCGTGTGTCGGGCACCCATGTGCTGCTGGGCCACAGCATGGGCGGCCTGGTAGCGGCGCGTTTTGTTGCCGAGGGCCTGGGCGCGCATCCACAGGCCTGGTGCCGCGATGTCGATGGCCTGGTGCTCAGCTCGCCTGCGCTGGACCCCGGCATGAATGCGCTGCAGCGCCTGCTGCTGGCTGCACTGGGACCGCTGGCGCCAGACCTGCAGTTGGGCAACGGCCTGCAGCCGGCCTGGATCAGCCGCGATGCGGATGTTGTCAAGGCCTACCTCGCAGACCCTTTGGTGCACGACCGCATCACACCGCGCCTGGTGCGTTTCATCGTCGATGCGGGCCGCGAGGTGCTGGCGCGCGCACCACAGTGGCAAACGCCCACGCTGCTGCTGTGGGCCGGCGCCGACCGCTGCGTGGCCCCGCGTGGCAGTGCTGCGCTGGCTGCCGCTGCGCCACCCGCGGTGCTGGTCGCGCAGGCGTATCCTGAGCTCTTCCACGAGATCTTCAACGAGCCCGAACGTGAGCAGGTTCTGAAGCGGCTGAACACTTGGCTGCTGCGCTTTCCCCTGCCACGCCCCTGAGGAAACCATGAACGCACCCACCCGCACCCCCGAAGCCGCCGCGCTCAAGCGCATTGCCGCCTATGCCGACGAAGCCTGGGACCAACGCATCGTGCCCGCGCTGACCGACTACATCGCGGTGCCGGCCAAGAGCCCGATGTTCGACGCGAAGTGGGCCGAACACGGCCTCATCGACCGCGTCGTGCGTGACGCCGCCAGCTGGGTCGAAAGCCGCCAGGTGGCGGGCCTGAAGCTCGAGGTGGTGCGCATCGAAGGGCGCACGCCGGTGATCTTCTTCGACATCCCGGCCACCCGCGCCGACACCACCAACACCGTGCTGCTCTACGGCCACCTGGACAAGCAGCCTGAGTTCAACGGCTGGCGCAAGGACCTGGGCCCCTGGACGCCCAAGTACGAAAACGGCCTGCTCTACGGCCGCGGCGGCGCCGACGACGGTTATGCGGTGTACGCGGCCATCACCGCCATCGAAGCGCTGGACAAAGAAGGCATCGGCCGTCCGCGCTGTGTGGGCATCATCGAAAGCTGCGAAGAAAGTGGCAGCCAGGACTTGCCCGTCTACCTGGACGCGCTGAAGTCGCGCCTGGGCCAGGTGGGCCTGGTGGTGTGCCTGGACAGCGGCGCCGGCAACTACGACCAGCTGTGGCTGACCACCAGTCTGCGGGGCATGGTCAGCGGGGTGCTGAAGGTGGAGGTGCTGTCCGAAGGCATCCATTCCGGTGACGCCAGCGGCCTGGTGCCCAGCAGCTTTCGCATCCTGCGCCAGGTGCTGGACCGCCTCGAAGACAGCAAGACCGGTCACCTGCTGCCCGACAGTTTCCACTGCGAACTGCCGACACAGCGGCTCGAACAGGCCAGGGCCACGGCGGCGATCCTGAAAGACGAAGTCTGGAAGCGCATGCCCTGGGCCTGCGGTGCCGACGGCGGCCCCACCTTGCCCACCACCACGGACCCGGTGCAGGGCCTGTTGAACCGCACCTGGCGGCCCACGCTCAGCGTCACCGGTGTCGACGGTTTCCCCGACCTGGGCAGCGCCGGCAACGTGCTGCGGCCCTACACCGCCTTCAAGCTGAGCCTGCGGCTGCCGCCACTGGTCGACGGCAACGCGGCCAGCCTGAAACTGAAGACGCTGCTGGAAGACAACGCACCCTACAACGCCAAGGTCACCTTCCACCCCGACGGCCGCGCTGGCGCGCTGGGCGCCACCGGGTGGAACGCACCCGAACTCGCGCCCTGGCTGGAAGGTGCGCTGAACGCCGCTTCGCAGGCCCACTTCGGCGCGCCGGTGGGGTACATCGGCCAGGGCGGCACCATTCCGCTGATGAGCATGCTGGCCAAGGGCTTTCCACAGGCCCAGATGATGGTCTGCGGTGTGCTGGGGCCAAAAAGCAACGCCCATGGCCCCAACGAGTTTCTGCACGTGCCCTATGGCAAGAAACTCACGGCAGCCGTTTCGCAGGTGCTGGCGGCGTATCAGTAAAAACCCTGCCCCTGGCTGAGGGGGGCAGTTGGCGCCAATCCCGTTGCCCGCCATGGCCGGCGCGGGATAAGGTCGGATATCCGGCCTTCGGGAGAGGGTTGAACGTGACACTGCAGCAATAACAGGAGTGATTGAATGAAGAGTGTGTCTTCTTTGGGTGCCGTCGTTGGCGCCGCCGTGTTGTCCATGGCCTTCGTGTCGCAGGCCCAGGCCAAGGGCGCTGCGGTCATCACTCCGGGTGCGGCGGGTGCTGCTGAAAGCACGGTTGTCATCGACATGGCCGGTTGGTCCACCTGGGGCGGCTTTGGCTCACCCAGCAATTCCGAAGTCTTCCTCAACTTGGGCGCCGGTTCGGTCATCACCGGTTTCAGCTATTCGGGTCTGGCCTTCAGTACCCTGAACGGCAGCTTCCTGAGCGAAATGACGCTGTCGGTGAACAACATCGAAGGCACGTCCTATATGGACTGGGCGCCGAGCCTGGTCGATGCGGGCGGCTCCTTCGGCCCGGGTGCTGGCAGCTGGGGCGGGGCAGAGGGCGGTGAAGGTCCGTTTGGCCCGGGCGGCAGCTTTGTCGTCAGCGACGGCCAAGTCTGGGTCACCGTCTACGAAGGTTTCGACGATCCTTTCGGTGACGGCGGTGCCACCATCGACGCCACCATCACGGCTGGCCTGCTGACCATCATGTACCAACCGATTCCCGAACCGGCCACCTACGCGATGATGGCGCTGGGCCTGTTTGCCGTGGGCGCTGCGGCGCGCCGTCGCAAGGGCTGAACGAAGCTCTTGCTTGCGGCATGACAAAGCCCGCTTCGGCGGGCTTTGTGCCTTCTGGGTCGCCCGCTTCCGCGGTGCCCCTTCGAGCAGGGCTATGGCAGCAGGAAACCCGGTGCGGCGGGTGCGAGCTGCTGAGCTTCGGGCGCCGGTGCCACTTCTTCGCCCGCACCGTCTTCCTGCAGGTCCTCGGCCAGGAAACCGCCGCTCTGGTGGCTCCACAGCTTGGCGTAGTGGCCGTTCAGCGCCAGCAGCTCGGCATGTGTGCCCTGCTCGACGATGCGGCCTTGCTCCAGCACGATCAGCCGGTCCATGCGCGCGATGGTGCTCAGGCGGTGGGCGATGGCGATCACCGTCTTGCCTTCCATCAGCCCCAGCAGCTGGTCCTGGATGGCCAGTTCGACTTCACTGTCCAGCGCCGAGGTGGCTTCGTCCAGCACCAGGATCGGCGCGTCCTTCAGCACCACCCGGGCGATGGCCACGCGTTGGCGCTGGCCGCCGCTGAGCTTGACACCCCGTTCGCCGACGTGAGCCTCGAAGCCGCTGCGGCCTTTCCAGTCCTGCAATTGCAGGATGAACTCGTGGGCTTGTGCCTTGTGGGCTGCGGCTTCGATGTCGGCGCGCGAAGCGCCTGTGCGGCCGTAACCGATGTTGGCCGCGATCGAACGGTGCAGCAACGAGGTGTCCTGCGTCACCATGCCGATGGCGCCGCGCAGGCTTTCCTGCGTGACCTCGCGGATGTCGTGGCCGTCGATGCGGATGCTGCCCTGCTCCAGGTCATGGAAACGCAGCAGCAGGTTCACCAGCGTGCTCTTGCCGGCACCGCTGCGGCCGATCAGTCCCACGCGTTCACCGGGTTTGATGGTCAGGTTCAGGTCGTCCAGCACCCTTTTGCCGTCGTCGCGGCCGTAGGTGAAGGTGACGTGTTCGAAGCGGATCTCGCCGTCTTTCACCTCAAGTTCGCGTGCTTGCGGGTGGTCGTCCATCGCGTGTGGCACAGCGATGGTCTCCATGCCTTCCTGCACGACGCCGATGTTCTCGAAGATGCCCGTGACTTCCCAGCTCACGAAGCCGGCCACGTTGGCAATCGACCAGGCCAGCGGCAGCGCGGTGGCCACGGTGCCGGCGTCGATGACGCCCTGGCCCCACAGCGTGATGCCGATGGCGGCCGTGCCCACCAGCAGCATCGCGTTCATGACCGACAGCGTGGTCATGAAGCGTGTGATCAGGCGCATGTGGGCCGCGATGGCATCGCGGTGTTCGTCGATCACCTCGCGCACGTAGGCGTCTTCGTCCTTGGCACGCGCAAACAGTTTGACGGTCAGGATGTTGGTGTAGCTGTCCACGACGCGGCCCATGACCTGGCTGCGCACTTCACTGCTGGTTTTGGCCAGGTCGCGCATCTTGGGCACGAAGTGGCGCAGGAAAAAGAGGTAGCCGAAGAACCACAGCACCGTGGGCACGGCCAGCCGCCAGTCGCTGATGGCCATCAGCACCAGCGCCGACAGGCCGTAGATCAGGATGTACCAGACGGCGCGGATGCTGCTGACCACGCTTTCGCGCACGGCGTTGCTGGTCTGCATGACGCGGTTGGCGATGCGGCCGGCAAAGTCGTTCTGGAAAAACGGCCAGCTCTGGCGCACCACGTGCCAGTGGCTTTGCCAGCGGATCAGGCTGGTGACACCCGGCACCACGGCGTTGTTGCGCACCAGGCTTTCCAGCAGCAGCGCCAACGGCCGGCCGATCAGCACCAGCGCGGCCATGGCCAGCAGCGAGGGCATGGCTTCGGCCAGCGCGGCGGCACGGTCCTGTGCTTCCATCAAGCGCACCAGCTTGCCGATGAACACCGGGATCAGCGTGTCCAGCAGCGCCACCATCAGGCTGGTGACGAACATGGCGCCGAACAGGTGCTTGGCCTGGCGCACGTAGTGCCAGTAAAAGGCCAGCAGCCCCTGCGGCGGCGCGGTGCCAGGCACGGCCGTGGGTCGGATGCGGTTTTCGAAGTAGGCGAACATCAAATGCAAGCGCCGCCCGGGGCCCTGTTGGGGCAACGAGCGGCGGCTCAGGAAGTGGGGTGCCCGATTGTCGCTGCAAGCGGTGTTGCCCGGCGCTGCACCGGCTAGCCCGGGTGAGCTATGTCGCCCGGCGGGCCGGCCCGCCGGAAGATGAGACGCTCGCTGCCGCAACCATCAGCTCCAAGGACAGTCGAATGGACCAGCTTCGTGCCATGAAGGTTTTCGCCCGGGTCGTCGACGAAGGCGGATTTGCCCGCGCCGCACGGGCGCTGGACATGGCGCCGCCGGTGGTCACGCGCATGGTGGCCGAGCTCGAAGCGCACCTGGGCGCGCGTTTGCTGAACCGCACCACCCGCAGCATTTCGCTCACCGAGGTGGGCGAGCAGTACCTGGACAAGGTGCGCACGATCCTGATCGAGGTGCAGGAATCCGAGGCCCTGGCCAGCGAGTCGACGAAAATCGCGCGCGGCCATCTGCGGGTGCTGTGCCCTCCGGCGGTGGCCGTGCACCAGCTGGCCAAGCATCTGCCGCGGTTCCAGGCCCAGTACCCGCAGGTGACGCTGGAGCTGTCGTCGCCCGGTCCGGTGGACACCGTGAACGAGGCCTTCGACATCAGCATCTTCGCCAGCCGCCAAGCGCCCGATGGCGACTTCATCGCCCGCCGCCTGGCACGCAGCGAGGTCGTGGTCTGCGCATCGCCCGAGTACCTGGACCGCAAGGGCCGCCCAGAACACCCGCGGGACCTGCTTGGCCACGAAGCCATCGTGCCACCCCTGTCGGGGCTGAACGGCGGCCTGACCTTCTACACCGGGGCCTGGGGCGACGACGAACCCGGGGGCGAGCGCTTCACGCTGAAAACCGTGCAGCAACCGGCGCTGGCCACCACGCACATCGACACGATGTACGCGGCTGCGCTGGCGGGGCTGGGCATCGCGGGCTTGCCTTCCTACGTGATCGAAGACGCTTTGCTCGAACACGCACTGGAACGGGTGCTGCCGCAATGGCGCATGTTCGACGTCACGCTGTGGGCCGGCATGCCCACACGCCGCCACCTGCCCGCGCGCACACGGGCCTTCATCGACTTCCTGCTGCAGATCTTCGGTGGCCAGGACCTGGACCCGTGGCTGACTGCGGCCGGTTGTCAGACGCCGACCTAACTCTGCGGGCAGAGGACCGGCTCGAAACAGACTCATTGGTCACAATAAGACCATTCAGTCTTCAAGGTAAACATAGTTGTACAGAATGCGACCCGTCGGTGCCAAGTGGTGCGTTGCGCCTTGAAAGCGTCGGCCCTTCCCCGCCCCTGTCTCAACCTGAAAGCAGTACCCATGAAAAAGCTGATCATTGCCGCCGCCCTCGGCGCCGCCGCCTTTGCCGTGCAGGCCAAGGACATCGTTGAAACCGCCGTTGCCGCCGGCAACTTCAAGACCCTGGCCGTGGCACTGCAGGCTGCGGGCCTGGTGGACACACTGAAGGGCAAGGGCCCGTTCACCGTGTTTGCACCCACCGACGCCGCCTTTGCCAAGATCCCCAAGGCCGACCTCGACGCGTTGTTGAAGGACAAGGCCAAGCTGACCGCCGTGTTGACCTACCACGTGGTGCCTGGCGCCGTGATGGCCAAGGACGTCAAGGCTGGCAAGGTGAAGACCGTGCAGGGCAGCGAGCTGACCATCGGCACGATGGGTGGTGTGACGGTGGACGCCGCCAAGGTGACGGCCACCGACATCGTGGCCAGCAACGGCGTCATCCACGTCATCGACAGCGTGGTGCTGCCGAAGTAAACCGCTCCGCCGGCGGCGGGTCAGAAAGTGAAACCCGCCGCCACTTCTCGACCCGACAAGGGCTCGAGCAGTTTCAACAAGGGCTTCAGCGGCCCATAACGCAGCGCCACCCGCGTGGCGTAGGCAAAAAAGCGTGGCAGGTCCTGCGCGTAGCGATCCTTGCCATCGCGGTGCTTCAGGCGGCAGAAGATGCCCAGCACCTTCAGGTGCCGCTGCAGGCCCACCCATTCAAGCGCACGCCAGAATTCGCCGAAGTCGGGGTCCACGGGCAGGCCGGCATGGCGAGCCTCTTGCCACCAGCGCACGGCCCAGTCCAATTCCTGGTCCTCGGGCCATGACAGGAAGGCGTCGCGCAGCAGCGAGGCCAGGTCGTAGCTGATGGGCCCGCGCACCGCGTCCTGAAAGTCAAGGATGCCCGGATTGATGCCGGGAACCCCAGGTGCCGTGGTGTCCATGCGCATCAGGTTGCGCGGCATCCAGTCGGCGTGAACCGCCACCTGCGGCTGCGCCAGCGCGCTGTCGATCAGCAGGCGGCAGATGCGGTTCCAGGTGCCTTGTTCGGTGTTGCTCCAGGTGACGCCAAACTCGCGCTGCACGCACCACTGCGGGAACAGCGCCAACTCGTCGGCGAACAGTTTTTCACTGAAGGGCGGCAGGTGACTGGCGTCGACCTGGCACTGGAAGCGCACCAGCGCCTGCAGGGCGTCGCGCATCAGGTGGTCGGCCTCGGCCGCATTGGCCGATTGCAGGGCTTCCAGATAAACCTGCTGGCCCAGGTCGGACAGCAGCAGGAAACCGCGCTCTGCATCGGCGGCCAGCACGCGGGGTGCGTTCAGGCCGGCCTCTTGCAGCATCAGGGCCACACGCACGAAAGGCCGCACGTCTTCCTGCGGGGGTGGTGCGTCCATCACGATGAAGCTGCCTTCGCGGCCCCGGATGCGCAGGTAGCGGCGAAAGCTGGCGTCGGCCGACGCGGGGGCCAGCGTGCTGCTGTCCAGGCCGTGTTCGGCCGTGATGGCGGCCAGCCACTGCCCGAAGGCGGCTTGGCGCGCCGAGTCGGGCCAGGAGATCGGTGTTGGGGTGGCCCTCATGGATAATCGATTCTACAAACCCGCGTGGCGCAACCGCGCCCCCGACACCCGCTTAGCGCATGCGAATTCTCTTGCTGGTTGTGGCCGCCACGCTCTGGGCCAGTGGCAGCACGGCCAGTGGCCAGGGTGCGGCAGGTGCGGCAGCCGCAGAACCGGCGGCCTCGGCCGTGTCCTCGACGGCCGATGAAGGGCTCGAAGCCAGCACCCAGCTGATGCCGCTGCCGCGCGCCGAAGGTTCGCGCAGCCTGCCCATCGTGCTGCGTGCGCAGCGACTGAGCAGCCAGCCCGACCTGCAGACCGTGGCCGAAGGTGATGTCGAGTTTCGCCGCGGCGGGCTGGTGATCCGGTCTGACCGGCTGTCCTACGACACCGCCAGTGACGTGGCCAATGCCAAGGGCCATGTGCGTGTCAGCCGTGACGGGGCGGTGTACTCCGGCCCCGAACTCGAGGTGCGTGTGCAGCGCTTCGAAGGTTTTTTCCTGCAGCCGCGCTTCGAGTTCCTGGCGCTCGGTGCCGGCGGCCGTGCAGACCGCATCGACTTCCTGGGCAACGCCCGATCGCGGGCCACCAATGCCAGCTACACCAGTTGCCCGCGCGAAGACGGCCAGGAACCCGACTGGGTGCTGCAGACCCGCAGCGTGAGCATCGACCTGGACGCCAACGAAGGCATCGCCGAAGGTGCGGTGCTGCGCTTCCTGGGGGTGCCGATCCTGGCCATGCCCACGCTGAGCTTTCCGCTCGGCGACGGCCGCAAATCGGGCTGGCTGCCGCCGTCGATCGACATCGACAACCGCAGCGGCGTCGGCATCACCGTGCCCTACTACTGGAACATCGCGCCCAACCGCGATGCGACGCTGGCGCCACGCCTGATCACGCGCCGCGGGCTGGGGCTGGACAGCGAGTTCCGCTACCTCGAGCGCAGCTTCGACGGCACCTTGCGCCTGGACTGGTTGCCCAACGACCGTGTCGCCGACCGCTCACGCGAAGCCGTGCAGTGGCTGCACGAAGGGCGCTTGCCGCTGGGCTTCGACTACAGCGCCAACGTCGTGCGTGTGTCCGATGCCGACTGGTGGAAGGACTTCCCCGACGCCGGCCGCAGCTTCACGGCGCGGCTGCTGCAGTCGCGCCTGGAACTGCAACGCCCGTTTGCATTGCCGGGCCACGGCGAAGGTCTGTTTTATGCACGGTCCCTGCATTGGCAGGTGCTGCAGGACGCGGACTCGGTGATCAGCGTGCCTTACGAACGCAGCCCGCAGGTGGGGGTGCGGCTGGCGGGGCAGGTGCCCTGGGGCGTTGAATACTCACTGCAGGGCGAATACAACCGCTTCACCTTGCCAGGGGACGGGGTGGCCACCAGCACCAGCACCCGCACCACCGGCGACCGTTGGCACCTGCTGGGCGCCGTCAGCCGGCCCTGGCGCGAGCCGGGTTGGTGGGTGGTGCCCAAGCTGTCGTTCAACGCCGCCAGCTACGACAGCACCCGGCTCGGCCCGGTGGACATCGCCCGTGCCGCGCGTGTCATTCCCAGCTTCAGCGTCGATGCCGGTTTCGAGATGGAGCGCAGGCTCGAAGCCTTCGGCCGCCCGCTGCACCAGACGCTGGAGCCCCGGCTGCTCTACGTCAACACACCCTACCGCGCGCAAAGCCAGCTGCCCAACTACGACTCGGCGGCCAAGGACTTCAACTTCGTTTCGCTGTACAGCGACAACGCGTTTTCCGGTGTCGACCGGGTGTCCGACGCCCACCAGGTGACCGCCGGCTTCACGACGCGGCTGGTGGACGTGCAAAGTGGTGCCGAGGCCTTGCGCGTGGGCCTGGTGCAGCGTTACCTGTTCCGCGCCCAGCGCATCACCGCCCAGGCCGACGGCACGCCCGACGGTGCGCCACTGGAGCAACGGTTTTCCGATGCGCTGCTGCTGGGCAGCACGAGCGTGCTGCCGGGCTGGACGCTGGACGGCGCGGTGCAATACAGCCCCGACATCAACCGCTCGGTGCGCTCGATCCTGGGGGCACGTTACTCGCCCGGCCCTTACCGCACCGTGGGCGCCACCTACCGCCTGGCCCGTGGCCTGTCCGAGCAGTTGGAAGTGGGTTGGCAGTGGCCGGTCTGGGGCAACACACCCGATGCGAGAAGGGCCTCTGCCTCCAGCGGCTCATGCAGCGGCACCTGGTACTCGGTGGGCCGTTTCAACTACAGCCTGAAGGACCGTCGCCTGACCGATTCCATCCTGGGGCTGGAGTACGACGCGGGTTGCTGGATTGGCCGCATCGTGGCCGAACAGCTGTCCACCGGCCGCAGCCAGGCGACCACGCGACTGCTGGTGCAACTGGAACTGGTGGGCCTGTCGCGCATCGGTTCCAACCCCTTGAAGGTCTTGAAGGACAATATCCCCGGTTACCGCCTGCTGCGCGACGAGCGTGGCTCGGGCGCACTGCCCGCCGAAGATCGGCCTACCGGCCCTGTGTTCCATGACTGAGTTGCTCTGCTTCCCGCGCCTTTTGCGTTTGCCGCACCCCTTGCGCACCACCGTCCTTGCTGCTGCCCTGATGGCCGCCGCATGGGCCGCCACGGCGCAAGACCGTGCTTCGCCCGCCCTCAACGGCGACTACATCGCTGCTGTCGTCAACCAGGAGCTGGTCACCGCCGGTGAGGTGGAGCGCCGCATTGCCCGCGCGCTGGCGGAAGCCGGCCGCGCTGGCGTCAAGATGCCGCCGGCCGACGAGATGCGCCGTCAGGCGCTGGACGCGCTGATCGACGAGCGCGCCATCATCACCAGCGCGCGCGAAAGTGGCATGCGGGTGGACGAGCCCGAACTCGACCGCGCGGTGCAGAACATCGCCGCGCAGAACCAGATCAGCCTGACGGTGTTGCGCCAGCGCCTGCAGGCCGAGGGCATCGACTACGGGCGTTTCCGCGCCAACGTGCGCGACCAGATCATGATCGAGCGCCTGCGCGAACGCGAGGTCTACCAGCGCATCCGCGTCAGCGAAGAAGACATCGACAAGTTCCTGGACGAGCGCCGCAAGGCCGCCAACGCCGACGCCGAAACCAACATCGCCCAGATCCTGGTGACGGTGCCCGAAGGTGCCGACCCAGCCACGCTGACGCAGCGGCTGGAACGTGCCGGCGCCGCGCTGGCGCGGGTGCGCCGCGGCGAGCCCTTCGAACAGGTGGCCGTCGAAATCTCGGAGGACGGCAACCGTGCCAAGGGCGGAGAAATCGGCATGCGTCCGGCTTCCCGCCTTCCAGACATCTTTGTCGAGTTCACCCAGGACCTGAAGCCGGGCGAGATCGCGCCCACGCTGCTGCGTTCGGGTGCCGGTTACCACGTGCTGAAGCTGATCGACCGCAAGGAAGTGGCCATCGGCACCGTGACGCAGACCCGTGCCCGCCACGTGCTGTTGCGCACCTCGCAGCAGCTGAATGCCGAAACCGCGGCACGCCGGCTGGCCGAGTACCGTGGCCTCATCGAAAGTGGCCGCAAGTCCTTCGAAGACGTGGCCCGTGAGCACAGCGAAGACGGCTCGGCCGCCAGTGGCGGCGACTTGGGCTGGTTTGCGCCCGGAGTCATGGTGCCCGAGTTCGAAGCCGCCATGAACGAACTGCCGGTGGGCGGCCTGTCGGCACCCGTGGTGTCGCGCTTCGGTGTGCACCTGATCCAGGTGCTGGAACGCCGCGACGTGGCGCTGGAACCCAAGCAGCTGCGGGAGCAGGCGCGCAATGTGCTGCGTGAGCAGCGCTTCGAGCAGGCCTACCAGGACTGGACCAAGGAACTGCGCTCGCGCGCCTACGTCGAGTTCCGCGAGCCGCCGCTGTGACCCGGGCGTGAGGCCACACACCGCGCGCAAGCGCTTCGGCCAGCACTTCCTGGTCGACGAGACCGTCATCGACGGCATCGTGCGGGCCATCGATCCGCAGCCGGGTGAAGCCCTCGTCGAAATCGGCCCCGGGCTGGGTGCGTTGACACACCCGTTGCTGCAGCAGTGCCAGGCGCTGACGGTGATCGAACTCGACCGCGATCTGGCGGTGCGCCTGCGCAAACAAGCCGGTCTGACGGTGGTCGAGGCCGACGTGCTGAAGGTCGACTTCGCCGAACTGGCGGCGCAACACGCGGGCCGGCCACTGCGCGTGGTGGGCAACCTGCCCTACAACATCTCCACGCCCATCCTCTTTCACCTGCTGGACTTCAGCGCCCACATCCAGGACCAGCACTTCATGCTGCAAAAGGAAGTGGTGCAGCGCATGGCGGCGGCTCCCGGCGGCAAGGACTACGGTCGCCTGAGCGTGATGCTGCAGTGGCGCTACCGCATCGAAGACGTGCTGGACGTGCCGCCCGAAGCCTTCGACCCGCCACCCCGCGTGGATTCAGCGGTGGTGCGCATGGTGCCCTTGCCGGTGGACGGTACGGTGGACGCCAAGCGGCTGTCCGAACTGGTCACCGCCGCTTTTTCGCAGCGCCGCAAACTGCTGCGCCACACGCTGGGCCGATGGATGGAGGCCAACGGCATGCAACAGCCGTTTGATCTGCAGCGCCGGGCCGAAGAGGTGCCTGTGCAGGAGTACCTGGCACTGGCCAGACAGCCGCCGACCTGATCAAGGCCTTGCGCGGAACCGGCTCCGCCGGGCCGCTGCAAGAGCCCCCTTGGGGGGCAGCGACCGCAGGGAGCGTGGGGGCCTAATCTAGGCAGCGCTCAGCCAGGCTGCCGTATCGAACGCACTGCTCATCATCGGCATGTTCATGCCGAAGTTGGGATTGGTGCCGTTTTTGGGCACCGCTTTCACTGCCGGCTTGACCGCAACGGGGACTGCCGTTGCGCCTGCTGCCTGGGCCACCTCGGTAGCCCGCTCCCATGACCCGATTTCCTGGGAGCGGGCTACTGAAAAGAATAGAAACACCTGAACGGTATTCGCCGTTCCCCCCAGTACTCGGCGGCATCACGGAACACTTCGAGCAACTGCTCGCGCGCTTCACGGTCGAAACGCGGGTTGTCGGGCAGCTGTTCGAGCACGACGACAAAACCCGGCTGCTGCCCAGCCTTGTGGACCAGGTCGGTCATGCAATCGAACAGCGCGTCCAGGTTCTTGCCGAAGTGGGCAGGAAAGGTGAAGGAAGCGGCAATGCCGTCCAGCACGTCCTGCTTGGTCTGCGCGCTGGACAGATTGGCGTACAGAAAGTGCTGGCCGGCGGATTCGGCCGCTGTCATCAGGTCGTCGACCCGGTAGGCGCGGATGGCCTGCACCAGATTTGGGCGGATGGTCTGCAACTCCATGGTCGCGATCCTCCTTGTTGGAATGGGAAGAGAAAGGGTGTCAGGGGCGGCGTTCACGGTGCAATTCGCTTGAAGCTGGCGTAGTGATCGTCGGTGTAAAAACAGGCTTCGGGCTGTGTCGGCGGTGTGCCGCCGCAGACGATGCGGCGGGCACCGCGGTTGCGGGCACCCGGGGTCTTGACGGTGTACTCGCGGTAGTGGCCGCGGGCTTTCAGGGGCAGCAGGCGTTCGCGGTTGCCGAACACGGTGCCGTCCTTCGAATACGGGAAAGGGCCGCCGCTGAGAATGAGCCGGTGGGTGGTCTGGGCCTGCGGTGGCAGCGTGGCCAATGCCACGAAGGCTTGGCCGCCGGGTGCATCCGGCGTGCGGGCCAACACTGCAGATCCGGATGCCAAGCCAGCCGCCGCCACGACGGCGACACCCCACTTGAACGATGCCCGCCGCAGCCTGCTGCCCGACGGGGCCAATCCGGTCCAGAACACGGGTTAACCCTGAAAAATCAAACCGGAATGCTAACGTAACCCCCCTAAAAACTCAAGCTGCTGCCCAGATTTGGGGCAGCAGCGAGGGGAATTAGTGGGTGCTCACATATTTATAGGGCGCGTGTGGTGGGGGTCAGCCCCGCCCCGCCTTGCAGGCCGCGGCCTGCGCGCAAGACGCGCAGGCCTCTTCGGCTGGCGCAATTCAGGCCGCAGGGCCTGAATTGCGTCCAGCCTCAGCATCCGCCACGGTGAGGGCGGTCATGTTGACGATGCGCCGGACCGTGGCCGACGGCGTCAGGATGTGCACCGGCTTGTCCGCACCCAGCAGCACCGGGCCCACGGCGATGCCGCCGCCGGCCGCCGTTTTCAGCAGGTTGTACGAAATGTTGGCGGCGTCGATGTTGGGCAGCACCAGCAGATTGGCTTCGCCGGTCAGCGTGCTGCGCGGCATCACGCGGTGGCGCGCGGCGGCGTCCAGGGCCACGTCGCCGTGCATCTCGCCGTCCACTTCCAGCCAGGGCGCCTGCTCGCGCAGCAGGGCCAAGGTGCGTCGCATCTTGACCGCGCTGGGGTGGTCACTGGTGCCGAAGTTGCTGTGCGACAGCAGCGCAGCACGCGGCTGCAGGCCGAAACGCATCATCTCTTCCGCCGCCATCACCGTGATCTCGGCCAGTTCTTCGGCGCTGGGGTCGGCGTTGACATGGGTGTCGACCAGAAACACCTGTCGGCCGGGCAGCATCAGCCCGTTCATGCAGGCGTAGACGCGCACGTCCTGCGTCGTGCTCGGGCTGCCGCCGGCGCGTTTGCCGATGACCTGGTCGATGTAGTGCAGGTGGTTGGCCGTGGTGCCCCAGGTGCCACACAGCAGGCCGTCGACCTGGCCCTTGTGCAGCAGCATGGCACCGATCAGCGTCAGCCGGCGCCGCATTTCGATCTTCGCCAGGTGCACCGACACACCCTTGCGTTCGGTCATCGCGTGGTAGGTGGTCCAGAAGTCGCGGTAGCGGGCGTCCTGTTCGACGTTGACGACGTCGTAGTCCAACTCTTCCTTCAGGCGCAGGCCGAACTTCTCGATGCGTGCGGCAATCACCGCCGGCCGCCCGATCAGCGTGGGCCGCGCCAGGCCTTCGTCGACCACCACCTGCGCTGCACGCAGCACCCGTTCGTCTTCACCTTCGGCGTAGGCGACACGGTTGTTGTGCGCCTTTTTGGCCTGCGCGAAGATGGGCTTCATGATCGTGCCCGAGGCGTAGACAAAGGTCTTCAGCCGTTCACGGTAGGCCTCGAGGTCGGCGATCGGGCGCAGCGCCACGCCCGATTCAGCCGCAGCCCGCGCCACAGCCGGCGCGATCATCATCATCAGCCGGTGGTCGAAGGGCTTGGGGATCAGGTACTCGGGCCCGAAGCTCAGGTTGGCGCCGCTGTAGGCCGCGGCCACGATGTCGCTCTGCTCGGCCTGCGCCAGTTCGGCAATGGCGTGCACCGCGGCAATCTCCATCGCGTCGGTCACGGTGGTGGCACCGCAGTCGAGTGCGCCACGGAAGATGTAGGGGAAACACAGGACGTTGTTGACCTGGTTCGGATAGTCGGTGCGGCCGGTGGCGATGATGGCGTCGGGGCGCGCCGCCTTGGCCAGTTCGGGCGAGATCTCCGGTGTCGGGTTGGCCAGCGCAAAGATCAGCGGCTTGGGCGCCATCTGCGCCACCATTTCGGGCTTCAGCACACCGGCGGCGCTCAGGCCCAGGAAGATGTCGGCGCCGGGCAGCACCTCGGCCAGCTTGCGCAACGGGGTTTTCTGCGCGAAGAAGGCCTTGTCCTCGTCCATCAGTTCGGTGCGGCCTTCGTAGACCACACCGGCCAGGTCGGTGACCCAGATGTTCTCGCGCCGCAGGCCCAGCTTCAGCATCAGGCCCAGGCAGGCCAGCGCGGCGGCGCCGGCGCCGCTGGCCACCAGCTTGACCTGCGACACGTCCTTGCCCACCACCTTCAGCCCGTTGATGAGCGCCGCGCCGACCACGATGGCGGTGCCGTGCTGGTCGTCGTGGAAGACCGGAATCTTCATGCGCTCGCGCAGCTTGCGTTCGATGTAGAAACAGTCCGGCGCCTTGATGTCTTCCAGGTTGATGCCGCCGAAGGTGGGCTCCATGGCGGCGATCACGTCGCACAGCTTGTCCAGGTTGCGTTCGTTCAGCTCGATGTCGAAGACGTCGATGCCGGCGAACTTCTTGAACAGCACCGCCTTGCCTTCCATCACCGGCTTGGCCGCCAGCGGACCGATGTCGCCCAGGCCCAGCACCGCGGTGCCGTTGGTGACCACGCCCACCAGGTTGCCACGCGCGGTGTAGCGAAAGGCGTTGGCCGGGTCGGCGACGATCTCTTCGCAGGCCGCCGCCACGCCCGGGCTGTAGGCCAGCGCCAGGTCGTGCTGGTTGATCATCTGCTTGGTGGCGGTGACCTGCAGCTTGCCGGGTGTCGGAAACTCGTGGTACTCCAACGCCGCGCGACGCAACTCGGCGGCGCGCTCGTGGGACTTGTCCGGCGCAGCGGTGGTGGGCCGGTCCGTCGGCGGGGCCGCGTTGGTGGCCTCTTTCGAGGCCTGGGGCTTGTCGGTCGAGCTGGACATCGGAACGGTCTCCTTCATGGGCGCCCTGAGCCAACAGCGGGCGGGCGCGGATTGTAGGCGTGCAGTGTCCGCGCGAAGGCCGCCCGAGCCCATGCGAGAAACTGCGTAGCGGCGCAAGCGCCGGTGCAGCCAATACTGCGCTGACCGGGCTGCCCAGTGTGCAGCTGCCGGCACGTGCTGCATGGACACCGCCACCCTGGATTCAGTCACCCCCGAAGCCCTGGCGCGACCGCGCCGGCTGCGCCGTGCCTTGTTGTGGTCCTTGCTGGTGGCGCTGCTGCTGGTGGCGCAGACGCTGCTGGTGGCGCTGACCATCAACTACGAAGAAGGGCGCGAGCAGGCCGGCGTCGAAAGTGCCGCCTTCGAGGCCGCCGCCGAGTTTCGCCGCGAGATGTTGCGCCGGATGCAGCAGCTGCAGACCCTGGCCTTCACCGAGCAGGCCGATGCGGCGTGGCAGCAGGAAGCCGCGGCCCTGCTGCGGTCACGCACGGGCCTGGAACGCATCGAGTGGCGTGACTTGAACCTCGGTGTGCAGTCCGCCGTCGACACGCCGTTCACCCCGGTGCTGTTCAGCCAGATGGCGCGGCCGTCGCTCAGCTTGGAGGCCGAGCTGGCCTGCACGCAGGCGCAACGCAGCACCGCGCCGAGTTTTTCGCGCTCGTATTTCGTGCCGCTGCCTGAAGGGCTGGGGGTGGAAGTGATGGACCTGTGTGTGCCGGTGCAACGTGCCGGGCGCGCGTCGGGCTTCCTGGTGGGCAGCTTCACGTTGACACGGGTGCTGGACGCGGTGCTGACGGCACGCGAAGCCCGTCGCCACGAGTATTCGATCGTCGAGGCCGACGGCACCCGGCTGGCCCGTGCCGGGGTGTCGCGTGGTGCCGGTGTCTACGTGGCGCAGCAGGTGGTGGACCTGCCCGGCGCCACCTTGCAGATGCGCGCCGACAGCGCCGCCGGCCGCCCCAGCCTGTTGCCCAACGTGACCACGGCGTTGGTGATGGGTCTGTCGCTGGCGCTGTTTGCCGTGGTGCTGCTGCTGGCGCGCGACGTGCGCCGCCGCGCCGAAGCCGAACGCAGCCTGGCCGAGGCGCTGGCCTTTCGCAATGCGATGGAGGATTCACTGCCCACCGGCTTGCGCGCGCGTGACCTGCAAGGTGCTGTGACCTACGCCAACCCGGCCTTCTGCGCCATGGTGGGCTTCACGCAGGAGGAACTGCGAACCTTCGCCAAGGTGACCGGCATGCCACCCTATTGGCCACCGGAGTTTTCTGCCGAGTACCAGCGACGCCAGATCTTGCGCCTGGGTGGCCACGGGCGCAGCACGACCGAGTCACGCGAGGGTTTCGAAACCGTCTTCATGCGCAAGAACGGCGAACGCTTCCCGGTCATGATCTACGAAGCACCGTTGGTCGACGGCGAGGGCCGCCACACCGGCTGGATGAGCGCCGCGATGGACCTGAGCGCACAACGCCGTGTCGAAGACATTTCGCGCCAGCAGCAAGACCGCCTGCAAGCCAGTGCCCGCCTGGCCACGGTGGGTGAAATGGCTTCATTGCTGAGCCACGAACTGAACCAGCCGCTGGCGGCCATTGCCAGCTACGCCAGCGGCTCGCTGAACCTGATCGAAAGCCCCGACGCTGAAACCCCAGCCATGCTGCAACAGGCGCTGACGCGCATTGCCGAGCAGGCCGACCGCGCCGGCCGGGTCATCAAGAGCGTGCACGCCTTCGTGCGCCGCCGCGAGCAGCAACACGAAACCACCAACGCCGAGCTGCTGTTCGAGGCCGTGCTGCCGCTGGTGCGCCTGCAGGCGCGCAAGAGTGGCACGCGCATCGAGATCGACCTGCCACCGACCGAGCCTGGCACGCGGCCGCCGCGTGTGCGCTGCGACCGCACGATGGTCGAGCAGGTGCTGCTGAACCTCAGCCGCAACGGCATCCAGGCCATGGAAACGGCCACCGAACTGGCCGACCGTGTGCTGGTCCTGCGTGCACGCCAGACCCACCCGCGCTGGGTGACGTTCACGGTCATCGACGCCGGCCCGGGCATTGCCCCCGAGGTGGCGGCCAAGCTCTTCACGCCTTTTTTCAGCACCCGCGCCGAAGGCATGGGCCTGGGTTTGAGCCTGTGCCGAACGGTCATCGAACAACACGGCGGTGCGCTGGACTTCGGTCCCGGGCCCGGCAAACGCGGCACCGAGTTCCGCTTCACGCTGCCCAGCCCCAAGGCAGCAGAAAGCGGCGAAACTCCGGCTCCTGCAGACAACGCCTGAAGTTGAGTCATGGCCCTGGACCCCACGCTCGGTATCCCGATGGTCTACCTGGTGGACGACGAAGACGTGGTGCGCGATGCGCTGGCCTGGCTGCTGCGATCACGCCGGCTCTTGTCCGAAGGTTTTGCCAGCGCCGACGCCTTCCAGTCCTGGCTGGCCGAGCAGACGGCGCCGGGGCGTGTGCCCTGGCCGTCTTCACCGTCCTGCCTGGTGCTGGATGTGCGCATGCCGGGCACCAGCGGCCTGGTGCTGTTCGAGCACCTGGCTGAACGTGGCCTGAAGGCGCTGTTGCCGGTGATCTTTCTCACCGGCCATGGCGACGTGCCCACGGCCGTGGCCGCGGTCAAGCGGGGTGCGTTCGACTTCGTCGAAAAGCCCTTCTCGAACAACAGCCTGGTCGACCGGGTCGAGCAGGCGCTGCAGCTCAGCGCCCAGGCGCTGCAGGAACGGCGAGGCCACGACGTGCTGCGCCGCGCGCTGGCCGAGCTGACCGACCGCGAGCGCGAGGTCATGCGCCTGGTGGTGGAAGGTCGGCCGAACAAGCTGATCGCCGACGAACTGGACATCAGCGTGCGAACGGTGGAAGTGCACCGCGCGCGGGTCTTCGACAAGATGAACGTGAAAAGTGCCGTCGAGCTGGCCAACCTGCTGGCGGGTGGGGAGCGCAGGTGATGGCAAAAAGGACGGCCGAAAGGACGGCCGGTGAGTTCGAGCTCATCACCCGGCACTTCACGCGGTCCCGACGCAGCGCCGCCGTCGACCTGGGGGTGGGCGACGACTGCGCCTTGCTGCGCGTGGCGCCGGGCATGCAGCTGGTGGTGTCCAGTGACATGCTGGTCGAGGGCCGCCACTTCCTGTCCACCGTGGCGCCCGACCGGCTGGGCCACAAGGCCCTGGCGGTCAACCTGAGCGACCTGGCGGCCTGCGGCGCCGAGCCGCTGGCCTTCACGCTGGCACTGGCGCTGCCACGTGGCGACGACCACTTCGCGGCCGGCCTGGCACGTGGCCTCTTTGCGCAGGCCGACCTTCATGGCATCGAACTGGTGGGTGGCGACACCACCGCCGGGCCCTTGAACATCTGCATCACCGCGATGGGTCAGGTGCCTGTCGGCCAGGCCTTGTTGCGCAGCGGCGCCAGGCCTGGCGACGACTTGTGGGTCAGCGGCACGCTGGGCGACGCGCGCCTGGCGCTGGAGGTCTTTCGGGGCACCGTGGTGCTGGATGGCCAGGCTTTCGAGCAGGTGCGCCGCGCGATGGAATTGCCGGAACCACGTGTGGCGCTGGGCCAGGCGCTGCGGGGTGTGGCCAGCAGCGCCATCGACCTCAGCGACGGCCTGCTGGGCGACCTGGGCCACGTGCTGCAGGCTTCATGTGTGGGCGCCAGCGTGCGTGTCGACAGCATCCCGCGCAGCGCGGTGCTGGCCTCGCAAGCGCCGGACCTTCAGCACACCTGCCTGCTGGCCGGCGGTGACGACTACGAACTGCTGTTCAGCGCCGCACCGGCACAGCGCCAGGCGGTGGCCGCGGCGGCGCAGGGTGCGGGGGTGGCCGTGACCCGCATCGGTGCCCTGACCGCCGCCCGGGGTCTGCAGGTGGTGGACGGACATGGTGCGGTGTTGTCGCAGACCTGGGCCGGTTTCGACCATTTCAAAAGTTAGCCTTTGCACATGATGACTGTCGGTTCACAAAGGGTCAGCGCCCGTTTCATGTTTCGCCACCCCGCGCACGGGCTGGCGCTGGGTTTTGGCAGTGGGCTGTCGCCCAAGGCGCCGGGCACGGTGGGCACCTTGTGGGCCTGGGTCTCGTTCCTGGTCTTCAGCCACTGGCTGGGGCCGGTGGGCTGGGGGCTGCTCATCGCGGCCGGTACCTTGCTGGGTTGGTGGGCCTGCACGCTGACCGCGCAGCACATGGGTGTCGCCGACCCCAGCGCCATCGTCTGGGACGAGGTCGTCGCCTTCTGGTTTGTGTTGTGGGTGCTGATGCCTGCATCGTGGCTGATGCAGCTGGCCGCCTTCGTGCTGTTCCGCTACTTCGATGCCGCCAAGCCCGGGCCGGTGGGCTGGGCCGACCGCCACTTCAAGCTGCGGCCGGGGCAGGCCATCGGCTGGCGGCAGGGCTTGGGCATCCTGCTGGACGACGCCGTGGCGGCGCTGTGCACGCTGTTGAGCCTGGCGGTGTGGGTGCGGCTATGGAACTCCTGAGCTTCGAAGCGCCGGTGACGCTGCTGGCCGACAGCTTGCGCAGACGCGGCTGGCGCATGACCACGGCAGAAAGCTGCACCGGCGGCCTGGTGGCGGCAGCCTGCACCGCGCTGGCCGGCAGCAGCGACTGGTTCGAACGTGGCTTCGTGACCTACACCAACGAAGCCAAGTCGCAGCTGCTGGGTGTGGACGCGGCACTCTTCGAGCGTGTGGGCGCGGTCAGCGAAGAAGTGGCCCGCGCGATGGTGCAAGGCGCCCTGAAGGCCGCACCGGTGCAGCTGGCGGTGGCCGTGACCGGCATCGCCGGACCCGGTGGCGCGGTGCCGGGCAAGCCGGTGGGCACGGTGTGGCTGGCCTGGGGCACCGCCGCCGGCGTTTGGGCCGAATGCCTGCACCTGCCGGGCGACCGCGATGCCGTGCGGGGTGCCAGCGTGATGGCCGCGCTGCGGGGCCTGATCAGGGCGGCACAAACATGAAGGTGCTGCTGTGTGGGGACTTCACCGCCGACGAACGCAGCGACTGGCTGCAGGCCTTGTCCGCTGCCATGCCCGAAGCGCAGTGGCTCGACCTGGAAGCTGCGCGCCAGGCACCTGCCAGCGTGATGGCCGCCGTGGTGGCCAATCCGCCGCCCGGCAGCCTGCTTGGACTGCCGGCCTTGCGCCTGATCCAGAGCTTGTGGGCCGGTGTCGACCGCTTGATGGCCGACGCCACGCTGCCAGCCGGCGTGCCGGTGGCGCGCATGGTGGACCCGGCGATGAACGCCGCCATGGCGCAGACCGCGCTGTGGGCCGTGCTGTCGCTGCACCGGGGCTTTTTTGCCTATGCGCGGCGCCAGCGCGAAGGGCAGTGGCTGCAGCACGTGCAGCGCCGTGCCGACGAGGTGCGGGTGCTGGTGCTGGGCCAGGGCCAGATGGGGCGGACGGCGGCACAGTGCATTGAACAGCAGGGTTATGCCGTGTCCACCTGGCGGCGAAATGGCACGCCGCTGCAGCCCCTGCTGAGCAAGGCCGACATCGTGCTCAACCTGCTGCCCTTGACCGAACAGACCCGGGGCCTGCTGGACAGGGATTTCTTTGCCGCGCTGCCGCCCAAGGCCAGCGTGGTGAACCTGGCGCGGGGTGCCCACGTGGTTGATGCCGACCTGCTGGCTGCGCTGGACAGCGGCCACCTGCGTCATGCCGTGCTGGATGTCTTCCACGTCGAACCCTTGCCGGCGGACCACCGCTACTGGCAGCACCCACGTGTCACCGTGCTGCCACACGCGGCAGCCAGCACCGATGCACGCAGTGCGGCGGCGGTGGCAGTGGCCAACTTGCGCGCCGCCCGCGATGGCGGCGAGTTGATGCACCGCGTGGAACGCGAACGCGGCTATTGACGGGCCTTCAGGCGTGCAGCGCCAGGCGCACCCGGGTGCGCCCCTGCGATGAACTGGCCTGCAGCATCGTCAGCACCCAGCGCTTCAGCGCCGGCCAGGGTTCGTGCGGCCAGTCGGGGTGTTTCAGTCCCTTGGTGATGCCGTCGACGATGCTGGCCGCGTCCAGCAGGTGCGCCACCTGGTGGGTGGCCAGCAGCGGCAGCACACGTTCGAAGAGCTTTTCCTTGACACCCCAGACCCGCGCGTCCTTCAGCGCCAGCGGCAGCGGTTTGCCAGCTTCCATGGCCGCGTGGGCACGGGCCAGGGCGCGCACGTCTTCGGCCAGGGTCCAGTGCACCATCACCACCGATTCGCCTTCGGCGTGCAGGCCGTCCAGCATGCGCAGCGCACGGGCGGTCTGGCCGGTCCAGATGGCATCGGCCAGTTTGCCGACGTCGTAACGCGCCACGTTCAGCACCGCGGCTTCGACCTGTTCGAAGCGCAATTCACCGGCCGGGTGCAGCAGTGCCAGCTTCTGCAGTTCCTGGTGCGCCGCCAGCAGATTGCCTTCGATGCGGTCGGCAAAAAACGCCAGCGTTCGCTGGCCCTCTTCACCTTCGACCACCCGCTGGTTCTGTCGTGCCAGGCGTTGCGCCAGCCAGCCGGGCAAGGCGTGGCGGGCCAGGGTTTCGACCCGCAAGGTGACCCCCGCGGCGTCGAGCGCGGCAAACCACGCCGCCTTGCTTTGTTGGTAGTCGAGCTTGGGCAAGGTGACGAGGGTCATCACTTCGTCGGGCAGGCGGGCGCAGACCTCGTCGCAGTAACGCTGCAGCGCTTCGCTGCCGTCTTTGCCGGGCTTGCCGCCGGGGATGCGGATCTCGATCAGCTGCTTGTCGGCAAACAGGCTCATGGCCTGCGCCGCACCCAGCACGCCGCTCCAGTCGAAGTGCGCACCGCTGACGGTGAACACCTGGCGTTCGGTGAAACCCGCGGCACGCGCGGCGGCGCGGATGGCGTCGCCGGCTTCCTGCGCCAGCAGCGCTTCGTCGCCGTGGATGGTGTAGAGCGACCTCATGCCGCGTGCGAGGGCGGTGTCGAGTTGCTCAGGGCGGATCTGCATGGGTGTGCGCGGTTCAGACCGAAACAGATGCCAGCCGGCGCATCACCTGCGCCACCACGTCGGACTGCAGATCGCGGAACAGCTCGGCCTCTTCGGCCTCTTTGGCCAGCGCCGCGGTTTCGCTGTAGCTCATGTCGCGTGTGACCAGCAATTCGGCGCGGGGAATCAACTCGCGGCCCCCTGCAGTGCGGACGCGGAAGTTGAACTTCAGGCGCAGCTGAACTTCGCGCACCTGCGCCGCGGCGGTCGAGGCGACGACACTTTTTTCGCGCACGTCGTCCAGGGCCTGCAGCACCACTTCGGCCTTGTCGGGTGTGTTCAGCACTTGCACCTGCCGTTCGAGCTGCCGCTTCAGTTCATCGGCCAGCGGCGAGCGTCGGGCAAAACCCACCAGCGCGATGCTGCGAAAGGACACCCGTGCCGGCTGGCGCAATTCAAAGCCGCAGCCGGCCAGGGTGACCGCCGACAGCGATGCGCCGGCCAGTCCCAGCAAGAGCCCACGTCTAGACGACGACATTGACCAGCCGGCCCGGCACCACGATCACGTTCTTGGCCGGTTTGCCTTCGGAAAAACGCGCGAACTCGGGTGAGGTGAGCGCGGCGGCGGTCACCGTGGCGCGGTCGGCATCGGCGGGCACACGGATCGAACCGCGCAGCTTGCCCGACACCTGCAGCATCAGTTCGATTTCGGCCTGCACCAGCGCTGCTTCGTCCACCGTGGGCCAGGCTGCATCGATGATCTCGCCGTGGCGTGTTTCGTAGCCCAGATCGCGCCACAGCGCGTGCGTGATGTGCGGCGCAGCCGGGTACAACACCCGCAGCAGGATGCCCACGGCTTCAGCGGCCGCGGCGCCGTCGGCCGGTGTGTCGGCCAGCTTGGCATCGTCGATGGCGTTGAGCATCTTCATCGCGCCCGAGACGACGGTGTTGTATTGCATGCGGTCGTAGTCGTGGCTCACCTGGCGCAGCAGCAGGTGCATCTCGCGGCGCAGCGTGGCGCCGGCCGGCGACAGGTCTTTGAAGTGGGTGCCGGCGCCAGCCACACGGCCCTGCAGCCGCACCGCGCCCGCCCACAAGCGCCGCAGGAAGCGGAAGCTGCCTTCGGCACCGGAATCGGACCAGGCCGCGCTCTGGTCGGGCGGGCCGGCGAACATCGTGAACACCCGCGCGGTGTCGGCACCGAACTTGGCGATGATGTCTTTCGGCTCGACGACGTTGTTCTTGCTCTTGGACATCTTCTCGATGCCACCCAGCTGCACCGGCAAGCCGTCGGCACGTGCGGTGGCACCGGTGGGCTGGCCCTTGTCGTCGTAGGCCACCTCGACTTCGCTGGGGTAGAACCAGCGTGTCTTGCCGCTGGCTTCTTCGCGGTAGAAACTTTCGTTCAGCAGCATGCCCTGCGTGAAGAGCTTGGTGAAGGGTTCGCTGAACTTCACCAGGCCCAGGTCACGCATGGCCTTGGTCCAGAAGCGTGCGTACAACAGGTGCAGCACCGCGTGTTCGATGCCGCCGATGTACTGGTCCATCGGCATCCAGTAGTCGTTGCGCTCGTCCACCATGGCATCGTTGCTGCCCGGGCAGCAGTAGCGCATGTAGTACCAGGCGCTGTCGACGAAGGTGTCCATCGTGTCGGTCTCGCGCCGCGCGGGCTTGCCACATTGTGGGCAGGCCACGTTCAGGAAAGCCGCGCACTTGTTCAGCGGGTTGCCGCTGCCGTCGGGCACCAGGTCGGGCGGCAGGATCACGGGCAGGTCTTTTTCCGGCACCGGCACCGAACCACAGTCTGCGCAATGGATGATCGGGATCGGCGTGCCCCAGTAACGCTGGCGGCTGATGCCCCAGTCACGCAGGCGCCAGGTGGTCTTCTTTTCGCCCAGGCCCAGTTCAGCCAGCGCCGCGGCAATGGCGTTCACCGCCGCCTTGTGCGCCAGGCCGCTGTAGACACCGCTGTTGATGGTGAAGCCGCGTGACTTGTCGGCGTACCAGTCCTGCCACTGGTCGTAGTCGAAGTGTTCACCGTCGATGTGGATGACCTGCTGGATGGGAATGCCGTACTTCTTGGCAAAGGCAAAGTCGCGTTCGTCGTGCCCGGGCACGCCCATCACGGCGCCGTCGCCGTAGCCCATCAGCACGTAGTTGCCCACCCAGACCGGAATCTGGCGGTCGTTCAGCGGGTGTTTCACCGTGAAGCCGGTGGGCATGCCTTCCTTTTCCCTCAGTGCCAGTTCGGCTTCGGTCGTGCCGCCCTTTTTGCACACTTCGATGAAAGCGGCCAGCTTGGGCTGCGTGGCGGCTGCGTGGGTGGCCAGCGGGTGTTCGGGCGCCACGGCGCAGAAGGTCACGCCCTTGATGGTGTCGACCCGGGTCGTGAACACGTACAGGCGTCCGCCCTGGATGGGCTGGCCGTCGTCGTCCTGGATCTGGTGCGTGAAGGCAAAACGCACGCCTTCACTCTTGCCGATCCAGTGTTCCTGCATCAGGCGCACCCGCTCGGGCCAGCCTTCCAGGTAGTGCAGATCGGTGCTGTCGTTGACACCGGCCAGCAGTTCGTCGGCGTACTGCGTGATGGCCAGGTAGTAGCCCGGGATCTCGCGTTTTTCGACGATGGCATTGCTGCGCCAGCCGCGGCCGTCCACCACCTGTTCGTTGGCCAGCACGGTCTGGTCGATCGGGTCCCAGTTGACGATCTGCGTCTTTTTGTAGGCGATGCCCTTTTCCAGCATCTTCAGGAAGAACCACTGGTTCCACTTGTAGTACTCGGGGTCGCAGGTGGCGAGCTCGCGGCTCCAGTCGAAGGCCAGGCCGAGCGGCTTCATCTGGCTCTTCATGTCGGCGATGTTCGCGCGTGTCCACTTCTCGGGTGGCACGTTGTTGTCGATGGCGGCGTTTTCCGCCGGCAGGCCGAAGGCGTCCCAGCCCATGGGCATGAGCACGTTCATGCCCTTCATGCGCAGGTAGCGACCCATCATGTCGCCGATGGTGTAGTTGCGCACATGGCCCATGTGCAGCTTGCCGCTGGGGTAGGGCAGCATGCTGCAGGCATAGAACTTCTTGCGCGACGTGTCTTCGCTGACACGGTGGGCGTCGGTGGCTTCCCAGTGCGCCTGGGCGGCGGCTTCGACCTCGGCGGCGACGTATTTTTCGTTCATCCGCCGATTGTAGGGACGGCTACCTGGGCGGTGTCTCCGTCACAAGGCCTATGCGGCTCAGCCCGGCCTCCTGCACCCAGCCGATCAGTTCGGCCACGCGGCCGTAGGGCACGCGGTGGTCGGCACGCAATTGCACCTCGGTGTCGGGGTTGCGGCTCGCGGCGTCGCGGGCTCGGGCGGTGATGAGGGTCTGCGCCTGCGCCGGGTCGAGCAGCTGTTCACCCAGGTAAAAACGGCCTTCGCTGTCGATGGCCAGCGCCACGACGGCCGGCGCATCGCTGCTGCCGGTGGTGTCGGACTTGGGCAGGTCCAGCTTCAGGCTGCTGGCCATCAGCGGCGCGGTGATGATGAAAATCACCAGCAGCACCAGCATGACGTCGATCAGCGGCGTCATGTTGATCTCGCTCATCGGGCGCGAGCCGGCACTTCGTTCCAGGCGACCGAAGGTCATGGTCAGTCTTCCGGCGCGCCGACCGAGCTTCCCCCCGCGGAACCGGCTTTGCCGGGCCGCTGGGGGACGGCCCCCTCGGGGGGTACCGAGCGAAGCGAGGTCGGGGGCACGATTTCCCGAAGGTCATGGGCAAAACCTTCGAGCTCGGCCTCGCAGCTGGCCACCCACTTGCCAAACACGTTGTAGGCCAGCACCGCCGGCACGGCCACGGCGATGCCGGCGGCGGTCATGATCAGCGCTTCGCCGATCGGCCCGCTGACCTTGTCCAGGCTGATGCTGCCGGCGGCCGACATGGCCGCCAGCGCGTGGTAGATGCCCCAGACGGTGCCGAACAGTCCCACGAAGGGTGCCGTGCTGCCCACGCTGGCCAGCAGCACCTGGCCGAACTGCAGGTGCGCCAGGCCGCGGTGCAAGGCGTCGCGCAGGCGCCGGGTGAGCTGCGACTCGACCCGGCCGGCGGCTTCCAGCGTCTGCGCCAGCGGCTGGGCGGTGGCCGCATCCAGCAGCGGGTACAGCACACCTTCGCGGTCCATCGCCAGCAGGCGTTCGCGGCCGGCGGGCAGGTCGGCCGCGTCCCAGAAAGCCGGCACGGCACGGGCGATGTCGGCGCTGGCGCGTTTGAGCACCCAGCTCTTCCACAGAATGAGCACCCAGGCTGCCACCGACATGGCCAGCAGCAGCAAGGCCACCGCTTGCCCGACGCCGTCGGTGCCGGCCCAGAACTGCTGCAGGCCTTGCATCTGCCGGTTCAGCTCAGGTTCAGCACGTCGGCCATGCCGTACAGGCCCGGCCCGCGCCCAGCCAGGAAGTGCGCTGCGCGCAGGCTGCCTTCGGCGTAGTTGGCGCGGCTGCTGCTTTTGTGCGTGATCTCGATGCGCTCGCCGGTGCCGCAGAACAGCACCGTGTGTTCGCCGATGATGTCGCCGCCGCGCACCGTGGCAAAGCCGATGGCACCGGGTGGGCGTTCGCCGGTGTGGCCGTGGCGGGTGAAGACACCTTGTTCGGCCAGGTCGACACCACGCGCCTTGGCCACGGCTTCACCCAGCGCCAGCGCGGTGCCGCTGGGTGCGTCGATCTTGTGTTTGTGGTGGGCCTCGACGACCTCGGCGTCGTAGCCCTCGCCCAGCGAACGGGCGGCCAGGTCCAGCAGGCGCAGCATGACGTTGATGCCGACGCTCATGTTGGGCGACCAGACGATGCCGATGTGCTGCGCGTGTACCGCCAACGCGGCCTTCTGCGCCGGGCTGAAGCCGGTGGTGCCGACCACCGCGCGCACGCCCAGCTGCTGGCACACCGCCAGGTGGGCCAGCGTGCCTTCGGGCCGCGTGAAGTCGATCAGCACGTCGGCACCGGCCAGGCCCTGCTGCAGGTCGGCCGTGACGGCCACGCCACTGGCGCGCCCGAAGGCCGCGGTGGCGTCGTGGCCGATGGCCGCGCTGCCGGGCAGATCAAGCGCACCGCTGAGGCGGGCGCCGGGGTCGGCCAGCACGGCTTCCAGCAGCATGCGTCCCATGCGGCCCGAACTGCCCGCGATGGCGACATTCAACACGGCACCCACCGCCACCGGGTTTCAGCCGTCGAGGGGCGGGTAGGCCCGCACCGGGCCTTCGGGCTCGGGCGGCGGTACTTCGCGGCGCACCGGCGGTGGCAGGGCCTTGCGCTCGTCTTCGGTCAGTTCGAGCTTGGGCGTGCGCAGGTCCTTGAAGCGGCTGATCGAGGCCACGAACTCGCGTTCGGACGGCAACTCGGGCGCCTCGATGCTTTTCACCACATCGCCGTCGAAGTGCACCACCACGCTGCGGCGCTGCGCGTCGGTGTTGGGCCGGCGCAGCGTGAAGATGTAGTCCCAGCGTGTGGCGTGGAAGGGGTCGGTCACCAACGGCGTGCCCAGCACGTCCCGCACCTGCAGCCGCGACAGCCCGGGCTTGATGAGCGCGGCCTGTTCTTTCGTGATGGCGTTGCCCTGCACGATGTCGATGCGGTAGGGCGTGATGAAACCCAGGAAGCTGTCGGTGCGCTGCAGCGACTCGCAGCCCACCAGCAGGCTGCTGGCGGCCAGTGCACACAAATAGAAGGGGAGTCTGGGCATGGGTCGCTGAAAGTGGGATTGCCGCAGGGCATCGACCTGCTGGCTATGATCAGCCGATTCTAGCGGGGGGGCCCATCCGGGCACGCAGCCCGGACATCCCAGGCAGGAGAGGCGATTGAAGCACGCCGACGAACTGAAAAGCAGCGGCTTGAAGGCCACGCTGCCGCGCATCAAGATCCTGGAGATCTTCCAGCGTTCGGAGCGCCGCCACCTGACGGCCGAAGACGTGTTCAAGGCACTGCTCGGCGAAGGTGCCGACATCGGCCTGGCCACCGTGTACCGCGTCTTGATGCAGTTTGAACAGGCCGGTCTGCTGAGCCGCAGCAACTTCGAAAGTGGCAAGGCCGTTTTCGAGCTCAACGAAGGCCAGCACCACGACCACCTGGTGTGCCTGGACTGCGGCCGTGTCGAGGAGTTCTACGACCCGCAGATCGAGCAGCGCCAGCGCGAGGTGACGGTGTCACGGGGCTTCGAGCTGCAGGAGCATTCCTTGGCCCTGTACGCCCGCTGCACCAAGACCAACTGCGAACACCAGAAATAGAGCCCCCCAGCTCCCTTCGGTCGCTGCCATGCCGCCTGCATGCGGCATGGCGCTCACCGGCCACTCACCAGCGCGCAGGCGCTGGCTCGGCGCTGGTTCGCCCCGCCCGAGGGGGAGGCGGCCTCGCGTCCAGGGAGACCCTGGCCGGCGTCCTGGCTTGATCAATCTTCGGTGTTCTTGTCCATCGCCGCCTGGTGGCGCTTGATGAACTCCTGGTAGGTGTCGATGCCGCGCAGCTGCAGCACGGTGTTACGCACCGCGGCTTCCACCAGCACGGCCAGGTTGCGGCCGGCGTCCACCGCGATCACCACCTTGCGCACGGGCAGGCCCAGGATGTCTTCGTACAGCGGCTCGTAGGGCAGGCGTTCGAAATCGCGTTCCAGCGTTTCCTTGCGCACCAGGTGCACGATGAGCTTCAGGCGCATCTTGCGGCGCACCGCGGTTTCACCAAAGATGGCCTTGATGTCCAGCAGGCCGATGCCACGCACTTCCAGCAGGTTCTGCAGCAACTCGGGGCAACGACCTTCCAGCGAAGTCTGGCTGGTGCGGTAGATGTCCACCGCGTCGTCGGCCACCAGGCCGTGGCCGCGCGAGATGAGCTCCAGGCCGAGTTCGCTTTTGCCCAGGCCCGATTCGCCGGTGAGCAGCACACCCAGCCCCAGGATGTCCATGAAAACACCGTGGCGGGTGGTGCGGTCGGCAAAGTGCTGGCCCAGGTAACCACGCACCAGGTCAATCACGTGACCCGCTGAGTCGGCCGTCACGAACAGCGGAATCTCGGCGCGGTCGCACATCGCCACCAGGCGGTCGGGTGGTGTCTGGCCGTCGGCCACCACGATCACCGGCGGCTCCAGCGTGACGATGCGCGAGATGCGCCGCTCGACCGTTTCGGGCGACGGGTGGCTCAGGTAGGCCACCTCGCGCTGGCCGACGATCTGCACCCGGTAAGGGTGGATGTAGTTCAGGTAGCCGACCAGGTCGGCTGCCGAACGGGCGTCGCGCACGGCGCTGTCGTCGAAACGGCGCTCAGGGTGCGCGTGGCCGGCAATCCATTCCCAGTGCAGGGCCTCGCGGTGGGCCTCAAAGAGCGCTTCGGCGCTGATCGAGGTGGGTTTCATCGCACTGCCCCTTTCGGGGCGCGGGGCATTGACCCAGTCCTTGCGCGGATCCGGCTCTGCCGGTCCGCTGCAAGAGCCCCCTCGGGGGGCAGCGAACGCAGTGAGCGTGGGGGCACCACTACGCTACCGATTTGAGGGGTTCCCAGTCGGAGATCAGCTTGTGCACGGCGGCGGCGTCGGGCTCGGCTTTCAGGCGCTCGCGCAGTTCGCGGTCGGACAGCATCTCGGCAATCTCGGACAAGATCTCCAGGTGCCGCTGCGTCGCCGCTTCGGGCACCAGCAGGAAAATCAGCAGAGCCACCGGTTCGTCGTCGGGTGCGTCGAACGGGATCGGCTGCGTCACGCGCACCACGGCGGCGAGCGGATTCTTCAGGCCCTTGATGCGACCGTGAGGGATGGCCACGGCGTGGCCCAGGCCCGTGGAACCCAGGCGTTCGCGGGCAAACAGGTTGTCCGTGACGATGCCGCGCGCGATGGCGTGCTGGTTTTCGAACAGCAGGCCCGCATGTTCGAAGACACGCTTTTTGCTGGTTGCATCCACGTTCACCAGCACGTTGCTGGCAGGCAGGATGGCGGCGAGTCGGTTCATGGGAGCATTCCCTTTCGCCTTGGCCACATCTGGCAACAAAACGAACGCAGTTGTCTTCAGCCGGTCATGATAGCAACCGCCCTGGGCATTGAGCCCCGAAGCAAAGCCCCGAATCGGGTGGTTCTTTGCATCGATGCGGCGCTGCAGCAACAGAACGGGCGGCTGCCGGCCGCAGGGCCATGGAAAACGGCCCCGCAGGGCCGTTTGTCGCCAGTGAAGAGCAGCTTCAGATCACGTTGACGTCAGCCCGCTTCGGGCTGACGTGGTGGTGGTCCTGCAAACGGTCCTTGTGGCGAACCACCTGACGGTCAAGCTTGTCCATCAACTGGTCGATGGCGGCGTACAGGTCTTCAGCCGACTGCTCGACAAAGATATCGCGCCCCTTGACGTGCAGCGTGACCTCGGCCTTCTGCCTTCGTTCCTTTTCCTTCAGCTTCTCCACGGTCAGCAGCACGGTGACATCGACCACCTGGTCGAAATGGCGGGTCACACGCTCCAGCTTGGTGAGCACGTACTCTCTCAGGGCTGGGGTGACTTCGAGATGATGGCCGCTGATCGTCAAGTTCATCAGAACCTCCTTTGCGAGGGGACTAGAACGGTTGGCAACATGGGCTGCCAGCCACGGAAAAAGGGGGGGAAGGGGGAGGGGAGCAAGAGGGGGAGGGGTGCTGCGGACAGACTGCCAAGGGCGCCGCGTTCGACCCAGTGTGCACCCGTTGACAGGCCCTGACAAGCGGGCAGCCGAGGCCCTGATGGCCTTGCGGTGTGACGCATTGCAAGCACCTGTCGCTGGCGCGGTTTTGCAAGCTGGATGCCTATCCACCTGAAGGCACTCAACGACCCGGCCCGGCTGCCCGGGTCCGACTTATGCTGCTCGGCATTCCCACCGCCACGACGCCCGCCATGCCAGCCCAACCTGCCGACCTGCTTGTTCGTGATGCCACCCTGCCCGACGGGCGTGTCGGCCAGGACCTGTTGGTGCGCGGCGGCCGCATCGAAGCCCTCGGTCCCGCCCTGCCGGCACCCGCCGGTGTCCAGGTGGTGCAGGCCCGGGGCGGATTGCTGAGCCCACCGTTTGTCGATGCCCACTTTCACCTGGACGCCACGCTCAGCCACGGCCTGCCGCGGGTCAACGCCAGTGGCACGCTGCTCGAAGGCATTGCGCTGTGGGGTGAGCTCAAACCGCTGCTGACCGAAGAAGCCATCGCCGAGCGGGCCCTGCAGTATTGCGACTGGGCCGTGGCGCGGGGCCTGCTGGCCATCCGAAGCCACGTCGATGTTTGCGACGACCGCCTGCTGGCCGTGCATGCGCTGCTGCACGTGAAGCGCCGTGTTGCACCTTACCTGGACCTGCAACTGGTTGCCTTTCCGCAAGACGGCCTGCTGCGTTCGCCCACGGCCATGGCCAACCTGAAGCGTGCGCTGGACCTGGGTGTGGACGTGGTCGGTGGCATCCCGCACTTCGAACGCACCATGGCCGAAGGCGCTGAAAGTGTGCGCCTGCTCTGCGAACTGGCCGCGCAACGGGGCCTGCCGGTGGACATGCACTGCGACGAAAGCGACGACCCGCTGTCGCGCCACATCGAAACGCTGGCCTTCCATACCCAGCGCCTGGGCCTGCAGGGCCGGGTCACCGGTTCGCACCTGACGTCCATGCACTCGATGGACAACTACTACGCCAGCAAGCTGATCCCGCTGATCGCCGAAAGCCAGGTGCATGCGGTGGCCAACCCGCTGATCAACATCACGCTGCAGGGTCGCCACGACAGCTACCCCAAGCGCCGCGGCATGACACGGGTGCCCGAACTGATGGCCGCCGGCGTGAACGTGGGCTTTGGCCACGACTGTGTGATGGACCCCTGGTACGCCTTGGGCTCGGCCGACATGCTGGAGGTGGCGGCGATGGGCTTGCACGTGGCGCAGATGACCTCGGTGCAGGGGCAGCGACAGTGTTTCGACGCCGTGACCGTGAACAACGCGCGGGTGCTGGGCCTGCAAGGCTATGGGCTGGAGCCGGGCTGCCGCGCCGACTTCGTGCTGCTGCAGGCTGCTTCGCCTGAAGAAGCCATCCGCCTGCGCGCGCAGCGCCTGCTGGTGGTGCGCGGTGGCACCATCGTGTCGCAGATGGCGCCGGCGGTGGCGCAACTCAGCCTGCCGGGGCGCCCGGCGCAGGTGGACTTCACGCGACAAGGGCCGCCAGCGCCCGCAAGGCCTGCTCGTTAGAATGGACCAGACCAGGGAAGAGAGCCTCGCTCGCACAAGATGAAACTGCTCGGATCACTCACCAGCCCCTACGTGCGCAAAGTTCGCGTCGTGATGGCCGAGAAAAAACTCGACTGCCAGCTGGAGCTGGAAGACGTCTGGGGCAAGGACGACATCCTGAAAAGCAACCCGCTGGGCAAGGTGCCTTGCCTGGTGCTGGACGGTGGTGAAGCGGTGTTTGACTCACGTGTCATCGTCGAATACCTGGACACCCTGTCACCCGTGGGCAAGCTGATCCCGCCCAGCGGCCGTGAACGCATCGAGGTGCGCACCTGGGAAGCGCTGGCCGACGGCCTGCTGGATGCCAGCATCCTGGCGCGCCTGGAAGCCACCTGGGGCGGCCGCACCGCCGAGCAGCGTTCGCAGGTCTGGATCGACCGCCAGATGAGCCGCGTCAAGGCTTCGCTGAAGTCCATGAGCCAGGGCCTGGGCGACAAGCCCTGGTGCAATGGCAATGCCTTCACGCTGGCCGACGTGGCCGTGGGCTGCGCGCTGGGCTACATGGATTTCCGCTTTGCGCACATCGACTGGCGCGCCGAGCACCCCAACTTGCACAAGTTGAACGACAAGCTGGCCGCGCGCCAAAGCTTCATCGACAGCGCCCCGCCTGCTTGAGTTTCTGGCCCCTCTCCCGCGTGCGGGAGAGGGAGCAAGACTACGCAGCGGCGCTGAAGCTGTCAGCCTGCGCCAGCGGCCAGTACAGCCTGAACACGTTGTGCGGCCATTCGCCGCGGCCTTCGATGGCCGCCAGCAAGGAACCGGCTTTCACGAAGGCCAGCTGGTTGGCCAGCAGCTTGACGTCGTGGTCGGCCATGCGCCGCACGATGTGGGCGGCGGTGATCTGGTTCGGGTGGTCCAGCCCGGCGGCCTGCACCAGTTCCTTCAGGGCTTCCAGCGTGTTCTGGTGGAAGCGCCAGACCCGTTCCATCTTGGTCGGCACCACCAGTGCCTGCTGACGTTTCGGGTCTTGCGTGGTCACGCCCGTGGGGCAACTGCCGGTGTGGCAGGCCTGGGCCTGGATGCAGCCCAGCGCAAACATGAAACCCCGCGCGGAATTGCACCAGTCGGCACCCAGCGCCATGTTGCGTGCGATGTCGAAGGCACTCACCACCTTGCCGGCGCAGCCCAGGCGAATGCGGGAGCGCAGGTTCAGGCCGGTCAGCGTGTTGTGCACCAGCAGCAGGCCTTCCTGCAAGGGCGCGCCCACGTGGTCGGTGAATTCCAGCGGCGCAGCGCCGGTGCCACCCTCGGCGCCGTCGATGACGATGAAGTCGGGCACGATGCCGGTCTGCTGCATGGCCTTGCAGATGGCAAACCATTCCCAGGGGTGGCCGATGCAGAGCTTGAAGCCGGTGGGCTTGCCACCCGACAGCTGGCGCAGGCGTTCGATGAAATGCATCATTTCCCCAGGCGTGGAAAAGGCGCCGTGGCTGGCCGGGCTGATGCAGTCCACGCCCTCGGGCACACCACGCGCGGCGGCGATCTCGGGTGTCACCTTCGGCCCGGGCAACACACCACCGTGGCCGGGTTTGGCGCCCTGGCTGAGCTTGAGCTCGATCATCTTCACTTGCGGGTCCTGCGCATTGGCGGTGAAGCGTTCTTCGCTGAAAGACCCGTCGTCGTTGCGGCAGCCGAAGTAACCGCTGCCGATTTCCCAGATCAGGTCGCCACCGTGCACACGGTGGTGCTGGCTGATCGAACCCTCGCCGGTGTCGTGCGCGAAGTTGCCGCGCTTGGCGCCGCCGTTGAGCGCCAGCACCGCGTTGGCGCTGAGCGCACCAAAGCTCATGGCCGAGATGTTGAACACGCTGGCGCTGTAGGGCTGCGTGCAACTGCTGCCACCGTCGCCGACGGTGATGCGGAAGTCGTGGCTGGTTATGTGGCGTGGCGCCATCGAATGGTTGATCCATTCGTAGCCGGTGGCGTGCACGTCCAGCTGCGTGCCAAAGGGCCGCTTGTCGGCTTCACCCTTGGCGCGCTGATAGACCAGGCTGCGCTGCTGGCGCGAAAACGGTGCCGCTTCGTGGTCGCTTTCGAGGAAGTACTGGCGGATCTCGGGCCGGATGAATTCCAGCAGAAAACGGAAGTGGCCGATGACCGGGTAGTTGCGCAACACCGAGTGCCGCCGCTGCCGCGTGTCACGCCAGCCCAGGCCCACCAGGAACAGGCACACCAGCGCCGCAACGCCGCCCACGTCGAAAGCGACGAAGGTGAAAGTGAACAGCAGCGTGCCCACCGCGCTGGCCAGCCAGGCGGCGTAGCGCACCGGAAAGTGAGCGTCCATTCGGTGCAGCCACTCGTGCATGCGGGTCCTCGTCGGCGCAGGTCGGGCGCCGATGGTAGTTGCGCCACCGGGCAGCCCAGGCCGCGAGTTACCCGGTGAAGGCCCGCCAGTTCGCACAGCACGCCTGGCTATACTTCGGGCATCACAGCGCCGATTTGTTCCGACTTGCGGGCGCTTCAACAAATGCCGCTAAAGAGGGACACCTGCCCGGTGCCCGCTTGCTGCGGCGCCGGGTTTTGTCGTTCATGGGCTCCATCGGTCTGGTCACGCCGCAACAGATGCACTTCAGCGAGCCCCTGCCGCTGAAGAGCGGCGCGGCGCTGGTCGACTACACGCTGGTCTACGAGACCTACGGCACGCTCAATGCCGACCGCAGCAATGCCGTGCTCGTGTGCCACGCGCTGAACGCCAGCCACCACGTGGCCGGCCGCCACGGAGACGGCACCCTGGGCTGGTGGGACAACCTGGTGGGCCCCGGCAAACCGCTGGACACCGAGCGATTTTTTGTCATCGGCGTCAACAACCCGGGCTCGTGTTTCGGTTCCACCGGGCCCACGCATGTCAACCCCGCCACCGGTGGCCACTATGGCGCCGATTTCCCGGTGGTGACGGTCGAAGACTGGGTCGACGCGCAGGTGCGGCTGGTGCAACGCCTGGGCATCGAACAACTGGCCGCCGTGCTGGGCGGCAGCCTGGGTGGCATGCAGGCGCTGGACTGGAGCCTGCGACACCCGACGCTGCTGCGCCACTGCGTGGCGGTGGCCACGGCACCGAACCTCAGCGCACAGAACATCGCCTTCAACGAAGTGGCGCGGCGCGCCATCGTCACCGACCCCGACTTCCACGGCGGCCACTACCTGGCCCAAGGCACGCTGCCGCAGCGCGGACTGCGCGTGGCGCGCATGATCGGCCACATCACCTACCTCAGCGACGACGCGATGGAGGCCAGGTTCGGCCGCGAGCTGAAGGCGGTGGACGGCCGGCTGGGTTACACCACGCAGGACATCGAATTCCAGATCGAGAGTTACCTGCGCCACCAGGGCGACAAGTTCAGCGCCTATTTCGACGCCAACACCTACCTGTTGATCACCCGCGCGCTGGATTACTTCGATCCCGCGTTGCCACACGGCGGCAGCCTGACGCGGGCCTTTGCCGCTGCGCTGGGCAAACGCTTCCTGCTCGTCAGCTTCACCACCGACTGGCGCTTTTCGCCGGCCCGCAGCCGCGAGATCGTCAAGGCGCTTGTCGACAACCGCATCGACGTGAGCTACGCGGAAATCGACGCACCGCACGGCCACGATGCCTTCCTGCTGGACGACCCGCGTTACCACGCGGTGATGCGCGCTTACTTCGACCGCATCGGGGAACAGGCGTGATTGCCGCACGGCCGCGCCGTAGGCAATCGCTCCCCCTTGGGGGGACGACGCGCAGCGTCTTGGGGGCCAGATGAGCGAACGCAAGGACCTCGAACTCATCGCCGAACTGGTGCCAGCCGGCAGCCGTGTGCTCGACCTGGGTTGCGGCAATGGCGAACTGTTGGCCTGGCTGCAGCAGCACAAGGGCTGCACAGGCTATGGCATCGAACTGGCCGACGCCAATGTGCACGCCTGCGTGAAGCGCGGCGTCAACGTCATCCAGCTCAACCTCGAAGAAGGCCTGGCGCTGTTCGACGATGCCAGCTTCGACGTCGTGCTGCAGGTCGACACGCTGCAGCACCTGCGCAACACCGAACGCATGCTGCGCGAAACCGCGCGTGTGGGCCGCATCGGCGTCGTCACCTTCCCCAACTTCGCGCACTGGCCCAACCGGCTGCATGTGCTGACCGGCCGCATGCCGGTGACCCGTGCCTTGCCTTACCAGTGGCACGACACGCCCAACATCCGCGTCGGCACCTTTGCCGACTTCGAGGTGCTGGCCGGCGCCTGCGGCTTGCAGGTCACCGACAGCTTCGGCCTGCAAGCCGGGCGCGTGGTGCGGCGCTGGCCCAACCTGCTGGCCAGCGTGGCGGTGTTCCGCTTCGAGCAGCGCTGAATTCGTCAGGCTGCCGGCAGGCGCAGCATGAAGGTTGCGCCCTCGCCTGCGCGGCTGCGCACGTCCAGCGTGCCGCCCATGGCCTCGGCCAGCTGCCGCGACAGCGCCAGGCCCAAACCGGTGCCCGCCACCGGGCCGCGTTCGGCACCCACACGCTCGAAGGGCACAAACAGCCGCGCCTGCTGGTGTTCGTCCAGTCCGGGGCCGCTGTCCACCACCTGCAGCTCGACAGCGCCATCGGCCACGGCTGCGGTCACCCGCACCCAGCCACCGTCGCGGTTGTACTTGATGGCGTTGGACAGCAGGTTGCTCAGGATCTGCTTGAGGCGGCGGCGGTCGGCCAAGACCTGACAGCCTTCCTCGGAAGGCACATGGTTGATGAACACGATCTGGCGGTTGTGGGCCGAACCGGCCAGCATGGTCCAGGCCTCTTCGATGGCCGCGCGCACCGGCACTGGCTCGGACCGCATCGACAGGTGGCCGGTCTGCACGCTGCTCAGGTCCAGGATGTCGTCCATCAGCGCCAGCAGGTGGCGGCCGCTGCTCAGCACATGGCGGGTCCAGTCCTGCTGGCGTTCGCCGGCACCGGGCTCGAGCTCCAGCAGCTGCGCAAAACCCAGGATCGCGTTCAGCGGCGTGCGCAGTTCGTGGCTCACGCGGGACAAGAACTGCGACTTGGCCAGGTCCGCGGCGGCCGCGCTGTCGCGTTCCAGGCGCAGCGCCTGGGCCTGCTTGGCCGCGGTGATGTCGGTGTGGGTGCCGATCATGCGCAAGGGCGCTCCCTTGGCGTCGCGGCTGATCACGATGCCACGTGACAGCACCCACTTCCACTGCCCGTCCTTGCAGCGCACCCGGTGTTCGTTGACGTAGCGCAGGGACTGCCCGGCAAAGTGCGCATCACGGTCGATCAGCATCTGCGCCACGTCGTCGGGGTGTGTGAGCGCGTCCAGCGCCGACGGCAGGTCGGGCAGCTCATCGGGTGCAAAGCCGTACATGGCCTTGCAGTGCGGTGACAGCTGCTCGATGCCGGCCTGGATGTGCCAGTCCCAGACACCGTCGCCGGTGGACTCCATCGCACGTTTCCAGACCTCGGCCTGTTCTGCCAGTGCCAGCTCGGCGCGTTTGCGCTGCGTGATGTCCATCAACACGCCCACCCGCACCGCGCAGCCGTCTTCGTCGGGGGCGGGAATGCTGAAGACCTCGATCCACTTTTCGGTGCCGTCGCGCAGCAGCACCCGCGTTTCGTAGTGCAGCGATCGCTGCTGCTGCAAGGCGGCGTTGGACACTGCGCTCACGCGCGCCCTGTCGTCGGGGTGTCGCAAGCGGACCATGGCTTCGCCGTCGGCCAGCACCTCTTCGGGTTCGAGCCCGTAGACCTCGCGCACGTGCTCGCTGACAAAGGTGTAGCGCGATTGGCCGTCTGTGCCGACGACCAGCCGGTACACGATGCCCGGGATCAGTGTCACCAGCTGCTGCAGTCGGGCTTCGCTGGCCAGCAGCGCCTGTTCGGCCTGCTTGCGCGCGGTGATGTCGAAGACCATGCCCACCCGCACGCCGTTGCCCTGCTCGGGCGGCGCCTGGGCACTGATCATGTGCACCCACTTGGTGGCGCCACTGTGCAATTGCACGCGGTACTCCAGCTGCAGCGGCTGGCCGCTGTTGGCGGCTGCCGCGGTGGCCGCTTCCACGCGGGGCCGGTCTTCGACATGGCGCAGCCGATGCAACAAGCGCCCGTCACTCAGGATGTCTTCGGGTTCCAGGTCGAACAGCTCGCGCACGCCGGGGCTGACGTAGGTGGCGCGGCGGTCACCGTCGGGCAGGATGAGCACGCGGTAGACCATGCCCGGCACGAGTTCGACGATCTGCCGCAGCTCTTCGCGGCTGCGCCGCAAGGCGTCGCGCGCAGCGACGCGGTCGGAGATCTCTTCAACCGTGCCTTCGTAGAACAGCACCTGGCCCTGTGCATTGCGCACGGCGTGGGCGTTTTCGCTGACCCAGATGCGCTCGCGTGTTTTGTAGCGATAGACCTCGGACTCGAAACCGGTGACCTTGCCTTCGCGTTCGAGCTCTTGCTTGAACTGCTCGCGGCGTGCCGGGTCAACGTACCAGCCCTGCGCGATGTCACGCACGGCCAGCTGTTCCTGTTCCGAGCCAAAGCCGTTCAGCCGCTGCAGTGCCGGGTTGCCACGCAGCATGTGGCCCTGCGGCGAAGAGCGGTAGGCCCCGATCGGCAGGAATTCGAACAGCGTCGAGAAGTTGTCCTGGGCGGGCTCGCTCGCGTCATCGTCGGTGGGAGCCGCCGGTTTGCCGGTGCCTGCACCAGGTGACACGTCAGTCCAGCGTGACTTCGGTGCGCACCGTGCCGGCGCGGTCGGCCACCGCGGTCAGGGCCACCGCGGTGCCCCGTGCGCCGCGCACCACCCATTCGGCCACGGCACGGTCGCCTGTCACTTCGCGGCTGGGCAAAAAGGCCTGCAGCGACGACTTCGGCGCATGGCCTTCCAGGTGCCCGGCTTCGACCCTTTCCTTGCCGGTGACCAGGCTCACGCCGTCGGGCAGGTGGATGCTGAAGACGGTGCCGCGCACGGTCTTGCGGTCTTTGGCACGCTGTGTCACGTAGGCCGGCAGGTAGCCGCTGTTGGCCACCGCAAAACGGATGCGCCAGGTGTCGGCACCCAGCGCCCGCACCTCGGCACGCAGCACTTCCAGCTTGGGCAGGCTCAGGCCGATCTGCATCAACCAGGCCGGGAAGCGGGCCGCCTCGCGTTCACGCAGGTGGGGCGGCGGGTTGCGCCAGAAGTTCATGCGGTCCCAGCCACCAAACTCCACCATGCCCAGCTGCGGGTGGCGGTAGCTGTACCAGTCGACGTAGGCCTTGCCTTCGCACTGCTCGTCACTCCACTTCAGCAGCTTCAGGTCGTCTTCGATGGGGTGGTCGCGGTACCACTCGATCCACTTGTAGTCGGTGATGCCGGCTTCTTTGTTGGGCGACCAGATCTCCACCGTCCAGAACAGCGCACCCAGGTGTTCGTAGACCCAGTCCTGGGTGCCGGTGACGACCTGCTTGGGGTGGTACTTGAAGTCGTGCCAGATGCTGACGGCCGGGTAACCCGTGAGCCTTGCGCCGTGCTCGGACAGGCGCTTGATCATCCACAGGTCTTCGGGTGTCATGTCGTCGTCGCTCTGCGTGCCCATGGGCCGCAGGATGACGCCACTGTGGGTGTGAAAGCTGACCGCCGCGCCGATGTTGGGGTGCTCGGTGATGAAGGCCACCATGGCCCGCACCTCGGGCTCGCTGGTGGGAAACGGGCCGGCACCGACCTGCTCGAAGTTCTGCCGCCAGTGCGAAGGGAAATTGCGGTTCAGGTCCAGGCCTTCGCGGTCGGGGTTGGCCGTGATCTTGAAGCCGTCGAAGTTCTTCAGCGTGCCTTCGGGCACGATGCGGTAGTACTGGCCGCCAAACTCGCCGGGTTCGCGCGCCACCATCAGGCGCGGTTCGCTGGGGTGTTTTTTGTAGGGGCCGTGCGGGTCGGGGATGCGCATGCTGAGCATGCGGCCGTCGCCGTCCACGTCTTCGATGGTCAGGCCGTCCACCGGCTCTTCGTCGAAAGGGTAGGGGCGGGTGGACGAACGGATGTGGCGCGGTTTGTCGGCCAGCGCCAGCTCGGCGCCGTCGGGGTTCAGGCGCGGCACGATGTAGACCACCCGGGTGTCGAGCAGTTGCACCGCGTGGCTGTCGCCGGCCTGGTAGCCGCTGACCAGCTGGTGCAGCCAGTACAGGCAGGCGGTGCAGGCCGTCAGCTCGGCGGCGTGGATGTTGCCGTCGACCCAGAAACCGGGTTTGTCGGTGTCGTTGCCGGTGGCCCGGTTGGTGATGGCCAGCAGCCAGATGTCGCGGCCTTCGAAGCTCTGGCCGATGGAGCGCAGGCTCACCAGCTGTGGCACCGCGGCGGCATAGTCCTGCAGCAGGCGGGTGAGTTCGGCGTAGCGGTAGAACTGGTCGAAGCGGGGAACGGGCGTGGCGGGCATGTCGGGCTTGGTGGGCTGGGCGGACGGGGTTTGGCAGCTGCCCCGATGCTACCTGGGTGGCCATCGTCCAGCCTGCGGAACGCAGCGCTTCACTGGCCCTTGAACAGGGCTTGGAAATGGCGCGAAACGGGCAAGGTCTCGGGCCGGCCGCGCAGCGTCAGGTGCATCTGCCCTTCGTCCACGCGCACCGCGGCGGCGATGTGGCGGTGGTTGACGATGACCGAGCGGTGCACCTGCCAGAACAGCTGCTCGTCCAGCTGCGTCAGCAGTTCTTTCAAGGGCGTGCGGATGAGCGCATCGCCCCCGTCTTCGGCGCTGCCGTGCACCACCCGTGTGTAGCGGCTGTCGCTTTCGAAGTACACCACCTCGTCGGTGCGGATCAGCCGCACCTCGCGCCCCACCGCCGCCTGCAGCACCCCCAGCGGCGCCGGTTTGCGCAAGGTGCCGGCCAGCTGCTGCAGCAGCGCGGCCATGTCCGGCGGTGCCGCGGCCTGCGTGGCGCGCAGGCGGGCCACGGTCTGTGCCAGGCGCGCCGGGTCCACGGGCTTGAGCAGGTAGTCGACGGCGCCGGCATCAAAAGCCGCCAGCGCATGGTCGCCGTAGGCGCTGACAAACACCACCCGCGCCTGCCCGCCGATGCGGCGCGCCACGTCGATGCCGCTGAGGCCCGGCATGCGGATGTCCAGCAGGCAGACCTCGGGCTCGTGTTCCAGGAACAGGTCCCAGGCGTCGACGCCGTTGCTGGCGGCGGCCACCACGCGGGCCTCGGGCCAGGCGGTGGCCAGGGCGGCACGCAATTGTTCGCGCGGGGCTTCTTCGTCGTCGGCGATCAGCACACGGGGGCTCATCAGGCAAGCTCCGTGCTGCGCACTGCGGCATTCGCCTTGGGAGCGGCCCTGCGGCTCATGCGGTTTCCAGCGGCAATTCGACACGGGCCAGGCAGCCGCCACCCGGGGCCGCCTGCAAGTGCAGCGAAGCCAACGCGCCGTGCGCCAACTGCAGGCGCTGGCGCAGATTGGCCAGGCCCACGCCGTCGGTCACCGGCACCTCGGGGTCGCGACCGGTGTTGGCCACCTCGATCTGCAGACGCCCACCTGCGGCCTTGGCCACCAGGCGCACCCCGCCGCCGGCGATGCTGGGTTCGAGCCCGTGCACGACGGCGTTTTCCACCAGCGTCAGCAGGATGCCCGGCGGCAGCAGGGCGGCGCGCAAAGTCTCGGGCACGTCGATCTGCCAGCTCAGGCGCTCGCCCATGCGAAGCTGCATGACCTGCAGGTACTGCTGCACCGCGCTCAGTTCGTCGCCCAGCGCCAGGCGCGGCCGGTTGAACAGCGGCAGCGTGGCGCGCAGGTAACCGGTCAGCGCGGCCAGCATCGGCGCAGCGCGGTCGTCCTTGGTCTGCACCCAGTGCTGCAGGCCCGCCAGCGTGTTGAACAGAAAGTGCGGCTCGATCTGCGCCGTGGCCAGGCGGCGCGCCATTTCGATGGCCTTGCTGCGCTCGGCCTGCTCGCGCAGCCGAGATTCGATCTGCTGCGCGCGGTAGACGACGATGAACCACAAGACCACCGTCAGCGCGGCGCCACCGCCGGCCATCAACACCGCCAGGCCCAGGCGATCGCTGCGCACCGGGTAGATCTCGCGCACCAGCAGGGCGGACATGATCATCATCGCCATCACGGTCAGGGAAGCCTGCATCAGGGCCCGCCGCCAGGGCCGCCACCACAGCCAGTGGATGCAGGCAGCGCCCAGGCCCGCCAGCACCGCCAGCGCCGCAGCGTGGCGCCCGACCTGACCGGCCGGCGAGAACATCAGCACCACCAGCGCCAGCATCAGCACATTGACGACCGCCACCACGACCGCGGTGGGGCTGGGCGCGTCGCTTCCGGCGCGTGCCATGTCGTCGGGGGAGAAGGGGTGCCGCGGGCCGGGGTACAGCACCTGCGACCAGTCGATGCCGAGCCAGCTCATGCCTTGCAGTGTAGAAGCGGGTGCGGCCAGCAGCGCACGGCCGCGCGGCAGCTGGCAGGACGCCATGCATAGCCTGCCGCCACGCCGGATCAGTGGCAGTGGGTGCTGGACACCGTGCGGCCACCCACCAGCACCCGCATCTCGCCCGCGGTCAGCGGCTGCCAGGGCTCGCCCGCGGTCAGCGGCGTGGTGGCAACGATGGCCACACGGTCTTGCGGCGTGGTGTGGGCGGCAAAGTCCACGCGCAGGTCTTCGTCGGCCAGCTGGGCGGGGCCGAAGGGGTGCGCACGTTCCAGCACGTGCAGGTGGGTCGAACAGTGCGCCCACAGCGCCTGCCCATTGCTGAGCAACAGGTTGAACGTGCCGTGTTGCGCCGGCTGCGGCAGCAGTTCCTGCAAGGTGCAGCCGAGTTCTTCCACGCTGGGCACGCTGGCGTGGGCCTTGGCCAGTTCCTGCATCAGCCAGCAGAAGGCGTGTTCGCTGTCGGTGCCGCCCACAGGGCGGAAGGCACCGTGCAGGCGCGGCTTGAAACCCTTGAGGTCGCCGTTGTGGGCAAACACCCAGTAGCGGCCCCACAGTTCACGCACGAAGGGGTGGGTGTTTTCCAGCGCCACCTGGCCCTGCGTGGCCTTGCGGATGTGCGCGATGACGTTGTCGCTCTTGATCGGGTAACGCTTCACCAGGTCGGCCACCGGGCTGCTGCGCGCGCCGTGGTGGTCGATGAAGTGGCGCAGGCCGCGGTCTTCGAAAAACGCGATGCCGAAGCCGTCCTTGTGCTCGTCGGCCCGGGTGGCCAGGCCGGCGAAGCTGAACATCACGTCGGTCGGGACGTTGGCGTTCATGCCCAGCAGCTGGCACATGGTGAAAGGTGGACGCGAAATGCCGCGATGCGTGGTGACGGGGCCGGCTTCGGCGGTCGAAGCCGGCCGCGCTTCAACGTGTCTGCTGCGCGCTGGCGATCACCAGGTTGGGCTCGGGCAGGCAGTCGGGGTTGCCCACGCCGTAGTAGTTGGCCACGCACGGTGCGGCGTCCATGGCGTCGACCAGCGTGGTACCGGTGGTCACGGTGCCGAAGGTGGCATAACCCGGGTTGGCGGTCGTGCCGTCACCGTTCAGGAACAGGTTGTCGGCGGTGTTGATGAAAAACTCCGACGTCGCGGTGTTCGGGGAACTCAAGCGGGCCATGGCCACCGTGTAGCGCACGTTCGACAAGCCGCGCTCCAGCACGATGGGCGGGTTGGTGGCTTTGGGTGTGGGCAGGGGCTGGGCGCTGTTCACGGGCGACGTGTAGCCGCCCCCTTGCAGCACGAAGGGTCCACCCGTGCCCGTGCGCGCGTTGCGGTGAAAGACGGTGTTGTTGTAGAAGCCGCTCTTCACGTAGGCCAGGAAGTTGTCAACCGAGATGGGCGCCGACGCCGGCGCCAGCGTGATGACCAGCGAACCCGACACGCCGACGCCATTGGTGATGAGCATCGTCACCTGCGGCACCGGTGCATTGAAGTTCAGGGTGCGCAGCGCAATGCCACCGCCGTTGACGGTGATGGTCTGGTCGCCCACACCCGACACCGTGCAGTTGTAGTAGGCGACCGTGGACGTGCTGGCTGTCGGGGTCGTCGTCAGGCGCGTGAAGTTGCGGCAGCCGGTGGTGTTGAAGGTGAGCGCTTGGTCGAGGTTGGTGCCCAGCAAGGTGATGAGCAGCGGGTCGCTGTAACGTGCGGTGCCCACCGTGGAACTGGTGATCGTGGGCGGCGGGCCGCCGCCATCACCACCACCGCCACAAGAGGCCAGCAGCACGGAGCACAGGGCCATGGCGGCCAGGGAACGGGTTTGCATCGACGAACCTTTCGGGTGAGTCATTCGAACATCAGCTTGCGCATGCCGCCCCAGGTGAACAGGCGGCCCGGGTTCTGGGTTTCGTCCAGCATGCCCGACATGCGGCGCAGGATACGCGGGCTCTTGCGGGCCCGCCACACCACCAGATCGGCCAACCAGGGCAAGTGGTTGACACGGCTGGCGGCTTCATACATCTGGAAACGCGGCTTCAACGCCGCCAGACCGGCTTCGTAACGCTGGCGCACGTCGGCGTCGCTGGCCTGGCGGTCTTGCACGATGGCCTCGGCCGCCAGCATGCCGGTTTCCATGGCCTTGCCGATGCCTTCGCCGGTGAAGTCGTAGGTGCTGCCCACCACTTCGCCGGTGCCCAGCAGGCCGGGTCGGGTCCAGCGTGCGCCCTTGAGCGAACAGCGCAGCGGCGCGCCCTTGATCTCGCCCACCAGCGTGCCGCCGGCCATCAGTTCCCGTGCCGGTGTGTAGACCTCGCACAGGGCGTTGAACATGTCGCGCAGGTTGAAGTCCTGCCGCCGGCCCTTGCCGTTCACCCACTGGCTGTCGGTCAGGCCGACGCCGATGTTGAAGACACCGTCGGGCTCGGGAAAGATCCAGCCGTAACCACCACGCAGCCGCGGGTGCCACAGCAGCTGCAGCTGGGTGATCGACGGCACCAGGGCCGGGTTGTGCACATAACCGCGCAGCGCCACGCCGCTGGGCGTGCGGCGTTCGCACAGGCCGGCTGCGATGCTGGCCTGCGGCACCGCGCCGGTGGCCAGCACGACCCAGCGCGCGCGCACATCGTGGGGGCCCGACGGTGTCTTGAAGGTGGCACCGACGACCTGTTCGCCGTCGAGCAAAGGCGTTTCGAAGCGCCAGGGTGTGTGCAGCTTCGCACCGGCGTCTTGGGCGGCGCGCACCAGCACGTGGTCCAGCACCTGGCGCGGCACGACCGACATCGTGCCCGGCACGTCCACCACACCGCCGCGCGGGCCGATGCAGCGCACGTGGTGCACCGCGCGTGCCAGTGCCGCCACTTCGTCGTAGACCCCCAGGCGGCGCAGCGCGGCGTGGCTGTCGGGGATCAGGCCGTCGCCGCAGACCTTGTCACGCGGGAAGTTGTGCTGGTCGGCCAACACCACGTGCAAGCCGGCCCGCGCCAGCAACTGCGCACAGGCGCTGCCTGCCGGGCCCGCACCGACCACCAGCACGTCGCAATGGGCCGGCAACCCGGCTGCGGCAGAGGTGGGCATCGAAAGGGTGTCGTTCAAGGTCGGGCGCGCACAGGCTGGGCAGACGGTGGAGCGGCATTGTAGGTAGCCACATGCGCAGGGCTGGCGTAGGACAGCAAGCGGCCGTGGCGCCGGACAGCACGTGGATTTGACCGCGCGCAAGCCGGGACACCCTGGCAGGGCGCAAGATGGGTTTGAAGACAGGAGACAGACCCATGAAACAGCCGAAAAAAGTCCTGACCAGCGGTCAGCACGCCCTGCTCGAAGCCAGCCTGCAGCAGCGTCAGTTGCAGTTGCAGCGGCGCTTGAGCGAACACCATGGCGGCCTGAGCCGCGCCGAACACGCACACGAGGTGCTGCAGCAGGACGGCGACGACGCACCGCAGCGCGAAGGCGAACGTGAGCTGGACATGGCCCTGTCCGACCTGGAAACGCAGGACTTGGGGGCCGTGAGCGCCGCGCTGTTGCGCATGACGACCGACAGTTATGGCCTGTGCAGTGACTGCGGAGCCGAGATTCCCTTCGACCGCCTCAAGGTCGAGCCGGCAGCGATGCGCTGTGTGCCCTGCGAAACGACCCACGAGAACCGGCATGCCGCCGGCTGAACATTTTCTCAACTTGCCACCCAGGACCTCACCGATGACCCTCTTTCACGCCGTTGTCTGGATCGATCACCAAAGTGCCCAGGTTCTGCAGTTCGATGCCGAACACGTGCAGGCCAGCAAGGTCAAGGCACACAGCCACCACACCAAGCAGCACGGCAGCACCGTGCGCACCGAACACGAATTTTTCGGGCATGTGTGTGATGCGCTGGAAGGCATTCCCGAGGTGATGGCGGTCGGCCCCAGCACCGGCCTGGCCGACTTCGAGCACTACGCCAAGAAACACCGCGCCGAAACCGCCGGCCGCATCGTGGCCTACGAGGTGGTGGACCACCCCAGCGAAAACCAGCTGGTGGCCCTGGCGCGCAAGTTCTTCCTGACGTACGACCGCATGAGCGGCACGCCGGTGCCCAGCTGAAGCGCGGCTGCCGCGCGCTGGCTCAGCGCGCCTTCACCTGCTGCCGCCAGGCGTGCAGCAGCGGCTCGGTGTAACCGCTGGGTTGTTCCTTGCCCTTGAACACCAGGTCCTGCGCGGCCTGGTAGGCCAGGCTGGGTTCACGACCGTCTTGCCATGAACCGGCCATCGGCCGGTACAGCGGGTCGCCCTGGTTCTGGCGGTCGACCACCGCAGCCATGCGCTGGAACGAGGCCTGCACCTGCTCGGCGGTGATGACCCCGTGGTGCAGCCAGTTGGCGATGTGCTGGCTGCTGATGCGCAGCGTGGCGCGGTCTTCCATCAGGCCCACGTTGTGGATGTCGGGCACTTTCGAACAGCCCACACCCTGGTCGACCCAGCGCACCACATAGCCCAGGATGCCCTGCACGTTGTTGTCCAGCTCCTGCTGGCGTTCGGCGGCAGACCAGGTCACGTCCTTCACCACCGGCACGGTCAGCAGGCCCGTCAGCAGCGTGTCGCGCTGGCCGGCGATGTCGGACTTCTCCAGCTCGGCCTGCACGGCCGCCACGTCCACCTGGTGGTAGTGCAGCGCGTGCAAGGTGGCTGCGGTGGGGCTGGGCACCCAGGCGGTGTTGGCGCCGGCCTTGGGGTGGCCCACCTTCTGCTGCAGCATGGCTGCCATCAGGTCGGGCATGGCCCACATGCCCTTGCCGATCTGCGCCTTGCCACGCAGGCCACATTCCAGGCCCACCAGCACATTGTTCTTTTCGTAGGCAGCAATCCACTCGCTGCTTTTCATGTCGCCCTTGCGGCGCATCGGGCCGGCCAGCATGGCGGTGTGCATCTCGTCGCCGGTGCGGTCCAGGAAGCCGGTGTTGATGAAGGCCACGCGGCTGGCCGCTGCGGCGATGCAACTCTTCAGGTTGACGCTGGTGCGGCGCTCTTCGTCCATGATGCCCAGCTTCACCGTGCTGTCCGGCAGGCCCAGCATCTGTTCGACACGGCCGAACAGTTCAGCCGCAAACGCCACCTCGGTGGGGCCGTGCATCTTGGGCTTGACGATGTAGACGCTGCCCGCGCGGCTGTTGACGACACCTGCAGCGCCGTGGCGCTGCAGGTCGTGCAGCGCGATGGTGGTGGTCACCACGGCGTCGAGAATGCCCTCGGGAATCTCCTTGCCGCCGTCCCACAACACCGCCGGGTTGTTCATCAGGTGGCCCACATTGCGCAGGAACATCAGGCTGCGGCCATGCAGCATGACATCGGCGCCGCCGTTCGGCGCGTGATACCGGCGGTCGGGGTTGAGGCCGCGTTTGAAGGTCCTGCCACCCTTGCTGACGTCTTCGGTCAGCGTGCCTTTCAGGATGCCCAGCCAGTTGCGGTAACCGACGATCTTGTCTTCGGCATCCACCGCGGCGACCGAGTCTTCGAGGTCCAGGATCGTGGACAGCGCGGCTTCCAGCACCACGTCGGACACCCCCGCTGCGTCGGCCTTGCCGATGGCCGCGGTGCGGTCGATGCGGATGTCGATGTGCAGGCCGTTGTGCTTGAGCAGCACCGACTGCGGCGATGCCGCGTCGCCCTGGAATCCCACCAGCGCCGACTTGTCCTTCAGGCCCACGACGTGGCCGCCGGCCAGCGTCACCAGCAGCTGGCCACCGTCGATGCGGTAGTTGACGCTGTTGGCATGCAGCCCGCCTTCTTCGTGGTTCGCGAGGGGCACCGCCTGGTCCAGGAAGTTGCGGGCAAAGGCAATGACCTTGGCGCCGCGCACCGGGTTGTAGGCGCCAGCACGAGTGGCGCCGTCGCTTTCGTCGATGGCGTCGGTGCCGTACAGGGCGTCGTACAGGCTGCCCCAGCGTGCGTTGGCGGCGTTCAGCGCGTAACGCGCGTTCAGGATCGGCACCACCAGTTGCGGGCCGGCCTGCAGCGCCAGTTCGGCATCGACGTTGGCGGTGGTGGTCTGCACGTGCGACGGTGGCACTTGCAGGTAGCCGATGCGCTCCAGGAAGGCGCGGTAGGCCGGCATGTCGCCGATCGGGCCCGGGTGCACACGGTGCCAGGCGTCGATGTCGGCCTGCAGGCGGTCACGTTCGGCCAGCAAGGCGGCGTTGCGCGGCGCCAGGTCGCGCACGATGGCGTCGAATCCGGCCCAGAAGGTGGCGGGTGCCACACCGGTGCCGGGCAGCACCTCGTCGTCGATGAAACGCAACAGGGCGGTGTCGACTTGCAGGCTGTGGATGGAGGAGCGCATGGTTCGGTCTCTTGCGGGGTTCAGGTGGATCGGGTGGGCCGGGTGGGCTGGGCAGAGGCGGGAAAGTGATCCAGCACATCGCGCAGGCTGCGGCCGGTGAAGGTGGGTTCGGTGCCCAGTTGTTCCGGCGCCGCGCCGCTGCGGTTGACCCACAGCGTGGTGTAGCCAAACCAGGTGGCGCCGATGGCGTCCCAGGCATTGCTGCTGACGAACAGGATCTCGCGCGCCGGCAGGCCCAGCGTGGCCGGGCCGAGCGCATAAGCCGCCGGGTCGGTTTTGTAGCGGCGCACGCTGTGCACGCTGATCACGTGCTGCAGCAGATCGGCAAAACCCGCGCTTTTCACTGCCACGCCCAGCATGCCGGGGTCGCCGTTGCTCAGGATGCCGGTGCTCACACCACGCCGCTTCAGCGTCTTCAGCACCTCGTGGTTTTCGGCAAAGGCGCTCAGGTGCCGGTACTGGTTCATCAGCTGCTCTTCGGCAGCCGGCAACAGCGTCAGGCCCAGGCGCGCGGCGGCACAGCGCAGGCTGGCACGGGTGATGTCCCAGAACGGCAGGTAGTGCCGGGCTTCGTCGCCGGGTGCCGCCGACATCGTGATCAGGCGTGTGTATTCGATTTGCTTGTCGCGCCACAGCACGGACAGCTTGTCCCCGCAGCCGGGAAACAGCTGCTCGGCCAGCAGGGCCACGCTGTGCACGTCGAACAGCGTGCCGTAGGCGTCGAAAAGCACGGCGCGGATTTTCATGCCGCCAATCTATTCGATATCTGCAGCGGCATTAAGTGCCGATTCGGCGTGGGATTTGTGCGTTCAATGGGCATAATCCGCGTCCATGGCTCGACTGAAACAGATCGAATCCTTTGTCGCCGTGTCCACCAAGGGCAGCCTGACCGCGGCGGCCATTGCCGATGGGGTGGCGCCAGCGGTGATCGGCCGGCGCGTCGACGCGCTGGAAGAGCGGCTGGGCGTGAAGCTGCTGGTGCGCACCACGCGCCGCATCACGCTGACCCACGAAGGCAGCGCCTTTCTGGAAGATTGCCAGCGCCTGCTGGCCGACCTGGCCAACGCCGAAGCCAGCGTCAGCGCGGGTGGTGTCAAGGCCAGCGGCCACCTGCGCATCACCGCACCGGCCGGCTTTGGACGCCGCCATGTGGCGCCCCTGGTGCCGGCCTTCGTGGCCCAGCACCCCGACGTGAGCCTGAGCCTGAACCTGAGCGACCGTGTCGTCGACATCGTCAACGAAGGTTTCGACTGCGCCGTGCGGGTGGGCGACCTGCCTGACAGCAGCCTGGTCAGCGTGCGGCTGGCCGACAACCGGCGCCTGTGTGTGGCCACTCCCGCTTACCTGCAGCGCGCCGGCACCCCGGCGACCCCGGCCGACCTGATGCGCCACCAGTGCCTGACCCTGAGTTCAGACGCCAGCCAGACCCGTGGCTGGGCTTTTTCCACCGAAGGCGAAGTGGTGCACCTGCGCCCGAGTGGTCGCCTGGACTGCAGCGACGGCCAGGTGCTGCACGACTGGTGTTTGCGCGGCCTGGGCCTGGCCTGGCGCAGCACCTGGGAAGTTGAACAGGACGTGGCGGCCGGCCGCCTGCAGGTGGTGCTGGAGAGTTTTGCCGCACCGCCCAACGGTATCTACGCCGTGTTTCCGCAGCGCAAGCACCTGCCGCTGCGGGTGCGGCTGTGGATCGACTTTCTCAAGCACACCTACGGCGATGCTGAATACTGGCGCAACCGCGAGAGCACAGCGCAGGCTCGAGAAACCTGAGGCGCATCAAGTTGACGCCGCGGAACCGGCTTTGCCGGGCCGCTGACGTCGCTTGAGGGGTGGGCGGCGCAGCCGCTCCGGGGGTGGGCTCATTTCATATCGGCCATGCACTTGCGCAGATGGCTGGTCTTGGCCGCGCCAGCCAGTTTTTTGTCGGCGGCGCTTTTTTCGCAGGCTGCGCTGGGCGGGGCGGCTTCGCGCTCACACTTCTTGATGAAACTGGCTTTGGCGGCGCCAGCCAGCGGCTTGCCGTCCTTGCTGACGGCCTTGGCTTCGCATTCGCCGGCGGCGTAGGCCGAGTGGGCAAACAGGCTCAGGGCAGCAATGGCGATGCCGATCAAAGATCTTTTCATGGCAAGACTCCTCGTGGGTGGTGGAACGACGGCGCGTAGGCGCCCCCGGGATTGCAGCAGACCGGGCGCCGCCCGGCCAGCGGTAAACGCACCGGTGTCGTTTGCCGCCGACCCCCGACTCGGGTCGGTGTTCAAGCCGGCCGTTTGGCTGCAGCTTCGTGTGCCGCGTGCAGGCGCTTGACCAGCACGCGGATGAAGGCCTTGTCGAACAGGTGGCGTGTGGACAGCGACAGCCGCTCCAGCCGGTCGGGCGTGAACGACACCGTGGTGGCGGGCTGCGACACCAGGATGTCCACCGAATGCACACGCAGCGCGGGGTTGGGCGCCAGGTAGGCCATCTCGCCCACCGAACTGCCTGCGCCCAGCGACGCCACCGCGCGGCTGTCGCGGTAAACCTCAACTTGGCCTTGCGTCACGATGTGAAAACTGTTGCCTTCTTCACCTTTGCGGTACAGCGCCTGGCCGTAGGTGTGGCGGTGCCAGGTGGCGCGGTGCACCACTTCCCACAGCTCGACATCACCGAAGTCGGAAAAAAACTCCAGGCTGCGCAGCAACGTGAAACGTTCCGAGTCCAGCACTTCCTGCAGCGGCCCGCGCAACTGCGGGTTCTGTGCGCTGACGGCCGACAGGGCCTGCGCAAATTCGTCCCAGCTGGCCGGTCGCAGTTCGCGTTCCTTGGCCAGGCAGCGTTCGATCAGCGCCTGCAGCCCCGCGGGCACACCCTCGCGCAGCGACGCCAGCGGCGGCGCCGTGCCGTGGTAGATCTGGTTCATGATCGCCGGCTGCTGGATGGCGTCGAAAGGCGGCCGGCCGGCAATCAGGTGGTAGAGCACGGCGGCCATCGAATAGATGTCGGCGCGGCAGTCGAGCAGGTCGCCGTCCAGCTGCTCGGGCGCCATGTAGGCCAGGCTGCCGACGCGGTAGACCTGCGTGTGGTCGGCGCCCAGGTTGAAGACGCTGCCGAAGTCGGTGACCTTGACTTCGCCGATGCGGTCGCCGTCCCAGCCGACCAGCAGGTTGGCGGGTTTCACGTCGCGGTGCACCAGGCCCTGGCGGTAGCAGTAACCCAGTGCCATCGCGCACTTGAAGCCGATTTCGATGACCTGCGTCAGCGGCAGCAGCTTGTCGGCGCGGCAAAAGCGCCGAAGCGTGAAGCCCTCGACGTACTCCATCACCAGGTAGGGCGCCTCGGCGTCGGCCACGGCGTCCAGGATCTGCACCACGTTCGGGTGCTGCAGCTGGCCCACCAACGCCGCTTCGGCATCGAAGAATCGCTGCTGGAAGTGCGCGCCGCGGCTGTCGGCCGGGCTGTGGCTGCCCAGGCCCGTGCCCAGGCGCACACGCTTGATGGCCACGTCCTGTTTGCGGAAGGGGTCGTGCGCCAGGAAAACTTCGCTGGTGGCGCCTTCGCCGATCTTGGACTTGACGATGTACTTGCCGATGCGTGACGGCAGTGCCACACGGGGCAGTGACGTCTCGGGGTGGACGAGCTGGGGCAGGGTCATGGTGGCCAGGGGATGCGGCACGATGGTCGCCCACCCGCCGCCGTCGCGATGGCCCGAACAAGGCGACAAAGCGGCGCCATCTCGAACCTGCCTGGGCCCCCAAAAGTAGAATCGCCCCATGATCCAAGTGAAGCAGGACTTGCGGCAGGCGCTGCAGACAGCGCTGGCCCAGCTGGCGGGCGAGGCCGGCGTGGCCACCCCCGAGGCCAACTTCGAGTCGCCCAAGCAGGCCAGCCACGGCGATCTGGCCGTCACCAGCGCCATGCAGCTGGCCAGGCCGCTCAAGAAGAACCCGCGTGAACTGGCGCAGCGCCTGGTCGACCTGCTGGACCAGCAGCCGGCGGTGCAGCGCTGGGTGCAGGCACTGGAAATCGCCGGCCCGGGTTTCATCAACCTGCGCCTGGCCGCCGCCGCCAAACAGGCCGTGGTGGCCGAGGTGCTGACCGCGCAGGACAGCTTCGGCAGCCAGCCACGCAGTGGCAAGAAGGTGATGGTCGAGTTTGTCTCGGCCAACCCCACCGGCCCGCTGCACGTGGGTCACGGCCGCAATGCGGCCCTGGGCGACTGCATCTGCAGCCTGCTGCAGAGCCAGGGCGACGAGGTGCTGCGCGAGTTTTATTACAACGATGCCGGTGTGCAGATCAACAACCTGGGTCTGTCGGTGCAGCGCCGGCTGCAGGGCCTGAAACCCGGCGACGCCGGCTGGCCCGAAGCCGCCTACAACGGCGACTACATCGCCGACATCGCCGCCGACTTTGCTGCCCGCAAGACCGTGCAGGCCGACGACCGCAGCTTCACCGCCAGCGGTGACGTCAACGACCTGCACGCCATCACGCAGTTTGCCGTGGCCTTCCTGCGCCACGAACAGGACCTGGACCTGCGTGCCTTCGGCGTGCACTTCGACCACTACTTCCTGGAAAGCAGCCTCTACACCAGTGGCCGTGTCGAAGACACCGTCAAGCGCCTGGTGGCCGCCGGCAAGACCTATGAAGAAGGTGGCGCGCTGTGGTTGCGCACCACCGACTACGGCGACGACAAGGACCGTGTCATGCGCAAGCAGGACGGCAGCTACACCTACTTCGTGCCCGACGTGGCCTACCACCTGGCCAAATTCGAACGGGGTTACAGCAAGGTCATCAACGTGCAGGGCAGTGACCACCACGGCACCGTGGCGCGGGTGCGGGCCGGGCTGCAAGCCGTGGGCCTGGGCATCCCGGCCGGATACCCCGACTACGTGCTGTACAAGATGATCGCGGTCATGAAGGGCGGCCAGGAGGTGAAGATGTCCAAGCGCGCGGGCACTTCGGTGTCGGTGCGCGACCTGATCGACTGGACCAGCCGCGACGCGGTGCGCTTTTTCCTCATCAGCCGCAAGGCCGACACCGAATTCACCTTCGACGTCGACCTGGCGCTGAAGGCCAACGACGAAAACCCGGTGTTCTATGTGCAGTACGCCCATGCACGCATCTGCTCGGTGCTGGCCGCCTATGAGCAGCAGCACGGCGGCGGCCAGCACTTCGAAGACGCCCATCTGTCGCTGCTGACTGCACCCAGCGAAGCCGCGCTGATGGTCAAGCTGGCCGAGTACCCCGAGATGCTGACCCGCGCCGCGGCCGAGTTTGCGCCGCACGACGTGGCGTTTTACCTGCGCGAACTGGCGGCGGCATTCCACGCCTACTACGCGGCAGAACGGTTCCTGGTTGACGACGTGGCGCTGGCACGCGCCCGCATGGCGCTGCTGGCCGCCACGGCACAGGTGCTGCGCAACGCGCTGGCCGTGCTGGGTGTGTCGGCACCGGCGTCGATGAACCGGGACATCCCCAGTGCAGCGGCTGCGGCCGCCGAGGTGAACGCATGATCCAACAACGTGGTGGTTTTGCCATCGGCCTGGTGGTGGGGCTGCTCGTCGGTCTGGCGCTGGCGCTGGTGGTGGCGCTGTACATCACCAAGGTGCCGGTGCCCTTTGTCAACAAGGTGCCGCAGCGCACGGCGGAAATGGACACGGCGGAGGCCGAACGCAACCGCAACTGGGACCCCAACGCGGCCCTGGGCGGCCGTACGGCGGCGCGTGCCGCCAGCGCTGCCGGTGGCGGCAGTGCAGCGACGCAGCCCAACCCGCCGCCCGCTTCGGCCGTGACCCCGGGTGTGACAGTTGAGCCGGTCGTGCCGCCGTCCTCGCGCGACCCGGCCGCCATTTTGGCCGGCCGCGCCACCCCGCCGGCTGCGGCTGACGCGGCTTCTTCGGCGGCCCGGTCCACCGCAGCGGTGGCTGAACCGTTCATCTTCTTTGTGCAGGCCGGGGCCTTCACACGAAGTGAAGATGCCGAGCAGCAGCGGGCCAAGCTTGCGATCGTGGGCCAGTCGGCCAAGATCAGCGAACGCGAACAGGCGGGGCGCACGGTGTACCGGGTTCGCCTGGGGCCCTTCAAATCGCGTGCAGAAGCTGAGGCTTTGCAATTGAAGTTGCAGGAACAAGGCATCGAAGCGCAGATCGTGCGCGTCGAGAAGGCCTGAAGACCGACCTGCTGCAGGGAACCGGCACCCGGGTGCCGACTCCACCACCGATCACTTCGTCATTCGAAAGGTTATTCATGCAAAGGCGCGACTTCTCCAAGCAACTGGCTGGTGCCGGCCTGGGCCTGGCCCTGAGCGGCGCGGCCAGCGCCCAGGGCGCGCCCAAGGAGGGGACACATTACGTGCGGCTGTCCACCCCGGCGCCGGTGACCTTGCCCACACCCGACAAGAAGATCGAAGTGGTCGAGTTTTTCTGGTACGGCTGCCCCCACTGTTACGCTTTCGAGCCCACGCTGGAAGCCTGGGTCAAGAAGTTTCCCGCCGACGTGAGCTTCCGCCAGGTGCCGGTGGGTTTCATGGCGCCGCACCAGCAGCACCAGAAACTGTTCTACGCCCTCGAAGAAATGGGTCAGCTCGATGCCATGCATCGCAAGGTCTTTGCCGCCATCCATCAGCAGAACCGCCGCCTGGGCAGTGAATCCGACATCGTGGCGTTTGCCAACGCCAATGGCGTGGACGGTGCCAAGCTGTCAGCAACGATGAAGTCCTTCAGCGTCACCACCAAGGCCAATCGCGCCAAGCAGTTGGCAGACGCCTACAAGATCGACGGTGTGCCCGCGCTGGGCATCAACGGCCGCTTTTACACTTCGGCCTCGCTGGCAGGTAACCACGAGCGCGCAGTGGCGGTGGCCGACTTCCTGATCCAGCTGGCGCGCCAGAAGGCCTGATCGGCGCCTGGGCCGGCCCGAGGCAGCAGCCCCGCTGGTGACCGCGGCGTGAATTCACACCGCCTTGGGCCGGGTGTCAGCTGCCGGCATGGATGTTGTGGCTATACTGCCCTGCAACTTTCATGCCGAACCGATGTCAACCCGGTCTTTCCGCCTTCCCCCCGTCTTGCTGAGCTTGTCGCTGGCACTGGCCTGCGCCTTGCCGGCAGGTCAGAGCCGGGCTGAAAAAGGCGACCGGACTCAACCCTGGGTGATCGAGGCGGACCGTGACGGCGTCATTGACCTGCAGCGCCAGGTGCTGGTGTATTCGGGCAACGTCGTCATCTCGCAGGGATCGATGGTGTTGCGTGCCGAGCGTGTGGAAATGCGCGAAATGCCCGACGGCTACCGGGCCGCGACGGCCATGGGCTCGCCGGCGCGCCCGGCCAGCTGGCGCCAGCGCCGCGACGGCGTCGACGAAACCGTGGAAGGCACCGCCGAGCGCATCGAGTTCGACGGCCGTGCCGACACCTTGCGCTTCCTGGGCAACGGGGCCGTGAGGCGATTGCGCGGTGGCACGGTGGCCGACGAGATCACCGGCGCCACCATCATCTGGGACAACACCGCCGAGGTCTTCAAGGTCGAAGGCGGGGCCAAGACAGCCACCAACCCCACTGGCCGCGTGCGCGCCGTGCTGAGCCCGCGGGTCGAGCCGGCGGCTTCGGCGCCGGCCACCTCGCCCCTGACCCCTTCGCGTGCGCTCGGAGAGCGACGCTGATGGACCCAGCCACCAGCAGTTCAGGCAGCCGCCTGGAAGCCGAACACCTGCGCAAGAGCTACGGCCAGCGCATGGTGGTGAAAGACGTGCACCTGGCGGTGGGCGCCGGTGAAGTGGTGGGCCTGCTGGGCCCCAACGGGGCCGGCAAGACCACCACCTTCTACATGGTGGTGGGCCTGGTGCGGCCCGACGAGGGCGAGATCCGCATCGACGGCCAGGCGGTGCAGGGCCTGCCCATCCACCGCCGCTCGCGGCTGGGGCTGAGTTACCTGCCGCAAGAGGCCTCGATTTTCCGCAAGCTGACGGTGGAGGAAAACATCCGTGCCGTGCTGGAACTGCAGATCGGGCCCGACGGCCGGGCGCTCAAGCCGGCGTTGATCGAAGAGCTGCTGGAAAAGCTGCTGCGCGACCTGTCCATCGACAAGCTGCGTGACTCACCCGCGCCGGCCTTGTCGGGCGGCGAGCGGCGGCGCGTGGAGATCGCCCGCGCGCTGGCCACCCAGCCACGATTCATCTTGCTGGACGAGCCTTTTGCCGGCGTCGACCCGATCGCCGTGATCGAGATCCAGCGCATCATCGGTTTCCTGCGTTCGCGTGGCATCGGCGTGCTCATCACCGACCACAACGTGCGTGAGACGCTGGGCATCTGCGACCGCGCCTACATCATCAGTGAAGGCAGCGTGCTGGCCGAAGGCACACCGCACGAGATCGTTTCCGACGCCCAGGTACGCAAGGTGTACCTCGGCGAGCACTTCAAAATGTAGCTCCGGCTGCTCCCATGAAGCCGTCACTCCAGGTACGCCTGTCCCAGCATCTGGCGCTCACGCCCCAGCTGCAGCAGTCCATCCGCCTCTTGCAGCTGTCCACGCTGGAGCTGCACCAGGAAGTGGGGCAGATGCTCGACCAGAACCCCTTCCTGGAAATGGAAGAAGAAGGCGCGGCCACGCCTTTCGAAACACCGCCTGAACGCCAGGCCGCCGACCGTGTGGCCGACAGCACGGCCGATGCGCCCGATGCTCCCGACGCCGCTGAAGGTGCGAGCGAGCTGCGCGCCGAAGAGTTCGGCACCACCGAACGCGACGACTGGGAAAACGGCACCGAAAAGGACGATTTCGACGGCATCCGCGAAACGCCCAGCAGCGCCGCGCCCACTGGCGAAGGCGACGACATGGACCCGCACGAGCGGCGCGGCAGTTCCACGTCGCTGCAGGACCACCTGCGCTCGCAACTGGTGGGCATGCGGCTGAGCGCCGAGGACCACGCGGCCATCGAGGTGCTGATCGAATCGCTGGACGGTGACGGTTACCTGGCCGACACACTGGCAGACATTGCCGAGCGCCTGGCGGCGATGCTGGGCATCGAAGGCGAAGAGGCGCGCGAGTCGCTGGACGAACGTCTGCGCTGCGGCTTGCGCTGGTTGCAGAGCCTGGACCCGCTGGGCATTGGCGCCAGCAGCCTGGGCGAATGCCTGGCGCTGCAGATCAGGGCCACGCCCAAGTGCGCGGCGCGTCAGGTGGCGCTGCGCATCTGCGAGCAATACCTGGAGCTGCTGGCCAAGCGCGACATGAAGCGCCTGACGGCGCTGACCGGCGCCGACGAAGACATGGTGCGCCAGGCGCAGGAACTGATCCGCGCCTGCGAGCCCAAGCCCGGGCGGCCCTTTTCACCAGCCGAAGGCAACATCATCGTGCCCGATGTCATCGTGCGCAAAACCGGTCGCGGCGTCAGCGTCACACTGAACCCCGACGTCATGCCCAAGCTGCGCATCAACGACATCTACGCCCAGGCCGCACGGGGTTTGCGTGGCGCGTCGGCCAACCCGGGCATGTCGTCGCGGCTGCAGGAAGCGCGCTGGTTCGTGAAGAACATCCAGCAGCGCTTCGACACCATCCTGCGTGTCAGCAAGGCCATCGTCGAGCGGCAGAAGGGCTTTTTCACGCATGGCGCCATCGCGATGAAGCCGCTGGTGCTGCGCGAGATTGCCGACGAACTGGGTCTGCACGAAAGCACGATTTCGCGCGTGACCACGGCCAAGTACATGGCCACGCCGCAAGGCACCTTCGAGCTGAAATACTTCTTCGGCAGCAGCCTGAACACCGACGCCGGTGGCAATGCCAGCAGCACGGCGGTGCGTGCGCTGATCCAGCAGTTCGTGACGGCCGAGGACAACGCCAAGCCGCTGTCGGACAACCAGATCAGCTCGATGCTCGAAGAGCAGGGCATCCAGGTCGCGCGCCGCACGGTGGCCAAGTACCGCGAAGCGCTGAAGATCGCGCCGGCCGGTTTGCGCAAGGCGATATGACAACGCTCTTCCTGCCCTGTGCCGGTGGCGTGGAAGCGCTGCTGGCCGACGAGGTGCTTCGCATCACGGGCGTGGCCGCCGAGGCCACGCGCGGTGGTGTGTGGGTCGAAGGCAACGAGCGCATGGCCATGACGCTGAACCTGGAAAGCCGCCTCGCCACGCGCGTGTTGTGGCCCTTGGTCGACGGCCCCTATCGCGACGAACACGACCTGTACGACCTGGCGATGCGCGTGGACTGGAACCACTGGATCACGCCCGAGCAGACATTGCGCGTCGACGTGAGCGCCCAGCGCAGCCCTCTGCAAAGCCTGAACTTCAGCGCCTTGCGCATCAAGGACGCCGTCTGCGACACCGTGCGCGAAGCCACCGGCGCGCGGCCCAGTGTCGACACGCGCTGGCCCGACCTGCCGATTGCGTTGTTCGTGGGCCCGGAACACGCCACGCTGTACGTCGACACCTCGGGCGACGCCCTCTTCAAGCGCGGCTGGCGTGAAGACACCGGCGAAGCGCCGCTGAAGGAAACGCTGGCCGCTGCGATGCTGGCCGCTGCCGGCTGGCAGGGCCGCGCCGAAGACGGGCCCTTGCTGGACCCCTGCTGCGGCGCCGGCACCATCGTCATCGAAGCGGCGCAGATGGCCTGTGGCATCGCACCCGGCAGCCTGCGCCGTTTTGCCTTCGAACGCATGCTGCCCTTCCGACCCTTCATGACCCAGTGGCGCGAACTGCAGCAAGCGGCCAAGGCCCGGGTTCACGCACCCGCGGTGGCCCTGTTTGCCGGTGACGTGAGCTTTCGCATGACCGACTTTGCGGTGCGCAACGCAGAACGGGCCGGTGTGCGCCAGGCCATCGAATTCAAGACCGCCGACGCGCTGCAGCGCCTGCCGCCACTGCCATCGGGTGTGATCCTGATGAACCCGCCGTACGGCGAACGCATCGACGCCAAGGGTCAGGGTTCCGGTCGTGGTGAACGGGGTGAACGTGGCGAAAGAAGCGAAGCGCGTGAATCACGCGCCCCGCGCGAAAACTTCGAAGGCGGTGGCACGCCGGCCGAGTTTTTCAGCAATCTGGCCGGCCACTGGAAGCGCCACTACGCGGGCTGGACGGCCTGGCTGCTGAGCCCCGAGATGAAACTGCCGACGCTGATGCGCCTGAAGGAATCGCGCCGTGTGCCGCTGTTCAACGGCGCCATCGAATGTCGCCTGTTTCGCTTCGACATGACGGCAGGTGCCGGCCCCGGCGGCCGCGCCACACCCGCTGCCGGTTCAGCGCAGCAGCCGTAGCCCGGTGATGCGGCTGTCGATGTCGCTCAACACCCGTTCATAGGCCGGGGCGCCGACACCGCCAAAGCGGCGCAGGAACTCGGCCTCGGGCATGTACTCGGGCAGGTCCTGCACGGCGGGCACCAGGTCTTCATCGCGCAGGGGCGCGGCCAGACGTTGCTGCATGGCCTGCGGTTCGCGCAACAGCAATTCGCCGAAACGGGTGCCGGCGCGGTTGGCGGCCATGTCCTGGAAGCTGAAGCCGCTGCCCCGTCGCGAATCGGTGACTTCCTTGTACAGGCCGATGGCTTGCGACAAGGGGCCTGTGCCTTCGGTGGCCAAGGCCGCCGATACCAGAAAGTGCAGCGGGAAGTCGGTGCGCCCGGCCAGCAGCAGGCGCACCGGCCGTGGCCTGGGCCACTGGCGGGCCGAAGGCACCACGGTGCCGATGCCACGGCCGTTGGCCATCAGCGTCAGCACGGTCAGCGCGGCGCGGTTTTCGGCCGCGGCATCGCCGCCCGCTGCCGCGCGCTGGCGAGCCAGTTCGAACATGGGCTGCAGCACCGCCACCAGCGGCATGTCCCAGCTCTGCGGTTCGTTCCAGGACAGCGCCGTGACGCGGTCGGAATACACACGCAGCCTGGCCAGTTCATCGGCCGGCAGCAGGCCGTCGAGCAGTCTGCTCATGCTGTCGTTTTGCCATGCGTAAGTGACCAGCGACTGCTGCGGCAGGAAACGCACACGCTTCACGACCTGGCCGACCAGGTCCAGTTCGGCCTGCACACCCAGGTGGCTGGCCAGCTGCACCACGGTCCATTCGGCCAGCCAGGCCGGCACCGGCAGTCGGCCCACGCGCAACTGCTGAACAGCCGGCAGGCCGCTGGTTTCGGCCAGTTCCAGGTCAATGTTCAGCCAGCGACCAAAGGGGTTGGGCGGCAGGTGGGCACTGAGTTGCAGTGTGGCCGCATGGCGCTGAAAGCTGACCCGGCTGCCGGCCTGCACCCAGCGCCGGGCACCGTGGCTCAGCATCACCTCGACATCGCGTTCGCGCACCAATGCCGTGCTGACCGCGCCGGCGCGTGCGCGGCGCGGGTCGTGGGTGCGCAGCAGTGACAGCGCACGGGCCACGTCGTCGTGGCCGATGGCGGCATCCTGGGCCACGGCCGGTTCGGATTGCAGGGCCGCGCTGGACGCCGCCACGACCACCAGGGCCAATACCGCCAGCAGCGTCAGCAGCAGCCACAGCAGGCGCCGCCAGGGCTTCAGGCCCACGGCAGCGTCGGTTCGGCAGAGCGCCGTACGGGCCAAGTCTTCATGCCGCGATTCTGCCGACTTCGGCCTTGCCCACGGGGCCGGTTGCCCCCTGCACCACGGGCATAATTTGGCAACGCTCTTTCGGAGAGACAAGCTGTCCCCGAGTCACCCCGGGTGACCGTCCGTTCCGCACCTGCGCTGGCGCTGTCTTCCGGAGAATCTGCATGCTCAACGTCTTCACGCTGGCCAATGGCCGGCTGTTCCAGGAAGAGATCGACCAGCCCCAGGCACTGGCGCAGTTGCAGCCCGTGTGGGTCGACCTCGAAAACCCCAGCGAGGACGAAAAGCGCTGGGTCGAGGCCCGTTTCGAACTGAAGATTCCGAAAGACGCGGTTGACGACGACCTCGAAGAGTCGGCCCGTTTCTACGAAGAGGACAACGGCGAACTGCACATCCGCTCCGACTTCCTGATCGACGCCGAAGACGTGAGCAAAGGCAACGACGCACGACCGGCGCGCAATGTGCGTGTGGCCTTCATCCTGCACAACAACGTGCTGTTTTCCATCCACGGCGAAGACCTGCCGGTGTTCCGCCTGCTGCGCCTGCGCGCGCGGCGCACACCGGCGCTGATCGAAGACGCCAAGGACGTGCTGCTGAAGCTGTACGACGCCGATGCCGAGTACAGCGCCGATGCGCTGGAAGGCATCTACGACAACCTGGAACGTGTCAGCGCGAGGGTCTTGAAACAGGACGTGAACGACGAAGCTGCAGGCGCCGCGCTGACGGCCATCGCACGTGAAGAAGACTTGAACGGCCGCATCCGACGCAACGTGATGGACACACGCCGTGCCTTGAGTTTCATGATGCGCAGCCGCATGCTGAATGCCGAGCAGTTCGAAGAAGCGCGCCAGATCCTGCGCGACATCGACTCGCTGGACAGCCACACGGCGTTCCTGTTTGACAAGATCAACTTCCTGCTGGACGCGACGGTGGGTTTCATCAACATCAACCAGAACAAGATCATCAAGATCTTCTCGGTGGCCAGCGTGGCGCTGCTGCCGCCGACGCTGATTGCCAGCATCTACGGCATGAATTTCAAGTTCATGCCCGAACTCGACTGGCAAGCCGGCTACCCCTTTGCGCTGGCACTGATGGTGGTTTCCGTCGCCGCACCTTTCATCTATTTCAGGGCAAAGGGCTGGTTGCGCTAGTCGTAACTTCTTGCCGGGAAGTACCCCCTCGAACGGATGGTTTGGCGGGTTCCTTCGTGTAATCTCACCAGCGACTGCCAGCCAGATCTGCCGAAAACAGCAAGTGGCCCGCGAAGGGCCCGCCAGACCGAGGAACACCGCCGTGAACATGCCCCTGCCCCTGTCAGCTCAAATCTGTCGCCTCTTGCAGGGGCTCGTGCTGGTTGCCGCCACCCTGGCCGCGCCCGCTGCGCTGGCGCAATTCAGCATGGTGCCCACGCCGCTGTGCAAGGAACCCAGCGCATCGAGCCAGGAAGTGGAGCAGGAGTTCCGCATCGACGCTGCCCGACACCTGTACGCCTGTTTCCCGATGCGGGTGTACCGCGGCAAACTGCCGCCCATGTTGTATGGCGTGATGATGGTCGAGACCGATCTCGACGCCGCCGGCAACGTGCTGAACATCAGCGTCATCCGCAAGCCCGCTGCCGACGAGGTGGCGCCCTGGGTCATCGCCATGATCAAGCGCGCTGCGCCTTTCCCGGCGCCGGCCAAGATGGCCGGTGGCACCGTGCGTTACACCGAGACCTACTTCGTCGACAAGTCGGGCCTGTTCCAGGCTTTTTCGCTGACCGAAGGCCAGCGCAGCAAGTAGGCCGTCGCGGCCACCCGGTTCAGGAATTGGCGCGCTTTTTCAGCCAGCGCATCAGGGCGCCCACCACAGGCAGCTTCTCGTACAGCTCTTCTGCCGCGTCCCAGTAGTCGCGGTGCTCGGCGATGCGGCCATCGGCCGCCAGCACCAGGTGCGAGCCGCCGCGGATGCACTGTTCTTCGCGGCTGAAGCGCTTCATGCGGAAGTTGAAGTCCCAGCTCAAAAAACACTGCCGGTCCTGCACGATGGTGTCGCGGATGACGAAATGTGGCCTGTCCAGCGACACGAACATGTGCTCGAAGATGCCCTGGATGGCGGCCACGCCCTGCACTTCATTGAAGGGGTCCTTGAAGCGCGCGTCGGGTGTGTAGATCTCGGCCAGTCGCGGCAGGTCTTGCGGCGACAGGCTCTCGAAGACCTGCACGATGCGCTGCACATGGGGGTCGGTTGCGGTGGCCATGGGATTGGCCTTCACAGGCCTGTGCTGCGCCGCACGGCCGCAAAATACAGGCTGTAGGGCAAGAGCCGCAGGCCCTTCAGCCACAGTGTGAAGCGTTTCGGAAAGTGGATCTCGAACTGGCCCCCTTCCCAGCCGCGCACGATGGCCTTGGCAGCTGCTTCGGGGCTGATCAGCGCCGGCATCTTGAAGGCGTTTTGCGCCGTCAGCGGGGTTTCGACGAAGCCCGGGTTGATGAGCGACACACCCACGCCCAGCGGCTGCAGGTCCAGGTACATCGTTTCGGCCAGGTTGATCAGCGCGGCCTTGGTCGGCCCGTAGGCCAGCGACTGCGGCAGCCCGCGGAAGCCGGCCACGCTGCTGACCAGGCTGATGTGGCCCGCACCCAGCTTCGGGTCACCCGCCTTGGCCTGCGCCAGCACATGCGGCAGCACCGCGTCCAGCATCACCAGCGCGCCGGTGTAGTTGACGTGCACGTGCTGCTGCGCCACGTCGAAGTCGAAGTCGGTGGCGCGCATGGCGCGGTAGGTGCCGGCGCAGTAAACCGCCAGGTCGATGCGGCCGTGCACGTTGACGATGTGCGCTGCCGCGTCGTGCATGGCCTCGCGGTCGGTGGCGTCCAGCGCGATGGCGTCGCTGCGCGGGTGCTCGGCCACGAAGCGATCCAGCGCCTCCTGGCTGCGCGCCGACACGACGACCCGCGCGCCCAGCGCGTGCAGTCGCGAAGCCGTGGCACGCCCGATGCCGGTGGACGCGCCCACCAGCCACACCGTGCGGCCGGCCCAGGACAGGATGCGGGGGTTCAAGGCCATGGGTTCACGGTTTGTAGAAAGACAGCGTGACTTCACCCAGGCGGATGCCGAACTTGCTCATCACGGCCTTGTTCAGCATCACCCGTTCGTCCATCAGGTACATCCAGTCGTCGAACTGCACCTCGTAGACCTTGCCGTCCACCGGCAGCGACAGCGTGTAGCGCCAGTTCAGCGCATTGCCGGCCGACTGGCCTTCGGCCACGCCCACCACGTCGTCGGCACGGCCGGTCCAGCGGCCATTGCCTTCGTCGGTCAGTCTCCAGAAGCGGCGCTCGGTCTTGCCGTCGCTGTAGGTGAACCGTTCGTCCAGCGTGCCGTTCTTGCCTTGCCAGGTGCCGGTCATCTGCACCGTGAAGCGCCGGGCCACCTTGCCTGACCGGTCGGTGAAGATGCCGTGTGCCACCAGGGGCCCGTTGAAGTAGGTTTTCAGGTCGAGCACCGGCTTTTCGGCCGCGTAGTTGCTGGCCTTGGGCGAGGCGCAGCCCATCACCAGCACGGTGGCGCTGGCGGCGGCCAGCAGGGTGAAGGCGGACATCAGCGTCCAGCGGCGGCGCAGGGGGTTTTTCATGATTGGACTTCCTTGCGGACCCACAGGGTCCAGAGCAGAGCGGTGGACAGCAACTTCAATGCGCAGGGCAGCAGGCAGTAAGCCAGCGTCAGCGCCTGCAGGGCATCGGGGCTGCGGCTGCCCGGTGTGTAGCCAAACTGGCCCAGCAGCGGCAGCGCGATGCCGGCCGCCAGGGCCAGGTTCAGCTTGGTGCAGAAGTTCCACCAGCCGAAGTAGGCACCTTCCAGTCGCTGGCCGTGGCCGGCGCGCTGGATGACACCGGCCAGCAGCGCACCCGGCAGCGTGAGGTCGGCACCCAGTGCGATGCCGCTGGCCACGCAGACGGCGGTGTAGGCCACCACGTCACCCGCACCCAGCAGCGCCGCCCAGGCAAAGGTCACGATAGCCAACACCATGCCCACCAGCCAGGCCCGCGCCAGCCCCAGGCGCGCCACCAGGCGCACCCACAGCGGCATGCTCAAGGCACCGGCGGCAAAGTAGCTGGCCAGGAAAAGCGGTTCGTAGGCCTGCGCCTGCAGCCGGTCGCGGATGAAAAACAGCACCAGCGTGGCCGGCACCGCGCTGGCCACGCCATTCACCAGGTAGACGGCCAGCAGGCGCCGGAAGGCGGGTGTGCCCAGCGGTTCGATCAGGCTGGGGGGTGTGGCCGGCACGGTGCCGATCTGCGGCTGCGGCGCACGCCACAACAGCGCCACGCCCACCGCCAGCAGGCCGGCAAACACGGCCGATGTGACCGACAGCCCGGCCACCGACGGCAGCACGCTGGCCACCAGCACACCGACCAGCGCCAGCCCTTCGCGCCAGGACACGATGCGTGCACGCTGCCCTTCGTCGCCACCCAGCCGCGCACCCCAGGCCTGGTGCAGCACCGTCAACACGCTGTAGCTCAGGTAGGTGATGGTCAGCAGCAGCGCGCACCAGACCAGCAGCGCCTGTTGGCCCTGAACGGGGGGGAAAAACAGGCCACGGAAACCCGCCGCCAGCACGATGGCCGCCAGCACGGCGGCGATCAGCACCACCGCCGCGCGGCGCGTGAACCAGCCGTCGACCCAGCGGCCGATCAGCGGGTCGGCCACGGCGTCGAGCAGCCGTGCACCCAACAGCAGCGCACCCAGCGTGGCCAGCGGAATGCCGAATTCGGCCGCGTAGTGGTTGGGCAGCACCACGTAAAGGGGCAGCGCCACGAAAGCCAGCGGCAGCCCCAGGCCGCCATAGGCCAGGCCCTGCCGCCAGCCACCACGCCAGCCAGGTGCCGCTGCTGCGGCTGTCATGAACCCTTGCCGAGCAGCGTGTCGCGCAGCGAGGGCTCGGACGTTTTGTCCGACAGCCAGATGCCGAAGAAGAAGCGCGCAAACTCGGGGTCGCGCACATCGCCCTTCAGCTGGCCATTGACAAAAAAGCGGGCCCCCATGCCGGGCACGTTGATGCCGGTGATGCGGTCACCTTCTTTCACGTCGGGAAAGACGCGGGTCATGGCTGACAGCCAGCGTGAGCCCTTGGCATCGTCGATGTCGCCCTGGCGGTTCATCTCTTTCAGCGAACGTTCGGCGATCTTCACGCCGTCCAGGCTGCGTGTGTACTGCAGCTCCAGCGCCAGCGGCAACGGGGCCCAGTCCGCACCCTGAACGTCCACCGCCGCAGCGCCCACCCACAGGCGGGCGTCGTAGATGCGCAAGCCCAGGAAGCGCAAGCGACCCTGACCTTGCAGTCGGGCGCCCGGCAGCTCGGCCACCACCTCGGCAGGCACGGCGGGAGCTTGTGCGTGGGCCACCGCTGCCAAGGGCAGCAGGGACAGCAGCAACTGTCGACGCAAGATCATGTTCAGTCCGCCCGGCGCAGTGTGAATTGCACGACGCTGGTGTTGCCGGTGACAAACGCCGCTTCGCAATAGGCCAGGTAAAACTCCCAGATGCGCATGAAACGGGTGTCGAAGCCCAGCTTGCGCACCTGGCCGTCACGCGCCAGGAAGTCGTGGCGCCAGCGGCGCAGGGTCTCGGCGTAGTCCTGGCCGAAGGCCAGTTCGTTCACCACTTCAAGGCCGGCCTTTTTTGCCTCGGCCTTGAAGACACTGACGCTGGGCAGCAGGCCACCCGGAAAGATGTACTGCTGGATGAAGTCGGTGCCCCGCACGTAACGCTCGAACAGGTCGTCGCGGATGGTGATGGACTGGATGCAGGCGCGGCCGCCCACCTTGAGTTTGCTGCGCAGCGTGGCGAAATAGCTGTCCCAGTATTCACGGCCCACGGCTTCGAACATCTCGATCGAGGCGATGGCGTCGAAGGGCTCGTCGGTGATGTCGCGGTAGTCCTGCAGCCGCAGGTCGACCTGCGCGGCCACACCGGCGCGTTGCTGGCGTTCCTGCGCGTAAGCCAGCTGTTCGCTGGACAAGGTGACACCGGTGACCCGTGCGCCGAACTCCACCGCCGCCGTCTCGGCCAGTGCACCCCAGCCGCAACCGATCTCCAGCAGGCGCTGCCCGGGCTGCAGCTCACACTCGCGCAGTGCACGCCGCACCTTGGCCGCTTGCGCCTGGGCCATCGGCTGTTGCGCGTTGCCTTCGAACAAGGCGCTGGAATAGTTCATCGTCTCGTCCAGCCACTGCCGGTAGAAGGCATTGCCGATGTCGTAGTGGGCGTGGATGTTTTTCTTGCTGCCGCGGCGCGAATTGCGGTTCAGCAGGTGTTTCACACGGTAGGCCAGCGAGCCCCACCAGGTGCCGTAGACCACCTTGTCGATGGCGTCGCGGTTGGCGATGAAGAGTTTGAGCAGCGCCACCAGGTCGGGGCTGGTCCAGCCGCCGGCGATCCAGGTTTCGGCGAATCCGATGTCGCCGCTTTTCAGCGCCGCCGGGCACACGCTCCAGTCGTTCAGGCGCATCGCCGCGCGGGGTTCGGCGCCGTGGCCGAAGCGGGCCTGGCTGCCATCGGGAAGCTGCATGTCCAGCGTGCCCACCTGCAGTTGCCGCAGCAACTGGAAGATGGCACGTGCGGCCGCCGGGGCGGCGCTGGGCAGGGCCAGCGGGGTGGCGGATGCAGAGGCGGTGGACGTCGTCGACATGGCGCGGGCAGGGGGCGTGAGGGTTCTGGGAGGGTTCGGTGAGGGCGCTAACACGGGTCAGGCCAGGCCATCAGCGGCTGGTGAAAGCCTGCGGCGGCGCGGGCTTGCTGAAAAAAGGTACGCGCTTGGTCCACAACTGGATGGCCTGCCAATGGATGCGCACGATCACACCCATGGTCATCATGGGCATGCCGAAAAAAGCCTGGCGGGCCGAGCGGGCCGTCAGCGGCTGCAGACGACCCGACACGCTGGTCTGCAGCAGCGGCCCGGTGTTGTCGTCGTGGTCCACCCGCGCCACCGTGCGCTCGCCGGTGAACATGAAGCGAAAGCGGTACTGCCCCTGCACCTGGCAAAAGGGCGAAACGTGGAAGACCTTGCGCGCACGCAGTTCGCGGCCGTAGGCCAGGTCGGGCCCGTCGAGCAGGTAACAGTGGCGTTCGCCAAAGGTGTTGTTGACCTCGACCACGATGGCGGCCAGTGAGCCGTCGCCGCGCTGGCAATGCCAGAAGCTCACCGGCTTGAAGGCGTAGCCCAGCACACGCGGGTAGGTGTGCAACCAGACTTCGCCATCGGCGCCCCGAACGCCTTCGCTGGCCAGCAGCTCGTCCAGCCAGGCCAGCGCGTCGGCTCGACCGTCGCCGTGGTCACGGTCGTCGAAGCTCAAAAGCGAAAAGCGCTTGCGCGACAAGCCCGCCACCGGCGCCTGGCGCAGCGAGCGCATCGGCAACATCAGAAAGTAGGTGGGGTAGTCGAAACTGTGCACGCTGGGCTTGAGGCGCCGATGACGCACGATGCCGATGCCCAGCTGGGGTGCGTGCAGCTTCACAGGCGGGCCTTCGGCTGACGTGGCGGTTTTCATGCGGCCGTCCGCTGGACCACAGCCTGTTGCCATTGCGTGCGCAAGCCGTCTGCCACCGCCAGCGCCGACATCAGACCGTCTTCGTGAAAGCCGTAACGTGTCCAGGCACCGCAGTACCAGACATGCGACTGGCCCTGGATCTGCGGCAGCTGCTGCTGCGCTTGGATGGCGGCCTGGTCGAACACCGGGTGGCTGTAGTCGTAGCTGCCGATCACCTGCCGCTCATCGGGCATCCGCGCGGGGTCGGGGTTCAGCGACACCAGCACCGGCTGCTGCCAGGGCAGGGGTTGCAGCTTGTTGATCAGGTAGTGCAGGCACACGGCGGCTTGTTCGCGGCCCAGGTCGGCGGCACGGGCGTAGTTCCAGGCCGCCCACGCCAGCTGGCGTTTGGGCAGCACCGAGGTGTCGGTGTGCAGCAGCGCGCGGTTGGGGTGGTAGCGGATGGCGCCCAGCACACGGCGTTCGTCGGCCGTGGGCTCGTCCAGCAGCGCCAGGCTCTGGTCGCTGTGGCTGGCCATCACCACGTCGTCGAAACGTTCGCTGCCTTCGGCGGTGGCCACCATCACCCCGCCGCTGCCCATGCCCGGTGGCAAGCGCTTGACCGACAGCACCGGTGTGTTCAGCCGCGCGTCGGCGATGCGCAGCAGCATGCGCTGCACATAGTGTTTGGCACCGCCTCTCACCGTGTGCCACTGCGGCCGGTCGGCCACCTGGATCAGGCCGTGGTTGTGGCAGAAGCGGATCATCGTGCTGATGGGGAAACACAGCATCTGGTCGGTGGGGCAGGACCAGATGCAGCCGATCATCGGCAGGAAGTACCAGTCGCGGAAAGCAGGGCTGAAACCCTGCTGCTGCAGGAAGTCGCCGATGGGCTGCGCCAGTTCAGCTTCGGCGCCGCGTGTGGCGATGCCGGTGGCCAGCTTGTTGAAGCGCACGATGTCGCCCAGCATGCGCAGAAAAGCCGGGCGCAGCAGGTTGCCCCGCTGGGCAAAAACGCTGTTAAGGCTGTTGCCGCTCCACTCCAGGCCCTGCTGGGGCACCTGCACCGAAAACGACATGTCCGAAGCGGCCGTCTCGACGCCCAGTTCGGCAAACAGCCGGATCAGGTTCGGGTAGGTGCGTTCGTTGAAGACCAGGAAGCCGGTGTCCACACCGTGTGTCACACCGTCCAGCGTCACGTCGACCGTGTGGGTGTGGCCGCCGAAGTGGCTGCCGGCCTCGAACAATGTGACCTGCGCCTCGTCGGCCAGGGCATGCGCCACCGCCAGGCCCGAAATGCCCGAACCCACGACGGCCAGTCGCCGGCCGGGCTTCATGCTCTGGCCCCCTGGAAAAGACAAGGGGAACCGCCGAAGGCAGTTCCCCGTGCTGTAAAGACCGCTGTGCGGCGTCCCCGGGCCAAGGAGGGAGGGAGGAGGGAGGAGGAGAACGACCCGGGAATTTCGGCCGACCGAAGCCGCCGACCGCACAACAGTGAAACTGGCTTGCGAAGCGCAGAGTCAGCCCGCAATCGAGAGATCAGAGAAAGCGACGGGCGTGAAGTTCCGCCGCTGGCCACGGGTCGCACGTAAAGAACTTCGAAGCGACATCGGGCAATCCAGATGTGGCCGCTCGCCCGGCAGGCGACAGCACCGGACGGGGCAGGCATTGACGTTTTGAACTGTTTAGTCATAAAGTGACCGGATGGTATCTCCGACTCTCGGCAAGTCGACACACTGACCATAATTACAACATGGTCTTTATTCTGATGAGCTCGTGTTCGGATTCTGTCCTGTTCAATTCGGCGAGCGGAGCTGGCGTTTAGCCTGACAAAGCTCATCTGCAATGTTTTGTCCTGGACAAACAGGAAGGTCCGTACACTTCAGGCTGCTCTCAGTTCACGCCCTGAACCGGGCGCGGCAGCCACCCCTTGAAGCCCCACGACGTGAACGATCGCTCCAGCCACACCGAAATCACCTTGTCCATCGCCGCCGTCGAGCGCGACACCGGCCTGAGCAAGGACACCCTGCGTGTCTGGGAGCGGCGTTACGGCTTTCCCACGCCGAGCCGCGACGACATCGGCGAGCGCGCCTACCCGCTGCAGCAGGTCGACAAGCTGCGTGTCATCAAGCGCCTGCTCGACGCCGGCCACCGGCCCGGGCGCATCGTGCCGCTGTCGCTGGAGCAACTGCAGGCCATCGCCGAACAGACGGTCGACCAGCCGCAACGTGGCAGCGAAACCGCGCTGGGCAGCGACGACATCCGCAGCCACCTGGCGCTGATCCGCTCACACGATGCGTCGCGCCTGCGCGCCGAACTGACGCGGCTGCTGGCGCGCTTCGGTGTGTCGCGTTTTGTGCTCGAGGTCGTGGGGCCGCTGAACGCTGCCGTGGGCGACGCGTGGATGCGCGGCCAGATGGAGATCTTCGAAGAGCACCTGTACACCGAGACCATGCAGGTCGTGCTGCGCGGCGCCATCGCGGCCATGCCCGAGGCCGGCGACCCGGCGGCCACGCGAGTGCTGCTCAGCACCTTTCCTGGTGAACCCCACGGCTTGGGCCTGCTGATGGCCGAAGCGATGTTGGCGCTGGAGGGCTGCCGCTGCGTGTCGCTGGGTGTGCAGACGCCGCTGTGGGACATCGTGCTGGCCAGTGCGGCGTGCCGAAGCGACGTGGTGGCGCTGAGCTTCACCGGGTGCATGAGCCCCAACCTCATCGTCGATGGCCTGAGCGAGCTGCGCGCCAAGCTGCCGGCCTCGGTGGCCCTGTGGGCTGGCGGCAGTGCGCCGGTGCTGCACCGGCGCCCGGTGGCAGGGGTGCAGGCTTTCAGCAGGCTTCTGGAGCTGCCGGTCGCACTTCAGCACTTGCGCGAACGGGGTTGACCCGAGACGCGACCCGCGCTCCATCCCTAGAATGTCGTCATCTCTGTGGGCCCTGCCATGCTTTATCCCGAACTCTTCAAACAGCTCGAAGCCGTCCGTTGGAACATGGACACCGATATCCCCTGGGCCAGCTTCGACGCTGCACAGCTGAGCGAAGAGCAGGCGCAGACGATCAAGATGAATGCCATCACCGAGTGGGCGGCGCTGCCGGCCACCGAGATGTTCCTGCGCGACAACCGCGACGACAGCGACTTCAGCGCCTTCATGAGCGTGTGGTTCTTCGAAGAGCAGAAACACAGCCTGGTGCTGATGGAATACCTGCGCCGCTTCCGGCCCGACCTGGTGCCGACGGAAGAAGAACTGCACGCGGTGCGCTTCGAGTTCGACCCCGCGCCCGCGCTGGAAACGCTGATGATGCATTTCTGCGGCGAGATCCGGCTCAACCACTGGTACCGCCGCGCCGCCGAATGGCACAGCGAACCCGTCATCAAGGCCATCTACGAAACCCTGGCACGTGACGAGGCGCGCCATGGCGGCGCCTACCTGCGCTACATGAAACGCGCCATGGGCAAGTTCGGCGACGAAGCCCGGGCGGCGTTTGCCAAGATCGGCGTCCTGATGGCCAGTGCCCGGCGCACCGCGCAGGCCTTGCACCCGACCAATCTGCACGTCAACGTGCAGCTCTTCCCGCGCGACACCATCCAGAGCCGCATGCCCAACCCTGAATGGCTGGAGCAGTGGCTGGACAAGCAGATCCAGTTCGACGCCGTCTGGGAAGGCAAGGTCGTCGATCGCATCCTGCACAACATGAGCCTGTTGATGGAGCGCAGTTTTGCCAGCGTGCAGGAACTCAACCGCTACCGCAAGGAAGTGACCGCGGCGCTGGCTGCGGCGCGGCCCGCCGCTTCGGGTACGGCCTGAGCCCCCAAGCCTGAACTCTCAGGCCTGGCCCACGGCCACCTGCGCCGCACGCAGCGCCAGATTGGCTTCCACGTCGCGCTTGCGGTCGGCGTTCACCCTTTGCACCGATGGCCGCTCGGCCAGCAGGCGCAGGTAGGTTTTCCAGTCGATGCCGGCCGCTGCAATCATGTCTTCGCCCAGCACCGCCTTGGTGGCCATGGCCACCGTGGGCAAGGTTGAAAAAGCTGCCGCATCGGCCAGCGTGAACGTGTCGCCTGCAGCGTAAGGCGAAAAACGCGCCAGGCGCTGCAAGGCCGGGATGGTGGTCTGCAGGCGCTTCTTGACACGTGCCTGGGTCGACTCGCCCACCGTGCCGCCGAAAAAGGCCTGCGCGTAGAGGTCACGTGCCACCAGTTCGACGTAGAGCTCCATGAACTGGCACAACTCGCGCACCTTGGCTGCGGCCATCGGGTCGGCAGGCACCAGCGGCGGCTGCGGAAACCGCGCTTCGAGGTAGTCCACGATGACCTGGCTCTCGCACAGCGTGCAACCACTTTCGTCGCGGATGAAAGGCACCTTGCCCAGCGGCGTGGCCTGCAGCACCGCAGCGTCGGACGAACCGGTGCGCTGGGGCTCTTCGGTGAAGGGCACGCCCTTCTCCAGCAGCACCAGCTTGACTTTGTTGTAGTAGTTGGACAGCGTCAGGCCACACAGCGTGATCATGTTTGTCTCCTTCGGTTTGGCTGTGGCGCCAGTCTAGGCCGGCGGCGCTGCCGGCCGTGTCGCCAGGTTGACGATGGCGATGCCGGCGCACACCGTCACCAGTGCCACCACCAGGCGCAGCGTCAGTGCCTCGTCCAGCAGCAGCACACCGGCCAGCAGGCCGAAAATAGGTGTCAGCAGGGTGAAGGCCGACACGCGGGTTGCCGGGTAGTGGCGCACCAGCCAGAACCAGGCCAGGTAGCTGGCGAACGTGACCACGGCCACCTGGAACAGCAGCAGCAGCGACACCGTCAGGCTCAGGCTGCGTGGCCACACTTCGGTTGACAACGCAGAAGCCAGCATCAGCGCCACACCCGACACCACCAGCTGGTACAGCAGCGTCTTCTCGGGCAGGGCCGACGCCAGCCGCGTGCCACGCACCAGCAGCGTGGTCAGCGCCCACAGCACCGCGCCCACCAGGCCCAGTGCGTCGCCCAGCCACTGCAGTTCACCCGCCGCCGGCTGCGTGAAACCTTCGGCGAAAGCCCACACCACCCCGCAAAAAGCCAGCACCAGGCCGGCCATCTGCAGGGGCGCCAGCCTTTCGCTGCGCGAGATCAGCGGCATGCCCAGGGCCACGACAAAGGGCGCCAGGTACAAAAACACCGACATGCGCGAGGCGGTCGTGAACTGCAGGCCGATGAAGATGCAGCCGAACTCCACCGCAAACAGCATCCCGGCCAGCAAGCCGGCGCGGCCAGTACCGTCGCTGCCGAAGATCGACAGGCCGCGCCAGCGCGACCACAGCAGCAGCAGGACTGCTGCGCCCGCCGATCGCAGGCCCGACTGCAACAGCGGCGGCACCTGCGTCAGCGTCACCTTGGCGGCCACCTGGCTCAGGCCCCAGATGGCGCAGCAGCTCAGCAGTACCAGCACCGCCAGCAGATCCAGGCGGGTCTTGCGTTCACTGCTCATGGGGTCCTTGTTCTTGTCAACGCCAAGGCTAACGCGCCGCACAGTAGCCCGGCCAGCGCACCGGTGCTGTGGGCGATGGGGGCCACGGCGATGTCCCATTCCGGGCTTTGCTGCAGCGCCGGCCCCCAGGGCTGTTCGCTGGCCAGCTTGATGACCAGGCCCAGGCTCACCGCGGCACCCACGGCGCGCCGGCCGCCCCGTGCGCGCACCAGCAGCCACAGGCAGACGATGGCCACACCGCCATGCAGCACACCCGACAGGCCGCCGTAGTGCGCCAGGTCGGGCTTGACGACCAGCGCCAGGTGGGTGAGTGGCCAGGCCGCCAGCCAGGCCCAGGTCATCAACCGTGGCACCTGGGCACTCAAGCCGTAGGCGCCCACCACCGCCGCGGCCAGCAGGTTGGTGCCCAGGTGCAGCGTGCTCCAGTGCACCCAGGCCGCAGTGAAGGCGCGCCAGGGTTCCGACGCGGCCAGTTCGGGTTGCCAGTCCAGCTGGGCTGCGGGCAGCCACAAGGCCAGCACCGCACCGACCATCAGCAGGGCCGTCAGCAGGCCCCAGGCCCAGTCGGTGCCCGCCGGCAGCTTCAGCCGAACACCGCTTGCCACAGCGCCAGCACGGCCTGCTGGGGCGTGTGCATCAGCGCGGGTTCGAACTGCGTGGCCCTTTCGTCCAGCCGCGCCCGGTGCTGCGCACGGCGCAGTTCGCGGTAGGCATCGGCCGCAGCATGGCCCACGCCGGCCGGCAGCAGGCCGGCGGCTTCGGCACGCTGCAAGAGCGCGATGTTGCCGGCGTTGTCCAGCAGCGGGGCGTGGGCCGCGCCGTGTGCCAGCACCAGGTACTGCACGGCAAACTCGACGTCCATCATGCCGCCGGGGCTGTGTTTGACGTCGAACGCGTCGGCCGGCACCGGCCGCGCCTGGCGCACCTTCTCGCGCATGCTGGCAATTTCGGTGCGCAGGGCGGCGTGGTCGCGCTCGGCGGTCAGCACCGCCCGGCGGGTGGCCTCGAAGTGCGCGGCGACACGTGGCACGCCGGCAGCAAAACGCGCGCGGGTCAGGGCCTGGTGTTCCCAGGTCCAGGCGGTGTTGCTGCCACGGCCCACCTGGTAGCGGTCGAAGGCATCGACCGAGGTCACCAGCAAGCCCGAATTGCCATTCGGCCGCAGCGCGGTGTCGATGTCGAAGAGCTCACCGGCGCCGGTGCGCAGCGTCAGCCAGGTGATGAGTTTGCGCACAAAGGCGCCGTAGACCTCTTGTGCCGCCGGCTTGTCGTCGTCGGGGGCTTCGTCGCTGTCGTCGTACAGGAAGACCACGTCCAGGTCGCTGCCGTAACCCAGCTCCTTGCCGCCCAGCTTGCCGTAGGCGATGACGGCCAGCCCCGGTTCGGCGCGGTGACGTTGCTTGAGGCGAAGCCAGGCCCAGCGAATGGCCAGTGCCAACGTCGAGTCGGCCAGCGCGCTCAGGTCGTCGGCCACCTGCTCCACCGTGAGCTTGCCCTCGACGTCGCGCACCAGCGTGCGGAAGACCTCGGCGTGGTGGGCGTGGCGCAGCGTGTCGAGCAGCTTCTCTTCGTCGTCTTCGCCGCTGCGCTGCCAGGCGGCCACGCGTTCGTCCAGCTCGCGGGTGTAGGCCACGGCGTCGAAACGCTGCAGCAGCAGCCTTTCGTCGGCCAGTTCGTCGATCACGCCCGGGTGGCGCATCAGGTACTGCATGGGCCAGCGCGCCATGCCCAAGAGGCGCAGCAGGCGGCGGTGCACCTCGGGGCGTTCGACCAGCAGCGCCAGGTAGTTTTCGCGCCTCAGCAGCGGTTCGACCCAGTCGATGAAACGCAAGGCTGCCGCTTCGTTGCAGTGCGCTTCGGTCATCAATTTGCCCGTGCGCTGCATCAGCTTGCCCAGCCGGTTGCGGCTTTCGTCGCGCAGCGACTGCACCCGCGGCTGCTGGGTCCAGGTGCGCAGGCGCGCGGCCAGGGCCGGCGGCAGGCGTTCCAGCAAAGCTTCGCTGTCCACCGGTTGAGGCCCCGGTGTGCATTTGCGGCAGTCGCCGCGTGGGGCGTCGCCCGGCTGGCCTTCGCTGAGCAGCGAGTCGAACTCGGCCGCCACCAGCTCACGCACCTCACCCAGGCGCTCGAGCAGCGCGCAGGCTTCGACCTTGCACGCCAGGCCCATGCTCTGCGCGATCCAGCGCAGGTCTTCGTCCTGGCTGGGCAACAGGTGGGTCTGCTGGTCGTCCAGGTACTGGATGCGGTGCTCCACCTGGCGCAGGAACACATAAGCGGCGGCCAGCTTGTCCGCGGTGTCGGTTTTCATCAGGCCGCGGGTCACCAGGCGCTGCAGGCCGCGCAAGGTGCTGCGGGTGCGGATTTCTGGGAACTGTCCACCACGCACCACCAGCATCAGCTGCACGATGAACTCGATCTCGCGGATGCCACCGCGCGACAGCTTCACGTCGTTGGCACGTTCGGGCCGACCGGCGGCGCGGCGCTGAGCTTCATCGCGGATCTTGCGGTGCAGCTGCCGCAGACCTTCGAACACGCCGTAGTCCAGGTAACGCCGGTAGACAAAAGGCGTGACCAGCGAGCGCAGCGCCAGCGCACGGCCACTGGTGACGGCCGATCGCGGTGCCACGACACGGCTCTTGAGCCAGGCAAAACGTTCCCATTCGCGGCCCTGCACCTGGAAATACTCTTCCAGCATCGCCAGGCTCACCACCGGCGGCCCCGAATTGCCGTTGGGACGCAGCGCCAGGTCGACGCGGAAGACAAAACCGTCGTCGGTGGTTTCGCCGATCAGTGCATACAGGCGTTTGACGACGAAGCTGAAGTACTCGTGGAAGCTGGTCGAGCGCAGACCGGCGGTGTCGCCGGCGGTCTGGCCGTCGTCTTCGTAGACGTAGATGAGGTCGATGTCGGACGAGACGTTCAGCTCGCGTGCACCCAGCTTGCCCATGCCCACGATCCACAGCGCAACACGCTGGCCCTGGGCGTCCAGCGGCGGGCCGTGGCGGGCGTCGGCTTCACGTTCGGCGTCGGCCAGCGCCAGTTCGAGCGTGGCTTCGGCCAGGTGGGTCATGCAGCCGGTGACGGCTTCCAGGCTGGCGCCGGCTTCGATGTCCAGCGTGGCCAGCCTTTCCAGCACCATCTGGCGTGCCACGCGCAAGGCACAGGGCAGGTCGCGGCCGTCAGCCTGCAGGCGCTGCACCAGGGCCGTGATGCTGTCGCTGTCGGGCACACCCGGGGGCAACTGGTGCAGGTCTTCTGCGTAGCGCCGCCGGATGCGCTGCACGTATCGGCTGTGGGCCGCCAGGGCAGCGGGCGGCGAAGGGGTGACGGTGGTGGCAACCATGGTGGCGCGGGCCCGTCGGTCAGGCAGTTGCCAGACGGCCCGCCACGGCGGTGCGGCCTTCGATGGAAAGCATCTTCGAGTCCCTCATGCCGATCTTTGCAGGCTGCTTTCTCAAGACAACTGGGGCAGCCGTGGGCGCGGAGGGTAGTCCCCTTTGCATGGCCGAGCTTTCAGGGGGGGTATCGGCACCCCAGCGCCGTACCATGACGGCATGAAGATCGCCGCCCTGCAGATGGTGTCCACCCCCGACTGGGCCAGCAACCGCGACAGTGCTGCGCGCCTGATCGCCCAGGCCGCCGCGGCCGGCGCCGGCTTGGTGCTGCTGCCCGAGTACTTCTGCGTGCTGGGCCGGCGCGACACCGACAAGCTGGCGCTGGCCGAGCCACCCGCCGAGCAGGGCGGTGCCAAGCCGGGACCGATCCAGGCTTTCCTGGCCGACGCCGCGCGTGAACACGGCCTGTGGGTGGTGGGCGGCACCTTGCCGGTGACCACGGGCAGGCCCGATCAGGCGCTGAACCGCTGCTGTGTTTTCGACCCCCAGGGCCAACAGGTGGCGCACTACGACAAGGTCCACCTCTTTGCCTTCGACAACGGCCGTGAAAGCTACAACGAAGGCCGCACGCTGCAGGCCGGCAGCGAACCGGTGGCGCTGCAGGCCGGGCCGCTGCGGGTGGGCCTGTCGATCTGCTACGACCTGCGCTTTCCCGAGCTTTACCGCGCGCTGATGAACCCACCCTGTGATGTGCTGTGTGTGCCGGCAGCTTTCACCCACACCACCGGCCAGGCGCACTGGGAACTGCTGCTGCGTGCCCGCGCCATCGAAAACCAGTGTGTTGTGCTGGCTGCGGCGCAAGGTGGCCTGCATGCCAATGGCCGCCGCACCTGGGGGCACAGCATGATCGTCGGGCCCTGGGGCGAGGTCATCGATGTCTTGCCCGAGGGCGAAGGTTTTGTGATCGCTGAAGTCGACCCGGCGCACATCGCGCAGGTGCGCCAGGAACTGCCGGCGCTGCGCCACCGCAGGCTGTAGGCCATGGCAGCCAACGTCGCGCTTTTGCAGGCGATGAACGCCGCGCTGGCGGCGCAGTCGCAGCCCGCCCAGGCCGGTGCGATGCAGGCCTACATGAAGTCGACGATGCCCTTTCTGGGCATTGCTGCGCCACAGCGCCGAAAGGTGGTGGCCGAAGTGGCAGCCGCGTACCCCGTGACCGACAGCCAGACACTCATCGACACCGTGCTGCAGCAGTGGCGCAGCGCCACGCACCGCGAACAGCGCTACGCGGCGCTGGACCTGCTGCGTGTGCCGCGCCTGCGGAAGTTTCTGGATCTGCAGTGTCTGCCTGCTGTCCACGAGATGCTGCTCAGCGGCCCCTGGTGGGACCACAACGACGAGATCTCGGGCCAGGTGCTGCCGGTGCTGCTGCAGCGCCACCCCACCGAGATGAAAGCCGCGCTGCGCAACTGGGCTCGAAGCGACAGCCCGTGGCTGCGCCGCGCCGCGATGCTGTCCCAGCGCAGCCTCAAGACGGGCTTCGACGCGGTGCTCTTGTACGACTGCATCCTGCCGTCGCTGGGCGACAGCGCCCTGGCCAAGGAATTTTTCATCCGCAAAGGCATGGGCTGGGCGCTGCGCGAACGCAGCTATGCCGCGCCGGAAGAAGTGCAGGCCTTCTGCGCCGAGTACAAGGCGCAGCTGTCGCCGCTGACCGTGCGCGAGGCGCTCAAGGCGATCCGCCGCCGCAGCGACTGATCGTCTCAGCGTGGCGCTTCGGCGGCCGGGGCAGCCGCCGAAGCGGCCGAGGGCGCTGAGGAGGGCGCCGCGGGCGCGCTGCTGGCTTTGGGGGCTGCTGCGGGTGCAGCGGCCACTTCAGGTAGCGGCGCCAGCCAGAGGAAGCCACGTGCCTTGCGCGAACCGTCGAAGGCCTGCACACGGCCCTCGGCGTCGAAGACGACAAACGCTTCTTCGTTGTTGTCCAGCAGGTACAGCCACTCCTTGGCTTGCAGATCGGGCGTGTGTGCCAGCCGCGGCCGGCCCAGCGCGATCAGCACCTGATCACGCGTCATGCCGGGCGTCGCCTTGCCCGCGCGGATGGCGTCGCGCACCGGCGCATCGAAGCCGGCGATGCGCAAACGCGGGTCGGTGGGCACGGCCAGTCGCGCCACCATCTGCGCCATGGTCTCGCGTTCACGGCCGTAGTCGTTGCCGATGCGCATCTTGCGGCCGTCGATCAGAGCCCAGGCGCGGTTGCCGCTGATCTCCTGCACCTTGATGCGCGCGCCGGCTGGAACGAATGGCAGGTGCGGCCAGGCCGAGTCGCTGATCCAGTCGCCTTCGTAGCGCAGGTTGCAGCAGACATGCTGCGCACCCTCCATGGCCTTGAGCAGTTCAGGATCGGCCGGGGCGACGACCTTGTTGCCCACGATGGCCTTGGACCCCACCTCTTCAAGCCAGACCTCACGCTGGTAGGTGTCCACCACACCGTTGACGCGGTAGCTGGCGCCAGGCTTGAGCTCGACCTCGATGCTGCCCGAGACCTCGGGGCTGCCACCTCGGAAGATGGCGCGGAAGATGGTGTCGATCGGCGCCGTGTGTGTCTGCGTGCCGCGCAGTACCAGCGTGGCCTTGCCGGCGGGCACCTGGCGCGCGTGGCCAACGACCCGCATGTAAGCGCCGCGGCCGAAACTGGCCTGGCTGCTGGCGCGGATGGCGTCGTTGTCTGTGGCCTGGCCGTTGTGGCTGACCAGGATGAAGAAGGTGCCACCACCCGGGCCGCCGCCGTCGGCGCTGTCGGCGATCAGGGCCGTTTCGGTTTGTGCCCAGGCGGCGCAGGCGACAAGACACGGCAAGACCGCCAGCAGGCGGCGCAGATAACGAACCATCGATCTCCTCCCAGATGCATTCGATGCTGCTCGATTATCTCTGGCCGAACATCATCCGCCGCGCCAGCCAGCCCTTCAATGGCGGCACGGCCTGCAGGGCGGCCAGCCCCAGGCCCCGTGCCGTGGCTGCACCCGGCAGCTTCCAGGTGAAGCTGCGGGCCAGGAAGTCGGTGGTGGCAATCGTCGACCAGCGGTCGCCGGCACGCGCCCACTCCACCCTTTGCAGCGCGCGGTCCATGTCTGGCTGCCAGCGCAGCGCCGACACCAGTTCATGCGCGTCGCGCAGCCCCAGGTTCAGCCCCTGGCCGGCCACCGGGTGCAGCGTCTGCGCCGCATTGCCGATGCGCACGGTGCGACCCTGCACCAGCGTGCGTTCGGCATTCAGCCCCAGCGCAAACGACTTCAACGGCGTGATCGCCACCAGCTGCCCCGCCGCCGCCGGGAAGATGGTGCGCAGCACGGCCAGGCGTTGTTGGTCGTCCAGCGCCTGCACCGGGTCGTCCGCACTGGGCACGCACCACACCAGCGCGGCACGGGCCATGCCATCGGCCGCCGCTGGCAAGGGCAGCAGCGCGGCCGGGCCGTGGCGGGTGAACCGTTCGAAGGCGCAGCCGCGTGTGGCACCTTGCAGCGTGACGGTGCCCACCCAGGCGGTCTGTCGGTAGTCGGACACCATGGCCTTGCGCGCCTGGTCGGCAAACACACCACCTTCGGCCACCACCGCCAGGTCGAAGCGTTCGGCAATGTCGGCGTCCACCTCCACCCCGTCGGGCAGCGGCTTGATGGCAGCCACCGGTGTGCCGAAGCGGCTGTGCAGGCGCTGCGGCTGCGCCGCCACGGATGTTTCCCAGGCGCGCTGCAACGGTGCCAGCAGCGCGCCGTAGCTCAGCACCGCGCCGAGTTGCGGCACGTGCAGGTCGGCCGCCTTGAGCTGCACCTCGGCCGGGCCGAAGGCCGTGCCCCATGACGGTGGCATCTGCGACACATGCACCTCGGTGATGGGCTCGGCCGCCGCGGCCGGCCAGGCGCCCAGCTGCTGCAGGAACTGCACGCTGCCCAGCGACAGTGCCAGCGTGCGCGGGTCGGCCGACACGTCGCGGTCGGCCGGGCGGGCATCGAACACCGTCACTTGGGCATGGGGCAGCAGACGCGACGCGTGCAGCGCCAGCGCCAGGCCCACCGGGCCTGCGCCCACCACCGCGATCTGCCAGGCTGTTGTTGTCACCGGTTTCCTTGCGTTAGCGAAAGCTATTATTCCGTTGCGCCCCACCACGCGGGGTGTTCTGAGAGGAGAGTTGCCATGGCCCTGATGGACTTCATCAAGAAACAGTTCATCGACATCCTGGAGTGGACCGAGTCCGGCGACGGCACGCTGGCCTGGCGTTTCCCGATGGCCGGCAACGAAATCCAGTATGGCGGATCGCTCACCGTGCGCGAAAGCCAGGTGGCGGTGTTTGTCAACGAAGGCCAGGTGGCCGACGTCTTCGGCCCCGGCATGCACAAGCTCACCACGCAGACGCTGCCGGTGCTGACCTACCTGAAAAATTGGGACAAGCTGTTCCAGAGCCCGTTCAAGAGCGACGTCTACTTCTTCAGCACACGCCAGCAGCTGGACCGCCGCTGGGGCACGACGCAGCCGGTGACCATCCGCGACAAGGACTTCGGTGCCGTGCGCCTGCGGGCCTTCGGCAACTACGCCTACGCGATTGCCGACGCCAAGCTCTTCCACACCAGCATCAGCGGCACGCGCGACCGCTACACGGTAGACGACCTGGACGGCCAGTTGCGCGGCCTGATGTTGCAGCACATCAGCGACGCGGTGGCACAAAGTGGCGTGCCCTTCCTGGACCTGGCCGCCAACCAGGTGGAATTTGCCAAGCAACTGCAGGAAGCCACGGCCACCGAGTTCGTCAAGCTGGGCCTGGTGCTGGCCAGCGTGACGGTGCAGAACGTCAGCCTGCCCGAAGAGCTGCAGAAGGTGCTGGACCAGAAGATCGGCATGGGCATGGTCGGCGGTGACATGGGCAAGTTCATGCAGTACCAGACGGCGCAGGCGATTCCCAAGTTCGCTGAAGGGGCTGCCGGGGGCGGTGGTGGCGGTGGCGGCAGCGTCGTCGGCGACGCCATGGGCCTGGGCGCCGGTGTGGCGCTGGGCCAGGTGATGGCGCAGCAGCTCAGCCATGGTCTGCAAGGCGGCGGTGCCGCCGCCGCCCCGGCGGCTGCCGCGCCCGCGGGCCTGAAGCCCGAAGAGGTGATGGCCACGATCGAAAAACTGGCCGATCTGAAGAGCAAGGGCATCCTGACAGAAGACGAGTTCACGGCCAAGAAGGCTGAGCTGCTGAAGAAGCTGGTCTAGCTTGGCCACCTCCCCGCAGCGCAGTTATCGCGCTGCGTGCCCGAATTGCGGCGCGCCGGTCGAGTTTGCCTCGGCGGCGTCGGCCAGCGCCGTCTGCAGCTTCTGCCGCAGCACGCTGGTGCGCGACGGCGAAGCGCTCAAACGCATCGGCACCAGCGCCGAATTGTTCGACGACCACAGCCCGCTGCAGCTGGGCGCCAGCGGCACACGCCAGGGCGTGGCCTTCACGCTGGTCGGGCGCTTGCAGTACGGCTACGACGGTGGCACCTGGAACGAGTGGCACGCCCTCTTTGACAATGGGCGCAGTGCGTGGTTGAGCGAAGACAACGGCGCCTACGTCATCGGCTTCGATGCGCCGCTGCCGGCCGACGCACCGGCCATCGACGGCTTGCGGGCCGGGCAACGGGTGCTGGCCGATGGCCGCGCCTGGGACGTGGCGTCCATCAGCCGCGCCAAGCTCATCGCCGCCCAGGGCGAACTGCCCATCGCGCCCCGCCTGGACGGTGAATTCACCGTCGTCGACCTGCGCAATAGCGTCGGCGAAGTGGCCACGCTGGACGGCAGCGACCCGGCACGTGTGCACTGGGGCGTGGGCCGCTCGGTGGCCCTGAGTGAATTCAAGATGAGCGGCCTGAAAGAGGCCAGCGAAAAGACGCTGGGCTCGCGCAGCATCACATGCCCCAGCTGCGGCAGCGCGCTGGAAGTGAAACTGGCCACCACGCAAAGCCTGGCCTGCCACCAGTGCAGCGCCGTGGTCGACCTGTCGGCCGGTGTGGGCGCAGAACTGCGGCACTACGCGCAGAACAACAGCGGGGTCGGCGGGGCTGAACCGCAGCTTGCACTGGGCAGTGTGTCCAAGCCCCTGGCCCTGGGCGGCGAGCCCGCTGCCTGGCAGGTGGTGGGCTACCAGGAACGTTGCGACATTCCCGACAGCAGCGAAGAAGAGACCACTTTCTGGCGCGAATACCTGCTGTTCAACCGCCTGCAGGGTTTTGCGTTCCTGGTCGACAGCAACGACGGCTGGAGCTGGGTCAAGCCACTGACCGGCGCGCCCACGGTGCGGGGTGACCAGGCGCAGTGGCAGGGCGCGAGTTATCGCAAGAAATGGTCTTACGGCGCCAAGGTGACCTGGGTGCAAGGCGAGTTCTACTGGCGTGTGCAGCGCGAAGAACGTGCCCATGTCACCGACTTCGAAGGCCAGGGCAAGGATGCCGACAAACGGATGTCGCGGGAACAGACGGGCCAGGAAGTCACCTGGTCGGCCGGCCAGACCGTGAGTGCGGGCGCGGTGGCCGACGCCTTCGGCATCGCACCCGACGCGCGCGCCGCGCTGATGCGCGACGCCAACCCGCTGGCCGGCCGCAGTGCCGGCGCCGGCAAGGCGGTGATCATCTTCATCGCCATCGTGCTGCTGATGGTCATACTGGCCAACTGCAGCGGTGACGACTGCGACGACGTGCGCCGCACCTTCGGCGCGGCCAGCACCGAGTTTCAACAGTGCCAACGCAGCCCAGGCAGCGGCTACCGCGGCAGCGGTGGCGGCAGCTACGGCGGCTGGTCCAGTGGCGGTGGCCACAAATGACACGATCAACCCAACAGGAGGCCTGACATGGCTGGCATCGAATGGCTCAAACCCGGCGTCTTTTTCGGCTCGATCCTGTTTGCGCTGATCGGCGTGGCCATCTTCTGGCTGTGTTTCGTGATCATCGACAAGCTCACGCCGTATGACCTGTGGGCCGAGATCATCGAGAAGAAGAACATGGCGCTGGCGATCGTGGTGGGGGCGATGTGCATCGCCATCGGGCTGATCGTGTCGTCGGCCGTGCAAGGCTGATAGTCAGACTGACTGCCAGACTGGCGGGCCGTGCTGCCGGCCCGAGACCGCGCTTCAAGCGTGGGTGATCCAGTCGCGGCGCTCAGCGCTGTCCAGGTGGGGCAGGTGGTTGAAGGTGTTCAACATCAGGCGGCGCGTGGTGAAAGCCAGTTCGGTGACCGCGCTGTTGCGGATGCGCAGGTTCAGTTCGATCGCGGTTTCCGGCCCGCTGCCCAGCGCATGCGCCACCGCGGTGGCGATGGGTCCGCCGCTGGACACCACCAGCACCTGCGCGTCGGCCTGCGTACCGTGTTGCGCACGCACGTGGTCGAGCGCACGGGTGATGCCGGCCACCCAATCGGCATGTGAAAGCATGCCCGCAGGGGCGATGCGACCGGCCATCCAGGCTGACAGCGCTTCCCGCAACAGCCGAAAGTGCGCGCGGTAGATCTCGGGTGTGTCGGGCTTCGCCAGCGGGCCCGGGTGGATGGCGCGCAGCAGCGCTTCGCTGTCGTATTCGTTCAGGCCGGGCCATTCCAGTGTGGCGGGCAGTTCACCGCCATAACCTTCGGCCAGTGCGGCCAGTGACTGCTGGTGGCGCCGCAGGCTGCCACGCAAGACGGCGGTGAAACGCAGCCCTCGCTGCGCCATGTGCTGACCCAGGGCGTGGCATTGGCGCTGCCCCAGTTCACTGAGCTGGTCGTAGTCGGCCGCGCCGAAGCTGGCCTGGCCGTGGCGGACGAGGTGGAGGATGCCCATGCCTCATATTGTCGGCGGTCGACAAGGCAAACCCCTGTCGCGGCGGCGACCTGACTCCTGCCGGTGATGGCAATCAGTCCCCGTCTACAGGCTTGAGGTATGGGTCAGCGCCGCTGAGGGCCAAAAGCAGTGCCACCTCCTGTGCCTCGTCAGTGGTGAACGGGCCGTGTTGTGCCAACGCGTTGTAGAGCCTTCGGCTCAGAGCGGGTGCCGCCACGCTGGTGCCGTTCAAGCGCAGCAGTTCTCCGCTGCGTGTCGCCGCTGCGGCCACCGAAGGGCTGGCCTCATCCTCTTCGCAGACAGCCAGCAACTGGGGCATGCCACTGCCCCTTGGGCCGAGCGCCGAGTAGGCGGCGCTCAGCCCTGTGGCCAGATTGAAGCCGCCCACTCGCAGGGTGCGGGCGCCGGTGGCCAAGCTGCTGAGCGTGAAACGATCGTCATCGCTCTCCTGGTCCACAAACTGCGGGCGCTGATTGCCGCTCTTGCGCGTGGGGTCGTCACGCTCGATCCAGGCATCCACCTGAACACCCGCGTTGGTGTCAGAGGGCGTGCCTTGCCAGCAAAGCTCAAGCTCCCAGAAGCCGGCCAGTGCCAAACCGCAGGCCAAGTCCTCGGGTTGGGCGGTGGGGCAGACGGCCATCAACAGCATGGCGCCATCGCCATTGGGCACGGTGAGGTCGTGCCGCAGCAAGGCCACAGTTTCCTGCCCGACTGACTCTGACCGCAATGCAACTTCCCTGCCCGGCGCCACCCACGGAGACCACTGGCGGTTGGGTGCCCTCACGCGAGCGCGCAACTCACCCTGTTCAGGCGGCTGATACCAAACCTCGACAAAGCTGTCGGTCGTGTCACCGGGAGGCATGTCGATGCGCAGCAACACACTGCGATCAACCCGCACCGTGCGTCGGGCATGGCCCTGGAGCTGGCGCGAGTTGCCGGCGGCCAGCACGATGGCGAAGTTCGCGGGGCCGTGCTCGAGCAGTTCGTCCAGTGCCCGCTCGATGAGCGAACTGCCATCGTGCGGGCCGGCCTGCGCGCCATAGCTGATGTTCACCACCGTCGGGTGGCCGGGCTTGGCCACTGAGAGGATGTAGCGCACGCCGTCGAGCACATGAGCGGCCAGTGATCCGCCCGAGCTGTCCATCGCCGTGCTCAGCGGCAGATCAACGAACACCAGGTTGGCATTTGCAGCGGCGTCGGCTGGTGCACGCGGGGCCAGTGGATCGGTCCGGCCGGCGGCCATGTCCAGCAGATGGCCGCCATGGGTGCCGTACCAGACGCGGCGGCGCTGGTCTTCATAGTCGATCAGGTAGTCGAGGCCGCGGTAGACCTGCGTTTCTTCCAGCCGCCGTGATGAGTGCGCGGCCTGCGCGATCGCACACAGCGCGTTGGGTCCCAATTCGCGTCCATGCCTGAAGTTTTGGGGCCGTATCCAGGGCCAGCCGGTCTTGCGGTGCTTCGCTGGACTGCGACGCACCTGTGCGCCCTGGTCCCAGATCGCCGCGATCCGCGTGCCCGCTCCGCTTTCGAAGGCCTGGTTCAAGAAAGGGCAGCCGGCATCGATCAGTCCGATGGTGCCATGCAGTTCCTGCGGGTGCTGCAGATTTTCCAGTGAGCGGATGTCGTCCGCGACCAGGTTCTTGGCAGTCATGCTGGCTGCGTCACGTGCTGGACCGTAGAGTCCCTTGCTCGATGCCTGCGCCGCGCGTCCTGCATCGCGAAGCGGCAGGGCCAAACGCCAGCGCAGGCGCAACGGATTGGGCACGAGCCAACTGATCAAGTCGCTGCGGCTGATGGTTGCCGTGAAGTGAAGCGGCTGATACCCCATGTCACCGAGCTTCTGGCCATAGGCGGCAGGAATCTCGAGCGATTCGGGCCGTACGCCAGAAGGCGCCGCCGCAGCGGGCTTCAGCAGCGAATTCAGCACCTCGACGTCGGGTGCACAGGCTATCAGCCGTACTGGCTCGGCCATTCGGCCGCCTTTGCGCTTGAAGCCATTCCACTCGGTGGCCATGGCCCAGCGCACATACGGGTCCAGACCAGGGTCTCCAGGCCCTGTCCGAGGGCGTTTGACCGGGCCCAGCGATGCGCTCTTGTCCCAACGTGCAGACATGCTCGACCTCCTACACGCGCAGGTCGGTGAGTTCCGCCTGCGCTTGTTCCCACAAGTCTTTCAGGGTGGGCACCGTGCTGGGGATGTAGCTGGGCTTGGCATTCGCCTTTGCGCGCGCCACGAAACCCTCTTTGGGCACTTCGTCCAGCGCAAAGGGCGCCTTGATCACGGCCTTGGCCAACAAGGGCTCGGGCTGGTCACCAGCGCTGCCCGCCAACGCTGCGGTCAGTCTGGCCATCTGTGTGCCCAGCGCGTAACCGGCCATGCTGTCGACGGGAAAGTGCACACCGGCCACCACACGGTTGAAGGCGATGCGGCGAGCCAGCCGGTCCAGTTGGTCGGCGCGCTCTTCTTCCCACGCCCGCTGCACGCCGCGGTACAGCAAGCGGTAGAGCAACTCCGAGGTGTAGGCCGCCATGGTGGCGTGGCCGCTGGGCAGTGAACCATGACCTGGTGTGGGGATGACCGGCATCACGAGTGAAAAGTGCTGCACCGGCCGCAGTGCGGCAAAACCGTGCTTGAGCTGCATCAGCAGGTGCAGCATCCATTCGTGGGTGGCTGCCAGAAGCTCTGCGGTGCGTGGCGCGCGGCTCAGGGGTATGCCGCTGATCGACTCAAAAAAAGGCCAGAAGTCCGTCATCTGAGACAGGATTTCCGGCAGACGGTCTTCGCGTTCGGCCGCAGCGCGCATGACCTTGTCAACTTGGTCGTCCATGTTCACACCCGCAGCCGCCATGTCCGCCGGCAGGGCGAACACGGCAAGCGGTGCTGCAAGGGCGCCGCCTGCCCCAATGGGCTCCATCAGCCACAAGGTGGTGCCCTGCACCTGGAAGCGCCCCAGCAGTTCGGCGGCAATGGTCTTGCTTCGGATCTCGGGCGCCCAGCGCCAAAGCGCCGTGCCATGCAGATTGGCGCCCAACACAGACGCACGTTTCATCTGCGTGACCTGCAGCTTGCCGTCCGACGGTCGAACCAGCTTCGCGCGGGACTTGCGCAGGGCCTGTCCCAACATGCCGTCCGGGCTGGCGTAGACCCACGCCGGGTCTGCGCCCAGCCGCGGCGAGGGTGCCAGCGTGGGTTCGGCCCAGCCGTCCGAGTTACGGCGTGGCCGGTGCGGAGGGTCGGGGTTGGTGTTGCTGCTGGGTGGGTCGGGGTTCGTGTTGCTGCCGGGCGGCGTGGCGTTCCACAGCCCGGCGCGTGGGTGCAGGGCGCCGGGGCTCACCCACTGGTTGTCCCAGCCCTTGGCATCGCCCATCGACAGTCCGGATCCGCTGAGGAATTCGATCGAACCGTTTTTGTGCAGGCTCATGGCATCTCCAAGTGCTTTCTTCGGGCTGAGAGGGAAACTCACGCCGGGATGCCGGCCAGCTTCAGGATGGTCGAGAACGAGGTTGGAGTGGGCACCACCTTGTCGCTGCCAGCCGTCCGGCCGACCGTGGCGCCCGGCAGCAGCTTCAAGTAGTTCGAAGCAGCCTGGCGGGCTGCGTCGTGTTCACCCAGCCGCCACAGCGCGGCCACCAGGTGGCGGTGCGCAGGTGCATGAAGTGCGTTCATGCGCACCGACGCACGTGCATGCAGCTCCGTCAGGTCGAAGCGACCCATCATGTACGCCGACCTCGCGGCGCTGCACTCGTAGATGAAACGTCGTGAGTCCAGAGGTGACAGTGCGATGGCTCGCAACGCAGACTCGAGTGACTGGTCATGCAAGCCCGACTCGCTCTGGCATTCCGAGAGTCGCGCCCAGGCCTCCGCATGGTGAGGGTTCAGGGTCAGTGCTCTCTGGTAGTGGGGCATGGCCTGGCCGTAGTCCCTCTTGAAGATCACCAGAGCGGCGCCGGCAGCCACTTGGGCTGCGGGTTGTTCGGGGTCCTTGTCCAGCGCCTGCTGCGCATTCACCGACGCTTCTTGCGCGGTTCGCTTGGCGTCTTCCGACCAGCCCTGGGAGTACTGCACCACATGCCACTCGGTCAACAGAGCGTTCGGGGCGGCCTGGCGAGGATGGCGGTCTGCCAGGTGTTCCAGCACCTCGCGCGAGCGGGCAAACTCATGACGCAGCAGACTGTGCAGAAGGCCCGTGGCGCCCAGCATCAGCGAGTACGAAGCCAGTGAATCCATCGGCAGGCTGCGCACCCGCGCCAACTCGAAGGCCATCACCTGCTGGCTGACCTGTGCAACCAGATGGGGCACCAGGTCGTCCTGTCCCTCAAACAGCGCGGTTATGTCGCCACCGACACGGCCGGCCCACAGCACCTGGCTGCCTTGCAGCTCGCACAGTTCTGCGGCAAGCGAGACTCGATCACCGCGGACATAAAACTGCCCGGTCAGCAAGAAGGAGGCGCCGAGCAACTCACGCAGGCGCGCAGGCGCCAGTGTGGTGCCCCTCAAGGCCGCCGTGCTGGCCCTTGAGAGCACACGCAAGCCAGGGTGGCTGGTCAGGCTGGCAATGATGTCGTCGGCCATGGCGTGCCCCAGCGCGTCGTGCTCGACATCGGCAGGCAGGGCAACAAAAGGAACCACCGCGATGGCTGGCCGCAGATCGGCGCTGCTGGGCGCGCGCGGCCCAGCGGCCTGACCTGGTGCGTGCAGAAGAAAGACCCGCACCGGCTCACAGAGGTGTTTCATGTAGCGCATGCCCAAGTCTTCGATCCGGGCATGCAGGCTGTCGGTCAAGGCGGAACGCAATTCAACCGAAGCAGCGATCTGACCGGGTTGCGCCACCGAAGCCAAGCGCGCTGCCAGGTTGACGCCGCTGCCAAACAGGTCGTCGTCTTCGGCCAGCACGTCGGCCCAGTGAATGCCCGAGCGCAGCCAAAGAGCCGCCTCGCCCGCATCGGGTCCGTTGAAGGCTTTCAGCGCCTGGTGCAACGCAAAGGCAGCCGCGGTGGCGCCTGCTGCGGTTTCGAACTCCAGCAGCAGACCGTCGCCAACGGTGCGCACCAGTCGGCCGCCATGCGCTGGCGCAATCGAGTCGCGCGCCAAGGCAGCAAAGCGACGCCACTGTTCGATGGTGCGCGCCTCGAACCTTTCATACAAGCGCACAGACTCCACCAAGTCGGAAAACAGGATTGCCCGCCGCTGCATTGCGGCCGCGGCAAGTGCCTGCTCTTTTTTCATCGCCAAATTCTGCACTCCGACGGTGGCGTGGGCGTCGACCGACTTGGGGACGCGCGGGTCGCAGTGTCGTGGCAAGGCGTCCGGCAATCAAGGCCTGAATGAGCCTGCGTTACCCTCAGCACATGCCCTCTGCCTCCCCCGTCGAAGCTGCCGATCCGGCCTTGCCCACCGCCCGCATCTCCCCGGCCGAACTGGCCCTGCTGACCTCGGTCTTCGTCGTCGCCGCCTGCGGCCTGGTCTACGAACTGGCTGCCGGTGCGCTGGCCAGTTATCTGCTGGGCGACTCGGTGTTGCAGTTCTCCACCATCATTGGCGCCTACCTGTTTGCGATGGGCATCGGCAGCTGGCTCAGCCGTTACATCGAACGGCAGCTGGTGGCGCACTTCCTGCGCATCGAGCTGCTGGTGGGGCTGGTGGGCGGGCTGATGCCGGCGCTGCTGTTTGCGGCCCACAGCAGCCTGCCTTCAGGCCACGGCGGCGCCTTCCGGGTGCTGCTGTATGGGCTGGTGGGTTTCATCGGCATCCTGGCAGGGCTGGAGATTCCGCTCGTCATGCGCATCCTGAAGCGCCACTTCAGCGACAGGTATGCGCTGCGCGACCTGGTCTCGCAGGTGCTCACTTTCGACTACCTGGGCGCGCTGGTGGTGGCGGTGGCCTTCCCGCTGCTCTTTGTGCCGCACCTGGGGCTGGTGCGCACGGGCATCTTCTTCGGCCTCTTGAACGCCGCGGTGGCGGCCTGGGCGCTGTGGCTGTTCCGCGGTGAATTGCGCCAGTGGCGCGGCCATGCGGCGGCCTGCGTGGGGGTCATTGTGGTGCTGGTGTTGGCCATGCTGGGCGCCGACCGCCTGACCACCTGGGCCGAAGACCGCTTCTACGGCGAAGACATCGTGGTGCGCGAAAGCAGCGACTACCAGCGCGTGGTGGTGACGGCCGGTGCCGGCGGCGTGCGCCTGTACCTGAACGGCAACCTGCAGTTCCATTCGCGCGACGAGTACCGCTACCACGAGAGCCTGGTGCACCTCGCCGTCGCCGCCCACGGCGCGCCCAGGCGTGTGCTGGTGCTGGGTGGCGGCGACGGCCTGGCGGTGCGCGAGGTGCTGCGCCACCCGGGTGTCGAACACATCACGCTGGTGGAACTGGACCCGCACATGACGCGCCTCTTTGCGCAGCACCCGGCGCTGGTGGCGCTGAACCAGGGCGCACTGGCCAGCCCGAAGCTGAATGTCGTCAACGCCGATGCCTACACCTGGCTCGAGCAGACGAAGGACACCTTCGACGTCATCGTCATCGACTTTCCCGACCCCACCAACTTCAGCCTGGGCAAGCTCTACAGCACCAGCTTCTACCAGCGGGTGGACCAGGCCTTGTCCGCCGGCGGTTACCTGGCCGTGCAGACCACGTCGCCGCTGATCGCGCGCAAGAGCTTCTGGACCGTGGTGACCACGCTCGAGGCGGTGGGCCTGAACACCACGCCGTACCACGTGCACGTGCCCAGCTTCGGCGAATGGGGCTTCGTGATTGCCGGCCGGCGGCCGTGGCGTCTGCCCACGGCACTGCCCGAAGGCCTGCGCTTCCTGACGCTGCAGGGCCTGCCGGGCATGTTGCACTTTCCGCCCGACATGGCGCGTGTCGATGCGCAGCCCAACCGCTTGTCCAACCAGCTGCTGGTGAGCACCTTCGAAGAAGAGTGGGGGCGGGTGGACCGATGAACGCCGGCCTCAGCCGCCGTGCGCTGCTGACCACCGCAGCGTCGGCAGCCTTCGCCGGCGCCGCGTGCACACCGCGCGCCGAGCCACCACCGCCGGTGTCATGGGCCGGCGCCGCGCACCAACGCGGCCACCGCCTGCGGGCCGGCCAGCCCTTGCCCACCGCCGCCGTGCAGAAAAACGCGGCGGTGCTCATCGTGGGCGGTGGCATCGCCGGCCTGGCGGCAGCGCGGGGCTTCGCAGCCCAGGGCATCGACGACATCGCGGTGCTGGAACTGGAAGACCAGCCTGGCGGCAACAGCCGCGGCCATGTGCTGGCCGGCATGGCCTGCCCGTTGGGGGCGCACTACCTGCCCTTGCCCACGCCCGAAGCGCATGAGGTGTCGGACTGGCTGCATGAACTGGGCCTGCTGCGCCAGCACCTGGGCCGCACCGTGGCCGATGAAAGGCATCTGTGCCACAGCCCGCAGGAGCGGCTGTTCATCGACGGCGCCTGGGTCGAGGGTTTGCTGCCGCCGGCGGACCCGGCTTCCGACACGGCGGCGCAGTACCGCCGGTTTGCGCAGGCCGTCGCGGCGCTGCAGGGCTCGCAGCCCGGCCCGCGTCGTTTTGCGCTGCCGGCGCACCGCTCGGTGTGGTCGGCGGAGGTGGCGGCGCTGGACCGGCAGACCTTCGTGCACTGGCTCCAGGTGCAGGGCCTGAACGACGAGCGCCTGCGCTGGTACCTGGACTACTGCTGCCGCGACGACTACGGTGCCGGCATCCACACCGTGTCGGCCTGGGCCGGTGTGCACTACTTCGCCAGCCGCCACGGCTTCAGCGTGCCGGGTGAATCGACTGGGGAAAGCGAAGGTGTGTTCACCTGGCCCGAAGGCAACGCCTGGCTGGTGCAACGCCTGGCCGCACCCTTGGCCGCCCGCATCCATGGCGGCCGCACGGTGCTGCAGGTGACCGAGCAGCGCCACGGCGTGCAGGTGCTGGCCTGGAACGAACACACGCAGCAGGCCGAAAACTGGACCGCGCAGCAGCTGGTGCTGGCCACGCCGCTGTTCATTGCCGCGCGTGTGCTGCAGAACCCGCCCGAGGCCTTGCGCCAGGCCGCTGCGCTGCTGCTACACGCGCCCTGGCTGGTGGCCAACGTGCACCTGGACGCACCGCTGCTGGACCGCCCTGGCGCGCCACCGGCCTGGGACAGCGTGCGTTACGCGCCGGGTGGTGGCACGGCGCTGGGTTATGTCGACGCGATGCATCAAAGCCTGCGCCCGCACCCCGGCCCCACCGTGATCACGGCTTACCACACGCTGCCGGCCAACGAACGCACTGCGCTGCTGGCCCCCGACCCCGTGCCCTGGCGCGACCGGGTGCTGGACGATCTGGCGCAGACGCACCCCGACATCCGCCGTCGCGCCCAGCACGTGGCCCTGACCCGCTGGGGCCACGCGATGGCCGTGCCGCGCCCCGGTGTTCAGCACCACCCGGCGCTGCAGGCCTTGCGGCAGCTGCGCGGGCGGGTGCGTTTTGCGCATGCCGACCTGGCGGGCTACTCGGTCTTCGAAGAGGCCTTCACGTTGGGCAGCGAAGTGGCCTCGCCGGCACCCGTGGGCTGAAGCGTCGCGCGCAGTCGGCGTGAATATTCACGGTCGGCCAGGCCCTGAACCAGGGGGGGGTCGGCGTAAACGCTCACCATGCCTTGGCCCGGGTGCTGGCATGCTTTGCGTTTGGGCTGGCAGGAGCAGCCGGGGTGCGAACAATCCGCACCAACCGGGTGCCCATGACCCGCCCAGTCCTGAGCTGTCGACTGTGGTGCCTGCACGTTTGAAAGTGTGGCGACTGCGGGTGCCGCCGGGGCGCGTCAGGTGGGAAGAGGGAGGTTCGTGCTCTATCACAACGTCCGCGTGCTGGCGCATGCCGCCAGCGTCATCGACGCCACCGTCGTGTGCGCCGCTGCATCGCTTGTGTGGTGGCTGGCTGGCCTGGATGAAGCCGTGCCCTGGACACCTGCGCTGAGCGTGCTGCTGCTGACGTTTGCCGCCGCCTTCATGCTCATCGGTGGACGCATGCGGCTTTACCACCCCTGGCGCACCGAAAGCCTGTGGCGCGAATTGCTGGCCCTGTCCGAAGCCACCGCCTACGCCCTGGGGCTGGGCACGCTGGCCGCCACCGTGTTGGTGGGCCAGTTGCCTGGGCCGCTGCTGGCAGCGATGCTGGGCGCCGGGTGGCTGGCCCTGATGGCTTTCCGTGCCAGCACACGCTGGCTGCTGCGGCGTTTGCGCAGCCGCGGCGACGACTACCGCGTCTGGCTGGTGGTGGGCCACAACAGTCGCTCGGCGGAGCTGATGGCCGACATCCGCGCCAATCCGCAGTACGGCGTGCGCATCGCAGCGCTGCTGGACGTGGCCGGCGCCAGCACCGGTCGGGTTCCCTCGACGTCGTCATCGCATTCACCTCCGCCGCACCACGTGCCGCTGCCCGATGGTGTGGACGTGCAGACCCTGGCCGACGCCGAAGGCCTGCGCGCCGTGCTCAGCATGCAGGTCATCGATGAAGTCGTGATCACGCTGCCCGTGCGCAGCTGCTACGACCTGATCCAGGACATGCTGCGCATCTGCTCGCAGGCCGGCATCTCGGTCAAGCTGCTTCCCGAAGCGTTTGTGGTGCCCGAATCCAGCCGCCACCTGGCCACCATCGGCCGCACACCGGTGCTCACGCATTACAGCGGCACAGGGCACTACGGCCAGCTGCTGCTGAAGCGGCTGATCGACATGCTGGGCGCGGCCGCCGGCTTGCTGCTGCTGTCGCCCTTGCTGCTGTTGCTGTTGCTGGCCGTGCGCCTGGGTTCGCCGGGCCCGGCGCTGTTCCGCCAGACCCGCACGGGCCTGCACGGGCGGCCCTTCACGATGTTGAAGATCCGCACCATGTTTGTCGATGCCGAGGCGCGCAAGACCGAACTGTCGGACCTGAACGAACGCGACGGTACGGCCTTCAAGCTGAAGGACGACCCACGCATCACGCCCATCGGCCGCCGGCTGCGCAAGTTCCACATCGACGAACTGCCGCAGTTGTGGAACGTGCTGGTGGGCGACATGAGCCTGGTCGGCCCGCGGCCGTTGCCGGTGCGCGAAGCCACCGGCAACGAATGGTGGCAGCGCAGGCGCCTGACGGTGCCGCCGGGCCTGACCTGCCTGTGGCAGTTGAAAGACGACCCGGTGATTCCCTTCCAGCAATGGATGCGCATGGACATGGACTACATCGACCGCTGGTCCGTCTGGCTGGACCTGAAGATCATCGTGCAGACCTTCGGCACCTTGGTGCGCGGGCGCGGCTGGTAGCCCCGTGGTCCGCTTCCCGATTTGTTTCCCGATCTTGCCCTGACCTTGCCCGACTGACGTCAAACACTGCCCGCCCCCATGAGCGAAAACACACCTCTGCGCAGGCTGCACTTGCTGGCCTGCACGTCTGCCGCGCTCGCGCTGGCCGCATTGGCGGGCTGCGCATCGCCCACCGTCACACAGCCCGAGCTCCAGGCGCCGCCGGCGGTGCTACAGAGTTCGCTGCGCTACCAGAAGCAGTACCTGCTGGCCGCCGGCGACCAGGTGGACGTGGTGGTCTGGCGCACGCCCGAGGTCTCGCGCACGGTGGTCATCCGCTCGGACGGCCAGATCAGCCTGCCGCTGCTGCAAGACGTGCAGGCCGCCGGGTTGACCGCGCGTGAACTGGCCGACAAGCTGACGCTGCAATTCGGTGAGCGCCTGCTCAAACCGCAGGTCAACGTCGTGCCGGTACTGGTGCGGCAACCCATGGTGTACGTGATGGGAGATGTGGGCAACCCGTCGGCCGTGCCCTTGCGTTCAGCGGCCACGGCCTTGCAGGCGCTGGCCGCTGCGGGTGGCGCGCGCAAGTCGGGTGGCGAGGCCGATGTCACCGTCATCCGGCTGATGGAAAGCGGCCACCTGCAGGCCATCACACTGCAAGGCCCGGCCGACGGCCAGCCAGCGCCCTACATGACGCTGGCGGCCACGCCGCTGCAGGCTGATGACATCGTCTTTGTGCCCGAAAACGGTCGCAGCCAGGTCAACCGTTTCCTGGACGACTTCGTGTTGAAGCCGCTGCAGACCATCCTGACCTTCAAGCTCATCTCGCAGTACTGAACCCCGGAGCCCCAACCGATGGAGAAGATGAAGATCGTCATCCTGTGCGGCGGCAAAGGCACACGGGCCTACCCGTTTTCCGAGCACTTTCCCAAGGTCATGATGCCGGTCAACGGCACGCCCATCCTGATGCACCTGATGCGCATGTACGCAGCCCAGGGCTTCAAGGACTTTGTGTTGGCCGCCGGTCATCGCAAAGAGATGCTGTTCGACTACTTCGACGGCCGGCGGCTGGACTGGAATGTCGACATCGTGGACACCGGTGAAGACGCCGACACCGGCGACCGCATTTTCCGCTGCGGGGTGCACGTGGGCGACCGTTTCATGGCCACCTATGGCGACGGGCTGGGCAATGTCGACCTGCAGGGCCTGCTGGCCACGCACCAGCGCAGCGGTTCGCTGGCCACCTTGACCACGGTGCCACTGCGTTCCCAATATGGCCTGGTGGTTTTCGATGGCGCCGGCAAGGTGCAACGTTTCGAAGAGAAGCCGCTGGTGCGCGACTACTGGATCAACGCAGGCTTTTTTGTCTTCGAAAAGCGTGCGCTGTTCGAATGGCGCGGCAACAACCTCGAGCAGGACGTGTTGCCCGAGTTTGCCCGCCGCTGCGAGCTGGGGGTCTACGAACACCACGGCTTCTGGAAGTCGATGGACACCAGCAAGGACCAGGGCGAACTCGAAAACCTGTGCGCCGGTGGCACAAGCCCGCCGTGGATGCAGCCACCCTGGTGTGCCGAAGCCGTGTCCGCCATGCCATCCGAGCGCCAGAAGGACACGCGCCATGCGTGAAGCGGCCAACACCTTCTGGCACGGCCGGCCCACGCTGGTCACCGGTGCCACCGGCCTGCTGGGCAGCTGGCTGGTGCCAGCGCTGCATCAGCGCGGCGCCGATGTCACGGTGCTCGTGCGCGACGCGCTCCCGCGCAGCCTGCTGGTGGCCGACGGCTGGCTGGACAAGGTCAATGTCGTGCGCGGCTCGCTCACCGACGAAAGCCTGCTGCGGCGTGTGCTGGCCGAATACGGTGTGCAAACCGTCTTCCATCTGGGTGCCCAAACTTTGGTGGGCGTGGCCAAGACAGACCCGCTGGGCACATTGGAAGCCAATGTGCGTGGCACCTGGCTGCTGCTGGAAGCAGCGCGGCAGGCCGGCGTGCCGCAAGTCATCGTGGCTTCATCGGACAAGGCATATGGTGACAGCGAACACCTGCCCTACCGCGAAGACCACCCGCTTCGCGGCCGTTTTCCGTATGACTGTTCCAAGAGCTGCGCCGACCTGATCTCGACCATGTACGCGCAGACCTACGGCCTGGGCGTGGCCATCGCTCGCTGTGGCAACCTGTTCGGTGGCGGTGACCTGAACTTCAGCCGCCTGATTCCCGGGGTCATCATGGCCACGCTGCGTGGCCAGCCTTTCCAGATCCGCAGCGACGGCCTCTTTGTGCGCGATTTCCTCTACGTCGAAGATGCGGCGCAGGCCTACGTTGAACTGGCGCAGGCGTTGGGGCGCGACAGCAGCCTGCGTGGCCAGGCCTTCAACTTCGGCCTGGAGCTGCGGCCCACGATGCTGGCGCTGACGCAGCAGGTGTTGCAGATCATGGGCCGTACCGACCTGCAGCCGCAGGTGCTGAACGTGGCCTCGGCGGAAATCCGCGAACAGACGCTGGACGCCGGCAAGGCGCGCCAGGTGCTGGGCTGGAGCCCCCGCCACGGCATGGACGAAGGCCTGCGGCGCACGGTGGACTGGTACACGCGCCACTTCGAAACCCTGGCCACTCAGCGCTAGGCGAAGCGGTGACCCACTTGCAGCCGGCTTGAATCGAACCCTGGAAAGGAATGGCATGAAGGTCTACCTGGCGGACTTGCGATACGACTACTCCGGCACCGTGGCCAACGACTGCATGCCGTTGGGCGTGGCTTACATGAAGGCGGTGATGGACCGCGAAGACGTGGACCGGGAAATCCAGTCACGCCTGTTTGTCTACCCCGAGAAGCTGGCGCAGGCCCTGGTGGAAGAACCACCCGACGTGCTGATGCTCACCAACTACGTCTGGAACGAGGCCCTCAGCCACTACTTCTTCAAGCTGGCCAAAAGCATCAACCCGCATGTGCTGACGGTGATGGGCGGGCCCAACATCTCGCTGGAGGCGGCGCGTCAGTGTGCCTATGTGGAGCGGCACCCCCAGCTCGACGTCTACGCCCTGGGCGAAGGTGACTTCCTGGCCTACGAGATCGTGCGCACTTTTCTGGACCAGGGCCTGCAGCTGGACAGGCTGCGTGACATTGGCTTGCCTTCCAGCGTGGTGCGCATGCCCGACGGCACGGCCCTGTCGCGCGAGATGCCGCCCCGCCACCAGCTGGTTCACGAAATTCCATCGCCCTTTCTCAGCGGCACGCAAGACGAGTTTTTCGACGGCCGCCTGGCGCCGATGATCGAGACCAACCGCGGCTGCCCCTTCACCTGCACGTTCTGCGTGCAGGGCACGCGTTACTACACCAAGGTGCATAACTTTCCGGTGGAGCGCATGAAAGAAGAGATCCGCTATATCGCCAAGCGGATCAAGCAGTTTTCGCCCAATATGGGCACGCTTCGCATCGCCGACAGCAACTACGGCATGTTCGAGCGCGACATCGAAATCAGCGAATGCATCGGCGAAGTGCAGCGCGACTACGGCTGGCCCACCTTCATCGACGCCACCACCGGCAAGAACATGGCCGAGCGCATCATCAAGTCGGTTGAAAAGGTCGGCGGCGCGCTGATGCTCTACCAGGCCGTGCAGTCGCTGGACGAAGACGTGTTGCGCAAGGTCAAGCGCCAGTCGATCAAGCTGGACACCTACAAGGCGCTGGAAGTGCACATGCGCGGCCGCGGCCTGCGTTCGGTGTCCGACCTCATCCTGGGCCTGCCGGGGGAGAGCTTGAAGACCCATTTGAAGGGCCTGCATCACCTGCTGGACACCAACATCCACCAGATGCACAACTTCCAGGCCATGATGTTGAAGGGCGCCGAGATGGAGACCATCGAGTCGCGCGAGATGTTCAAGTTCGACACCCGTTTTCGCGTGCTGCCGAAAAACTTCGGTGTCTACGGCGACAGCAAGGTGTTCGACGTGGAAGAGATCATCGTCGCCACCGACACCTTGCCCTACGACGACTACATCACCTGCCGCAAGTGGCACCTGGTGAGCAGCGTGTTCTGGAACGACCAGTGGTTCGAAGACGTGGTGCGCTACACCCGCAGCCTGGGCATCAAAAACAGCGAATGGTGGTCGGCCATGCTGCCGGCGCTGGAAAACGGAACGCCCGCGGTGCAAGGTTTCCTGGCCGACTTCGTGGGCGAAACCAACGGCGAACTTTTCCTCACGCGCGAAGCCTGCATCGACTTCTACACCCAGGACGACAACTTCGAACGGCTCAAGCGCGGCGAGATCGGCGACAACCTGATGTACCGCTACCGCGCCATCGCGTCGTTTTTCCTGTGGCAGGAAATCTGCGACTGCGCGATGGCCGCCACGCGCCAGCTGCTGATCGACCGCGGCCTGGCCGCGCAGGTGCCTGACTTCGAAGTTTTCTGGGCCGACTTCACCACCTACACACGCCACAAACACGCGTCGGGCAGCGAACGCAGCCAGCTGCTGGAGCCGGTGCGCGCCCAGATGCAGCACGACATCGCCGGGTGGATTGCACAAGAGGTGCCCGGCAACCCGGCCGATCACCGCCTGGCCGCACCGCAGACCTTTGCCTTCCGCCTCACCGAAGAAGCCCGCCGCGAACTGAGCGCCGCGCTGTCGGTGTGGACGCTGCGCATCAAGGGCCTGACCAAGATGGTGACGCGCATCAACGTGGCCTGGCAGGTGCGCGAATGTGTGCTTGACCGCGTGGAGGCCACGGCCGATGCCTGAAGCCGGGCGACGCGGTGGCAAGACGCTGAAGGTGGCCCTGGTCTGCCCTACGGTGGGCCAGACCCGGCGCGGCTACGAGCGTTTTTTCACCGACCTGCACAACGTGCTGAGCCCCGACATCGACGTGCACCTGTTCAAGGGCGCGGGCGAGGCAGGGCCGCGCGAAACCGTGGTGCCCCACCTGCGGCGCACGGGCCTGATGGCCGGCTTGCTGGGTCGTCGCCTGGCCTACCGCCGCTACCAGCTGGAACACGCCAGCTTTGCCACCATGCTGGCGCTGATGCCCGCGCTGCGGCGCGGCAACTTCGACGTCGTGCACGTCATCGACCCGCCGCTGGCGCACCACCTGCAAACCCTGCGCCGCCTGAGCGGCCTGCGTTTCCGCCTGCTGTACACCCACGGCGGCCCGGCAGTGGTGGACCCCGGCGCGGGTGTTGACCTTGTGCACTGCCTCACGCAGCCGGCCCAGGGCCAGATGCGCGGACTGGGTGTGCCCGAAGAGCGGCTGACCGTGGTGCCGGTGGGCGTGCATTTCGATCACTTCCGCGCGCCGGCCACCCGCGCCGCGCTGCGTCAGCAATGGCAGCTGCCGGTGGGCCGGGCGGTGGTGCTGTGTGTGGGCGCCGTGAACCGGCACCACAAACGCATCGACCACCTGATCCGCGAGATGGCGGCTGCCGGCGGTGATGCACTGCTGTGGCTGGACGGCAGCCTGCACCCCGACGGCGACAACACGCTGCTGGAACTGGGCCGCGAGCTGCTGGGCGAGCGTTTCCGCTACACCGAAGTCGAGTCGGCGCGTGTGTGCGAGCTGTATGCGCTGGCCGACCTGCTGGTCTCGGCGGCGGTGGACGAGAGTTTTGGCATGGCCATCGTCGAGGCCATGTCCACCGGTCTGCCGGTGCTGGTGCACAACAGCCTGCACTTCCAGTTGCTGCTGGGGCAGGGGGCGCACCGGGTGGACATGCTCACGCCCGGCGCCTTGTCGCAAGCGCTGCGTGCACTGCTGCAGGCGCTGCCGGTGCAACGCCCCTTGGCAGACCCCGCAGCGGCCGTTGCGCACTTCGGCTGGGGCGCCTTGCGGGCTGACTACATCCGGCTGTACGGGCGCCTTCACGCACGGGCCCCGGCCCATTGATCTTGGACCGCCAAGCTAAACTCAAATCCACATGCAAGCCCTGCAAAACCACTGCCGACGCCCGACGCGCAGTTCAACCACCAGGGCCCTGAACCATGGCTGACAACGTCTCCCGTCCGCGGCGCGATGCCGACTCCTTCGACGTGCGCGGTGCCGTGCGCAGCATCATCGACGCGGCACAACTGCACCGGCTGCTGGTGATCGTGGTGATGTTGCTGACGCTGCTGGTGGTGCTGCTGTACATGTGGGTCTGGCCGCCGGTGTACCGGTCCGACGCCACGATCATGGGCGAACGCGACATCGACTCTTCACGCGATTCCTTCTACACCGGCTGGAACGTGTTTCGCAAGGACGACCACCGCACCGAACTCGAGCTGATGGTGTCCGGCCCGGTGCTGGCCGAAGTGGCGACAAAACTGAAGCTCAGCTACGACGACGTCTACCACCCCTTTTCTTCGCACCTCAGCTACATCTGGGAGCGTTCGTGGGTGGGCAGCAACTACCGCGAGTTCAAGGCCTGGCTGTGGCCGCCTGAAGCCGATGCGCCCAAGCCCGAAGACCTGGAACTGGGCCGCATCGTCGTCGGCCTGCGTGCCGGCATCTCGCTGGAGCCGGTGCACGAGGCCATCGTCGGCCGGCTTGGTGTGCGCGGCCCCAACCGGCGGGTGGCAGAAGTCGCCAATGCCATCGTCGACACCTACCTGGTGCAGCGCACGGTGCGCTACCAGAAAGAAGCGCAGCAGGCGCTGAACGTGTTGAACCCCGAGGTCGAACGCGCCGCTGCCGAGCTGCAGGACATCGAAGGCCGGCGGGTGGCCTTTGCCAACCAGCATGGCCTGAGCTTCGACCTTCAGCGCGAAAACCAGGAAGTCAAGGCATTGACCGAGATGGACCAGAACATGGCCAGCACCCGCGTCAAGGTGGCTTCCTTGCAGGCCGGCCTGGCCGAGCTGACGTCGCAGTTGCAACGCGAACCGGCGACCAAGAAGACGGCCACCGTGTATGAAGCCGACGTCATCCACGAGAGCCTGCGCGCACGCCGCCTGGACGTGCAGACCACGCTGTTGACGATGCGCAACCGCTACCGCGAAGACTCGCCCGAGATCGTTGAGCTGCGCAGCAGCCTGGCCCAGCTGGACCAGATGATCGGCAGCAGCGCACAGAGGATCGAAAAGGCCAGCACCGAAACGCTCAACACCACGCAACAGCAGATGGAAGCCACCGCCAACAACCTGCGTGCCGAACTGGCGTCGGCGCGCGCCAGCATGGCGGCCATGGAACAGGTCACGTCCAGCCTGCGACAGCGTGTGGCCAACGTACCCGAATTGCAGAGCACCTTGCGCGGCTTTGACCGTGAACTGTTGCTGGCCACCGAGAAGTACAACCAGCTGACGATCAAACGCGCTCAGGCCATGGTGTCGGCCGTCACCACCCAGGCTGCGATTCCCAGCATCCGCGTCGTCGAGTACGCCACGCCGCCATCCCAGAAGTCCTGGCCCAAGCCCAAGCTGATGATCCCCGCGGCCTTGGTGGTGGGCCTGATGCTGGGCGTGGCGGTGGCGCAGATCAAGCGGTTTGCCAGCGGTCGAGTGCGCCGCGGTTTCTGGGGCCGCCGCAGCGGCGATGCGCTGGTCTACGGCGTGGTGGCCGCCGCCACCGACTGGCATCCCTTGAGCGTGACCGCGCGGCCCGATGCCGGCGCCACGCTGTCCGGCGGGGGTGTGCGCTGATGGCCACGACACCTTCCGCAGACCGCCAGACGCAGTGGTGGAGCCCCGGCGGCACGGCCGTTTCGGCCGAGCAGGGTGCCGCACCTTACCGCCGGCTGGCGCTGCAACTGCAGCATGAACTGACGGGCGCACAGTCGCCGCGTTCTGTGTTGCTGGCCGCGCCCAACCGCTCGGTGCTGGCCGCACACGCCAGCCCCAGCCTGGCCTTCTGCCTGGCCGAAGAACTGGGCCTGCGTGTGCTGCTGATCGATGCCAGCGGCCAGGACCGTGAACTCAGCCGCGCGCTGGGCTGCGAGCACCGGCCGGGTTACTCCGACCTGCTGGCGCAGGCCAGCCAGGACCCGGCCGCGCTGGTGCTGCCCACCTCGCACCCGGCGGTGCACTTCCTGCCGGCCGGCACCGTGCCGGCCGCGGCCATGGGGCGCCACCAGGACGCCATTCCGGTGCTGCTGGCGCATGCGCTGCAAGCGCACGACTTCCTGGTGCTGTCCGGCGGTTCGGTTTTGCACGACACCGCCGCGCTGGCCGCCACGCCGCATGTGGGCTCGGTGCTCTTGATGCCGGTGGAAAACGAAACGCTGGTGGCCGACCTGGACGCCGCCCAGAAGGCGCTGCGTTTCTGCAAGGCCCGGCACATCGGCGTCGTCATGGTGGGCGCCCGCGGCCAAGTGGGCTGAGCGGGCCTTAGCGCAGCGCCCGCATCGACATGCGCAACGCCTGGCAACTGGTGCGGCACGCGGGCGGCGCGCCGTCCGCTGTGTTGACGCTTGCCGCGGCCTTGTTGGCTGCCGTGGTGGTGCTGGTGGTAGCGGGCTCGGGCAGCATGAAGGTCATCGGCGCCGCGGTGGCCGGCGGGCTGTTCATCGCCGGCGGCGCGATGTCGGGCAACCCCCGGCTGTTTGCCTTGTACGGCTTGATGGTGGCGGTGCCCTTTGACCTGAGCAAACGCTTCGGCACCATCATCGCCAAGATGGGCGGCGAGACCTCGCTGCGTGCCGAGTTCAGCGACGTTTTCCTGGTCGTGCTGCTGGCCTACCTGGTGAGCGACATCGCCACCGGCCGCTTGCGCGGGCTGCGCATCCCCAAGCTCACCCTCATCTGGCTGGCCATCCTGTGCATGGGCCTGGCCACCGTGTTCTGGGGCACCTACCGGATGACGGCGGCGCACGAGGTGGTGCGCATGGCCAAGGTGACGCTGCTGTTCATCGTGCTGTGCAACGAGTTTGGAACGCCGCAGCGGCTGCTGCATGGCGCGGCGGGTCTGTCGCTGGGGGTGCTGCTGCAGGCCATGGTGGGCATGTACCAGTACATCACCAAGCAGCACCTGGGCCTGGACATCCTGGGTGAAACCGGCGCCGGCACACTGGACCAGCTGGCCGCCGACTCGGTGCGTGGCCAGGGTGTGTTCCGTGTCGGTGCCTTCCTGAACCACCCCAACATCTTTGGCGCTTACCTGGCGGCGCTGTTGCCGATGAGCCTGGCGGTCTACATGCTCCAGCGCGGTGGGCCCATCAAGCTCTTGTGCCTGCTGGCGTCGAGCCTGGGCGCGGCGGCGCTGATGGCCAGCCTGTCGCGTTCGGGCTGGCTCAGTTTTGCGGTGGCGTGCACGGTGCTGGTGATGCTGGTGCTGCTGCACGGGCGCATGCGCATGAAGGCGCTGCTGCCGGCCGGCGCGGCGGCCATCGTGCTGATGGTGGTGCTGGCGGCGTTTGCCGAGCAGATCGTGACGCGCATCTTCGAGAGCAAGCCCGACGCGGTGCTGGGACGCGCCGAGTACACACGCACCGCGATGGGCGTCATCGAAGCCAAGCCCTGGCTCGGGCATGGCCTGAACAGCTACGTCTACGTGGCCCCACCCTACACCCGCTACGGGCCCCGCAAGGCCGCCGAGGTCTACAAGAACTGGCTGCCGCCGGTGCACAACATCTACCTGCTGTGGACTGCCGAAACCGGCCTGGTGGGCCTGGCGCTGCATCTGGCCTTGATGCTGGCGCTGCTGAAGGTGGCGGTGAACAACTTGAAGGTGAAAAACGAAACGCTGTTCATGATCAACGTCGCCTGCCTGTGTGGCGTGGTGGCCTTGCTGGTGGACGGCATCTTCAGTTTCACGCTGCGCATCAACAGTGTGATGCGGGTGTTCTGGGTGCTGGCGGCGATGATCATGGCCGTGCACTACCTGCGGCTGGTGGAGCCCCGACCGGCGGCCACACCCGCGCCGGCCGACGCCCGGTGAGGGCCGAGCGCTCGCTGCTGAACCGGGTGCTGCGCAACAGCGCGGCGCTCACCGTTGGGCGTGTGCTGGTGGGGGTGGCGCGGCTGGCCATCGCCGCGCTCATCGTGCGCATGGCCGGTGCCACCACCTTTGCGGAATATGCGCTGCTGCTGGGTGTGCTGGCGGTGGCCGAATGGCTGAACGACTTCGGCACCACCGAGATTGCCGTGCGTGAAGCCTGCAAACCTGGCGCCGACATGGGCCACTGGCTGCGGCTGGTGGCCATCGGCAAGCTGCTGCAGGCACCGCTGGCCATCGCCGTGCTGATGCTGCTGCTGTGGCTGCTGCAGTACCCGCCGCACCTGCTGCAGGCCGGTGCGGTGGCGGCAGGCAGCCTGCTTTTCATGGCCGGCGTCAGCGTCTACCGCGTGGTCTTCAAGGCCACGCTGACGATGGAGCAGGAGATGCTGGCCGAGGTGGTGTCGGTGGCGCTGCTGGTGCCGTTGACGGCCTGGGTGCTGCACCAGGGGGGCGGCCTGACGGCGCTGATGGCCTGCCACCTGGCATCGCGTGCGCTGTTCCTGCTGCTGTGCCACGCGCTGGCGCGTGAACGCTGCCGTTTCGTCTGGCGTGGCCCCTGGCGCCAGCCGCTGCGCGAGCTGTTCCGCAGCGCCGCGCCGATTGGCCTGATCGGCCTGCTGGTGGCGCTGTACGAAGCGGTGGACCTGCTCTTCCTGTCCAAGCTGGGGCAGCCGCTGGACCTGGCGTGGTACTCGGCGGCGCAACGTTTTGTCTGGCCCTTGTTGCTGCTGCTGGCGGCCATCGGCAGCACGCTGTACCCGGTGCTGGCGCGTTCCTGGCCGGCCGAGCCGCAGCGGTTTGCGCGCCTGTGCCAGGTGGCGCTGGAAGCGGTGATGTTCATTGCAGGCGGTGCCACGGTGGTGGCCTTTGCCGGCGCTGGTTTTTGGATGGGCCTGCTCGGCGCCGAACTGCAAGGCGGTGCCGACGTGATGCGGGTGCTGGCGCTGCTGGTCTTCGTGAAAGCGGTGGCGGCCACGCTGGGGCCGGCGCTGTACATCATCGACGCACAACGCCAGGTGCTGGGCTTCATCACCCGCGCGCTGCTGGTGAAGGCCGCGGCCGTGGGCCTGCTGGCCGGGCCCTACGGCTGCCTGGGTGTGGCCGCCGCAGCGGTGGTGGTCGAACTGCTGTTTGCCGCCGTGCCCACGGTGCGGCTGCTGCGCAAGAAGTCACCCTGGCGCGGCGAGTGGGGCATGCCGCTGCGGATTGCCGGCGTGGTGCTCGTCAGTGCCGGTGCGGCGCATGGTCTGGGCGACGGTGGCGGTGCGGTGTCGGCGCTGCTGGCGGCGGTGATCTACCTGCCGCTGTCGTTTGCCGCCGGTGTCATCAGCCGCCCGCGCATTGCCGCGGTGCTGGCCGCGCGGCAGCCATGACACACACCGCCACGGGGGCGCCGCGTGTGGCGCTGGTCTCGGTGGGCATGGGCCGGGTGCAGCGTGGCTTCGAGCGCTACTTCGGTGATTTGTTTGGCGTCGTGCAGGGTGAAGCTGCCGTCACGCTGTTCAAAAGCGCAGGGCCCCTCAGCGTCAGCCAGCGGGTGCCGGTGGGGCTGCGCTGGGTGACCCGGCTCGTGCATGCGCTGCCCGGACGCTGGTGGGGCCGCACGCCCTACCACCGCGACTGCCTGGCCTTTGCGCTGTGCCTGCTGCCGGCGCTGCGCAGCGGGCGCTTCGATGTCATTCACTGCATCGACCCGCCGTTGGCCGCGGTGCTGGCCCGCCTGCGCCAGCGTGGACTGCTGAAGACGCCGCTGCTGTTCACCGAAGGCAGCGTGATGCCACCGTTTTTTTACCCGGCGGCCGACCACATCCACCATGTTGGCCAGGCGGCGCGCGACCAGGCGCTGGCCCACGGTGTGCCGGCCGCGCTGATGTCGCTCATCCCCTGCGGTGTGCACAGCCATCGCTTTGTTTCGGTCGACACCGCGGCCCGCGATGCATTGCGGCAGGCGCATGGCGTGGCGGCGGGCTGCCTGGTGGTGCTGGTGGTCAGCGCACTGAAACGGGATCACAAACGGGTCGATCACCTGATCGAAGAGGTGGCGGGGCTGTTGTCCGACAAGACGCATGGCGAACTGCTGCTGTGGCTGGACGGCCACCCCGAAGAAGCCGAAGTCGAGGCCCTGGCGCACAGCCGACTGGGCGAATGCTGCCGCATCAGCCATGTCGCGCCGCAGCAGGTGCAGCAGCTTTACCAAATGGCCGACGTGCTGGTGCACGGCGCACTGGAGGAGTCTTTCGGCCTGGGCATCGTCGAGGCCCTGTGCTGCGGCCTGCCGGTGCTGGTGCACAACTGCGCGCACTTCCGCTGGCTGGTGGGTGCAGACGGGCAGACGGTGGACATGGCGCAGCCCGGTGCACTGGCCCAGGCGCTGCGCCACTGGCTTGCGCTGCACCCGTCGGCGCGGCCGCGGCCCGACGTGGGCCGTGTGCGGTCGCGCTTTGACTGGGCGATGCTGCGGCCGGCCTATGCCGAGCTGTACCGGCGGGTCGTCCGCTCGGTGCCCGGGCGCTAAAGTTGCTGCACATCCGAACATGAACCATAGCGCCACGTCCGCATGAACCGCGCCTTGCTGCAACCCTTGGGTCGATGGGTCGCGCGCCATCGCCGCAGTTGGCTGGTGCGGCGTCTGGCCGGCCTGAGCCGGCATGTGCTGGACTGGCAGGCCAACCTGGACTACGAACTGGCCAGCAATGGCGAAGCGCTGGTGCTGCAGCGCCTTGCGCCATTTGCGCCGCAGCTCATCGTCGACGGCGGCGCCAATGTCGGCGACTGGTCGCTGGCGGCACACAGCCACTGCCCACAGGCGCAGCTGCACGCTTTCGAGATCGCCCGCCCGACCTTCGAAACCCTGCGCGCGCGTGTCGCCGGCCACCCGCGCATCCAGGTCCACAACCTGGGCCTGTCCGACGCTCCCGGCACGCTGACGCTGCAGCACTACGCGCAGGCACCGGCGCTGACCACCGCCACGGCCTACCCGCACCCCTTCGAAGCGCAGGCCCTGCAAGCGGACGTGGTGCGTGGCGACGACTTCCTGATGGCGCTGGGTGTGCAGCACATCGACCTGCTGAAGATCGATGTCGAAGGCATGGAAGACCAGGTGCTGCGGGGCTTCGACCGCCTGCTGCAAAACCGCGCCGTGGACCTGCTGCAATTCGAGTACGGCCGCGTCAACATCCTGAGCCACTTCCTGCTGGCCGACTTCCACCACTTCTTTCGCGAGCGCGGCTACCGCGTCGGCAAGCTCTACCCCGACGGCGTGGAGTGGCGCGACTACTCACTGGCCGATGAAGACTTCCGCGGCCCCAACTACCTGGCCTGCCGCGACGACCGGCCCGACCTGATGCAGGCCCTGGCTGCGCCGGGCATCTCCACCGGCCCTTGAACATGACGGTGGACCCGACCCCCTGGACCTGGGCGCAGACCCGCGAGCGCCTGCGTGCCGATCGCGAGCGCCTGCGCCAGGTGGCCGAGCCGGCACTGCAGGGCGGTTCGGTCTACCTGCAGCCGGCTTTCATCTGCGTGCTGCTGCACCGCCTGTCGCACCACTGCCACCGGCGTGGGCACCGGCGCCTGGCGCGCCTGTGGTGGCATCTGAACACCTTTGCCACCGGCGCCGACATCAGCGCGCCGGCCGACCTGGGCCCGGGCCTGTTGATCCAGCACCCGATGGGCGTGTCGATCGCTGGCCGCGCGGGCCGCAACCTCACGGTGATGGCGTGTTCGGGGCTGGGCAGCGAACTGGGCCGGCGCGAAGACGTGGGCGCGGGCCCGGGGTTGCCGCTGCTGGGCGACGATGTTTGGATCGAGCCACACAGCGGCGTCATGGGCCCCGTGCGCGTGGGCCACCGCGTGCGCATCGGTGCCGGCATGCCGGTGGCGCAGGACGTGGCCGACGACACGGAACTGCAGTCGCCGCCGCCGCGCATCGTGGCCCGGGTCATGGCCGCACCTTCGCCCACGCTCACACCATGAGCACCGATGCCGCCTGCCCCCATTGCGGTCATGCCCGCTGGCGCGGCGTGAGGCAACACCTGCAGGCCGACATCACACGCTTCCTGAACAAGTCGCCCGAAAACCAGGCTCTCGGCGACAACTTCAAGCGCCGTCTGGGCGCTCTGCTCACGCCACAGCTGCTGTGCCTGCTGTGTTACCGCATCGCGCACGCGCTGCACCTGCGCGGCTGGCGCCGCCTGGCCAGTGTGCTGGTGCGCCTGAACGCGCTGCTGCAGCGGGTGCACCTGTCGGCCGACAGCTGCATCGGCGGCGGCTGCCTGCTGCCGCACCCGGCGGGGGTCTTTTTTGTCGGCCACGCCGGCCCCGGGCTGACCTTGTATGCCATGGCCGTCTGCACCCCGGTGTCGCCTTCACCGGTAGCGCCGGCCAGCAGCGGCCCGCAAATCGGTGCGCGGGTCACGCTGGGTGTGCACTCGGTGTTGCAAGGCCCGGTGACGGTGGGTGACGACGTGCGCATCGGCCCGCGTGTCAGCGTGGCCGCGCCGGTGCCACCCGGCCGCATGGCCCTGCCGCGCCAGTGGCGTGCGCGCCGGCTGGTGGTGCCGACTGTCCAGCCCGCGGAGCCGCCATGAACCTGGTGCCCGAGCTCAGCGTCATCGTGCCCACCTACAACCGCTCGGCGGTGCTGGTGCTGTGTGTGCAGGCGCTGTGCCGTCAGACCTGCGACAGCAGCCGCTTCGAAATCGTCGTCAGCGACGACGGTTCGCAGGACGACACCGCAGCTGCGGTCGCCACGCTGGCGGCGCAGAGCAGCATTGCCATCCGCTACCTGCACCAGGCCAACGCCGGCGCCAACCGCGCTCGCAACCGGGCCATCGCGGTGGCCCGCGGCCGCCTGCTGCTGTTCATCAACGACGATACGCTGGCGCAGCCGCAGATGCTGGCCGAACACCTGCAGGAACACGCGCTACATCCCGACGAGCGCGTGGCGGTGCTGGGCCGCATGACGGTGTCGCCGGGCCTGCCACCGTCACGCCTGGCACCGCTGCACCTGGACCGCGCCTTTGTCGGCCTGCAGGATGGGGCGGTGCTGGACTGGCGCGCATTTTTCACCTGCAATGTGTCGGTGAAGCGCTCGCTGCTCGATCGTGGTGGTTTGTTCGAAGAGCGGCTGCGTTACCACGAAGACCTGGAACTGGCCTGGCGTCTGTCGGCGCACGGCCTGCGGGTGGTCTACCGCTCGCAGGCGCTGGGCTGGCACGAACACTTCCTGGCCGAAGACGAATTCCTGGCCATCGCCGCACGCGAGGCCCGCGCCTTGTGCACCTGGGCGCAGCTGGCACCGCAGGCACGCCCGGTGCTGGCCAGCCTGGGCTTCGAACCGGCGCTGCCCTGGCCACGCCGGCTGCGCCACCGTGTCTTGGGTGCCGTGATCAACCGCCACACCGAGGGCCTGTGGCGATGGCTCGCACGCACGCTGCCACAACAGCCCGCGGCGCTGCGGCGGCTGACCCTGGCCCTCTATGATCAGCTGTACCAAAGCCGCAAGCGTGAAGCCCTGCGCGACACGCTTCAACAGGCCGCCAAACATGCCTAGCTGCAACCACCTGAACGCCGTGCGGATGCGTCTTGTCCTGTTCTTCTTGATGCTGTTGCCGGCCCTGCTGCTGGGGGCCTGCCGACAGGCCGGTGATGGCGCCCGCCAGCCCGCGCTGCCCGAAGCGCAGGCGCCCGAGCAGGTGGCGGCCTACAAGGCCGCAGCCATCGCCGAGATCGGCGTCGCGCCGGGGTGGGGCAGGCCCGAGCTGGTGACATCGGTCAACACCGTGGGCTGGGAAGACAGCGCCTACATCTCGCCCGACGGGCAGTCGCTGTACTTCCAGTACTTTCCCGGCGACATGTTCCGCATCGAAGACGTGTTCCGTTTCCACCGCCCGGTGGCGCAGGGCGGGCTCGGCGCTGACGCCAAACAGCTGCACCGCTACCACCACGGGCCGATGCGCGGCGTAAGCCCCGCCTACACCAGCGACACCCTGGTGGCACGCGCTGAGGGCGCTGGCTTCGCCGCGCCGCAGCGCTTCGCCCACAGCCGCGATGGCCGCAACGAGTGGGGCGTGATGATCGACGGCGAAGGTGCGTACTGGTACGTGTCGCATGACCCGAGCCGCGAGCTCAACATGGACCTGTACCGCAACGACCAGTTGCTGCCCATTCCGGGCCGTGACAAGTTCCACGAGGACAACCCGCATTTCGTGGTCTCCAACCATGGCCGCGAACTGTTCTTCGATTCCGGCAACCGGCCGCAGGCCAAGGGCAAGAGCCACATCTGGGTGACACGCGAATCGGCTGGCCGCTTCGAAGAACCGGTGATGCTGCCGCCGCCCATCAACCTGCCGGGCTCGACCGAAGTGCAGCCGCACGTGGGGCCTGACGGTCGTTTGTATTTCACCTCGGCACGCGACGGCACGATTGCCATCTATGCCGCTGCGCGCACTGGCGCCAGCAGCTGGGCCGAACCGCAGAAGCTGCTGTGGACGACGCGCAAGTCCGGCTCACGTGCCTGGGGCGTGGGCGAGCCCACGCTCACGGCTGACGGGCAGTGGTTGTACTTCGTGGTGGTGTTCGAAGATGGCCGGCAATCCTTCGATGCCGACATCGCCCGTGTGCGCCGCAAGGCCGGCGCGCCTTGAACAGCGCCGCCGCGACAGCCGTGCCCGGCGCAGCGGCGGCCCCTGCCGTGAGCGTGATCATGAACGTGCGCAATGGCGCCGGCACGCTGGCCGTGGCGTTGCGCAGTGTGCTGGCGCAGACCTTTGCCGACTGGGAACTGGTGGTCTGGGACGACGGCTCCATCGACGGCTCGCAGCAGGTGGTGGCCGCTTGTGCCGACCCGCGCATCCGCAGCCATGCCTCACCCTCGCCCAGCCACCTGGGCGCGGCGCGTGTGCAGGCGATGGGCCTGGCACGTGGCACCTGGCTGGCTTTTCTGGACCAGGACGATGTCTGGCTGCCGCACAAGCTGCAGCGCCAGATGGACCTGGCGCAAGACGGCGTGGACCTGGTCTATGGCCGCACCGTGAAGTTCTTCGAACACGGCGGGCGGCAAGACTTCGACCACCGGCATGAACACTGCAGCCTGCCCGAAGGTGACATCTTCCAGGCCCTGGTGGCGCAGTCGTGTTTCATCTGCATGAGCAGCGCGATGTTGCGGCGTGTCGCCGTGCAGCGTGCCGGCCAGCTGCCCGCTTGGGTGCAGGTGGTGCCTGACTATTGGCTCTTCCTGGCGCTGGCGCGTGTTGGCGCGGCACGTGCCGTGCAGGAACCCGTGTGCCTGTACCGCGTGCATGCCGGCGGCATGACGGCGGCCAGCCTGGGGCGCATCCAGGACGAAGCGTTGGCGCTGTTGGATCAGTGGCAGGCGCACATCCCGCCGGCCTTGCTGCACACGCGGCAACAGGTGCACCACAGCGTGGGGGCCTATGTGCAGCTGTGCACGGCAGGGCAACGCGGCGCGGGTCTGCAGCGCCTGCTGCACCACGGTTCGCTGGTCTACCTGCTGTCGCGCCCGCTGGCCCGCGCCTGGCGGGCCGGCCAGCGCCGCTGGCACAAGCCGCAGTGGCAGGTGAGGGCGCAGCAGGCCGGGTTGGTTTTGCCGATGGCTCACGAACTGGAGGGCGTGTGAACGACACACGGCGTGCACCCACCGGTCTGCCGCAGGCACGTGTGCTGGGCACACCCGTCACCGTGTGCACCTTCGTCGAAGCGCAGGACGAACTGGCGCGGCTGGTGGACCGTGGCGGTGGCGCTTGTGTCAGCTGCGCCAACGCCTACTCCGCGACGATGGCCACCGACCTGCCCGACTTTGCCCAGGTGATGGCGCAGGCCGACATCGTCACCGCCGACGGCATGGCCGTGGTCTGGGCGCTGCACGCGCTGGGCCACGGCCGCGCCGAGCGTGTGCACAACGACGACCTGTTTCTGGCCTGCTGCGCGCGTTTCCAACACTGGCGGCACTTCCTGGTCGGCGGGCGGGTGGGCCAGACGGATGAAGTGGCCGCCGCGATGCGCAGGCGTTTTCCCGGCATCGAGGTGGTCGGGGGCTGCGCAACACCGGTGCGACCGGTGCCGGCGGACCAGCAGGCGCAGATCCTGGCGCAGATCGAAGCGGCGCGGCCCAGCATCGTGTGGGTGGGCATGGGCACACCGGCGCAGGACCACTGGATGCACACCAGCGCGCCGCTGGCCGGCGTGCCGATGGTCGGTGTCGGCAGCCTCTTCGACCTGCTGGCCGGCCGCACACGTGCCGCGCCCGAATGGATCAAGCGCAGCGGCTTGCAGTGGGCCTTCAGGCTGGCACAGGAACCGCGCCGGCTGGCCGGGCGTTACCTGGTCTACAACACCCGCTTTGTGCTGGGGTTGGCGGGGCAGTGGTGGCAGACGCGCGGCGACCGCAAGGCCTCGCGCGGGGGCGCCGATGGCTGAGTCCCTTGCACAGGCATCGGCACCGGCAACTGCAGCCCAGCCCGACCTGTCGGTGGTCATCGTCACCTACAACGCCGCAGCGCTGATCGGCAACTGCCTGGATTCGCTGGCCACCGCCTGCAGTGGCTTGCACACCGAGGTGTTTGTCGTCGACAACGGTTCGGCCGACGGCACCGCTGAACTGCTGCGTCAGCACCACCCCTGGGTGCAACTGCAGGCCACCGGCCAGAACCTGGGTTTTTCGGCCGGCAACAACCGGGCGTTGCCGCTGTGCCGAGGCCGCGCCGTGATGCTGCTGAACCCCGACACCGTTGTGCAGCCCGGCGCCGTGAGCAGCTTGCTGGCGCACCTGCAAGCCCACCCTGACGCGGGCGCCGTGGGCCCGATGCTGCGCCTGGGCGACGGCAGCATCCAGGCCGAATGTGCACGCCGCCTGCCCGCGCCCGGCAACCTGCTGCCCTGGTTGTTGCTGCTGGACAAGCTGGCGCACAAGGTGCAAAGCCGCTCTCGCAGGCGATTGACGGCACAGGCCGCACCGCAGCCTGCGTCGGAACCGCCACCCCCCCGCTGGTACGACGGCTTCAACCTGCTGGCCTGGCCGCGCCAGCAGGCCTGCGCTGTGCAGAGCATCTGCGGCGCTTGCCTGCTGATGCGGCAAGAGGTGCTGCAGCAGGTGGGCCTGCTGGACGAAAGCTCACCGATGTACCTGGACGACATCGACTACTGCCGTCGCATCCTGAACGCCGGCTGGGCCATCCACTACCAGCCCGCCGCCGTCATCACGCACCTGTGGCAGCAAAGCAGCCATCCGCACCGTGCGGGGGACCACTACGCACTGGGCTGCCACGCCGTCTGGCTGTATTTGCGCAAGCACCACGGCGTGGCCGCGGGGCGGGCCTTTGCGGCGATGGCGGCGCTGGCGGCGCTGCTGCGCCTGCCGCCGGCGGCTTTGATGGCCGCCTGGCCCGGTGCAAAGCAGCCCGACCGCCGGCGTCGCCTGCGCATGACACAAGGCCTGGCCCGCTGGGCCTGGCGCTGGCCCAAGCGGCCACCGCTTTTTGGATTTGCCAGCGAGAGCGATGTCGCCAGACCCCAGGTGGTGCCGTGGTGAAGGCGCAGTGGTGATGAAGGTGCTGCACGTCTACAACCAGCACCGCGGTGGTGGTGGCGCCAACAATGTGACGCAGGCCACCATCGAGCTGCAGCGCGAACAGGGCCTGCAGGTGCAGGTGATGGCCCGCAGCGCGCTGAACCTGCCGCCGGGGCTGCGTGGCTTGCCGGGCAGGCTGCAGGCCGGCACCGGTGTGCTGTGGGGCGGCGCGTCGGTGCGTGAATTCGCGGCCCTGCTCGACAGCTTCCAGCCGCACCTGGTGCACGTGCACGAGATCTACCCGATGGTGTCGCCCTGGGTCCTGCCGCAGTGCACACGCCGTGGTCTGCCGGTGGTGATGAGCTGTGTCGACTTCCGCATGAGCTGCCCGTTGGTCACCCACGTGCGTGAAGGCCACCTGTGCACACGCTGCCTGGGGCCCGGCCGCGAATGGCACGCGCTGCGCCACAACTGCCGCGGCAGCCTGCCCGAAACCACCGCCGCCGCGCTCTACAACGTGGGCGTGCGCACCTTCGGTCTGTTCGACCGCCATGTCAGCCGCTACATCGCCCCGTCGGTCTTTGCCGGCCGCTGGTTGACCGAACATGCCGGGCTGCCGGCCGATCGCCTGTGTGTGATTTCACCACCGGTGCATCTGCCCGAGACCGCGGCCGACTCCGCGCAAGGCAGCTACGTGGCCTACGCCGGCCGTTTTTCAGCCGAAAAGGGTTTGCCGGTGTTTGCCGAAGCCGCCCGCATCACCGGCCTGCCTTTTGTGATGGCGCGCCACCACGCCAGCCTGGTGACCGTGGACGTGCCGGTCGGCCCTGAAGTGGTGGTGACCCACAACGCCGCCGAACTGCAGGCCTTCTACCGCGGGGCGCGTTTGCTGGTGGTGCCCAGCATCTGGTTCGAGACCTTCGGCCTGGTGGGCGCAGAAGCCATGGGTCACGGCATTCCGGTCATCGGTTCGCGCCTGGGCGCGGTGGCCGACCTGGTGCAGGACGGTGTCGAAGGCCTGCTGTTCGAAGCCGGCAATGCCACCGAACTGGCGCGTCAGGTGCAAAGGCTGTGGCAAGACCCGGCGCTGGCCGGTCGCATGGGCCGGGCTGCGCGCGACAAGGCCGTGGCGCAGTGGGGGCCCGGGCGGCATGTGGCCCAGGTGCTGCAGGTCTACGAGGATCTCTTGGCTGGCAAAAGTTAGTTCGGCAGGTCGCGCGGCCAGGGTGCAGCACCCAGCGCCTGGCGCAGCGCCTGGGCCGAGCGCCAGGCATCGTCCGCGCTCATGCAGGGGCCGATGGGCAGCGTCAGGATGGTGTCCGCCACCGCTTCGGTCTGCGGCAGCGCCTGGCCGCGTTTCAGGCCGGCGTAAAGCGGCATCCGGTGCAAGGGCCGGTAATGCAGGCTGGCGCCGATGCCTTGCGCGCGCAGCGTGGCGATGAGCCCGTCACGCCGGCTTGACCACTGTGGGGGCAGCTGCACCGTGAACAGATGGCGCGCGTGGCCGGGCTGGTCCCAGCCGCGCTGGAAGCGCAGGCCCAGGTCAGACAGTGCCAGCCCGTAGACGGCGGCCACAGCCGCACGGGTGGCCGCAAATTCTGCCTGGCGGCGCAGTTGCACCCGGCCGATGGCGGCCTGCAGATCGGTGAAGTTGGCCTTCAGGCCCAGCTCGGCAATCTGCGGCGGCATCAGTGCCGACGAGGGCCTGGCGTAGCGCTGCCAGGCGTCCGTGTTCTGCCCTTGCAGGCGCAGTGAGCGCAGCCTGGAAGCCAGCGCCGCGTCGGGCACCGCGATGGCGCCGCCGTCGCCGGTGGACAGCACCTTGTTGGCGTAGAAGCTGAAGCAGCAAAGGTGGCCCGCCGTGCCGACGGTGCGACCGTCGGGCAGTGTCGAACCCAGCGCGTGGGCGGCGTCTTCGACCACCTGCACGCCGGGCGGCAAGGCCGCGCTCAGTGCCAGCAAGTCCTGGCCCAGACCGCCGAAATGCACGGGGATCACGGCCCGCGTGCGCGGCGTGACCACGGCCGCCACGCCGGCCGGGTCCAACCCCAGCGTGTGCGCGTCGATGTCGGCAAACACCGGCTGCGCGCCAACCTGGATCGCGGCATTGGCCGTGCTGCACCAGGTGAAGCTGGGCACGATGACCTCGTCGCCCGGCCCTACGCCCAGCGCCAGCAGACTGAGCTGCAGCGCCGAGGTGCAGGAATTGGTGCTGACCACCTGCTGCGCGCCCAGGTGCGCAGCCAGTTCCTGTTCGAAGGCCAGCGTTTCCGGCCCCATGCCCACCCAGCCGCTGCGCATGACCCGCGCCACGGCTTCGATCTCGGCTTCAGAGAAGTTGGGCTGGCCGAAGGGGATGTTGTCCAAGGTGTTGCTTGATGTCGCTTGATGCCGCTCAGGCCGCCGGTGCCGCGTCCAGGCGCTTCAGCAACTGGTCCAGGTGTGCGATGGTCTGCTTCAGGCCTTCGTCCAGCGCCACCGTGGGCGCCCAGCCCAGCTGTTCGCGGGCGCGGGTGATGTCGGGGCAGCGCTGGCGCGGGTCGTCGTTGGGCAGCGGCTTGAACACCAGTTGCGAGGCCGAGCCGGTGAGCTCGATCACCCGCTGAGCCAGCTGAAGCATGCTCATCTCGACCGGGTTGCCCAGGTTGAGGGGGCCGGTCACGGCGTCGGGCGAATTCATCAGCCGCACCAGGCCGTCGATGAGGTCGCTGACGTAGCAGAAAGACCGTGTCTGCGTGCCCTGGCCGAAGATGGTGATGGGCTGTCCACGCAGCGCCTGCACGATGAAGTTGGACACCACACGCCCGTCGTTGGGGTGCATGCGCGGGCCGTAGGTGTTGAAGATGCGTGCCACCTTGATGCGCAATCGCGTCTGACGCCAGTAGTCGAAAAACAGCGTCTCGGCGCAGCGTTTGCCTTCGTCGTAGCAGGACCGGTCGCCGATGGGGTTGACATGGCCCCAGTAGTCCTCGGTCTGCGGGTGCACGGCGGGGTCGCCGTAGACCTCGCTGGTGCTGGCCTGCAGGATGCGCGCCTTCAGCCGCTTGGCCAGCCCCAGCATGTTGATGGCGCCATGCACGCTGGTCTTGGTGGTCTGCACCGGGTCGTACTGGTAGTGGATGGGTGATGCCGGGCAGGCCAGGTTGTAGATCTCGTCCACTTCCACGAACAGCGGAAAGGTCACGTCATGGCGCATCAGCTCGAAGCGCGGATTGCCCAGCAGGTGTTCGACGTTGTCGCGGGTGCCGGTGAAAAAATTGTCCACGCACAACACGTCGTGGCCTTCACCGACCAGCCGCTCGCACAAATGCGAGCCCAGAAAACCGGCGCCGCCGGTGACCAGCACGCGCTTGCGCAGCCTGTAGTTCTCCATCGTGAACGCCTCCCGTTTTGGACTGGGTGCTGCCGCGCTGCGGAGCGGCTCTGGCGGCAAGAGTCTCTGTAGCCTACGATACTTCACTGCCTGCAAGCCGCTGTGCTGGCCGCTCGATGCCGCAAACCACGCCATGAACACACTGACGCATGCGATGCAAGAAGCGGCCGGGCGAATGGCCCATCGGCGCGCTGTCTGCGACGCTGAGCTGACGCTGGAGTGGGCGACTTTCGACAAGCGCGTCGGCCACGTGGCCGGCTGGCTGCAGGCCAGCGGTCTGCAGCGCGGCCAGCGTTTTGCCGTGCTGGCCTTGAACGGATTTCGCTTTGCCGAGCTGCTGCACGCCGGTTGGCGCCTGGGCGCCACACCGGTGCCGCTGAACCACCGCTTGTCTGCGCTGGAGTTGGCCGACATCCTTCAGCAGGCAGGCTGCCAGCTGCTGCTGGCCGACCCGGCCTTGGCCGCCACCGCGCGGGCGCCGCAGCTGTCGGCCTGGTCGGCGCGCACGCTGTGGCTGGACCCGGCCGCTTACGAAGCCGCGCTGGCCGGAGCACCGGCACAGACACCCGCGCGGGTGCAGCCGGCCGACGAAGCCCTGCTGCTCTTCACCGGCGGCACCTCGGGCCGCGCCAAGGGCGTGCCGCTGAGCCACGCCAACATCCTGGCCAACGCACGCCAGATTGCCAGCGTGCTGCAGCCGGCCGCGCACGACGTGGTGTTGCATGTGGCGCCGATGTTCCATTCGGCCGAACTGGTGTTCACCTGTTTTTTGCTGCAAGGCGCCGCGCAGGCCTACCTGCCACGCTTCACGCCGCAGGCCTTTTTGCAGGCTGTGGCGCAGCACCGCGTCACGACGACGCTGCTGGTGCCCACGATGCTGACGCTGCTGCTGGACTCGGGGCTTGTCGCGCAGCACGACACGTCCAGCCTGCGGCGGGTGGTTTATGGCGCTTCCCCGATGCCGCTGGCGACCATCCGGCGTGCCGTGCAGGCGCTGCCGGAGGTGCAGTTCATCCAGGGTTACGGGCTGACCGAAACCTCACCGCTGCTGGCCATGCTGGACTTTGCGGCCCACCGGGCGGCGCTGGCGGGCCACCACCCTGAACGCCTGGGTGCCTGCGGCCGTGCGCTGCCTGGCGTGCAGTTGCAGGTGCTGGCCGACGACGGCAGCGTGCTGCCCACTGGCCATGTGGGCGAAATCGTGGCGCAGGGCGACAACGTCTTTGCGGGCTATCTGGATGCCCCTGAACTGAGCCGTCAGGCGCTGCGCGGGGGCTGCTTCCACACCGGCGACGTGGGCTGCATCGACAGCGAAGGTTATGTCTTCATCCTGGACCGCCAGAAAGACGTGATCATCACTGGCGGCGAAAACGTCTACTCCGGCGAAGTCGAAGCCGTGCTGCTGTTGCACCCGGGCGTGCTGGAGGTGGCCGTGGTTGGCCGGCCTGATGCGTTGTATGGCGAGGCCGTGCACGCCGTGGTGGTGCCCCAGGCGCACTGGGCGCCCGATGCCGGTGCGCTGCAGGCCTTCTGCCGCGAACACATCGGCGGCTACAAGGTGCCACGTTCGGTGGCCTTCGTGACCCAGCTGCCGCGCACGGCGCTGGGCAAAGTGCTCAAGACGCAGTTGCGCCAGGCGCTGCTTGACGCGGCCGCGTGATACGGTGCCGGCGATGACACCCAGCCCGCCCCGTGCTGCAGCGGCCTCGCGCATCGTGGCGCTGGGCTCGGCCTTCCCCGAGCAGGTGCTCAGCAATCACGACATCGCGCTGCGCGTCGACACCAGCGACGCCTGGATCCGCGAACGCACTGGCATCGAGCAGCGGCGCATGCTGGCACCTGGGCAGAACAACAGCGACATCGCGGCCGCCGCCGCGCGCGATGCGCTGGACCGTGCGGGCCTGCCGCCGTCGGCCGTGGATCTGATCATCACCTGCACCAACACGCCCGACCGCTGGTTGCCTTCGCTGGGTGCCGCCGTGCAGGCCAAGCTGGGTGTGCGCGCCGGCGTGCCGGCCTACGACCTGGTGACCGCCTGTGCCGGCTGGCTGGCGGGTGTGCAGGCCGCCGATGCGCTGGTGCGCACGGGCGCCTACCGGCACGTGCTGGTGATCGGCAGCGAAGCGCTGACGCGCTACGTGGACTGGACCGACCGCAACACCTGCATCTTGTTCGGTGACGGTGCCGGGGCCTGCCTGATCGGCCCCGTGGATTCGGCGTTGGGGTCGGCTGCAGCCGAGCCGCGCGGCCGCATCCTGGGCCTGCACCTGCACACCGACGGACACTTCGGCGACGTCATGTCGTTGCCGGCCGGTGGCACCCGTCAGCCTGCCAGCCTTGAGGCGGTGGCGCAGCGTCTGCACCTGATCCACATGGATGGCCTCGAGGTCTTCAACCACGCGGTTCGCTGCATGGTCGAGGTCTCGCGCGAATTGCTGGCCGCGCAGGGCTTGGCGGTGGCCGATGTGGACTGGTTCGTGCCGCACCAGGCCAACCTGCGCATCATCCAGGCGGTCGCGCGTCGCCTGGGTCTGCCGATGGAACGGGTGGCGCTGAACCTGCACAAGTACGGCAACACCTCCACCGCCACCATCCCGACCTGCCTGGACGAATACACACAAGACGGGCGCATCCAGCCCGGCCACACGGTGCTGATGACCGCCTTCGGCGGTGGCCTGACCTGGGCCGCGGGCCTGCTGCGCTGGTAGCCGTCACCCGCAGGCAATGGCCGTCTGGCCGTGGCCGATCAATTGGACCCGTGCATGCCTGCTGTTCGAGCGCACGGACCTGTCCTTGCGCGACACACTGCAGCATTCGCCGTGCACGCCAGTGTCAGGCGGCTTATGATTTCCGAACCGAGGGCCACGCCATGCAAAACCGCCTCCGACTGCTTGCCCTGCTGGCTGGCTTGAGCCTGGCCGGCGCTGCCCAGTCCGAACTGGTGTTCAACGGCAGCTTCGAGTTCCCTGGTGGCTGCGAAGGCGGTTGTGTGCTGCCGGGTGGGTCCACCGCCATCACTGGCTGGACCACCCTGCTCAGCGGTGTTGAGTACATCAACCCGCTGGTGCTGGGCACGGGTCCGGTGCCCGACGGGCTGATGGCCGTCGACCTGGCCAACCACATCTACCCTGAAGGCGGCGGCATCGAACAGACGCTGTCCACCGTGGCCGGACAGACCTACACGCTGAGCTTCAGCCTGGGCAACGCACGATTTGAAGGCCGCGACGGCACCGGCACGGTGCGGGTGCAGGTGGCGGGCCTGGACCAGCTGTTCGAGACCCCGGCGGCGCCCACGATCACCGCTGTGTGGGCGACAGCCACGGTGGACTTCGTGGCCCAGTCCGAGTCCACCACGCTGCGTTTCCTGAACGAGCAGAACCCCTTGCTTCACTACGCCGTGATCGATGCGGTGTCGGTGGTGTCCGAGCCGCCGGTCTGGGCATTGACGCTGGCCGGCCTGGCGGGTGTGCTGGGCTGGGCGAGCCGCCGGGTTGGCGCTGCGGGGCGCAAGCTGGCTGGCTGAGCCCGCGCCCCGCCGGGGCGCATGAAGTCGAGGAGCGGCCAGGAAGGGCAAAGCCACTGCGCTACGCTCGCTGTCCCTCAACGCCTGCTCCGCGCCCACCATGCAATACCGTCGACTCGGCCGTTCCGGCCTGCGTGTCAGCACCTTGTCCTTGGGTTCCTGGGTCACGTACCACAACCAGGTCGACACCGGCCAGGCGCGCGAGATGCTGGCCGCGGCCTTCGACGCTGGCGTCAACTTCTTCGACAACGCCGAGGCTTATGCCGGCGGCCGCAGCGAAGAGATCATGGGCGCGGCCTTCAAACAACTGGCCTGGCCGCGGCTGAACTACATCGTCAGCACCAAGTTCTTCTGGGGTCTGGACCGCGAGGGTGACGCCGTCAACCGCAAGGACACGCTGAACCGCAAGTACCTGATGCAGGCCATGGACGGCAGCCTGAAGCGCATGGGCCTGGACCACATCGACCTGATCTACTGTCACCGCCCCGACCCGCACACGCCGGTGGAAGAAACCGTGTGTGCGATGAGCGACCTCATCACCCAGGGCAAGGCCCTGTACTGGGGCACCAGCGAGTGGAGCGCCGCCGACATCCGCGCCGCCTGGGAGATTGCCGAGCGCCACCACCTGCACAAGCCGGTGATGGAGCAGCCGCAGTACCACCTGTTCCACCGCCGGCGGGTCGAACAGGAGTACGCACGCTTGTATGAAGACATCGGACTGGGCCTGACCACCTGGAGCCCGCTGGCCAGTGGCCTGCTCACCGGCAAGTACAAAAACGGCGTGCCCGAAGGCAGCCGCGGTGCGCTGGAGAACATGGCCTTTCTGCGTGACGGCCTCACCCACCCGGCCAAGAACCAGGCCGTGGCCAAGCTCGAGCCCATCGCCGCCGACCTGGGCTGCTCATTGGCCCAGCTGGCGCTGGCCTGGGTGGCAAAAAACCCGCGCGTCAGCACCGTGATCACCGGTGCTTCGCACATCGAACAGCTGCAAGCCAACCTGGGTGCCCTGGCCGTGCTGGACAAGCTGACGCCCGAAGTGATGGGACAGATCGACACCCTCTGCGTGCCGCTGGCCGACTAGGCCGCGCCTGGCCGCAAGCCGGACCATGTCGGCTCCGCTGATCGTCGTTTTCAACGTCGGTGCCGGCCACGGCCAGGCCGACGAAGTGCGTGAAACGCTGCGAAAGGGCTGCACGGAAGCCGGGCGCACGCTGCACCTGCTGGAGGTGCAGGACCCGAAGCAGCTGGGTGCTATCGCGCGCCAGGCCGTCAGCCAAGCGCAGCAAGTGGGTGGTGTGGTGGTGGCCGCCGGTGGCGACGGCACCATCAACACCGTGGCCCAGGCCGTGCTGGGCAGTGGTTGCACCTTCGGCGTGTTGCCGCAAGGCACCTTCAACTACTTCAGTCGCACCCACGGCATTCCCGACGACACCGTGGCGGCGCTGCAGGTGCTGCTGGCGGGCCACCGGCAGCCGGCGCAGGTGGGGCTGGTGGGCGACCGGGTGTTCCTGGTCAACGCCAGCCTGGGCCTGTACCCGCGCCTGCTGGAAGACCGCGAGGCGTGGAAACGCCAGTTCGGCCGCAGCCGCCTGGTGGCTTTCGGCGCCGGGCTGGCCACCTTGCTGCGCGGCCACCGCAGCCTGCGTCTGCGCATCGAAGCCCAGGGCAATGAACGCGAATTGCGCACACCCACGCTGTTTGTCGGCAACAACGCGCTGCAGATGCAGCAGCTGGGGTTTTCGGAGGCCGACGCCGTGGAAGCCGGCCAACTGGCGGCCATTGCGCTGCGACCGGTGGGCCTGCTGAAGATGCTGGGCCTGCTGCTGCGCGGTGCGCTGGGGCGTTTGGGGGAAGCCGAAGAACTGATCCACGTGGCCACGAAAAAACTCACCGTGCGGCCCGGCCGCCGCCTGGGCACGCTGGGCGCAACACGCATCAAGGTGGCCACCGACGGCGAGGTGAGCTGGATGCGGCTGCCGCTGACCTTTCAAGTGGCCCCGCAGACGCTGGACCTGCTGTGCCCGCCCCCGGCCGCGCCGGCTGCCACGCCCTTGCCCGAGCCGAAGGCCGCCGCATGACGCTGCTGCTGCAGGTGTCCGACCCGCACTTCGGCACCGAACGCCCGGCGGTCGTCGAAGCGCTGGTGCGATTGGCACACGAGCTGCGCCCCGATGTGCTTCTGCTGTCGGGCGACATCACGCAACGTGCCACCCGTGCCCAGTTCGCTGCGGCACGGGCCTTCGTGCAGCGCCTGCAGGTGCCACGTTGGGTGGCCGTGCCTGGCAACCACGACATTCCGCTGTTTCACCTGCCGTTGCGTGTTTTCGCCCCTTACGCACGTTACCGGGTGGCCTTCGGTGAAGAACTGGAACCCAGCCTGGAGACCGACGATCTGCTGCTGCTGGCCGTCAACACCACCCGCTGGTGGCGGCATGCGGATGGCCAGCTGTCAGCAGAGCAGACCGAACGTGTGGCGCGCCGCCTGGCGCAGGCACGGCCTGCGCAATGCAAAGTGGTCCTGGTGCACCAGCCGCTGGCCGTGAGCCGCCCGCAGGACGCCCACGACCGCCTGCACGGCCACGCCGCTGCACTGCACAGCTGGGGCGCTGCGGGGGTGGACCTGATCGTCGGCGGCCACATCCACCTGCCCTTTGTGCTGCCGCTGCCCCACGGCGGCTGGGCCGTTCAGGCCGGCACCGCTGTCAGCTCACGGGTGCGCGCCGAAGCGGGCAATTCGGTGAACGTGATCCGGATTGACATCGCGGCCACTGAAACGGCCACGGTCGAACGCTGGGACCACGAGCCGGCGCAGGCCAAGTTCGTCCAGGCGCAGGTTCACCCGCTGATGCGGCCGGGTTGACGAGACCGCGGACAACCGCAACCTGTCATCGCTTTTCCGCTTCAAGCCGAAGAACACGGCCGGTGAGGTGGGCGCCTTGCACGATGGCGGCAAGCTCCTGGCAGCCCGCATCAAGAGCATCTTCAGACAGGCGCGTCCGGCCTCGCTGGCGGCCACCAACGACCAGTCGGCGCTGAACCCGGATGTCGGTGATGAATACGAACTCGAGTGGGTCGACATCAACGACCCCGATGCCAGTCCGGTGGTGGTGACTGGACAGCCCGGTGGCGTGACGCTCGGCTCCATGGCAGGCCCCACCTTCGAGGCACTGTCCAAGGACTGCATGCGCATGAGTCGTGGCGAAGGTATCTGGCATTCCGCCGGCCTCATGTTCATCGTCGATACGGCAGCAGGCGTGGACGGTGGCGGCCGCCCCGGTCGCGGCGAGGGTGCGGTCTGGGATCCGTGCTCGATCGCGCACAGATCGGCGCTGCCGGCAGGACAGTTGCAGCCGGCGACTACCGGGGTAGCGAATTCTGTGGCGCCTGCTTCGATTTGGATCGTCGCCGAGCGCCTGGCCCAGCCCGAGGGCGACTGGCGTGCTTTCGTGCCCGAAGGATGGGCCGGCCAGCTGTATCGGCGGCTGGCCGGCCTGAGGGGGCGGCCGGCTTGAGCCAGCGTCCCCGTCTGCATCACGGTGTCGGGCAGGCCGGCGGCTTAAGGAAGGCGAGCGCGGGGTTGTCCCACTGCCGCGGCGCCACCTTATCGGTGTAAGCACAGCCGAAAGCCGGGTTGGCTACCGCGGTGGGGTTCAACACATCGTCGCCCGCCGGCTTGACGCCGGCTTCGACCCAATTCACGAGGTCGGTGAAAGTGGTGACGAGCTCCGACGGGGTGAACGTGCAGTGGCCGTAGTCGCGCGTCGCGCGCTGCACCAACAGGTGCGACGCGCCCTTGGCGGCGACCCGGCTCGCGTACACCTGCTGCATGTGGAAGGGCACAAAAAGGTCGCCCAGCGTGTGCAGCGTCAGCATCGGGATCTTCAGGTCGCCCGGGGTCGGCGTCACGTTGGCCAGGCCGTTGCGGCGGCGCGCCTGCGGGTCGGCGGTGATGCGCTGCACCATGTCGTTGAACGCCGTCTCGGCGCCGCTGAGCGCCGGGTCGGCATCGAACTGGTAGACGACGTCCGAGTTCTGCACCGCCAAGCCGGGCTGGCGCGGCAGCGTGCCGTCGCCCACGCCGCGCAGGAACATGAAGTTGCCGGGCACCACGCCGTTCCAGAACAGGAACCCCTGTTCGAAGAGCGGCCGCACGCCGCCGGACCGCTGCTCGTGGAGGCCCTTCAACTGCTGGCCCTGTGCGTTCAGCGCAAACGGGAAGGCCGGGCCAAGCGCCGCCTTGGTAGCCGGCGCAGTGACGGTCATGTAGTCGGGCCCGAAGGGATAGGTCGCGTTCATCCCCGACAGCGTCTGCGCCGCGACGTTGAAGTCGAGGAAGTAGTCGAACAGCTCGTAGTCGCCCATCACGCCGCAGATCGGCATCGCGCCTGCATAGCTTCGCGGCCACTGCTCGGCCATCACGGTGGTGACGTGGCCGCCCATCGAGGCGCCGGTGACGTAGGTCTTCATCGGCTTGCCAATGAGGCCGTTGAAGAACTGTGCCAGCGCGTGGCTGTCCTTGGCGCCTTGAGACGGATCGTAGGAGTTCCTGCTGTAGCTTGATGCCGCCCAGGCATAGCCCTGGGACACCAGGAAAGCACGCAGCGGGTGGTTGTCGACCGTCAGCTCCAGCCCTTCGCCGCGGTAGCCGTGGGCCCAGATCACGAGCCTGCCGTTCCAGTTCGCGGGCACCTCGATGCGGTAGCCGGCGTTGTTGTGCACGCCCCACAGGCGCTGGGTGGAGACCCCGGGCACCTCGCCGAAGGGCAACTTGGTCTCGTCGACGTAGTACTTCGGCGGCGGGGTGGAATGGGCGGCGGCGGCAACGGCCATCAGCGCGGCAAATGCCAGGGCCTTGAGTCTCATCTTGTCTCCTTGGAACCGTTCGGGACGGCAGTTGGGGAGGTCCAGACGACACGCCGGAACCCTTCAACAGGCTAGCGACCTCGCCCGTCACGCACCAGCCGCGTTCTCCCGGCCCCGCATTCGGGTGCCCGTAGGCGCCCATGCTGCTCCAGTGCGTTCACGGTGAGGCCGCTGCTTCCGTGCTGCGGTGGAGGGGTGCGACTGCTCCGCAGCCACGTTCGGCCGAGCGCCCGGCTGCCGGGAGAATGGAATTCTTCCACCCGCACGGGCTGTGCGCGGGTGCGACGGGGCTGGAACTTGTTCCACCGTTTCAGGCTGGCAGACGGCCGGCTTGGGGCCAAAAACCCCGGCTCTCCCCTGCACAGCCCCTACAAGCACCTCAGAAACAACAAAGCCCAACCGATCGAGTTGGGCTGAGTCTTTGAATTGTATGGTGGCCTGGGGCTCACTCGAATGATGGCTGGACACACGCGAGAACGCTAAGGAAATGCTGATTTATCCGGGTCAAGCACGATGGCGGAGCCCGATGGCGCCGTGGATGATCGAGGCATGAAGCAGACGAGCTTTGCCAGCCTGGAATACGCGGGCAAGAAGCGCAAGACAAGGCGCGAGAAGTTCCTGGGCGAGATGCAGCAGGTGGTGCCGTGGACAGCGCTGATTGCGCTCATCGAGCCGCACTACCCCAGCAGCGGCCGCGTCGGTCGCCCGCCCATCGGCGTTCCGCGCATGCTGCGCATGTACTTCCTGCAGCAGTGGTACAGCCTGAGCGACGAAGGTCTGGAGGATGCCATCTACGACAGCCAGGCCATGCGCGAGTTCGTGGGCATCGACCTGGCGCGTGAGCAGGTGCCCGACGCCACGACGCTGCTGAAATTCCGCCGCCTGCTGGAAGATCAGCAATTGACGAAGGCCATCTTCGAGCAAGTCAACGCCCACCTGGGCCAGCGCGGGTTACTCATGCGCGAGGGCACGCTGGTGGACGCCACCATCATCGCCGCACCCCCGTCGACCAAGAACAAGGACCACGCCCGCGACCCCGAGATGCACCAGGCCAAGAAGGGCAACCAGTGGCACTTCGGGATGAAGGCGCACATCGGCGTCGACGCCGAGTCCGGCCTGGTGCACAGCGTGCACGCCACGGCGGCCAACGAGAGCGACGTGGCCCACACGCACGAACTGCTGCACGGCCAGGAAGCGCGCGTGCACGCCGACGCGGGCTACACCGGCGTGGACAAGCGAGCGGAAATCACCGAAGCGCAGAAGGAAGGCGACATCCGCAAGGACGTGAAGTGGCTCGTGGCCACCAAGCGCGGCGTGATCAAGGCCATGCCCGAAGGCCTGCTCAAGGAACTCACGGTGCTGGTGGAGCGCAAGAAGGCGCAGATCCGGGCGCTCGTGGAGCACCCGTTCCACGTCGTCAAGAACCTGTTCGGATACAAGAAGGTCAGCTACCGCGGTCTATACAAGAACGGCACCCGCCTGTACGCGCAACTCGCCCTGGCCAACCTCGTGCTGGCCAAGCGCGCACTACTGGATGACCGACACCAAGGCGTTGGTGCGTCCTGAGTACGTAAAGGGCACCAAGTTGCCATGAGTTACGTTTCGAATAGAGCTCGTCGCCCTCAGATGCGCCCGCATTTCTTGCATCGCGAAATCCGAACGTCGTTGGAATTCAACGGCTACTGGATGACGCTTTGTTCAGCACTTCCCTAAAGCTCGCCAATCCAGGCTTGCGGAGTTACTGCCTGGGTTACTCCATCCCCAATGGCCTGACGGCTTGGACGTTGCTGCTCCTTGTGTGCCGGCGAGGCGTGCGAGGTGGACTTGAGTTCTCCGAGCCGGCGGGATGAACCGATGGCGCGCGCGGCGCTGCCTAGGTAGTGCCAGTCGTGTTCAGCGTACCCTCGGCACTGGCAAGGCGGGCCGTCACGACCTCGAACTCAGGCGGTGCGGCAATGAACATGGCGCGCATCTGCGCATAGTCGCGCGCCAGGGCCGCCAGCCGGTCGTCGGCAGGCAGCAAGCGAAACGTGCCTGGCCGGGCCAGATCGTAGCGTGCCCATTGGCGCGCAAACACCTGGCTCTTCCACGCGACGACACGCTCGCAGAGCGCATGGTCTGCAAGCATCGTGGTGGCGTCGGGGTGGCGAAGCAAGCGCTCCATGTCGGCGTAGTGCCGCGCATAACGATCGGGGGTGGCCTGGTCGGCGGGACGATGGTGCTCAGCGTGCAGGATGGTGGCCTTCTCCCAGAACGTGCGCGCCAGCTCGAGCGCGGTCACCTGGCACTGCCAATCGGGGAAGGCGGTGGGGAAGTCGTCGACGACCCACGGGCGCACCGCATGCTGCTCGGTGGGCCGCTGGTCGGTGAGGGACCCCAGTTCGAGCTTCACTTCGCGGCGCAGGTAGTCGAAGCCGGCCTCGGATGCCGTCGGGTACTCGAAGTGCACCACCGGCGAGCGCGCGACCGCATCGTCCTCGTAGCGCAGCCACGGTGCGCCTGCCGAGCGGCGACCGAGGTGTTCGACGATGGCCTGTTCGAGACGCGGCATCAGGATGTTGCGCGTCTGCTCACCACACTGAGCCTGCATCTGTGCCAGCGCTGCATCGCGCCGTGTTCGGCTCTTCATGGCCGCGAAGACCGACTCGTCAGCGCCTACAAACGCAGGCGACATCGACAGGTCGATGTCCTCGGAGAAGCGGTCGATCACGCCATAGACCTTGGACAGTGAAGTGCCGCCCTTGAACACAAGATGGGGCGCCAAGGCAGGGTCGGCGAAGAGCAGCCCCAGCAGCCAGCTGACCCAGAAGTCCTTCTCGACCATCACGCTCGACACCGCCATGCGCGCGGCCGTCTGCGTGAACGCGAGCGCGCGCCGCTCGGGCGGCAGAGCGACGAACTGCGATGCGAGCCTTGCCATTGTTATGACCTGTCCGCGGCCAAGGCCCGCAGGGTGGGCTGCATCCAGCCCGGTGCCAAGCTCAGGTCTTCCAGCAAGGTGCGGCGTTCGGCTGCGGGAACGTTGCGCATGAGCTTCTCGAGTCGTTGTGGTGTCACATGCTCAGACCCCAGGCTGCGCAGGGCCTGGATCACCAGGCCGCTGGTACGTCCTGCCGCGGCCATCTGGCGTGGCGTGGTCCGCTTCAGCACGATGTGCATCGGCCCCGCCTTGACGGTGCGGCTGGTGCCATCGGTCAGGAACTCGACGCGTGCGGGCACCTGGTCGGACAGTCCGAGCAGGTTGGCTGCATAGGCGCCTGTGGGTTGAAGTCGCAGCTTGTCCTTGCCGGTGATTGCCGCGACCACGGCATCGACTGATGGCCACAAGGTTCCGAGCAGCGGGTCGTGCCGGGGCTTGTCGTACAGCCCACGTGACAGGCGGCGCAGTTCGTCGCGTGCGAGCAATCGCTGAAGGGCCTTGTCGACCGCGGCGCGGCCACCCAGACCCGCAAACAGCGCTGGTGTGAACACGGTACCTGGCTTGGCACGGCGCACCTTGCGTGAGATGGCGGCGTCGATGCTGGAGTCGACAGTACGCCGAGGCCGGGCATCTGGCTTGGTGCTGGTGTGCGTTGACGGACTGGCAACTTTCATGTCCGAAAAATAGCACGTTTTTCGGACATATAGAAGAGCAGGAAAGAGACGATGACTCGTTGCTGCCCGAAGCTGGCGGTCCACGCCAGTGGCTGATGCGAGCCTCAGCAGAAAGTTGAAACCATTGGTGAGCCGTGGCCGTTGCTCCTGGGACTTCGCGAGGCAATCCGAGACACCGCTGAGATGCGGCGGGACAGGAGGCTCGCTCAGCGCAGGGACTACCGCTCTTCCAGCCGCCTCGGCACGATGCCGACCATGCGCATGCCATGGAGCAAGTCGGGCAGCCTGCAGTTGGATCTGCTGGATGCCCCTGCCGCGCCTGAAGAGGCAACCGCGCCGCCGACTGCGCCCGGCGCCTCCGCACGCTTTGTCAGACGGATGAGTCCCGCCTTGCCGAGGTAGCTCTTGGCCCAGTTGACACGGTTGGCGAACGTGGTTTGCTTACCGGAGGGTAAAAGCTCCGAGAGCTCGGCCTACGTCAGGCCCAGCTTTGCGCCGAGCACGGCAACAACATTGGAAATGCGAACCTCGCCGGCTGCGGACTCATTGAGCACAGGAAGCATCCATGACTGAAAGCCCGGTATCGCCATAGCTCCATCCCCATGCCAGGCTTCAGTGCCGCGGGAGAATTCTACGGACGGTCACCGCGCCATTGCGATGAAGTTCAGCACCGAACTCCAGCCGACCCGTTGGAGCTCTGAGCAACCGGTATGCAGCCATCCCGGAAACGACAAAGCCCATCACGATGGATGGGCTTCGGCGGGGATGGGTGGTGGCCTGGGGCGGAATCGAACCACCGACACGCGGATTTTCAATCCGCTGCTCTACCAACTGAGCTACCAGGCCATGCAGAGCCCAAGATTATAACCAGCCGCGCACCGCCCCTGCCAGGTGTCGCGGCCACAGGCCGCTTCAGCCCCCGGTGCGCTTGTTGCGCGACAGGTCGACGCCCAGCTGCTTGAGCTTGCGGTACAGGTGGGTGCGCTCCAGGCCGGTTTTTTCGGCCACGCGGGTCATGCTGCCGCCTTCCTTGGCCAGGTGGAACTCGAAGTAGCTCTTCTCGAAGGCGTCGCGGGCTTCGCGCAGCGGGCGGTCCAGGTCGAAGCTCTGTTCCGGGCGCGGGCCTTCCAGGTGGCCCATGCCGTGCAGCGGGCCGCCGGTGGTCAACATCGGCAGCGCCTCGCTGCCGCCCACCAGTTCGCTGCGGGCATTTTTCAGGGCGGGCGCCGTGCGCTGGTTGGGTTTGACCAGGGCCTGTTCCACCGCGCGCAGCAGTTTCTGCAGCGTGATGGGCTTTTCCAGGAAGGCGCTGGCGCCCACCTTGGTGGCTTCGACCGCGGTGTCGATGGTGCCGTGGCCGCTCATCATGATCACCGGCATGCTCAGTTGCCCGCCAGCCGACCATTCCTTCAGCAGCGTGACGCCGTCGACGTCGGGCATCCAGATGTCCAGCAGAACGAGGTCCGGGCGCAGCGATTCACGCACCTGGCGTGCCTGCGCCGCGTTCTCGGCGAGTTCGACGGTGTGTCCTTCGTCGGTGAGGATCTCCGACAGCAGGGCCCGGATGCCCAGCTCGTCGTCCACGACCAGAATTGTTGCCATGCGCCTCGTGCTTACTGCGTTGTATCGCGGGTTGTCGCCGGGGGGGTCGCCGGGGTGTTCGCTGCAGCGCTTGGGCTGGGCGTGTCCCCGGGTGGCGTGACGGCAAAGTTCGAAAATGATAACGAAACCCGTGCCCCGGTGATCGGGCCGTCGGGTTCGTCGCCTGCATGCAGGTTGGCGGCGCGCAAACGCGCACCGTGTTCGTCGGCGATCTTCTTCACCACCGCCAGGCCCAGGCCGGTGCCTTTGCTCTTGGTGGTGACATAAGGTTCGAAGGCCCGTTTGAGCACCTTGTCGGCAAAACCCGGGCCGTTGTCGATGACGGTCAGGCGCACCGCGCGCAGTTCGCCGTGTTCGCCGCGTGCGGCAGTGGTGATCAGTTCGGCCTGGCCGTCGGGCCGGTCGCTGACGGCATCCAGCGCGTTCTGCACCAGGTTGTGGATCACCTGCCGCAGCTGCGTGGCGTCGCCCAGGATGCGCGGCAGGCCGCTTTCCAGTTGCGCCACCAGCAAGCCGTTGTCTTGCGCCTGGCCATACAAGGCCAGCACTTCGGCGGCCAGCGCATTCAGGTCCAGCGGCAACATCTGGGCCGCAGGCAGGCGCGCGTAGTCGCGGAACTCGTTGACCAGGGTCTGCATCGCCTGCACCTGGTTGACGATGGTGTTCACGCTGCGCGCCAGCAGCGCCTGGTCGTTGCCTTCCAGCTTGTGACCCAGGCGGTGCTGCAGCCGTTCGGCTGACAGCTGGATGGGCGTGAGCGGGTTCTTGATCTCGTGCGCCAGCCGGCGCGCCACCTCGGCCCAGGCGGCGCTGCGCTGCGCGGACACCACCTCGGTGATGTCGTCGAAGACCATCAGCCGCGCTTCGCCCGGCAGGCTGGCGCCGCGCACCAGCAGCGTCAGCGTGGCGCCGTCGCCGCGTTTGAGGTCGAAGCTTTCCTGCCACTGGTCGCGTTCACCGGCTTCGGGGCTGGTGGCCAGCAGTTCGAAGCGCTGCTCGACGCTGTGCGAAAACTCCTGCAGGTCGGGCAGGTCGGACAGGTGCTGGCCGCGCCAGGCCGACAAGGGCCGCTGCAGGATGCGCGTGGCGCCGGGGTTCACGGTGTCGATGCGGCCTTCGCGGTCGAACACGATGACACCGGCGGTCAGTGTGTCCAGGATGGTCTGCAGGCGTGTGCGCGCCGCTTCCAGCTGGCCCATGCCCCTTTCCACCTGGCTGCGGGCGTCGGCCACCTGTGCCGTCATGTCGGCAAAGCTGCGTGTCAGGCCGCCCAGTTCGTCGCCACTGGCAAACACCGGTTTGGCCGTCAGGTCGCCGGCGGCCACCTGGCGCACGCCGTCGGCCAGCAGCAGCAGTGGCCGCGCCAGCTGGTTGCCCAGCACGATGGCCAGCAGCACGGCGGCAAACACCGCCAGCACCAGCGTCAGCGTCAGCGTGCCGATGTACATGCGCCGCAGGCTGTCACGCGACAAGGCCCGCTGCTGGTACTCGCTGTAGGCCGACTGCACGGCCAGGGCATTGAAGGCCAGCGAACGCGACAGGGGTTGCACCACCATCAGGAAGCGGTCTTCGCCACCGAACAAGGTGACCTGGTTGCGCGGCACGCGCGCCAGCGCGCGCAGCCGCGGGCCCGGGCTGCCGGGGCTCAGCGACTCGTCGTCCAGGCCTTCGACCTGGCTGCCGCTGCCACCCGTGCGCGCGGTGCGCAGCAAGGTGGCGGTGGGGCGTTCGGGCGGGCCTGATGCGGCCGCGCCGCCAGCGGTCAGCAGCACCTGGCCGTTGGCATTGACCAGGCTGACCTCGCTGGCGCCGATCTGCTCGCGCAGGCGCTCCAGCGTCAGCGGCACGCCGCTGGGCCCGCTGTCGGCCAGCCGCTCGGCGCCCACCCGCACCTTGTCCACCAGGTCGGTCGCCAGCGCTTCCAGCGTGCCTTTGCCCAGGGCCAGGCCGGCGTCCAGTGCACCGGCCATGCGCACATCGAACCAGGCTTCGATGCTGCGGCTCACGAACTGGTAGCTCACGGTGTAGATCACCAGGCCCGGCAGCAGCCCCACCAGCGCAAAGATGCCGGCCAGCTTGATGAGCAGCCGGCTGCCGAACTTGCCGCGGCGCAGGCGCACGGCCAGCCGCAGCGCCACCAGCAGCACCACCAGGCCCAGCAGCAGCGCCACCGCGACGTTGATCCAGAACAGCCAGACAAAATTGCGTTCGTAGAAGCTGCCGTCGGGCCGGGAGAAGCTCAGCACGAAGGCCAGCACCAGCGTGGCGCCGGTGGCGGCGATGGTTGAGACGATCCAGGCCCAGCGGGCAGAGGCGGACATGGACTTGGCGCGGAAGCTCAGGGCTCGACCTTGAGCGTGCGGCTGGCGCCCAGCGCCCAGTCGCTTTGCCCGCCCAGGCCAAACTGCATGGGCCCTGGCAACTGCGTGGTGTCCAGCCGATAGCTGAACTCGACGTAGAAGCTTTTTTCGCCGTCCAGCTGCGCCACGTCGACCAATTTCCAGTTGCCGCTGCGCGAGACGATGGCCAGCGCCTCGGCCATGGTGGAGTAGGTCTGGCTCAGGCCACCCAGGCTGACGCGCCAGTCGCTGGTCAGCGGCCGGTAGGCCAGCCGCCACGAACGCGAGACCCGGGCCACCCGCTCGTCACGCCAGTACCAGCGGTTGCGGAACATCTGCGCTTCGGCCACGAAGTACACCGGCACACCGCGCTGCAGCGCGTCTTCCACCGCCTTGGGCAGGGTGACGCGGGCCACGAAATCGAGATTGATCGTGCCTTCGGACTTGTTGGTTTCCAGCGTCAGCAGCTCCACGCCCTGGGCGCGCACCGCGGCCGGGGTCAGCAGCAGCGACAGCAGCACGGCCAGCACCAGCAGCAAGGCCAACAGGTCCTGCTTGATGTGTTGGCGGACCAAAGGCACGTGCATGGGGCGGCGGCTTGTCTAGGTCTTGTGAAGCAGTGCGTAGAAGAAACCGTCCTGCAGGGCCGTGCTGCGGCCGGTTTCTCCGGGCAAGCCATTGTCGCGGCTGGGCAGCAGGTGTCCGGGAGAACCCGGGTCCGGTATGGCTGAGCCGGCACCCAGGCGTTGCATAAATGCGTCGATCTGGTGCCTGCCTTCGGCCTGGAAGATCGAACAGGTGGCATACAGCAGCCTGCCACCCGGGGCCAGCAGAGGCCACAGCGCGTCCAGCATCTGGGCCTGGATGCGGGCCAGCGCGTTGATGTCGTCGGCCCGGCGCAGCCAGCGCACGTCGGGGTGGCGGCGCACGATGCCGCTGGCGGTGCAGGGGGCGTCCAGCAGGATGGCGTCGAAGGGCTTGCCGTCCCACCAGCCCTGGGGCTGGCGGGCGTCGCCGGCTTTCAGCTCGGCCTTCAGCTGCAGGCGGTTCAGCGTGTCCTGCACCCGCGCCAGGCGCAGCGGGTCGCTGTCCAGGGCCAGCAGGTCCAGGTCGGCCAGTTCCAGCAGGTGCGCGGTTTTGCCGCCGGGCGCGGCACAGGCGTCCAGCACACGGGCGCCGGGTTGCAGACTGCCCCTTTCGCCCGCATGCAGCAGCAGGTGGGCGGCACGTTGTGCGGCCGCGTCCTGCACCGAGACCTCACCTTCGGCAAAACCGTGCAACTGCTGCACCGGGCAGGCCTGGGCCAGCACCACGGCCTGGCCGCCCAGCGCCGGGTCTTCGATGAGCGTGGCATTGCGGCCCAGCGCGGCCAGGCGCTGCACGTAGGCGTTGCCGGTGCCGCGGCGGGCATTGACACGCAGCGTCATCGGCGGGCGCTGGTTGGCGCTGCTCAGCAGCGCCTGCCAGTCTTGTGGCCAGTCGCGCTTGACACGTTCGATCCACCACAGTGGGTGGTTGTAGGCGCCGACGGGCGAATGTTTCGCGGCTTGCGCCAGCGTGTCCTTCTCGCGCAGGAAGCGGCGCAACACGGCATTGATGAAGGCTGCTGCCGCTGGTGTGCGCAGCCGCGCCGCGTGCACGGCCTGGTCGACCAGTGTGTGTTCGGGGTAGGGCAGGGGCTCGTCGCGTGAGGCCTCGGGCCACAGCAGCGCCAGCGCGGTGACCAGCAGCGCGTCGACGTTGGGCGGTGGTGTCTTGGGCGCAAGCAAGGCGCGCACCTCGGTGGCACTGCCCAGCCAGCGCAGCGTGTGGAAGCTGAGCGACTGCACACCTGGCCGCAGGTCGGCCTGCACGCGGGCCAGCACGTCGGTGAGCGAACGGCCGCCACGCACCGCCTGCACGGTGTCGGCAGTCTGCTCCAGCAGCCGTGAAAGCGGTGGCGACGCAGCGTGGTTGGCAATGACCCCTGTCATGGCCCCAGTCTAGTCTGCGCACGCTGCCACAGGCACCGGCGCAGCGCACAATGCAATTCCTTTAAGCCAGCCCGCCGCCGCCCAGCATGTCCAGCAAAGGCTCTTCACCCACCGACCCCGCCGCGCGGATATTCCGCAGTGAAGAAGAACTGGCCCAGCTGCCGGCTTCCGAGCGCATCCGCTACCGCGTTGTCAGCGCCGGCCGGCGTTACCACGCCAACGACAACATCTCGGCCTATGTGCGCGAAGGTGAACTGGTCGAGTTGAAGGCCGAAGTGCAGGCCAAGCTGCAAGAAGTGCTGCAGGCGCTGGTGATCGACACCGACAGCGACCACAACACCAACGAAACGGCCAAGCGCGTGGCCAAGATGTACATCGAAGAGGTCTTCCGCGGCCGCTACGTGCCGATGCCTGCGGTGACCGAGTTTCCGAATGCCGAGCGCCTGAACGAGCTGATGATCGTGGGCCCCATCACGATCCGCAGCGCCTGCAGCCACCACATGTGCCCGATCTTCGGCAAGGTGTGGATCGGCATCCTGCCCAATGAACACAGCAACCTGATCGGCCTGTCCAAGTACGCGCGCATCGCCGACTGGATCATGAGCCGGCCGCAGATCCAGGAAGAAGCCGTCACCATGCTGGCCAATGAATTGCAGGAACGGGTGCGCCCCGACGGCCTGGCCATCGTGATGGAAGCCGACCACTTCTGCATGCACTGGCGCGGTGTGAAGGACAACCAGAGTGCCATGGTCAACAGCGTGATGCGCGGTGCCTTCCTGAAAGACGCCAAGCTGCGCCGCGAGTTCCTGTCGCTGCTGCCCCGCAAGCACAGCTGAACGCCCACCCCATTCGCCCGATTCCAGGACACCCCACCATGCTCGTCCGCCTCATGTACGCCAGCCGCGCCGTGCCCGCCATCGACCAGGATGCCCTGCTCGCCATCGTGCGCAAGAGCAAGGCCAACAACCCGTCGCAAGGCGTGACTGGGGTGCTGTGTTTCAGCGAAGGCATCTTCCTGCAGGTGCTGGAAGGTGGCCGCAGTGCCGTCAACAAGCTCTACAACCGCATCGCCACCGACCCGCGCCACACCGACGTGGAACTGCTGTGTTACGAAGAAATCGGCGAGCGGCGGTTTGCCGGCTGGAGCATGGGGCAGGTCAACATGTCGCGCCTGAACCCGGGTTTGCTGCTGAAGTATTCCGAGCGGCCGACGCTGGACCCGTTTGCGGTGTCGGGGCAGGTGTCGATGGCGCTGTTCCAGGAACTGATGGCCACGGCCTCGATCGTCGGCCAGCCCTGACCGGTCTGGGGTCGGCCCAGGCCAGGCGGACCCCGGTACTCCGCGTTTACACCAGTGCCATCCGGGATTGACTGCTTTATATTCGTGATTGCTTATATCCGAATCTAAGGAGCCCTGGTGAACGTCACCGAGCCGCCCAGCCCAGCGGGCCGCCTGCTCAAGGCGCCCGAAAACTTCATCAGCAAGGACGGTGTGCGAACCGTCTTTTCGCAGGCGAAGGCGGGTCGGCGTGACTTCATCCGCAATGCCTTGGCGGCGGCGGTGGCCGGCACGGCGTCGACCGCCACGTTGTCGCAAGCCAACCCGGTGCCTGCCGAAGGCGGCGACCCGCACATCCTGAACCTGCCCGCACACACCACGGGTTTGGGCCAGGGTGTGGCCACCGACGGTTACGGCGCGCCCAGCCAGTTCGAGAAAAACGTGCAACGGCGCCAGAGCCCGGGCCTGACGCAGACCACGCAGTCCAGCGTGAGCTTTGCACCGCTGCAAAGCCTGTTTGGCATCGTCACGCCCAGCGGCCTGCACTTCGAGCGCCACCACCAGGGCTGGTGGGACATCGACCCGTCCAAGCACCGCCTGATGTTGAACGGCAGCGACGAGCGCATGCTGAAGCGGCCGATGGTCTTCACGATGGACGAGCTGATGCGGCTGCCGTCGGTGAGCCGCTTCCACTTCATCGAATGTGGCGCCAACACCGGCATGGAATGGGGCAACGTCGCGGTGCCCACCTGCCAGTACAGCCACGGCATGATCAGCTGCAGCGAATTCACCGGCGTGCCGCTGAAGCTGCTGCTCGACATGGCGGGCGTGGATGTGAAGCGCGGCCGCTTCGTGCTGGCTGAAGGCGCCGACGGGTCCAGCATGACCCGCACGATTCCGATGGAGATGGTGGAGTCGGGCGAGGTGCTGGTGGCCTATGGCCAGAACGGCGAGATGCTGCGTCCCGAAAACGGCTACCCGCTGCGCCTGGTGGTGCCGGGTGTGCAGGGTGTCAGCTGGGTCAAGTACCTGCGCCGCATCGAAGTGGGTGACATGCCCTATGCGAGCAAGGACGAAGCCATTCACTACATCGACCTGATGCCCGATGGTCGGCATCGCCAGTACAGCAGCATCCAGGAATGCAAGAGCGTGATCACCACGCCCAGCGGCGGCCAGGTGCTGCTGGACAAGGGCTTCTACCAAATCACCGGCCTGGCGTGGAGCGGCCGCGGCAAGGTCAGGAAGGTGGACGTGTCGGTCGACGGCGGGCGCAACTGGAAACCCGCGCAACTGCAGGGCCCGGTGATGGACAAGTGCCTGACCCGCTTCACGCTGCCCTGGGTGTGGGACGGCAAACCGGCACTGCTGCAGAGCCGTGCGGTGGACGAAACCGGCTACGTGCAGCCCACCTACCGGCAACTGCGCGCGGTGCGTGGCACACGGTCGATCTACCACAACCATTCGGTCCAGACCTGGCTCGTGCAGGACAGCGGCGAGGTGAAAAATGTCCAGCTGTCCTGAGCTTCGTCGCAAGTCATCCGTCGCGGCGGTGAGCCTGCTGGGTGGGCTGTTTGGCGGGCTGTTCATCAGCCTGGCCGCTCAGGCGCAGTCCACCGTGTATCCGGGCCTGGGCCGGGCTGCCACACCCAAGGAAGTGCAGGCCTGGGACATCGACGTGCGGCCCGATTTCAAGGGCCTGCCCAAGGGCAGCGGCAGCGTCTCGCGCGGGCAGGACGTCTGGGAAGCGAAGTGCGCTTCCTGCCACGGTGTGTTCGGCGAGAGCAACGAGGTCTTTTCGCCGCTGGTCGGTGGCACCACCAAGGACGACGTGAAAACCGGCCGCGTGGCGCGTCTCACCGACGGCGCCTACCCAGGCCGCACCACCTTGATGAAGGTGCCCACGCTCAGCACCTTGTGGGACTACATCAACCGCGCGATGCCGTGGAACGCGCCCAAGTCGCTGCAGCCCGACGAGGTCTACGCCGTGACGGCCTTCCTGCTCAACCTGGGCGGCGTGGTGCCCGACAACTACACCCTGAGCGACGCCAACATGGCGCAGACCCACGCCTTGCTGCCCAACCGCAAGGGCATGCAGACCGACCACGGCCTGTGGCCCGGCCGCAGCCTGGGCAACGGCGGCAAGCCCGACGTCAAGGCCACGGCCTGCATGAACAACTGCGCCACCGAAGCCACCGTGGCTTCCTTTCTGCCCGACTTTGCACGCAACGCACACGGCAACCTGGCCGAGCAAAACCGGCTGGTGGGTGCACAACGCGGTGCCGACACCACACGGGCGCCGGGTGCAGCACCCGCTGCGGCTGCGGCCGCGGCACCCGCCGTGGTCGACAGCAAGGCCAGTGCAGCACAGGCCCTTGCACGAAAGCACAATTGCCTCACCTGCCACGGCATGGACAACAAGGTCGTGGGCCCCGGCCTGAAAGAAGTGGCCACCAGGTACGCCGGTCGCGGCGACGCCGTGGCCTACCTGACGCAGAAGATCCGGGAGGGTGGCGGCGGTGTGTGGGGGCCGATACCCATGCCCGTACAAACCCTTTCCGCTGACGACGCCAGGGCCATCGCACAATGGCTGGCCGACGGCATGAAGCGATAACTGTCCTCGAGACGGCATCGACGAACGTTTTCACTGACACGACCCGACAGACCCCGAAGGAGAGAACCTCATGCAAACCCGTCGCGATGTGCTGAGCACCAGCGCCCAACTGGCCGCCTTGCTGGCCACGGCCGGCCTGCTGCCCAGCGTGGCCCAGGCCGCCTGGGCCCAGGCCGCATTCGAAGCCAAGACCCTGGCGGAAGCCGCCAAGGCACTTGGCGGTGGCGCCCCCGTCGAAAGCAAGGACGTCACCATCACCGGCCCCGACATCGCGGAAAACGGCGCTGTCGTTCCGGTGGGCTGCAGCACCACGCTGCCGGGCGTGAAGCGCCTGGCGCTGATGGTGGAAAAAAACCCCAGCGCGCTGGCCGCGGTGTTCGACGTCAGCGATGCCGTCGAGGCCAACTTCAACACCCGCGTGAAGATGGGCCAGTCGTCCAACGTCTTTGCCGTGGCCCTGATGGCCGATGGCAGGGTGCTGTACGCGGCCAAGGAAATCAAAGTGACCCTTGGCGGTTGCGGCGGCTGATTCAATTCAAGGAGAAATACCATGGCAGATCCGATGCGCATTCGCGCCCAAGCCGCCGGTGACAAGACCACCGTGCGTGTGCTCATGAGCCACGAGATGGAAACCGGCCAGCGCAAGGACTCGGCTGGCAAGACCATCCCGGCCTGGTTCATTCAGGAAGTCACCGCCACCCACAACGGCAAGCCCGTGCTCAGCGCGCAGTGGGGCCCCTCGGTGGCCAAGAACCCGTTCATGCAGTTCACCGTCAAGGGCGCCAAGGCCGGCGACAAGATCACCGTGAGCTGGGTCGACAACAAGGGCGACAAACGCACCGACGAAGCGACCGTGTCCTGAAGGCCCATCCACCGCAGTGCGAGGAGACACCACAACAATGAAGACGCTGAAGATCACCCCGCTGGCCCAGGCCTGCACCTTGGCAGGCGCGTTGCTGCTCACGGGCACGGCCTGGTCGCAGGACAAGACCACGGCCGATGGCATTGCCGAGTACCGCAGGATGCTGGAAGACGGCAACCCGGCTGAATTGTTCGAAGCCAAGGGCGAAGGTCTGTGGAAACAGAAGCGCGGCCCGAAAAACGCCACGCTCGAACAGTGCAACCTGGGCAAGGGCCCGGGTGTGGTGAAAGGTGCCTTTGTCGAACTGCCGCGCTTTTTCGCCGACACCGGCAAGATGCAGGACCTGGAATCGCGCCTGGTCACCTGCATGGAAACACTGCAGGGTTTCAACGGCGCCGACATCGCCAAGACCGCATTCGGTCGGGGCGAGATGGCCAACGTGACCGCGCTGGCCACCTGGATTGCCGCCGAATCGCGCGGCCTGCGCTTCAACCTGCCGCAAGGTCATGCGCAAGAGCAGAAGAGCTACGAGATCGGCAAGCGGGTGTTTTTCTTCCGCGGCGGTCCGATGGACTTTTCCTGCGCCAGCTGCCACAGCGTGGACGGTCAGCGCATCCGCCTGCAAGACCTGCCCAACCTGACCAAAAACCCCGGTGACGGCGTCGGCTTTGCGGCCTGGCCCGCCTACCGTGTGAGCAACGGCCAGATGTGGAGCATGCAGCTGCGCCTGAACGACTGCTACCGCCAGCAGCGTTTTCCGTACCCGGGCTTCGGTTCCGACATCACCGTGGCGTTGGGCACCTACATGGGTGTCAACGCCAAGGGCGCGCAGTCCATCGCGCCGGCCATCAAGCGCTGAAGCACCGGAGCCCGAACAGACATGAACAAGAACCTCACCTATCTTGCCGGCGCCGTGGCGCTGGTGCTGGCCGGTTGTGCTTCGCTGCCTTCGTCCAAAGAGCTGGACGCCGAGACCACCGCGCTGATGAAAGCCAGCTTCCGCGACCAGGGCATTGCCAAGATGGACCGCATCGAGCAGGACCTGGGCCAGTCGGCCTGTTCCAGCGACAAACCACCCACCGACGCAGTGGCCGAGCAGATCATGAACCAGGCCAAGGCCACGGTGAAATGGCCTGCCGGCGGCCAGTACCTGGGTGACTGGCGCGAAGGCGAAAAGATCGCGCAGAACGGCCGTGGCATGACCTGGACCGACAGTTCCACCGCCACCAGCGCCAACGGCGGCAGCTGCTACAACTGCCACCAGATGAGCAAGGCCGAGGTCAGTTTCGGCACCATTGGCCCCAGCCTCTACAACTACGGCAAGAACCGGGGCGTGAGCGACGTGATGGCGCCCACCGCGCAGCCCATCATTGAATACACCTGGACCAAGCTCTTCAACAGCAAGAGCTACGCAGCCTGTTCCAACATGCCGCGTTTTGGCCACGCCAAGTTGCTGGACGACAAGCAGATGGCCCATGTGATGTCGCTGCTGCTGGACCCCAAGTCCCCCGTCAACCAGTAGGCACCGCCCAACCGCGACACGCCACCAGCCCGGCACGGCGCACCGCCTGTCGGGCTTTTTCTGCCCCCAAACATAAGCAGCCACTTATCATGAGCTTGAGCAAACGCGACTTCCTGCAGGTGCTGAGCGCCGCCTCGGTGGCCGGCATGGGCCTGACGCAGTACGAAGACGCCGACGCGGCCACGGCCGAACAGGGCCTGTACGACCTGCCGCCCCTGGGCAGCGGCCCCGGCTTCGTCAGCTTCCTGCACATGACCGACTGCCACGCGCAGTTGAAGCCCATCCACTTCCGCGAGCCCAGCGTCAACCTGGGCCTGGCCGGCATGCGCGGCCAGTTGCCGCACCTGGTGGGCGAGCATCTGCTGAAAAAGGCCGGCGTGCGACCGGGCACGCCGCTGTCGCATGCTTACACCTTCATCGACTTCGAGCGTGCCGCGCGCCGCTACGGCCGTGTCGGCGGGTTTGCGCACCTGTCCACGCTGGTCAAACGCATGAAGGCCAGCCGCCCCGGCGCGCTGTTGCTGGACGGTGGCGACACCTGGCAGGGCAGCGCCACCAGCCTGTGGACCAACGGGCAGGACATGGTCGACGCCAGCAAGCTGCTGGGCGTGGACGTGATGACCGGCCACTGGGAATTCACCTACGGCATGCAGCGGGTGAAGGAGATCGTCGAAAAGGACTTCGCGGGCCAGGTTGACTTCGTCGCCCAGAACATCAAGACCAACGACTTCGGCGACCCGGTCTTCAAGCCCTACGTGATGAAGGACATGAACGGCGTGAAGGTGGCCATCGTCGGCCAGGCCTTCCCCTACACACCCATCGCCAACCCGCGCTACCTGGTGGCCGACTGGGAGTTCGGCATCCAGGAAGCGAACATGCAGAAGGTGGTGGACGAAGCCCGCGCCGCAGGTGCGCAATTGCTCGTGCTGCTCAGCCACAACGGCATGGACGTGGACCTGAAGATGGCCAGTCGCGTGCGTGGCATCGACGCCATCTTCGGCGGCCACACGCACGACGGCGTGCCACTGGCGGTGCCGGTGGCCAACGCGGGCGGCACCACACTCGTCACCAACGCCGGCAGCAACGGCAAGTTCCTGGGCGTGATGGACTTCGAGGTCAAGGGTGGCAAGGCCACCAACTACCGCTACCGCCTGCTGCCGGTGTTTGCCAACATGCTGACGCCCGATGCCGAGATGGACGCGCTGATCACCAAGGTCCGTGCGCCCTTCGAGGCCAAGCTGAACGAAAAGCTGGCCACCACCGACGGCCTGCTCTACCGCCGCGGCAACTTCAACGGCAGCTGGGACCAGCTGCTGTGCGACGCGCTGATCGACGTGCAGGGCGCCGACATCGCCTTCAGCCCCGGCTTCCGCTGGGGCACCACGCTGCTGCCGGGCCAGGCCATCACCCGCGAACTGCTGATGGACCAGGTGGCGGTGACTTACCCCTACGCCACCGTGACGCAGATGAGCGGCGAGATGGTGAAGACGGTGCTCGAAGACGTGGCCGACAACCTGTTCAACCCCGACCCCTACTACCAGCAGGGCGGCGACATGGTGCGTGTGGGTGGCCTGAGCTACAGCATCACACCCGGCGAGAAGATGGGCTCGCGCATCGGCGACATGCGGCTGCACGGCAAGCCCATCGAGGCCGGCAAGAACTACCAGGTGGCGGGCTGGGCGCCGGTGGCCGAAGAAGCGTCGAAGGCCGGCCTGAAGCCGGTGTGGGAAGTGGTCGAGACCTGGCTCAAGAACCAGGGTGGCCGCGTGAAGCCGCGCAAGATCAACACGCCGCGCCTGGTGGGCGTGCAGGGCAACCCCGGGCTGGCATGATCTGCGCCCGCTTGATCAGCCCACCCAACAGGAGATTCGCATGAGCCTCAAAGCCCTGGCCGCCAGCCTCTTCATTGCCGCCGCCGTTTTCGGTGCGCAACCCGCGCTGGCTCAAGACCCCGTCGTGTACCACATCGACAACGCGGCGGCCCAAGGCCTGAAGGGCCTGCGCAACATCCGCAACCACCTCGACGTGGACCCGACGGCGAAGATCACCGTCGTCACACATGCCGACGGCGTGGACTTCCTGATGGAAGGCGCCAAGGACAACAGCGGCGGAGCCTTCGCCGGCCCGGTTTCGGCGCTGGCGGCACGCGGCGTGAAGTTCGAGATTTGCGAGATCACGCTGAGGAACCGCAACTTGAAAAAGGAGCAGTTCATTCAGGAAGCCGAGTTCACGCCCAGCGGCGTGGTGCGCATCGCCAAGCTGCAAAAAGCCGGCGCGGCTTACATCAAGCCCTAGCCTGACTCTGGTTCAAGCGCAGGCCGATGAACTGGCAGAACGTGATCGACCGCCTGGGTGAACCGGGCACGCTGGCCGCCACGGGTCTGCTGATCGGCATTGCCTTCGGTTTCATGGCGCAGCGTTCGCGCTTCTGCCTGCGCTCGGCGGTCATCGAGTTCAGCCGGAATCTGGTCGGCGGCAGGCTCACCGTGTGGCTGTTTGCCTTCGCCGCTGCCGTCATCGGCACCCAGCTGCTGGTGCTGGCGGGTGCTTTCGACGCCAGCGAAGCGCGCCAGATTGCCGCGCGTGGCAGCCTGTCGGGCGCGGCCATCGGCGGTGCGCTGTTTGGCGTGGGCATGATCCTGGCGCGCGGTTGCAGCAGCCGGCTCTTGGTGCTGGCGGCGCAGGGCAATCTGCGCTCGGTGGTGTCGGGGCTGGTGTTTGCGGTCACCGCGCAGGCGTCGTGGACCGGCCTGCTGGCACCGGCGCGTGAAACCATCAGCGGCTGGTGGACGGTGGACGGCGGTGCCTCGCGCGACCTGATCGCACGCACCGGCATCGGCCACGGTGGCGCCCTGGCTTTCGGTGTGCTGTGGCTGGCCGCAGCCATCTTCTGGGCGCGCCGGCAGAAGGTCAGCACCTGGGGCTGGGCGGGGGCCACGGGTGTGGGCCTGAGCATCGCGGCAGCCTGGTGGGCCACCTACGCCATCGGCCGCGCTTCGTTCGACCCGCATCCCATCCAGGCGCTCAGCTTCACCGGCCCTTCGGCCGAGGTGCTGACACGTGTGCTGTTCGTGAGCGACAAACCTTTCAACTTCGACATGGGCCTGATGCCCGGTGTGTTCATCGGCAGCTTCCTGGCAGCCTTGCTGTTCAAGGAACTGAAGCTCGAAGGTTTTGAAGGGGGCGCCAGCATGCGCCGCTACATCGTGGGCGCCCTGTGCATGGGCTTCGGCGGCATGTTGGCCGGTGGCTGCGCGGTCGGCGCCGGCCTGTCGGGTGCGGCCGTGTTCACGATCACGAGCTGGGTCACGCTGACGGCCATGTGGGCCGCTGCCGCGCTGACCGACCGCCTGCTGGACCAGCGCCCCGCCGCGGGCGCTGCACTTGACCAGGCGATGCCGGGCACGCCAGTGACGGCCACCACGCCTTCCCCCGTCTGACCCCGCCAATCGAAAGAGATGCCGATGCCGCTGTCCGCCACCTGCCGCTTGTTGACCTGCCTGGCCCTGCTGGCCGGCCTGCCCGTGGCTGCCAGCGCGCAGGCGCTGGCAGCCGACATCCAGCGTGCCGAAGAGATCGTGATGGGCAAGTGTTTCATCTGCCATGGTGCCGAAGGCGAAAGCTCGAGCCCGGTGTTCCCGCGCCTGGCCGGACAACACGCCGCCTACGTGGCGCGCCAGTTGGCCGACTACCAGAGCGGCCGGCGCAAGAGCAGCGCGATGCAGCCGATGGTGGAAGGCCTGAGTGCCGCCGACTTCACCGCGCTGGGTCGCTTTTTCGAAACGCGCGAGGTGCACTTGCACCCGGTGGACGACCCCGAACTGGCGCAGATGGGGCGATTCATCTACCAACGTGGCAACCCGTATTCGGGCGTGCCTTCCTGCGCCAGTTGCCACGGCGCCGGCGGTCAGGGCACACCCAACTTGCCGCGACTGGCGGGCCAACATGCGCAGTACACCGAACGTCAGCTCAGGGCCTTCAACCTGCGTGAGCGCAACAACGACAACGCGGTGATGCACACGGTAGCGGTGAAACTGACCGAGCTGGAATTGAAAGCCGTCTCCAGCTACATCAGCAGTTTGAAATAGGGCCCCCAAGCTCGCTCTCGCTCGCTGCCGTACCGCTTGCATGCGGCACGGCGCTCGCCAGCCACTCGCCAGCGCGCAGGCGCTCGCTCGGTGCGGGCTCGCCCACCCCGAGGGGGGTGCTCCGCTGGCGGACCGGCGGAGCCGGATCCGCGGCGGGTAGCTTGGTTGTTGTGCCTGTGACGGAGTTCAGGTCGCCAGCGCAAACAGCCGGCCGCTGAGTGGCGCGGCGTCCAGCGCCTCGCGGCTGACGGCGTCGCGGGCCGTGGTAATGAACAGCGTGTGGCCGTCGGCGCCGCCGAAGGCCAGGCCGCTGGGGCAGGGCACGGGCAGGGCCACCAGGCGGTCCAGCGAGCCGTCGGCTTCGAAGCGCATCACACCCCAGCCACCACGCAAGGCGATCCAGACACCGCCGCGTGGGTCCACCGCCAGGCCGGCCAGGTGGCCGGAACCCTTCGGCACCGTGGCCAGGCGACGCAAGGCCGGGCTGCCGGGCCTGGCCGTCCACAGGCTGCCGCTGCCGGCGCAGGCCAGGTGCAACACCGCGCCGGTCGGGTCCCAGGCCATGTCGGATGCGGGCTCGGGCACATCCCAGCCCAGCGAACCGGCACTGCCTCGTGCGCCGCTCGCCGCGTGCACGGGGGCCACGCGCCAGCGGCCACCGGCGGGCAGGCAGGCCCAGATGCTGCCGTCGGGGTGCATGCACACCGCCGTGCTGTCTGCGCCGGGCGAGATTGCAGCTTCGGCAGGCAGCACCTCGCCGTTGCTGTGCACAAGGTGCCAGCCGCCGCCCCAGCGCGCGAGCACGGCACTGGCGTCGGTCTGACCGGCAGCCGCCCCTTCGTGCCAGGGCAACAGGGCCTGGATCGGCGCGTCGGCCTGGGTCAGCAGCACGTCGCCGACGGCGCTGGCGCGGTGCACGGTGGGGCCCAGCGTGTCGGCCCAGACCAGCGCCGACGCACCCGGCAACCAGCACGGGAAACGGCCTTCGAAGGCCCAGGCCGCGCCGACCAGCCGCGCTTCGCCTTCCACCCGCGGCTGTTCGGCGGCCGACAACTGCGCGCCGATGCGGCGTGCGGCTTCGGCCACCTCGGGCCCCAGCAGTTCGACCCGTTCGCTGGTCAGCCGGAAGGCCGGCCCGGCCACGCTGATGGCACCGCGCACCTGGCCTGCGGCGTCGACGATGGCGGCGCCGCAGCAGCGCACACCGGGCACGATTTCTTCGTCGTCCACGGCCCAGCCACGTGCGGCGGCCACACGCAGTTCGGCCTGCAGGCGGCGGCGGTCGGTGATGCTGCGGGGCGTGACCGCTGTCATCGGCAGTTCACGCACCAGCGCGTCGCGTTCTTCGGCCGGCAGCGCGGCCAGGATGGCCTTGCCCTGGCTGGTGCAATGCAGCGGCTTGCGCTGGCCCACGGCCGATGCGCTGCGCTGGCCGTGTGCGCCATCGCAGCGTTCCAGCGCCACCACGTCCAGGCCGTCGCGGGCGGCCAGGTAACAGGTTTCGCCGGTCATGTCGCGCAGCGCACGCAGCTCGGCCCCCGCCGCAGCCACCAGGTCGGGCATGGCGTAGGCGGCACGCGCGTATTCGAAACAGCGCATGCCCAGGCCGTAGACACGGCGCAGCGGGTCGCGCCGCAGCAGGCCGCGTGTCACCAGCGTGCCCAGCAGGCGGTACAGCGTGGTGCGCGGCAGGTTCAGGCGCACGGCCAGTTCGTTCTGGCTCAGGCCGGCGGGTGCGCTGCCCACGGCGTCCAGCACGTCCAGCGCCTTGTCCAGCGACGCGGTGCCTTCGGCGGCAGGGGTTTTCGAGGTGCTCATGTTCCCAGATGGTGGAACGGCGACAGGGCCGGCCACTGTACGCCGCTTGGTGCGCAGCAGGCCCAGGCCTAGCATGCGGCTGCAGCCACTTCGTCCCAGCATCCGGAACATGGACACCCCCTTCACGCCCACCCCGCCACCTGCGCGCGAGACCTTGCGTGTCAGCGACAGCGTGCTCGACCGCCTGGCCCGCATCAGCAGCGGTTCGCTCACCACGCAGCTGTTCAAGAAGGGTTTTCGCCAACCGGTGCTGACCGGCCTGCGGCCCTTGCAGGCCAGCATCAAGCCCTTTGCCGGGCGCGCCTACACGATGCGTTTCATCCCGGCGCGCGAAGACATCGACACCTACGCCACGCTGACCACCACGCCCAACGCCGACAACCTGCAGTGGGTGGGGGTGGAACAGGTGGCAGCGGGCGACGTGATGGTCATCGACAGCCGCCGCGACACATCGGCCGCCAGCATGGGCAATATGCTCGTCACACGCATGCAGCTGCGCGGTGCGCGGGCCGTCATCACCGACGGCGCCTTCCGCGACGGCAGCGAACTGGCGCGCATGGACTTTCCCACCTGGTGTGCCGCCGTCACGGCCACCACACGTCTGAGTTACCACCACGTGGCCGACCTGCAGGTGCCGGTGTCGTGTGCCGGTGTGGCGGTGTACCCGGGTGACGTGATCCACGGCGACGCCGACAACGTCAGCGTCGTGCCCGCGCACCTGGCCGAAGAAATGGCCGACCTGTGCGAAGCGCAGGACGACATCGAGGCCTACCTGGCCGCACGCCTGCGCAAGGGCGAGGTGCTGTGGGGGCTGTACCCACCCAGCCCGGCCACGCGCCAGCAACACAAGGACTGGGTGGCCGCGGGCCGGCCGCCGCTGTGAAAGGTTCGACCCCATGAACGCACACGAAACCACCATCCGTCGCTACTTCGACGCCTGCAACGCGGGTGACCACACCGCTCTGCTGAGCTGCTTCACACCCGATGCGGTGCACTACTTCCCACCCGGCCTGCCCGACATTCCCTGGCGCGGCGCGCACACCATTGCCGACAAGTGGGTGTGGTGCGTGCAGAACCTGGGCAGCCAGTGGACCATCGAAAAAGTGCTGGTCAGCGGTGACGAAGCGGTCATCGAATGGACCCACTGGAAGCGCAACACCGGCACCGCGCAGCGCGGCGACGAGTGGTATGTGTTCGACGCGGCCACGGGCCTGATCAGCGAGATCCGTGCCTACTACGCTGCGCCCGCCGTGAAGGACACGCCCATCGGCGAGCTGGTGGACTTCGACTACGCTGGCCGCGGCTACCACCTGAACTGGAACACCACACCATGAACGACAGCACACCGGCCGACATCGACCAGGCCTGCACACACGCCGCTGCCGCCGCCGACACGCTGGCAGCCACCACGGCCGCACAAAGGGCCGCGCTGCTGCGTGGCCTGGCCACCGCACTCGAAGGTGCACGCGACACGCTGGTGCCGCTGGCCGACAGCGAATCGCACCTGGGCCCGGTGCGCCTGAACGGCGAACTCGACCGCACGTGTTTTCAGCTGCGCGGTTTTGCCGACCAGGTGGAGGCCGGCGCCCACCTGGCCTTCAGCGAAGACGCGGCGGTGGCCGGTGCACCCCCCGCCGGCCGGCCGCGCCTGGCACGGGCACGTGTGCCGCTGGGCCCGGTGGCCATGTTCGCGGCCAGCAACTTCCCCTTTGCGTTTTCGGTGCTGGGCGGCGACACCGCGTCGGCGCTGGCCGCCGGCTGCCCGGTGGTGATCAAGGCCCACCCGGTCCACCCGCAGCTGTCGCGCGCCACCTTCGACCTGGCGGTGGCCGTGGTTGCCGCGCTGGGCCTGCCCGACGGCACCTTGCAGCTGGTGCAGGGCGCGGGTGTTTCGGTGGGCGTGGCGCTGGTGCGAAACCCGGCCATCGAAGCGGTGGCCTTCACGGGTTCGTTCAAGGGCGGTGCGGCCTTGCAGCGCGAAGCGAATGCGCGACCGCGGCCGATTCCTTTTTACGGTGAACTGGGTTCCATCAACCCGGTGGTGGCGCTGCCTTCGGCACTGGCCGCCAACGGTGCTGCGCTGGCCACGGCGCTGGCCGGCAGCATCACGCTGGGTTGTGGCCAGTTCTGCACCAGCCCGGGGGTGGTGATCGTGCAGGACGACGCGGCTTCGCAGGCCTTCGTGCAACAGCTGGCGGAAGCACTGTCGGCGGCCAAACCGCACGCCATGCTGCACGACGGCATCCGCGCCAACTTCGAAGCCGGCGCAGCGCGTGTGCAGGGCCACACCGGTGTGCAGACCCGCGTGGCCGGTGACGCATCGGCCGCCACACCGCAGCCACGCCTGTTTGTCACCGACGCGCCCACCTTCATCGGCAGCGAGGCCTTGCACGACGAAGTGTTCGGCCCCAGCGCGCTGGTGGTGAGCACGAAGTCCTTCGACGAATCGTTGGCCGTGCTGCGTGCCGTGCAAGGCAGCCTGACGGTCACCTTGTGGGGCGCCGACACCGACACCCCCGACCACCGCCGCCTGGTGCGCGCCGCGCAGGGCATCGCAGGCCGTGTGCTGTTTGCCGGCGTGCCCACCGGCGTTGCCGTGACGGCCGCGCAGCAGCACGGTGGCCCCTGGCCTTCGTCCACGCAGGCCTTCAGCACCAGCGTGGGTTACGCCGCGATGGACCGTTTCCTGCGCCCGGTGGCGCTGCAGGATGCACCGCCTTGGTTGGTGCAAGCCAAAGGCCAGGCATGAATGCCAGCCAAAAAAAGGCCGAAGACCTGCGCAGCGCCCGCTGGTTTGCACCCGACGACTTCCGCAGCTTCGGCCACCGCAGCCGTGTCATGCAGATGGGCTACGGCCCGGCCGACTGGGTGGGCAAACCCATCATCGCCATCGTCAACACCTGGAGCGACGCCAACCAGTGCCACGCCCACTTCAAGCAGCGTGTGGACGACGTGAAACGCGGTGTGCTGCAGGCCGGTGGTTTTCCGCTGGAGCTGCCGGCCATCAGCCTGAGCGAAAGCATGGTGAAGCCCACCACCATGCTGTATCGCAACTTCCTGGCCATGGAAACCGAGGAACTTTTGCGGTCGCATCCGGTGGACGGCGCGGTGCTGATGGGCGGCTGCGACAAGACCACACCCGGCCTGCTGATGGGCGCGCTGAGCATGGGCCTGCCCTGCATCTACCTGCCCGCCGGCCCGATGCTGCGTGGCAACTGGAAAGGCCAGGTGCTGGGCAGCGGCAGCGACGCCTTCAAGTACTGGGACGAACGCCGTGCGGGGCGTTTGTCCGATCAAGCCTGGCAGGAGATGGAAGCCGGCATCGCACGCAGCCATGGCACCTGCATGACGATGGGCACGGCGGCCACGATGATGGGCATTGCCGAAGCCATCGGCTTCACGCTGCCCGGTGCCAGCAGCATCCCGGCGGCGGACGCCAACCACATCCGCATGGCCGCCGATTGCGGCCGGCGCATCGTGCAGATGGTGTGGGATGACCTGACACCCGCGAAGATGCTGTCGCGCAAGAGCTTCGACAACGGCATCAACGTGGCCATGGCGATGGGCTGCAGCACCAACGCGATCATCCACCTGGTGGCCATCAGCCGCCGTGCGGGGCATGCGGTGACGTTGGACGACTTCGACGCCGCCAGCCGGCGCGTGGGTGTCATCGCCAACATCCGGCCCAGCGGCGAGAAGTACCTGATGGAAGACTTCTACTACGCCGGCGGCATGCCCGCGCTGATGGCCACGATGCAGGAGCACCTGCACACCGATGCGTTGACGGTCAACGGCCAGACGGTGGCGCAGAACATCGAAGGTGCGCAGGTCTACAACGACGATGTCATCCGGCCGCTGTCGAACCCCATCTACGCCGAAGGTGCACTGGCGGTGCTGCGTGGCAACCTGGCGCCCGACGGTGTGGTCATCAAACCCAGCGCCTGCGCGCCGCACCTGCTGCAGCACACCGGCCGCGCGCTGGTGTTCGATGACTACCCGGCGCTGAAGAAGGCCGTCGACGACCCCGATCTGGACGTCACCGGCGACGACATCCTGGTGCTGCGCAACGCCGGCCCCCAGGGCGCCGGCATGCCCGAGTGGGGCATGTTGCCCATTCCCACCAAGCTGCTGAAAGCCGGCGTGAAGGACATGCTGCGCCTGAGCGACGCCCGCATGAGCGGCACCAGCTACGGCGGCTGCCTGCTGCACTGTTCGCCCGAGGCCTACGTGGGCGGCCCGCTGGCCTTGGTGCAGACCGGCGACACCATCACGGTGGACGTGCCCGCGCGCCGCATCCACCTGAACATCGACGACGCCGAATTCGCGCGCCGACAGGCCGCGTGGAAGCCGCTGCCACGCCGCTACGAACGCGGCTACGGCTGGATGTTCGGGCAGCACATCCTGCAGGCCAATGAAGGCTGTGACTTCGACTTCCTGGAAACCAGCTTCGGCGCACCGGTGCCGGAGCCGGTCATCTACTGAAACACACCATGAACCCCAAGACCCAAGAGCAACTGATGGGCGTGAGCACCGCCACGCTGTGCACCGCGCTCTTCAAGCGCGGCCTGCGCAACCAGTTCATCCAGGGCGTGCGACCCGTGCGTGACATGACTGCGCAGCCCTTACCCAATATGGTGGGCCCGGCCTACACGCTGCGCTACATCCCGGCGCGTGAAGACCTGAACCAGATCAGCGTGTTCCAGGACCGCGCGCACCCGCAGCGCAAGGCCGTGGAAGAGTGCCCCGAAGGGGCGGTGTTCGTGATCGACAGCCGCAAGGACGCGCGCGCGGCTTCGGCGGGTGGCATCCTGGTCACACGCCTGATGAAACGCGGTGTGGCCGGTATCGTCACCGACGGCGGCTTCCGCGACAGCCCCGAGATTGCGCAGCTGCCTTTCCCCGCCTACCACCAGCGCCCCAGCGCACCCACCAACCTGACGGTGCACCAGGCGCTGGACATCAACGTGCCCATCGGCTGCGGCGACGCACCGGTGTGGCCGGGCGACATCGTGGTGGGTGATGCCGAAGGCGTGGTCGTGATCCCGGCGGGCATTGCCGACGAAGTGGCCGCCGAAGCGGTGGAGATGACGGCCTTCGAGGACTTCGTGATCGAGAAGGTCAACGAGGGGCGCGGCATCCTGGGGCTGTACCCGCCCACCGACGAGAGCAGCCGCACCGAGTTTGCGGCCTGGCGCGTGGCGAAGGGGCGCTGAAGGCGGGCGGGTGCGCCGGCACCCACCCCCGACCCTGTTCGTGGTCCGCGTTTGAACGGATGGCCCACGTCGACGAAGGTGCCCACACTGCCCGGACCGACCCCGGCGAAAAGCCGGCTTTACCCCTGTTCGGCTTCTACGCACCGGCCCAGATCAAGGGCGACTGAGCCCATCGAAAGCTGACTTCCCAATGAGCGACATGCACCTGATTTCCCTGACCCACCTGCAAGACGCCATGCGACTGCTGGTGCGCGGCTTTGGCAGCCAGCCCGATGAAGTGGAGGCGGTGGTCTGCAACCTGATCGACGCCAACCTGACGGGCCACGATTCGCATGGCATCGGCATGCTGCCGCGTTATGCGAAGTCCTTCCTCGAAGGGGGCCTCAGTCCCAACACCGGCGTGCGTGTGGTGCTCGACAGCGGCACGCTGCTGCGCCTGGACGGCCAGGCCGGCTTCGGCCAGGTGGTGGGCGCGCAGGCCATGGCGCTGGGCATCGAACGTGCGCAGGCACGTGGCAGCTGCATCGTGGCGCTGGGCAATGCCCACCACCTGGGCCGCATCGGCGCCTGGGCCGAACAGGCGGCGGCCGCCGGTCTGGTATCGATGCACTTCGTCAACGTCATCTCACGTGCCATCGTGGCACCGCACGGTGGTGCCGACGCGCGCTTCGGCACCAACCCCTTCTGCGCTGGTGTGCCGCTGCCGGGGCGGCCGCCGGTGATCCTGGACTTTGCGACCAGCGCCATCGCGCAGGGCAAAACCCGCGTCGCGCACAACAAGGGCGTCGCGGTCGAAGCCGGCCAGCTGATCGACGACCGAGGCCAGCCCACCACCAATCCGCGTTACACCGTGGTGCCGCCCTTCGGCGCGCTGCTCACCTTCGGCGGCGAACTCGGTGGCCACAAGGGTTACGGCCTGGCGCTGATGTGCGAACTGCTGGGCGGTGCATTGGCCGCGGGCCTGACCTGCCACGAACCTGCCGACGGCCGCATGCGCGTGCTCAACGGCATGTTCAGTGTGTTGCTGGACCCGGCCGCGCTGGGCGGCACGGCAGCCTTCGAAGACCAGGCGCAGGCCTTCCTGGACTGGGTGCAGGCCAGCCCTGCGCGTGAAGGTTTCGGGGCCGTTCAGGTGGCCGGTGATGCCGAACGCAGCTATCGCGCGGCGCGCACCCAAGCCGGCGTGGTGGTGGACAACACCACCTGGGGCGAGATCCTGGAAGCCGCGCGCAGCCTGGGTGTGGACCCTGGTGCCGTGGCTGCGGCTGCCGGCGTGAACTGAAGCGCCAGGCTCAGGGCCGCTTGCCGAACTCCACCGTCTGCTGTGTCCAGCGCGCGGCCTGTTCGCTGAGCGAAAAACCCAGCCCGGGCCGGTTCGGCACAAACATGCGGCCGTCGGCAATGTGCAGTCTTTCGTTGAACATCGGCTCCAGCCATTCGAAATGTTCGACCCACGGCCCGTGTGCGTATGAGGCACTCAGGTGCAGGTGGATTTCCATCGCGAAGTGCGGCGCCATGCGGATGCGTGCCTGGTCGGCCAGCGCCATGATCTTCAGCATCGGCGTGATGCCACCCACACGCGGTGCATCGGGCTGGATGAAGTCCACGCTGCGGTGGCGGATCAGTTCCCAGTGTTCGGCCGGGCTGGTCAGCATCTCGCCGGTGGCAATCGGCGTGTCCAGCATCGCGGCCAGCGCGGCGTGGCCCTCGGCGTCGTAGGCGTCCAGCGGTTCTTCGATCCAGGTCAGGTTCAGCGGCTCCACCAGCTTGCCAAAACGCTGCGCGGTGCTGCGGTCCCATTGCTGGTTGGCGTCGATCATCATCGCCACGCGGCCGTTGATGCATTCGTGCACGGCTTGCACCCGTTGCAGGTCGATCATCGGGTCGGGCTGGCCGACCTTGATCTTGATGCCGCCGATGCCCCGCGCAATGGCCGCTTCGACGTTGTCCAGCACCGTTTCGATGGGCGCGCTCAGGTAACCGCCGCTGGTGTTGTAGACCTGCACGCTGTCGCGGTGTGCGCCCAGCAGCTTGGCCAGCGGCAGGCCGGCGCGTTTGGCTTTCAGGTCCCACAGCGCAATGTCGAAAGCCGCGATGGCCTGCGTGGCCAGCCCGCTGCGGCCCACGCTGGCGCCTGCCCAGCAAAGTTTGTCCCACAAGCGTGCGATGTCGTTCGGGTCTTCGCCCAGCAGCGCCGGCGCGATTTCCTTGGCGTGTTCGTACTGCCCCGGCCCGCCGGCCCGTTTGCTGTAGGAAAAGCCGATGCCGTGATGCCCTTGTTTTGTCGCGATCTCGGCAAACAGAAAGGCGATCTCGGTCAACGGCTTCTGCCGCCCCGTCAGCACCTTGGCGTCGCTGATGGGGCTGGCCAGTGGCAGGAAAGTCAGATGCAGCTTCACCCACTCGATGCGGTCGGTGGTGGCCTCGCCGGTGGCCAGGCCGGCGGCCAGCGGGTTGGCCGCGATCAGGCGGGTGGGCTGCTTCATCGGGGGCCTGCTGTCAGTTGGGCTTGATGCCGGCGGTGTTGATGACCTTGGTCCAGAGGTCGATCTCGTCCTTGACGAACTTGGTGTAGTGCGCGCTGCCCTGCACCGGCACCACAAAGCCCACCGACTCCATGCGCTGCTTGATCTCGGGGCTGCTCATGATCTTCTTCATGGCCACTTCCAGCTTGTCGATGATGGGCTGTGGTGTGCCCTTGATGGCCGACAGGCCGCTCCAGCTGAGTGCCACGTAACCCTTCAGGCCGCTTTCGGCGATGGTGGGCACGTCCGGGTACTGCGGGTTGCGCTCCAGGCTGGTGACGGCCAGCGCGCGAAGCTTGCCGGCGCGCACGTGCTGCAGGGCCGCGTCCTGGTTGATGAACATCATCGGGATCTGGTTGCCCAGCAGGTCGGTCAGCATCGGGCCGCCGCCGCGGTAGGGAATGCCCACGATGAACAGCGGCTGGCCTCTCACACCACCCACCTGCTTGAGCAGTTCCATCGCCATGTGGCCGCTGGCCGCGTGGGTGTAGCCGTAGTTCAGCTTGCCCGGGTTGGCGCGCACGTAGTCGACCAGTTCCTTGAAGGTCTTGAAAGGCTGGTCGGGGTGCACCACCAGCACATTGGGTCCACTGTGGATCTGGCTGATGTGCACGAAGTCCCGGTTGCTGTCGTAGGCCAGCTTGGGGTCCAGCCCGTGGGCCACGGCGTTGCTGCCCACGCCGGTGAGCACCAGCGTGTAGCCGTCGGGTGTGGCCTTGGCGGCACGCGCGGTGCCGGTGGTGCCACCGGCACCACCCAGGTTCTCGATGATGAACTGCTGCCCCAGTTCCTTGCTCAGCGCTTCGCCGGCCATGCGCGCCATCACGTCGCTGGTGCCACCGGGTGGGAAGGGCACGATGATCTTCACCGGTTTGGTGGGCCAGTTGTCCTGCGCCAGCACGGGCAGGGCCAGCAGGCTCAGGGCGGCAGCGGCAGCCGCCAGCAGGGTGCGTCGGGTCATGGTTGATGTCTCCTGTGGTGTGATCGGATCAATGGTCGGTGCGGTGGCCGGCGGTGTGCCACACACCGGCCGCCTGCAGCAAGCCGCGGGTGTAACCCAGGGCAAAACCCATGAAACGTTCCCGGCCTTCGTCGAGTTCGCTCAAGGGCACATGGTCGGGGCATAGCGGGCCTGCATAACCGCCACGTTGGTAGGCCTTGACGGCCTGGAACATGTCGACATCGCCTTCGTCGGGAAACACTTCCTGGAAGTCGAGGTAGCCGCCGCGGATGTTGCGGAAATGGACCATGAAGATGCGGCCGGTGGCGGCAAACTCCTCGATCACCGGGATCAGCGCTTCGCCGGGTTGGGTGAACATCTCGGCCACCGTGCCCTGGCAGAAGTTCAGGCCGTGGTTCGGGCTCGGGCTCAGGGCCAGGAAACGGCGCATGCCATCCACCGAGCCCATCACGTGTTCGATGCCGTTCAGGCCGCCCACCGGGTAGGCCGGGTCGTGCGGGTGGCAGGCCAGTCGCACGCCGGCGCGGTCGGCCGCGTCGACCAGGCCTTCGACCAGGAATTCGATCGCGTCCCAGCCGGCCTTCTCCGTCACTGGCGGCACTTCGCGGGCTTGCTTCTGGCCGCACAGCAGCGCGCTGCTGCTGCCACCGGTGGCCTGGGCGCTGGGGTAACCCACGCCCCAGTAGGAATGCTGGCGGTCGGCTTCGGGGGTGTACTCGGCGTGGCAGAAGCCGGAATTGCTGCAGCCGCCGCGCCCGGGCTTGAGCGCCGTGCGCGTGATGCCCACCATCTGGACGTTGTACTTCAGGCAGCTGATGCCGGCTTCGGCTGCCACGGCGATGTTGCGGGCCAGCATGTCGCGGCTTTTTTTCGCGCCTTCCAGGTCGACCAGGCTGTCGAGCAGGATGGACCCCACGTCCAGCGCAAACACGTCCAGCTTGAGGTCGAAACCTTCGACCCAGCGGCGGTAGTCGCGCAGCTTCGTGGTGTCCCAGGCGATGACACCGCCGGTGGCCGACGACACCCCTTCGGCGCCGCGGTTGTCCAGCACCACGTGCTGCACACCGAACTGCGCCGACAGGCGCAGCCGCCGGGCGTTGGGGTTCAGAAGCTGCTCGCTGATGTACATGGCCGGCGGATTGTTCGCCCCGCTTCTGGCCGGGACAACGGCGGTCATCCCCAAGTGGCGCGGCCCTGTCCCAGATGCTGGGACAGGGCCGCGCTGTGAGTGGCCGCTACCGCGGCTGTCGGCACTCAGACATTCAGCATGTCGTTCCAGATGTTGTCGGCCCAGCTCAGTGCATAGCGGCCTTCGATCTGGTTGGCCGCTGCGCTGACACCACCCGAACCCGGCACCGTCTTGAAGGTCTTGTCGTTGTTGTCGTACTGGTGAACGCTGGCCACGTGCACCACGTCCTGCGCGGTGACAAAGCTGTAGCAGGTGTTCATGACCACTGGCGCCGTGTTCACCGGCTTGCCCTGCAGCAGTTCGATGATGGCTGCTGCCGCCACCTTGGCGTGCTGGTTGGCCATGTGGCCACTCTTGGGCATGGCCGGCGCGCTGAAGGTGGCGTCGCCCAGCACGTGGATGCCGGGCACCGCGGTGCTTTCCATGGTGAGCCAGTTCACGCCCACCCAGCGGTTGTTCATGTTCAGCAGGCCGGCGCTGCGTGCGATATCGCCACCGCGCTGGGGCGGAATGACGTTCAGCACGTCGGCCTTCACGTCTTCGAATTCCAGCTTGGCCACCATCGCACCCGCGCTGCCGCTGACTTCCTTCAATGCCGCGTTGGGCCGGTATTCGATGATGCCCTTGTAATGCCGTTCCCAGGCGGCCATGAACAGGCCCTTCTTGGACGTGATGTCCGGGTTGCCGTCCAGGATCAGCACCTTCGAACGTGGCTTGTGCTGCTTGAAGTAGCTGGCCACCATGCAGGCCCGTTCGTAGGGCCCTGGCGGGCAGCGGTAGGGCGCCAGCGGAATGGACAGGGCGTAGACACCGCCGTCGGGCATGGCCTGCAACTGCTGGCGCAGCGCCACGGTCTGCGGGCCGGCCTTCCAGCTGTGCAGCACACGGCCGCTGTCCAGCGCGGCCGACAGGCCGGGTGTGCCGTCGAGCATGAAGTCGATGCCAGGCGACAGGATCAGGCGGTCGTAGGGCAGTTCGTTGCCACCGGCCAGCCGCACCTTCTTGGCCGCGGCGTCGACCGCAGTCACGTCGCCTTGAACCACCTTCACACCCAGCGCGCGCAGGCCGTCGTAGCCACGTGTGATGTCGGCCATCTGCTTGTGGCCACCCAGCACCAGGTTGCTGATGGGGCAGCTGACGAAGCTGGTGTTGCGTTCGACCAGCGTGACGTCGACGTTGGCCCACATCTTCAGGTAACGCGCGGCCGTGGCGCCGCCGTAACCGCCGCCGACGATGACCACCCGGCCGATGGACGGGCCGCTGGACATGCCGGTGGCACAACCGGCCAGCGCCAGGCTGCCGACGGCCAGGCCGGCACCCAGCAGGTGGCGGCGCGACAGCGGGCTGTTGAGGTCGAGCGATGTCTTGTTGTTCATGGTGCCGCTCCTCATTTGGCAGGCTTCTGCGCAGCGAAAAAGCTGGCGATGAGCTTGATCTGCTCGTCGGTGTAACCCTTGCTGATCTGGTGCATGATGGTGGCGGGCTGGTTGCCGTTTTTGTAGTCGGCCAGCATCGCGACGATCTTGTCGGCCGACACACCGGCCAGCGGCTTCATGTCACCCCGCGCGTTGCCGTTGGTGCCATGGCAATTGGCGCAGGTGGCGGCCAGGTTGCGGGCCAGGTTCACGTCCTGGGCCTGGGCGAAGCCGCCGGTGGTGGCCAGTGCCAGGGTGGCCAGCGCCAGGTGCGTGGCCGACAGGGCGCGTCGGGTTCGGGTCATCGGTGTCTCCTCGTGTTCACACTCGCGCATTCTGCGGTCTGACCAGGGTGCATCAACTCCGGGTGGTTACTCGGTTCTGGCAGGCAGTCTGCAGTTTGTGGCTGCAAAACCGGGCTTGCTCTGGCGGCAGCGCAGGCGTCTAATATCACTGCATACGAATGTACGGTTTTATGAACACACCCTCGACGGTATTTACCCGCCGCCTGGGCCGGCACCTGCAAAGGTGCTGGGCCTTGGCCTTGGCCAGCCTGGCATTCGCCCTGCCTGTGGTGGCCCAACCGGTGGAGCCGGTGGCCGTGGCACCGGGTGTGTGGATGGTGCAGGGCGAATCGGCTTTGGGCAGCCCGGCCAACCGCAACTTCATCAGCAACGCGGCCTTTGTCGTCACACCCGCCGGCGTGGTGGTGGTCGACGCGCTGGGTTCGCCGGCGCTGGCGCGTGAGCTGGTGGTGGCCATCCAACGCATTACGCCGCAGCCCATCAAGCACCTGATCGTCACCCACTACCACGCCGATCACATCTACGGGCTGCAGGTGTTCAAGGACCTGGGCGCCACCATCACCGCGCACCAGGCCGGCCAGGCCTATCTGCACAGCGACAACGCGGCCTTGCGGCTGCAGGCCAGCCGCGTAGAACTGGCACCCTGGATCGACGCCAAGACGCGCCTGGTGGCAGCCGACCGCTGGGTCACCGAGACCACCCGTTTCACGCTGGGGGGTGTGGACTTCGTGCTGCAGCCCGCCGGCCCGGCGCACACGCCCGAAGACCTGGTGGTGATGCTGCCGCAGCAGCACCTGCTGATCGCTGGCGACCTGGTCTTCCGCGGCCGTGTGCCCTTTGTCGGCCAGGCCGACAGCGGGCGCTGGATCGAGGCACTGGACCGCCTGCTGGCTTTCCGCGTCGACACCATCGTGCCCGGCCACGGGCCGGTGTCGACCAGCGCGCAGGTCGACCTGAAGCTCACCCGCGACTACCTGCAGCACCTGCGCAAGACCATGGGCCAGGCGGCCGACAACCTGGAGCCTTTCGAAGAGGCCTATGCCAAGGCCGACTGGTCGCGTTTCGAGCACCTGCCGCTGTTCCGGGCCGCCAACCGCATCAACGCCTACAACACCTACCTGCTGATGGAACAGGCCGGCAAATGAAGCGCCGCGACACCTTGCTGCTGGCCGCTGCACCGCTGCTGCTGTTGAAAGCGGCGCAAGCCGCGCCGGCGCAGCCCGGGCAACTGGTGGCCTGGCCTTCGGTGACCCTGCTCGACGGCACACGGCTTTCCGCCGCGCAGCTGCAGGCGCAGCCCACCGTGGTGGTCTTCTGGACCACCACCTGCCCCTTCTGCCGCCGCCACAACCAGCATGTGGAAAAGCTGCACCGCGCGGCGCTGGCCGCCGGCCTGCCGCTGAGGGTGCTGGGTGTGGCCGGTGACCGTGATGCCGCTGCGGTCAGTCGTTATGCGCAGCAACAGGGCTACAGCTTCCCGATCACGATGGACCGCGCCGCGCTGGCCGGGGCGCTGAGCGAAAGGCGCATGATCCCGCTGACGGCGGTGGTCGACCGCGAAGGGCGCCTGAAGCAGGTGCTGCCGGGCGAGATGTTCGAAGAAGACGTGCTGGAACTGTTGCAGCTGGCTCAAGGCAAAGGACGCACATGACCCGCACACTGCCACGTTTGCACGCACGACTGGGTGGCCTGGCGCTGCTGAGCGCCACGCTGCTGGCGCAAGCCCAGACGCCCACACTGCACCGCTACCCCGACGCAGACCTGGCGCTGGGCCAGCGTCTGATCAGCGAACACAAGTGCAGCGCCTGCCATGCCACCAAGGTGGGCGGTGACGGTTCGGCCATCTACCGCCCGGCCGGCCGTGTGAACACGCCCAGTGCGCTGCTGACGATGGTCGAACGCTGCAACACCGAGTTGAACCTGGGCCTGTTTCCCGAAGATGTGATGGCCGTGGCGGCAGTGTTGCAGCGCGACCACTACCGGTTTGCGGACAAGGCTGCTGCCCGCTGACATGCAACACCGCTGAAGCCTCCGCCAGAATCGCGCCATGGCCCACCCCAACGCCCAGCAAACCGCTGCCGACGAATCCGACCAGGTCTTCGACTCGGCCGCCGAGCTCTTCCGCTTGCTGGCCACGCCCATTCGCCTGAAGATCATCAGCGCCTTGTGCGGGCATGAAAAAAACGTCTCGCAGCTGCTGAGCGAAATCGACACCACACAGCCCAACATGAGCCAGCACCTGGCCACGCTGTACCGCGCCGGTGTGCTGTCACGGCGGCGGGACGCCACGCAGATCTACTACCGCATCGGCAGCGAGCGGGCCGCCACGCTGTGCCGCGCGGTGTGCATGCAGATCGCGGTGGAATTCGACGGTGATGTCGACGTGCCCGTGGCCGAGCGGCTGGCACCGCGCGGTCCGCAGGGCTGAAGGGCTGACGGGCTGAAGCGCCGAAGGCCCGGGTTTCAGATCAGACCGGCCCGGCCCAGGCCAAAACCGCTGGCCACGATCTGCGTCGGGAACACCGCCAGCGCCTCGTTGTAGGCCGCTGCTGCATCGTTGAAATTCTGGCGCGCAAAGGGCAGCCGGGCCTGGGCTTCGCGCCAGCTGGCAGTCAGCGGCGCCACCGGGTCTTGCAGTCGCAGATCGGTGTGCTGGTCCAGCAGCGCCAGCACACGGCTGGCTGCGGCGGCCTGCCACGATTCGGCCGCCACCCAGGCCAGGGCACGGGCTTCGTCCACCGGCCGGGTGTTCATCGCAGCCGCGGCCTTTTCGGCATCGCCCTGGGCCTGACACCAGCTGTCGAGCGCACCCTGTTCAGCAGCCATCGGTACGCGCAGCGCGGCCACCAGGGGCAACACAGCAGCGCCGCGCTGGTCCAGCGCCTGCTGCACCTTGGACCAGGCCTCACCGATGCCGTTGCGCATGGCCACCAGCCGGTTGTAGGCGCCGATGACCCAGAACAGCAGCAAGGCCCCCAGCAGGGCCGCGAACAGCAGCCATGTCGGCATGCCCGCACCGCCTGACACCGCCACACCCGAGGCGGCGGTGTCAGCCACGCACTTCGCCCTGGCCCAGCACCACCCACTTCATCGACGTCAGGCCTTCCAGCCCCACCGGCCCGCGGGCGTGGAACTTGTCGGTGCTGATGCCGATTTCCGCGCCCAGCCCGTATTCGAAACCGTCGGCAAAACGCGTGCTGGCATTGACCATCACGCTGGCCGAATCCACCTCGCGCAGGAAGCGCATCGCGTGGGGGTGGTGCGTGGTCAGGATGGCATCGGTGTGGTGTGAGCCATGGCGGTTGATGTGCGCCAGCGCCTCGTCCAGCGAATCCACCACCTTGATGCTGATGATGGGCGCCAGGTACTCGGTGGACCAGTCTGCTTCGGTGGCGGCCACGACGCCGTTGACACCCGACAGCAGCGCCGCCGCGCGAGGGCAGCAGCGCATTTCGACGCCCTTGCCTGAAAACACCGCGCCGATGCGCGGCAGGAAAGCCGCAGCCTGCGCCTGGTGAACCAGCAGCGATTCGGCGGCGTTGCAGGGGCTGTACTTCTGCGTCTTGGCGTTGTCGGTGACCTTCACCGCCAGGTCCAGGTCAACCTGTTCATCGACGTAGACGTGGCAGTTGCCGTCCAGGTGTTTGATGACCGGCACCCGCGCCTCGGCGCTGATGTGTTCGATCAGGCCCTTGCCACCGCGCGGGATGATCACGTCCACGTACTCGGGCATCGTGATCAGCCGGCCCACGGCGGCGCGGTCGGTGGTTTCCACCAGCTGCACGGCATCGGGTGGCAGGCCGGCATCGGCCAGCGCGGCCTGCACCAGGCGCCACAGTGCCAGGTTGCTGTTCAAGGCTTCCGAGCCACCACGCAGCACACAGGCATTGCCACTCTTGATGGCCAGCGAAGCGGCTTCGATGGTCACGTTCGGCCGGCTCTCGTAGATCATGCCGAAGACCCCCAGCGGCACACGCATCTGGCCCACGCTGATGCCACTGGGGCGGCGCTTCACACCGGTGATTTCGCCCACCGGGTCGGCCATGGCCGCGATCTGTTCGCAGCCCTGGGCCACCGTGTCGATGATGGCTGGCGTGAGCTTCAGGCGGTCGACCAGCGGCTCGGCCAGCTGGGCCGCCCGTGCAGCCTGCAGGTCCAGCGCATTGGCGGCCTGCAGTTCGGTGCCGTTGCTGCGCAGGCGTGTTGCCAGGCTGCGCAGCGCCTGGTCTTTGGCGGCGGTGCTGGCAGCGGCCATCAGCGTGGCGGCAGCGCGCGCGGCCACGCCGACGTGGGCCATGTAGGCAGGGATGTCGCTTGGCGTCATGGGTGGCATTGTCCCAAATCGCATGGGGCCGATCGCGGTGGCCGCGAGCTTCGCGGATTGACTCCCTCTCCCGCTGGCGGGAGAGGGCTGGGGTGAGGGTGGAGGCGCGGCACAGACCCTCACCCCAACCCTCTCCCACCAGTGGGAGAGGGAGCAAGACACACTCAGCCCATCCACCCCAGCACCGCCAGCCACAAGGTGGCGGTGGCCATGAAGGCCACGGTGGACACCACGATGGCCATCGTGGCTTCGCCTTCCAGCGTGCCGTAACGCTGCGCAAAGAGGATGGCGTTGCTGCCCACCGGCAGCGCACCCATCATCACCAGCACCGCCAAGGGCAGGCCGGACAGGCCGAAGCCCCAGTGCGCCACCACCAGCACCAGCGCCGGCAGCACCAGCAGCTTCAGCACCGACACCTGCAGCGCGCTGCGCAAACCGCCGCGCACGCCGTAGGTGGCCAGCGAGACACCGATCAGCACCAGGCACACCGGCACCACGGCGCTGCCCAGGCCCGCCAGCGTCAGGTCCAGCACCGGGTTCAGGCCCAGGCCGGTCAGGTTCCAGGCCAGGCCCAGCAGCACCGGCAGCACCACCGGGTGGATGACGGTGTTGCGCACCGTGGTGCGCAAGGTGTCGGCCCGGCTGATGCTGCCGTCGGCCCGGGCCACGTCACCTTCCACCAGCACCGTCAACAGTGTCAGCAGCACGAGGCCATGCACGCTGACCAGCGCGATGTGCAAGGCCAGACCGGTTTCGCCAAACAGCGCACTGGCCATCGGAATGCCCAGTTGCACGGCATTGCCGTAGGTGGCGGCCACGGTGCGGGTGGCGGCTTCGGCGCCCGAGCCGCGGCTGCGCAGGCGGTGCCAGCCGTAGACCGCCAATGCAAAGATGCCGGCCGGCACGAAATAGGCGGCCACGGTGTGCCAGGGCAGCGTGGACAGGTCGAGCCGCTCCATGGTGCGGAACAGCAGCGATGGCACGAAGAGATAGAACGCCAGGTTGCTGAGCACCCGTGCCGGGTCCTGGCTGCCCCCCAACTGCCCCAGCCAGCCCCGCCAGGCCACCAGGTAGCCCAGGCCCACCGTGGCCATGATGGCCAGCAGCTTGCTGATCACGGCTGCGCTCAAGCTCCGACGCCCCGGGCGTGCAGCCACGCAGCCACCGGGGCCCTCGCCCTGGGCACGCAGGCAGGGCCAGTCCGCCGGGCGTTCAAGCGGCGGTCTTTTTGGCCGCCACCTTTTTCGCTGCACCCTTGGCCGGCACACGCGGCGCACGCGGTTCGAACTCGAAGCTCACGCGGCCCTCCTTGGCGTCGTAGGCCAGGAAGGCCTTGAACTTGCGCCGCGTCTTGTTGGACACGAAGTTCTCCAGCAGGCCGGTTTTGCCGGTGGCCAGCAGCTGGCTGATCTCGCTGCGTTCCACCGGCTGCTGCAGGATGATCTTGCCGCTCTTGAAGTCGCAGGTGACGTGGGCGCCCACGCTGTGTTCGCAGACGTAGTTGCTGCCGTGTTCGAAGACATGGCCCTTGCACTTGGGGCAGGCGCCCAGGCTTTCCTGGCCGCTGAAGTCGACCGGTTCGCCATCGCCTTCGGCATTTTTGGCGTCATCGCCGAAGTCGAATTCGAGCTTCCAGTTGGTGATCTCTTCGTCGAAGGCGAGCTTGATCTCGGCCGTGAAGGGCCAGCCGGCCTTGCTGCGGAAACCTTCCAGCGGGCCGATCTTCTTGTCGCGGATCAGACCTTCGGCTTCCACCGTTTCGAAAGCGCGGCCGGCGGGAATCTTGGTGATCGAAAAGCCGCAGCCTTCGCTGGCAGCGTCGGCACCCGTGCAGCTGAAGCGGCGGTAGTTCTCTTTCACCACGCCACCGCAGTTGGGGCAGGGCACGGCCAGCGTGGCGTAGTCACCGGGGATGGTGTCGCGGTCGTATTCCTTGGCCTTGCGCACGATGCGCTCGGCCATCTTGGCAATCTCGCCCATGAAGGCGTCGCGGCTCAGGCGGCCGTGTTCCATCTCGGACAGCTGGTATTCCCAGTTGCCCGTCAGGTCGGCGCGGGTCAGGTCTTCGATGGCCAGTCCACGCAGCAGCGTTGTCAGCTGGAAGGCCTTGGCCGTGGGCACCAGCTCGCGGCCGTCGCGCAGCATGTACTTCTCGGCGATCAGGCCTTCGATGGTCTGCGCGCGTGTGGCCGGTGTGCCCAGGCCCTTTTCCTTCATCGCGTCGCGCAATTCTTCGTCTTCGATCAGCTTGCCCGCACCTTCCATGGCCGACAGCAGCGTGGCTTCGGTGTAACGCGCCGGTGGCTTGGTCTTCAGCGCGTTCACGGCCACGTCTTCGGTGCGCACCTGCTCTCCGGCGGCCACCGCCACCAGGTTGGCGTCATCGTCTTGCGCTTCCTTGCCGTAGACGGCCAGCCAGCCGGCATTCACCAGCACCTTGCCGTTGGTCTGGAACCTGTGTTCCTGGGCCTTCACCGTCACCGTGCTGATGCGCGTGGTGACCATGAATTCAGCGCTCGGGTAGAACACCGCGATGAAACGCTTGACCACCATGTCGTAGAGCTTGAGCTCGATCTCGGTCAGGCTCTTCGGCGGCTGCAGCGTGGGGATGATGGCAAAGTGGTCCGACACCTTGGCGTTGTCGAACACGCGCTTGGTGGGCTTGACGTAGCCTTCTTTCAGGCTCTTGGCGGCGTGTGCGTTCAGCTCGCGCAGCGGCCCCGGCAGGTCTTCGGTGGCCAGCATCTTCAGCGTTTCCTTCACCGTGCCCAGGTAGTCCTCGGGCAGGGCGCGGCTGTCGGTTCTGGGGTAGGTCAGCACCTTGTGTTTTTCGTACAGCGCCTGCGCCAGGCTCAGCGTGGTCTTGGCGCTGAAGCCGAAGCGGCTGTTGGCTTCGCGCTGCAGCGTGGTCAGGTCGTACAGCAAGGGTGAAGCCTGGGTGCTGGGCTTGGCTTCGTCGGTCACGCTGGCCGGCTGGCCTCGCACGGCCGCAGCAATGGCTTCGGCGTCGGGGGCGTTCCAGAGCCGGTCGGCACGCGCTTCGGCGTCGTCGGGGTTCTTTTTCCACTTCGGGTCGAACCACTTGCCTTCGTACTGGCCGGCCACGGCGTCGAAGGTGGCCTTCACTTCCCAATAGGGGCGCGAGACGTGTTTGCGGATCTTCTCTTCGCGTTCCACCACGATGCTCAGCGTGGGGGTCTGCACCCGGCCCACGGTGGTCAGGAAAAAGCCACCGTCGCGGCTGTTGAAAGCCGTCATCGCGCGGGTGCCGTTGATGCCCACCAGCCAGTCGGCTTCGCTGCGGCTGCGTGCGGCGTCGGCCAGGCCCAGCATCTGTTTGTCGCTGCGCAGATTGTCGAAACCGTCGCGGATGGCCTGCGGCGTCATGCTCTGCAGCCACAGCCGTGTGATCGGCTTGCCGTGCGCCTTGTCGCCAAAGGCGTATTGCAGGATCAGGCGGAAGATCAGCTCACCTTCGCGCCCGGCGTCGCAGGCGTTGATGATGGCGCCCACGTCCTTGCGCTTGACCAGCTTGACAACCGCGTTCAGCCGTGTCTTGGCCTTGTCGATGGGCGCCACGTCGAAGTGCGGCGGCACCACCGGCAGGTGCGCAAAGCTCCACTTGCCGCGTTTGACCTCATATTCGTCGGGTGCCTTGATCTCCACCAGGTGGCCCACGGCGCTGGTGACCACGTAGTCGTCGTTCTCGAAGTGGTCGGCCAGCTTTTCGAACTTGCCCTTGGTGGGCGTCAGCGCCCGCACGATGTCCTGGGCCACGCTGGGCTTCTCGGCAATGATGATCGTCTTGCTCATGTTTCCTTCTGGGCCCACGGCGGTTGCCGGGGTGCCGATGTTCATTCAAAAAGCCGTGCCTACAATCCGGCCCGTCTCGCGCGCACGCACGCGCGCTCGTACGATTTCAATATACGTAATGTCCAAGACCCCGCAAGCCGCAGCATCAGACAGCCGTCGCATCCAGGTTCGCAAGAGCGGTGTGCACGGCAAGGGTGTCTTTGCCATCAAGCCCATCGCGAAGGCCGAGCGCATCATCGAATACAAGGGCGAAGTCATCAGCTGGCCCGAAGCGCTGCGCCGCCATCCGCACGACCCCAGCGACCCCAACCACACCTTCTACTTCAGCCTGGACGACGGCAGCCACGTCATCGACGCCAAGGTGGGCGGCAACGCGGCGCGCTGGATCAACCACGCCTGCGAACCCAACTGCAAGGCCGACGAAACCGACGGCCGGGTGTTCATCGAAGCGCTGCGTGCGCTGAAAGTCGGCGAAGAGCTGTTCTACGACTACGGCCTGGTCATCGACGAGCGCTACACGCCGAAGCTGAAAAAGGCATACGAATGCCGCTGCGGCAGCAAGAAGTGCCGCCACACCCTGCTGGCGCCCAAGCGCTGAAGGCCGGCCCGACTTCCTGAAGTGAACACCACGCCCACTCCCCATCTGCACTGGGGCGCCGAAGCGCTCTGGGACGAGCTGATGCCGCTGCTGCCCGGCATCAGCGTCGAGGTGCTGGCGCGGGTCGATTCAACCAACACCCGGCTGCTCGAACGGGCACGTGCGATGGGCGGCGATCCTGAAGCACCCGTCACGCGCCCCGGCGAACTCGAAGGCCAGCTGCGCAGCGAGCGCACGCCCCACGGCCGCCGCCAGGCCGACGTCTGGCCCTGCCTGCTGGTGGCCGAAGACCAGACACGCGGCCGTGGCCGGCTGGGCCGCGACTGGGTCAGCAGCATGGGTGCTTCACTGACTTTTTCGCTGTCGCTGCCGCTGGCGCCCACGCAGTGGGGCGGGCTGTCGCTGGCCGTGGGCCTGGCTTTGGCCGAAGCGCTGGACCCGTTGACCGAAGGCTCGCTGCCGCGCATCGTGCTGAAGTGGCCCAATGACCTGTGGCTGGCCGACGGCCCGGGCCGCGGCCGCAAGCTGGGTGGCATCCTGATCGAAACCGTCAGCGTGGGCCAGCGCCGCATGTGCGTGGTGGGCGTGGGCCTGAACGTGCTGCCCCAGCCGGCCAGTGCAAACCGCGCCACCGAGGGCCTGGCCCACGGTTACGCCTGTCTGCAGGAACTCGACCCCCACGTCACCGCGCCGCAGGCGCTGGCGCGTGTGGCCAAGGCCCTGGTGCAGGCCTTGCGGCGTTTCGAAGCCCAAGGTTTTGCGCCCTTGCTGCCGGCCTACACCCGGCGTGACCTGCTGCTGGGCCAGCCGGTGGCCGCCAGCGCACCCGCGCCACTGCAGGGGGTGGCCGACGGCGTGGACGAGCTCGGGGCGCTGCGTGTGCGTGTGGCCAATCCCGGCACCGACGGCGCCGAGGTGCAGCGTGTGCTCAGCGGCGAGGTCAGCGTGCGCCTGACCGGGGCCTGAGGTGCTGCGCGCCGCAGTGGGCCTGCTGCTGCTGGCCAATGTGCTGTTTTTTGCCTGGGCACGGGGTTGGCTGGGCGAAGCGCCGCGCCACGGCGAACGTGAACCCGCCCGCCTGGCCGCCCAGGTGCGGCCCGAGGCCTTGTCGGTGCTGCCGGCCACCACCGCCAGCGCTGCCGTGCAGGCGGCCCGTGCGGCGGCGCTGGTGTGCCTGGAAGCCGGCCCCTTTGTGGGTGATTCGGCGCTGAACGAGCTCAGCCTGGCCGAAGCACTGCTGGTGCAGGCCCAGGTGCCGGCCAGTGCCTGGAACCGCATCGAGCCGGCGGCCGCGCCGGTGTGGCTGGTGTTTGCCGGCCGCTACCCTGACGCCGTGCTGCGCAATGCACGCGAAGACGACCTGCAAAAATACAAGCTCAACTACGAACGCATCGATGCGCCGGCCGACCTGGCGCCGGGTTTTGTGCTGTCGCGCCATGTGTCGCGCGACGAGGCCGAAGCCTGGATCAAGACCCGCGTTCCGGCCGCCCTGCGCGGCCTGCGGGTGGTGCAGCTGCCGGCGCCGCCGGCCAGCTACCGCCTGCGGGTGCCGCGTGCCGACAGCGAACAGGCCGAGCGCATGCGCAACCTGCCGGCCGACCTGCTGGCCGGCGGTTTCAAGCCCTGCGCCGCAAGGCCCTGAGCACCGCCGCGGCCAGCGCCACGCCGGCCACCCAGGCGCCGGAGCTGGCGCCACCGCCTCCACCACCGCCGGCCGGCGGACTGGCCGTGGGCGGTGGTTCGGCGACCGGGCCGGGCGCGGCCACGATGACGGTCAGGTCGGTGCTGACGTTGCCGCCGACAGCGTCGCTGACCGCCAGCCGCACCCGCACCGTGCCGCCAGCCGTGGGGGTCATCGACGCGGTGTCGGCGTTGGTGGACGTGCTGAAGCCGTTGGCCGCGCCGCCGCCGTCCAGCACGGTCCAGCTGAAGCTCTGGGCAGCGCCGCCGCTGGGTGTCTGCAGGCCGCTCAGGTTGAAGCGCACCAACTCGCCCGCCACGGGTGCGGCGGGTGTGAAGGTGGCGTTGACGAAGGGTGAGGTGGACACGGCGGCCAGCGCCGCGCCAGCGTCCAGCATGCCGGCGCCGCACAGGCCCGTGGTGCAGTAACACTGCAACTGGTCGACGCCGCTGCGTGGCGCCTGGCACTGGAGCACCGGTGTCGGGTCGTCGGGGCCGTTGTCGGCGCCCGTGGTGGGGAAGGGCCGGGTGGTGGTCTGCATCACCGTGCGAAGTTCAGCCGGGGTCAGCGTGGGCTGGCGCGACACCATCAGCGCCGCCACGCCGGCCACCAGCGGTGAAGAGAAGCTGGTGCCCACGGTGGGGTTGAAGGCGTCGGTCCAGGCCGACGAGCCCGGTCCCTGAGCGCCGGTGTTGGTGGCCGTCAGGATGGGGTACAGGCACGGCGAACCGGCGGTGATGTTGATGCAGTTGCCACCCGGTGCGGCGATGCTGATTTCGGGGCCCAGGTCGGAGAAACCCACCTTGCTGCCGACGTGGCGCAACGCCAGCACACCCACCACGCCGCGGCAGTTGGCCGGTTCGTTGACCGGGCCGCCCGCACTGTTGCCGGCCGCCGCCACGATGGTCACACCGCGAGCCGTGATCTCGTCCACAGCCGCCTGGTAGGCCGCACTGCAGCCACCCGTGCCGCCCAGGCTCAAATTGATGACCTGGGCCGGTGTGGGATTGGCCGGCACCCCGTCCACCGCGATGCCGGCGGCCCAGCGCATGCCGGCCAGGATGTCGCTGTCGCTGCCAAAACACTTGCCCAGCACACGCACCGGCAGCACCCGCACACCCGGCGCGCTGCCGGCCATGCCCACGGCCGGCGAGCTGTTGGTGACCGCGCCCACCAGGGCCGCGGTGGCGGTGCCGTGCCAACTGCTGCTGGACGTGAAACAGCCCGAAAAGGTGCCGCTGCGGGCCTCGGCGGCCGTCACCCAGTCGCCGGGGTCGCTGGGGTTGCTGTCGCGACCGTCACCGTCGTTGGCCACGGTGGCGTTGGACACCATGTCGTAACCCGGCAGCAGGCGCCGATTGAGGTCGGGGTGTTCGGTGCGCACGCCGGTGTCCAGCACCGCCACCACGACGTTGGCGCTGCCCGTGGTGCGTGCCCAGGCGCCTTCGATGTCGATGGCCGAGCGGACCGTGCTGTCGGGCGCACGCAGGTACCACTGGCCGCTGACCGGGCCACCCACCTGCAGTGCCAGGTTGACGTTGGGCCCCGACAGGTACAGCGGGTCGTTCGGCGCCGCCACGATGCGCTTGCGGCCGTTGGGCACGGCGTAGGCCACGTCGGGGTCGGCGGACAGCTGACGCGCCAGTGTGGTGGCGTCCACACCCACGGCCCGCATCACCTGCGTTCTTTCGCCCACGGCGTCACCCGCTTCGAGCACACGCCCGACCCGCGCGCCCAGGCTGCTGGCCCGCTGGCCCAGCACACTGCGCACGCTGTCCGGGCTTCTGCCGGCGGCCAGTGCGTGTTTCTGCATCACCGACGCACCGGGCTTGAAGGCGACGATGACCTCGCCTTCGGTGGGCGCCAGCGCGGCGCGCTGCAGCACCCGCGGGCTGCCCTGGGCCTGCGCGGCCGTGGGGGCGGCCAGCGCAAACAGCACGGTGAAGACAGAGGCAAAGGCAGACGCGGCCACACGCGGCGCTGCAAGCGGGCGATGAAACTTCATGCACCCAGTGTAGGCGGGCACCGCAGCCGTCGAGTGTTGAAAAAACGGCGGCAAGTAAGCAAGAGAAAGCCGCCATGAAAAAGGGCCCGCATCGGCAGGCCCTCGTGTCACCGGCGGATCAGCGTCAGGCGATGACCTGCACCATTTCCAGGCACTTGTTGGAGTAGCCCCATTCGTTGTCGTACCAGGCCACGATCTTGACGAAGGTCTTGTCCAGCGCGATCGAGGCATCGGCGTCGAACACGCTGGTGCAGGGTTCACCGCGGAAGTCGGTGGCCACCACCTTGTCTTCGGTGTAGGCCAGCACCCCCTTCATCGGGCCGTTGGCAGCGGCCTTCATCGCGGCGCAGATCTCTTCGAAGCTGGCCTCTTTCACCAGTTCGGCCGTCAGGTCGACCACGCTCACGTCGCTGGTGGGCACGCGGAAGGCCATGCCGGTGAGTTTTTTGTTCAGTTCGGGAATCACCACGCCCACCGCCTTGGCCGCACCGGTGCTGCTGGGGATGATGTTCTCCAGGATGCCGCGGCCGCCACGCCAGTCCTTGTTGCTGGGGCCGTCCACCGTCTTCTGCGTCGCGGTGGCGGCGTGCACCGTGGTCATCAGGCCACGCTTGATGCCCCAGTTGTCGTTCAGCACCTTGGCCACGGGCGCCAGGCAGTTGGTGGTGCAGCTGGCGTTGCTGATGATGGTCTGGCCGGCGTAGGTCTTGTCGTTGACACCAAAGACGAACATCGGCGTGTCGTCCTTGCTGGGCGCGCTTTGCAGCACCTTCTTGGCACCGGCGTCGATGTGTTTCTGGCAGGTGTCCTTGGTCAGGAAGAGGCCGGTGGCTTCGATGATCACCTGGGCACCCACGTCGCCCCACTTCAGCGCCGCCGGGTCACGTTCGGCGGTCAGGCGGATGCGCTTGCCGTTGACGACCAGGGTGTTGCCATCAACCGCGATGTCGCCCTTGAAGCGGCCGTGCACGCTGTCGTACTTCAGCATGTAGGCCAGGTAATCGGGTTCCAGCAGGTCGTTGATGCCGACGACCTCGATGTTGGGGAAGTTCTGCACCGCGGCGCGGAACACCATGCGACCGATGCGGCCGAAGCCGTTGATGCCTACCTTGATGGTCATGTTTTCTCCTTGGGTTTGCTTTGGATTGGGGTGCCCGACAGTGAACAGCAAAAGGTTGTTGCGCGGCAAGGGCGCCTGTGGCGCCTCAGCCTTTCAACACCTTGCGCACCACCGCCACCAGGTTCGCCGTGGTCAGCTTGAAGTGCTTGAACAGATCGGGTGCCGGGGCACTTTCACCGAAGGTGTCGATGCCCACCACCGCAGCGCAGCCGTATTTCCACCAGCCATCGGTGACACCGGCTTCGATGGCGATGCGTGGCACGCCGGCCGGCAGCACGACTTTTTTGTAGGCCACCGGCTGGCGGTCGAAAACGCTGGTGCTGGGCATGCTGACCACCCGCACGGCGATCTTCAACCTGGCCAGTTCAGCCTGCGCGTGCAGTGCCAGCGTGACTTCGCTGCCGGTGGCGATGATCACCGCCTGGGCCTTTTTCTTCAGCCCCACTTCGCTGGGTTCGGCCAGCACGTAGGCGCCCTTGCTGATGGTGTCCAGCGCGGGCTTGGGCAGGTAGGGCTGGGTCTGGCGTGTCAGCAGCAGTGCGGTGGGGCGCGTGGTGTTGCCCAGCGCCATGGTCCAGGCCACGGCCGTTTCCGCGGTGTCGGCGGGGCGCCAGACGTCCAGGTTGGGAATCAGGCGCAGGCTGGCCGCATGCTCCACACTTTGGTGGGTAGGCCCATCTTCGCCCAGGCCGATGCTGTCGTGCGTGAAGACGTGGATGACGCGCTTTTTCATCAGCGCGGCCATGCGGATGGCGTTGCGGCTGTAGTCGCTGAAGGTCAGGAAGGTGCCGCCGTAGGGAATGTAGCCGCCGTGCAGCGCCACGCCGTTCATCACCGCGGCCATGCCAAATTCGCGCACGCCGTAGTTGATGTGGCGGCCGCCGTTGGATGCGCCGGTTTCGTCGAAGCGCAGTGGCGCCGTGGACGAGGTGTTGGTCAGGTTGCTGCCCGTCAGGTCGGCGCTGCCACCCAGCATCTCGGGCAGGGCCTTGGTGAAGGCTTCCAGCGCGATCTGGCTGGCCTTGCGGGTGGCCACGGCCTCGGCCTTGGTGTGGGCCGCGGTGATGGCGTCCACCGCCGTCTGTGCAAAGCCGGCGGGCAGTTCACCGGCCATGCGGCGTTCGAACTCGGCGGCCAGCTCGGGGAAGGCCTTCTGGTAGGCGGTGAACCGTTCCGCCCAGCTGGCTTCGGCCTTGGCGCCGCTGGTGCGCGCGTCCCAGCCGCTGTAGGCCGCTTCGGGCACCACAAAGGGTTCGGCGTTCCAGCCCAGCGCGGCGCGGGTGAGCGCGATTTCTTCGCTGCCCAGCGGTTCGCCGTGGGCCTTGGACGTGCCGCCGCGGTTGGGCGAACCCTTGCCGATGGTCGTGCGGCAGATGACCAGCGTGGGGTGGCTGTCACTGGCGCGGGCCTGCACCAGCGCGGCGTCCACGGCGTCCACGTCGTGGCCGTCGACCGGGCCGATGACCTGCCAGCCCATGGCTGCAAAACGCAGGCCGGCGTTGTCGGGGTACCAGGGCTCGACCTTGCCGTCGATGCTGATGCCGTTGTCGTCGTACAGCGCGATCAGCTTGCCCAGCTTCCAGCTCGAGGCCAGTGCGATGGCTTCATGGCTGATGCCTTCCATCAGGCAGCCGTCGCCCATGAAGACGTAGGTGTGGTGGTCGACCACGGTGTGGCCGGGGCGGTTGAATTCAGCCGCCAGCAGCTTTTCAGCCAGCGCCAGGCCCACGGCATTGGCCAGGCCCTGGCCCAGCGGGCCGGTGGTGGTTTCGACGCCCGGTGTCACGTCAACTTCGGGGTGGCCCGGGGTTTTGCTGTGCATCTGGCGGAAGCGGCGCAGCTCGCTCATCGGCAGGTCGTAGCCCGTCAGGTGCAGCAGTGCGTACAGCAGCATCGACGCGTGGCCGTTGCTCAGCACAAAACGGTCGCGGTCGGCCCAGTGCGGGTCGGCCGGGTTGTGGCGCAGGTGGCGGCCCCACAGGGCCACGGCCATCTCGGCCATGCCCATCGGCGCGCCGGGGTGGCCCGAGTTGGCTTGTTGCACGGCGTCCATGGCCAGGGCGCGGATGGCGTTGGCCATCAGGGAGGTGTCTTGTCTGGAGGTGGCCATTGGGGCTCTTGCGCTGGCGAAGGCAGCGTGGACTGGGGCGGAGGCCCCGATTCTAGGAGGGTGCACGATGCAGGAAGATGCCACGCGCACCAGCGCCACAATAGTGGGCCTTGCGGCAACAGGCTCACTGCGGCGAAGTCGCATGGCCCCTTACTTTTCCGTGGGTCTTGGCCTTCCAGGCCCCTGTCGACCCCCTCTGACTTGTTGACTTCTGCAGCTCACAGCCCGCCATGCGCCCTGAAGCCATTCGCCTGAACGCCTCGCAGGGGCTGGCCTGGGCCTTGGTGCTGACGTTGCTCTTGCTCTTGCTGGTGCTGCTGGGCCCGCCCACGCTGACGCCGGCGGCGCCGGTGCTGGCCGCGCTGGGCCTGCTCTTGTCTGCTGTGTTGGGTTGGCGGCTCGGCCGTGAGGCCACCGCTGCTGCCGCCCACCAGGCACAGACAGAGCGCCTGCAGGCGGTGCTGGCGGCCTTGCCGGTGGGCGTGCTGGTGTTCGATGACGAAGACCGCATCGAACATGTCAGCGGCAGCTTTTCCGAGGTCTATGGCTCCTTGGCCGACATGGCCCGGCCCGGTGTGGCCTTCGAAACCTTGCTGCGTGCCGGTGTGGCGCGTGGCCTGGTGCCCGAAGCGGTGGGCCAGGAAGAGGCGTGGATCTCCGCCCGCCTGGCCCAGCACCGCCGGGGCGAGTCGTCCGTGTTGCGCGAACTGCCGGGCGGGCGCTGGCGCCGCATCGTCGAACAGCGCCTGGCCGCGGGCGGCCTGTTGTCGTACAGCGTGGACGTGAGCGACCTGGTGCTGCAAGAGAAGGCGCTGGCAGCCGCGCACCGTGACGCCAACCTGGCACGCCAGCGCCTGCAGGATGCCATCGAAGCTTTGCCCGTCGGCTTCGAGCTCTACGACGCCGAAGACCGGTTGCTGTGCACCAACGACGCCATGGCTGCCCTGTACCCGCTGATCGCCGACCTGCGCCACCAGCGGCCCACCTTCGAAGAGGTGGTGCGCATCCATGCGGCACGGGGCGGGCTGCCCTGGCTGCCCGATGCGGCCGCGCTGGACCAGTGGCTGCAGAAGCGAAAGGCCGAGCGCAAGCAGCCGGGTGCGCCTCGGCTGATCCAGGTCAAGCCCGGGCAGTGGGTGCGGGTGCACGAACACCCCACGCGGGAAGGTGGTCTGGTGGGCGTGCGCATCGATGTCAGCGACCGCGAAGCCCAGCGACGCGACGCCGAGTTGGCGCGCGCGCAGTTGCACGAGGCGGTTGAAGCCCTGCCCGACGGTTTTGTCATCTACGACAGCGATGACCGCTTGCTGCTGTGCAACCAGCGTTACCGCGACATCTATGCCGCGTCGGCCCCGGCCATGCTGCCCGGGGCCAGCTTCGAGTCCATCGTCCGGGCGGGCCTGGCGGCCGGGCAGTACCCGCAGGCGCTGGGCCGCGAAGCCGCCTGGCTGGAAGAGCGGCTGCAGGCCCATCGGCACCCGGCGGGCGCCTTGCTGCAGGAACTGCCGGGCAATCGGTGGCTCAGCATCGACGAACAGCGCACCCGCAGCGGCGGCATGGCAGGGGTGGGTGCCGATGTGACCGAACTGGTGCGGCGTGGCCAACAGCTCGAACGCATGAACCTTCAGCTGGACAAGGTCAACCGCGAACTGGCGCAGCTGTCTGACACCGACGCGCTGACCGGCACCGCCAACCGACGCCACTTCGATCGACAGCTGGCCGAGGCATGGATGCGGGCGCAGCAAGACGCAGCGCCACTGGCGCTGCTGATCGTCGACATCGACCACTTCAAGACCTACAACGACCACCACGGCCACCCGGCGGGTGATGTCTGCCTGCGCCAGGTGGCGCAACTGCTGATGAGCTGCGCGCGCCAGCCCGACGACCTGGTGGCGCGCCTGGGCGGCGAAGAGTTTGCGGTGTTGATGCCAACCGCCCAGGCCGACCAGGCGCTGGCCCTGGCGCGGCGTTTTCTGCAGCGCCTGGACAACCTGAGCATCCCGCACGGCCGGTCACCCGTGGCGCCGCACATCACCTGCAGCGTGGGTGTGGCAGCAACCCCGGGGCTGGCCGACACGGCCGCACTGATGGCCGCCGCCGATGCCGCCCTGTACCTGGCCAAGCGCACGGGCCGCCACCGGGTGTGCTGTCATGGCAGGCCCGAGGCCGAGGCCGAGGCCGTGCCGCTTCTGCCACCTCTGCCACCTCTGCCGCCGGCCTGATGCAGGGCTTGCACCTCACGGCCGACCTGCACGGCTGCGCCGCGACCCTGCCGGCCATGGTCGACCCGCTGGCGCTGCGGGCCTTGTGCCTTGGCGCCGTGCGCCGGGCCGGTCTGCAGCCCGTGGGCGAGCTCTTCCATCCTTTCCCGGCGCCGGGTGGCGTGACGGGTGTGGTGTTGCTGGCCGAGTCGCACCTGGCGGTGCACACCTGGCCCGAGTTGGGTGCGGTGACGCTGGATGTCTACGTGTGCAATCTGCAGACGGACAACAGCGCCAGCGCCGAAGCGCTGCTGCTGGCGCTGCAAGCGGCTTTTGGTCCGAGCCAGGCAGAACACCACCGCGTGCACCGCGGCCGTGCCGGGACGGCTTGACTTGTGTCAAGCCGTCGGCGCACCCGCTCTGCCATGCTGATCTGCAGCATGAAACACACCGCCCTGGACGTCATCAACGAAGAGCACCTGGCTCTGGCCGCGATGCTGCGTTCACTGTCGACGATGCTTAAGCAGGCCCGCCGCGACGGACAACTGCCCGACTTCGAGGTCGTGCGGGCCATGCTGTTCTACGTCGACGAGTTTCCCGAGCAACTGCACCACCGCAAGGAATCGGACCTGCTGTTCCCGAAGGTGCTGCAGCGCTGCCCCGAACTGGAACCGGTGATCACCCGCCTGGAGCGTGACCATCAGGTGGGCGAATCGGCCATCCGCACGCTGCAGCACCAATTGCTGGCCTTCGAGGTGATGGGTGAGCCTCGGCGCACCGAGTTCGAGCAGGCCGTGGAGCAGTACACCTGCTTCTACCTGGAGCACATGGCGGTGGAAGAGCAGCGTGTGCTGCCGGCGGCCAGGCGCTGCCTGAACGATGCCGACTGGGCCGAACTCGACGCCGCTTTTGCGAACAACCGCGACCCGCTGACCGGCCACGAGGTCACGCCCGACTACGCGCCCCTGTTCCGCCGCATCCTGATGCAGGCGCCTGCGCCCATCGGTCTGGGCACCCCGCGCGGCTGAAGCGCACGAGGCGCTGCTGTCAGGCGGCCGTGGGTTGCAGCACGCGCTGCACCAGTTCGCTGGCCAGCGTGTGTTCGGCCTGCACCGTGTGGCTGGCACCCGCGCGCAGCAGCAGCTGGGCTTCTTCTTCGTTGGGCGCACGCACGACGATGTGCACACCTGGGTTCAGTGTGCGGGCGGTGTCGATCATCAGCGAGACGTCGCGTGTTTCCGCCAGCGCGACCACCAGCGTGCTGGCGGTGGCCACGTGGGCCTGCACCAGCACCACCGGGTCGACGGCGTCGCCCAGCACCGCGGCCACGCCACGTGCGCGCAGAGCCTGCACTTGTTCGCGCTGGCGGTCCACCACCACCAGCGGCACACCGGCGGCCGCCAGCGCCGTGGCCACGCGTGAACCCACGCGGCCGTGGCCCACCAGCACCACCTGGCGAGCCAGAAAACGCGCTTCGGTGGTTTGCGGCAGCTCGGCCAAGGGGTCGTCGCGGCCTTCCAGCTTGCGCGCCAGTGCGGACTTGGCCAGCACCCAGCGCTGCAGCGGCGCAATGGACTCGAAGAGCAAGGGGTTGAGCGCGATGGACAACATGGCGCCGGCAACGATCAGGCTCTTGGCTTCGGGTGGCAGCACCCCCAGCTGGTCGCCCAGCGCGGCCAGGATGAAAGAAAACTCGCCGATCTGCGCCAGGCTGGCCGACACCGTGAGCGCCGAGTTCAGCGGGTAACGCAGCGCCACCACCAGCAGCGCCGCGGCCAGCGACTTGCCCACCATGATGATGGCCACCACGGCCAGCACCTGCAGCGGCCGGTCGACCATCACCCGCGGGTCGAAGAGCATGCCCACCGACACGAAGAACAACACCGCGAAGGCGTCGCGAAAAGGCAGCGATTCATCGGCCGCACGGTGGCTGAATTCGCTTTCGCGCAGCACCAGTCCGGCAAAAAAGGCCCCCAGCGCCACCGACACACCGAACATCAGCGCCGCACCATAGGCGATGGACACCGCCGCTGCCATCACCGCCAGCGTGAACAGCTCGCGCGAACCGGTTTTGTTGATGTGCCACAGCAGCCAGGGCAGCAGGCGCCGGCCCACCACCAGCATCAGCGCCACGAAGGCCGCCACGGCCAGCAGCGTGCGCGCCAGCGTGGGCCAGAACTCGGCGGCAGCGCTTGCCGAGGCGGCTGCGCCCGCAGCGCCTTCGCCGGGTTCCGCCAGCAGCCCGGCCAGTGCCGGCAGCAGCACCAGCACCAGCACCATGGCCAGGTCTTCGACCACCAGCCAGCCCACGGCGATGCGGCCGTTGGCGCTGTCCAGTTGGCCGCGGCTTTCCAGCGCACGCAACAGCACCACGGTGCTGGCCACCGAGAGCGCCAGGCCGAACACCAAGGCCGCGGGCACCGTCCAGCCCCACCACAAGGCCACCCCGGCGCCCATGGCGGTGGCCACTGCCATCTGCACCACCGCACCGGGCACGGCCACCTTGCGCACCGCCATCAGGTCGCCGATCGAAAAGTGCAGGCCGACACCGAACATCAGCAGCATCACGCCCACCTCGGCCAGCTGCCCGGCCAGCGCCACGTCGGCCACGAAGCCGGGGGTGTGGGGCCCGATCAACACACCGGCCAGCAGGTAACCCACCAGGGCGGGCAGCTTCAGGCGCGCGGCGACGAAGCCCAGCACCAGGGCCAGGCCCAGGGCAACGGCCAGCGTGACGATGAGCGGCATGTTCTGGTGCATGGCCCGGAGTGTCGCCGTTTGTCGAAGGCCCGCGCCCGGGCTTGCGTTCAGACGATGCTGGCGATGTCTTCACAGCGACGCCGGGGCGGCTGCGGCTTGAGCGGTGAAGCGTCGCCGTGCTCCAGATGTGAACCAGGATGGCCAACTGCGGGAAACTCCGGACGGTGTTTTGTCGATTATTCGACCGATGATGGAATTTGGCGATTAAAGTGACTGTCCGCCCGGCGCTGCAACAGCGCACTTTCCAAGGTTGAAGCACCGATGAGACTGGTCAGTTACCGCGCCGCTGAAGGCCCAGCCTGGGCCTTGCAGGTCCCTGGCGGTGTGGTCGAAAGCCATCGGCTCGGCGCCAACGCGCCGGCCACGCTGCAGGGCCTGATCGAGGCCTGCACACGCCACGCTGCGCTGGCTGCGCAACTGGTGGACCGTGCCCAGGCGCTGGTGCCCGCGAATCTGGCCACGCTGCCCTTGCTGCCGGTGGTGCCGCAGCCCGGCAAGATCATCTGCCTGGGCGTGAACTACCACGACCATGCCAAGGAAGGGGGCAACACCGTGGCCGAGTACCCGGCGCTGTTCCTGCGCTGCAGCACGTCCTTGCTGGCCCACGGTGCGCCGCTGCAGGTGCCGAAGTTGTCGGGCAAGCTCGACTTCGAAGCCGAACTGGCCGTGGTCATCGGCAACCGCGCCCGGCACGTGACCGAGGCCGACGCGCTGGCCCATGTCTTCGGCTACGCCTGCTTCAACGACGCCACCCTGCGCGACTACCAGCGCAAGACCACGCAGTGGACCATCGGCAAGAATTTCGACGCCACCGGCGGCTTCGGCCCGGTGCTGGTGACCGCCGATGAACTGCCGCCAGGCTGCACGGGCCTGCACATCGAAAGCCGCCTGAACGGCCGCGTGATGCAAAGCGCCACCACGTCCGACATGGTGTTCGGTGTGGCACGCACGCTGGCGCTGCTGAGCGAAGCGATGACGCTGGAACCCGGCGACGTGGTGGTGATGGGCACCCCGGCCGGCGTGGGTTACGCGCGCACGCCACCGGTGTGGATGCGGGCCGGTGACACGATCGAGATCGAGATCGAAGGCATCGGCGTGCTCAGCAACCCGGTCACGGCCTGAGTCGCTGCACGAGGGGTCAGCCATGAGAGACATCCGCCTGGACAACATCACCGCAGTGGCCGCCAGCAGCCTGGCGGGCCTGCCCGACGCTCGCCAGCGCGAACTGATGCAGCAGTTGCTGCTGCACCTGCACGCCTACGCCAAGACCGTGAAACTGACCCACGCCGAGTGGCGCGCGGCACTGGCCTTTCTGCACCGCACCGGTGACATCAGCAGCAACACCCGCAGCGAGTTTTCGCTGCTGTCCGACGTGCTGGGCCTGTCCAGCCTGGTGGACCTGATGGCCAGCACACCCGACGCCACGCCCGGCAGTGTGCTGGGCCCCTTCCACACCGTGGGCTCGCCCTGGCTCGGCAACCCGGCGAACCTGATCGCCGGCAATGCGGGCCAACCGGTGGTGCTGCGCGGCCGTGTGCTGGGTGCCCAGGGCCAGCCGCTGGTGGATGCCAGCATCGACTTCTGGCAGAACGCCGACAACGGCCTGTACTGGCAGATCGACCCCACCCAGCCGTCCGACAACCTGCGCTGCCAGCTGAAGGTGGACGCACAAGGCAACTGGGAGGTGGACACCATCCGCGCGCGGCCCTACCAGATTCCCACCGACGGGCCGGTCTGGCACGACGTGGTGGCGCCGGCCGGCCGCAGCGCCTGGCGGGCGGCCCACGTGCACCTGATCGTCAGCGCACCGGGCCACCGCACGCTGGTGACCGAGCTCTTCGATGCCGAAGACCCCTACCTGGACAGCGACGCGGTGTTCGGCGTGCGTGAAGCGCTGATCGGCCGCTACCAGCTGCAGACCGACGCCGCGGCCGCGGCCCGCCTGGGTCTGCAAGGCGAACAGTGCCTGGTGATGCACACCGACATCGTGCTCAGCCCGCTGCCGGCTGAACCTTGATTGCGCTGCGGCGCGCTGAGCGCCGATGTTCCAACAACGAACGGAGACCGACATGTTCAAGACTTCGAAGCTGATGGCCGCATTCGCCGTGGCCGCCGTGGCCAGCAGCACGGTCGCAACCGCGCAGGACTGGCCCAAGGCCAAGCCCATCACCTTCACCGTGGCCTTCGGCGCCGGCAGTTCCACCGACATCATCGCCCGCGTGGTGGGGCAAAAGGTCTCGGAGTCGCTGGGCCAGACGGTGGTCATCGACAACAAGCCAGGTGCCGGCGGCAGCATCGGCGCGCAGTTGGTGAAACGCGCAGCGCCCGATGGCTACCACCTGCTGGTCATCAGCGTGTCGTACGCGGTCAACCCGAGCCTGTATGCCAACGCGGGCTACGACCCGCTGCTGGACTTCATGCCGGTGGCGCTGGGGCCCAGCACGCCGAACATCATCACCGTGCATCCCTCGGTGCCGGTGAACAACATCCAGGAGCTGATCGCACACGCCAGGAAGGAAAAGCTGTCCTACGCTTCGTCGGGCATCGGCACCACCACGCACCTGTCGATGGAACGCGTGAAGATCGCCGCCGGCGTGGACATCACCCACGTGCCCTACCAGCCGGCGCAGGCGGTGGGCGCGGTGGTGGCGGGCCACACCCAGGTGTCCAGCACCTCGATGCCACCGGCGGTGCCGCAGGTGAAGGCGGGCAAGCTGCGCGCGCTGGCCGTGACCAGCGCGCAGCGTTCGCCCGCGCTGCCCGACGTGCCGACCATGAACGAGTCGGGCTTCAGCGACTTCGACGACCTGACGTGGTTCGCGTTTTTCGTGCCCGCCGGCACACCGCCGGCCATCGTCGAGCGACTCAACGCCGAGATCAACAAGGCCATGGAGATGCCCGACGTGGCCGCCAAGTTTGCCGAGCAGGGCCTGACGGCGCGCCGCAACACCGTGGCCGAGTTCAACACCTACCTGCGGGCCGAGATCCCGAAGTGGGCCAAGGCCGTGAAGGACTCGGGCGCCACCGCCAAGTAGGGCCGGCGGCTTGGCTCAGGCCGCGTGCCCGCGCTTGCGCGCCTGCGTGGCCACCAGCGTGGACGTGCGGGTGTAGTGCTCGGTGAGCCGCAACACGGCGGTGTCAGCGTCGCCGGCGATGGCGGCTTCGAAGATGGCCACGTGTTCCGCGTGTTCGTTGCGCTTCGTGAAGCTCTTGCCGGCGGCCAGCTGGCGAAAGCGGTAAGCCTCTTCAGCCAGGGTGTCGCAGAAACCGCGTAGCCAGCGTGAAGGGCAACGTGCCAGCAGCGCACGGTGGAAGTCGCGGTGCAGCGTTTCCCAGGCCGGGTTGGGCTGGTAGACGCTGTCCGACAGCGAGCGTGGTGTGCGCGACAGCCGGTGCACCAGCAGCACCAGCTGGTCTTCCCAGGCGGCGTCGCGCGCGGCGATGGATTCGCGCAGCGCCAGGCTGTCGAGCTGCACGCGGTTGTGGGTCAGGATCGGCAGCTCGTCCCACTTCAGCGCGGCGACGCTGAAGCCACGCTGGTCGGTGCGGTCGACCAGGCCCTCGGCCGATAGCCGGCTCAGGGCTTCGCGCAGGGGGCTTGCGCCCACGCTGTAACGCTGCCCCATGGCCTCGACCCGCAGCTTGCTGCCGGGCGCCAGCACGCCGTGGGCGATGTCGGTGCGCAACTGGCCATAAACCGCACTGGCGCGGGTGGTGGCAGCGGCGCCGTCGGCCGGGTCGGCGGGGGCAAGTGCGGGTTTGCGGGCCATGCGAGCAAGGGTATGGGAGGCCGTTTGAGAGGTGTCCGGACAGGCCTGTGGCCAGTCGCGGGCAAGCAGGACCACAAGTTTAGGCCGCGCCACGCGGCCTACGGCGGCACGCCAGGCGGCAGAATCGCTCATGCCCGGGCCGTCCGACCTTTCGCCGCCGCTCGTCGACAGCCAGTCGCTGTTGCGCCTGGTGTTCGACCATGTGGGCGAGGGCATCTGTGTCTTCGATGCCCAGTGGCGCCTGTGTGCCTGGAACGACCTGTTCCTGAGCCTGACCCGGGTCGACGTGTCCTTGGCCCGTGTGGGCGCACGGCTGGAAGACCTGGTCCTGGCGATGGCCCAGGCCGGTGAATTCGGCCCGGGCGAGCCGGAGGCCGTGGCCCGGCAGCGGCTGCGGCTGCTGCGCGAAAACCCCCGGGGGGTCACCGAACATCTGCGCCCCGACGGCCGCACCATCGAACTGCGCCGCAACCCCACGTCCGATGGCGGTTTTGTCTCGCTGTATGCCGACATCACCGAGCGCAAGGCCGCGCAGGCCGCACGGGCCGGCCAGAAGCGCATGCTCGAGTTGCTGATCCTGAACACCGAGCAGGGCATCTGGTTCATCGACAACGAACTGCGCACCACCGACGCCAACCCGGCCATGTGCCGAATGCTGGGGTTGAGCCTGCCGCAGATGATGGGGCGCAACATCTACGAATTCGTGGACGAGGCGAATGCCGAGATCTTTCGCGAGCATGTGCGCAGGCGCAGCCAGGGCAAGGCCGAAAGTTACGAGATCGCGCTGCGCCATGCCGACGGCCACGCCGTGCACTGCTACAACAACGCCACGCCGATCTTCGACGCCAATGGCCAGAAGATCGGCGCGGTGGGCATGTTTTCCGACGTCAGCCTGCTGAAGGGCGCCGAGCGGCAGGTGCGTTTGACCAGCGAGCTGCTGGCGCAGAAATCGCGGGTGCTCGAGGTCACGCTGGACGCGCTGTCGCAGGGTGTGCTGAGCATCGACGCCGAGGGCCGCACCCATGCCTGGAACCGCACCTTCCTGAAGCTGCTGCAGATTCCCGAGTCGCTGATGCAGGCGCGGCCTTCGATCACGGAAGTGGGTCGCTACCAGCTCGAGAACGGTCACTTCGCCGGCACCGACTTCCAGCCCCGGCTGGATGGCTGGCGAACCGACCCGCCGCGTTACAAGCGCAAGCGGAACGACGGCACCGTGCTCGAGGTGCAGACCCACCGCGGCACCGACGGCAGCGTGGTGCGCACCTACACCGACGTCACGGCCGCGGTGCAGGCGCAACAGGCACTGCAGGAAAGCGAATCGCGTTTTCGCAGCATGGCCGACGCTGCACCGGCCTTCATCTGGCTGTCCGACGCCAGCGGCGCCGCGCTGTGGTTCAACCAGCGCTGGCTGCAGTGCACGGGGCGCCTGATGCAGGAAGAGCTGGTGCTGGACTGGTCGCACCGCCTGCACAGCGACGACCTGGTGCTCGGCCGGACCCGCTTCGAAGCGGCGGCGGCAGACAAGGTGGCGTTCCAGGTCGAGTACCGCCTGTGCTGCCACGACGGGCGCCTGGTGTGGCTGCTGGACCATGGCATCCCGCGCTTCACGTCCGACGGCCGTTTCGAAGGTTTCATCGTCTACGGCTGGGACATCACCGAGCGCAAGGCTGCCGAAGCCGCCTTGCGTGCGGCCAAGGAAGAAGCCGAACGCGCCAACCGGGCCAAGTCGGAATTCCTGTCGCGCATGTCACACGAACTGCGCACGCCGCTGAACGCCGTGCTGGGTTTTGCGCAGCTGCTGGATGCCGACACCGCCGACCCGCTGAGCCCTGCCCAGCGCACCCGCGTGCAGGAACTGCAGCGCGGCGGCCGCCACCTGCTGAGCCTGATCAACGACGTGCTGGACCTGGCGCGCATCGAGGCAGGCCGCCTGAGTCTGCAACTGGCCGCCGTGGACGTGGACGCGGTGGCGCAGGACTGCCTGCGCCTGGTGGCCTTGACGGCCAGCGAAAGGCAGATCAGCCTGCACCTGCAAGGCGGGGCTGCCGGCCAGGTGCTGGCCGACCCCACGCGCCTGAAGCAGGTGCTGCTGAACCTGCTGTCCAACGCCATCAAGTACAACCGCCTGGGCGGCCAGGTGCACCTGGGCTGGCATCGCGCGGACGGCCGACTGCGCATCGAGGTGCGCGACACCGGGCCGGGCCTCAGCCCCGCACAGCAGGAGCGACTTTTCCTGCCCTTCGAACGGCTGGATGCCGACCAGACCACCGTCGAGGGCGCCGGCATCGGCCTGGCCTTGAGCAAGTGGTTGCTCGACCTGATGCACGGCCAGATCGGCGTGGACAGCGTCGCGGGTGTCGGCAGCATTTTCTGGCTGTCGCTGAACTGCACGCAGGACGTCCAGAGCCCAGACCCGGCCGCAGGCGGTGCCTTGCCGCCCGCACCAGTTTCTGGGGCCGGCCCCGCCACCCAGCCCGCAGCCCCGGCGGCCACCCACGGGCACGAGGTGCTCTACATCGAGGACAACGAGGTCAACCGTCTGCTGATGGAAGGCATGCTGGCGCAGCGCCCCGGCATCCGGCTGCGGATGGCCGCAGCACCGCAGCCAGGCCTGCAGATGGCGGCCGAACGTCCGCCGGACCTGGTGCTGCTGGACATCCAGCTGCCCGACTTCGACGGCTTCGAGGTGCTGCGCCGCCTGCGCCAGCAAGAAGCCCGCAACGGCCGGGCGCCAGCACCGGTGGTGGCCGTCAGTGCCAACGCCATGCCGGCCGACCGCGACAAGGCCATGCGCGCCGGTTTTGCCGACTACATCACCAAGCCCATCGACCTGCCGCTGCTGCTGGCCGCGGTGGACCGCCTGCTCGGCCGCTGACCGCTTCGGTACTCAGGACGCCAGCGCCCGGCGCGCGCGGTGCAGGCGCACAAACAGGTTCTGTTCGCTGATGGCCAGGGTGCGGCAGACCTCGTCGGTGCCCTGGTCGCGCAGCAGCCGCAGTTCCACCACCTGGCGCAGCGTGTCGGGCAACTGGGCAATGCGTTGCAGCGTGTGACGCAGCAGCTGCCGCTGTTCGGCCACTTCGTCGGGGCGGGGCTGCGGGCAGGCGAAGTCCAGGCCCGGTCCGTCTTCGTCGTCACTGGCGTCCAGGCTGTCGTGGCCGCTGCGCTGGCGCACCAGGTCGACCACCTTGTGCTTCAGGATGCCCACCAGCCAGCTGCGCAGCGCGGCGCGCCCGCCAAACTCGGCACGGCCGGTGACAACGGCTTCGAACACGTCGTGCACCAGGTCTTCGGCCAGCGCCGGGTCCTGCAGGCGGCGGCGCGCAAACGCCACCAGGTAGCCGCGGTGCGGCGCCAGATCGGCCCAGCCCACGGCCGGCGGGGTGGCGGCTGTCAGGCGGTGGGCAGGGGTGCTGGGCTGGGCTTGCATGGTGCAGGGTCCTGTGCGGGTGTCGATGGCTACACTGTCGTGCGCTCACCTCGCAGCCGTGTCTCGCCACCTCACAGCCAGATCACATCGGTGTAAGAAGCGTGATCGCCGGGCGACCTTCAAGCCCACGCACACCACCATGGCCAGCCACATCCTCGTTGCCGAAGACCAGGTCGACATCCGCGACCTCATCGTGCTGAACCTGCAGCAGGCCGGTTATGCGGTCACGGCCGTGGCCGACGGCCGGGCTGCACTGGACCAGGAAACCGCGCGCGCCAGCGACCTGCTGGTGCTGGACCTGATGATGCCGGCACTCGACGGGCTGGAAGTCTGCAAGGCGCTGCGGGCACGGGGCCGAGCCACGCCGATCCTGATGCTCACCGCCAAGAGCACCGAGCTCGACCGTGTGCTGGGCCTGGAACTGGGCGCCGACGACTACCTGAGCAAACCGTTTTCGATGGCCGAGCTGCTGGCGCGGGTGAAGGCCCTGCTGCGCCGCGCCGAACTGCTGCGTGCAGCGGCTGCCGAGCCGGCGCCCAGCCAGAGCGTGAAAAACGGCGAGCTGGAAATCCTGCCCGTGCGGCGCGAGGTGCGCATCCACGGCCGCGAAGCGGCAGACAAGCTGGAATTCACGGCCTTGGAATTCGACCTGCTGCTGCACTTTGCCAACCACCCGGGCCACGTCTTTTCGCGCACGCAGCTGCTGGACGCGGTATGGGGCTACTCACATGAAGGTTACGAACACACGGTCACCACCCACATCAACCGCCTGCGTGCCAAGCTGGAACAGGACCCGATGAACCCGCGCTTCATCCTGACGGTGCGTGGCGCCGGCTACAAGATGCGCGACGCACCCCGCTGAGCCGGCGGACCGGTCGATGACAGTTCGTTTCCGCCTCGCGCTGACGGTTTTCCTGACCGGCCTGGCCACGGCCCTGGCCGTCATCGTGACGGTGGCTCTGGCCTTCCAGCGTTTCGAACACGAAAGCATCTGGCAGCGCGGTGATGCATTCCTGGCGCGTGTGACGATGTTGCACGACGACCTGCTGGACCAGCACCAGCGCCAGCCCGAAGCCTTCGCCAGTTTCCTGCGCAACCTGCTGCTGTACGAGCCCAACAGCCAGCTCTACCTGCTGGCGGCCGACGGCACGGTGCTGGCCAGCACCGGCCAGGCGCAGCTGCCGCCGGGTTTCAAGGTGGCGTTGCCACCGGTGCAGAAGGCCGCCCGCGCGGCCGCCGCCGGCGACCGGAAAGAGGCGGCTTACGTGATGGGCGACGACCCCGAGCACATGAACGCCGACGCGGTGGTGGCGGCGCGCAGCCTGCAGCGTGCCGTCATCCGGCCCAGCCGCGGTGACGACAGTGCCGCAGGCTACCTGTACCTGGTGTGCAGCAAGCCGGGCCTGCCGGCAGGTCGGCTGCAGCTGCTGGGCGCCAGCCTGGTATCGCCCGCGCTGGTGCCGGTGGTGGCGGTGATCCTGCTCATCTCGCTGCTGGCGGCCTGGATCATCGTCACCGTCACCCGCCCGCTGCGGGTGCTGAGCGACGAAGTGGCCACGGCCGCACGTGCCGGCTTCACGACGGCGGCCACCGTGCCGGCGCCGCCGGTGAGCGCGGCCGATGACGAGTTCAGCCGCCTGCGGGGTGGCTTCCACGCGCTGCTGGCCACGCTGCGCATGCAGTGGGACGAACTGCGGCGACTGGACACCTTCCGCCGCGAGAGTGTCAGCAACCTGTCGCACGACCTGCGCTCGCCGCTGACCGCCACTGTGGCCTGCTTGGAGACATTGCAGACGCGCTGGCAGACCCAGCGCGCCAGCGGCCCAACCCAAGGACCAGGCGACGGGCAAGGCGACCCTGAAGCCGACCAACGCCTGTTGCAGGTGGCGCTGCGCAACACCCGCAACGCCGCCGCCATGGTGCGCAGCCTGGGTGACCTGGCGCTGCTGGACGAACCCGCCTTCAAGCTGCACCTGACCCGGCTCGACGTGGGCGAGGTGCTGGACGACATCACGCTGCGTTTTGCGCCCCGTGCGGCCCAGCAGGGGGTGGGCCTGCAGTTTGTCCAGCGCGGCGACGGGCCGCCGGTGGCCGAGGTGGACATCGAACTGTTCGAGCGGGCCGTGGCCAACCTGCTGGACAACGCGCTGAAGTTCACCCCGGCAGCCAAGGCCATCGAACTGAGTGCCGAGCGCCACGAACAGGGTGTGCGTGTGGCCGTGGCCGATCAGGGCGCGGGCATCCCGGCAGCCGACCTGCCCCACCTTTTCGACCGCCTGTACCAGAGCCGCGACAGCGTCGCCCCGGCCACCAGCGAAGAAGGCCGCGGCCTGGGCCTGGCCATTGTCAAGCGCATCGCCGAACTGCACCGCGGCCACGTGGCGGTGAGCAGCGAGCCTGGCGTGGGCACCACAGTGACATTGGAGCTGCCGGCGGTGTAAGCACCGTGCCGACGCCGGTGTGAATGGGTCACACCGCGGCGGTGCAGCGGTTCGCAGACGCAGGGGCGGGGGATGGCCACAGTGTGGGCTCGACATGACCACACCGCCATCCGATATGCACCACGCCCTGACCTTGCCTGCATCGGCCGGACCCGCCCACCGTGCCCAGCCGGTGACGATGACTTTGCCCAGCGTCGACACACCCTGGGCCTACGCCTGGGCCTATGGGCGCGCGGCGGTGGCCAGCCTGCTGGGCGCCCACCGCCTGTTTGCCGATGCGGCGGTGCCGCGCCGTGCGCCGGTGCAGATCAGCCCGCGCCTGGCCCACCGCTGGCGTGCGCTGTTCGACGTGCCGGCCCGGGCCTCGACGCGGGTGCCGCTGCTCAGCAACCAGAGCGTGGGCACGCTGCTGTACGCGCAGCTGTTTGCCGACCTCGGCCTGAACATGCGCCACCTGCTGCACCTGCAGCACCGCACCACGCACCACGCGGGCGTCGAAGCCTGCACACGCTCGCGCGATCAGCGGCTGGACTGCCACGTGCGCCGGGTGCTGCGCCTGAGCGAAGACCGGGTGCTGGTGGAAGTGCAGACCCTGGTCATCGACGCCGGCGGCCAGCTGTTGACGCAGATCGAAGACGGTTTTGTCGTCAATCGCCTGCCCGCGGCCGACCTGGCGGGCCTGCCGTCAGACCGCCAGTTGCTGCGTGAACTGCTGGGCCTGCGCCGCCGTCTGCCGCGTTTGTCCACCACCGAAGGGCAGGCGCAGGTCAGCGAAATGCCCGTGCCCCTCGGCATGGGCCTGGCTTACGGCCGTGTGTCGGGTGACATGAACCCGGTGCACTGCTGCCGCCTGGGTGCCTGGTTGTTTGGCCTGAAGCGGCCTTTCCTGCAAGGGCTGGCGCTGCGCAACCTGGTGATGCGCCACCTGGTGGAGCTGGGCGCGCCAGTGGACGGCCTGCAGCTGACCTTTGCCGCGCCGGCTGTGCTGGGCCAGGCCTTGCTGCTGGTGGTGGACGGCAAAGACTTCGAGGTGCACGACGCCAAGGGCCGGCTGGTGGCCTTCGGCAGCAGCGCGCGCGTGGCCGCCTGACCCGCCGCTGTTCAGGCCGCCTTGCGCGGCAGGGTCGCGGCCTGTTCGCCCAGGTCCCAGAACAGCCCCGTCATCAGCTGCAGCGCCTCGCGTGCCACCGGCACCAGCAGGTGCTCGTCGGGCGCATGCTGGCAGCACGCCGGGTAGCTGTGCGGCACCCACACCGTGGGCAGGCCCAGGATGTCGGCAAACACGTCGTTGGGCAGGCTGCCGCCCAGGTTGGGCAGCAGCACCGGCGGCTGGCCGGTGCTGGTTTCGATGGACGCCAGCGCAAAACGCACCCACGCGTTGTCGGGGTCCAGCCGTGTGGCGGCCATGACCATCGGTTCGCTGACTGCGATGTCGGCAAAGCCGTGTGTCGCCAGGTGCTCCTGCACCACCTGCTGCAGTCTTGAGGTGTCGGTGCCGACCACGAAGCGCATGTGCATCGTGGCCTTGGCGCTGGGTGGGATGGCGTTCACCGGGAAGTCGGGGTTGCCGGTGCGGCAGGCCAGCACCTCCAGCGTGTTCCAGGCGATCACCCGTTCGGCCGGGCTCAGGCCGGGTTCGCCCCAGTCGCTGTCCACGGCCGGGTCGCCGGCGTCACCGCCGAATTGCAGGCCTTGCAGCGCGGTCTTCACGTTGGCGGGAATCGGCGGCGGCCGCAGACCCGGCACGCGGATGACACCCCGCCCGTCGACCAGGCAGGCGATGGCATTGGCCAGCACCGTGCCCGGGTTGCGCAGCAGGCCACCCCAGTTGCCCGAGTGGTGGGCACCTTCGCGCAGCGTCAGTGACAGGTCGAAGTTGGCAACCCCACGTGAACCCAGGAAGACGGTGGCGCGGTCACGCCGCAGGCGCGGGCCGTCGCTGGCGATCAGCACATCGGCGGCCAGCTCGGATTTGTGCGCCGAGCAGAAAGCCGCCAGCCCCGGCGAGCCGGTTTCTTCGCCGGTTTCGATGAGCCACTTGACGTTGAAACCCAGCCGGCCGCCGCGCACCCGCAGCACCTGCGCCAGCGCGGCGATGTTGATGCTGTGCTGGCCCTTGTTGTCGGCCGTGCCACGGCCGTACAGGCGTTCGCCGTCCTGCACCAGCGTCCACGGGCCCTGGCCTCGGGTCCAGCTCTTGTCCTGGCCGCGGATGACGTCACCGTGGCCGTACATCAGCACCGTGGGCAAGTGGTCGGCCTCGTGGCGCGTGGCGATCAGGAAGGGGCCGTAGGCAGTTTCGGGGTTGTCGTGCAGGCGATGTTCGAAGCCGATGGCCGCCAGCGCGGGCCCGATCTCGTCGACCAGGTAGCTGCGCAGCGCCGGGCCGCTGTCGGTGTCCTGGCTGGCGCTGCGGATGGCCACGCGCCGCGCCAGGTCGCGCACGAAGTGGCCACCGTCGAAGTGCTCGACGGCCTGCAACAGCGCGGCCTGGCGGCTCACGACCTCGTCACCAGCTCGAAGTGCTCGACCACCGGCGGCGCAGCAAAAAACGGCCCGACGATGGCACGCCACTGCGGGAACAGCGGCCCCTGGCGGAAGCCCACGGTGTGGTCTTCCAGCGTGTCCCAGAAGATCTGCAGGATGTAGCGCTCGGGGCTTTCAATGCCGCGGTTGACCTTGGCCCCCTTGAAGCCCAAGGCCCGGCTTGCCACGGTGTCCAGGCCACGTTGGATGGCTTCTTCGAAGGCCGCGTTCTGGCCCGGGGGGATGCGGATGTCGGCAATTTCAAGGATCACGGCAAGGTCTCCGGTGGTGGGGTTCAGGCTGCCGAGTCTAGGCAATCGGCCACGCAATCGTGCAGGCAGTGCGTGCGCGGATGCCCGCCGGGTGTCCGCTACGATGAAGCCATGCAAGCGCCCACGGCAAGAACGGCTCGCCCGTGCTGAAGACCGACAGCGCACGCAGCCGCCGCATCGGCATCGGGCTGGTGACGCTGGCCACCTTCTGTTTTGCCATCCTGGACGCCTGCGCCAAGTGGCTGGTGCAGACGCTGCCGGTGGTGGAGGTGGTGTGGCTGCGCTTCGTGACCCATGTGCTGCTGATGGTGCTGCTGCTGGCGCCGGCCCACGGCCGCGCGCTGGTGCGCATGCACAGCCCGCGTCTGCACCTGCTGCGAGCCGCCATGCTGGCCAGCATGACGGGCCTGAACTTCTGGGCCCTGCAGTACCTGCAGCTGGCCGAGACCGGCGCCATCCAGTTTTCGGTGCCGATGTTGATCGCGTTGCTGTCGGCCTGGTGGCTGCACGAAAAGCTCGACCTGCGGCGCTGGGTGGCCATCGTGGGCGGGTTTGCCGGTGTGCTGCTGGTCATCCGGCCGGGTTCGCAGGCTTTTCACCCGGCCATCCTGCTGTGCGTGGGCAACGCGCTGCTGTACGCCGCCTTCAACCTGCTGACCCGCCGCATGGTGGCCACCGAATCGCCACAGGCCATGCAGTTGCTGTCGGCCGTGGGTGCGGCGCTGGTGCTGGCACCACCCGCGCTGCTTCACTGGCAGGCACCCCCCGACACGCTGCACTGGGGCGTGATCGCACTGTGCGGCCTGATGGGCGGTGTCGGCCACCTGGCCGTGGCGCTGGCCCACCGGTATGCCTCGGCGGCGGTGCTGGGCCCTTTCCTGTACCAGCAGATCCTGTACATGGCGCTGTGGGGCTGGCTGGTCTTCAGCCAGGTGCCCGACGCCTATGTCGTGGCCGGTGCCTTGGTGGTGGTGGCCAGCGGGCTGTACCTGCTGTGGCTGGAGATGCGCAAGGCCTGAACTGCAGCCGGGAGCTGCGGCCACGGCACCTCGGGTGCGACATAAGTCACGTGCCGACGGCTTCGGGACGGCTGGCCCAACTCGACGTAGGTCCGGGCTCAAGAAAGCCGCTGCTGTGCCCGAAAACAGGTCTATCGGGCGTCAGCAAGCGGGCGCCGGCATTTTTTGGAGTCCCATGGCCAGCACCATCGCCGTCGAAGACCTGCGCGTCGGCATGTTCATCCAGCTGGACGGCGGCTGGCTGTCTCATCCGTTTCCGCTGTCGAGTTTCCGCATCGCATCGCCCGACCAGATCGAGACCCTGCGCGGCCTGGGCTTGCGCCAGATCCGCTGGGTGCCCGAAAAAAGCGCGCACGAGTCGAGCACGGCCCTGGCCGAAGACAGCCAGGTGCCTGCCGACTCGGCTGTGGGTGCACCGGCCAGCGCAGAAGCACTCGAAGCCCAGCGCCGGCGCCAGGAACTGAAAGCGCAGCGCGAGGCTGCGCAGCTGTGCGAGCACCAGCATGCGGAAGCCGCCATTGCCTGGCGCGACGCCAACGACGCCGTCAGCGCGCGTCCGCAAGAAGCTGCCCACGCCACCGAGGCGCTGACACGTGCCATCCTGGACAAGATGCTGGTGGCCGAGGACATCGGCATCCGCCTGGTGCCGGGCGGCGGCGACCGTGCAGCGGCTCATGCCCTGAACGTGACGATCATCTCGCTGCTGATCGCACGCACCTTGGGTGTGTCCGAAGCCGAACTGCTGGACCTGGGCATCGGTTCGCTGATGCACGACGTGGGCAAGGCTGATGTGCCCGAGCGTTTCCGCCATGCCGAAGAAGGTTTCAACGCCAATGAACTGAACGCCTACCGCGACCACGTGGTCAAGGGTGTGGCGCTGGGCCAGCGCATGGGCCTGCCGGCCGGCGCGCTGAGGGTGCTGGCACAGCACCACGAACACGCCGACGGCAGCGGTTTTCCGCTGAAGATCGCCGGCGAACGCATCACCATGGGCTCGCGCGTGGTGGCGCTCGTCAACCGCTACGACAACCTGTGCAACCCGCAGGCGCGCACCTTGGCGCTGACGCCGCACGAAGCGGTGTCGGTGCTGTTTGCGCAGGGCCGCCAGCGCTTTGACGCCACGGTGCTGAACGCCTTCATCCGCATGATGGGTGTCTACCCCGCCGGTTCGCTGGTGCAACTGACCGACGATCGCTTCGCCATGGTCGTGGGCATCAACAGCAGCCGACCGCTGAAACCCCGTGTGCTGGTGCACGAGCCCAAGGTGCCACGCCCCGAGGCCCTGGTGCTGGACCTGGAGCGTTGCCCCAACCTGGGCATCCGTCGCAGTCTGCCGGCGGCCAAGCTGCCGGCACCGGCCGTCGAATACCTGGACCCGCGCCCCCGCGTGGCCTATTACTTCGAGCCGCTGGTCTGCGAGGCCCAGGGCGAAGAGCTCGCTGCGTGACACCTGCCTTGTCGCCGCCGACGCGGGCACCAGAAACCGCGCCCGCCGCGGACCTGGACCTGGCCGTCTGCACCAGCCTGCTCGAGGGCCTGGCCGACGCGGCCTGGCTGGTGGACCTGCACAGTGCCACGGTGGTGGCCGCCAACGGGGCCGCGCATCAGCTGTTCAGGTGTGCACCGCAGGGCCTGCTGGGCGAGCCGGCGGCCGGTCTGGCGGCTTCGCCCGAAGACCTGGTGTGGTGGACCGAGGCCGCTGCCGGCCAGTTTGCGCCGCTGCACTCAGACACGGTGGTGGCCACGCCCGACGGCCGGGCCTTGCATGTCAGTCGCAGCATCCGCCCGGTGCACCTGCGCGCGGGCGACGGCGGCAGCGCGCTGCACGCGCTGGTGGTGCTGTCCGACCGCAGTGCCGAGCAGCGCGCCGAGGCACAACGCGAAGAACTGCTGGCCGAACTGCAGGCCACGCTGGAGTCCACCGCCGACGGCATCCTGGTCACCGACCTGGGCGGTCGCGTGCGGGCCTTCAACCGCCGTTTTGCCGACCTGTGGGGCATGCCGGTGAGCTTGCTGCAACAGCACGATGACGCGGCGGTGCAGGCCTGGATGGCGCGCAGCCTGGCCGACCCGGTGGCCTATGGGCAGCGTCTGCAGGCCCTGGCGCAGGCCACGCTGATCTCGGCCAACGACCGCCTCGAACTCGTCACGGGCCAGGTGCTGGAGCGCGTCACCCGGCCGCTGTTCAGCGGCGGCCGGCCCCAGGGCCGCGTCTGGTCCTTCCGCGACCTGACCGAGGGCCTGGCGGCCCAGGAACGCATCGAATCCTTGAGTGCCCACGACCCGCTCACCGGTGTCGCCAACCGCAGCCGGCTGACCGAGTGTGTGGCCCAGGCGGTGTTGCAGTCGCGCCAGGCCAGCGGCTCGCTGGCGCTGCTGGTGGTGGACCTGGACCGCTTCCGCCACATCAACGACAGCCTGGGCCATGAAGTGGGTGACCGGGTGCTGCTGGACGTGGCGCAACGCATCCAGGGCTGTCTGCGCCAGGAAGACCTGCTGGCACGCCTGGGCGGCGACCAATTTGCCGTGGTCGTGAGCCCGGCCGACGCCGCTGCAGCCGAGACCACCGCACGGCGTGTGCTCAACGTCGTCGCCCAGCCTTGCAGCCTGGACGGTGCGCAGTTCACGTTGACCTGCAGCATCGGCGTGGCGCTGGCACCTTCACACGGCAGCACGGCCGACGAACTGGTGCGCCATGCCGAAGCGGCGATGCGCGCTGTCAAGGCCGCCGGCCGCGCCAACTACCGCCTGCACCAAGCCCGGGCCGAAGTCGACCGGCGCAGCCACATGAAGCTGGACCACGCGATGCGCCAGGCGTTGGTGAGCGGGCGTTTTCGCCTGCACTACCAGCCGCAGGTGAGCCTGGACGACGGCCGCATCACCGGCGCCGAAGCGCTGCTGCGCTGGCGTGACCCCGAACTGGGCGAAATCTCGCCTTCGCGTTTCATTCCGGTGGCCGAAGACAGCGGCTTCATCGTGCCCATCGGCGACTGGGTGCTCAGCCAGGCCGTGCGCCAGGCCGCGCTGTGGCATTCGAAGGGCTTGTCGATGCCCATCGCGGTCAACGTGTCGGCGCTGCAGTTCCAGCAGGGCCACTTCATCGACCGCGTGGCCAGCGTGCTGGCCGTCAGCGGTGTGCCGCCGCAACTGCTGGAGCTGGAACTGACCGAAAGCATCCTGGTGCACGACGCCGAAGAAGCGCTGCACCGCCTGCACGCACTGGCGCGGCTGGGCGTGAAGATGTCGATCGACGACTTCGGCACCGGTTACTCCAGCCTGTCCTACCTGAAGCGTTTTCCCATCGACAAGCTGAAGATCGACCGCAGCTTCGTCGGCGGCTTGCCCGACGACGACAGCGACGCCGGCATCGTGCGCGCCATCCTGCAGATGGCGCGTGCGCTGGGCATGAAAGTCATCGCCGAGGGTGTCGAAACCGAGGCCCAGCGCAGCTTCCTGCACGACGCCGGCTGCGACGAGTTCCAGGGCTACCTGTTTGCGCCCGCGCTCGACGCGCTGAGCTTCGAACAGCGCCTGCCCACCCTGGCGCTGCCGAGGCACGAGCGGCGCAAACCGGGCTCGCCCATCCGGCTGGTGCGCGGCTGATCACGCCGACCTGCACGACACAGCTGGGCGTGCTGGCTGCACAATGCGGCCACGATGATCTACAAATTCCGAAGCGCCGCCACCGGCGATCTCATCATGCTGGGGCCGCAAGGCGACCAGATGTTGCGCCTTCTGGGGCGTGAACCGGCAGCCAAGGGCATCATCGAAGTGGATGACATGCCGGCGGCGCTGGCAGCCTTGCAGGCGGCCATCGCCACCGAAGAAGCCCCTGCGGCCGACGCGGCCGCTGAAATGGCCGAAGCGGCCCAGCCCGCCGTCGGCCTGCGCCAGCGCCTGTGGCCGCTGGTCGAAATGCTGCGCCGCAGCCACGCCGCTGGCGAGCCGGTGGTCTGGGGTGTCTGACGCCGCCGTCCCGGCCCCGGGACCGCAAGCCAACCGAATTTGCTGGAGACCCTGAATGAAGCTCTGGAGCGACAGCTGGACCAACGGTGACCGCATCCCCTTGCGTTACGCCGCCGGCAAGCCCGACGGTGCTGGCGGCGCCAGCTTCAGCGACAACCTGAACCCGCACCTGGCCTGGAGCGACCTGCCGGCGGGCACGCAGTCGCTGGTGCTGATCTGCCACGACTTCGACGTGCCCAGCCAGGGTGACGACGTCAACCAGCCCGGCCGCGAAGTGCCGGCCGACCTGGCGCGGGTGGACTTTTTCCACTGGGTGCTGGTCGACTTGCCGCCGCATCCGGCCAGCATCGGTGAAGGGGAATTCAGCCGCGGCTTCACGGCGCATGGCAAACCCGGCCCCCAGGTCACGGTCCCCAGCGCCAGCCCGGCGCGTCACGGCCTGAACGACTACACGGGATGGTTTGCCGGCAACCCGCAGATGGCCGGCCAGTATTACGGTTACGACGGCCCTTTCCCGCCTTTCAACGATTCGCTGGTGCACCACTATGTCTTCACGCTCTATGCCGTGGCCGACGCGCGGCTGCCATTGGAAGGCACCTTCACCGGCCACCAGGTGCGCGAAAAACTGGCCGGTCGGGTGCTGGGCGAAGCCACCTTCTCAGGCACCTACACCTTGAACCAGCGCCTGCTGGACAGCGGTTTCTAGGCCGACCCGGCCGCCCGCTGCGATGCAGGAAGCGACCCGCGTCTTCCTGCTGCGCCATGGCGAAACCGACTGGAACGCCGTGCACCGGCTGCAGGGTCACGCCGACATCCCACTGAACGCGCTGGGCCGCTGGCAGGCCGAGCAACTGGGTCTGCGACTGTCGGGCGAAGACATCGTGGCCGTTTACAGCAGCGACCTGCAGCGTGCCCACGCCACGGCCCAGCCCCTGGCGCGGCTGTTGCAGCTGCCGGTGCACAGCGACACAGCCTTGCGCGAACGGCACTTCGGCCGACTGGAAAGCCTGACCTATGCCGAGGTCGACCTGCACCACCCCGAAGACGCCCGCGGCTGGCGCCAGCGTGTGCCCGACTTTGCCCCCGGCGGCGGCGAGACGCTGAACGACTTTTTCGCCCGCAGTGTGGCCGCCGTGACGCGCCTGGCCACGCCGCACGCCGGCCAGGCGATTGCCGTGGTGGCCCACGGCGGTGTGCTGGACTGCCTGTACCGCGCCGCTGCCGGCATCGAATTGCAGGCGCCGCGCACCTGGCAGCTGGGCAACGCCAGCGTCAACCGGCTGCTGTTCACCGGCTCGGGTTTTGTGCTGGTGGGCTGGAACGACAGTGCACACCTGGAAGGCGCGCCGGTCGCGCCCTGACTTCAGCCTCGTCAGGTTTCGAACAGATCGTCCGCCGGCCGCTGCGGCTGCACCAGCCCCAGGTGGCGCCAGGCCGCCGCGGTGGCGATGCGGCCCCGGGGTGTTCGCTGCAGATAACCCTGCTGGATGAGGTAGGGCTCGATCACGTCTTCGATGGTGCCGCTTTCTTCACCGATGGCCGCAGCCACGTTGTCCAGCCCCACCGGGCCGCCGCCGAAGCGGTGGATCACGGCTTCCAGCAGCTTGCGGTCCATCACGTCGAAACCCAGCGGGTCGACGTCCAGCATCTTCAGCGCCTTGTCGGCCAGTGCACTGTCGATGCGGCCGTCACCCTTGACCTGGGCGTAGTCGCGCACCCGCCGCAGCAGGCGGTTGGCGATGCGCGGTGTGCCGCGGCTGCGGCGCGCGATCTCCAGGCTGCCCGCAGCGTCGATGGGCACGTTCAGCAGCCCGCCCGAGCGGGTGACGATGCGCGCCAGTTCTTCGGCCGTGTAGAACTCGAGCCGCGCCACGATGCCGAAGCGGTCGCGCAGCGGGTTGGTCAACATGCCGGCGCGTGTGGTGGCGCCCACCAGCGTGAAGGGCTGCAGGTCGAGCTTGATGCTGCGCGCGGCCGGGCCTTCGCCGATCATGATGTCGATCTGGTAGTCCTCGAGCGCGGGGTACAGGATCTCTTCGACCACCGGCGACAGGCGGTGGATCTCGTCGATGAAGAGCACGTCGTTTTTCTCGAGGTTGGTCAGGATCGCCGCCAGGTCCTTGGGCTTTTCCAACACCGGCCCACTGGTCTGGCGCAGGTTCACACCCAGCTCGTTGGCCACGATGTGTGCCAGCGTGGTCTTGCCCAGGCCCGGCGGGCCGAACAGCAGCACGTGGTCCAGCGCTTCGGCGCGGCCACGGGCAGCGTGAATGAAGATCTCCAGCTGCTCACGTGCCTTCACCTGGCCCACGTACTCGGCCAGGCCTTTGGGGCGCAGCGCCCGCTCGACGGCCTCTTCGTTGGGCGACGCTGGCGCAGCACTCACCACCCGCGGCAGGTCGCCAAGCTGCCCGTCCTTGCGTGCGGGGCCGAAGTTGTCGGTCTGGATGGCCATACAGCATTATGGCCAGCGGCACGGGCCCTCCGCAGGGCTTGATGCGCGTCAGCCGACTCCGCCAACAGCGGGGCTACACTCGCGCCCCGTGAAAGTCCTGCGCCGCCACCTCCACGCCAGCACCTGGTTCGCCTTGGTGGCGGTGCTGGGCATGGCGCTGTTGCCGACGCTCTCACATGCCTTGGCTTTCAGCCAGGGTGAGCCGCGTGTCTGGGCCGAAATCTGCACACCGCAAGGCATGAAGCGGGTGGCGGTGGACAGCCTTTCCGGCGAAGCGGCTGGCACCACCGACCCGGCCACTTCGGCTGCCGGTCATCTGGAGCATTGCCCTTGGTGCACCTTGTCCGCACCCGCGGCGGGCTTGCCCCCGGCACCACCCTCGGTGCCGATTGTCAGCGCCGCGGCCGAGCATCTGCCGAGGTGGCTGCAGGCGCCGCGCACGCTGTGGGCGTGGGGCAGCGCGCAGCCGCGCGCACCGCCGTCGCAGGCCTGAATCGCCGTCGCGCGCTGCTTGCTGCCGTGCCTTCAGTGGACCGGCGCAGCGCCCGGCCTTCTGCGCCCGTGCTTCGCTTGCTCATCCATTCACAAAGGACATCACGATGAAAACCCTCTGCCCAACCCTTGCCCTGATCGCTCTGCTGGGCTGCAGCGCTGCCCAGGCCCAGACCACCGTGGCCGACCCGTGGGTGCGCGGCACCGTGGCGCAGCAAAGGGCCACTGGCCTGTTTGCGCAGATCACCTCGGCCAAAGGTGGCCGGTTTGTCTCGGCCTCGTCGCCAGTGGCCGGTGTGGTGGAAATCCACGAAATGGCGATGCACGGCAACGTGATGAAGATGCGCGCGCTGCCCAATGGGCTGGAACTGCCGGCCGGCAAGGCCGTCGACCTGAAGCCGGGGGGTTACCACGTGATGCTGCTGGACCTGAAGCAGCAGATGAAGGCCGGCGACACGGTGCCGGTGACGCTGGTGTTCGAAGGTGCCGACAAAAAGCGCGAAACGGTGGAGATCCAGGCGCCGGTGCGGGCCTTGAATGCCACGGCAGCGCCGATGCACAAACACTGATTCGTTCTGTCCGACCCGCTCGCGGCCGCAGGGCGGCGCTGCGGGCCCGCGGATTCAGCGGTTCAGCGCCTTCAGCGCCAGCTTAATGCCGTCGCTCACACCCACGTCGGGGGGCAGTGCCTTCAGCGCCGCCTGGGCTTCGCGTTCGCTGTAACCCAGCGACTGCAGGGCCTGGGCGATGTCCCCTTGGGCGTCGGTGAGTGCCGGTCCTGATGATGGCAAGGACAGGTCGGCGCCCAGCTTGCCTTTCAGTTCCAGCAGCAGCCGCTCGGCGGTCTTTTTGCCGATGCCGGGCACCTTGACCAGCCTTGCACCGTCTTGCCGGCTCACGATGGCGGCCAGTTCGGCCACGCTCAGGCCCGACAGGATGGACAGCGCGGTGCGTGGCCCCACGCCGCTGATCTTCACCAGTTCCTTGAAGGTGGCACGTTCGGCGGCGGTGAGAAAGCCAAAGAGGACCTGCGCGTCTTCGCGCACCACGAAGTGCGTCAGCAGCACCACGCGTTCGCCCAGCGCGGGCAGGTTGAAGAAGGTGCTCATCGGCACGTCGAGCTCGTAGCCCACGCCGCCCACGTCCACCAACACCTGGGGCGGTTGTTTGTCGGCCAGCGTGCCGGAAATGCGACCGATCATCGGCGGCCGATCACGCTTCGGCCAGCAGCTTTTCCACCAGCGCGTGCAGCTCGGCGAAGTTGGGTTCGCCGACGTAGCGCTTGACGATGCCACCCCGTTTGTCGATGAGGTAGGTGGTGGGTGTCAGCCGCACATCGGGGAAGGCGTTGGCAATGGCGCCGGTGTTGTCGATCACCACGCCAAAGGGCAGCTGGCGGCTTTGCGCAAAGTTGGCCACGTAGGCCGGCGGGTCGTAGCTCATGGCCACGGCCAAGGTTTCGAAGCCCCGTGGCTGGAACTTGCGGTGCGTGGCCATCAGCCCGGGCATTTCCTTGACGCAGGTGACGCAGCTGGTGGCCCAGAAGTTCACCAGCAGCACCTTGCCGCGCATCGATTCGGTCGACGCCTTCTGGCCGTCTAGCAGGGTGTAGCTGAAGTTGGGCGCCGGGTCGCGGCCGCCGCAGCCTGCCAGGGCAAAGCCGACCAGACCCAGGGCCATTGCCAAGAGGGCGCGACGCAGCGCAAGATGGGTCAGCGAAGACACGGAAGACAGACCTTCATGAGACGACGAGAGTTTACGGCAGCCCTTTCAATGCCCCTGCTGCCGGGCCTGGCACAAGCCGCACTGAACGAAGTTGACGCCGCCGCCGGCGTGCGTGCCGCGCTGGAGCGGGGTGCGCTGGCCGCCGTGGGCCTGCTGGGCAGGACCGACGGTTTCTTGGGCAACCCGCGGGTGCGCATTCCGCTGCCGGGCCAGCTGGAAGACGCTGCCAAGCTGATGCGCCGGCTGGGGCAGGGCAAGAAGGTCGATGAACTGGTGACCGCGATGAACCGCGCGGCCGAGGCTGCGGTGCCGATGGCCAAGCCGCTGTTCGTGAGCACCGTCAAGGCCATGAGCGTGGAGGACGCACTGCAGGTGGTGCGCGGCGGCAGCACGTCGGTGACCGACTTCTTTGCCAACAAAACCCGGTCGCCGTTGGCAACGAAGTTCCTGCCCATCGTGACCCAGGCCACCGAAAAGGTGTCACTGGCCGCGCGCTACAACGCCGTGGCCGGCCGGGCAGCGGGGCTGGGCCTCGTCAAAGGCGAAGACGCCAACGTGCAGCAGTACGTGACACGCAAGGCGCTCGACGGCCTGTTCCTGATGATCGGCGACGAAGAAAAGATGATCCGTGCCGATCCGGTGCGAACCGGCAGCGCGATCCTGAAGAAGGTGTTCGGCCGCTGACCCTGGAGGGGCAGACGGCGAGCAGGTTCAGCGTCCGCGGGCAGCCGCTTCTTCCGCGCGGGACAGCTCGAAGGTCAGCGCTTCGGGCAATGCCGACATGATGGCGTCGCGGCCCACGCTGGCGAACTGTCGGCCACCCAGGTTCAGCACCTCGAAGGCCTTGCCCTGTTCGGCGATTCGCACGAACACCAGGGTCGGCACCTCGGCCAGCATTTCGTTGCGCAGGCGTTCGAAGTGTTCGCCGGCGATGGCCGCTTCGTAGACGACGGCGTGTGGCAGGCCGTCGGCACACATCTGCTGCGCTTCTTCGACCGAGGTCACGAAGTCGACCATCAGCCCCATCGGTCGCAAGGCCGCGCGCACAACGTTGCGCACTTCGCGCCGTGCCGCCAGCACCATGATGTGGCGGCCGGCCAGCGGCTGCGAGTTGTGGGCCTGCGACTCGATGACCTGCGTTTCGGGCTGCTGCACCGCTGACAGGCGCGGCGCCAGGGTCTGCGGAAACTCGAGTTTGAGTTCGGTCTTGCCCGGCAGGTCCTTGCGCTGCAGCAGCAGCCCCAGCACACCCGCCGTCTGCTGCAGCAGACGCCACGACATCGTGTTCAGGCGGCCGGCTTCTTCGTGGGCGGCACGGCCGGGCTGGGCATCCACTTCGTCGGGCTGCAGGTAGGCGTAGGCGACGATCAGGCAGGCGTGCGCGGGCCAGCTCTGGATGGCCACCGACAGGTCAATGCGCGACACCGCGTGTTCGAAGCACCATTCCAGCGTCGTTTGCAGCAGCGAAAAGAGCAGCGTCGTGTCGCTCATCACTTCGGCGGCGGAAAACTCCTGGCGCACCTCGATGCCGCGCGCGTCGATCTCTCGCCCGCGCTGGCGCAGGGCTTCGCGCATCAAGCCGGTCAGGTCCAGACGTTCATTGGCCAGCTGGATGCGGCCGTTGCCCAGGCGCACGACCTGCTGGCCCATGATGCCGGCGCGCCGGGCACGGTCGATTTCCTCGCGCAGCGCGCGCAGGCCGGCACGGTCGATCTTGCCGGTGGCGGTGAGGGTGGTGACCCGCTCCAGGGCCGACGACAGGTGGGTCGCGACCTCGCTGCCCAGCTGTGCCACCAGGGCCTGGGGATCCACGGGCTCCGCTACCCGCCGGCCGGCAGGTGGCGCGCCGGGCAGGTCACGCAGGTCCATGGGTCATCGCTCCGTCGTCGCAGTCTCGCACCGTTGTCTCAGGACCGCATCATGCACAAGCTGCGCTCATGCGCAGGGCAAAAAGGGCAAGGTGGGGGTCGAGACACGCCCCAGGGAAACCCGAGGGTGTCTGCTCGCAGCCCGAATATCTACCCCACAAGCATGGGGTGTGACAAGGACAAACGCGTTCTTTGGCGACCTGTTGGCGCCGCAGGCGTTCATGGCAGGCTGCCCAGCACGCCGGCGGCGTGCAGCCGGGCCTGCTCTTCGGGCCCGATGCCCAGCTCATCCATGACCTGCGCCGTGTGCTGGCCCAGCAGAGGCGGGGGCCTGCGCACCTGCACGGGGGTGTGGGACAGTTTCATCGGGCTGGCCACCAGTTCCAGCGCCGCGTTCAAGGGGTGCGGCACCGGCACCGTCATGCCACGTTCACGCACCTGCGGGTCGGCAAAAACATCGGCCAGGTCGTTGATCGGCCCACAGGGCACCTTGGCCGCTTCCAGCGCCGCCAGCCAGTCGGCGCGGCTGCGCAGCTGCATGCGATGCGCGAGCAAGGGCACCAGCACGTCGCGGTTGCGCACGCGGTTGGCGTTGACGGCAAAGCGGGCGTCCTTGGCCAGCTCGGCGCAGCCGGCCACGGCGCAAAAGCGCGCGAACTGGCCGTCGTTGCCCACCGCCAGGATCAGGTGACCATCGGCCACTTCGAACACCTGGTAGGGCACGATGTTCTGGTGGGCGTTGCCGGCGCGGCTCGGCGCCTTTTTCGTGACCAGGTAGTTGGCGCCCAGGTTGGCCAGCATGGCCACCTGCGTGTCCAGCAGCGCCATGTCGATGTGCTGGCCCGTGCCGGTGGCATCGCGATGGCGCAAGGCCGCCAGGATGGCCACCGTGGCGTACATGCCGGTGAAAAGGTCGGCCACCGCCACGCCCACTTTCTGCGGGCCGCCGCCCGGCAGGTCGTCGCGCTCCCCTGTCACGCTCATCAGGCCGCCCATGCCTTGCACCGCGTAGTCGTAGCCGGCACGGTCGCGGTAGGGGCCGGTCTGGCCGAAGCCGGTGATCGAGCAGTAAACCAGGCGCGGCAGCTGCGCCAGCACCGCAGCGGGGTCAAGCCCGTAGCGGGCCATGTCGCCGACCTTGAAGTTTTCGACCATCACGTCGCAGGTGGCGGCCAGTTTCATCACCAGCGCCTGGCCTTCGGGCTGCGCGATGTCGATGGTGACCGAACGTTTGTTGCGGTTGGCGCCCAGGAAGTAGGCGGCTTCTGCAGTGTCCCGGCCGTCGGGGTCTTTCAGGAAGGGTGGGCCCCAGCCGCGGGTGTCGTCGCCGCCGGGGTGGCCGTTGCCGGCCGGGCGCTCGATCTTGATGACCTCGGCGCCCAGGTCGGCCAATGTCTGTGTGCACCAGGGGCCCGCCAGCACACGCGACAGGTCGAGCACACGCACGCCGTCGAGTGCGCCCGCGGGCATGGGGGAAAGATCTGGAGGCTTGGGTGTGCTCATGGCGCGGATTGTCCCGCAGCGGCCGGGATAATCGCCCGATGCCTTGGTCCCCGGTTTTTGTGCCGCCGCCCCACGGGGCTTCGAAGCTCACTTGGATTCCTGCTGCTGCAGCGGTCCTGATGAGCACCGCTTGTGCGCCTGCACTCGACTGGCGCGAGGCACGCTGGCCCGATGCCCGCGTGCAGGCCCTGTTTCCCTGCAAGCCGCAGGCGCAGGAAAGGCAGGTGCAACTGGCGGGTGAACGTGTGCGTCTGGTGCTGCACGCCTGCACCGCCGGCGGTCAGACCTGGGCCCTGGCGAGCGCCGATCTGGTGGACCCGGCACGTGTCGAACAGGCCCTGAACGAGCTCAGCACCTCGGCTGCCGCCAACATCGGCGCAGCCCAGGTCGAGGCTGCGGACATGCACGTGCCCGGGGCCACGCCCAACCCGGCCAGCCGCCGCAGCCGCCTTCAAGGTGCCCTGCCCGACGCCAAGCGGGTGCAGATGCAGCTGGCCGTGTTTGTGCACGGCACGACGGTTTTCCAGGCCACGGTGGTGGGCGAACAGGTGCCCGACGAGTCGGCGCAGACCTTTTTCAGCGCCTTGCGCTTCCCGGCATGACTGTCACACCGCGCAAGGCCGCGCTGATCTTCTTTGCGTTTGCCTTCACCTATTTCCTGTCGGCCCTGCTGCGCGCCGTCACGGCCACGCTGGCGCCGGTGTTCAGCACCGAACTGGGCCTGCGCGCGGCCGACCTGGGCTTGCTGGCCGGCGCCTACTTCCTGGGTTTTGCCAGCCTGCAATTGCCGCTGGGCCGGGCGCTGGACCGCTTCGGGCCGCGCCGCACGCTGCTGGCGCTGTTGAGCGCGGCGGTGCTGGGCTGCGGGGCCTTTGCCCTGGCGCCTGGCCTGGGTGCGCTGGCGGCAGCGCGCGTGCTGATGGGCGCCGGAGTTGCCGCCTGCCTGATGGCGCCGCTCACGCTGTACCGGCGCATCCTGACGCCAGCCGCCCAGCTGCGTGCCAATTCATGGATGCTGATGACGGGCTCGCTGGGCATGTTGGCGTCGACACTGCCCGTGCAGTGGCTGCTGCCCCACACCGGGTGGCGTGGTCTGTTCTGGCTGGTGGCGGTGTTGCTTGCCGTGGGCATGGCCATCATCGTTGTGCTGGTGCCGGCAGACCAGACCGCCGCCACCCGGGCTGCCGACACCAAGACCCGCTACCGGGACATCGCGCGGCATCCGATGTTCCTGCGCATGGCGCCACTGGGCTTTTTTCTGTACGGCGGCATGATCGCCGTGCAGTCCCTCTGGGCTGGGCCTTGGCTGACCCGGGTGGCTGGGCAATCCGCCCAGATGGCCGCGCAGGGGCTGTTTGCGATCAACCTGGCAATGCTGCTGGCCTTCCTGAGCTGGGGTGTGTTGATGCCGCGGCTGGTGCAGCGTGGTTACGACGCGGCGCGGCTCATGACGTGGGGTGTGCCGCTGGCGCTGCTGCTGCTGCTGGTCAACGTGATGCTGGGTGCAGGTGCCACGGCCCTGAACTGGGCCGCCTGGTGCGTGGCCTGCACCTTCGTGTCGGTCAGCCAACCGGCCGTGGGCGCGGCATTCCCGTCGGCGCAGGCGGGTCGCGCGCTATCGGCCTTCAATCTGGTGATCTTCAGTGGGGTTTTCTGCGTGCAGTGGGGCATCGGTCTGTTGATCGATGCGCTGCAAGGGGCCGGGCTGGTTGAGTCAGACGCCTTCCGGGTTGCCTTTGCCGTGCTGTGCCTGTGCTGCACGCTGTCCTACCTGTGGTTCCTGCACCACCGGCCGGCAGCAAACCCATAATCGAGGCAGAGTCCCATCCATGGCCCGCATCCTCATCGTCGCCCATGCCCCGCTGGCCAGCGCGCTGCTGCAGGTGGCGCAGCACGTCTTCCCCGACTGCGGGTCAGAGTTGGCGGCCGTGGACGTGCTGCCGGGCGCTGGCATCGAGGAGGTGCAGGCCAGTGTGCGCCTGGCGTTGGCCGAACAGCCGACCCAAGAGGTGCTGATCCTGGTCGATGTCTTCGGCGCCACACCCTGCAACGCGGCGTTGGCGGCCGCCGACGGCATGCGGTCGCGGGTGGTGGCCGGCGTCAACGTGCCGATGCTGTGGCGCACCCTGTGTTACCAAGCCAACCCCTTGGACGACCTGGTGAACCGCGCCGTGGCCGGCGCCACCCAGGGTGTCATGCACGTGTCCGTGCCCAAGCGCCAGCACCAGACGGCCACCACCACCCATGATCAAGTCCAGTATCACCATCAACAATAAGCTCGGGCTGCATGCCCGGGCCTCGGCCAAGCTCACCAAGCTGGCGGGCAGTTTCAGCAGCGACATTCACCTCAGCCGCAACGGCCGCCGCGTCAACGCCAAGAGCATCATGGGCGTGATGATGCTGGCTGCGGGCATGGGAAGCGAAGTCGAGATCGAAGTGGAAGGCGTTGACGAGCAAGCCGCCATGGGTGCCTTGCGGGCGCTCATCGACGGCAAGTTCGGGGAAGGTGAATGAGGGTCCGGCCTCTTCAGCGCAAAGGGGGCCAGCCGTGAGCATCCAGGTCTTCGGCATTCCGGTGTCCCGGGGCGTTGCCATCGGGCGTGCGGTGCTGGTGGCTTCCAGCCGTGTCGACGTGGCCCACTATTTCGTGGCGGTTGAACAAGTGCCGCAAGAGATCGACCGCCTGCGTGTGGCGCGCGATGTGGTGGCGGGCGAGCTGGAACTGCTCAAGCGCGAACTGCCGGCCGAGGCGCCACATGAGCTGGCTGCGCTGCTGGACGTGCACTTGATGTTGCTGCACGACGAGACGCTGAGCGACGCCACCAAAGTCTGGATCAGCGAGCGCCACTACAACGCCGAGTGGGCCCTGTCGGCGCAGCTCGAAGTGCTGGCGCGCCAGTTCGATGAAATGGAAGACGCCTACCTGCGCGAGCGCAAGGCCGATGTCGAGCAGGTCGTCGAGCGATTGTTGCGGGTGATGGGGGGCTCGTCGCCTGGTCCATCGACGTTGGCGCCCGGTGCGCAGAAGCAGGCCCGGGACTTTGCCGGTGAAGATCCCCTGGTGCTGGTGGCCAGCGATGTCGCGCCGGCCGACATGATGCAGTTCAAGCGCAGCGTGTTCACTGGCTTTGTCACCGATGTGGGCGGGCGAACTTCGCACACGGCCATCGTGGCCCGCAGCATGGACATCCCGGCGGTCGTTGGCGCGCGGGAAGCGAGCCGCCTCATCCGACAGGACGACTGGGTCATCATCGACGGCGACGCTGGCCTGGTGCTGGTCAACCCCTCGCCCATCGTGCTGGAGGAGTACCGATTCCGCCAGCGGCAGAGCGAACTGGAACGGGCGCGCCTGAACCGCCTGCGCCACACGCCGGCCGTGACGCTGGATGGCCAGGCGGTTGAACTGCTGGCGAACATCGAACTGCCCGGCGATGGCCCGGCCGCGCTGGAAGCCGGTGCGGTGGGAGTCGGCCTCTTTCGCAGCGAGTTCCTCTTCATGAACCGCAACGGCGACTTGCCAGGTGAGGACGAGCAATTCGAGGCCTACAGGGACGCCGTGCTCGCCTTGCAGGGCCTGCCGGTCACGATCCGCACGGTGGACATCGGCGCCGACAAACCGCTGGAGCGCATGAGCGCGCAGGAACTTCGGCACGAACATGGCCTGAACCCTGCGCTGGGCCTGCGGGCCATCCGCTGGAGCCTGGCCGAGCCGGGCATGTTCAGGCAGCAGCTGCGGGCCATCCTGCGCGCGAGCGCTTTTGGCAAGGTCCGCATCCTGGTGCCGATGGTGGCCCACCTGGGTGAAGTGAAGCTCATCTTCGAGGCCTTGGCACGGGCCCAGCACCAGCTTGAAGAGGCGGGTCGCGCCTTCTCGCGAGTTGAGGTGGGCGCCATGATCGAAGTGCCGGCGGCCGCGCTCATGATCGACCGCTTCCTCAGGCACTTCGACTTTGTCTCGATAGGCACCAACGACCTCATCCAGTACACGCTGGCAATCGACCGAGCGGACGAGGCTGTGGCGCACCTGTATGACGCGTGGCACCCGGCCGTGCTGCATCTGCTGCAGCATTCCATCGACACCGCGAACAGGCTGGGAAAGTCAGTTTGCGTGTGCGGCGAAATGGCTGGCGACGTGGCATTCACCGAGCTGCTTCTGGCGATGGGCTTGCGCAGCTTCTCCATGCACCCCGCACGCATCGCTTCGATCAAGCAAAGGGTGCTCAGGGCGGACACCCGAACCCTGTCAGCGGTCCTGCGCACCGTGCTGGAAGCCGACGACCCGGCGGCGGCCCTGAAAGCCGCCTTGGCCGCCCACGGCGGCGGCTGAGGAGCGAGAGCCTCTGTGGCATTTTTCTGCGCCACGCTTGCGGCCCGCGAAAACTCTGTGCTACAGTCGTGGGCTCAGCTCTTCGGTGCCAAGCAGCTTTCAGAGAACATCAGTTCAAGAAAGCAGCGAAGAAAAAACCGGAAAGCAGAATGTCCGAGTGCTTGACAGTGATTTAAAAAAAATGTCAGAATCTCGGTCTTCGCTGATCACTGATCGGCGGCGCTGAAAGGCAAGAAGTTCAGCGATGCTCTTTAACAATCAACAGCCGATAAGCGTGGGCGTTTGAAGGCGAGTGCCAGAACACTGTGGTGACACAGAGTTCAGGTCTCATGACCTTAAACGCTCAACAGAAATTTGAAGTGAAGTTCACTTCGATTCCTTTAGAGCAAATCAAGATCGAACTGAAGAGTTTGATCCTGGCTCAGATTGAACGCTGGCGGCATGCCTTACACATGCAAGTCGAACGGTAACGCGGGGCAACCTGGCGACGAGTGGCGAACGGGTGAGTAATACATCGGAACGTGCCCAGTAGTGGGGGATAGCCCGGCGAAAGCCGGATTAATACCGCATACGACCTACGGGTGAAAGCAGGGGATCGCAAGACCTTGCGCTATTGGAGCGGCCGATGTCAGATTAGGTTGTTGGTGGGGTAAAAGCCTACCAAGCCGAC
>JAURZM010000073.1 GCA_030653385.1 Rubrivivax sp. | reverse complement strand
GCGTCGGTACTGCTCGAATCCCGCGCCTTGGTCTGCCGCCATCGCCAGTGTCTGCTGCTTCATCGCCGAGCCTCAAGCTGTTACTCTGACAAAACCGCTGCAATTGCCGGGCCAGGGAACTTGATCAGTCTTGCCTTAGGGCGGGCTGCATTTCGCGAAGCTTGGGCTTTACCCACAATGCGCTCACTTCGCCAGAGGCTGCCGCCATGAACGCTGCCATTCCGATCCAGGCCATCCCGCCCACCGATGCCGCATGGGGGGACAGCCCCACCAGCCGCGCGCCGGGCTGGGTCTACACCGACGAAACCCTGTACCGCCGAGAGATGGACCGCCTGTTCTACCGCGGCCACTGGTGTTACGTGGGCCTGGAGTGCGAGGTGCCGGAAACCGGCGACTTCAAGCGCACGGCGGTCGGCGAACGCAGCGTGATCATGGTGCGTGGCGAAGGTGGCGACATCCATGCCGTCGAAAACCGCTGCGCCCACCGCGGCGTGGCCTTCTGCCGCGAACGGCATGGCCGTGTGAAGGACTTCGTCTGCCCCTACCACCAGTGGAACTACAGCCTGAAGGGTGACCTGGTGGGCCTGCCCTTTCGCCGTGGCGTGAAGCAGGACGGGCGTGTCAACGGTGGCATGCCGGCCGACTTCAAGCTGTCCGACCACGGCCTGACACAGCTGAAGGTGGCGCGCCGCGGCGGCGCCGTCTACGCCAGCTTCGACCACGACGTCGAGCCTTTCGAAGACTTCCTGGGCCCCGAGGTGCTGCACTACCACGACCGTGTGTTCAACGACGCCCGGCCGCTGAAGCTGCTGGGCTACAACCGCCAGCGCATCCCGGCCAACTGGAAGCTGATGCAGGAGAACATCAAAGACCCCTACCACCCGGGCCTGCTGCACACGTGGTTCGTCACCTTCGGCCTGTGGCGCGCCGACCAGAAAAGCCAGATGGTGATGGACAAACACCACCGCCACGCCTGCATGGTGAGCCGCCGCAACGAAGGTGGTGCGGGCAGCGTAACGCAGGGCGTGACCAGCTTCAAGGCCGGCATGCAGTTGCACGACAACCGACTGCTGGACGTGGTGCCCGAAGCCTGGTGGGGCGGCCCCAGCGTGGTGATGATGACGCTGTTCCCCAGCCTCATCATCCAGCAGCAGGTGAACTCGCTGTCGACACGGCACATCCAGCCAGTGTCGCCCGGTGTCTTTGATTTTGTGTGGACCCACTTCGGCCTGGCCGACGACGACGAAGCCATGACCCGCCGCCGGCTGCGACAGGCCAATCTTTTCGGTCCTGCGGGCTTCGTGTCTGCCGACGACGGCGAGGTGATCGAGTTCGTGCAGCAGGCCTTTGCCGCCAACGGCCAGGCGCGCACGTTGAGTGAGCTCGATGGCCTGGACGTGAAGGCCACCGACCACATGGTGACGGAAACGCTGATCCGCGGCATGTACGGCTACTGGCGCGGGGTGATGGGCCTATGAACAACAGCGCCGTGAAACTCGACGCCGACACCCTGCTGGCGCTGCATGCGCTGTACAGCGACTGCGCCGCCGTGCTGGACGCACGCGAACTGGAACGCTGGCCCGACTTCTTCACCGAAGACGGTGTCTACAAGCTGCAGTCACGCGAGAACTTCGACCGCGGTCTGCCGCTGGCCACGCTGGCTTTGGAGAGCCGCGCGATGCTGAAGGACCGTGTCTACGGCGCGCAGGAAACGATCTTCCACGACCCCTATCTGCAACGCCACATCGTGGGCTTGCCGCGATTGCTGGCACGTGAAAGCCAAGGCACGGACGAAGTGCTGTGCTGCGAAGCCAGCTACGTGGTCATCCGCACCAAACGCGATGCGATGCCCGAGATCCTGAGCGTGGGCCGCTACCTGGACCGTGTGGTGCACACACCCGGCGGCCTGCGCTTCGCGCAGCGCCTGGTGATCTTCGACAACGACCTGATCCCCAACTCGATCATCGACCCGATATGAGCGCAGACACCTGGATCGACGTGGCCGCCGCGGCCGACGTGCCCGACGGCGACGTCGTGGCCGCGCATGTGCAAGGCCGCGAGATCGCACTCGTGCGCCTGGGCGAAGAGCTGCACGCCATCGACGCCACCTGCACCCACGGCAGCGCCAGCCTGTGTGGCGGCTTCGTGGAAGAAGACGGCAGCATCGAATGCCCTTTGCACCAGGGCCGCTTCGACGTGCGCAGCGGCCGTGCGCTGTGCGCGCCGCTGACGCAAGACCTGGCGGTGCACGCGGTGCGTGTTGATGACGCGGGTCGTTTGTGGGTGAAGCTGGCCGTGGGCTGAGCGCTCAGCGATCGGCACCCGCCCCCTAACTTCCCACCGTCGCGCAGCCGCGTCTGGCCGTGTGCCGGCGGCACACTGGGCGCATGGATGCACGACAAGCGCTGACCGGCGCCCTGCCCTTTGCCATCGTGCTGGCCGCACTGCTGTCGGTGCCGGTGTGCGCCGGCCTGCTGTGGCTGTACCGGCGTGCGGTGCTGCGTGGCATGTCGCAACAGGCGGGGCCATTCATGGCGCCAGTCGACACCCCGGCAGCGGTCGGCAAACCGCCACCGGCGCTGCAGGTGGAACAGTTGGCCGCGGCGCCAGACGCCGACAGCGCGGCCTGGCGGCACACCCGTCGGGCGCCGTGGCAGTCGGCCGGCATCTACCTGGTGGCGGGCACGGTCTACGCGGTGCTGATGGCCCTGGCCGTGCAGATGAGCGATGGCATGGATGTGCTGCCCATCCGCACCGCCTTCATGACACTGTTGCACCTGTGGCCTGCGGTGCTGGCCGTGTTGCTGGTGGCGGCCTACGACCGCTGGCACCGCGTGGCGCTGCTGCTGCCGTACTTCGTGGCCGTGGGCGCCTTGTGGCTGGCCGCGCCGCACGACGGCGACAGCGGCGGCCTGAAGGATGCCGCGCTGGTTTGGCTGCTCGTCAACGGCCCGGCCACGGTGCTGCTGGCGGCCTTCATGTGGCGCCGCATCCGTGCGGTGGGCCCGCTGGTGCTGAGCTACATGGTGCTGGCACTGCTGGGTTCGCAGGCGATCATTGGTTGGATGGCGGCCGACGAAGCGGTGCTGCAGGCCGTGACCGGCATGGCCTTTGCGGCGGGCCTGGGCGGCACCAGCACCTTCTACGCCGTGATGCTGATCGGCATGCTGCTGGCGGGCTTGTTGGGCTGGCCCTTGCTGCGCTGGCTGGGCCGCCGTTACCAGGCACGCGCCTTCAGTGAAATGGCGCTGTCGGTGGACGCGCTTTTCATCATCTTCGCGGTGGTGCAGTCCATCGGCATGGTGTTCTCCGGCCCCTGGTGGCTGCTCAGCGGCCTGGTGGCCTTTGTGGCCGCGCGGCTCACGGCCGGTCTGCTGTGGCGGCTGATCGGCACGCCGGCCGTGGCACCGCAGCGCCTGCTGCTGCTGCGCGTGTTTGCGCTCGGCGCCCGCAGCGAACGGCTGTTCGACCGCCTGCGCCGGCATTGGCAGCCGCTGGGGCCGATGGCGATGATCGCCGGGCCCGACCTGGTCACCTCCACCGTCGAACCGCACGAGTTCCTGGACTTCATGAGCGGCGACCTGGCACGCCAGTTTGTCAGCGGCACGGCCGACCTGCAGCGCCGCCTGGCGGCCTTCGACCTGCGCTCGGCACCCGACGGCCGCCACCGCATCGACGAACTGTTCTGCCGTGCCGACACCTGGCAGATGAGCATGCAACGCCTGGCGTCGGCCAGCGACGCGGTGCTGATGGACCTGCGCAGTTTTTCGCCTGGCAACCAGGGCTGCCGCTACGAAATCGGCCGCCTGCTGGACAGCGTGGACCTGCGGCGTGTGCTTTTGCTGGTGGACCAGAGCACCGACCAGCCCTACCTGCACGCCACGCTGCAGGAGCTGTGGCAGCGGGTGGCTGCCGACTCACCGAACCGCCGGCCGGGTGCGACGGTGCGTATCCTGGCCATCGACGAACCCGGCCACGCGGCCATGGTGGTTCTGCTGGGGCATCTGCTGCTGCGCTGAAGCTGCAGCGGCTTCAGGCCGCTTCAGGCGGCTGCGCGCACCGGCGGCGCCAGCTCGGCGTGATCGTGCAGCCACTGCCGGGCCGCCGTTTCGTCGGTCTGCAGCGGGTGGAAATCGGCCCGCAGGTAGAGCTGCCGGGGCCCGGCGCTGCGTGTCACGATGCCGTCGTCGCCCCACAGGAAACGTGCGCCTTGCACCCAGGTGGACAGGCGCCACCAGCTGCCGTCCTGCCACAGGTTGCGCAGCGTCTGGCGCGCCAGGTCAACGGCAAAGGTGCGCACCACGAGCTTGTAGATGCGTGTGCGCCATTCGTGGTTGCCACCGAGCGCGGTGTACAGGTCGAAGGCCGTGCTGCGGTGTTCGGTTTCTTCGCAGCTGTGCCACAGCCACAGGTCACGCAGGCGCGGTTCTGCGCCCTGCAGGGCCTGCGGGTGCGCCAGCATGAATTCGGCGAACACGGCGGTCAGGTGTTCGGTGGCCGCGGTGACGGCCAGCCAGTTGCGCACGTCCATCGATTCCAGCAGCGGCCGCCGTGTCAGCAATCGGGCCTGCCAGCTGTTCACCAGGCCCTGGCGCGCCAAGTGGCTATTGAAACGTTCGTGCACGTGGCGGTGCGTGGCCTCCTGGCCGATGAAACCCTGCACCTCGTCGGCAAAAGCCGCGCGCGGCTCGTCGGGCAACGCGGCCAGGCCCTTGCGCATGCTGTCGATGAAGTACTGCTCACCGACCGGAAAGCTCATCGACAGCGCGTTGAAAAACGCCGTGCTGAAGGCGTCGCCAGCCCAGTGGCGTGGCAAGGCTGTGTCCAGGTCCACACGCAGGCGACGCACGGTGAGCGGCGGCTTGACAAGGGATGGGGAGAAGGATGCGCTCATGAGGGCCAAAGTATGGCCCTTTGCGCACCACCCTGCAGCCTGGGGCAAGATACTGTCCATGATTTCACTTTCCGTTCTTGACCTCGCGCCGGTCGTCGAAGGCAGCAACGCCGCACAGGCCTTGCGCAACAGCCTGGACCTGGCACAACACGCCGAGGCCTGGGGCTACCAGCGCTACTGGCTGGCCGAACACCACAACATGGACGGGCTGGCGTGCAGCGCCACTGCGGTGCTCATCGGCCACATCGCCGGTGGCACGAAGACCATCCGCGTGGGCAGTGGCGGCATCATGCTGCCCAACCACGCGCCGCTGGTGGTGGCCGAACAGTTCGGCACGCTGGCCACGCTGTACCCCGGCCGTATCGACTTGGGCCTGGGCCGTGCGCCGGGCACCGACCAGCCCACCATGCGCGCTTTGCGCCGCACGCTGGCCGGCGCCAACGAAGACCATTTCCCGCAGGACGTGATGGAACTGCAGGCCTACCTGGACGAGCCGCGCCAGGGCCAGGTGGTTCGTGCGATTCCCGGCTTGGGCACCCAGGTGCCCATCTGGCTGCTCGGCAGCAGCCTGTACAGCGCCCAGCTGGCAGCCCACCTGGGCCTGCCATTTGCCTTTGCCTCGCACTTCGCGCCTGACTTGCTGATGCAGGCGCTGCAGATCTACCGCACCACCTACCGGCCCAGCACCCGCTGGCCACGTCCGCATGCCATGGTGGCCGTCAATGTGGTGGCGGCCGACAGCGACGAAGAAGCGGCTTTCCACTTCACGTCCATCCAGCAACGTTTTCTGGGCATGCGGCGCGGCCAACGTGGCCCGCTGCCCCGTCCGGTGGCCACGATGGATGGCTTGTGGACCGACGCCGAACGTGCTGGCGTCGAACAGATGCTGGCGGCCACCGCCGTGGGCGGCCCGGACACGGTGGCGCGGCAGTTGTCGCAGATCGTCGCGGCGACCGCAGCCGATGAACTGATCGTCGCCGGTGCCATGCACGACCACACCGCACGACTGCGCAGCTACCAGATCCTGGCCGGGCTGCGCGACACGCTGCAGGTGGCTCAGGCCGCCTGAACGCCGGGCTTTTTCTTGTCGGGCAGACGGGGTGGCTCGGTGGCCACCTTGCCCGGCGGTGGTGCCCCTTCGGAGGTGAACCGGTCTTGCTGTTCGGGCACCGACGCGGGCTGGGCCGGCGCGGCGGGTGGCACGGGCGCGGGACGGGGTTTCACGGTTCTTCGTGGCATGGCAATTCCTTCGCTGGGCCAAGCGGCATCAGCTGCCGTTTGTAAGTGCAAGTCCCGTCGCCGATCGGTGCGACAGCGCACTGAAAGCCCGAGCCGGATTGCCCATCATGGCGCGGTGGGCGGAGAACCCGGCCCATCAGTGCCCCGTGCAAGGCGGCGGTGGCCCTGCCCCGCGCATCTTGATTCCGGAGCCCAGAGCATGAACATCCAACTCGGGCTGACGCCCATCCTGTCGCTGCTGGCCGGCATCCTGATCCTGGTCATGCCGCGGCTCTTGAACTACATCGTCGCGATCTACTTGATCGTGGTGGGCCTGGTGGGGCTGTTCGGCATGGGCAATATGCGGCTCTGAGCCGCCGGGCCCGTGGGCCCGACGGTGATCAAGCGGTCCAGCGCCTGGCGTTGGCGAACATGCGTGTCCACGGGCTGTGCGCCGAGCACTCGCCTGCCGTCCAGCTCATCTGCAGATTGCGGAACACCCGCTCGGGGTGCGGCATCAGCGCGGTGAAGCGGCCGTCGGGCGTGGTCACCGCGGTCAGGCCGCCGGGGCTGCCATTGGGGTTGAACGGATAGGTCTCTGTGGCGGCGCCGTGGTGGTTCACGAAGCGCATCGCGCGGTGAACCGTCTTCGTGTCGCCGCGCCGGCTGAAGTCGGCAAAACCTTCGCCGTGCGCCACCGCAATGGGCAGGCGGCTGCCGGCCATGCCCTGGAAGAAGAAGCTGGGTGAGTCCAGCACTTCCACCAGCGACAGGCGGGCTTCGAACTGCTCGCTCTTGTTGCGCGTGAACCTGGGCCACGCCTGGGCGCCCGGGATGATGGGCGCCAGCGCCGCAAACATCTGGCAGCCGTTGCACACACCCAGGCCGAAGGTGTCGGTGCGATTGAAGAACTGCGCAAAAGCTTCGGCCAGCGCCGGGTTGAAGAGGATGCTGCGCGCCCAGCCTTCACCCGCGCCCAAGGTGTCGCCGTAGCTGAAACCGCCGCAGGCCACGATGCCCTGGTAGTCCGCCAGCTTTGTGCGGCCGGCCTGCAGGTCGCTCATGTGCACGTCGAAGGTGTCGAAGCCGGCCTGCGCCATGGCGTAGCTCATCTCGACATGGGAGTTCACGCCCTGCTCGCGCAGGATGGCCAGCTTGGGGCGCGTGCTGTTGACGTACGGTGCAGCGATGTCTTCTGCCGGGTCGAAGCTCAGCTGCACGTGCAGGCCCGGGTCGGCGGGGTCGCCGGCGGCCTGGTGTTCCGCGTCGGCACAGGCCGGGTTGTCGCGCAGGTGTGTGATGCGCCAGCTGACTTCGTCCCACTGCTGGTGCAAGGTGTGCAAGGGCGCACTGAACTGGCACTTGGCATCGCGCCAGACTTCCATCGCAGCGCGGTCGTTGGGTTTGCCGATGAAGTGGGTGTGGCGGCTCAGGCCATGTTCACGCAGCGTGGCCATGACTTCGTTGCGCACGGCAGTGGGCACCTGGATGACAACCCCGATCTCTTCGTTGAACAGCGCCTTCAGCGTCAGTTCATTGCGGCGTTCGCCGACCTGAGCGGCCCAGTTCTTGGAGTCGCCGTACTCGGCACGGCTGTCACCGATGCCATCGCTTTCGGTGACCAGGATGTCGACGTTCAGGCTCACGCCCAGGTGGCCGGCAAAGGCCATCTCGCACACCGTGGCCCACAGGCCGCCGTCGCTGATGTCGTGGTAGGCCAGGATGCGGCCCTGCCCTCGCAGCGTGTTGATGGCGGCCACCAGTTGCTTGAGCTGCTGCGCATCGTCCAGGTCGGGCACACCGTCTTGCTGTTGACAGCCGAACTGGCCCAGCACCTGTGCCAGCATGCTGCCGGCCATGCGCTTCTTGCCTTGGCCCAGGTCGATCAGCACCAGCGTCGTGTCGCCCGGCTGCAGTTGGGGTGTCAAGGTGCCCCGCACGTCGGCCAGCGACGCAAAAGCGGTGACGATCAGCGACACCGGGGCCGTGACCTGTTTGGCAGTCTCACCGGCCTGCCAGCGTGTGCGCATCGACAGCGAATCCTTGCCCACCGGAATGCCCACGCCCAGCGCCGGGCACAACTCCAGACCGACAGCCTTCACGGTGTCGAACAGCGCCGCGTCTTCGCCGGCTTCGCCGCAGGCGGCCATCCAGTTGGCGCTGAGCTTCACGCGACTCAACTCGATGGGCGCGGCCAGCAGGTTGGTGATGGCCTCGGCCACCGCCATGCGGCCGCTGGCCGGGCCGTGCAGCGCCGCCAGCGGCGTGCGTTCGCCCATGGCCATGGCTTCGCCGGCGAAGCCGCTGTAGTCGGCCAGCGTGACCGCGCAATCGGCCACTGGCACTTGCCAGGGGCCGACCATCGGGTCGCGGTGGTTCAGACCACCCACGCTGCGGTCGCCGATGGTGATGAGAAAGCGCTTGCTGGCCACCGTGGGGTGGCGCAACACGTCCAGCGCCACCCGTTCGAGCTTCACGCCGGTCAGGTTCAGCGGCGTTTCGCTGCGTGCCACGCGCTGCACGTCGCGGTGGGTCTTGGGCGGTTTGCCCAGCAGCACGTCCATCGGCATGTCGATGACACGTTCGCCACCAGCGCCGTCTTCCAGGATCAGTTCGCGTTCGTCGGTGGTCACACCGACCACGGCGTAAGGGCACCGCTCGCGCTCGGCCATCTGCACGAAGAGCGGCATCAGGTCGGGGTTGATGGCCAGGACATAACGCTCCTGGCTTTCGTTGCACCAGATTTCTTTCGGCGCCAGGCCACTTTCTTCCAGTGGCACCTTCTGCATGTCGAAACGCGCGCCCTTGCCGGCGCCGTCCACCAGTTCGGGGAAGGCGTTGCTGATGCCACCTGCACCCACGTCGTGGATGGCCATCACGGGGTTCATGTCACCGAGCGCCCAGCAGTGGTTGATGACTTCCTGTGCGCGGCGTTCGATCTCGGGGTTGCCACGTTGCACGCTGTCGAAGTCCAGCGCCGCGGTGTTGCTGCCCGCGGCCATGGAACTGGCCGCGCCACCGCCCATGCCGATGCGCATGCCAGGCCCGCCCAGTTGCACCAGCAGCGTGCCGGCCCCAAAGGGCAGCTTCTTGACCTGGCTGGCGCTGATGCTGCCCAGCCCACCGGCAATCATGATGGGCTTGTGGTAACCACGCCGCACACCGGCCACGTCCTGCTCGAAGACACGGAAGTAGCCGCCCAGGTTGGGCCGGCCGAATTCGTTGTTGAAAGCCGCGCCACCCAGCGGGCCCTCGGTCATGATCTGCAAGGCGCTGGCGATGTGCTCGGGCTTGCCGATGGGCTTCTGCTCCCACGGTTCGTCGGTGCCGGGCAGGTGCAGGTTGCTGACGCTGAAGCCCGTCAGCCCGGCCTTTGGCTTGGCACCACGCCCGGTGGCACCTTCGTCGCGGATCTCGCCGCCGGCGCCGGTGCTGGCACCCGGAAAGGGGCTGATGGCCGTCGGGTGGTTGTGTGTTTCCACCTTCATCAGCACGTGCGAAGTGTCTTGCCGCACGCCGTAGATCGGTGCGTTCGTGAAACCCTGCGGAAGCCAGCGCTGCACGGTGTGACCTTCCATCACCGCGGCGTTGTCGTCGTAGGCCACCACCGTGTGCTGCGGGCTCGACTTTTCGGTGTGGCGGATCATGCCGAACAGGCTGTGCGGCTGGTCCACGCCGTCCACCGTGAAGCGCGCGTTGAAGATCTTGTGGCGGCAGTGTTCGCTGTTGGCCTGCGCGAACATCATCAGTTCGACGTCGCTGGGGTTGCGGCCCAGCTTGCCAAACGCATCCACCAGGTAGTCGATCTCGTCGGCCGACAGCGCCAGGCCGAACTCGGTGTTGGCCTGCACCAGCGCATCGCGGCCCCGGCCCAGCAGGTCGACATGCGCCAGCGGCTCGGCCTGGCGGCTGTCGAACAGGTGCACGGCGGCTTCGCGCTCGAAAGCCACATGTTCGGTCATGCGGTCGTGCAGCAGCGCGGCAGCCGCGGCACGTTCTTCTGCGCTCAAGGGCTTGGCTGCGCTCAGCAGGCCGGCTTTCAGCGACAGCGTGAACTCGGTGACCCGTTCCACGCGGTGCAGCACCAGCCCACAGTTGCGCGCGATGTCGGTGGCCTTGCTGGCCCACGGTGACACGGTGCCCAGGCGGGGCATCACGACCACCCTTTCGCCTTGTGCGGGCCCGGCGAAGTTGTCCCCGTGGTCCAGCAGGGCCTGAAGTTTGTCAACCGTCGCGCGGTCGGGCTGTGCATCGAAGGCGGCCCAGTGCACAAAGCGGGCGGCTACCCCGTTGATGCGTGGGCAGACGGTCTGCAATCGGGCCAGCAGCGCCTGGGCGCGAAAGGCCGAGAGCGCACTGCCGCCCTCGAAGTGCATCAGATGGAAGGGCGTTGCGCTCATGCGGTCCCGGGCCGGGCTGAAGGGGAAACCCGCGATTTTAGGGGCCGGTGGGATACTCTCGGGATGCCGATACCCATCAAATCCCCGGCCGACATCGAAGGCATGCGCCTGGCCGGCCGTCTGGCCAGCGAAGTGCTGGACCTGCTGACCCCCCACGTCAAGGCCGGTGTGACCACGCTGGAACTCGACCGCCTGGCACACGACCACATGGTGCATGTGCAGGCTGGCATCCCCGCCACGCTGGGTTACCAGCCCGCCGGTTACCCCGCCTACCCGGCTTCCTTGTGCAGCAGCCTGAACGACGTGGTGTGCCATGGCATCCCCGACAACCGGCCGCTGAAAGACGGTGACATCGTCAACATCGACGTCACCATCATCAAAGATGGCTGGCACGGCGACAACAGCCGCATGTACGTGGTGGGCGAAGGCAGCATCGCCGCCAGGCGCCTGTGCCAGATCACCTTTGAAGCCATGTGGAAGGGCATCGTCCAGGTCAAACCCGGTGCGCGGCTGGGTGACATCGGTCACTCGATCCAGACCTTCGCCGAAAACGCCGGCTTCAGCGTCGTGCGCGAATTCTGCGGCCACGGCGTGGGCGCGCGCTTCCACGAAGAACCGCAGGTGCTGCACTACGGCCGGCCGGGCACGCTGGAAGAGCTGGCGCCGGGCATGATCTTCACGATCGAGCCCATGATCAACGCCGGCAAGCGCGACATCAAGGAAGACCGCAAGGGCAACCGCCCCTACGACGGTTGGACCATCGTGACCCGCGACCGCAGCCTGTCGGCGCAGTGGGAACACACCGTGCTGGTCACCGAGACCGGCTACGAGGTGCTGACGGTCAGCGCCGGCAGCCCGCCGCCGCCGGCCTTCGCGCCTGCCGGCTACGGTCTGCCTGTTGCCGTGACCAGCTGACCGCAATGTCCGCCGTGCCCCAGGCCGTGGGCAGCGTGGTGGCCCTGCGGGCGCAGTTCCGCGACGGCAAGGCCGAGCTGCTGGAACACTTCGCACAGTCGCGCGCCAACGCCACGGTGGCGGGGCAGCTGGTGCGTGCACTGGCGCGCCATGTCGACAGCATCCTGGCGGCCTTGTGGACGCAGGCCGGCCTGCCTGTCCAGGCCGCGCTGGTGGCCGTGGGTGGTTACGGACGCGGCGAACTGTTCCCGCATTCCGACGTCGACGTGCTGGTTCTGCTGCCTGCCGAGCCCGACGAAGAAGAGCGCGGTGCGGTCGAGCGTTTTGTCACCGCCTGCTGGGACACCGGCCTGGAGATCGGCTCTTCGGTGCGCACCGTGGCCGAGTGTGTGGCCGAGGCCGAACGCGACGTCACCGTGCAGACCGCCTTGCTCGAATCGCGCCTGGTGTGCGGCGCGCGGCGCCTGTTCACGCAGTTCCGCAGGACGCAGGACCTGGCCATGGATGCCGGCAACTTCCTGCGCGCCAAGACGCTGGAAATGCAGCAGCGTCACGTGAAGTACGAAGGCACGCCCTATGCGCTGGAACCGAATTGCAAGGAAAGCCCGGGTGGCCTGCGCGACCTGCAGGTGGTGATCTGGGTCGCACGTGCTGCCGGCCTGGGTCGCACCTGGGGCGAACTGGCCAGCAAGGGCCTGATCACGCCTTTCGAAGCCAGCCAGCTGGTCAAACACGAAGGCACGCTGAAGCTGATCCGCGCGCGGCTGCACATGGTGGCCGGGCGTCGCGAGGACCGCCTGGTGTTCGACCTGCAGACCGCCGTAGCAGAAAGTTTCGGCTATCGGGCCAGCGAAAGCCAGCGCAGCAGCGAGGTGCTGATGCACCGCTACTACTGGGCAGCCAAGGCGGTGACGCAGCTCAACCAGATCCTGATGCTGAACATCGAAGAGCGCATCAGCGGGTCTGAAACCACGCCGATGCGGCCCATCACCGCGCGTTTTTTCGACCGCGCCGGCATGCTGGAGGTGGCCAGCGACGACCTGTACATCGACAACCCGCACGCCATCCTGGAGACCTTCCTGGTCTACCAGCAGACCCCCGGCCTGCAGGGCCTGAGCGCACGCACCCTGCGCGCCCTGTACAACGCCCGCAACGTGATGGACGCGGCCTTCCGCCGCGACCCCATCAACCGCGAGCTGTTCATGGACATCCTGCGCCAGCCACGCGGCACCACGCACGCGATGCGGCTGATGAACCAGACCAGCGTGCTGGGGCGTTACCTGTGGGTGTTCCGGCGCATCGTCGGTCGCATGCAGCACGACCTGTTCCATGTCTACACGGTGGACCAGCACATCGTGATGGTGATGCGCAACATGCGCCGCTTCTTCATTCCAGAACACGCCCACGAGTACCCCTTCTGCAGCCAGCTGGCGGCGCAGTGGGACAGGCCCTGGGCACTGTACGTGGCGGCGCTGTTCCACGACATCGCCAAGGGCCGCGGTGGCGACCATTCCGAGCTGGGCCAGGTCGAAGTGCGTCGCTTCTGCCGCGACCACGGCGTGGGCAAGGAAGACACGCGGCTGATCGAGTTCCTGGTCAAGCACCACCTCACGATGAGCCGCATCGCGCAGAAGGAAGACCTGTCCGACGCCGACGTCATCCGCGACTTCGCCAAGCTGGTGGGCACCCCGCGCTACCTGGTGGCGCTGTACCTGCTGACGGTGGCCGACATCCGCGGCACCGGCCCCAAGGTGTGGAACGCCTGGAAGGGCAAGCTGCTGGAAGACCTGTACCGGCTGACACTGCGTGCCCTGGGTGGCGCACAACCCGACCCCGGTGCGGAAATCGAAGCGCGCAAGCAGGAAGCGCGGCAGAACCTGGCGCTGCACAGCGCTTTGCCCGGCACCGAAGAACCGCTGTGGCGCACGCTCGAAATCAGCTACTTCGCCCGACACGAAGCGGCCGACATCGCCTGGCACGCACGCAGCCTGTGGCGGCACGTGGCCGCTGCGGGCCCCAAGGTTTTTGCCCGCACCTCGTCGGTGGGCGACGGCCTGCAGGTGCTGGTCTACTGCCCCGACCGCCCCGACCTGTTTGCGCGCATCTGCGGTTATTTCGACAGCGCCGGCTTCAGCATCCAGGACGCCAAGATCCACACCACACGTGCCGGTTATGCGCTGGACACCTTCCAGGTCGTGGCCACACCCGGCAACGCGCCCGACAGCCCCGGCGGCTACCGCGACCTGATCTCGCTGGTGGAAACGCAGGCCACGCTGGCACTGGCTTCCACCGGCCCGCTGCCCGACCCACGCAGCGGGCGGGTGTCGCGCCGCGTGCGCAGCTTTCCGGTCAAGCCGCGGGTGTCGCTGGCGCCTGACGAACGCGCGCAACGCTGGCTGCTCACGGTCTCGGCCAGCGACCGCTCGGGCTTGCTCTACGCCATTGCGCGGGTGATGGCCAAGAACCAGGTCAACCTGCAACTGGCCAAGATCACGACCCTGGGTGAACGGGTGGAAGACACCTTTCTGGTCGACGGCCCCGAACTGCAGAAACCGCGTGCCCAGCTGCGCATCGAAACCGAGCTGCTGGACGCCGTGGCGGCGCCGGCCTGAGCGGCGGCGAACAGCCGGGCAGATGAGCCGATGGGCCTGAAACGCATCGCCGCCGACGAGGCCCTGCTGCAGTGGGCCAGCTTCGACACCGTGATCGACGCCCGCAGCGAAGCCGAGTTCGCCCATGACCACCTGCCCGGCGCCGTCAACTGGCCGGTGCTGAACGACGCCGAGCGGGCTTCGGTGGGCACCGAATACAAGCAGGTCTCGCCCTTCGAAGCGCGCAAGCGTGGCGCCGCGTTGGTGTCCATGAACATCGCGCGCCACTTGCAGGTCCACGTGATGGACCACCCCCGCAGCTGGCGGCCGCTGGTGTATTGCTGGCGCGGCGGCCAGCGCTCGGGCTCTTTGTCGCTGGTGCTGGACCAGATCGGCTTCACCGTGCATGTGCTCGATGGCGGCTACCAGGGCTTTCGCCGCACGGTGGTCGAGCAGACACCGGCACTGGCCGCACGCCTGAACTACCGCGTGTTGTGCGGCCGCACCGGGTCGGCCAAGAGCCGCCTGCTGCAGGCGCTGGCCGAACAGGGCGCGCAGGTGCTGGACCTGGAAGGCCTGGCCTTGCACCGCGGCAGTGTGCTGGGCCTGGTGCCGGGGGATCAGCAACCTTCGCAGAAGGCCTTCGAAACGCAGCTGTGGCAGGTGCTGCGTGGCTTGGACCCGGCGCGCCCGGTCTGGGTGGAAGGCGAGAGCCGGACCATCGGCCGCCTGCGCCTGCCCGAAGCGCTGCTCCAGCGCATGCGGGTGGCGCCGGTGGTTCAGGTGCAGATGCCGCTGGCCGCCCGTGTGGCTTTCCTGCTGCAGGACTACGCGCACTTCGTCGACAACGTCGAGGCCTTGTGCGAGCGGCTGGACCTGCTGCGTGAACTGCGTGGCGCCAAGACGGTGGAACGCTGGCAGCAGGCGGCTCGCCAGGGTGAGATGGGGTCGATGGTGGAAGAACTGCTCAGCACACACTACGACCCGGGCTACCTGAAGTCGATGCCCCGCAACTTCAGCGGCTTTGCCGCCAGCCAGGTGGTGGACCTGGTCGACGGCACACCGGCCACACTGCAGGCTGTGGCACGCACGCTGCTGGACGGTGTTTTTGAACCTCGGCCGGTGAACGACCTCAGCGCATGATTGGGGTCAAGACGACCCTGTTCTGCTGAACCTACAGTCCCGCATGTCCTGCGACCCCGTGTCATGACCCCGTCTCCCGACCTGCAGGCGCTGCGCCGCCACCCCGTGCGCCAGGTGCCGCTGTTCCGACCCCTGCACTGGTTGGCCCGTGGCTGGGCCGATCTGATGCACTGCCCACTTCCCGGTCTGCTGCACGGCTTGCTGATGGCCGGCTTCGGCGCGCTGCTGGTGCTGCTGGTGCGCGACCGCTTCTGGTTGCTGGCCGGGGCCTTCAGCGGTTTCCTGCTGATGGCGCCGCTGGTGGCCACAGGCTTGTACGCCGTGAGCCGGGCACTCGAAAGGGGCGAACGCGCCGGTCTGGGCACGGCACTGGCGGCCTGGAAACCGCGTGACAGCCGCCTGGTGGTCTTTGGCCTGCTGCTGGCCCTGGCCGGCACCGGCTGGGTCTTGACGTCAGCGGCACTCATCACGCGCTGGGCGCCCGAACCGGTGCAGAACCCGGCCGACTTCCTGCGGGTGGTGGTGATGGCCGGCGAGGCAGGTTTGTTCGAGATCTGGCTCGTGCTGGGCAGCGCGCTGGCGGCCCCCATCTTTGCGTCCACCGTGGTGGCCTTGCCGCTGCTGCTGGACCGCCAGATCGGCGTGCACCCTGCCGTGCTGGTCAGCGTGCGCGCCGCTCTGCTGAACCCGGGCCCGATGGCACTGTGGGCGACGCTGATCCTGACCATCACGCTGCTGGGCATGGCCACCTTGCTGCTGGGCCTGGTGGTGGCGGTGCCCTGGCTGGCGCATGCCAGCTGGCACGCCTACCGCGACCTGGTGGAAGCCGAAGGCAGCAGTTGATGTTCGGCTACAACGAAGAGCAGATCGCCGAGTTCGGCCTGACCTTCGGGGTCGGCGCCTTCATGCTGTACATGGTGTTCATCATCCTGCAGCTGGCGCGTGAATCGAAGGCGGGCAAGTTCGGCACCTTCGTGCTGTTCCTGGCCTTGGGTGTGGGGCTGGTGGGCTTTGTGGCCAAAGGCGTGATCCAGTTCTTCATGGAAGGGGCCTCTGGGTGAGCGGCACCGGACAAACACCTCGCCACAGCGCGCTGGATGACGTGCAGGCGCTGCTGACCGGTGTGCTGTTCGTGGCCATGGGGCTGGCGCTGTTCCGCCACGCCGGCCTCGTCACCGGCGGCACCGCGGGGCTGGCCTTCATCGTGCACTACGCGTCGGGCCTGCCCTTCGGCTGGGCCTTCTTCGCGATCAACCTGCCGTTTTATCTGCTGGCCTGGCGGCGCATGGGCTCTGTGTTCACGCTGAAGACCTTTGCTGCCGTGGCGCTGCTGTCGGCCGTGGCCGAGTTGCTGCCGATGTTGCTGACGCTGCAGCACGTGCACCCGGCCTTTGCCGCTGTGGGGGGCGGGCTGCTGATGGGTGCAGGCATGCTGATCCTGTTCCGCCACCACGCCAGCCTGGGCGGCTTGAATGTGTTGGTGCTGTGGTTGCAGGAAAAGCGCGGCTGGCGTGCCGGGCATGTGCAGCTGGCGGTGGATGTGTTGATCCTGCTGGCCGCGTTGCCGTGGCTGAACGGCGAGCAGCTCGCGCTGTCGGTGCTGGGCGCCGTGGCGCTGAACCTGGCGCTGGCGCTTAACCACCGCAAGGGGCGCTACGCGGCGGTCTGAGCGCCGGCCTGGGCCGGCACTTCGTTGGCGAACTGGAACCCCCTCTCGGAGGGGGCTGGGGGAGCGCAACACTCACCCGATGGGTTGAGCGGCGAAGCCGCTTGCCCCAGCCGGCGCGCGCGAGATCGCGCGTCGTCGTTCGGCAGGCGTTCGGGTCCTTCCGGACCCTCACGTCCAGCCTCACCCCATGTGCAGGCCGCCGTTGCAGGAGAAGTCAGCGCCGGTGGTGAAGCCACTGTCCTCACCCGCCAGCCAGGCCACCACCGAGCCGATTTCTTCCGGCGTGCCCAGCCGCTTCACGGGGATGGTGGCCACGATCTTCTCCAGCACCTCGGGCTTGATCGCACGGACCATGTCGGTGCCGATGTAACCCGGGCTCACGGTGTTGACCGTCACTCCCTTGGCCGCCACTTCCTGCGCCAGCGCCATCGTGAAGCCGTGCATGCCGGCTTTGGCCGCGCTGTAGTTGGTCTGGCCGGCCTGGCCCTTTTCACCGTTGACGCTGCTGATCTGGATGATGCGGCCCCAGCCCTTTTCCACCATGCCCGGCACCACCTGCTTGGTGACGTTGAACATGCTGTTCAGGTTGGTGTCGATCACCGCCTTCCAGTCCTCGGGCGTCATCTTCAAGAACATGCGGTCCTTGGTGATGCCGGCGTTGTTGACCAGAACGTCGATGCTGCCGTGTTCGGCCACCGCCTTGGTGAAGGCGTCCACCGTGCTTTGCCAGTCGGCCACGTTGCCCACGCTGACGTGGAAGGTGTAGCCCAGGGCCTTTTGTTCGTCGATCCACTTCACGTGGTCACGGCTGGGGCCGCAGCCGGCGATGACCTTGAAGCCTTCCTTGTGCAGCCGCTGGCAGATGGCGGTGCCGATGCCGCCCATGCCGCCGGTGACGTATGCGATCTTCTGTGCCATGTGTCTCTCTCCTGGTTGATGTGGGGGATTCTTACCGTTCGACCGTCAGCGCAACACCCATGCCACCCCCTATGCACAGGCTGGCGATGCCTTTCTTGGCGTCGCGTTTGATCATCTCGTGCAGCAGCGTCACCAGGATGCGGCAGCCGCTGGCACCGATGGGGTGGCCGATGGCGATGGCGCCGCCGTTGACGTTGACTTTGCTGGTGTCCCAGCCCATTTCCTGGTGCACCGCGCAGGCTTGCGCAGCAAAGGCTTCGTTGATTTCCAGCAGGTCCAGGTCCTGCGGCTTCCAGCCGGCGCGTTCGAGCGCCTTCTTCGCGGCCGGCACCGGGCCCATGCCCATGATGGCCGGGTCCAGTCCTGCCGAGGCGTAGCTGGCGATGCGCGCCAGCGGCTTCAGGCCCAGTGCCGCGGCCTTGGCTGCGCTCATCACCACGACACCGGCGGCGCCGTCGTTCAGGCCGCTGGCATTGCCCGCAGTCACGCTGCCGGCCTTGTCGAAGGCCGGGCGCAGGCCAGCCAGGGCTTCGGCGCTGGTCTTTTTGTTGATGAATTCGTCGGCCGCAAAGACGATCGGATCGCCCTTCTTCTGCGCGATGCTGACCGGCACGATTTCGTCGGCAAAGCGGCCGGCTTCCTGCGCCGCGGCGGCCTTCATCTGGCTGGCCAGCGCCAGCGCATCTTGCGCCTCGCGCGTGATGCCGTACTGCTTGGCCACGTTTTCCGCCGTGATGCCCATGTGGTACTGGTTGTAGACGTCCCACAGGCCGTCGACGATCATCGAGTCGACCATCTTCCAGTCGCCCATGCGCTGGCCGTCGCGGCTGCCCAGCAGCACGTGCGGCGCGGCAGACATGTTTTCCTGGCCGCCGGCGATGACGATGTCGCTGTCGCCGTCGCGGATGGCCTGCGCCGCCAGCATCACGGCCTTCAGGCCACTGCCGCAGACCTTGTTGATGGTCATGGCCGGCACACCGGTGTTGAAGCCGGCCTTGATGAGCGCCTGGCGCGCCGCGTTCTGACCGCTGCCAGCGGTGAGCACCTGCCCGAGGATCACCTCGCCGACCTGCTCGCTGGCCAGGCCGCTGCGTTGCAGCAGCGCCTTCAGCACAGTGGCGCCCAGTTCCGGCGCGGCCACCTTGGCCAGGCTGCCGCCGAACTTGCCCACGCCCGTGCGGGCGGCGGCGACGATGACGATGTCTTGTTGTGGCATGTGAAAGTCTCCTTCAGTCGGGAAAAAACTGCGTCAGGCTTTGGCTTTGACGTAGCGGCCAGGGGCCGGTTCGATCGGCTTGAACTTGGTCGAACCCGGTGTCTTGGGCGCGTTCACCAGCTTGCCGCCGTGGGGCTTGAGCCAGTCGGTCCAGACGGGCCACCAACTGCCGGGGTGTTCGGTCGCGGTCTCCAGCCAGTCTTCGGCCTTGGCGGGCAGCTTGCCGTGTGTCCCGGTGTGGGTCCAGTGGCTGCGCTTGCCCTTGGCCGGCGGGTTGATGACACCCGCGATGTGGCCGCTGGCGCCCAGCACGAAGGTCTTCTTGCCGCTGATCAGGGGGGTCGACGCATAAGCCGCGGTCCACGGCACGATGTGGTCTTCGCGCGAGCCGTAGACAAAAAACGGCGCTTCGATGCTGGCCAGGTCGACCTTCTCGCCGCACACGGTCAGCGCGCCGGGTTTTTTCAGCTCGTTCTGCAGGTACATGTGGCGCAGGTACCAGCAGTAGAACGGGCCGGGCAGGTTGGTGCTGTCGCCGTTCCAGTACAGCAGGTCGAAAGGCGGCGGCGTTTCACCCTTCAGGTAATTGCCGACGACGTAGTTCCAGACCAGGTCGTTGGGGCGCAGGAAGCTGAAGGTGGTGGCCAGTTCCTGGCCCTTCAGCAGGCCGGGGCCGCCCGGCGCCTGTGGGCCCAGCGTCATCTCGCGCATCTGCACCATCTGCTCGTCGATGAAGATGTCCAGGATGCCGGTGCTTTCGAAGTCCAGCAGCGTGGTCAGCAGCGTCACGCTGTGCGCGGGCTGTTCACCGCGCGCGGCCAGCACCGCCAGTGCGGTGGCCAAAATGGTGCCGCCGACGCAAAAGCCCAGTGTGTTGATGGTCTCTGCGCCGCTGATGGCCTGCACCGTGCGAATGGCCGCGATCGGGCCCTGTTCGATGTAGTCGTCCCAGGTCTTGTCCTTCAGCGACTCATCGGGGTTGCGCCAGCTGACGACGAAGGTGCGGTGACCCTGCTCGACGGTGTAGCGGATGACGCTGTTGTCGGGCTGCAGGTCAAGGATGTAGTACTTGTTGATGCAGGGCGGCACGAAGAGCATCGGCCGCTCGTGCACCTTGGCCGTCAACGGCTTGTATTCGATCAGCTGGAAGAGCTCGTTTTCGAACACCACGCTGCCTGCCGTGGTGGCCACGTTGCGGCCCACCTCGAACACACTTTCGTCGGTCTGCGAGACGTGACCTTTGTGCAGGTCTTCCACCAGGTGCTGCATGCCGACGGCGATGCTTTCGCCCTTGGTGTCCAGCGCCTTCTTCAGCGCCTCGGGGTTCAGCGCCAGGAAGTTGCTGGGGCTGGCGGCGTCCACCCACTGCTGCACGGCAAATCGGATGCGCGCCTGGGTCTTGGGGTCGCCTTGCACGCTGTCGGCCATCTGCATCAGGGCTTTGGCGTTGAGCAGGTACATCTGCGCCGTCATGGCCGCGGCCGGGTTGCTGAGCCATTCGCTGCCGGCAAAGCGGCGGTCGCCGATGGGGGCCGGCTTGGCCGCGGCGTCAGGCGCCGCGTGCAGGCGCTGCAGCGACTGGTTCCACATCTCGGTGGCGTTTTTCAGGTAGTCGGCCTGGATGCGCGTGAGCTGCTCCATCGGCACATTCAGGCCCTTGAAGGCCTTCAGCGAATCCCCCACGGCTGCACCGAAGGCATCGGCGCCGGGCAACGGGGCTTCGGGTTTCGGGCTAGTCTTGGACTTCACAGTTGTTGTCTCCTTCTGCCGCCTGGGTTTGCAGCCCCGATGGGCGGCCAGACCGTGACGAGTTTCACCTTGTACGCCGCCGTGCTGACAGCCTCATGACTTTTCACATCGCGGAACAATGAATCATATGACGACATGTACCTGGTAGCGATAGCGTGGATCTACGTAGTGCTGATGATGGCGGTGGCCGAAGCGATGTCCAGCCAAGGCACGCTGGTGGGTGCGGTGATCACCTTCTTCCTCTACGGTGTGCTACCGCTGGGCGTGCTGCTGTACATCATGGGTACGCCGATGCGGCGGCGCAGGCGGATCGCCGAAGAAGCCGCAGCCTCAGCTGCGCCAGACAGAGGCGGCCATGCGGCCGGTGACGCCGTCGCGGCGGAAAGAGAAAAAGGTTGAAGGCTCTTCGACGGTGCACCGTTGCAATCGGCTGACGTGAAGCACACCCGCCGTGTGCAGGCGCCACGCGGCCAGGCCCTGCAGGTCGGCCAGCCAGCCCGGTGAGCCGTCGCGCCGAGTGCAGGGTTTGAAGAGCGGCTGATCGGCCATCTGACCGACCGGCACGGCGGCGACACCAAACCCCTGCAGCACGTCCGCGCCCACTTCGAACTGCCGCGGGCCGATGCAAGGGCCCAGCCAGACCTGAACCTCGGCAGGCTGCACGCCAGCGCCCTGCTGCAGCGACCGCAGGGTCGACTCCAGCACCCCGGCGGCCAAGCCGCGCCAGCCGGCATGCGCGGCCGCCACCGCGCTGCCGTCACGGGCCGCAAACAGCACTGGCAGGCAGTCGGCGGCTTGTACGGTGCAGGCGACGCCCTTGGCGGTGGTCCAGGCCGCATCGGCTGGCTCGTCGGGCCCGGCAGCCGAGGTTTCGATCAGGCGCCGCACATTCACCCCGTGCACCTGGCGCAGCCACACCGGCTCTGCGGCCAGCGCAGCGACAAAACGGGCGCGGTTGTCGGCCACCGCCGCCGGCACGTCACCCACCGCCACGCCCAGGTTCAGGCTTTGCCAGGGGCCGCTGCTGACACCGCCAGCGCGGGTGCTCATCGCCGCCAGCACGCCAGGTGGCACCGGCCAGTCGGGGCGCAGCAGCGGCAGCGTCATCGGCAGGCGACCCGGTGGCGGGCCAACTATCCCGCGTCGGGGCAGTTTTCGGGCCGCGTCTGCTCGAAGGCCGGCAGCTTCATGCAGGCCTCGAAGACCCGCATCACGTGCGGCACATGCTCGGTGCGGCAATCAAAACGGCGGGCGTTGAATATCTGCGGCACCAGCACACAGTCGGCCAGCGTGGGCGTGTCGCCATGGCAGTAGGTGGCTGGCTGCGCAGCCAGGCGGCGTTCGACCACTTCCAGGCCACTTTCCACCCAGTGGCGATACCAGCGGTTTTTGTCGTCTTCGCTGAGCTTCAGGTCCTTGACCAGGAAACGCAGCACGCGCAGGTTGTTCAAAGGGTGGATCTCGCAGGCGATGTCCTGCGCCAGTGCACGCACGCGGGCACGTTCGGCCGGCGTGCCCGGCAGCAGTGGCGGCTGTGGATGTGTTTCGTCCAGGTACTCGATGATGGCCATCGACTGCGTCAGCGTGTGCTCGCCATCACGCAGCAGCGGCACCAGGCGGGCGGCAGAGACGGCGGCATACGACTCGTTGAACTGTTCGTTTTTTGCCAGGTGCACACCTTTGTAGTCGTAGGCCAGGCCCTTCAGCGCCAGCGCGATGCGAACCCGGTACGAGGCCGAAGAACGGAAGTAGTTGTAGAGCTCCATGGCCATGGGTGCACCGCTGTTGGGATTTGAAGGCAAGAGACAAACGATCATGCCACGCGGCCCGCTGACGGGGCCCGCTGCGCAGGCTCCGTTCAGAGTGCGCCGCTACACTGCCGCGCATGTTCCAGCCCCGTCGCATCCAGCACTGCCGCGTGTGCGGCGCCGCCACCCAATACCGGGTGCCACCCGACGACAACCGCGAGCGCGCCACGTGCAGCGCCTGCGGCGAGATCCACTACGAAAACCCGCTCAACGTGGTGGGCACGGTGCCGGTGTGGGGCGAACAGGTGCTGTTGTGCCGGCGTGCCATCGAGCCCCGACACGGCCTGTGGACGCTGCCCGCCGGTTTCATGGAACTGGGTGAAAGCACGGCCGATGGCGCATTGCGCGAGACCATCGAAGAAGCCGGCGCCCAGGTCGAGATGCAGGGCCTGTTCAGCGTGTTGAACGTGGTGCGCGTGGGCCAGGTGCACCTGTTCTACCGCGCGCGCATGTTGAACACTTCGCTCGACCCGGGCCCGGAAAGCCTGGAAGCGCGCCTGTTCCGCGAGGACGAGATCCCCTGGGAACTGCTGGCCTTTCGCACCGTGCGGCAGACGCTGGAGCTGTTCTTCGAAGACCGGCGGCGCGGCAGCTTCGGTGTGCACGCGATGGACATCACCTGAGCAGCTGCCGACGTTTCCGATCAAGGCCTTGCGCGGATCCGGCTCCGCCGGTCCGCTGCAAGAGCCCCCTCGGGGGGTACCGAACGCAGTGAGGTTGGGGGCCTCGTTTACGCGTGTGCAGCCCGCAGCTTCATCGAGAACTCTTGCAGTGCCGCAATGCCACTTTCTTCGGCCTTGCGGCACCAGGCCTGCAGGTCCACGACCAGCTGTTCGGCCGACACGCCGGTGCGGGTCCACAGTGCACGCAGTTCTTCGCGCATGGCCACGAACTTGGCCAGCACCGGGCTTTCGCCCATCGCCGCTTCCAGGCTGGGCTTGACACCCTGCGGGATCCGATCGTCGTCGCGGTGCAGCCAGGCTTGTGCCAGGCGCATCTGGCGCAGCAAGGCGCTGTCGGTCGTGCCCTGGGCCTTCAGGCGCGCCACCTCGGCACCCACTGCACGCTTGAGTTCGGTGGCGTAATTCGCCATCACTTCGTAGCGGTTGTTGATGATGGCTTCCAGCGTCTGGCTGTCGGCCACCGGGCGCACACCACCCAGCTCAAGCTTGGGCGGCACCTTCTTCACACGGGCCAGCCCCACCATTTCCATGCCGCGGATGTACATCCAGCCGATGTCGAATTCATAGGGCTTGACCGAGAACTTGGCCGACGTGGGGTAGGTGTGGTGGTTGTTGTGCAGTTCTTCGCCACCGATCAGGATGCCCCAGGGCGACACATTGGTCGACGCGTCGGGCGCTTCGAAGTTGCGGTAGCCCCAGAAGTGGCCCACGCCGTTGATGATGCCGGTGGCCCACCAGGGAATCCACACCATCTGTACCGCCCACACGACCAGACCCACGGCGCCAAAGAGTGCCAGGTTCAGGATCAACATCAGGCCCACGCCCTGCCACGTGAAGCGGCTGTAGACATTGCGCTCGACCCAGTCGTCAGGGGTGTTGTGGCCGTACTTGACCAGCGTTTCCTGGTTGGCGGCTTCGACCTTGTAGAGCTCCACACCGGTCAGCAGCAACGCCTTAAGGCCCTTTTGCTGCGGGCTGTGCGGGTCCTCTGCGGTTTCGCACTTGGCGTGGTGCTTGCGGTGCACGGCCACGAATTCTTTCGTGAGCATGCCGGTGCCGATCCACAGCCAGGCGCGGAAGAAGTGCGAGACGATGGGGTGCAGGTCCAGCGCGCGGTGCGCCTGGGCACGGTGCAGGAAGATGGTGACGGCCGAGATGGTGATGTGCGTCGTCACCAGCGTGTACAGCACGATCTGCCACCAAGACGCTTCCAGCAGCCCGTGTGACAACCAAGTCACCAGAGCGTCGTGCGTCAACCAGAGTTGGTCCATCAACAGGTCCTTGCCCATGAAATAAGTTACACGCGGATTGTAGGGGTGAGCCCGACAGCCGCGTTGTGGTAATTGCCTAGTGAGGGCTGCCCAGATGGCCGGATAGGCCCGCAGCTTTGCCGCAGATCAGGTCAGATGGCGGCGCATGTGCCCAATTTCAACGCTTTTGCCAGATCGCGGCGAAAAAGCCGTCGGTATGGTGCTGGTGCGGCCACAAGCGCAGGTAAGGGCCCGCCACCAGCAGGGCCGGGTTGTCCACACGGGCCGTTTCCAGCGCGGTCAGCGCCGGCACGGGCTCGAATTCGGCAGCGTGGGCTTCGGTGAAGGCATCGGCCACACGCTCGTTTTCCACCTGCAGCAGGCTGCAGGTGGCGTACACCAAGCGCCCGCCCGGCTTCAGCAGCCGCGCGGCGCTGGCCAGAATGGCCGTCTGCTTGGCCTGCAGTTCTTCCAGCGCCTTGGGGCTCTGGCGCCACTTCAGGTCGGGATTGCGACGAAGGGTGCCCAGCCCGGAACAGGGTGCGTCGACCAGCACACGGTCGATCTTGCCGGCCAGCCGTTTGACGCGGTCATCGCGTTCGTGGGCAATCTGCGCCGGGTGCACGTTGGACAGGCCGCTGCGCGCCAGCCGCGGTTTCAGCGCCTCGAGCCGGTGGCCCGAGGTGTCGAAGGCATACAGCCGGCCCGTGTTGCGCATCGACGCGCCCAGCGCCAGCGTCTTGCCACCCGCGCCGGCACAGAAGTCGACCACCATCTCGCCGCGCTTGGCGTCGGTGATCAGCGCCAGCAGCTGGCTGCCTTCGTCCTGCACCTCGATGCCACCACCAGTGAACACCGGCAACTTGCTCAACGCCGGTTTGCCGTGGATGCGCAGGCCCCAGGGTGAGTGCGGCGTGGGCAGCGCTTCGATGCCGGCCTCGGCCAGCGTGCGCTGCACCTCTTCGCGCTTGCCCTTCATCACATTCACGCGCAGGTCCAGCGGCGCCGGTTTGGACAGTTCGTCCACCAGCGGCCAGAACTCGTCGCCCAGTTGTTCACGCAGCGGGTTGGCCAGCCAGTCGGGCAGGTTGTGGCGCAGTTTGTCGGGCAAGGCGTTGCGGTCGATCTGGTTCACCTCGGCCAGCCAGGTCTGTTCCAGCGGGCTCAGCGCGCCGCGCAGAAAGGCTTCGTTGCCTTGCCAGGCCAGGATGGCCAGGCGGCGTTCCAGTGGGCTGGTCTGGCCGCCGAACTTGCCAAGGGCCGCCAGGTGCAGGAACAACTGGCGTTGGCGCAGCACGCTGTAGGTGGTTTCGGCCAGCGTGTGACGCTCGCGGGTGCCCAGGTCGCGGTGCTTGCGGAAAAACTGCGACACCAGGCCGTCGGCCGGGGCGTCGAGCTTGAGCACGGAGCGCAGCAGTTCGGTGGTCAGGTCAAGAAGAGCGTTCGGGTGCATGGCGCCGATTATCCTGCCCACCCATGGATGACCTTGCTGCCCTGCCCCCCGCCGCACCTGGCCGCTACCGCCACTACAAGGGCCTGGACTACCAACTGCTGGGCGTCGTGCGCCACAGCGAGACGCTGGAACCGCTGGTGCTGTACCGGCCGCTGTACCAGGCCGGCGGCGACTGGGTGCGGCCCTACGCGATGTTTTTCGAGGACGTGATCATCGACGGCCTGAAGCGGCCGCGCTTCGTGCGCGTCGGAGACTGAAGCTGAACACCCGAGCCACCGATCTACATCAGCACCTGCGAGGCCCCGTCCGTCTGCCGCACCAGGCCGTCTTCGATGGCCAGCTTGCCTTCGACAAACCAGCGCACGCTCAGCGGATAGATCACGTGTTCGGTGGCCAGCACACGCGCCGCCAGTGTGTGTTCGTCGTCACCCGGCCGCACCGGCACCACGCTTTGCATGACGATGGGGCCGTGGTCCAGTTCGGCCGTCACCAGGTGGACCGTGGCGCCGACAGCCTTGCAACCGGCCTGCAGCGCACGCCGGTGGGTGTGCAGCCCCGGAAACGCCGGCAGCAGCGAGGGGTGGATGTTGATCATTCGGCCTTCGTAGCGCTGCACGAAGGCCGCGCCCAGGATGCGCATGAAGCCGGCCAGCACCACCAGGTCGGGCTGAAAGCCGTCGATCACCCGTGCCAGTTCCGCATCGAAGGCTTCGCGAGAAGGGTGGGCCTTGTGTTCGACGACCGCCGTGCTGATGCCCTGCCCCGCCGCAAAGCCCAGCCCCCCGGCGCTGGCCTTGTTGGCAATGACCGCAACCACTTGCGCTGGCCAGCGCTGCTCGGCACAACGCTGCACGATGGCTTCCATGTTGGAGCCGCGGCCGGAGATGAGGATGACGATGCGTTTGTCCATGGGGTGTATGCCGATTGGTCGGAAGTTTAGGCGGCGCCGCGCGGCTCTGCGCCGGGCGGGGCGCACCTGAGACAATCGGCGCCGTCGTCCACCTGCCACCCACCCCCATGCGATCGCGAGTCCTCTCCGGCATGCGCCCCACCGGCGCGCTGCACCTTGGCCATTTCCACGGCGCGCTGAAAAACTGGGTGCGACTGCAAGACTCGCACGAGTGTTTTTTCTTCGTGGCCGACTGGCACGCGTTGACCACGCACTACGAAGAGCGCGAGGTGATGGAGCGTTATGTCTACGACATGGTCATCGATTGGCTGGCCGCCGGCCTGGACCCCGAGCGCTGCACCATCTTCATCCAGAGCCGCCTGCCCGAACACGCCGAGCTGTTCACGCTGCTGGCCATGGGCACACCGCTGGGCTGGCTGGAACGGGTGCCGACCTACAAGGACCAGATCGAAAAGCTGAAGGACCGCGACCTGGCGACCTACGGCTTCCTGGGCTACCCGCTGCTGCAGGCGGCCGACATCCTGATCTACAAGGCCAACCACGTGCCGGTGGGTGAAGACCAGTCCTCGCACGTCGAGCTGACGCGTGAAGTGGCGCGGCGCTTCAACAACCTGTATGGCCGCGCGGCCAACTCGGAAGCCAAGATCGCCGCCGCCGTGGCCAAGCTGAGCAAGGACGACGCGCGCTACTACGAAAAACAGCGCAAGGCCTTCGGCGAAACCGGCAACGCTGAAGCGCTGGCCAAGGGCGAAGGCATGGTGAAGAAAGCCGCGGTCAACGTCGCCGGCTGGACCGAAGACGACAGCGAACTGCTGCTGGGCCACCTGAAAGGCGCGGGCAAGACCATCCTGACCGAACCGCAAGCGCTGCACACCGAGGTGCTGCGACTGCCTGGCCTGGACGGCACCAAGATGAGCAAGAGCTACGGCAACGCCGTGCTGATGCGCGACGAACCGGCCGAGGTGACGAAGAAGATCCGCGGCATGGTGACCGACCCGGCCCGCGTGCGCCGCACCGACCCGGGCAACCCCGAAAAGTGCCCGGTGTGGCAGTTCCACAAGCTCTACAGCGACGAAGCCACGAAAGACTGGGTGGTGAAGGGCTGCACCACCGCCGGCATCGGCTGCCTGGACTGCAAACAACCGGTGATCGACGCGGTGGTGAAAGAACAGCAACCCTGGCGCGAACGTGCCGAGAGTTACCTGTCCAACCCCAAGCAGGTGCACTGGATCGTCGAAATGGGCACCGAACGTGCACGCACCGTCGCGCGCCAAACCATGAAAGACGTGCGCTCGGCCATGGGCTTGTCGTACTGAGGAACAACCAAGACATGGACCTGCAAACCATCGAACTGCACCCCGGCGCCGAAGCCAAGGCCAGCATCGTCATCCTGCACGGCCTGGGGGCGGACGGCACCGACTTCCTGTCCTTTGCCGACGAGCTGAAGCTGGCGTCGGTGGGTCCTGTGCGCTGGGTTTTCCCACGGGCGCCGGTGCGTCCCGTCACCATCAACGGCGGCCACCAGATGCGCGCCTGGTACGACATCCTGGGCGCCGACCTGGCCAAGCGCGAAGACGGCGCGGGGCTGCGCGAATCGTTCGCCCAGGTGCATGCGCTGCTCGACCGCGAAGTGGCCCGTGGCGTGCCGGCCCACCGCATCGTGCTGGGTGGTTTTTCGCAGGGCTGCGCCGTCACGCTGGGTGCGGGTCTGCGTTACCCGCAACGCCTGGCCGGCCTGGTGGGCCTGTCGGGTTACGTGCCGCTGGCCGACACCACCGCCACCGAGCGCAAGGACGCCAATGCGCTGACGCCCGTGTTCCTGGGCCACGGCCGCAGCGACGGTGTCGTGAGCCTGGCGCGCGGCACCGCCGGGCGCGACCTGCTGCAACAGCAGGGCCAGCCGCTGGAATGGCACGACTACCCGATGGAACACAGCGTATGCATGGAAGAGGTGCAGGACCTGCAGCGGTGGCTGCTGAAGGTGCTTCAGCCAGCCTGAGCGTGTGACAGGCAGGCCCATGCGCTAAGGTCGTGGCATCGATGACCGCCGGAGCCCACCATGCACCCACCTGCCCGCCCTCCCGCTTCAGTCCAACCCAGCAGCGGCTTGCTGCACCGCTGGGCGCCATGAACCGGCGCCTGCTGCTCAAGGGCACGACCACTTTCGCCATGGCCTTTGTGATGGGATGCGCCACCGCCGCCAACCCGCCGCTGCGCGGCACGCTCTGGACCCTGGGTCCGTTGGGCAACAGCCCGGTGCCCAGCCTGAAGCTGGAGCTGCAGGCCAGCCGCTTCAGCGGCCAGGCCAACTGCAACCGCATCAGCGGCAGTTTCACGCTCGACGGCAACAAGCTCAGCTTCGGCAGCGTGATGTCCACACGCCGTGCCTGTTACCCAGACGACGGCAGCGAAGAGCGGTTCCTGAAAGCCGTATCCGAGGTGCGCAGCTGGCGTGTCGAGGGTGGCCAGTTGCTGCTGTTGTCGGACACCGGCGCACCCGTGCTGCGCTTGCAGGCTTCAGCCGACAAGCCTTGAGCCAGACCCGCCTGCGGCGACCCACGCCCGCGCTGCTGGCGGGCTTTCGCGCGGCGCTGGAACGCGGCTGGTCGGCCGACAACGTGCGTGGTGCCGTCGCGGCGCAGGAAACGCTGCAGCGGCTGGACACCGAGCCCGAGGTCTTTTTCCAGACCACCGACGACCCGCAGGCCAAAGGCCCGCCGGTGAAGCTGCCCGACGGCAGCGAGCGCGCACGCATCCCCGGCCTGCAGCGCTGGATCTGGGACGAAGACGACAGCGGCGACGGCTTCTGCGGCAGCATCGGCTTGCGCTGGGCCGCCGGCGGGGCGCCGCTGCCGCCGCACGTGCTGGGCCACATCGGTTATGCCGTCGTGCCGTGGAAACAGGGCCAGGGGCACGCCACGCGTGCGCTGGGCCTGCTGCTGCCGCTGGCCCGTGAACAGGGCCTGCTGCAGGTCGAGATCACGACCGACGTCGACAACACGGTGTCGCAGCGTGTCATCACGTCCAACGGTGGTGTGCTGCGCGAGCGCTTCGTCAAAGGCGCCGAGTACGGCAGCAAGCCGGGTCTGCGCTTCGTGATCGATCTGCGCTGACGCGCTCAGCGCGGCGCCGAGGCTGGCACCGCCGCCGGCTGCACGATGACCCCCGCCATGCCGCCCACACAACCCTGCGTCTGACCCCGGGTGCAGCGCTGCACGTCGGCCGGTGGCGGGATCAGCTCGCGTGGCACCGGCGTGGGCGGAATCGTCAGCACCCACACGATGGTGCTGGCCGTGGCCACCGCCAGCAGCAGCACCAGCAGGCGTTTGCGCCAGGTGGGTGCGGGGTACTCGTCGACTTCGATATCGTTGGGGTTCACGGGGCGCGACTATCGCACGGGCCCAGGCCCCACACGTTCAGCCGAACAGGCCCTGCAGATGCCAGGTCACCTCACCCGGCTGGCCAGGCAGGCGGCCGCGGTAGACCCAGACCAGCGCACCGTCGTGTGCCTGGGCGATGTAGTAGTCGCGCGCCACGGCGTCGCCGTCCCACCAGCCACTTTCGATGCGCTCGGGGCCGCTCAACAGTTGCAGCGGCCGGCCCTGCAGCAAAGGCAAGTCGTCGCGCTCGGCCAGCGCGAGCGGTTCTGGCAACAACCAGACGGGCTGGTGCAGCGGCAGCAGCGGGTGGATGCCGGCTGCGGGCGCATTCGCTGCGGCCATGCTGCATTCACCCCGCGCCGGCACGGTGCGGCTGGCGTGTTCGGGCCGGTGGTCGGCCACCGCTTCCAGGCGCAGCACCTGTTCGTCACCCAGGCGCGCACGCAGGCGTTCGAGCAGCCGTGTCAGCCCTTCGGCCTGGCTGCTGCGGGTCGGAAACAGTTCGCCATTGGGCACATGACCTGCCACCAGCTGGCTGCAGTGCAACTGCAGGTCGAGCGTGGGCGCGATCAGTTCCAGCCGGCCCAGCCTTTCGCGCAGCAGGCCCTGCAGGTGCGCGGCGTCGAGCGAGGGCTCGGCCAGTTCGATGCGCAGTTCGGTGGGCGGTGTGACCGTCTGGCGCGCCTTTTCATGCAGCAAACGCAGCGTGTAGGCGGCCACTCGGGCTTGCCGCGCCTGCGCCCAGGCCACCAGCCGTGCCAGCAGCACGCTGGCGCCGTGCAGCACCTGGTCGGTGGTGTCGGCGCGGGCAAACAGCTCCAGCCGGCTGTCGAACACGGCCGGCAGAAGCAGCGGCCGGCGCGGGTCGGGCTGGCGGCCCAGGGCACGGTCCAGTTCATCGAGCAGGTCTTCGCCAAAACGCCGCGCCAGGCCCGTGCGCGGCAGTGCCTGCAGGTCGGCCAGCGTGTGCAGGCCCATGCCCTGCAAGGCTTGCCCGTGTTCACGGCCCGGACCCAGCAGGTGCACGGGGGCGTGTTGCAGCAGCGCCTGCAAGGCGGCCAGCGAGCTGGCGTGGGCGCCCTGCACCAGGTCGCCCTGCCCACGCGGGTGCCATTGCGCCAGCAGCGCGGCGCCCCATGCGGTTGGCGCTGCGGCCATCTGCACGCGGTGCCCCAGCGGCAACAGCGCGGCCTGCAGGCGCTGCTGCAAGGCGGGCAGGCCACCGAAGAGGCGCAGGCTGGATTGCAGTTCCAGCAGCACGGTCTGCGCACCCTGCAGGCAGACCATGGGCGTGAAGGCCAGGGCGGCGTGGGCAACGGCCAGCAGAGCAGCGGCTTCGCGAGCCTCTCGGTGCGGCTGACCGTCGGCGATCAACAGCTCGGCGGCCAGCGCCAGCGCGGTGGCGCGTTGGATGCCGGGCTTCAGGCCCCGTTCAGCCGCTGCCGCGTTGACCTGGACGACACGGTGATCGGCCACCAGCGCCACCGGCCGCGCCGCGTCTTGTGCCGACAAAGTAGCGCAGAAGGCCTCGAGCGGCAGCAAGGGCAGGTGCAGGGCAAGCCAGAGCATGGCGGGTGGTGCGCGGCATGGGTGCGCGGCATGGGTGCGGGTGCTGGCGGCGGGTGCGGCCGGGTCAGGGCAGCGTGCAGTCGAAGTCGTAGCAGTGCTGGCCTTCGGCGATGCGGATGTCCAGCCGGCCTTCCAGCCCCAGCAGCCCGTCGGTGCCGGAGTCGGGCACCACGGTGACGGTGAGCTGCTTGTTGCCCCGACTCATCAATCCACTGTGCTGCAGCAAGAAGCTGCCGCTGCGGCCGTGCAGCGTGCCGGTGACGTGTTCGATGGCCACGTAGCCGGCCGACCCTGAGGTGGGCGTGACGGCACTGAGCATCTGCCCTTGCGCCGTGGCCTGCAGATCGCCCTGGTAGTGTTTGTCCAGCAGCAAGCGGCCCAGCGTGGCGCCGGGGGTGGGCGCGGCATCGGCGGCTGTGTCTTGGGGCGTCATCTTCACGGTGAAGGTGCCGCTGGCGTGGTACTGGGGCATGGCGGTGCTTTCGAAAAAAAGAAGAAAGAGACAGGCAGATCAGGCAGCAGGCGCCGGTTGAACGGTGTCACTGCGCAGCGCAAGCTTTACCTCGGCCAGGCGGTGCGCACGTGCCAGGGCCGGGGCCGACAACACGGCGGGCAGCGCGAGTGTCAAGGCATCGGCCAGCGGCGGACCGCGGCGCTTGAGCAGTGCCACCCGCAGCAGGTCGGGCCCGGCGCTGGACAAGAGCAGGCGCAGCGGTGCGGCGCTGGGACGGCTGCGTTCCTGCACGTCGCGCAGCAGGAAGACCGGCCCGTCGTGGGCCTGCGCCGCCAACTGCAGGCGGCGCAGCGCGTCGGCCGGCAGACGCGCTGGCAGCCAGGCCACGGCAGCACCCAGGTGGCCACTTTTCAGCGCCTGTTCCAGCGCCCACAGCACGTCGGCCGCCGGCAACTGGCGCCTAGCCGCACCCTTGACACGCCCCAGCACCGCCTGCCGCGACTGCACGATGACCAGTTGCCGCAGGTCGATACCCAGCGCCGCCAGCACCCAGGCACAGGGCGCGGCCGGTGGGTCGAACCACATCAGGCTGCGCTGCTGCTGTTGCAAGGCCGAAAGCGCTGGCGCCAGCAGGCGCAGTTCGCCCACGCCGGCGCGTGGCAGCAGCAGTTCGGTCAGCACACGGGCCGGCCAGCCGCCGCCGGGCAGCTGGGTGTCCAGGTCACCGTAGCCGCTGGCCACGACGCCCATCGACGGCCCCAGCGGACGCCCCAGCTGGTGCGCACGCCACAGCGCCGGGTGCAGCGCTTCTGGCGCGGGCACGGGCGCTGGCACGGGCGCGGCAGGGCTGGGTGAATGGAGAAGGGACAGTTGCACCAGAATACTGTACGTCCATCCAGTATCTCGGGCAAGCAACAACCTTCAAGTTCCGACCCCCGGGTTCAGGCGGGCCGTCGGCGTGGCCACTCGCAGCCGGCTACGATGATCACCAAAGCCAAACCGGCCCGGCCCGCCCGCCCCCGAAGGACAGCTGTGCAGACACTGGACGAGATGTTGAGTCGCAAGCTGCTGACACCCGACCAGCACGAGGCCATCAGGGCCTGGATCGCCCAGGCCCGCACGCCCGAGGCCATCCGCCAGATGCCGGCGCCCTTGTGGCGCACGCTCGAACTGGCCAGCGTGCTGATGAACGTCGACGCCGACCTGCTGCAGCCGCCGCTGCTGTCGGAAGGCGATTGACACCTGCGGCCTCTCACACCCTGAGACCGCCAGCAAACCCGCCACCCGGTGGGGCGGCGTTGGCGGTGGGTCACGGCGCCCTCGGGTGAGCAGCCGGTCAGGCGGACTGGACGGTCGATGCCAGTGCGCGGCCTTCGAACACGCCGGCGGCCAGTTGCGCGGAACCTGCACGCAAGCGCCGTTTCAGCACCAGTTCGAAGAGCAGCGGGTTGTGATCGCGCACGCGGGTCAGCACGTCGATGTCGGCTTCTGGCAGCAGGCCGGCACGGTGCAGTTTCGCCAGGCTGAAGAGTGGCATCACACCGGGCAGCGGGTGGTCGGACCCGTGCAGCAGGCGGCCGTGCCAGTCTTGCCGCTGCAGCAGCGTGCGCCAGACATCGGCGCTGCGGTTGCGCTGGAACACCGCCGAGATGTCGCCCAGCAGGCGGCCGCCGTGTGCGGCTTCGTTCATGACACGCTTGAAGAGATCGAAGGCCGGCACCTCGGGGCGTGAGTTCAGGTCTTCATCGATGGCATGGCCCAGCGACCCGCAATGCGCCATCACCACGTGCACGCCATGGGCCAGCAGGTGGCGCACGTGCAGCGGGTTGCCCAGTTCGTCGCGACCGGCACCGGGCACGGCCTTTTCTTCGCCGCAATGCACGATCAGCGGCCGGCCGGCACATGCCAGCCTTTCGCACAAAGGCCGGCAGCGTGGGTCGCGCAGGTCGATGTTCATCGAACTGGGCAACCACTTCACGGCCAGCGCGCCGGCAGCCAGTGCGGCGTCCAGCCGCTGCAGCGCATCGTCGCGGTAGGGGTGGATCGAAGCCACCCAGTCGAAGCGGTCGGCGTGCTGACGCGCCACTTGCGCGGCATAGGCGTCGGGCACGTGGAAAGTGGTGTGATCAGGGTCGGGCTGGCCGGTGTCGTCGTGGGCCTGCTCGAAGGCAAACAACCACCAGCGCGCGCCGGCCGGGAAGTCGGCCGCCAGCGTGAGCAGGCGCTGCACGTAGGCGATGTCGATCGACGGCGCGTCAGCGTCCACACACGACGCGTTCAGGATGCCACGCCGGCGCAGCACCTCGCCCGGGTGCCACCACTGGTGCATGCTGGGGTGGATGCTGCAGCCGCTGCCGGCGTCGCCGGTGCCCAGCAGGTGGGCGTGGGTGTCCACCACACGGGCCATGTCCAGGCCCTGCAGCGCGGCCAGCACCGTGTCGTGCTGCGCCAGTTCTCGCGGCAACCCACCGCGGCAGGGGTTGCGCAGCGAGTTGGCCCCCACCACGCCCAGGCCGGTGAACAGGCCCACGCCCAAGGCGGCACAACAACCCATCAGCAGGTGACGGCGGTTCATGTCGCTGTGCCCTTCAAAACACCACCTGCACCGGCCCGGCCATGCCGGCACGTTCGAGCCAGGCAAAGGCCGAATCGAAACGCGCCCTGGCTGGCTTGCGATGCACCCGTGTGGGCGCGCGCCGTGCCACTCGATGTGAGGGCCGGGGTCAGCGACAAGGCGGTGGCAAGCACGAACTGCTTCATGGAGTCTCTCTTTCGAGTTTGACGGCCATTGCGCGTCGTGGCGATGGCCACGTGCGTCGGCCAGGGCGGCCTCGTGGGCATCACGCAGCTGTCACGCATCGCCGAAGTGCTGGCGGTGCTGAAGCTGGACAGCCGGCGCAGGCGCAGCTGTTCAACAAACGCCTGCGCCGCCTGGCGCAGTCAGGCAGCCGGTCTGAACAGCGCTTCTTTCAGCGCCGCCGCGCACAGGGCCACGGCCGTGCGGGCTTCGTCCAGCACGCGGCTCATGGGCATGAAGCCGTGGATCTGGCGTTCGAAACAGACGTACTGGCACGTTGTGCCTGCGGCCGACAGCTTGTCGGCGTACTGCCGGCCTTCGTCCACCAGCGGGTCGTAACCTGCGGTCAGCACCAGGGCCGGTGGCAGGCGGGTGTGGTCGGTGGCCAGCAAGGGCGAGGCCCGCCAGTCTGCCCACTGCGCCGGGTCGGCGATGTAGTGGCCGCGGAAGTAGTGGATCGTGTCGGCGGTCAGCACGTAGCCCTGGCCGTTGCGCTGGTGTGATGGCGCGACGGCGCGCATGTCGGTGGCCGGATAGATCAACAGTTGGAAGGCCAGCGGCGACGCCTCGGCGGCATCGGCCGCATCACGCAACACCAGTGCCACCACCGCTGCCAGGTTGCCCCCGGCGCTGTCGCCCCCCACGGCCATGCGTGTGCTGTCCAGGCGCAGATGGGCAGACTGCGCGCGCACCCAGCGGGTGGCTTCGACGCTGTCGTCCACCGCGGCAGGGAAGCGGTGCTCGGGGCCCATGCGGTAGTCCACCGCCACCACGGCCACGCCGGCGCCGTTGCACAGCTGGCGACACAACACGTCGTGCGTGTCCAGGTCGCCCATGGTCCAGCCGCCACCGTGGAAATACACCAGCACCGGCAGCACAGTTGCTGCGTCGGTGCCAGCGGGCCGGTACAGGCGCAGCGGCACGCCGCTGTCGGTGCTGTGCGCTTGCACGTCGGCCACGGGCGGCGCGTCGGGCTGCGTGAAACGGCGTCGTTCGAGGTACATGCGCCGCGCGTCGGCGGGTGTCAGCGTGTGCGTGGGCGGTACTTTGCGCTCAGCCATCAAGGCAATCAGCGCGGCAGCCTGGGAGTCGAGCATGTTCGGTATCCGGCAAATGGGTGGGTGCCGGGAGTATGGCAAGCTGCGCCGATGGTCACGACGCCGAACCCACGCGCCCCTGTTCAACTGCACAGCCTTGCGCTGGTGGGCGAGGTCTGGGAGAAGACGCTGCCGGCCGCCGGCGGCAATTCGGTCGCATGAAAGAAAAGTCCCTCGCCGAAAGCCTCTGCCCTTGCGGCAGCGGCGCTGCCTACCCCCACTGCTGCGGCCGCTGGCACGCCGGTCCGCAACACCTGCAGGCACCCACGGCCGAGGCGCTGATGCGCAGCCGCTACAGCGCCTACGTGCTGGGCCTGGCGGACTATCTGCAGGACACCTGGCACCCCAGCACCCGGCCCGCCGAGCCCACGCTGTTCCAGCCCGGTCTGCAATGGCTGGGGCTGGACGTGAAGCGCCATGTGATGGTGGGCGAAAACCGCGCCGAAGTCACCTTCGTGGCGCGCAGCAAACTCGGTGGCAGGGCGCACCGCCTGCAGGAGTGCAGCCGCTTCTTGCGCGAAGCCGGCCGCTGGACCTACGTCGACGGTGACCTGAGCTGAGGTCTTCGTGTGGCCTACAGCGCCATCGAAGGCCGCAGTGCCATCACCGCGCGCCAGCGCTGCAGGTGCGGATGTGCATCACCCGGCTTGACCTTCACCACGCGTGCAAAGTCCACCGCCACGACGGCCGTGATGTCGGCGATGCTGAACTGCCCGGCGGCGATGAAGTCACGCCCGGCCAGGTGGTCATTCAACAGCAGGAAAAACTGCTGCACACGCGCCAGGCCACGCTGCGCCAGTTCGGGGATCTGTGCGTAGTCCACCGGCCCTGGCAGCGCGCGGCTGGCCATCGCCGGTGAACCGTTGCGCAGCGCTTCGGCCACCGCCAGCAGGCCTTCGAATTCGATGCGCCACTGCCAGCTGGCGATCTCGGCCTTGTCTGCCGGCGTGATGCCCAGGACCGGCGGCTGCGGATAGCGCGCTTCCAGGTAGGCCGTGATGGCCGCGTTGTCGGTCAGCAGCAGGCCTTCTTCGGTTTGCAGCGCAGGCACGGTGCACTGCGGGTTGATGGCGCGGTAGGCGTCACCCAGCTGTTCGCCGCTGCGCAGGTCCACCTGCACGGTGTCGTGCGCCACGCCCTTTTCGGCCAACAGGATGCGCGCGCGGCGCGGGCTGGGTGCGGTGCTGCAGTCGTACAGGGTGAGCTTCATGCCGGGCCCAGCTTGTCGAAGTCGGTGGCGTCGTGGCGTTCAGGCAACTGGCTGTCGGGCTGGCCCCAGGTGCGGTTGACCTTGCGGCCGCGCTGCACCGCCGGCCGTGCGGCGATGTGGTCGGCCCAGCGCACCACGTGCGTGTAATCGTGCACCTGCAAAAACTCACCGGCTTCGTACAGCTGCCCCTTGGCCAGTGCGCCGTACCAGGGCCAGACGGCCATGTCGGCGATGGTGTAGCTGTCACCCGCCAGGAAGGGGCTCTGGGCCAGCCGCCGGTTCAGCACATCGAGCTGGCGCTTGGTTTCCATCGCAAAACGGTCGATGGCGTATTCGATCTTGCTCGGCGCGTAGGCGTAGAAGTGGCCAAAGCCGCCACCCAGGTAAGGCGCACTGCCCATCTGCCAGAACAGCCAGCTCAGGCATTCGGCACGCGCGGGCTGTTCAGCCGGCAGGAAGGCGTCGAACTTCTGCGCCAGGTGCAGCAGGATGGCGCCGCTTTCGAACACCCGCACGGGCACCGGCCCACTGCGGTCGAGCAGTGCTGGGATCTTGGAGTTGGGGTTGACGCCGACGAATCCGCTGCCGAACTGGTCGCCCTCGTTGATCTTGATCAGCCAGGCGTCGTACTCGGCACCAGGATGGCCCAGCGCCAGCAGCTCTTCCAGCATCACCGTCACTTTCACGCCATTGGGCGTGGCCAGCGAGTACAGCTGCATCGGGTGGCGGCCGGCCGGAAGTTCCCTGTCGTGCGTGGCGCCGGCCACGGGGCGGTTGATGTTGGCAAATCGGCCGCCGCTGGCCTGGTTCCAGGTCCAGACGGCGGGTGGGGTGTAGACCGGTTCTTCGCTCATGACCTGCGCGCGCTGCGCGAGCGCTGGGCCGGTGGCGGCGGCAGACCCGGCAGCGGCGGCAGCTTCACTTGCCCCACATAGGCCGTGCGGTAGGCCGCGAGCCGTGCCGCCAGCGCCTCACGCTGCCCGGCCAGCGCGGCTTCGTAGATGGTGGCCTTGCCCGACGAATAGTTCAACGTCGTCTTGGCCTTGTTGAACTTGAAGAACAGCACCTGCACCAGTTCGGTCTGCGCCTGCAGGTCGAAGGCCACCAGCGCGATCTGCAACACACCCCCTTCGGCCACTTCAGCCGTGGCCACCTGGAAGTGGGCCGACTGCTCTTGCCGCGAATGCCGTTCGAACAGCGTCACCCAGGGCGAGTTTTCGCTCATCGACTTCAAGCCGTCGAAGGCGGCCTGCAGCACCGTCAGCGCGGTAGCCTGTGGGCCCAGCAAGGCCGTGACCACCGGCATCACCGCTTCGTGGGCGATGGCGCCGCTGCTCTCGAAGCGGTACCTCTCGAAACGCTGGTCGCTCTGCGCCCAGCCCAGGGCCGACAGCGCACCGAAGTAGGCCGTGTACCACTCGGTGACCTTGGTCGCATCACCCACTTCGGCGGTGGCCACCAGTTGCGCAAACAAGGTGCAGTTGATCAGGTCTTCGCGCACCTGAACCGGCACCTTCTGCGTGGCGATGACCAGGCCACTGCCCACCACCAGGGTCTGAGCTTCATTGGCTTTCAGCTGCAGCGGCGGTGTGTCTTGCGGCGTGCCGGAACGTGTGCGCCGCTGCGCTGGCGGACGCGGCAGGTGGGCCTTCGCGACAAAGCGGCTGGCGCTGTTTTCAGTGACGATCATGGTGGTGCTCCTGGCGGTTTTCAGCTTGCGGTGCTGGTCAGCCCAAACGCACAGCGGCGATGGGCGGCAGGTTTGTCGACACGGTCTGCCAGCTGTCACCCGCATCCCCGGTGGCCCACAGGTTGCCGGTGGTGCTGCCCATCATCAGGGTCTGGCCGTCGCCGGCCACGTCAAGGCCGTGGCGGTAGACCAGGTCGAAGGCGTTTTGCTGCGGCAGGCCCTGGCGCAAGGTGTCGAAGGTCTTGCCACCATCGCGGGTGCGATTGACGACCAGGGCGCCGTCGACCGGCACACGCCTTTCGTCCTTCACCCCCGGCACGAACCACGCGGTGTTGCCGTCGTCGGGATGCACCGCCACCGCAAAACCGAAGCTGCTGAGCGGTGCTTTCACTTCCTGCCAGCTGGCGCCGTTGTCGGTGCTGCGCCAGATGCCCCCATGGTGCTGGCACCACAGCACATCGGGCTGCGCCGCGCAGCGCTGGATGCGGTGCGGGTCTTGCGTGTTCTGGTCTTCGGCCAGCTCGGCCGGCATGTAGTCGGCGCGCATGCCCTTGGCCGACAGGCCCCAGCTGCTGCCCTTGTCACGTGTCACCCACGCACCTCCGCAGCTGATGCCGAGCAGCGTTTCTTCGGGTCGTACAGGGTGCGGGCAAATGGAATGGATGCCGGGTGCGTCGTAACCGCCGCCGAACCACCCCAGGCGTTCACTGCGGTTCCACAAGGTGTCCACGAGCTGCCAGCTGGTGCCCAAGTCCGCGCTGCGGAACAGTCCGCCGGGGTTGGTGCCGGCCCAGATTTCGCTGCCCACCCGCTCCAGCGCCCACACCATCACCATCTTCCACGGTGGGCCGGCAGCGTCCTTGGGTTGCTCGGGGTAGGCGGGCGAGGCCACCTCCTGCCAGGTGGCCCCCGCGTCGCTGCTGGCATGCACCTTGACGCCGAAGTGACCCAGGTTCAAAGCCGCCAGCATGCGGCCCTTGTCGTCGGGTGGCAGCATCATCGTGACGGGTTCACCCAGGAAGCTGGTGTGGTGAAGCGCCCAAGTGGCACCGCGGCGGCGCAGTTCGATCAGGCCCTTGCGCGTGGCCACCCAGGCGCGGTCGTTGTTGTGCATGCGGTCTATCCTCCGGACAAGGCCTGCAGCACGTGCACGGTGCTGTCGGCAGACAAGTTTTCCTCCAGCTCGATGCGGTCGGTGCAGCGCCGGCCGTCGATGAAGACCACGACATTCGGTCGCAGGTGGCCCTGGTCGTCCATCACGTAGCCGCGCAGTCGCGGGTTGTGCATGAAGGCGTCGTCCAGCAGCGCACGCAGGTTGGTGGCGCTGCTGACAACTTCGGGCGTGTGCGTGAAGCGCCGCAGCTGCGGCGTGAACACGAGGCGTGGCATGGCCTGAATGATGCGCGAGCCAGCGCGGGCCCAACCCCTGGCTTTCCCGCTGCAGCTTAGGGGGGCGACAATGCCCGGCTGCACATGAACCCCGGTCTCGTCTACGCCACCGCCGCCTTCGGGCTGTGGGGCCTGTTCCCCCTGTACTTCCTGCTCATCGCCACGGTGCCGGCGGTGGAAGTGGTGCTGCAGCGCTCGATCTGGTCGCTGCTGTTCATTGCCGCGGTGCTGGCCTGGCAGAAGCGCTGGTCGTGGCTGGCGGGCTTCATCGCCGAGCCACGTCGCCTGCTGCCCTTTGTGTTCACCGGCCTGCTGCTCGTGGTCAACACGCTGACGTATGTCTATGCGGTGCAGACCCACCAGGTGGTGGAAGCCAGCCTGGGTTATTTCATCAACCCGCTGGTCAACGTGCTGCTGGGTGTGCTGGTGCTGCGCGAAAGGTTGACGGCCGTGAAGTGGGTGGCCGTGGCGCTGGCCTTCACCGGCGTGGTGTGGCTGACCTGGCAGCTGGGCCGCCTGCCCTGGATTGCGCTGGTGCTGGCCGGCAGCTTCGGCCTGTATGGCCTGGTGCGCAAGACCGCGTCGCTGGGTGCACTGGAAGGCCTGGCGCTGGAAACGTTGCTGCTGGCGCCGCTGGCCTTGCCGCTGCTGTTGTGGTGGACCCTCACGCACAACGGCGTCTGGCTGCAGGGTGACCTGGGCCTGGCAGCCACACTGGCCTTGCTGGGCCCCTTGAGCGCGCTGCCGCTGATCTGGTTTTCGGCCGCTGCGCGCCGCCTGCCCTTGGCCACGCTGGGCCTGGTGCAGTACATCTCGCCCACGATGCAGTTGCTGCTGGGCGTGTGGCTCTTCAACGAACCCTTCAGCGGCAGCCGCTTGATCGGTTTTGTCTTCATCTGGGCCGGGCTGGCGCTGGTCAGCGCCGACGCGCTGCGACAAAGCTTCAGGGGCGGGCCCCGCGCCACGTCAGCCAGCTAGCATGCGCGGCATGAACCTCGACACCCTTGCCACCCCGGCCGCGCTGCTGGACGAAGTCTGCATGCAGCGCAACATCCAGCGCATGCAGTTGCAGGTGGCCGGCCTCGGCGCCCGCCTGCGACCCCACGTCAAAACCGCCAAGTGCCTGCCGGTGGCGCAGCAGCAATTGGCCGCCGGGGCACAGGGCATCACGGTGTCGACGCTGAAAGAAGCCGAGGTTTTCTTCGATGCGGGCATGCACGACATCCTGTACGCCGTGTGCATCGCGCCGCCCAAGCTGGCGCAGGCCCAGGCGCTGCGCGAACGTGGCTGTGCGCTGCAGATCGTGGTCGACTCGGTGGCGGCGGCGCAAGCCGTGGTGTTGCATGGTCAGGCGCATCGGCACCGCTTCGAGGTGCTGATCGAGGTGGACACCGATGGCCACCGCGCCGGTGTGCCGCCGGAATCCGACCTGCTGCTGCAGTTGGGCCGCACGCTGCACGAAGGCGGCGCCACGCTGGTGGGCGTGATGACCCATGCCGGCGCCAGCTACGAATGCCGCACCCCGGCAGCACTGCAGGCCATGGCCGAACAGGAACGCAGCCGCTGCGTGCGCGCCGCCGAGCGGTTGCGCGCCGCCGGCCTGCCCTGCCCCGAAGTCAGCGTGGGCAGCACACCCACCGCGCTGTCGGCGCGCAGCCTGCAAGGCGTGACCGAGGTGCGCGCCGGTGTCTACGTTTTCAACGACCTGGTGATGTGGGGCGTGGGTGTGTGCGAACCCAAAGACATCGCTTTGTCGGTGTTGTGCACCGTGATCGGCCACCAGCAGGACAAGGGCTGGGTGCTGGTGGACGCCGGCTGGATGGCCATGAGCCGCGACCGCGGCACGCAGGACCCCGACAGGGACTTCGGCTATGGCGCCGTCTGCGACGAAGCGGGCACGCTCATCGACGGCCTGAGCATGGGCAGCGCCAACCAGGAACACGGCATCCTGGCGTGGCAGGACGGCCGCATCGACGCCGACATGGTCCGCCATTTCCCGGTGGGCACGCGGCTGCGTGTGCTGCCCAACCACGCCTGCGCCACGGCGGCGCAGTTTCCGCACTACGAGGTGATGACCCGCGGCGGTGAGCTGACGCGCTGGCCGCGTTTCTACGGCTGGTGAAACAGACGGCGAGCACGGGCGCGACGTGCACTAGATGCGCAGAAGCCTGCGCGCAGCTTGCAGGGGTGCTGCCCCTGGAAAGAGTGTCCTGGTCGTGAGATCCGGGTCGAGTTGGAATGTCTGCGCACACGTGCTCGCAATGAGCGTGTCCAGGGCCAGCGTGGGCTTGAGGTCGCGGCCGTCGTGCAGACTGGAACTCGCCAGGCCGGGCCAATCGGCAACGACGCGGCCACCCTGCACGGCTCCACCCAGCAGCATGGCTGCCCCAGCGGTGCCGTGATCGGTGCCGCCGGTGCCGTTGGCGGCAACGGTGCGCCCGAACTCGGTGGCCACGAGGATCACCGTCTTTGACCAAGCCGCTGCGAGCCCTTCATGAAGACCCGCAATCAAGCCGTCCAGGTTCTTCAGCTGGCTGGCCAGACGTGCGTTCTGCCCGCTGTGCGTGTCCCATCCGCTGGTCTCGATCATCGCCACGCGGGGGCCGTCTGCACGCGCCAGGAAACCTGCCGCCATCTTGCCCAGCGCGCTGGTGTCCTGACGACGGGCACCGCCGCCCATGCCCGCGGTCGCCATGCCACGCGCCTCGAGCGCAGACGACCAGATCGCATGCAACTGCGTGTCCTTCGCGTAGAGCTGCTCCACACGCTGCATCAGGTCGTCGTTCGCCGGTGGCAGCGCCGACGGTGCATACGTGGTGACAGCCGCCGGGCCACGCAGAGCCATCGGCACGGCAGGGGAGAAGGCAATCGCTTCCTTGCCCGTGCGCGGGAGCAGGCCCACCAGCCGGTTCATCCAGCCGTCCTTCACCTGGTGTGGCGCAGCGCCTCCGGTCTCGAGCACGTTCTGGCCATCGAAGTGCGAGCGGTCGCGGTAGGCGGATGCAACGGCATGGAAAAACGTCGCCTGCTCCGCTGCGTGCAGTTCGCGAAGCTTCGCCAGCGAGGGATGCAAGGCAAACGTTCCGTCGAGCTTGAGCGCATTCGTCGGGTCAATGGCGAGGGCGCCACGTGCGCTGGCGTAGGCAGGCTCGGCGTACGGGATGACGGTGTTCAGACCATCGGCGGCGCCACGCTGGATGATGAAGATGAAACGTTGTTCGGTGGCAACCTGCGCAAACAGCACCGGTGAAACCGTGAACAGGCCGGCTGCGCTGAGAAAACCGCGTCGGTCCAGGCCCATGCTCATCTCCTCAGGAACTCGGGGGACACCAGCAGCAAGGCCAGCGCGGTGCTGCCGCTATCCGCTCGCGCAACAGCGCTGATCGTCGCGTCGCTGACGGCGCCAGGCAGCACACGCGGCGCGAGCGACCGCGCGTCGACCGCGTCGCCCACCTGAGTGGCCATGCGCTGCGCCATCTCGACACGCCGCAGCAGCGCGTCGGGTGCAGCCCAAGTGGCTGCCGTGTCGTCGTACCCCGCCGGAGAGCCCGGCCGCCAAACGGGCTGACCCAGCTGGTTCATCAAGCTGATGGCTTGTGCAGCGGGAAGCGCCTGCCTGCCGAGCGCGCGTTGGCTGGAGATGGCCCAATCCCAGGGCGATTTGAACTTGGCGCTGGCGGGCATCCATGCCTGTGGCGCCGCCACCAGCTCCCGGTACAGGCTGGGCAGGTCGCCGCCCGTGCGCATGAAGGTATCGGCCAGTCGCTGCAGAAGGGCTGCCGGCGGTTCGTCGGCGACGAAGTGGCGGGCCAGCTTGCGTGCGATGTGAAGGGCTGTCGCCGGGGACGTGGCGACGTCATGCAGGATCGATTGCGCCTGCGCTTCGCCGCCGCTGGCATAGGTGCGGCCGAGAACCACGCGGTCCCCCGGTTCATGCAGTGCCGGCACAAAACGGAAGGTCGTCGATGCAGCGTCTGCTTCGTCGCCCGGCAGGGTCCAGCCGGTGAGGGCCCGCGCGAACTCCGTGACGTCTTCCTGCGTGTAGCCACTTCGCACGCCGAGCGTGTGCAACTCGAGGATCTCGCGTGCCAGGTTTTCGTTGAGGCCGCGCGGGCGCTGCCGGCCGCTGCTGCGTGAACCCGCCAGGCTGCGCGGCCCGATCGACTGCGCCTGGTCCAGGTACAGCAGCATCGCGGGATGGCGCACGACGGCAAGCAGCAGGTCCTCGAAACGGCCCAGCACGTGCGGACGGATGGCGTCCGCCTCGAAGCCGCCGGCCAAGCCCACGACCAGCAGCTTGTCAGTGGACACCGCAAAGTGGTTGGACCAGAAGTGCACCAGTCGCTCCACGAAGGGAGTGCCTGACTGCAAGGCGCTGTTGGTCCGGGCGCCGACGGCGGCCACGTAAGCCTCACGTCCCTGGCGGAGGTAGGCCTCGCGGATGCCGCTCCTCTCGCCCTGGGGCGCCTGACGCACGGCACGCTGCTGCATCAGCCAGGTGTCGAGCAGCGCCGTCGTGCGCGGCAGCAGTTGCCACGGCGCAGGCAAGGGCTCATACACGTCGAACTGCGACAGCAGCCAGTGTTCAGGCTTGGACGGTGCCGCCTCGTCGGGCTTTGCTCCCAGACCAAACCGGTTCAAGGCAATGGCTGTCGCGCTCATGTGTTCGATTGTTGCCGCCGCCGCATCGGGCTGGAGTGTCTGCTGCGTGGAGAAGCGTAAAGAATCGCCGACGACGGAAAACGCACATCTGCCTCGGCGTGGCAGATGCGCGCGGGCAGGCCGCCCTAACTGATGACTTCCGGCCAGTCGGTGTGAAACCACTGCCCGGCCGGTTTGTCCACCCGTTCGTAGGTGTGTGCACCGAAGAAGTCGCGCTGCGCCTGCAGCAGGTTGGCCGGCAGGCGCGCGCTGCGGTAGCTGTCGTAGTAGGCCAGTGAAGCGCTCATGGCCGGCACGGGAATGCCGTGGCTCACGGCCAGCGCCACCACCTCGCGCCAGGCCTGCTGGCTGCGGCTGAGCACACCCTGGAAAAACGGTGCCAGCATCAGGTTGCCCAAGGCCGGGTCGTTGCGGTAGGCCTGCGTGATGTGGCCCAGGAAACGCGCGCGGATGATGCAGCCGCCGCGCCAGATGCCGGCAATGCCCCCCAGGTCAAGGCCCCAGTCCTTTTTCACGCTCATCGTGTGCATCAGGTCCAGACCCTGCGTGTAGCTCACGACCTTGGACGCATACAGCGCGTCGTGCACCTTCGTCACCAGTTCACGCTGGCTCATCGACAACTTGCCCGATGGCCCATGCAGCACCTTGCTGGCGGCCACCCGCGCGGCCTTCATCGACGACAGCACACGCGCTTCGACAGCCGCGTTGATGGTGCTGACCACCACCGCGTTGTCGGCCGCGCTCATCAGCGTCCATTGGCCGGTGCCCTTCTGGCCGGCCTTGTCCAGGATCAGGTCGACCACCGGCTGCGCGGTTTCGGGGTCACGCTGGCGCAGCGCCTTGGCGGTGATCTGGATCAGGTAGCTCTGAAGGTCGCCCTGGTTCCAGCCGTCGAAGATGTCGGCCATCTCGTCGTTGCCCAACCCCGCGGCCTTGAACAGCGCGTAGGACTCGCAGATGAGCTGCATGTCGCCGTATTCGATGCCGTTGTGCACCATCTTCACGTAGTGGCCCGCACCGCCGGGGCCGATGTGGATGACACACGGCTGACCGTCCACCTGCGCCGCGATGCTCTCGAAGATGGTCTTGAGCTGCAGCCACGCCGAAGCCGACCCGCCCGGCATGATGGAAGGCCCCTTGCGTGCGCCCTCTTCGCCACCCGACACACCCGTGCCGACGAAATGCAGGCCCAGCGGCGTGAGCCAGGCGTCACGCCGCTCGGTGTCGGTGAAGAGGCTGTTGCCACCGTCGATGACGATGTCGCCCTTGTCCAGCAGCGGCAACAACTGTTCGATGACCGCGTCGACGGCCGCGCCAGCCTTGACCATCAACATGATCTTGCGCGGCCGCTGCAGGCTGGCCACGAAGTCGGCCAGGGTGTGGCAGCCCAAGAGCTTCTTGCCCGGGTGCTGCGCCACGAAGTTGTCCGTCACCTCGGTGGTGCGGTTGAAGACGCTGACACCGAAGCCGCGGCTTTCGATGTTCAGCACCAGGTTCTGGCCCATCACGGCCAGTCCGATCAGGCCTATGGGGTTGTTCATGGCGGGTTCCTTGTCGAGCAGCTTCGGGGCGGATCATGCCCCGAACCGGCACCCGACCGGCCGCTGCCGTGTGCCGGCGGCCGTGGTCGCTCTTCTGACGCTAGGGCTGCAGGTCGCCCGCCAGCTGGGCCAGCGTTTCCGCGGCCACGGTCACGTGCGCCGGGTAATGTGTGTGGTCGCAGCCGATCTTCACCGACGCGCCGGCACGCACGGCCTCGCGCTGCGCGGTCGAGAACTCGAAGCGCGCGAAGTGCACCGCCGAGGTCTTTTCGGCGTTTTCGCGGTCCAGGTCTTCGTCGGCGATGGCGTAGACACGGCTGTGGCCTTCGACCTCGACAAACAGGCGGTCTTCGACACCGATCAAGCGCGCCAGTTCACGCTTGCGTTCGTGGGCGTCGGGGTACTCGATCAGCACCGTGGCTTTCCAGTTGCTGCCGTCGGGCACCAGCGGCGCATAGGCCTCGATCTCGCTCGTGATGCCGGCTTCGTCGAAGATCTTTTCGATGTGCAGCATCTCCTGGATCTGGCGCAGGATGGTGCGTTCGTCTTCGAACTGCAGCGTCATGTGTTCGCCCAGTTGCACGCTGCGCTGTTTGCGGTGCGCGATGGCTTCTGGCTTGCTGCTCTTGCGGACCTTGGCGTAGGCCTCCAGCGAAAGCAGCTTGTCGCGGGTGATGGTGGGGCTCATGTTTCACTCCAGGCCGTAGGCCAGGCGGACCAGGGACAAAGGGTGCTGCAGCGCTCGCGCCGGCGTGCCAGCGGCGGCCATGCCCTGCGCGATGTGGTGGCCGGCCAGCGCGCAGTCGCTGCTGATGAAGTCCGGGTCGTCCTTGGCCATGCTCTTGAACACCGGCTTGCCGATCTTCATCGCCACCGGGTGGTAAGGCGTCTTCACGCCATAGGTGCCGGCATGGCCGCTGCAGCGTTCGACGGTGTTCAGCTTCACCTCGACCGTCTGACCGATGAGCTTGAACATCTCTTCGGTTTTCTTGCCGATGTTCTGCACCCGGCCGTGGCAGGGGATGTGGTAACTGACCTTGCCCAGGGCCGCCTTGAAGTCGGTCTTCAGCAAGCCGTCCTTGTGGCGTGCGATGAAGTATTCGAAGGGGTCGAACATCGCGGCCTTCACCAGCTGCGTGTCGGCATCGTTGGGGAACATCAGCGGCAGTTCCTGCTTGAACATCAGCGTGCAGCTGGGAATGGCGGTGACGATGGCCCAGCCTTCACGCGCGTACTTGGCCAGCACGGGCATGTTGGCCTTCCAGCTCTTTTCCACCGAATCCAGGTCGCCCAGCTCGAGCTTGGGCATGCCACAGCATTGTTCCTTCTCGACGATCTCGTAGGGAATCTCGTTGTGGTCCAGCAGCTTGATCAGGTCAGCACCAATGCCGGGTTCGTTGTAGTTGACGTAGCAGGTGGCGAAGATGGCCACCTTGCCCGGTGTGCGCTGGCCCTTGACGGCCGTGAAGGCCGTGTTGTTCATGGCCCGGCCCCAGCGGAAGCGGTGCTCGGCCAGGCTGGGCATCCAGGCCTCGGGGTGCACACCCAGCTGGCTGTTCATCTGGCCGCGCATGAAGCCGGTTTTGTTCACCGCGTTGACGACGTCCACCACGATGGGGATGCCGGCAAACTGGCCGTGCACGTCGGTGCTGGCCAGGAACTTCTCCTTCGCCGACACCTGGCCGTTTTTGTGCTTGATGGCCTTGGCCCGCAGCATCAGGTGCGGGAAGTCCAGTTGCCAGGGGTGAGGCGGTGTGTACGGGCACTTCGTCATGTAGCACAGGTCGCACAGGTAACACTGGTCGACGACGTTCCAGTACGCCTGTTTCGGGATGCCGTGCACCTCGCCGTCTTCGGTGGCATCCACCAGGTCGAACAAGGTCGGGAAGCTCTGGCACAGGCTGACACAACGGCGGCAGCCGTGGCAGATGTCGAACACCCGCTCCATCTCGGCCAGCGCCTTGCCCTCGTCATAGAAGTCGGGGTTTTTCCAGTCGATGGGGTGGCGGGTCGGGGCTTCGAGATTGCCTTCGCGCATGGTGCAGCTCGCTTGTTGTCTCTTGAAACGAACAAGGGGCACAAAGCCCCTTGTTCAACATCGCAAACCTGGATCAGTGGACGAGCGCGTGGGCCATGTGGTTCGCCACGCTCGTCAGTCGACGAGCGCGTCGAGGGCCTTCTGGTAGCGGTTGGCGTGTGAACGCTCGGCCTTGGCCAGCGTCTCGAACCAGTCGGCGATTTCGTCGAAACCTTCGTCGCGGGCCTGCTTGGCCATGCCCGGGTACATGTCGGTGTACTCGTGTGTTTCACCGGCCACGGCGGCGGCCAGGTTCTGGCGGCTGCTGCCGATGGGCAGGCCGGTGGCCGGGTCACCCGAGCCGTTTTCCAGGAATTCCAGGTGGCCGTGTGCATGGCCCGTTTCACCTTCGGCGGTGGAGCGGAACAACATCGCCACGTCGTTCTGGCCTTCCACGTCGGCCTTGTTGGCGAAGTACAGATAACGGCGGTTGGCCTGCGATTCGCCCGCGAAGGCGTCCTTCAGGTTTTGTTCGGTCTTCGAACCTTTCAAGCCCATGTTGTGCTCCTGTGTTCCATGTTGAGTCGGGCACCGCCAGCACGGTTTGCCGCAGCGCGACCGGTCTTGACGGTAACAAAGCGAGCCGTCCGATGGCAATACAAAGCTTCTATGCGGCCCATAGTGCGGGCAGACCCTAGTGTGGTCCGCCGCTCTGTTCGGTACTTGTCGCGCAAGAAGCGCGGCGGCAACCAGCCGAACCGACTGTCTGCTGGCGGGCAGGGAGTCGAGCGGCTCGTCACGACCCATAGGGTGAGCTCGACGCCGCGTCTTCGAACGTCAGCAATGCGACACCGAACAGACCGTGGTCCGAAGTCACGCTTCGGCAAGACCCGGCCATGAGCCGCCATGCGCTATGCGCCACTGCCTGTCCCGCGCGTCCGTAAGTTTTGCAGCTGACGCCGGCCGCAGGTCGTTTCGTCGCATGCCAGCTTGCGTCGCCGCCCCGCTTCGAGAAACTGCGCGCTTTGCCACCCGTACACCTCCTATGCAAGCTCCCGCGTCTGTGCCAGCGTTTTGGCGCCGCATCGCCTTCCTGCTCTGCGCCGTGCTGATCGGCGCGCCGCTGCGCGCGGCAGAGCTGCCGCTGCTCCACTCGCATGCCGGCGATGCCAGCGTGCGCGCGCCCCTGGTCATCGTTGCGGTCGACGACGCCTGGCGCGCTGCGCTGCCGCGTGACGCCAAGTTGGCCACCCAGGCTTATCTCGACCGCCTGCCCAAGGAGGCGGTGCAGCGCTCCAACGACTACGACGAGGGCGGCTACTGGCTGCAACTCTGGGAGGTGCTGATCGGTCTGGCGATCGCCGGGTTGCTGCTGCAGGGGCGCCGCTCTGCGCGGCTGCGCGACTGGGCGCAGCGTGTCGGTCGCTACGCCTTGCTGCGCGACGGCCTCTACGGCGGCGTCTACGGCCTGGTCGCCGGCCTGCTGATGCTGCCCTTGAACTTCTACCAGGGCTACTGGCGCGAGCATGGCTATGGCATGTCGACGCAGGACCAGGCCGATTGGTGGCTGGATTGGGCCGTTGGCCTGGGCGTCGAGGTCGTCGGCACGATGCTCGCGGTGGCGCTGCTCTACGCGGTGTTCCGCCGCGCCGGCGAGCACTGGTGGCTGTGGGGGGCGGCCGCCTGCTCGGCCTTGCTGGCCTTGATGCTGCTCGTCAGCCCGGTGCTGATCGACCCGCTGTTCAACACCTACAAGCCGCTGGAACCGGGCCCCGTGCGGAGTGCCGTGTTGACGATGGCGCATGCCACCGGCGTACCGGCCGACGAGGTCTATGCCTTCGACGCCTCGCGCCAGACCAAGCGCGTCAGCGCCAACGTCAGCGGCTTGGGGAGCACGGCGGCGATCCGCCTCAACGACAACCTCTTGAGCCGCACCTCGCTGCCCGAGATCCGCGCGGTGATGGCCCATGAGCTCGGCCATTATGTGCTCAACCACGGGCCCAAGATGCTGATGCAGTTCGGCCTGCTGATACTCTTCGGTCTGCTGTTCTGCCACTGGGCGATGCGCCGCCTGTTCGTGCGCTACGGCGCTCGCTGGGGTACGCAGTCCGTCGCCGACGTGGCCAGCCTGCCCTTGCTGACCGCGGTGTTCTCGGTCTTCATGCTGGCGGCCACGCCGGTCTTCAACACGATCATCCGCACGCAAGAGATCGAGGCCGATCGCTTCGGCCTGAACCTGGCCCGCGAGCCGCATGGCTTTGCCGAGGTGATGCTCAAGCTCTCGGACTACCGCAAGCCCGATCCGGGCGCCGTCGAGGAGTTTGTGTTCTTCCACCACCCGAGCGCGCGGCACCGCATCCACGACGCCATGCGTTGGCGGGAGGCAATGGGCACGCCCTGACCTGAGCCAGGGCAGCGCAATGGATCAGGCTTTCAGGGCTCGCTCAGCTCGAAACCCGCCTTTGGGAAATGCACATGCACGAGGCGCAGCGCGGGCGACTCGCGGGCCAGGATCAGCCGCAAGCTGCCACTGGCGCGCGACTGCAGTTGGCCGGGTGCCATCCGCGCTCAATGCGAGTTGAAGGTCCGTTGCCAGCCACATTGATGAGGCTGCGACCGCTGGTGCCTGGCATTCCCAGTGGGTCGAGTGCCGCCTGCCGGCTTGCGTTGCCAAGCGACCGGTTGTTGCCAGGTTCCCGACCTTCGTTTTGCTTCGATCGACGGTTCCTTCTTGGCCGGCAGTGTGAGGCCGGGCTGCCGTGAAGCAGGCATTGCCATGTGCCGATAGGTTCAGGGAAATCGCGCGCACCGCACCCGGACCTTCGTGCGCGGGCTCAGCAGATTCAGCAGATTCAGCGCAGGCCCAACAGGCGCAGTGCCAGTTCGTGAAGCCGGTGCGCCGGGTCGGCCAGGCGGTTCAGCACGGTGAAGTGGTTGGCACCCGGCACGGTTTCACACACCGGCACCGCGGTGGGGCCCCAGACGTCGCGGATCAGCCGGTTCTGCCGCAGGAATTCGTCGCTTTCGTCCAGGCCCACGGCCGCGTAGAGCTTGGGGCCTTTGGGCCGCGGGAAAAAGGCCGGACTCAGACGAGACACCGAAGCTGGCGTCAGCTGCAGGTCACCTTGCAGCATGGGTGTGTGGCGCAGCGGTTCCATGTCGTACAGGCCCGAGATGGACAGGGCACCCGACACCGGGGCCGACGGCAGGTCTTCACCCAGGTCCTTCCAGCGGCAGCTGAGCAACATCGTGGCCAGGTGGCCACCGGCCGAATGGCCGGCCAAGGCGATGCGTGCCGGGTCGCCGCCAAAGGTGGCCGCGTTGCGCCACACCCAGGCCACGGCACGTGCCATCTGCAGGCAGATGTGTTCGATGCTGACCGCCGGGCACAAGGCGTAGTTGGGCACCACCACGGTGGCACCAGCGGCGTTGAAGCCGGGCGCCACGAAGCTGTGGTCGGCTTTGTCGAGTGAACGCCAGTAGCCGCCGTGGATGAACACCAGCACCGGTGCGCCGGTTGGTGCGCCAGTTGGTGCGGCCGGAAAGATGTCCAGCGTCTCGCCGGCACCGTTGCCATAGGCCACGTCCAGTTGCACGCCTTTGCCGCCACTTCGCGCCAGGGCCGAAGCCTGAGCCCAGTTGGCCAGCACCTGCGCATGCTCGGGCACACGGGCGCGGTTGCTGTACTGGGCATCCAGCCACTGGGGGTCCAGGCGCGGTCGCATCGGCAGTCTCCTGAAGTGTCGGGCCCGGCGTGGGGCCGGTGTTCGAAGCGCGGCGATGTTAAACGCGGCTGCGCGGGGAGCCCTCGAGTCGCGGTGCTAAACTGCGCGCCGCGTGTGGGGGGGTAGCTCAGCTGGGAGAGCGTCGCGTTCGCAATGCGAAGGTCGGGAGTTCGATCCTCCTCCTCTCCACCACCGCTACGTTTTTCGGGAGTCGCAAGCAAATACGCGGCTCCGGCCGATAGTGGACACTAACCGCAACGGCTCGTTTCCCCACACGTTTTCCCCACACGGGGAGCCGTCAGGAAACCGCTGGTCAAGCCGCCCGGGAGCTCTCGGCTCGTCGGATCGCTTGAGTCGCCGCAACGCATCGGTCGGCAGGGCCCAATGGCCACCCTCGTCATGTCTGAACAGCCGACGCTACTGCCCGGGGTTCTGGCGGGTTACGCGGTAACGTTGGTACGTGCCCAGTTGCTCCATTGGCAAGGTTTGCACGAAGCCATTGATCTGCGCCGGCGAGGGTCTCGCCGCGGACGGTCAGGGGACGGGGGGGGGGGGCCGCGCCGAGAGGGCCCGGGGCAAGCCTCAGGCGGCCCCGAGATTCATCGCCCAACTGGTCTACTGTCAGTCCGCCAGTGGAGCGCGGCTGTCCTGCGGTGGCTGGAGGGCAAGAGACGCTAAGCGCTCGCGGTCATTCACGATGGATGGCAGCTTCGCAAGGAGTGCGGGATTGCGCTTAAGCAGGAGTTGAGCGTCTGGGAAGGCAGAGTTGCCTGTTAGGAAAGCCAACCGCCCGTAGACACCAGAACTCAGCCTGATCTCAATTGGCACAGGCAGCGCCTCAATCAGATCAATGATCAAACCGTCCAAGGCCGCAAGTTCGCCAGTCGACGCAGAAGTTGAACCGCCGGGGTTGTCTGGGTACCGAGACTGAAAGTGTCCGTAAAACTTTTGTATGGTCTCGTGGTGTCGAGCGAGGTCAACCAGGCCCGCCCTCGTAGCTCGGTCGGACAGCCGAACAATGTTGTGGCTGAACTCCTTAGGGTTCAACTCGGGACTGGCGAAGAGCAGCAAAGCTTTGAGGTGCTTTTCAATGGCCTGAGAGCCCAGTTCTAAACCCGAGAGCACGCCATTCAGGAGGCAGCACCGTGCGCCGAGGTAGTCACTGGCGGCGCGATGAAGCAGCAGCATTGCCCTCCTATTGGCGGCAGCGAACGCAAGTCTCTGGGCACGGTCAAGTGTGAACTCCATCGGTAGTTCCTCGCAGTCCACTAGCGCCGCATCGGTGTCCGCATCTGGTGATGAGCCTCAGCGTGGTGATTCTTGCAAAGGACGGTCACGTCACTGAGTTTCGTTCGTCGCTCACCTTCGGACACGGGGTCAAGGTGGTGGACATCTAGCAAGTGAGGAAGACTGACATCGCAACACTCCCACCGACACTTGCTGCCATAGTGCTTTATGGCCGCCTTTCTTAGTCCAGGGTCGCGCTCCGCCTTAGACAGCACAACCTCGGAACGCCGGCCTTCGTTGAACTCCTGGCGTGTGGTCCATGTCTCGAGGAATCGCACGGGGACGAATTGGCCGACCTTGGCTGCACGCTGGTCGAGGATGATCACTGTGCAGTCGGCGTCGGGCCCTCTAAGGCCCCGCCCAATCACCTGCCGAAGCCTGCGCTGAGCCATCGTGCGAGCATCAAGATAGCTGCTGATGACTGTGCCGTCGATCACCACAGGCTGCCCGAACGGCACCGTGGGTACAACTATGCTGCGCCAGGGCACTGGAGAGTCCAGCCCGGCCCAAGCGCCCGCCTTGATCAACAGGCCATCCGCGGGGCCTATCGCCGCCTGAAGGCGTGCAGTCAATTCATGTGAGGTGGTCGCTACCAGGGTCGGTCTGGGCGCACTCTGGGTTGCCTCCACTGTGGCGTCGAACCACTCGGCGCTGCCCACCTCTAACCCATGCAGTAGGAAGTGCAGCGTGCCGTGGTGTCTGGGTTCGATGGAGGTGGTCAGTCTGCTGACACCCTTGATGCCCATCACAGTTCGGAAGTTGTTGAAAGAGTCCGAAACCGTCAAGGTGGCGCTGATGAAGGCGACAGCGGAGCGATTCGCTATGCGGGTCAGCAGGCGTCCAGGAAGTCGGTGAGTGAGGGCAATGGCGCCCTCGTCGTCCAGGCCCACCTTCTGCCAGGGCTGGGGGTCGTCCAGCACCTCCAGCATGACGCGGGCCGCAGCCCGAGTCTCCGGCTCGACCACTCGCGAGGGCGCTTCGGAGATGCGTCGGAGGGTCGCTGGAACATTCGTGTAGGGAACACCGGCCTCCAACATGTCGGCCTTCGTGATGGACATGTCTGACTGCAGCGCCGCCATCTCGGGCAGCTGGTCCGCCTCGTCAAAGAGCAGGTAGTCCCGATCCACAGCCCCGCAGTATTCACCGCGCAGCCTTTGGTCGATGATCACCGCTGCTGACGTGCAGACCATTACCCGGGCCTCCCTCGCAGCCGCTCGGTTGCTTTCGTACTCCGCCCGGGTAGCGAACATGGAAGCGGGCCGAAAGTCCTCCACTGCCAGGGAAACAGCCTCCAGGTCCTTGCTCGCCAGCAACTGGTCGATGAGTTGGTGTGTGGGCAGCACGATGGCCACCCGCGCCGATGTCTGGGCAACTGCGTGCAAGTACGCCCGTGTCTTGCCGATGCCGGTGCCGCCTTCAAGCAGCAGCGGGGCATCCCGGACCGTTATGTGCTTGGCGAGAATGGCAGCGAACTCTGCCTGTTCGGTTGAGCGGAACATCAAGACGGCTCTGGGTCTATCGGGCTGACGCTGCAATGCTTGGGTCCGCCCCGACGGCCTTTGCCCGTTCGTCCTTCAGGCGCCACATCACCTTATGCGACCGGGTGCCCGTAGCGGGGTCTGGTGCCGCAGTCCAGTCGAAGACCTCCATGCCCTTGGGACCGCAGACGACCACATGTCGTAAGTCGAAGGTGCGGGCAAGGTTGCCAGCAGGGATGGGCTTCTTGTCAAACTCCAGAAGCATCACGGGGGAGCCGTCAAACGAATCGAGACAGTCCAGCCACGCTTCGAACCGAGTGGCTTCGCTGTATTCAATGCCCAATGCGGCCAGTTTGAACTGCAGTGTTGCCCCCTTCTCGGTCAGCACCGCCCAGCCAGAGGCGATGCGCTGAGGGGCTCCTCCTTTTGCCATGCGGTGGCCCCCGGAAAGGGCTCGCTGCGCGTCGACCAGAGCATCGCCGGTTTGGTCCACAAGGTGCCTACCCAGTAGTCGATTGAAGAAGTCCAGCGACGACTCTGGCGGGCAATGATCAAGCGACATAGCAAGGCGCCTTCTGCCGTGGGTTTGAACCGCCCCGGATTTTGAGGAGGCTCCTTCGATTGAGAATGGAGCCAACATGAGGAAGTCCCCGAAGTTTTCCCCCGAGGTCCAGGAGCGTGCGGTGCGCATGGTCTTCGACGCCAAGGACCAGTACCCGTCACAGT
>JAURZM010000072.1 GCA_030653385.1 Rubrivivax sp. | reverse complement strand
AGACCGGGCAGTGCGGACGGACCGGTCTTGGCGCCACCCACTGCGTAATTGGTCAGGTTCAGGCTCAGCGATTCGGCCAGATATTCGATCGCCACCTTGCCATCGGAAAAACGCCCCTGGGCATAGCCGAAGGCAGGGCTCGGGAAATTGACAAGGCCGAAGGACAGGCCGCTGGCCAGCGCGGTGAAGTTTCCGGTGTCGGTCAGGCTGTCGCCGAATGCGACGATTCCGCTGTAAGGCGAGGTCGCTGCGTACGCGGCCGACCACGGAGACGCTACGAACAGCGCGGCGGCAAGCACGCGCGTGAAACGGCTTTTCGTATTCATGCTGACCTCGCTGTAGTTCTTATTTGAGGCACGACTTCGTCATGCCGTAGAGACATCGTAGTCGACAATCAGCGGCGCATGATCACTGAATCGATGATCCTTGAAGACCCTCGCTGCGCGCGCCTTCGCCGCGATTCCCGGGGTCGCGATCTGGTAGTCGATGCGCCACCCGACATTGTTTGCGCGCGCCTGGCCGCGGTTGCTCCACCAGGTGTAGCAGTCGTCGGTGGTGTCGGGGTGCAGGCTGCGATAGACATCGACCCAGCCGCCCTGGCCGAGCAGTGCGCTCATCCACGCCCGCTCTTCGGGCAGGAAGCCTGAATTTTTCAGATTGCCCTTCCAGTTCTTCAGGTCGATTTCGTGGTGGGCGATGTTCACGTCGCCCAGCAGGATGAATTCACGCTCGGCCTTCAGCTTCTGCAGGTGCGGATACAACTGCGCCAGGAAGCGGAACTTGGCCAGCTGGCGTTCTTCGCTGCTGCTGCCGCTGGGGAAGTAACAACTGATGATGCTGAGCTTCTTGAAGCTGCGCTTGCGCGAGGTGGTGTCGAAGCGCACTTCGACCCAGCGCCCTTCGGCATCGAATTCTTCGCTGCCAAAACCCCTGATCACGTCGCTCGGCTCGTGGCGCGTGAAGAGGCCCACGCCCGAGTAGCCCTTTTTCTGGGCAAAGTGGAAGTGGCCCTGCAGGCCGGCCACCCGGTCCAGCGTGCCGGCCACATCGTCGGCACGGGCCTTGAGCTCTTGCAGGCCCATACAATCTGGTGACTCGCTTTGAGCCCAGTCCAGCATGCCCTTCCTGGCCGCCGACCGGATGCCATTGACGTTGAGACTGACGAGCTTGAAAGCCAAGAAAACCCCCTGCTGGACATGAGCACCGACGACACAAGCCCGCTGGCGCAGGCCTTCGTTCAGTTCGCGGTGAGCGCGGGTGTGCTGCGCTTCGGTGAATTCAAGACCAAGGCCGGGCGACTGTCGCCCTACTTTTTCAATGCCGGTCTGTTCGACGACGGCGCCAAGCTGGGCCGTCTGGCAGAATTTTATGCACGCCGATTGCTGCAGGCCGAACACGACGGCGAGCTGGCCTTCGACATGCTGTTCGGCCCGGCCTACAAGGGCATCACGCTGGCGTCGGCCGTGGCGGTGGAACTGGCCCGCCAGGGCCGCAATGTGCCCTTTGCTTACAACCGCAAAGAAGCCAAGGACCACGGCGAAGGGGGAACCCTTGTCGGCGCGCCGGTGCGCGGCCGCGTTCTGATCATTGACGATGTCATCTCTGCAGGAACTTCGGTGCGCGAATCGATAGCCATGATCCAGTCGGCCGATGCCACGCCTTGTGGCGTGACGATTGCCCTGGACCGCCAGGAACGCGCCACCGAAGGCGGCCAGGACGCCGACTGGAGCGCGGTGCAATTCGTCACCCGCCAACTCGGCCTGCCGGTCGTGGCCGTGGCCACGCTGGCCGACTTGCTGAGCCTGCTGCAGGGCGGCGCTGCGCCCGAGCTGGCGGCCCACGCCGGCCCGGTGCAAGCCTACCGCGACCGTTACGGTGTTTGAGATGACCCGTTGCGTGCGGCAGCTGCTGCTGGTGGCCACGGCCCTGGTCGCCCCGTGGCCCACGTTGGCGCAGCCGGTGAAGGCACCCACCGGCATCTACACCTGCATCGACAGCCAGGGCCGGCGCCTGACCGCCGACCGGCCGATCGCCGAATGCACGCACCGCGAGCAGCAGGTGCTGAACCGCGACGGGTCGGTGCGCACGGTGCTGCCGCCCACGATGACGGCCGAAGAACGTGCGCTGCAGGAAGCGCGCGACCGCACAGCGGCCGAAGCACGGGCGGCGCAGGCCGACGCGGTGCGCCGCGACCGCAACCTGGTGGCGCGCTTTCCAAACGAAGCGGCACACAACCGGGCGCGGGAAGCCTCGGCCGACACCGTGCGCCTGGCCATGAAGGCCAGCGAGATCCGCCTGCGCGAGTTGGAACGCGAACGCAAGCCGCTGCTGGACGAAGCCGAGTTCTACGCCGCCCGCACGATGCCGGCCAAGCTGAAGGCGGCGCTGGAAGCCAACGAAACGTCGATGGAAGCCCAGCGCGCAGCCAGCGCCAACCAGGAGGCCGAGCTGGTGCGCATCAACAAGCTCTACGACAACGAACTCGACCGCCTGCGCCGCCTGTGGGGCGGTGCACCCGCGGGTTCGCTGGGTCCCATCCAGCCCCCGCCCCCGGTGGTGCGGCCGGCGCAGCGGCCAGCTTCGCGTTAGCCGGCCCGGCGCCTCAGGCGCCTGAAGGTTTCAAGGCGCAGCTCAGCCTTCGCTCAGGCGCTTGCGCAGCAGTTCACCGGCTTGCGTCGGGTTGGCCTTGCCCTTGCTGGCTTTCATCACCTGACCCACCAGCGCGTTGAAGGCGCGGTCCTTGCCGGCGCGGAATTCGACCACGCTCTTGTCATTGGCGGCGATGACTTCGTCGACGATGGCCATCAGCGCGCCGCTGTCGTTCATCTGCTTCAGGCCCTTGGCTTCGATGACGGCATCCACGTCGCTGGCTTCACCCGACCACAGGTCATCAAACACCTGGCGCGCGCCGTTGTGCGACACGGTGCCGTCGGCGATGCGACGGATCAGCGCCCCCAGCGTGGCAGGCAGCAGCGGCACGTCGGCGATGTCACGCGACTCGGCATTCAGCCGCTTGGACACCTCGCCCATCAACCAGTTGGCGGCCAGCTTGGCCTGGCCCGACGCATCACGCACCGCTTCGTAGTAACGCGAGGTGGCCAGGCTGGCCGTCATCATGGCCGCGTCGTAGGCTGGAAGGCCATCTTGCGATTCGAAGCGGCGCGCCATCGCGGCCGGCAGTTCGGGCATCGTGGCCTTCACCGCTTCGACCCATTCCGGCGCAATCACCAGCGGCGGCAGGTCGGGGTCGGGGAAGTAGCGGTAGTCCTGCGCGTCTTCCTTGCTGCGCATGGCGCGTGTTTCGCCAGTGTCGGGGTTGAACAGCACGGTGGCCTGTTCGATGGGCAGGCCGTCTTCGACACGGTCGATCTGCCACTGCACCTCGAAGTCGATGGCCTGCTGCAAAAAACGGAAGCTGTTCAGGTTCTTGATCTCGCGGCGTGTGCCGTAGGGCGCGCCGGGCTTGCGCACCGAGACGTTGGCATCGCAGCGGAAGCTGCCTTCCTGCATGTTGCCGTCGCAGATGCCCAGCCAGACGACCAGCGCGTGCAGCGCCTTGGCGTACTCCACCGCCTCGGCACTGCTGCGCATGTCGGGCTCGGAGACGATCTCCAAGAGCGGCGTGCCGGCTCGGTTCAGGTCGATGCCGGTCTGGCCGGCGAAGTCTTCGTGCAGGCTCTTGCCCGCGTCTTCTTCCAGGTGCGCGCGGGTCAGGCGCACGCTGCGCTGCACGCCGTCCAGCATGAACTCGACACGGCCGCCCTGCACCACCGGAATCTCGTACTGGCTGATCTGGTAGCCCTTGGGCAGGTCGGGGTAGAAGTAGTTCTTGCGCGCAAAAATGGACAGTGGCGCCACCCGCGCGCCCACCGCCAAGCCGAAGCGGATGGCCCGTTCGACCGCACCACGGTTCATCACCGGCAGCGTGCCGGGCAGCGCCAGGTCGACGGCGCAGGCTTGGGTGTTCGGCGCGGCGCCGAACTGCGTGCCGGCGCCGCTGAAGATCTTGCTGGCCGTGGACAGCTGGGTGTGGGTCTCGAAGCCGATGACCACTTCGTAACCGCGCACCAGAGGGCTGGGAATCGGGGTGGGCATATCAGGTCCGCGCGGCCGTTCCGAAGGACCTGAGTGCCCCCTCGGGGGGGCGAACCCGCACCGAGCCAGCGCCTGCACGCTGGCGAGTGGCTGGTGAGCGCGGTGCCGCATGCTGGCGGCACAGCCGCGAACGAAGTAAGCTTGGGGGCATATTGTCAGAAACCTGCTGGAGCGCGTGTGTGGTGGTCGGTGGCCAGTTGCAGCGCATGCGCGGCGTGCAGCAGCGCCCCCTCTTCGAAGTAGTTGCCGATGAGCTGCAAGCCCACCGGCATGCCCCCTTGGCCGAAGCCGGCCGGCACACTCATGCCGGGCAGCCCGGCCAGGCTGCCCGGCAGCGTGAAGATGTCGGCCAGGTAGGCCTGCAAGGGGTCTTCGCCCTGCGCACCCAGTTGCCAGGCCACGGTGGGTGCCACCGGGCCGGCGATCAGGTCGCAGTGCTGGAAGCAGGCCTGGAAGTCGTCGGCGATCATGCGGCGCAGTTTCTGCGCCTGCACGTAGTAGGCGTCGTAGTAACCGTGGCTCAGCACATAGGTGCCGATCATGATGCGGCGCTTGACCTCGGGGCCAAATCCTTCGGCGCGCGACTTGCGGTACATGTCCATCAGGTCGCCGTGCTGCGCCGCGCGGTGGCCGAACTTGACGCCGTCGAAGCGGCTCAGGTTGGAGCTGGCTTCGGCCGGGGCGATGATGTAGTACACGGGTATCGACAGCTCGGTGCGCGGCAGGCTCACGTCGACCAGCGTGGCACCCAGCTTTTCCAGTTCGGCCAACGCGCCGCGCACCGCCGTTTCCACGTCGGCAGCCAGGGCCGACGGAAAAAACTCCTCCGGCAGGCCGATGCGCAGACCTTTCAAGGGCTGCGCTGCGGTGGCACCTTCGCGTGGCGCCCGCATCGCGGCAGCAAAATCTTGCGGCGGGCGTTGCGCGCTGGTGGCGTCGCGTGCATCGAAGCCGCTCATCGCCGACAGCAACAGCGCACAGTCTTCGGCGCTGCGGGCCAGCGGGCCGGCCTGGTCCAGGCTGGAGGCAAAGGCCACCATGCCGTAGCGGCTGCAGACGCCATACGTCGGCTTGATGCCGGTGACACCGGTGAAGCTGGCCGGCTGGCGGATCGAGCCCCCGGTGTCGGTGCCGGTGGCTGCCGGCACCAGGCGCGCGGCCACGGCCGCAGCGCTGCCGCCCGACGAACCGCCCGGCACCCGTTGCAGGTCCCAGGGGTTTTTCACCGGGCCGAAGGCGCTGTTTTCGTTGGCCGAACCCATCGCAAATTCGTCGCAGTTCAGTTTGCCCAGCGTCACAGTGCCGGCTTCCTGCAGGCGCGCCAGCACGGTGGCGTCGAAGGGGCTCTGGTAACCGGCCAGCATCTTGGAGCCGGCCGTGGTGGGCAGCCCGGTCCTGGCGAAGTCGGTGACGAAGATGTCCTTGTGCGCCAAGGGCACGCCAGTCAGCGCACCGGCCTGGCCACGGGCGCGGCGGGCGTCGGCTTCTCGTGCCTGGGCCAGCGCGGTTGCTTCGTTGACGGCCAGGAAGGCGCCCAGTTCCGCATGGCGCGTGATGCCCGCCAGCAGGGCCTGGGTGGCCTCGACGCTGGACAGGCGGCCCGCCTCCATCTCGCGCGCCAGCGCGGCCACGCCCAGCTTGTGCACTTCCGCGCTCATTCGATGACCTTGGGCACGAGGTACAGCCCCGCTTCGACGGCCGGTGCGCTGCGCTGGTTGGCTTCGCGGTCGACCTGCTCGGTGACCACGTCGTCACGCAAGCGCAGGCTGACCTGCTGCACTGCCGACAACGGCGTGTACAGCGGCTCGACACCACTCGTGTCGACCGCGCCCATCTGTTCGACGATGCCGAAAAAACCGTTCAGCTGCACCAGCATCTGTGCCTGCTCGCTGCTGGACAGATCCAGTCGCGCCAGGTGCGCGATGCGGCTCACGTCTTGGGGGGTCAATGCCATCTTGGTCGGGGCCTGAAACAGGCGGTCTGGGCGCGCCGCCGCTGCTGAAAAAAGCAGCGGCGCACCTCGGGGAATCGGGTTGGATACGTTATTATCTCCGGTTACCTGCAAGCCCTGGGCGGCTGGTCACTTGAGGGCTAAGCTCGGCTCTCCTGCGAGGCCGGTTCCTCAGTTCGGTTGACCCCCACGGTTTCACGGCCGAGCCCGGCGCGCCACGCGCAACCCGCCCCCATACCCCGCCCCAGCCGCCCCCCTTCCCCATGTTCGCTGCCTCCCTGCGCCGCTACTTTTCCACCGACCTCGCCATCGACCTGGGCACCGCCAACACGCTGATTTACGTGCGTGGCAAAGGCATCGTGCTCGACGAGCCTTCGGTTGTCGCCATCCGCCACGAAGGTGGCCCCCAAGGCAAGAAGACCATCCAGGCCGTCGGCAAGGAAGCCAAGGCCATGCTGGGCAAGGTGCCCGGCAACATCGAAGCCATCCGGCCCATGAAAGACGGTGTCATCGCCGACTTCACGGTGACCGAGCAGATGCTCAAGCAGTTCATCAAGATGGTCCACCCGCGGGGCATCCTGCGGCCCAGCCCGCGCATCATCATCTGCGTGCCGTGCGGGTCGACCCAGGTCGAACGCCGCGCCATCCGCGAATCGGCGCTGGGCGCGGGCGCTTCGGACGTGTACCTGATCGAAGAACCCATGGCCGCGGCCATCGGCGCCGGCCTGCCGGTGTCCGAAGCCTCGGGCTCGATGGTGGTCGACATCGGTGGCGGCACCACCGAGGTGGGTGTCATCAGCCTGGGTGGCATGGTCTACAAGGGCAGCATCCGCGTCGGTGGCGACAAGTTCGACGAAGCCATCATCAACTACATCCGCCGCAACTACGGCATGTTGATCGGCGAGCCCACGGCTGAATCCATCAAGAAGACCATCGGCAGCGCCTTTCCGGGCAGCGAGGTCAAGGAGATGGAGGTCAAGGGCCGCAACCTCAGCGAAGGTGTGCCGCGCAGCTTCACCATCAGCAGCAATGAAATCCTCGAAGCGCTGACCGACCCGCTGAACCAGATGGTGTCGGCGGTGAAAAACGCGCTGGAACAGACCCCGCCCGAACTGGGCGCCGACATCGCCGAGCGCGGCATGATGCTCACCGGCGGCGGTGCCTTGCTGCGTGACCTGGACCGCCTGCTGGCCGAAGAAACCGGCCTGCCGGTGCTGGTGGCCGAAGACCCGCTGACGTGCGTGGTGCGCGGCTGCGGCATGGCGCTGGAGCGCATGGAGCGGCTGGGGTCGATCTTCACTTCGGAGTGACCGGCCGCTGAGCCTGGTCGTTTGCCGCCATGCGCCTGGGCACGATCGACCGCACGCCGCCGCCCTTCTTCCGCCAGGGCCCGTCGGCCCTGAGCAAGCTGATCTTTTTTTCCGCGCTGGCCCTGTTCCTGATGGTGGCCGATGCCCGCCTGAAAGTGGTCGAACCGCTGCGCCAGGGCCTGGCCATCGCGCTGCTGCCGGTGCAGCGTGCGCTGGCCGTGCCGGTGGAAGCCTTCCAGGGCGGCGGTGACTACCTGCGTGGCCTGAACCAGGCCCAGGCCGCCGAGCGTGAGGCGCAGGCGCGCATGGCGGCGGTGGCCGAACGCGCGGCACGCACCGATCAGCTGGCGCAGGAAAACGCCCGCCTGCGCGCACTGCTCGACCTGCGGCCGGCGGTGCAGGTGCGTTCGCAGCCGGCCGAGTTGCTTTACGAAGCCGCCGACCCGTACTCACGCAAGGTGTTTGTCGACCGCGGCAGCCAACATGGCGTGGTGGCGGGCTCACCCGTCATCAACGACGCCGGTGTGCTGGGCCAGGTGACCCACGCCTACGCGCTGACGTCCGAGGTGACCTTGCTGTCTGACAAGGACGCGGCCATCCCGGTGTTGAACACCCGCACCCAGCAACGCAGCGTGGCCTTCGGTGGTGGCGCCGGGCCGGGTGGCATGGAATTGCGTTTCATGTCCGGCAATGCCGACGTGCAGGTGGGCGACCTGCTGCACACCAATGGCCTGGACGGTGTCTACCCACCGGGCCTGCCGGTGGCACGGGTGACCGCCGTCGAAAGGCGCATGGAATCCGGCTTTGCCCGCATCGCGCTGTCGCCTGTGGCTCAGGCCGATGGTGTGCGGCACGTGCTGCTGCTGGAACCGCTGGGCACCCAGCTGCCGCCGCGGCCGGAAGCCACACCTGAAGTGGAGCAGGCAAAGGGCGAGCGTCAGCTGAAGACACCGCGCCGCAGCGGGCCTGCGCCATGATCATGCGGTTCGCAAGGAGCGCGCGATGATCATGCCGAGCCTGAGGACCGCGGCATGATCATGCCGCGTGGGTCCGACCAGCTGCTGCTGCCGGCCAACCCCTTTTTCATCGGCCTGAGCCTGCTGGTGGCCTTTGGCCTGAACCTGCTGCCGCTGGGCCGACAGCCCGCCATGCCAGACCTGCTGGCGCTGGTGCTGGTGTTCTGGAACGTGCACCAGCCGCGCCGGGTGGGCGTGGGTGTGGCCTTTCTGTTCGGCCTGCTGATGGACGTGCACGAAGGTGCGCTGCTGGGCCAGCATGCACTGGCCTACACGCTGCTGAGCTTTGTCGCCATCACCATCCACCGCCGGCTGCTGTGGTTCGGTGTCGTTGAACAGGCCGTGCAGATCGTGCCGGTGTTTTTTCTGGGGCACGGCGTGTCGCTGGCCGTGCGCATGCTGGCCGGCGACATGTTTCCGGGCTGGTGGATGCTGCTGGCGCCTGTCTTCGAGGCGCTGTTGTGGCCCGTCGCGGCCCTGCTGCTGCTGGCCCCGCAGCGCCGAGCGCCCGACCCGGATCAGAATCGACCGCTATGACGCTGAGCGTTCTTCGCGACGTGGAGCAGGAAGTCGACCGCTTCCGCGGCCGGATTCTGGTGGCCGCCGGCTTCGTGCTGCTGGCCTTCTTGCTGCTGGCCGCGCGGCTGGTCTACCTGCAGGTTTTCCGCCACGAAGAACTGGCCACGCAAGCCGAGGCCAACCGCATCGCGGTGGTGCCCATCGTGCCCAACCGCGGCATCATCGTCGACCGCAACGGCGTCGTGCTGGCCACCAACTACTCGGCCTACACGCTCGAGATCTCACCGCGAGCCTTGCGCGCCGCAGGCCGCGGCAGCAGCGCCGACCTGGAAACGCTGGTGGACGAACTGGCCGAAGTGGTCGAGATCGGCCCGCGTGACCGCCGCCGCTTCAAGCGCCTGCAGGAAGAGATGAAGGGCGCGGACTCGCTGCCCATCCGCACCAAGCTCAGCGACGAAGAAGTGGCCCGCTTCACCGCCCAGCGTTTCCGCTTCCCGGGTGTGGACGTGAAGGCACGCCTGTTCCGCAGTTACCCGCTGGGTGAAACCGGCAGCCACCTGCTGGGTTACATCGGCCGCATCAACCCGGCCGAGAAAAAGTCCATGGAGGACTGGGAAGAAGAAGAGCAGGGCAACTACAAAGGCACCGAATACATCGGCAAGCTGGGCCTGGAACAAAGCTACGAAAAGCAGTTGCACGGCAGGGCCGGTTTCGAAGAGGTGGAAACCAGCGCCGGCGGGCGCGCACTGCGACGCCTGCGCAGCCACGCACCGACACCGGGCGACAAGTTGGTGCTGTCGGTGGACATCCGCCTGCAGGCGCTGGTGGAAGACATGTTCGGCGAACGCCGCGGTGCACTGGTGGCCATCGACCCGCGCAACGGCGAGGTGCTGGCTTTTGTCAGCAAGCCCACCTTCGACCCGAATCTGTTTGTCGACGGCATCGACGTCGAAAGCTGGCGCGACCTGAACGAAAGCATCGACAAGCCGCTTCTGAACCGGGCCCTGCGTGGCACCTACCCGCCGGGCAGCACCTTCAAGCCCTTCATGGCCATGGCCGCGCTGACCAGCGGCAAGCGCAGCGCCAGCACCGTCATCCACGACGGCGGCAGCTTCCAGTTCGGCAACCACACCTTCCGCAGCTATGGCGACCGCGGCGTGGGCCCGGTGGACATGGCACGCTCCATCGTCAAGAGCAGCAACGTCTACTACTACTCGCTGGCCAACGAGATGGGCGTGGACCTGATGCACGAGCACCTGCAGCCCTTTGGCTTCGGTGTGCGCACCGGCATCGACGTCGAAGGTGAAGTCACCGGCATCCTGCCCAGCACCGAGTGGAAAAAGCGCTACTACAAAAAGCCGGAACAACAGCGCTGGTATGCCGGGGAGACCATCTCGCTGGGCATCGGCCAGGGCTACAACAACTTCACGATGCTGCAACTGGCCAGCGCCACCGCCACGCTGGTGTCGGGTGGCCAGCGTTTCCGGCCGCGCCTGGTGCGCGAGATCGAAGACGTGATCACGGCGCAACGCCAGCGCGTGGCCAGCGACGCGATGGCGCCGATGGCGCTGAAGCCCGAACACACCGAGCTCATCCGCAAGGCCCTGCACGGCGTGACACAGGAAGGCACGTCGACGCGTGTGTTTGCCGGCGCGCCCTACGCCAGCGGCGGCAAGACCGGCACTGCGCAGGCCGTGGGCGTGCGCCAGAACGAAAAGTACAACGCCGCCAAGCTGGAAGAACACAAACGCGACCACTCGCTGTACATCGCGGCCGCGCCCATCGACGCGCCCACCGTGGTGTTGGCGGTGGTGGTTGAAAACGCCGGCTTCGGCGCCCAGGCTGCTGCGCCGATGGCGCGCCGGGTCTTCGACTATCTGTTGCTGGGCCAGTACCCGAGCGAACAAGACCTGGTGCTGACTCGACAAGGCCAGTCCAGCGCGCCCAGCGGTGTGCCGCGGCGGGCCGCCGACCTGCCCTTGCCCGGCCAGACGCAGCCCGCACTGCCGCCCGCCGCCGCCGCATCGGCCACGGCGCCGCAGCGTGTGGCCGCCGCAGCGCCTGCCCGATGAGCGCGGTTTTCGAACGCCCCTCGCCCTGGTTGCGCCTGCGGCTGGTGTTTGCGGGTTTCGACGGGCCGCTGGTGCTGGCCATCGGCCTGCTGGCCGGTCTGGGCCTGCTGATCATGTACTCGGCGGGCTACGACCACGGCACCCGATTTGTCGACCACGGCCGCAACATGCTGATCGCACTGGCGGTGCTGTTCGTGGTGGCGCAGGTGCCGCCACAGAAGCTGCAGCAATTGGCCGTGCCGCTGTACATCACCGGCGTGTTTCTGCTGCTGGCCGTCGAAGTGTTTGGCATCACCCGCAAGGGCGCAACACGCTGGCTGGACATCGGGCCCATGGTCATCCAGCCCAGCGAAATCCTGAAGATCGCCGTGCCGTTGATGCTGGCCTGGTGGTTCCAGAAGCGCGAAGGCCAGCTGCGGGTGAGCGACTTTGTCGTCGGCGCGGCGCTGCTGGTGGTGCCGGTGGCACTGATCATCAAACAGCCCGACCTGGGCACCGCGCTGCTGGTGCTGTTCAGCGGCATCTACGTGATCTTCTTTGCCGGCTTGTCCTGGAAGCTGGTGATTCCGGTGCTGGCCATCGGCTCTTTGGGCATCCTGGCCCTGGTCTTGAGTGCCGACGCCATCTGCCAGCCCGACGTGCGCTGGCCGCTGCTGCGTGAGTACCAGCAAACCCGTGTCTGCACCTTGATGGACCCGACCAAAGACCCGCTGGGCAAGGGCTTCCACATTCTGCAGGGCATGATCGCCATCGGCTCCGGCGGCCTGTCGGGCAAGGGCTTCATGCAGGGCACGCAGACCCACCTGGAGTTCATTCCCGAGCGCACCACCGACTTCATCTTTGCTGCCTTCAGCGAAGAGTTCGGTCTGGCCGGTGTGCTGCTGCTGCTGGCCAGTTTCACCTTCCTGATCTTCCGCGGCCTGATGATTGCCGCCGAGGCGCCGACGTTGTTCACACGGCTGCTGGCCGGCGCGGTGACCTTGAACTTCTTCACCTACGCCTTCGTCAACATGGGCATGGTCAGCGGCATCCTGCCGGTGGTGGGCGTGCCGCTGCCTTTTGTCAGCTACGGCGGCACGGCCATGGTGACGCTGGGTCTGGGCCTGGGCATCCTGATGTCGGTGGCACGCAGCCGCCGCCTGATGCAGAGCTGAGTCAAGAGAAGACGGTTGCCGGGGCTGATGCGAAGCCAGCAGCCGCCTCAGGTTTCGTCCGTCAACTCGGGCGGCGGCTTGAAGGCTTGCGCGTCGGCGTCCATGGCGCCAGGTGTCAGCCGCAGACGCACCGTGAACAGGGCGCCGGGTGGATGGCTGCTGCCCGCACTGCGCGGCCGGGCGTCCGCGACCAGCACTTCGCCGTCGTGGCGCTGCGCGATCTCTTGCACGATGGCCAGGCCCAGGCCGCTGCCGTCGACCTCGGTACCCAGGGCACGGTAGAAGGGGCGGAAGACGGCATCGCGCTCGGACACGGGGATGCCCGGGCCGGTGTCCTCGACTTGCAGCACCACCACCTGGCCAAAGGGGTCGCCCAGCACCCTTGCCGTGACGGTGCCGCCCGAGGGCGTGTATTGCAGTGCGTTGTCCACCAGGTTGCGCACCATCTCGCCCAACAGCACCGGTTCGCCCATCAGCCGCACCTTGTGGTCGCTGACCGGTCCTTCGTAACCCAGGTCGATGCGCCGCTCCAGCGCCCGGGGCACGAAGTCGCGCACGACGGCGCGCGTGATCACCGCCAGGTCCACCGGCACACGGCGCATGGCCTGGCCGCTGTCTTCGGCACGTGCCATGGCCAGCAGCTGGTTGACCATGTGCGCGGCACGCTGGCTCGACAGCGCAATCTGCTGCAGCGTGTGTTTCATCGACGCCGGGTCGCCGCGGCCACTGTCGAGCTCACGCCCGGCCAGTTCGGCCTGCATGCGCAGCCCCGCCAAGGGCGTCTTCAGCTGGTGGGCTGCGTCGGCCAGGAAGTGGCGCTGGGTGGCGATGGTGCGGTCCAGCCGCTTCAGCAGGTCGTTGATGGCCTCGACCAGTGGCACCACCTCGTCGGGCACACCGCCCACCGCAATCGGACTCAGGTCAGTGCTGGTGCGCTTGCGGATGCGCTGCTGCAACTCGGCCAGCGGCCGGATTCCCCGCGACAACGCAAACCACACCAGCAAAACCGCCACGGGCAGGATCACGAATTGCGGCAGCAGCACACCCTTGATGATCTCGGTGGCCAGGCGCGAACGTTTGCCCAGCGTTTCTGCCACCTGCACCAGGCCGCTGCCGCTGCCGTCTGCACCGGGTGTGCGCAGGTAGGCCACCCGCACCTGTTCGTCGGCCAGCACATCGTCACGAAAGTTCACGCCGCCTGCTGCAGTGGGCTCTTCGGTGGGCACCGCCAGGCGTGGGTCGCCGGCCAGCAGTTCACCACGATCACCCAGCACCTGGAAATAGGTCTGGTCTTCTTCGGCATCGTCGCTGCGTGTGAAACCGGAAACCGTGCGCTCCAGCGCGCGCCGGCGCGACACCGCTGGCGCGGGGCCTTCGGCCATCTGCACGGAGGATTGGCGCGCCAGGGCCAGCACGACGTCGGCCAGTTCCCGGTCGTAGGGGCGGTTGGCAATGGACTGCGCCACGACCCAGGTCAGGCCCAGGCTCATGGGCCACAGCAGCAGCAGCGGCGCCAGCATCCAGTCGAGAATCTCGCCGAACAGCGAGATCTGCTCGGGCCGCAGGCGCTTGAGCATCAAACAGCCCCGGCCAAGCCGGTGCGGGTGGTTGCGGCGTGCGCGGCGGCCGGCCCGCTCAAGCCGCGATCTTTTCCAGGCAGTAGCCCAGGCCCCGCACCGTGGCGATGCGCACCGGACCCTGTTCGATCTTCTTGCGCAGACGGTGGATGTAGACCTCGATGGCGTTGTTGCTGACCTCTTCGCCCCATTCGCACAGGCGCTCGACCAATTGGTCCTTGCTGACCAGGCGACCGGCACGCTGCAACAGCACTTCCAGCAGACTCAGTTCGCGTGCCGACAGTTCGACCATCTGGTCGTTGAGGTAGGCCACGCGGCCGGTGGCGTCGAAAGTCAAGGGGCCGTGTTTGAGCAGGCTGCTGGCCGTGCCCAGCCCGCGCCGCGTGAGCGCACGCACACGCGCTTCCAGTTCCTGCAGCGAAAAGGGTTTGGCCATGTAGTCGTCGGCGCCCAGATCCAGGCCCTTGACACGCTGTTCGACGCTGTCGGCGGCCGTCAGGATCAACACCGGCACCGAATTGCCGCGCCCCCGCAGCTTGCGCAGCACCTCGAAGCCGTGCATGCGTGGCAGCCCGAGGTCGAGGATGACGAGGTCGAACTCGTGCGCGGCCAGCGCGGCGTCGGCTTCGCTGCCACTGCTGACCTGATCAACGGCATAAGCTGCCGCACGCAGGGACCGCAGAAGGCCGTCGGCCATCACCTGGTCGTCTTCGGCAATGAGAATACGCATGCGCTTGTCTCCGGTGGGCTCGTCACGGCCGATCCACCCTGTTGCTCACTCGGGCGGTTTTTGTGAACCGATTCTAGGCAGCACCCTGACAGCAGCCTTGATTGCCGTCAAGCACACCCCCGGCCGGGTGCACCCCGAGTGCTTACCCCAAAAGAACTGTACGCATATCCAGCTTGTGTTCCATAATGGCTGCCATTAGACCCACCCAGGAGAACCCCATGGACGCACCCGTCAAAGCCCTGAACACCGAAAAAGCCAAGGCCCTGCAAGCTGCACTGGCCCAGATCGAAAAGCAGTTCGGCAAGGGCTCGATCATGCGCCTGGGCGAAGGCGAGGTCATCGAAGACATCCAGGTGGTGTCCACCGGCAGCCTGGGCCTGGACATCGCGCTGGGCGTGGGTGGCCTGCCCCGCGGGCGGGTGGTCGAAATCTACGGCCCTGAGTCGTCGGGCAAGACCACGCTCACGCTGCAGGTCATTGCCGAAATGCAGAAACTGGGTGGCACCGCCGCCTTCATCGACGCCGAGCACGCACTCGACATCCAGTACGCGCAGAAGCTGGGCGTCAACCTGCAGGAACTGCTGATCAGCCAGCCCGACACCGGCGAACAGGCGCTGGAAATCGTCGACGCCCTGGTGCGCAGCGGCAGCATCGACCTCATCGTCATCGACTCGGTGGCCGCGCTCACGCCCAAGGCCGAACTCGAAGGCGAAATGGGCGACAGCCTGCCCGGCCTGCAGGCCCGCCTGATGAGCCAAGCGCTGCGCAAGCTGACCGCCACCATCAAGAAGACCAACACCATGGTCATCTTCATCAACCAGATCCGCATGAAGATCGGTGTCATGTTCGGCAACCCCGAAACCACCACCGGCGGCAATGCGCTGAAGTTCTACGCGTCGGTCCGGCTCGATATCCGTCGCACCGGCAATATCAAGAAGGGCGAAGAAGTCATCGGCAGCGAAACCAAGGTCAAGGTGGTCAAGAACAAGGTCGCCCCGCCCTTCAAGGTGGCCGAGTTCGACATCCTGTACGGCGAAGGCATCAGCCGCGAGGGCGAAATCATCGACATGGGTGTCGAAGCCCGCATCCTGGACAAGAGCGGCGCCTGGTACGCCTACAACGGCGAAAAAATCGGCCAGGGCAAGGACAACGCACGCGAGTTCCTGCGCGAAAACGGCGAACTGGCGCGCGAAATCGAAAACAAGGTGCGTGACTCGATGGGCATCCCGCTGCTGGGCGTCGCCGCCGAGTAAGCCGGTTTTCCGGCTCCAGCCGTCCCGCATGGGTTTCGGTTCACTGTCGGTCAAAGGCCGGGCGCTGCGCTACCTGTCGCAGCGCGAACATTCGCGGGCCGAGCTCGAACGCAAGCTCGCCCGTCATGTGCAAGACACCGAAGAACTGGGCGCACAAGCCCAGATTGCGCTGGCACTCGACCAGTTGGCGGCCGTTGGCCTTTTGAGCGAAACACGTGCCGCTGAATCGGTGCTCAACAGCCAGGGTCAGCGCTACGGCAGCCGCCGCCTGAAACAGGTCTTGCAGGCAAAAGGCCTGGCAGCCGACCTGGTGAGCACCACGCTCGAGCAGGCCCGTGGAACCGAACTGGCCCGCGCCCGAGAGGTCTGGCGCCGCCGTTTTGGCCAAGCGCCCACCGACCCGGCAGAACGTGCACGCCAGATGCGTTTCCTGGCCGGCCGGGGTTTCGATGGCGACGTGATTCGCCGCGTGGTGCGGGGCGACGACGACGACTGAATCGGCACGGCTGCCATGTCGCGGCAAGCGCTCGCAAGCCGCGGCAACTGCGAACAAAGAGGCCGGGTGCTCTGCCAGTGCGGCGTTTTGTAAGCCGCTGCTGCACAGCAGCATGCTAAATTCGCCGCCGCGCTGAGACAGCGCCCCTTCCCATCCTGACAATGAGCCTTCCGCCAGCGGCGCCTTCGCGCCAGCTCAAGCACCGCCGCCAGATCGACGTGCAGGTGTTTGCGCGTGGCAATGGGCTGTGGGAAGTCGATGCCCTGCTGATCGACACCAAGACCCGGGTCGCCAACATGGCCGAAGGCCCGCGACCGGCAGGCACACCCATCCACGACATGCTGCTTCGCCTGGTGGTGAACGAAAAGCTGGACATCCTGGAAGCCGGTTCGGAAACCCGCTGGATGCCCTACACCGGCGTCTGCAACCAACATGGTGACCCTCAAGGCGACGCCTACGGTCGTCTGGTGGGCTTGAATCTGCTGCAGGACTTCCGCAAACGTCTGCGTGAAAGGCTGGGTGGCATCCAGGGCTGCACCCACATCACCGAGCTGGCCCAGGTGCTGCCCACGGCCGTGGTGCAGGCCTTTGCCGGCGAGGTGATCGACACCCGCGGCCTCTCGGATGGCGCGAGCCGGCCCTTCCAGATCGACCGCTGCCACGCCCTGCGCAGCGACGGCGAGGTGGTGCGCTTGCACCACCCACGCTGGTACCACGCACCCGAAACGGCCACGTCAGCCGATTTGACACAGTCCCGATTTGAACGAGCGAGCGAGGAACCCCGATGAAGATTCATGAATACCAGGCCAAGGAATTGCTGCGTGCCCACGGCATCCCCGTGCCACGCGGCTATGCGGCTTTCACGGTGCGCGAGGCGCAGGAAGCGGCCCAGAAGCTGGGTGGATCCGTGTGGGTGGTGAAGGCGCAGATCCACGCCGGTGGCCGTGGCAAGGGCGGCGGCGTCAAGCTGGCACGCACGCCGGCTGAACTGGAAACGCTGGCCGGCCAGATCCTGGGCATGCAACTCAAGACCCACCAGACCGGCCCGGAAGGCCAGAAGGTGCGGCGCCTGTACATCGAAGAAGGCGCTGACATCGACAAGGAGTACTACGTTTCGCTGGTCACCGACCGCGCGACCCAAAAAGTGGCCTTCATCGCGTCTTCCGAAGGTGGCATGGACATCGAAGAGGTCGCGCACCGCACCCCCGAGAAGATCGTCACCGAGTTCATCGACCCGCTGACCGGCCTGTCCGACGCCCAGGCCAAGAAAATTGCCGACTCGATCGGCCTGCCGGCCAACTCCACCGCGCAGGCCATCGACGTGTTCCAGAAGCTGTACACCTGCTACATGGACACCGACGCGTCGCTGGTCGAAATCAACCCGCTGAACCGCGACAGCAAGGGCAACCTGATTGCGCTGGACGCCAAGTTCAACTTCGACGCCAACGCGCTCTTCCGCCACCCCGACATCGTGGCCCACCGCGACCTGGACGAAGAAGACCCGGCCGAAGTGGAAGCCAGCAAGTTCGACCTGGCCTACATCAGTCTGGACGGCAACATCGGCTGCCTGGTCAACGGCGCCGGCCTGGCGATGTCCACGATGGACACCATCAAGCTCTTTGGCGGCGAACCGGCCAACTTCCTGGACGTGGGCGGTGGCGCCACGGCGGAAAAGGTCACCGAAGCCTTCAAGATCATGCTGGCCAACAAGTCCGTCAAGGGCATCCTGGTCAACATCTTCGGCGGCATCATGAAGTGCGACACCATCGCCGAGGGCGTGATCACCGCCTGCAAGGCCGTGAACCTGAGCGTGCCGCTGGTGGTGCGCATGAAGGGCACCAACGAAGACCTGGGCAAGAAGATGCTGGCCGAGTCCGGCCTGCCCATCATCGCCGCGAACACGATGGCCGAAGCCGCCGCCGCGATCGTCGCTGCCGTCAAATAAAGGACCCGACATGAGCATCTTCATCAACAAGGACACCCGCGTCATCACGCAGGGCATCACCGGCAAGACCGGTCAGTTCCACACCAAGTGCTGCCAGGCCTACGCCAACGGCAAGGCCTGTTTCGTGGCCGGCGTGAACCCGAAGAAGGCCGGCGAAAGCTTCGAGGGCATTCCCATCATGGCCAGCGTGAAAGACGCCAAGGCCGCCACCGGCGCCACCGTCAGCGTCATCTACGTGCCGCCGGCCGGCGCCGCCGACGCCATCTGGGAAGCGGTGGAAGCCGACCTGGACCTGGTCATCTGCATCACCGAAGGCATTCCCGTGAAGGACATGCTGATGGTGCGTAACAGGATGAAATTGAAGGAGTCGCAAGGTGGCAAGCAGACGCTGCTGCTGGGCCCCAACTGCCCCGGGCTGATCACGCCCGAAGAAATCAAGATCGGCATCATGCCGGGCCACATCCACCGCAAGGGCCGCATCGGCGTCGTCAGCCGCAGCGGCACGCTGACTTATGAGGCGGTGGCCCAGCTCACCGAAATCGGCCTCGGCCAAAGCAGCGCGGTGGGCATCGGCGGCGACCCGATCAACGGCCTGAAGCACATCGACGTGATGAAGGCCTTCAATGACGACCCCGACACCGATGCCGTGATCATGATCGGCGAGATCGGCGGCCCCGACGAAGCGGAAGCCGCGCGCTGGTGCAAGGCCAACATGAAAAAGCCCATCGTCGGCTTCATCGCCGGTGTCACCGCACCGGCGGGCAAGCGCATGGGCCATGCCGGCGCGCTGATCAGCGGCGGCGCCGACACCGCCGACGCCAAGCTGGCGGTGATGGAAGAGTGCGGCTTCACGGTCACGCGCAACCCGTCGGAAATGGCCAGGCTGCTGAAAGCGCTGCTGTAGGCAGCCCAGCGGACTCGCATGAAGCGTGTCCGTTGCTCAAGCCGGCCTGCCCGGCCCAGCGTAGTTCCCACAGTCGGCACCCTCGCGGGTGCCGACTACACTTTTGAGCTGCCAATGGCTGCATCACGCGGCCGATCTTCGCTGCGCCGGCCCCTGCCGCAGCGTCTACAGAAAGCCGCCCGCTGATGGACATGTTCTCCGACCCCGCGTTCTGGATCGCCGTTGGCCAGATCATCATGATCGACATCCTGCTGGGTGGCGACAACGCCGTGGTCATCGCACTGGCCTGCCGCAAGCTGCCGCCGGCACAACGCACCAAGGGCATCATCTGGGGCACGGCCGGCGCCATCATCCTGCGTGTCATCCTGATCTTCTTCGCGTTGACGCTGCTGGCCATTCCCTTCCTGAAGATCGTGGGTGCGGTTCTGCTGGTGTGGATCGGCGTCAAGCTGCTGGCGCCCGATGAAGACGGCCATGGCGACATCACCGCGTCCGACAAGCTGTGGGCGGCGGTCAAGACCATCATCGTGGCCGACCTGGTGATGAGCGTCGACAACGTGATTGCCATCGCCGGTGCGGCACAGGGCGCGGGCGACCACCAGATGGTGCTGGTCATCTTCGGCCTGGTGGTCAGCATCCCGATCATCGTGTGGGGAAGCCAGCTCGTGATCAAGCTGATGGACCGCTTCCCGATGATCATCACTGCCGGCGGCATGTTGCTGGGCTGGATTGCCGGCACCATGGCCGTCACCGACCCGGCGGTGCTGGGCTATATGCCCACGACACCCGCCGACGTCGCGGGCGCTGCACCCGAAGTGTTGGCCACGGTGCGCTACGGCGCGGGTGTGGCAGGTGCAGTGCTCGTGCTGGCGCTGGGCCTGTTCGTGAAGCGGCGGGCATCGGCCAAGGCCGCCGAACAAGCCGGCTGACACCCGGGCATGGGTGCCGGCGCCCGCGACACGCTGCAAGGCGGCGCCACGCTGGCCGGCCACCGGCTGATCAAGCCCCTGGGCCAAGGCGCCCAGAGCCGCGTCTTCCTGGCCGAACACCTGGCCAGCGGCCAGGTCGTGGCCCTGAAGGTGGCGGCCCTTGGCAACGCCGAGTCCGACAGCCACTCCCGCCAGACCTTCCTGCAGGCCGCGCGCCTGGGGCGCGAACTGACGCACCCGCACATCGTGGCCATTCAGGATGCCGGCATCGAGGGCGACCTGGCCTGGCTGCGCATGGAAGCCGTGCCGGGCAGCGACCTCTCGCGCTACACCCGCACTCCGCGCCTTCTGCCAGAACCGCTGGTGCTGAAAGTGGCCGACAAGGTGGCCCTGGCCCTGGCCCACGCACACCGCCAGGGCGTGGTGCACCGCGACCTGAAACCGGCCAATGTGCTGGTGGACTGGCCCACCGACACCGTCAAGCTGGCTGACTTCGGCCTGGCCCGAACGGCCGGCGCCATGCAAACCGGCACCGGCATCGTGCTGGGCACACCGGCCTACATGGCGCCCGAGCAATTGGCCGGCGCCTTGCCCAGTGCCGCCACCGACCTGTATGCACTGGGGGTGCTGCTGTTCGAGCTGCTGGCCGGACGGCTGCCCCACGAAGGCCGCAACATGGGGGAGCTGCTGCAACAGGTGGCGCACCAGCCCGCGCCCCAACTCATCGGCCTGCGGTCCGAATGGCCATCACCCCAGGGGCACCAGCTGTCTGCGCTGGTGGCCCGCCTGCTGGCCAAGTTGCCCAGCCACCGGCCGGGCGACGCGGCCGGCGTGGCCGTCGAACTGCAGCAGTTGTGGGGCGACTGGCCTGGCTGAGTGCCGGTGCGAAGTCACGCGATGTGGGTTCCCACGCAGCAGACGCCGGCCTGATCCGATGCACAATCGCGCCACCTGTGAATTCGAGACGCCGACCTTTCCCGTGCCAATGACGATCGAGCTCCATGCTGCCGTGGACCCCGGCCGGGCACGCAGCAACAACGAAGATTCGGTGGCCACCGATGAAGGCGTGAGCCTTGCAGTGTTGGCCGACGGCATGGGTGGTTACAACGCCGGTGAAGTGGCCAGCAACATGGCCACCAGTTTCATCCGCACCGAACTCGGCCGCTGGCTGCGCGAAGCCAGCACGCAGGCCAGCGACGCCGAAGTGCGCCGTGCGATGGACATCTGTGTCGACAACGCGAACCGCGCCATCTTCAACGCCGCCAACTCCAACCCGCAGTACGCCGGCATGGGCACCACGCTGGTGGTGGCGGTGTTCCGCGACAACCGCGTGCTGCTGGGCCATGTGGGCGACAGCCGCTGCTACCGCCTGCGCGAAGGCCGGCTGCAGCAAATGACACGTGACCATTCCTTGCTGCAGGAACAGATCGACGCCGGCCTCATCACGCCGGAACAGGCCGCTTTTTCAGCCAACAAGAACCTCGTCACACGCGCCGTCGGCGTCGAAGACACCGTGCTGCTTGAAACGCATCAACACGACGTGCAGGCCGGCGATGTGTTCCTGATGTGTTCCGACGGGCTGTCGGACATGCTGGACGACGAGGGCATCTCGCAGGTGTTGCAGGCACACGACTCGCTTGAATCGGGTACACGTGCGCTCATCGATGCCGCCAATGATGCGGGCGGAAAGGATAATATCTCCGTCATTCTGGGGCGCGCCTCCGGCGGCGCGAGCGCACCGGCAAGGTCTTGGTGGCCCTTCCGGCGCTGAGGCGAGTTCGCTTTCCGCTACAAAAAAGCAGGGCCGAAAGGCACTGAAACCGCTGCAGCCGGCAGTGGACTGAAAAGAGGGCAGGCATGGGCAAGCTGGTGGTTTCGCTGGACGGCGTGGTGATCAAAGAGGTGCAGATCACCAAGGACAAGACCACGCTTGGCCGTCGTCCTTACAACGACATCGTGATCGACAACCTGGCCGTCAGCGGCGAACACGCCGTGTTGCAGATGGTGGGTGCCGACGTCTTCATCGAAGACCTGAACAGCACCAACGGCACCTACATCAACGGCAAGGCGATCAAGAAGCAGCTGCTGACGCACAACGACACGGTCGAGATCGGCAAGTACAAGATCAAGTACCTGGTCGACGAGTCCAGCGACTACGAAAAGACCATGATCATGCGCCCGGGCAGCGCCCAGCCGGGCATGGGCGCGGGGGGTGCCACTGGCGGTCATTCCGGCTTTGGCGGCCTGGGTGCACCTGCCGCAGCCGCGCCGGCGCCGGCCATGCAGCCGGCATCGATCAAGGTGCTCAACGGCGCCGCCGCCGGCCGCGAAGTGGTGCTGACCAAGGTGGTGACCACTGTCGGCAAACCCGGCGTGCAGGTGGCTTCCATCACCAAGCGCCCCAATGGCTATGCCTTTGCCCACGTGGAAGGCGCCACCAAGCCCAGCATCAACGGCGTGCCCATCGTGGGCGACTCGGTGCCGCTGCGCAACGGCGACGTGATCGAACTCGCCGGCACCCAGATGCAGTTCATCTACCGTTAGACCTGACAAGGCTGAAGCATTCGCTTCTGCCTTGCAGTTCTAACTCGCCAAGTTGAGCGGACACTGCGTGCCGCTCAACTTGGCGGGGGGAGTTGGAGAAGCTGGCCAGGCGTGACAGGCTTCACGTTCTGCGCTGGGTGTTTGCTACCCGGGGTATCTGCTGCGGCGATGTGCCTTGCGCGGGGCCATCCCTGCGTTCAGCATCCGTGCCTTCTCCGCCATCTGACCCTGCGGTCTGAGACAGCGGCAACCCCTCGCACCGACCCTTTTCCATGCAGATCCGCGTCCTCGGCTGTTCGGGATCCATCGCCTCTGGCAGCCGCACCACGTCGTTTTTGCTGGACGACGACGTGCTCATCGACGCCGGCACGGGCGTTGGCGACCTGTCGCTCGAAGAGATGGTGCAGATCGACCACATCCTGGTCACCCATTCGCACCTGGACCATGTGCTGTCCATCGGCCTTCTGGCCGACAGCGTCACCCGCCGTCGCCGCGCAGCCATGCGCCCGCCGATCCAGGTGTACGCGCTGGCCGCCACCATCGCCGCGCTGCGCCTGCACATCTTCAACGGCGTGATCTGGCCCGACTTCACGCGCCTGCCCGACACCACCCACCCGGTGCTGGCCTTCCAGGCCATCGAAGTGGGCCAGGTGCTGACGCTGGGCGAGCGGCAGGTCGAGGTGCTGCCGGCCCGCCACACCGTGCCAGCCGTGGGTTATGCCGCACTGGGCAGCCAGGGCGCCTGGGTCTTCACCGGCGACACGGGGCCCAACCCGGCACTCTGGGCCCGGCTGGCCAGCCTGCCCATCGCGGCACTGGTCATCGAAACCGCCTTTGGCGACGATGAAAGGGCGTTGGCAGGCATCAGCAAACACCTGTGCCCTTCGGAACTGAGGTCCGAGCTGGCGCAGCTGAACACCCCGACCGACGTGTACATCACGCACATCAAGCCGGGTGAAGTGGATGCCGTGATGTCCGAGATCGGCGCCCAGGGCAGCCGCCACCGCATCCGCGCGCTGGCCTCGGGCGACCTGATGCAACTGCCCTGATGGCTTAAGGCGGGGTGACGGTTTCGGTCACCTCGGGCGCGGGGGCGCCCAGCGCGGGAAAACGAAGTGACGGTTTGTGTCAACGAACGTGTCGGAAGTCTCAGAAAACGGGGCATTTCAGCCTGGCACGCCCCCTGCATCTGGGGGGATGTCCAATGCCATTCACCCCGCCCCTGCCCTACCCCAAGGAGTTTTATCCATGAAGCGTGTCCAACAAGGTTTCACCCTGATCGAACTGATGATCGTCGTGGCGATCATCGGCATCCTGGCCGCGGTTGCGCTGCCGGCTTATCAGGACTACACGGTCAAGGCCAAGGTGTCGGAAGTCATTCTGGCCGCGAGCCAGTGCCGCACGTCCGTTTCGGAGGTTTATCAGACTGCCACTTCAGGCCCCGGCGCCAACAACTGGGGCTGCGAAACGACCACGGCTTCTTCCAAATACGTTGCTTCTGTCGTTACCAACCCCGACGGCGTCATTACGGTAACGGCCTCTTCAGCCACTGATCTGCGCGGTGCCGCGGGAATGACAATCACACTCACGCCCACGAATGCTGCAGGCACCGCACTCACGGCGGCCGCTATCCCCGTCCAAGTCGCTGCCTTCAAGTGTGCGCCCACGACCGCAGCGATGGGCAAGTGGTTGCCTGGCTCCTGCAAGTAAGCTGTTTCGAGGGGCGGGTTCAAGAACCTGACCTTCCACCGGCGCAAGGGTGCCCGTTCGGGCACCCTTTTTCGTTCCTGGGCCGGCGCTTCGCCTGCAGGGGCAAACTGGGCCAAACTGGCTGCTTGATCCGGCTCTGATCTCCGCACAACCGTCTTGACCATGGCAGCACACTTGTCGCAAGCAGCGCCGGTCACGGCGACAGTACCCGCAGCAGCCATGACCACAAATCCACCTTCCATTGCCACTGGTGATGTCGAACTTACGATCCTGATGCCCTGCCTGAACGAGGTGCGCACTCTGCCGGCTTGTATCAGCAAGGCCAGGTGCTTCCTTGAACGTTCGGGCGTCAGTGGCGAGATCTTGATCGCTGACAACGGGTCGACCGACGGCTCGCAGGCTCTGGCAGCGCAGCTCGGGGCACGCGTGCTGGCAGTGCCTCACCGGGGCTACGGTGCCGCCCTGATCGCCGGCATCGAGGCTGCACGGGGCCGATTCGTCATCTTCGGCGATTCCGACGACAGCTACGACTTCTCCCGACTGGACGCATTCGTGGCCGAGCTCCGAAGCGGCGCGCAGCTGGTCATGGGCAACCGCTTCAAGGGTGGCGTAATGCCGGGCGCCATGCCGCCGCTGCATCGCTACTTGGGCAACCCGGTTTTGAGCTTCATTGGGCGCTTGTTCTTCAAGACGCCAGTGCGCGACTTCCATTGCGGTTTGCGCGGCTTTCATCGCAATGCGATGCTCGAGTTGGGCCTGTGCTGCGAGGGCATGGAGTTCGCCAGCGAAATGGTGGTTAAGGCCTCTCTGCGTAACCTGAGCATCGTAGAAGTGCCGACAACCCTGCAACCTGACGGGCGCGATCGTCCTCCCCACCTGCGCAGTTGGCGCGACGGCTGGCGACACCTGCGATTCCTACTTTTGTTCAGCCCGCGCTGGCTGTACCTGTACCCAGGTGCCTTGCTGTTCGTGCTTGGTGCTGTGGGCCTGTCGATCTTGTCTCTCACGCCTTTGCAGTTGGGCAACGTCACGCTCGACGTACATACCTTGCTGTTCGCGGCCGCGGGCCTCGTGGCCGGCGCGCAGCTGCTGATGTTTGCGATCTTCTCCAAGGTCTTTGCCGTCGAACACGGCATCTTGCCCCCGGCGCCTTGGGTCGGCCGCCTGCGCGACGGGCCCGCCCTGGAAGTCGGCCTCGTGCTGGGGGCGGCCTTGATCGCCCTGGGGGTAGGGCTGGCGGTCCGCTCGGTGCTGGCCTGGAACGCCGCCGCGTATGGCCCCTTTGATCCGGCCGTCGGCATGCGCATCGTGATCCCTGCGGCGACGATTGCAACGCTGGGTGTGCAGCTCCTGTTTTCGTCGATGTTCCTCGGCGTCCTTGGGTTGCGGACGCACGGGCGCCCGGCATGAGCGCCGACGCCGAAACGGCCACCGCCAACGTCCGTGGCGCCTTAACGACCGCAGGCGCGCTACAGGCGCGCACAAACGTGGACGGGGGGATGTCCATCGCGGAGCTGCTGCTCGCGATGCTCGTCTGTGCCGGCGCTGCAGCGTTGACCGCACTGTCGCTGGGCCGCGACCTCAACTGGGATTACTTCAACTACCACGGTTACGCTGCGCTCTCGGCCCTGGGTGACCGACTGGGCCAGGACTTCATGCCGGCGGGTTACCAGGGCTACCTCAACCCCTTGCCTTACCTGCCGCTGGCCCTGATGGACCGAGCGGGATGGAGCAGCCCGGTCATCGCCGTGGTGCTCTCGCTGATCCAGTCGCTCAACGCGCTGTTTCTGTACCTCATCTGCCGACTGCCGAGCGCGCGGCTGGGCTGCTCCGCCTGGGAGGCCGCCTTGCTGACGGCGCTGGGCTGCGCCACCCTGGTGTTGGCATCACAGCTCGGCAGCACCTTCATTGACCCGACCACCACGCCCCTCGTGATGGCTGCGCTGTGGATCGCCCTGCGCCGTCCCGGGTTACACGCTGCGTTCTGGTCTTTGGCCCTCTGCGGGGCGGCAGTCGCTTTGAAACTGACCAACGCACCCTTTGCCATCGCTCTTCTGGTAGCGCTGGCGCTCTGTGCACCAACCGAGTCGCTCAGACAGCGCATGCGCTTGCTGGGCGTGGCCGCGCTGGGTTGCGGGATCGGCTTTGTGGCGCTGTACGGCTACTGGGGATTCCGGCTGCAGCAGGAGTTCGGCAGCCCCGTCTTCCCGCTCTTCAACAACTGGTTCCTGGCACCGGACTTCGCCCCAGTGAGCACCAGCTTCCACCGCTTCATTCCCCAGACGGCGTTGCAGGCCCTGACCTTGCCGCTCGCCATGCTCGAGCACAAATCCTGGATTTACACCGAAGTCATGGCGCCAGACTTGCGGCCCCTCGCACTGTTGCTGCTCCTGGCACTGCTGGGGTTCGTCACGGCCCGCCGTTGGCTGCGGCGACGCGCTCACCACCGGGCGGAACAGTCGCAAGAGGCGCCAGCCGCCGCCGGTTTCCAGGCAATCCAGCTGCTGGCGACTTTCATGCTCGTTGCCACAGCCGCTTGGCTGCTGACTTCGGGCAACGGCCGATACGCCACTCCGCTGCTGCTCTTGCTGGGCCCCATGATCTTCGTCACTGCCAGAGCGGCGGTCGGCCAGCGCAACGCGCTGCGTATTTGCGCGGTGCTGCTTGCGCTGCAACTCGTGCACGGGGCCTCCGCGGGGAACCCGCGCTGGAGCCCACATCCCTGGACCGATCGCTGGCTTCCGATCAGCGTGCCCGTGACATTGAAGCGCGAGGCCCAGCTGTTCGTGGCGCTGGGCAAATCTTCCGAGTCCTACCTCGCGGCGCAGGTGCATCCCGACTCCGCGTTCATCAACCCGATCGGGCTTACTCAGCTTGCCGAAGGTGGTGCCGGCTGGCATCGCTTCGAGGACATGCGATCCCGCTTCGAAGGCCGAACCCATGTGCTGGCGCCTGTGCCGACCGACGCCGGCCCAGAGGATGTGCAGCGTTTTGTGCGAACGATGCAGAGCGTCGTTGACCGCCTCGGTCTGCGCATCGACGAAGATCAATGCCAGGAGATCCTCGCAAACAACGCACAGCCGATCTCTCCCTCCAAAAGTGACGGCACCGAACGCCCCATTGCGCGGCGCGTGCTGGCATGCCGGGCTTTACCCCTACAACCGCAGTCAACGGCCTTGGCTGCAACACGGTCGCAAGTCAATGCGGTGATGGACGCCTTCGCGGCCAAGTGCCCCGGGCTCTTCGCGCCAGTACAGAAGACCGCCGAGGCGGGTGGCCGCTACTGGTCACGGTTCTATGGCAAACACGACCTCGATCTAACGATCGACACCGTGAGCGGCGTGATCCTGTACGCCCAGGAGAGACAGGCAATCGCAGTACAGGTCGGCTACCTGGTCAGCTGGCAAGCAGACATCGAACGCTTCGAGTGCCGCCTACCTCACGGCGGCGCACGCGACATCTCGACGCTTGGGAGCAGCTACGGGGGGGATAAGCGTGCGGGCGACTGACGCGGCTTGGTGCGTCTTTTGCGTCGGCCTGGTGTCTGCGGGTCAGGTTCTGCTGCGCGCAGCAGCGATTCGCAGCACAAGCAATGCTGAAGTCGGCTGGCAGTCATGGCTGAATGGCGTGACCTTGCTCGCCATCGTCGTCTATGGCTGTGCCATGCTGCTATGGTTGTGGCTGCTGTCCCGAGTGCCCTTGTCGCAGGCGTTTGCTTTCTTCGGGCTTTCGTTCATCCTCGTGCCCCTGCTTGCGCATCGCTTTCTCGGAGATCCGGTGTCGCCGGGCACCTGGCTGGGCGCCACACTGGTGATGGTCGGCATCGCCGTATCCACCCTGCCCAGGACCTGACTGACGGAAACATCAGATGAGCTCACCGATAGCGAAGCAACATCGCAGCCCCCTAGATCATGCTCTGATATCAACTCACCGCAAGCTAAGCCACAGCCGCCGCATCGCACTGCTGGCTGAGGAGTTCACAAGTCGCATCGATGGACTTCGCTCAGCGCCGTCGCGGCCAATTCGTGTGCTCGACGTAGGCTGCGGCGACATGACCCTGGCCGACGCGATCCTTGCGCTTCGCGATCAGATCGAGTTTGCGTGTGTGGACGTGCACCCCTGCCCTACCGAGCTGATTGAGAAGGATCCGCGCTGGAGCCGCTACCGCCAGTTTGACGGTCAACTGCTTCCCTTTGAGAAGCATGAGTTTGACGTCGTTATGTTCGCCGATGTTCTGCACCACGTGCCAGCACAACTGCGTTCTCGACTGCTTGCCAGCGCGGCGCGCGTGGGGCATTCGGTACTGATCAAGGATCACTTTGAATACGGCTGGTTATCGCGCCAGGCTCTGCGCGCGATGGACTTTGTGGGCAACTTTGGCTACGGTGTCTCGATTCCAGATCGCTATTTCGACCACAGCAGCTTCACGGACCTGTGTGGATCGGCCGGCGTCGCCTGCCAGCGTGTGGAGGTCGGGCTCAAGATGTACGAACACTTGCCAGTGCTGCGCAGCGTATTGCGCCCGGAGTGGCACTTCTTCGCCACCTGCCGCGCCCGATAGTGGGCCACTGTTCCTCTCGCCCGTGGGCAGCGGGTTCTATTCGCCGCCGGGAGCAGCTCGAGCGCGAGCGTGTGATCGGAGCCCCCGTTTAGCAAGCTGCACTGCCGTTCCTAGCATTTTGTGCGCCTTGGCCCTGAGCAACCTGTAGTAGCCAAACCAACTCAGCGGCCTGCTTCCCTGGTCGCGCGTCGCCGGGGTCACTCCACTGGCACTGCGCTGTTGCCGTAGCTGCCGACGCCGCAGTGCGTTTTGCTGCAGTGCGTGGCACTCAAGCCTGCTCCAAGCACCTCACCCCACTTGCCAGAGCCGCGTCCCTGAGCGCGACATCCACCGTGGCCACCGGCAACTGCTACCGCCAGCAAATCATGCGGCGGCGCTCCCGCCCGGTCCACAGTGACGGGCAGCCTGGCAATCCCCGACAGGACTTGTTGGGCCTTTTCCGACGTCATGCGCTGGCGCAGGCAAGCTGTGCGCAGCACGTTGCGCAGGCGCTGGGCTTTGACTTCGGTGTACGGCGATGCCTGGTTTTTCCAGGTACCAGCCCGAGATAACGGAGTTGAGGTTGACAAACGGCGTCTCAATCACGGCCCTGATCGATGGCGTCCTTCATAGGCACGTCCAGCACCGTTCCGCTGCGCAGTTGTGCCATTGCAGCAAACACCTGATTGACGCGTTCGCGTTGTGCATGGCCCTTTGCGCGCCGCGCAGTCGCTGGGGCTGCAGCTACCAAGCGCGCCAAGGACACACCACGCCGGGTGATGACGAACTGCTCGCCCTTTTCGATTTCGGCCAACAGCTTGGACAGCCGCGTCTTGGCTTCATGCACGGCAAGCTCTTTGAACCGCCCCGGATTTTGAGGAGGCTCCTTCGATTGAGAATGGAGCCAACATGAGGAAGTCCCCGAAGTTTTCCCCCGAGGTCCAGGAGCGTGCGGTGCGCATGGTCTTCGACGCCAAGGACCAGTACCCGTCACAGT
>JAURZM010000068.1 GCA_030653385.1 Rubrivivax sp. | reverse complement strand
GCACAAGCGCATGTTCATGGCCATGAAGCGCGAGGTTCTTCGGCTCGGCGGCTACCGGCAGGAGTTCTTCATCACCCAGACTCCGCACCTCGCGGCGATGGCCGATGCAATCATCGACCTGGATGCCATGCGGGGCGATGCGCCTTCGGACGATGCCCCGGTCGCTGCAAGAGTCGGGGCGTAGCGCGAACAAACCTGCAGCGCGGCGTGGCTATGGGACCGGTGAGGATGTCATCGGTCATGCCGAGTCAGTTCGGCGCCCTGCCGGAGGACCCCACCTCCCATGCTTCCAAACGCATCGGCGCTGGCTCCGGCTGGCTGCTGTCGTCGATCACTGCCGACACTCGTGGGTATTCCGGATCCAGCCACAAGGGAACGGCCACTCGGTCGACGCAGATGACGGCCAGTACCGCAACGGGAACGTTCGTGTTCGGCCGGCGAACGGTCGCGAAGTGCACAAGGCGAATGTTCGGCCCGCGATCATGGGCGTCGCTTGACGGCCAGGAGCCGACCACGCCGAACGGCAGCTTCCCGGCCGCGAATCAAGCGTTGATGTTCGCGAGCACAGATCGGCCCCAAAAGCCCCAGGAGTCACACACCACGTAGCGCGGTGGCAAGGTGAGGGCTCCAGAACGAGGTCTAGCCGCGGCGTCCTTGCAGGACTGTGAGCACTGCATGCTTCGGTGGCAGCGGCCAAGAGGAGGCGCTCGGTGGGCGGTCGCCGTGCTCGACCCACCATCGCGCCGCTGACAACCAGCCACCGTGCGTCACCACCACCCGTGCGTGCCCTGGGTCGAACGCCTGCACGCGGGCCAGCAGTGCCTGCAAGGGCTCGCCGCCGCCGGGTGCGTGGCGCAGGAAGTCGGCGCACCAGGCGTCGATGCTGACCTGGCCGATGTCACTCCAGGCTTGACCGTCCCAGGCACCGAAGTCCGTTTCCGCCAGTGCGGCGTCCACGCGGTGCTGCCATCCCCAGCGCGCCAGCCAGCAGCCCACGGCGCGGCTGCGCTGCAGGGCAGAGGTGACGACGATGCGCGGCAGCCGCTGCCGGCGTGCCAGCGCGCCGATGCGGTGCGCCAGCCGCTTGGCCCTGCGGGGGTCCACGGGCAGGTCGGTGCGGCCGATGCAGCGGCCCTCGGCGCCGATCGCACGAGGGTGGCGCCAGGCGTAGAGGGTGAGGGGCTCTTGTTCGCCGTTGCGCGTGCCACGGCCTCCGCCAGGGCTGAAATAGACGGGGTTCATGCGAGCACCGTCGTCATCCAGGGCGACCAGGCCGCGACGAAGGCCAGCGCCACGACGATCTCCCCCAACTGCTCGCAGGCCCCCAAGGTGTCGCCGGTGTAGCCGCCCAGGCGGCGGCGCAACCAGCGCCGCATCGCAACCACCAGCAGCGCCAGTGCCACCGCGGCACCCAGCACGGGCCAGGCGCCCACGGCGACCGGTGCCACCAGCCAGGGCAAGCCCAGCAGCGCGCCAGCCACCGCGCCGGCCCAGACGGCATCGCGGCGGCGCACCCGGCGCGCCAGCGGCTTGGCCTTGGCGTGGGCTTCGTCGCCGCCATAGGGCAGCACCGCCATCAGGGCCACGGCGGCGGAGCGGCCGGCGGCATGGGCAGCGATGCACACCGCCGCAGCCAGCAGCGGGCTGGCGCGCAGCAGCTCGGCCAGCAGCGCCACCCGCAGCAAGAGCCCCAGCCCCAAGGCCACGGCGCCATACGTGCCGATGCGCGAATCCTTCATGATGGCCAGAGCCTTTTCGCGCGAGACGGCGCCCAGCAGCGCATCGGCCGTGTCGGCCAGGCCGTCTTCATGGAAGGCCGCCGTCAGCCACACGGTGAAGGCCACGGCCCCTGCTGCGGCCACCAGTGGCGGCCACAGCAGCAGCGCTAGCAGGGCCACGGCCGCACCAGCCGCACCCACCGCGGCCCCCACCAGCGGAAAGTGGCGCACCGCGTGGTTCAGCCCATCCGGGTTCCAGGGTTGGCTCGACACCCAGCCGGGCACGGGCACGCGGGTGAGGAATTGCAGCGTCACGAAGACCAGGATGAGCTCGGCGCGCAGCCGCTGCCAGACGGTCCTGAAAACGGCTCTCATGCCTTGGTGGTCTTCATGCGGCCGCGTTCATTCACAGCTTCTCAGCCCTGACGGCCGCTGACGCCGGCCGACTGGAAGCTGGCCATCTCGGCCAGGATGCAGCAGGCCGATGCCAGCAGCGGCCAGGCCAGCGCCGCGCCCGAGCCTTCGCCCAGGCGCAAATCCAGGTTCAGCAGTGGCCGCACACCCAGGTGCTGCAGCCAGCGGGCATGGCCGCTTTCCTGTGAGCAGTGCGCAAACACGCAGCGCGCCAGCAGGTCCGCCAGTCGGGGCTGCAGCGCGGCGGCCACGGCCACGGCGGCGGTGGTGATGAAGCCGTCGACAACGACCACACGCCCGCTGGCCGCCGCCTGCTGCACCGCGCCCACCATGGCCGCGATTTCCAGGCCACCCATGGCCGCCAGCGCGTCCAGCGGTGCAGTGGCCTCAGCGTGGCGATCCAGCGCACGCTTCAGCGAATCGACCTTGCGAGCCATGCCGGCGGCATCGAGCCCGGTGCCACGGCCCACGCAGTGCACCAGCGGTTCGCCCGTCAGCCGCGTCATCAGCAGCGACGCGGCCGAGGTGTTGCCGATGCCCATCTCCCCCAGCAGCAGCACATTGCCCGGCAGGCCGGCTACCAGATGGCGGCCGTGCTGCAGCGCCGCTTCGCACTGGGCGCGGCTCATCGCGGGGCCCTGGGTGCTGTCGGCTGTGCCGTGCTCGGCACCGGGCACCTTCAGCACGGCCAGCATCGGGTGGGGGTCGAAGTCGGCGGCCACGCCGCACTCGGCCACCGTCAGTGCCAGGCCGTGCTGCCGCGCCAGCACCGACACCGCCGCGCCGCCGGCCAGAAAATTGAGCACCATCTGCCGCGTGACTTCAGCCGGAAACGCCGAGACGCCTTGCGCCGCGATGCCGTGGTCGGCCGCAAACACCACCAGTTGCGGCTGCAGCATCTGCGGCTGCTCGTCGTTCAGGGCCAGGGCCAGCTGCAGCGCCAGCGCTTCCAGCCGGCCGAGCGAGCCCTGGGGTTTGGTCTTCTGGTCCAGCGCGGTCTGCACCCGCTGGCGCAGGGTGTCGTCGCCCAGCGGTGCCAGCGGTAGGGCAGCGGTGAACGCGGTCGCTGATGGGTTTGGGTTCATGTCAAGCCTCAAGAAGGGCCCGCAAGGTGGCGGCGCCCAGGTGGTTGTCGACCAGGTCGGCCAGCCCGTCGAGGCTCTGGTCCAGCGTGCGCACCTGCTGGCCCAGCAGGGCGCGCAAGATGCCGGCGTCTTCGCACAGGCCGTGGGTGGCGATGCCCATCACGTTGTGGGCGGGGCCGCCACACCAGCCCACGGGCGCACCTTCGGCGTCGAACAGCGCGGGCAGGGCATGGGCTTGCGTGGCCGTGGTGCGGCCGCAGCGGATCTCGTAGCCGGGCCATGGCAAGCCGGCCAGGTCTTGCCACGGGCCTGGGGGCCCGTCGGCGGGGCCCAGCCGGGGTGCAAAGCCCACCGGCCCGGCGCGCAAACGCTTGGGCGCCGCGTAGTGCGTGGCCAGTGGCAGCAGGCCCAGGCCGGGCTGATGCTCGAACGGCTCGCCGTCCACACCGTCGGGGTCGGCCAGGCTCTGCCCCAGCATCTGCAGGCCGCCGCAGATGCCCAGCACCGGGCGGCCCGCTTTCGCATGCGCCACGATGGCCGCGTCCAGGCCTTGAGCGCGCAGCCAGGCCAGGTCGCCACTCACCTGCTTGGAGCCGGGCAGGATGATCCAGTCAGCGCCCTCGACCTCGGCCACGCTGCGCGCCCACGCCAGGCGAGCGGCCTGGGTCAGAGGCTGGAATTCGTCGAGGTTGCTGATGTGCGGCCAGGCCACGATGGCCACGCGTGGGCCGCGGGATGCCGCAGGCGAAGCGGGCATGAAGACGCCGTCTTCATCGGGCAGGCCATGGTCGCGCCGCATCGGCAACACGCCCAATAGCGGCACGCCGGTCAGCGCCTGCAGTTGTTCGGGGCCCGGGGCCAGCAAGGCCGCGTCACCGCGGAACTTGTTGAACACGAAGCCCGCCAGTGTAGGCTTCAGGTCATCAGGCAGCAGCGCCCAGGTGCCGTACAGGTGCGCGAAGGCGCCGCCGCGGTCGATGTCGGCCACCAGCAGGGCTGCAAAGCGGCCGGCCTCGCGCGCCCAGCGTGCGGTGCCCAGGTTCACGTAGTCCTGCGGCGCCAGGTTGATCTCGGCAGGTGAACCGGCGCCTTCGATGAGGATGAGGTCGTGCGTGCCGGCCAGCCGATCAAAGCTCTGGCGTGCAGCCACCGCCAGCGCGGCGCTGCGCTCGCGCCAGGGCAGGCGGGTGAGTGCGGCGTCCACGCGGCCCTGAACCACCACCTGGCTGGCGGTGTCGCGCTCGGGCTTCAGCAGCACCGGGTTCATGTCCACCGTGGGCAGCACGCGCGCCGCCAGCGCCTGAAGGTACTGGGCGGTGCCGATCTCGCCGAAGCCGCCGTCCAAGCCGGGCACCACCCGTGCGTTGTTGCTCATGTTCTGGGCCTTGAACGGCGCCACGTTCATGCCTTGCTGCGCAGCCCAGCGGCACAGCGCCGTGGTGAGCAGGCTCTTGCCGGCGCCGCTGCTGGCGCCCCACACCATCAGTGAACGTAAGGGTGGGCGTGTCATGCAAGCGCCTCCAGGGCCTGCCACAGCGCCGTGCACGACGCGGCCGGCAGCGCGTTCAGGCGCCAGTGCCCGGGCAGGCCGAAGCTGCTGCAGTCGCGCACGGCCACGCCGTGGTCGCGCAATGCGCGGGCGGCGTCTTGCCAGCGCAAGGGCACGCGTGCGCAGACAAACGGCGCCGCGCCAGGCCGCAGCACAAAGCCCCGCTGCGCCAGGCCGGCTGCCAACGCGGCGCGGGCCTGTGCCAACGCCGGCAGGCTGCCGGCCAGCCACGCGGCGGTGCCAGGCTCGCACCAGGCGTGCAGCATCGTGACCGCGTGTGCGCCCAATGGCCATGACGGCGCCAGCGCGTGCAGGCGGGCCATCAGCAGCGCGGGTGCATGGCGGGGGGCGATGGCGTAGGCGCCGCGCACTCCCGTCAGCCCCAAGGCCTTGTTGGGTGTCCAGAGCTGGAAGACGGCGTCGGCGTCGTCGGGCGTCCAGGGCGATGGACCCGACACGCGCAGTGGCGTGTAGGCGCGGTCGAGCACGGTCGGCACAGCGTCCAGGTCGTGCGGCACCGGGTCGTCTTGCCCGCAGGGGCTGCCGGGGTCGGCGCACCAGCGCAGCGCGGCTGCGTCGGCGCTTATCGCCGATACGACCGGTCGGCCCCAGGCCTGTGCCGCCGCAGCGTAGTCACCATAGGCCTGCTTGGGCACGATGACGGGGCCGCTGCGCAAGGCCAGCGCGGCGGCGCTGATGCGCTGGATGAATTCGCTGGCACTGCCCGCCACCAGCACGCGCTCGGGCGCGACACCGTGGTGCGCGGCCAGCCGTTGCCGCAGGGCCGTGCTGTCGGGGTCGGGGTAGTGCCGTGCATCGGCTGCCTGCACCGCCTGCCATGCGCCGGGGCAGGGCCCCAGCGGATGGGCGCAGGTGGAGAAGTCGTGCGGCAGCACGCCTTGGGCATCGGGCCCGCCGTGGATGCGGGGCGTCATGCCGGCGCTCCGCTGGCTGCGGTGGCGGCAATAGCTGCGATCGCGACCATTGCCGCGATGGCGATCGCGCAGGCCGCTGCCGCTGCGTGTCGGGCTGCGACCAGTGCCTGCGTGACCGCGCGGGCCGAAGGCGCAGGCGCGGCCGCGTTGAGCCGGTAGACACCCGGCTTGCCCAGGCTGATGCCCAGCCGCAGCGCCATCGTGGCCATCGGCCAGCCGCCGTTGGGCGACGGGGTTTGTCGCGCCTGAAGAGCCAGGTGGCGCAACGCCAGACCCGGCCGCCACAGCAGCGCGGCGGTGATGCGCGCCGGCACCCAGGCCAGCACATCGTCGGCCCGCGCGGCCACCTTGCCGGCCCATTCCCAGCGCCCGCGGTAGCCCCACATCGCATCCAGCGTGTTGGCCGCGCGGAAGGCCCAGGCGCCCGGAAGGCCCAACACCACGAACCAGAACAGCGGCGCCACCCAGGCATCGTTCAGGTTCTCGGCCAGGGTCTCGATGGCCGTTTCGCGCACTGCTTGCGCATCGAGCGTGCTCACATCGCGGCTGCACAGCAGAGCCACGCGAGCGCGGCCGGCGTCCAGGCTCTGCTGCAGGGCCGCTTCCACCGCCGCCACTTCGTCGTGCAGCATGCGAAAACTCATCGCCGGTTTCAGCAGCAGTGCGGCCACCATGGCCGCCAGCCAGGGCGCGGCCAGTTGGTCCAGGGCTTGCTGAAGCGCCCAGGCCAGCGCGGCCACGCTGCCCACCACCAGCGCCCAGGCCACACCACCAGCCAGCAGCGCCGCGCGCGGTGGCAGGCGCAGCAGCAGCGGCCCCAGCGGCTGCACCGCGCGGCCGAACCATGCCACGGGGTGCCAGGCATTGCGCGGCTCGCCGAAGGCGCGGTCCAGCGCGGCGGCCAGCAGCAGGGTGATCGCAGCCAGCATGGGTGTTCAGGCGCTGGGCCCGGTGATGGGCGCAGTGATGGGCCCTGGGGTGGGCAGCACAGCCAGCGCCGGCAAGCGTGCGATCAGCCCCTGGCGCAGGCGCTGCGGGCGCTCGGCCCAGACCAGCATGCCGTCGGTGCTGGCGGCATGCTGCTGCGCCACGGCCAACACCGCCTGCACGCTGCTGTCGTCGGGCATCAGGCCACCGAAGACATAGCAGGCCTTGCCCTGCGCCTGCAGCGCCACGCTGCAGCTGCGCGAGCAGGCGCCCAGGCAGGCGATGCCACGCAGGCGCGGAACGGACGCGGCAGACGGTTCATCACTGAAAACCAGTGCGGCTTCCAGATGCTCGAACAGTGTCTGTCCAGCAGCCTGCCCTTCGCGCGGTGCGTTGGCCGGGCGGCAGGTGGTGCACACCAGCAGTTCGGTCGTTGGCAGCATGACGTTTTCAGGGGTCATGGCCGGTCAATCCTCGATGCCGCGCTGCGCCGGCACGCCGGCGTCGAAGTGGTGCTTGTGCTTGGCCATCTCGGTGACGGTGTCGGCCAGCTCGACCAGCTCCTGCGGCGCGCCGCGGCCGGTAAGCACCACGTGCACGTGGGGCGGCCGCTCGCGCAGGCTGGCCAGCAGCGCCGGCAGTTCGATCCAGCCGTAGCGCAGCGGGTACATCACCTCGTCCAGCACCACCAGGAAGTGTTCGCCCGCGCGGATGGTGGCGGCAGCGCGGGCCCAGCCCTGGCGCGCAAGTTCAGCGGAATGCGCCAGGTCGCGGCTCTTCCAGCTGAAGCCGTCGCCCAGGCCTTCGATGGGCACGCCCAGTTGCTCGAACACCCGGTGCTCGCCAAAGCGTGCCGAGGGGACCTTCATGAACTGGTAGATCTTCACCGCCTTGCCCCGGCCGTGCGCGCGCAGCGCCAGGCCGAAAGCCGCCGTGCTCTTGCCCTTGCCGTGGCCGGTGTGGACGATGACGAGCCCGCGGCGTTCGCCTTGTGGCTTTGGCGTGTCGCGGGCGGTGGGGGGTGCTTCGATCTGCATGGGGTGTGGAAGTGGTCAGTCGTCCAGCGCCAGCGCCACGCTGGCGCCGCCTGGAACCGGGGACACGCGCACGGCGCCCTGGAACACCTGCTCCAGCGCTCGGTGCAGGTCGGGCGATGCCGGCGCGCCAGCGGCCACCACGCGCCCGGCCTGCATCACCAGCACGTGGTCGGCGCGCAGCGCGATCGGCAGGTCGTGCAGCACCGTGACCACGGCGCGCTGCGTGCCGTCGGCTGCGGGCTGCGCCAGGCGGCGGAACAGCCGGGCCAGCGCCACCTGGTGTGGCGCGTCCAAGTGCGTGGTGGGTTCGTCGAGCAGCAGCACCGGCGCTTCGGTGGCCAGCACACGCGCCAGCAGCACACGCTGGCGTTCGCCACCCGACAGTTCGGTAAGCCGCCGCGCCGCCCAGCCACTGCATTCGGTGGCGGCCATGGCTTGCGCCACCACGGTGTGGTCGTGGGTGTTCAGCGTGCGCAGCAGGCCGCGCTGGGCGATGCGGCCCAGCTCCACCGTCTCGCGCACGCTCAGGTCGCCGCTGGCTTCACCGCCCTGGGCCAGCCAGGCGATGTGGCGGGCGCGCTCGGGCGCCGCCGTCGTGTGCACATCGCGGCCTTGCCTATCGCGGCCTTGCATGTACACCTGGCCCCCGGCCAGGGGCTGCAGGCCGGCCAGCGCCCGCAGCAGCGTGGACTTGCCCGCGCCGTTGGGGCCGACGATGGCTGTCCAGCCGGGCACGATCTGCGCGCTGGCACGGTCCAGTACATCGCGGCCGCCCAGCTGCACGCGCACAGCCACCGCTTGCAGGCAGGCGTTCATGGCAAGCCCCGGCGCCGCAGCAGCACGAACAGGTAGACGCCACCCACCACCGCGGTCACCACGCCCACCGGCAGTTCCTGCGGCGCGATGACGGCGCGCGAGATCACGTCGGCCCCCAACAGCAACGCCGCGCCCATGCCCGCGCTGGCCGCCAGCAGCCAGCCGTGGGCACCCGGCGCATGGCGGCGCACCAGGTGCGGCGCCACCAGCCCGACGAAGGCCACCAGGCCCACATGCGCCACCGCCAAGGCCGTGGTGGCGCTGAGCAGCGCCACCAGGACCAGGCGCACGCGCGGCAGGTCCAGCCCCAGGCTGGCGGCGCTGTCTTCGCCCAGCGTCAACGCGTCCAGCGCGCGGGCGCGCAGCAACACCAGCGGCAGCAGCAGCCCCAGGCCCAGCGCCAGCAGACTGATGGCGTCCCAGCCCAGGAAGCTGGTGCTGCCCAGCATGAAGGCCTGCTTGCCGCGCAGCGCGTCGGGCGAAGCCACGGTGACCAGGTCGCTCACCGCGCCCAGCAGCACCGCCACCACCACGCCGCTTAGCAGCAGGCGCATGGTCTGCACAGCACCTTGCGCGAGCAGCAGCGTGAGGGCCACGCCGGCCAGTGCGCCGAAGAAGGCGGCGGCGACCACACCCACCCGTTCCATCCAGGCCATGGCCGCCAGGCTGAGGCTGGCCCCGGCGATGGACACGCCGGCAAACACCAGCACCACCGCCAGCCCAGCGCCAGCGGCCGAGCCCAGGAGGTAGGGGTCGGCCAGCGGGTTGCGGAACAGGCCCTGCGCCAGCGCGCCGCCCAGGCCCAGCAGTGCGCCGACCAAGGCCGCGCCCAGGGTGCGCGGCGCGCGGATCTGGCCCACGATGAGCGCCGCCTGGTCGCCCATCAGGTCGGCCCAGAAGGCGCTGGGCGAAAAGCCGCGCGTGCCCGTCATCAGCCCGGCCGCGGCAGCGACGGCGATCAGCACCAGCATGGCCCCTGCCAGGCGGCGGCGGGCGCGCGGGGCGTGATCCGGCGCCGTCAATGGATCCGTCATCTGCAAACCATCGCGCGGCGCTGGGCTTTGCATGGGCGTCGTCGAAGGCATGGCCGTCAAGGCTTCGCCGGGTGGCCCAGGCCCGCCAGGCAATCGGCCAGCACACCCGCCGCCTCGCCCATGCGCGGGCCGGGGCGGATCAGCATCTCATAGCGCAGGGTCTCAAAGCCGCAGCGCTGGTTCTGCGCGATGGCCGGGATGCTCTGCCAGCCCGGCCGCGCGGCCATGGCGGCCTGTTCCCGCTGCACGCCCATCACCACCTGCGGCAGGGCGCGCACCACGAACTCGGGGTTCAGCTTGGGGAATGGGCCCAGCTCGGCGGGCACGATGTTGTCCATGCCCAGCAGCGTCAGCGTCTCGCCGATGAACGAGTTGCGGCCCGCGGCATAGGGGCCGCCACCGATCTCGAAGTACACGCGCTGGCCACGTCGGGATGGCGGCACGCGCTCGGCAGCCGCGGCGATGTCGCGCTGGATGCGCTGCCACACCCGTTCGCCCTCGGCCGGCGTGCCCAGCAGCGTGGCCAGCAGCACCAGTGTGCGGCGCACATCGGCATGGGTTTCAGACTTCAGCCGCAGCACCTTGAAGCCCAGCGCTTCCAGCCGGTCGATGGACCGCGCCGAGGTGGAGGCCAGCACCACGTCGGGTTTGAGCGCGGCGATGGTCTCGATCTGCGCGTCATCCAGCCCACCCAGGCGCGGCAGCGCGGCCAGGTCGGCGGGCCAGTTGCTGAACCGGTCCACGCCCACCAGGCGCGGACCGCCGCCCAGCGCCCAGACCGATTCGGTGAGCGACGGCAGCAGCGTGACGATGCGCTGCGGCGGGCTGGCGAAGCGGTGCTCGGTGCCGAGGTCGTCGCGCAGCGTGATCGCGGAGCTTTGGGCGTTGGCGGTCAGTGCTGAAGCCAGCAGGGCCCACAGAGCGCAGCGGCGTGCGAGAGTCATCAGCTTCACTTCGGCTCCTTCACCGCATGTCCTTCACCACGAGTGGGCAACCCGCCACCATCAAGGTCACGCGCGCGCAGCGTGCGGCCACCTGCTGGTGCAAGCGGCCGAGCGCATCGACACAGGCGCGGGCTTCGCGCGACATGGGCAGCACACCCAGGCCGATCTCGTTGGACACCAGCACCACGGGCAAGAGCAGGTCGTCCAGGACGTCGAGCAGCGCTTGTTCTTCGCGCCGCCAGGTGTCGTGATCCAGCCCCGTGCCGCCCGGTGGCATCAGGCATTGCGTGATCCACAGGGTCAGGCAGTCCACCAGCAGCAGCCGATCGGGCGCCGCGTGGGCGCGCAGCGCGGCCGCCAGTGCCATGGGCGCTTCCACCGTGGCCAGCGTGGGCACGCGGGCGGCGCGGTCCTGCTGGTGGCGCTGGATGCGCGCGGCCATCTCGTCGTCACCCGCCATGGCCGTGGCCACCAGTACGGCGCTGCGGCCCGGTGCGGCAGCCAGCCAGTCGGCGGCGCGCGTTTCGGCCAGGCGCGACTTGCCGCTGCGGGCGCCGCCCAGGATGAGTTCGTGTGCCGGCTTCATGGTTTGGCCCCGCTGCCGAAAAGGCGCGCCGTGAAGGCGGGCGACGATGCAAACCAGGGGTGGAACCAGCTGGCCCGCAGGCTGCCCAGCTGGTACACCGCCTCGCCGCCCGCTGCGGCACCGGATGTACCCGATGCACCCGCCCAGGCAGGCGTCGTCAGGGCCACGGGTTGCAGCGGCGTGTCGAAGCGCGACCAGTGGAAGCTGTGGCCGCGCAGTTCGTCGGCGCCCTCATGACCAAGCTCTCGCCAGGCATGCGGCCCCAGCGCAGCCAGCCGTTTACCCAGCACGGCCGTGCCCGGCAGCAGGCCCCACATCGGGTGGGCATGGCCTTGGCCGTCGACCAGCGTGTCGGCCAGCGCCATCAGGCCACCACACTCGGCCCACAGCGCGCGGCCTTCGGCCACATGGCGGGCCAGCTGGGCGCGCAGGGCGTGGCACTCGGCCAGCCGCGCGGCGTGCAACTCGGGGTAGCCGCCGGGCAGCCACACGGCGCTGCAGCCGGGCAGCGCCTCGCCGGCCAGGGGCGAGAAGAAACGCAGCTCGGCGCCCAGCGCTTGCAGGGTGTCGAGGTTGGCTTGGTAGATGAACGCAAAGGCCGCGTCGCGTGCGATGGCGATGCGTTGGCCGCGCAGCCTGGGCGCCAGCGCCGCGGCAGCTGCTGCGCTGGGGGGCTGCCACCTGGGCCACTTCGCCAGCGGACGCTGGCCCAAGTGCGTGGCGGCCAGCAGGTCGGCGGCACGGTCGAGCCGCGCCAGCCCGTCGGGCAATTCGTCAGCGCCGGCGAGGCCCAGGTGGCGCGACGGCAGCGTCATGCTCTCGTCGCGTGGCAGGTGACCTTGCCATGCGTCGTCGTCGCCAGGCTCGGACCCTTCATTCACGGCCCACCGCAGCATCTCGGCATGCCGAGCGCTGCCCACGCGGTTGGCCAGGGCACCAGCCCAGCGCAGCCCCGGCTTCCAGGTGCGCAGGCCGTGGGCCACGGCCGCGAAGGTGCCGGCCATGGCCGATGCGTCGATCACCGCCAGCACGGGCAGGCCGAAGCGCCGCGCCAGGTCGGCGGCGCTGGGCTCGCCATCGTGCAGGCCCATCACGCCTTCGACGACGATCAGGTCGGCGCCGGCCGCCGCTAGCGCCAGGCGCTGCGCGCAGTCGGTCTCGCCGTTGATCCACAGGTCCAGGGCATGCACCGGCCCGCCGCTGGCCAGTGCCAACCACTGCGAGTCCAGAAAATCGGGCCCGCACTTGAAGGCCTGCACGCGCGCGCCGGCCCGGGCATGCAGCCGCGCCAGCGCCGCGGCCACGGTCGTCTTGCCCTGGCCCGAGGCGGGCGCAGCCACCAGCACAGCGGCTGTCATCGCATGAAGCCCCGGTGCACCAGCAGCGCCGCGTTCAACGCGGCGCCCAACGCAGCGTGACGAAGCCCTCGCGGCCGGGTTGGTTGTAGCCGAACACCGTCTCGTAGGTCTTGCCGAGCGCGTTGTTCAGCTTGGCGGCCAGCACCCAGTCGCGCGCAAACGCCCACTCGGCGCGCAGGTCCAGCGTGGCAAAGCCACCCAGGCGGGTGCTGTTGTTGGCGTTGTCGAAGCGCTCGCCAAAGGCCTGCAGCGAGCCACCGAGCGTGATGCCGCCGCTGCGCCAGTCCACGGCCAGGCGGCCGCTGTCCTGCACGCGGCGCGGCAGAATGCGGCCGAAGTTGGCCGTGCCCTCGGTGGCGTTGACGGGCTGGATGCTGTCGATGCTGCCGGCCAGCGTCCAGGCACCCAGCACCGCATCGACGCTGGCGCTGATGCCGTCCACCTTGACGCGCGGGATGTTGGTGGGCAGCGGGCCGCTGCTGATGTAGCCGCGAATGCGGTTGTCGAAGTAAGCCACGCGGCTGGTGACCGGCCCGCTGCGCCAGACCAGACCCACTTCACGCTGGCGGCCTTCTTCCGGCAGCAGGTTGGGGTTGCCAAAGCCCGGGAAGTACAGCTGGTTGAAGCTCGGTGCCACGAAGCTGGTGCCGAACGAGGCGGTGGCGCGCAGCCCAGGCGCCAGCTCGTAGCCGTAGCCCAGCGAGCCCGTGGTCTGCCCGCCGAATTGCGAGTTGCGGTCGCGCCGCAGATTCGCCTGCCAGCCGTGCGCACCGGCTTCGCCATTAAGGCCCAGGGCCAGGCCGGTGACGCTGCGCTCGCTCACCGCGAACGGGGTGCCCGGGCGCTCGACTTCCTGCTGCACGCGCTCGGCAAGAACAAGTGCTGTGCCCAGCGGCGTGGCAATCTGGTTCTCCCATCCGAGTTGCGTTTGGGTCGTGCCGATGTTGCCCAGGTTCGACGCGCGCGTGCTGGCCAGCGTGTCGAAGTCGTCACGCGAGCGCGAGGCCTTGAGCGACGTGCGCCAGGCCCCGGTGACCGGGCCTGCCAGTTGCGCCGAGATCACCTCGGTGCGCAGCTTGGCGCGGGTGTCGGCGCCGGGGCCGTCGTCGTAGTGGGTCTTGCCTTCGGCCTTGAGCAGCGTCGCGTCGGCGCGCCAGTCACCCAGACGCAGCCCTGCGCGACCGGTCACGCTGGTCTGGTCGAAGCCATCATCGTCGGGGTCGTAGTTGCCGAAAGGCACGCGTGGGTTGGTGCCCGAGAAGCCGTCGGTGCGCCGGTGCTGCAGGCGCAGGCTGCCGTCGAAGGCGCCGCTGCCAAAGCGCGCACCGGCGGCCAGCACGCCATAGCTGCGGCTGCCCAGCGTGGCGGCAAGCTCAGGGTGGAAGCCCTGCTGCCCGCGGCGGGTGAAGATCTGGATCACACCACCCACCGCGTCAGAGCCATACAGCCCCGACATCGGCCCACGCACGATCTCGATGCGCTCGATGGCGTCCAGCGGGATGTTGTCCCAGCTCGGCGTGCCCAGCGTGGCCGAGCCGTAGCGCACGCCGTCGATCAGCAGCAGGCTGTGGCGGCTCTCCAGGCCACGCAGCGAGACCGATGCGTTCTTGCCCAGGCCGCCGTTGCTCCAGGACTGCACGCCGCTTTCGCTGGCCAGCAGTTCGGCCAATGTGCGGCCGCTGGCAGCCTCGATGCGGGCGCGGCTGATGACGGTGACCTGCGCCAGCGCCTGGTCCACGCGTTGCGGGGTTCGGGTGGCGGTGACCACGACGGTCTCGGCAGGGCTGGCGGTGCTGACTTGGGCCAGCGCGATGGGGCTGACGCCCAGGCCAAGAAATGGGAATGCGGCAGCAACAGCGCTGCGCGCTCGGGCACGGACAAAAAGGGACATGGCGATGACTCGGAACGGTCGCACCCAGCCGCTTCCCCGCGGCCTGGCGCCTCACGGTGCGCCGCTTGCGCGGAGCACCACCTCGTTGGCCGGTATCCGGGCTGGCGGAGACGACCCGTGTGCCCTTCCCAGGAAGCTTGCGCTTCCCAGTGGATTCGACACGAGCGGAGGACCGGTTTGGTCCCCGTCCACTTACCGTTGCGGGGGCAGCTCAGGTTGGGGCTTCGGCCGCGATGGCGTCGGCCCCTCCTGATTCCCGTTGAACTGCGGCTGCACGGATGCAGTCGCGAGCACCAACGCGCCGACTATAGCGGCCCTCGGTTGTCGCTCCGTTAAGTCCTCGGTGCCTTCATCGGCGCGGCGCGGGGCGCACGGGCCGTGCTTCGCAACTCTTGTGCTGTCCACGCTGGGCTCGCAAACTCGCCATTGAGCCCTTGGATGGGGGAACGCGCCCCGGCTTCCGGGATGCGCACTGTGAGGCGAGCGGTCCAACGCAGCGGTCTCGACGAGCGGCACCCTACGGCGCTTCGCTGACGTTCCCGGACGAGCAGGCGGCGACGGGCAGAAAAGACGATGTACGCAGCCGAACCTGGGCACCCGCTGGGATCTTGAGCGAGTTGACTCTCGCTGATTTCCGAGGCGGGCAAGAGAGACCCGTACCAACCAGTTCGGCGGCCCAGCCGCTGCTGGGTGGAGGCCCAGCAAAGTGTTGCCAGCCACCATGCAGATGCAAGTTCGACCGGCTGCTTCGGGGCGGCCGAACGCCTCGAATCAACGTCGCGTCAGGGTCGATCTGGTGCGGTCGCCGCGTTGGCGCGAATGATCGCAATGTGAGCGAAAGGGAGCGCATGGGGTCACGCCGCGGGCGTCGACTTCGTAGCCGTTGCCGCTGCCGCTGCCGGCAGGCCGAACACCAGCAGCCGCAACAGGTCGTTCAGGAACCACGAGCGTCCGCCGTCCGCCCACAGAATCTGGTAGCCGACACGAACTCGGGCGCCAGCGGTATCGCTGGCGAAGGCGGGAGGCCAAGTGGCCTTTGCGCCGAACCTACGTTCGCGCAGATCGGGCTAGGCCGGCAACGATCATCGACGCAAACTTGTGTGGCCGAACCACCTGAGCGCACCCGTCGCGGTGCGCCGATGTCCGCCGGCACGGCCGCCGCCTACACGCGCGGCGACGGCCGGCTCTACTTGCAAGACGGATGTCGGACTGCCGCCTGGGTCACAGCCCACTGAGGAACGCCATCAACTGATCATCCGGCCGATAGCGTCTGGCCGGGACATCGGGAGGCCCCACCTTGTCCAGCACACGCTCCTTGAGCGTCAGATCGGCATCGAAGTAGATCTGCGTGGTCTCCAGCGACTCGTGACCCAGCCACATCGCGATCACCGACCGATCAACTCCGGCCTGAAGGAGCTCCATCGCCGTGGTGTGGCGCAACACATGTGGCGTCACGCGCTTGCGCGCCAAGGACGGACAGACCGTGGTGGCTGCGGCGACATGCTTGGCCACGAGGTACTGGACGCCGTCGGCACTGAGGCGGCCGCCTCTGGCACTCGGGAACAGAACGACCGGCTCAGAACCCAAGTCGCTGCTCATCCATGAACGCAGGGCTGCCTGGGTTTGTTTGGCCAGTGGCGTGCAACGCTCCTTGCGTCCCTTCCCGAGCACGTGGACGTGGGCACCACTGCCAAGCCTGACATCGGCAGTTCGAAGGCCGGTCATCTCGGACAGACGCAGCCCGGTCTGAACCGCAAGCAACAACAATGCATGGTCGCGTCGTCCCGACCAGGTGGACCGATCAGGCGCCGCAAGCAAGGCTTCGACCTCCTCGCGCGTCAGATGGCAAACCTGCTTGCGAGTGCAACGCTTGCTGGGAATCGCCAGCACGCGCTGGATCAGGCTTGCATGACCAGGCGATTCAAAGGCAGCGTACTGGAAGAACGATCGAATGGCGCTGTGCCGTAGGTTCCGGCTTCTGGCACTCACGCCCCGTTCTTGCTCCAGATCGGCAAGGAACGCCGCGATCAACGGCGCGTCAAGTTGCTCCAAAGCCAGTGCGCTCGGGGCAGTCTTGAGGCGCTTCTGGGCGAACCGCAGGAAAAGCCGGAAGGTGTCGCGATAGGACGCGATCGTGTGCGCGCTCGCCTGCCGCTGCTGCATGAGTCTTCGGGTGAAGAACCCCTCCAGCAGCACAGCCAGATTGCCAGTCGCGGCCGTCATGAACGGTTCTCCCAGTGACGCTCCAACCTGGTGAGCGCGTGGCCCATCAGCTCGGGGCACGCGCTGAGGTACCAGTAGGTGTGCTCGATGCGCACGTGACCCAGGAAGGTTGACAAGGTCGGCAGGTGGCGCTCGACATCCTGGCCGGATCGATACCAGCGCAGCAAGGCCTGGATGGCGAATCGGTGGCGCAGGTCATGGAGCCGAGGGCGTGGAACGCCCGCGGGGGCGTGCACCTCGGCCCGGTCGAGCAGCTGATAGAAGGTTCGATGGATGTGTCCCGGATCGAGCGCCGTCCGCCGACCCGAGATGAAGAACTGCGGCGGCGCCAGCCGCTTGGCGAAGCGATCGCGCTGCGCCCGGTACTCCAAGAGCGCTGACCGGGTTGAGTCGGTAATCGGAGCCAGCCGAGACTTGCCGAACTTCGTCTGCCGAATGGTCAGCAAGCCTTGGTCGAGATCAACATCGCCGACCTCGAGACGGATCGCCTCACCCAGCCGCATCCCGGTGACGCTGAGCAGTCCCAGGAGGCAGTGGTAGGTCGCGCCTCGCAGGCTGTCGGCGGGAGGCAGCTTCAATGCGCACGTCATCAACCGAGCGAGCTCATCGTCCGAGTACAGGTACGGTTGTCGCCGATGCCGATGCGAAGGCAGGAGGTTGGCGGGCGTCACCTCCGTGGCGGGATCGGACAACAGGTGGTGGCGCGTGAACCCACGAATACGCCGCAGCCGATCGGCGGCGAAGCCAGGACGGGTGGATGGCTTGCTCAGGGCCCATTCCACTGCGACGGCTGCCGTGATGGTCGTGGCGCCGCGCCGGTCGAGAAAGTCAGTGAACTCGACCAGCGCATCTTCGTTCGCCAGAAGCTTGAACCCGAGCGCTCGCCGGAGTGCAAGATAGTCGGCGGCGGACTGTCTCAGCGGCGTCATTGCACACCTCCAGGCCAAGACGGGGCGATGGCTCGCAGGGAGCGAAAGTCCACCTTCGCATAGATCGTCGTTGTCTGCTGCTGGCGATGACGCAGCACTTCGCCGATCTCGGGTAGTGACGACCCCTCGCGCAGCATCCGTGTGGCCAACGTGTGACGGAGCACATGCGCTCCGTTGCTCGGCGCATCGATGCCGGCGCGCTGAAGCGCGCGGCGGACGATCGCGGCGACAGCGGTCCCACTGGAGAACCCTTCCAGTGGCGCCTGTGCTCGAACGAAGATCTGCCGAGACACACAGCGTGGCCGAGCCTCTCTCAAGTAGCGCGCCAGCGCTTCGCCGACGTCGTGTGGAAGCGGGAGGCGGTCGACGCGGGTATGTCCATTGCGAACTTTGAGCTCGCCGGCTTGCCAGTCGATGTCCTCCAGTTGTAGGGCTACCACCTCTCCGGCCCGCAGGCCGAGCCGCGCAAGTAGGAGGATGACCGCGTAGTCGCGACATCCACTCGGTATAGCCCGATCGCATTGAGCGAGGGTGCGCAGCACCTGATCGTCCTGGAGCGAGCGTGGGATCGATGACTGCGACCAGATGGCCGGCGCCGGTATGTGCGAGGACATGTCGGTGTCGAGCCAGCCTCGGTAGAGCGCGAACCGCAAGAACGCCCGAACGCCGCCGACGACTCTGCATGCAGAGTTCGGACGGCACGCCTTCGTCGCCCGCCTGATGTGGGTCATGACGTCCCGCGCCGCAACGGTGTCGAAGGTCAAAGGCCCATCGGCGAAGAGGGACCTCAACAGGCTCCTCGCCTCGATCCGGTTGGAGCGGATGGTTGCAGGCGCCAGGTTGCGCTCGTGGCGCATGTAGTCGACATACTCGGCCTCGATCTGCTCGGCCGCGGTTGGAGCGCGCTCAGGTGAAGGTATGCAGATGACGCCTTGCAGCGCGAGATGCGCCAGCAGCCGCAGCAGCGTAGAGCGGTCTTCGACCCTCGGCGCGCGACGACGCTTGCGGCCGCGCAAGAAGGCATCCACCTCGTCTTCGTTTACTGCCGCGGCGGCGATGCCGCGTTGATCCAGCCAGCGGCTGAAGTCTCCAACCAACCACGCCGAGCGGCGTCGCGAGTCGCGGCTGTAGCCTTTGGCTGCCAGTGAGTCGATGTAGGCATCGATGTGCCCGCCCAGCGGGCCATCGTGCATCCGCATCTGCGCTCGCGGGCGCACGAACAACTCTTCCATGAGGATCTCCTTCCGGGGGAAACCGTCCCCGGCAAAGTCGAACCTATGGCAGTCCGGCGCTACTGTGAACCCGAGTGGTTCGTGTCACCCAAGTGCGGCATCCGCGCCCGCTCGTGCATCGCCCCGCATGGCATCCAGGTCGATGATTGCATCGGCCATCGCCGCGAGGTGCGGAGTCTGGGTGATGAAGAACTCCTGCCGGTAGCCGCCGAGCCGAAGAACCTCGCGCTTCATGGCCATGAACATGCGCTTGTGC
>JAURZM010000060.1 GCA_030653385.1 Rubrivivax sp. | reverse complement strand
CGGCTTCACCTATGACGCGGCGCTGGCGACCAGCGACGGGGCGCTGAAGAATCCGGCCACTGCCACGGTGACGATCGGCTCGGGCGCGCAGACCAAGACGGGCACGATCGCGGCGACGGTCCTTTACGGCAACAAGCTCGAATGTGCTTCGTGCCACGACGTGCACAACACCTTCACCAATGGCGGCAAGCTGCTGAAGGTGGCATCGGCCGGCAGCGCGATCTGCATTGCCTGCCATTCGAAGTGATCTGAAGCAGACCAGCCCGCGCGGCACCGGCGGTGCTGCGCGGGCTGGGCGCGTGCACCGCGCCGCCAGCGACCCCACGGGATGATCGGGTAGTTATGAAGTGCGATTCGTTCTGGCAGCCGTGGGTTCGCAAGGTCTTGTTGGCCGCGTGTGCGGCGGTGCTTGCGGCCTGTGCAGGGCCGCCGCTCGACAAGGCGGCCACGGCCCCGGCTGCGGTGTTCTACCCCGAGGCGCCAGCTGCGCCCCGCATCCAGCACCTGGCTTCGCTGAGTTCGGAGCGCGACCTCGGCCCGCCCCGCAGCGGCTTGGCCGAATTCGTGGCGGGCAAGGAAGTCAAGGGCTACCGGCTCGCCCAGCCTTATGGGGCCACGCTTCACCAGGGCAAGCTCTTCGTGGCCGACACCGGGGCGCCTGGCTTGGCGATCTTCGATCTGGCCGGGCGCCGACTGGTCCTGCAATCCGGCGCGGGCGGCGGCCGGATGCTGAGACCGATTAACGTGACCATCGACAGCGACGGCACTCGCTACGTGGCCGATGCAGGTGTAAACCGCGTTCTGGTGTACGACCGCGACGACCGCTTCGTGCGTGCGCTGGGTACCGAGGGCCAGTTCAGGCCGACGGACGTGGCGATCGTCGGCAACCGCCTGTATGTGGTCGACATCCTGAACCACCAGGTGCACGTGCTCGACAAGCGCACCGGCACCATCATGTTCAAGTTCGGCAAGAGCGGGTCGGGCAAGGGCGAACTCTTCCAGCCGACCAACATCGCCATCGGTCCCGAAGGGGACGTGTACGTCTCCGAGACGGGCAACTTCCGTGTGCAGCGCTTCAGCCCTGATGGCGTGCACGTGCGCTTCTACGGGGAGCAGGGCAATGTGCCCGGCACCTTTGCGCGGCCCAAGGGGCTGGCCGTCGACCGCAGCGGACGCATCTATGTGGGCGATGCAGCGATACAGAACGTGCAGATCTTCGAAGGCGATGGCCGTTTGCTGATGGACTTCGGCCGCCCGCTGAAAGACCTGGAGGGACTGAACCTGCCGGCCGCCGTGCGGCTGGACTACGACCACATTGCGCAATTCGCGCGCTATGCCGCCCCTAACTTCGCCATCGAGTACCTTGTGCTCGTGGTCAGCCAGTTCGGGCCGAACAAGGTTGATGTCTATGGCTTCGGCCGCATGGCTGGCGTCAACTATGACACCAGCCCGGCTGCCACCGTCAAGGCCACGGCCCCTTGACGGGTGCGACCGGCGCCGGCACTCGCGATGGCCCGAGACGCACCCCGGCGTCCGGTGCTCGTGCCACGGGCCGTGCAGCGCTGGTGCCACGGAGCCTCACGCTGTGCGGTCGCGCTGGGCGTTGCCGCGGCTGCCGGCGAGTGCCTGGCGGTGGACGACGAGTTCGCCACCCTGCGCATCACCGAGGTCACGGGCGCATTGACCTTCAAGCAGCTGAGTGACCGCACCGAGACGCGCTCCGGCACGGCCGGGGCCTCATGGGCGCAGTCCGATCGCAGCAACACCCTGGTGGCATCGGTGGCGGCGCAGGGTTTCATCTACCACCCCAACCTCGTGTCCCTGGAAGGCGGCTTCGGCTTGATCGGCCAGCGCAGCCGCTTCAACAGCGACGCGGTCAGCGTGTTCGGCGACACGCGCGCCAGCGAGCGCCTGTACGACCTGTCGGCGCGGGTCACGGTGCTCCGCGACAAGCCCTACACCGGCAGCGTCTACTACGAGCACCTCAACCCCTCGGTGAGTGTCGGCCCGGCGCTCGTCATCATCCAGGAGACCAAACGCCAGGGCGTGCAACTGGCACTGCTGGAACCCTTCACTCCGGTGCCGATGACCTTCGATGCCGAGCGCCTGGATTCGTCGGGGCGCGGCAGTGGCCGTGTCGTCGACGAGCACGCCGAGCGCTACAGCCTCACGGCAAACCGGGCGATCGGGCGCCTGGGCAGCACGCGGCTGCGAGTGGACAACTCGCGCCTGGACTCGCAAAGCGGCAGCGTGGGGCTGCCGATTTCGCGCACCGCCAGCAACACGCTGACCGCGGGGTTGGACACGCGGTTGCAGTTCGGCAGCGTCACGAGTTATGCGCTCACCAACCTCATCACCTACAACACGCTGGGCTACAGCCTGGGCGCAGAGCCACCGGCCAACCGGCGCGACCTGCGCGGCTACCTCGACCTGCGGGCGCGTCATTCGCCGCAGCTGCAGTCCTTCGCCACCGTCGACGTGCTGAACGCCAGCCAGGGTGCGCGGCGCAGTCACAGCCGGGCCGGCTTCGGCGGCGCCACCTGGACACCCGTGGTCGACCTCGTCTCCACCTTCGAGCTGCGTGCGGAGTCGCTCGATGCCACCGACTACGCCACCTCATCGCGCAGCACCCTGGCCTCGACCAGTTACCAGCGGAACTGGGCGGGGGGCCGGGCGCAGGCCGCCTACGCCGTGCGCCATGACGCCCGTTCGCAGCAGTCCTCGAGCCCGTCGACGCCGGTCATCGGTGAGGTGCATGTGCTGGCCGGCACGGCCGCCGTGGCGCTGGACCGCAACCGTGTGCTTTCCGGCAGCCTGCAGGTGTGGAACGCGGCGCGCACGCAACTGTTCGTGGAGGGGCGCGACTACCGGCTGACGCTTCTGGGCGAGCAGACGCGCCTGGAGCGCATCGTCTCCGGCGACATCGTCGACGGGCAGACCGTACTGGCCGACTACGCCGTCGAGACCGGCGGCAGCTTCGACTCGACGCAGGTCGACCAGACGCTCAGCCTGTTCTGGTCGTGGGCCAACCGCTTCAGTCTCAGCGCCCGCTGGTTTGACTCGGCGCCGCGCGTCAGCGCCGGCGTGCCCTTGCTGACCCTGAACACGGTGCGCAGCCGCATCCTGCGTGCTCAGGCCGACCTGCCGGTGGCCGGCCTCTGGTCTGCCGGTGGCAGCCTCGAGCATGAAAGCCGCCACGAGACGATCCTGCCCTTTCAGCGCACGGCGGCCGAGGCCTATGTGCAGTGGGAGGAAGCGCTGTTCGGCCAGGGCGGTATTCGCGTGGGGGTGCACCGCCAGCGCGTGGCCTACGATGATGCGCTGCAGGATGTCGACCTCGTCGGCTACGACCTGCGCTACCGCGTGTTCACGCTCGATGGCATCGACATCCAGGCTGACTGGACGTTGGAGACCGATACCGGGCGCGCCGTCACGCGGCGGCGTGAATTTGCTTCGTTGCGGGCCCGCTGGCGCGTGCGACAGTTGCTGATGACCTTGTCGCTCACACGCGCCCATGAGTCGCAGGACAACCTGCAGACCACACGCACGGTCGGCCAATGGCTGCTGCAAAGGGACTTCTGAACATGCACAAGCGCCGGCCTGTCGTCATCTCGCTGCTGCTGCCGTTGCTGCTGGCGGCCTGCGCGTCTGCCCCCGTGGCGCCACCGCCGGGCCCGCCGCTGGTCTGGCCTGCAGCGCCGGATGCGCCGCGTGTGCAGTTCGTGCGCACGATCGTTCGCGCCGAGGATCTCGACATCCGCAAGGGCTTGATGCAGCGTCTGAGTGAGGTGCTGTTCGGCGCGAACGACCAGCGCCTGGTGCGGCCGATGGCCGTGGCCGATGCGGGTGGCGTTCTGTATGTCGCCGACCCCGGCGTGCGCGGCGTGCACCGCTTCGACCGCCAGGCCGGCCACTACGAGATCGTGCGACGTGCCGACGGGCTGGCGCTGCCTTCGCCCGTTGGGCTGGCACTTGGCGGCGGTGGCGAGGTCTACGTGGCCGATTCGTCACTGCGCAAGGTGTTTGTCCTTGCGCACGGCGCCAGCGCGGTCACCGAACTACCCTTGCAGGCCGAGTTGCGGCAGCCTACCGGGCTGGCCTTCGACAGCGCCACCGGTCGCCTGTTCGTGGCCGATACCGCCGCACACCAGGTGCTGGTGTTCGAGCGCGACGGGCGCCTGGCCACGCGGCTGGGTCGGCGCGGTGAGGGCGCGGGCGAATTCAACTTCCCGACCCTGCTGTGGCGCGACGCGGCCGGCCTGCTGTATGTCACCGACGCCCTGAACTTCCGCGTCCAGGTTTTCGATGCTGCAGGCCGCTTCGTGTCGCAGTTCGGCCGCCTGGGCAACGGCAGCGGCGACCTGGCGCGCCACAAGGGCGTGGCCACCGACAGCCGGGGCCACATCTACGTCGTTGACGGTTTGCTGCATGCCTTGCAGATCTTCGACAGCCGCGGCCGCCTGCTGTTGGGCCTGGGCGCGCAGGGCAGCGAGCCCGGCGAGTTCTGGCTGCCCGCCGGCATCTTCATCACCGCCGACGACACGATCTACGTGGCCGATGCCTACAACCGGCGTGTGCAGGTGTTCCGCTACATCGGGGGGGCGACATGAGCGCTGGGCGCATCCTGGTGGCCGCGCTGGTGGCCCTTCTGGTCACACTTCCCGGCGCCACGCGCGCCGACGTCGCCACCACCAAGCACAACCTGTCTGTCTCCGGGCCGGGGGGCGTGAAGGCCGCCACCGAGACGCAGATCTGCCTGTTCTGCCATCTGCCGCACAACGCGTCGCCCGCCGCGGCGCTGTGGAGCCGGCGCACGTCGGCGGCGATCTATACGCCCTACACCAGCACCACGGCGCGCGGCGGCATGGGGCAGCCCAACGGCGCGTCCCTGCTTTGCCTGAGTTGCCACGACGGCACCATAGCCCTGGGTGAACTGATCAACAGCGCCACGCCCGTGACGATGGCCGGCGGCGTGACCACCATGCCCGTCGGCGCCGGGCGCCTGGGCACCGACCTGGGCGACGACCACCCCGTGTCGTTCGCC
>JAURZM010000034.1 GCA_030653385.1 Rubrivivax sp. | reverse complement strand
GGACGTGCAACCGCTCTGCAACGTGAGCCGAGCGCGTCGAGTTGGCACGCGATGCGACCAGGCGACGAGTGGCGTCGTCGCCGCCCTCGTGGCAACGGTCCTGCCGGCCGTCTGCAATCCGGCGTGGTGCGGTCGCCCACCTGGGCTCCGTGAACGACAGCTGATGGCCGAGTCCGGGTACTTGTGTAGGGCCGCTGTGTAGACACTCATCGCCACGTCGCTGGCCCACTCGAGCAGCGCAACTGCCTTGGTCGCCGGGGTCCGACCAGCGCTCTCGCATAGACGTTCCAGTCTGCCTTCGCCACCTCGCGTGTTTCACCCAGGATGGGTTTCGCCGGTCCCCGGTGGATCAGCGGCGGCGACAACCGGCCCGACACAGCCCGCATCCAGCAGGCGCTCCGACTCGGCCAGGGTCAGATCGAGCTCGCGGCCACCCAGGCGCACGCGGAACACCAGCGATCGCCGCTCGACATGGTGAACGCCAGCGTGAATGCGCAGCGGCACGCCTGCCGCCGTGGTGGCTTCGCAGTCATGGAAGGCATAGCGCTCGACGGTCATGGACAGGGCGGAACCGGTCTGCAGGAGATGTTGATCCGCCCACTATACGAACCGTCAGCCTACCCGCACGCCCAGCAACTGGGCAGCGCCGCGTTCCGGGCCCCCGACGTGGAGGACTCGGAATCGATTGCCCGCCCAAGCGTCGGCCGAGCCGGTCGCTTGGGCGGGCATTGCCGCGATGAGACCTCGGGTCCGTTGCCGACCGAGGGACCCCGTCCGATACTGACGTGGCTACCTGCGGACATCGCGTCTGCTCAGCCTTCATCGGTGGCTCTGGTCGCCCTGAAGTCCAGCCCAGCTGGCGTCGCAGTCGTTACCTGCCTTGTGTCCCGTCCGGCACCTCCGTGTGCCGGGCCGATTCAGGTCCATCCGGATCCGAAACCAGGAGCCGGCCATGACCCCGTGTCGTGGCCCCTCCTCGCATGCGCCGACCACGACCTCCGCGTCGTGACGCGCCCTGCGCTCACCAGCCCGGCCTGATCTCGATCAGAAGCCTGGCCTGACGCACGCATCTGCCCTGGCCCCGTCCTCTCGGACGCGGACCTCTGCAGCTCGCGCACGCACCTGTGCGCGACGAAGCGCCTTGCCTTCCCGGCAGGGCATCCCAGACGGGGAACCCCAGTTCCCCGCCAGGGATGGGCGTTCCCCTTCACCCCTGAAGGAGAACCCCCATGAGTCCCGTTCCCTGGAACCGCGCTGTCGCGCCGGTGTGTGCGCTGCTGGGAGGTACCGGGCTTGCCCGTGTGCCCGCCCGGCAGCCTGTCACCCTTCCGGCGCTGCTCCGGCCCCGGCCCTGCACGCCCCATGCGTCCATCCGCATGGTGTGCGAGGCCGCGGACCCTCTGGCGTCCGAGCGCTGCACGACGGTGTGCTGACCATGACGGTCGACACCTACCGCAGGCGCATCGCCTCGACGGCCATCGTGCTGGCCCGGGAGGATCCCCTCCTGGTCAAGGAAGTCATCGCCCGGCTCCGCGCCTCGGGCGAGATCGCGGCCGACGACCTGGTCTACCTGGACCGGATCGCCGACCGCTGGATCGGCATTGCCGAGGGCCTGCGCCGAGGCGCCGCTCGCGTGCTCACAACCTGAGGGTCGCGGGCATCGAGTCGCCCGTCGCGTCAACGCAATCGGCTCGAGCTCGTGCCGATCGAGTCCTCGGGTCTCGGGGATGGTGAACCGGTTGCCAGCGATGGCATCGGGACGCCATCACCCGACACCCCGTTTCCTGCGGCTTTCGGCCGTCCTCGCCATCCACCCTCCGGGAGTCACCGTCTCCCGTCGGGGTCGGGGTTCCCTCGCCTTCTTGGAGAACCCCATGAGTCATGCTTTCCCAGACAGATCCTTCCAGAGCCCGTCACCGCGCCGCAGCACCATCGACATCGAGGAGCAGCGCGCCTGGGTCGGCTTCTACAGACGCGTCGGAAGTGACGTCGCCCTCGCCGCCGAGGTGATGGCGCAGCTCGACGGCGACGCCGAGATGAAGCGTCGCCACCTGGCGCTGTACCTGTCCTGCAAGCAGTCGCTGCGCGTCCACAAGGCGCGCCAGGCCCGCGACAAGCGCATCGGGCAATGGCTGCGCCTGCTGGTCCAGTGGACGCTGCAGCGACCCGCAGCCCTCGTCGGCGGCGTCACGCAGAAGGCGTACCACCGCACTGCGGACATCCTCGATGAGGCCATTGCCGCCGCACCGCCGGCCTCGCCAGCGACATCGAAGCGGGGCGCGCGCCCTGCCTCGGGCCGTGACGCCGACAGCAGGACCGAACCGGCCGCCGCACAGGTCCGTCAGCTGCTGGGCGATGCCGAGTTCGCCGACGCGCACGCCCGCTTCCAGCGCCAGGCCGGCATGTCCCCGGCGTCGCCGGTCAGTGGCTCCGAAGGCGGCTCCGAGCGTGCCCCGGAACCTCCCGTCGACGGCCCCGCACCCGCCGTGCAGATCAGCCGGCGCTGATCCGAAAACCGAACCCCCGGCGCAGCCCCATCGGCTGCACCGGGTTCGATCGCTGACGTGACTCGGCCATGGACTGACGTCCAGCGGCCTGGCGCGACCGGCACCCCATCCAACCGCCCGCGGGCCCGTCCCGCCAGGGCCGGTGTCCGCCCTCCCAACTTCGAGAGTTCACCATGCGAGACATCACCCTGAATCCCGAGCAACGCCTGTATGTGATCGCCACCGAAGGTGGCGTGACCTGCTTCGGCTTCGACAACGCCCGCGACCATGCCCGGCAGATCGCGCAGCGCCTCGATCGTCCCGACCTGATGCCGACCGCCGACGACGCGGCCAGCCTCACCGGCTACGAGAAGTACCTCGCTGCGGTGCGTGCCTGGGTCGAGTCCGCCCAGGGCCACGGCACCTACTTCGACCCCGGCACGGACCCTCGCCTGGCGAGGGTGCTGGAGACCTGCCGCCGGGACGGCCGCAAGGTGCGGCTGGCGCTGGGCGACACCGGCACCGGCGCGAGCTGGCTCGACGAGATCGACGTGGTCGGCACGGTCGGCCGCTCGACCGGCCTGCTGAAGGTGCCGCTGCTCGTCGAGCCGGGCCAGGCGGGCGGCACGGCCATCCTCTGTGCGCACGTGCTGGCACTGATGGACTGGGACACCGGCCTGCCGCTGTACCGCCACCCGCGCTGGCAGCCACCGGAACTGCGCATCCGCGCCAGTGATGACGATGCCCGTCCCTGGGCCGTGGTGCTGCACGAGCAGCCCGTGGCAACCTTCGACGACATCGGCAAGGCCGGTGCGTACCTCGCGTTCATGCGGGGGGCGAGCGTCGAGCCGCGCGTGCTCCGCTGAGCCGTCCGGTCGAACGTTCGAGACCCTTCAGACGGCGCGATCCAGATCCACTCCAGGCCGTCACCCAGCACGCCCCCGGTCCAGCACCGGGGACGTTCCTGTTTCCAAGGCTGCGAACAGGGCGACGGGCGCTCAGCGTCCGGTCAGGGACTGCACCTCACGCTCGATCAGCCAGTGCAGGAAGCGGGTGTCATCGGAGTGGCCCCAGTAGTGGGCCTTGCACCGGCGGACGTAGGCCTGCAGGTCCGCGACGCTGCGGATGGACCCCGGCTCGATGGCGGTGATGCGGGCCAGCCGCGCCCGTTCGGGTCGGGTCAGTCGAAGATGGTTTCCGGATCGCAGCATGTCGGGTCGGCCTTGTCGGGAAGCCGCGCATCTTCGCGTGCCTGCGCAGGTCTGTGCACATCCGCTGCTGGCCGCGGCGAAGAAATTTCTGCAGTGACAGCCGAGTGCCTCTGCGGTGTCACTTTTGCGGTCTGCCCGCCAAGACATCCGGGCTGGCCGTGGCCCAGCCACAACTGCGCGGCCACGCGCAGTGCGGTCATGCGAACCGTGCCACCTCCCCGCGCACCGATGCCCGACCAAGGCACGGACCCTGGCGCCCTTTGCGCGGGCAAGCGCGGCAAAGGCGCGGTTGCTGGCACCACCCCGGTTGAATCCCCGGTGCCGATGGCGCAGACTTGACGGGCTCACACCCACTCCCGACAGGAGTGTTTCCGATGCCGACCGAACCGGCGGCAGCGGCGTCGCAGTCGTTACCTGCCTCGGATGATCATCTGAGCCACCGTGCCGGCCACGTTCCGTCGTGTGTCTGCACATCCTTCCCTTGCGGGGACACCAGTCCCCACCGGGAACGGCGTTCCCGTCTTCCTTTTCGCCACGAGAGGAGAACGCCATGAACTTCCACCCTTTCCAGGGTCTTCAAGATCTGCCGGACCTGCCCGATGCCGCCCATGCGTCTCGGGAGGCCCTGGTAGCAGAGATGCTGGGCCTGCAGGCCCACCCATTGCCAGGCCCGACGCCGGCTGCGCTGCGCGTCAGCGACCGGGAGACGCCCCACGAGGACCCGGCCACACAGCAGCTCCTGACGCGCCGACTCGGTGTCGCCCGGGAGCTGCTGATGCGCGAGCTGCGTGACCGGATGGCGCAGGGGCCGGTGATGTCGTCGCCCCAGGTCCTTCGGGACTGGCTGCGACTGCGCTGCGCAGGCCTGCAGCACGAGGTCTTCCTCGCGCTCTACCTGGATGCCAACCACCGGCTGATCGCCCACGAGGAGGTGTTCCGCGGCACGCTCACCCAGACGTCGGTATACCCGCGGGAACTGGTCAAGAGCGCCCTGGCCCGCAACGCCGCCGCGATCGCGGTGGCCCACAACCACCCGAGCGGCCAGGCCGAGCCGAGCCGCGCGGACGAGTTCCTGACGCAGACCCTGAAGTCGGCGCTGGCGCTGGTGGACATCCGCCTGATCGACCACTTCGTCGTCGCCGGCGACCAGTGCGTCAGCTTCGCGGAGCGCGGACTGCTCTGACGCCATGTGCGGCAGTCACGCCCTGCACGACCCCGTTGCGAGAAGGGCGCCGCCGCGGCGGTGCCCCTCCCGCCGATCCCACCCCAACCAAGGATGCCCATGTCGGAGAGAAGACCCCCGACCTGCCCCTGCTGTGCCGGCCACGGCGTGCCCCTGGGCGCGCTCGGTCGCCTGCACTGGTTCCGCTGCCGCGACTGCGGCATGACGTTCGCCCGCGCCGGAGGATCGAAGCGCACGCCCCGTGCGCCCTCGACCGTGACGCGGGCGACCGAATCCCCCACATCTCCCAGTTCATCCCGAGGAGGAATCCACGATGCATACCCTGCCCGCCACCGGCCTGCGACAGCAGGCCGAGATGCTGGCCAGCCTGTCCCTGAAGCATCTGAGTACGGCGACACGCAACAAGCTCGCCGATGACGATCTGTCCGTGAACGCCTACCCGACCGACTGCGGCGGGTTCGTCTATGTCGGGGCACCGAAGTACCGGGTGCCGTCGGAACCCGATCTGGCCATGCTGTTCGAGGTGGCCGAATCCGCCGGCGTGGCCTGGCTGATGTTCGATCGCGAGGCGGCGGTCATCGACGGGCTGCCCGTGTTCGACAGCGCGGAGCCCGGACCATGAGCCAGCACCTCGCGACGGCGACGCTCGACGGACGCCCCGTCGAGATCGTGGCCGGCTTCGATCGACGCCTGGGGGACTACTTTCTCCAGGTCGTCGACGAGCGCAACGACATGCTCTACACCAGCCTGCAGGAGCCCCTGCTGGACTGGACCGACATCGCGACCTTGCGCGTCAAGGTCGCCGATCTCGGCCTTCAACTGCCGACGCAGTTGCTCGACGAAGTCGAAGCCGACGGTCTGCGGCGCGCGGGAAACCGCATCGTGCGCCACACCGCCAATGGGCAACCCATGACGCTGGTGGCCGGCTGAAGCCGTTCACTGCCCAATCACGGCGCCGTGCTCCCATCCCGTCAGGGAAGGGGCCGGCGCCGCTTCCTTTCATGGATTGAGCCTAGGTTCGCTAAGGCCGCCCAGGCTGGCGATGCCCGTGCACTGGTGTCGTCGGAGGAGGCGGGCCAGGCGTCCAACTCTGGCGACCATTCGGCGCCAAGCCGCAAAGCACAGTCGCGGTCACGAACGGCGTTCGCGACTTTCGACCACATCCTCGTCATTTAAGCTCCTGGCGTACGTCCGCTCGCGTGCCCAAGCTTCCGCCAGTGCGTTCACCCTGGCCGTCGGTGTTCCAGCCTTCAATGCCAAAGCCACGCTCCTGCCTCCAAGGGCCCCGTGATCGCGCAGCCAGAACATCACCCTCTCGGTGTCGTGGAGGTTCCGGAGAGCGCAGCAGATCGCGCCTGCGGTCAAGCGATCGATGCTCAGCAATGCCGCGGGGTAGTACTGGCAGTTGTCGATGTGGATGCTGACCACCTCGCCGCTTGCCGAGGTCGTCGCCAATGCCTCCTGGGGAATCCCCCACGCTTGCGCCAGTTGCGGACCGAGGACTACCAGCCCTTCCCTGATCCACTGAGCTCGCGCCGATGCACCGCGAACCTCAGCAGCCGCCAAGCCGCCTCGTGCCGAAGTCGGATGCTTGTTTCCTCCACGAATCATGGCGCGCAAACCTCCTGCAGGAAACCTCACCAAGCGAACAACTTCCCGTCATTCATCGCTGTCGCGGAGCGCTGGAAGGGACATGACGTCCCGCGCGAGAGCGATCGGCGGCGCGCTCGCGCTCGGCCGCGCCGATCTCGGCGTCCAGGGCGACCATGACCTCGTCGAACGAGAGACCCGGACGCGGATCGTCCAGCGCGTCCTGGATCGCGGCTGCGAGCCAGCCGTTGTGAGCTGCGGTCTGATGGCCGGTTCGCATCAGTTCGGCTTGGCTGGCGTCGCGGGGGTCCATGTCGTTCACGGTGGTGGTCAAGTCTTGGCGACGGTTCCATCGCACTCAAGATGGAAGCATCATGCGCATTTGACTGACCCTGCGCAACGGCCGTGTCCGGCGGGGGCGCGATTCAGTAAGATTGTGGGCTCGGATCGCCAGTCGTCCAAGACGGCCACGGAACTCGTGGCCCTACGATTCGACGCTTCCGCCAGAGAGGCGGCGCGGCCCACGACAGCGGTGGCGTTGACGTCTTTGGCGAGAGATAGCCGAGGACGCAACCGCCACTTTGCGTCACCTCGGCGCAACGGTCGCAAGCAGGCTGATCGCAAGCAGGCTGAATGAGCGACTTTAATGTTTATGTCAACTCATAGCCGGGCCGTTGCCGACCGGGTTTGCTCCGGCCGGTCCGGCCGCGGCCCTAGGCAGCTTTGCGCTTAGTCGGCGCCCTGTCATAGCCCGCCACCACAACGTGGCCGGTGCTCTGGCGCACAAAAGTGCCGGTCTTGCCCGACAAGGCACCCGCTCGCTTGGCCGTGGACTTGCCCAGGAACACTCCGCTCGCACTCTTAGGCTCGGCCGCAGCCATGTCGCGGACCTGATCCCGGGTGAACGCACCTGAGGCAAACACACGCGCGGCTTTGTCCGCCATCCCCTGGGAGACGACGACAAACTTTCCGGGAGCAACTCGAACGCGCTTCATGGTGCGACCTTCACAGACAAGTACTTTACCGGACCCACCGCAGGGTGTCGAATGGCCCCCTCCAGCACCCGTTCGTAATACTGCACAAGGTGCGGGAACGGCTCGTTGAGTCGAACTTCCGTGAGGTCGAGCAGCAGGGCAACTGCACGGGCGAACTGGAAGGCTGTCGGCGCGGTGAAGCCGCGGATTCCACGTGCGTAGGGAGTGCGCTCAAGGTATTCAAGCGACACATGGCCGCCCTTGACCTGGATGCGCCCGTAGCACATCGCGCGCGGGCGGCCTGCACGCACCATCGCGTACATCCAGGCGTCCTGGTGCCGCACTCGCGAGAAGAAGATGTCTTCCCAGTTCCAGTGCACCTTCCGCCTTGGCCCGCCGCCTCGCTCGAACTGCATGGCGGTCGCTCTGGCGATCGGCTGGCTGATCAACTGCAGTTGAAGATCCGGCCTACCGAGCGTCTCGGCCAACCAGGTGTTGGTCTGGTCCAGCGCGGCGGCCAGCACCTCATTCTTGTTCGTGAGCATGCGGCCGCAATCATAGTTGGCGCCCCGGTCACTACATCGCGCCCACGACGATCGCTGCCCTGTCCACTTCGCTGAGAGGGAAGCCTGTACTGGCGAGGCGCCGACTTGTCATCCGGGTGTGGAAACTCACACTAGACCGTGGTGAACTGACCCATCATGCCGCTGTCCTCGTGCTCAAGGATGTGGCAATGAAACATGAGGGGTGACCGCGACGCCACTGCAGGAGTCTGCACCGCGACCCGTACCGTCTGCATGGCCTCGACGACGAACGTATCGCGAAGACCTTGTTCGTAGGCGGCCGGCGCCACGCCCGCACGCGTGAGCATCGACATCTTCACACCGTGCACATGCATCGGATGCGCCATGTTGGTCGCATTGGTAAATGTCCAGACTTCCACCGCATTCGCCGGCACGCTGAAGTCGATTCGGCCGATGTCGAAGCTTCGGCCGTTGATCGTGAAGGCCCCGCCCATCATCCCGCCATCCAGGCTGAAGGTGCGGTTGACTGCGCCCGGCCCCGCTGCGACCGCCGGCGCTGCAGGCAGCGTACTGGGTGGCGACGAGATGGCATTGGTCTGCCTTGGCAGACTCACGCGGACTGTCATGGCCTGGACCTCCGTCGCTCCCGCCGCGTTGCCCATTCCCATGCCTCCCGCCGCGGCGCTGACGTACAGCGGCACTTCCTGCCCGACGGGCATTGCGCTGAAGTCGACCAACACTTCCGCGCGTTCACCGGGCCCCAGTGCAACCGACGGGCGCGCAACGGGAACGGCCAGCAGTCCCGCTTCGTTGGCGACCTGCAGCATCGACAGCGAACTGCCCAGCCTCAGCTCCAAGGTGCGTGCGTTGCAGCCATTGAGCAGCCTGAAACGTACCCACTGCCTCGGCGCCTGCCACACCGGGGCCAATGCTCCGTTGACCAGGAGTGTGTCGCCCGCGTAGCCGTTGGTTCGGTCGCTGGCTGACAGCGTGTAGTCGACCTGCCCTGCTGCAGTGAATCGCTTGTCCTGGAGCACCAGCGCCAGGTCGTCTACTCCCCATGTCTCCGGCAGTATCGAGCGAGGAATCCTCGCGTCATCGACGATCAGCAGCCCCGCGAGGCCCATTACAACCTGGCGGCCGGTCGAGCCATGCGTATGTGGGTGGAACCAGCAGGTCGACGCGGGATTGGCGACAGTGAAATTAGCGGTCCACTGGGCACCTGCTGCAACGACCTGATGAGGGCCCCCATCCGCCTCCGCGGGCACCAGCAGACCGTGCCAGTGGACCGTGGTGTCTTCGCCAAGATTGTTCTGCACATGCAGGGCGACCTTCTCTCCGCGTCGCAGTCTCAATGCCGGGCCCAACAGGTGGCCGTTGTAAGCCAGGGTGGCGGTCGCGACGCCGGAGCGAAAGATTGTCGTTCCCGCCTGGACAACGAGTAAGAAGTTCCTGGTGCCCGTCGCGTCGACAGACCCGTCGTCCAGAGGGATGACCGGCAAGTCAGCCCCTGCGGTCGGCGCGGAGATCAGAGGCGGGGTAGCAGTTGCGGAACTGGAAGAACCGCCACCGCATCCGGCCAGTTGGACCAGTTGGGCACCCGCCACGCCAAGCATCAGCTTACGCCGGAGCCCGTCGATCGGCGCGTCGCTCGTCACCCTGAAGCTGTTCATCTCGACTCTCCGTGGACCTGAGGGACTCTATCCGTCCTTGCTTATGTCTTTCTTTAGTGACTCCCGAACATCGGCGCGCGAATGCTCGCGGACAGCCACGAGAAATGGCGCGCGGTGATCGACCGCAGACCCCTCGCCCACGGTGCGTCTCCAGCATCGACTCGGTGTCCGTTGAAACACCTCGGTGTTGCTCCTTGAGAAGATGACTGGCCCGTTATCCCTGCGACAGCGAACTGTCGGTGAGACGGGACTAGATTTCTCAGCGGGCGTAGGACGGATCTTTTTCTCCAACCACGGAGGCAAACATGAAGCTGAGAGTCACGCAAGTCGCCGCAATCGCAGTTGTCGCAGCCATCGCAGCAGTCGCCACTTCGCCTGCTCACGCTGGCCATGCCGCCAGAGAGGCCGCCAAGCAGGTGGTCGCTCTTGCCGACGGTGGGACGCTCTACGTGTTCGAAGGCGGCCTCATGGCAAAGGAGGATCGCTACGGCCGAGCGACCAGCGTGAAAGTCGGAACGGTGGTCGAAACGATGGACGGGCGAAAGATCACCATGACCAGCAATGAGGTCGCCCGGCTGAGCCAGTTGCTCGACTTGGACCACCGCGGATAGCGAAGCCGACGATCACCGACGTCTCCTGATGCGCTGCTGGGCACACGAGTTCGGGCGTTGGTCCGAGGGGAGGCGGCACGGACATGTGGCCGTACATGGATCAGGGGCCTGATGGTCGTCAGCCAGGATAGCTGGCAAACGTCGAAGCCTGCCCGGCGAGATCGATCAGGAGCACCTGATAGGGCTGGGACCAGCCCGGAACCGCCATGCCGGGCGCTGACGCGGGCATGCCGGGTACCGACAGCCCCAAGGCCTTCGGCCGGGTTGCCAGCAGTCGCTTTATGTCTGCGGCCGGCACATGTCCTTCGACCACGTAGCCGTCGACGAGCGCCGTATGGCAACTGCCAAAACGGTCGGGCATGCCCAGGCGCCGGCGTTCGACTGACGCGCTGTATACGTCCAGCACGGCAACATTGAATCCGGCCTCGCGAAGGTGCCCAACCCAAACCGCGCAACAACTGCATCCGCGGCTCTTGAACACCTGTACTTCGGCCTTCGAGGCGGCCGCCAGCGCGAAACCCGGCAGCGACGCGCCGATCACCACCAACCTCTCCAGAAGTGCTCTGCGTCTCATGGGTCCATCCTCACGCGGCCACTGAAGGGCCCAAGGCTTCCTGTGCAGAAGGGGCCGGCGCAGAACGCGACTCCCTCCTGAGCTGCCATTGCTTGACCAGCGCATAGAGCGCCGGGATGACGCCGAGCGTCAGGACGGTCGATGAGATCATGCCGCCGACCATCGGCGCGGCGATGCGGCTCATGACCTCCGAGCCGGTGCCGGTGCCCCACATGATCGGCAGTAGGCCCGCCATGATCGCCACCACCGTCATCATCTTCGGACGCACGCGCTCGACCGCTCCCTCCATTACCGCGCCGTAAAGGTCGGCCGGACCCGGCAACCTCCCCTCGACGCGGCAGCGCTCCCGGGCCTCGGCCCAGGCATGGTCGAGGTAGATCAACATCACAACGCCGGTTTCCGCCGCGACCCCGGCGAGTGCGATGAAGCCGACGGCCACGGCCACCGACAGGTTGTAGCCGAGCCACCACATCAGCCACACGCCTCCGACAAGGGCGAAAGGCACCGACAGCATCACGATCAACGTTTCCGTCAACCGCCTGAAGTTCAGGTAGAGCAGCAGGAAGATCGTCAGCAAGGTCACCGGGACGACGACCTTCATCTTTTCGATGGCACGCTCCATGTACTCGAACTGGCCGCTCCAGGTGATGTAGTAGCCCGGCGGGAATTTCACCTGATCGGCCACCGCCTTGCGGGCGTCCGCGACGTAGGAACCGATGTCGCGGTCACGAATGTCGACGAAGATGTACGCGGACAGCAACGCGTTCTCGGTGCGGATGCCCGGGGTACCACGTGCCACACTCACCCTGGCGACCTGCCCCAGCGGCACCATCGCACCGCCCATCGTGGGCACCAGCACCTCGCGCTCGATCTGCTCCGGGTGGGTGCGCAGTTCTCGCGGGTACCGCACCGTCACGCCGAAGCGTTCACGCCCCTCGACCGTCGTCGTGACCATCTCGCCGCCCAGCGCAGTGCCGATGATGTCCTGCAGTTCACCGACAGACAGGCCGTAGCGGGCCAGGGCCTCGCGGTTGGGTTCGATGTTCAGGTAGCTGCCACCGGTCAGGCGTTCCGCGAAGGCCGAAGTCGTGCCGGGCACAGCCTTGACCACCGCTTCGATCTCCTTGGCGAGTTTCTCCATCTCGCCGAGATCCTTGCCGAAGACCTTGATGCCGATCGGCGTGCGAATGCCCGTGGACAGCATGTCGATGCGTGCTTTGATCGGCATCGTCCAGGCATTCGACACACCCGGGAACTGCAACGCCTTGTCCATCTCGGCAATCAGCTTGTCGGTGGTCATGCCCGGCCGCCACTCTTCCTGCGGCTTCAGGTTGATCACCGTCTCGAACATTTCGATCGGCGCGGGGTCTGTCGCGGTGTTCGCACGACCCGCCTTGCCGTAGACCGACGTCACCTCCGGGAAGCTCTTGATGATCTTGTCCTGGGTCTGCAACACCTCGGCTGCCTTGGTGATCGACATGCCAGGCAGCGATGCCGGCATGTACAGCAGCGTGCCTTCGTTGAGCGTCGGCATGAACTCGCTGCCGAGCTTTGAGGCGGGGAAGTAGGTCAAGGCCATGGCGATGCCGGCCAGCGCAATGGTCAGCTTCTTCCAGCGCATCACGCCGGCGATGACCGGGCGGTAGACCCAGATCATGAAACGGTTCAGCGGATTCTTCGCTTCCGGCATGATCTTGCCGCGGATGAACAGCATCATCAGCACGGGCACCAGCGTCACCGACAGCAGCGCCGCGCCGGCCATCGAGAACGTCTTGGTGTAGGCCAGCGGCGCGAAGAGCCGCCCTTCCTGCGACTCCAGCGTGAAGACAGGCAGGAACGACACGGTGATGATCAGCAGCGAGAAGAACAGAGCAGGCCCGACCTCCTTGCAGGCATCGAGCATGGCATCGGCACGCTGCTTGACCGTGTGGACGGCCGGAAGCCGCTCGAGGTGCTTGTGCGCGTTCTCGATCATCACGATCGCCGCGTCGACCATCGCGCCGATGGCGATCGCGATGCCACCCAGGCTCATGAGGTTGGAGTTCATGCCCAACAGCTTCATCGCGATGAAAGAGATGAGCACACCCACCGGCAGCATGAGGATGGCGACCAGCGCCGAGCGCACGTGCATCAGGAACACGACGCAGACCACGGCGACGATCAGGCTCTCCTCGATCAGCGTCCGCTTGAGTGTGTCGATGGCCCGATGGATCAGGTCCGACCGGTCGTAGACGGCCTGGATCGACACGCCATCCGGCAGCCCCGCGGAGATCTCCGTCACCTTCGCCTTCAGGTTGTGGATCACCTCCAGCGCGTTCTGCCCGAAACGCGACATCGCGATGCCGGAAACAACCTCGCCTTCGCCGTTCAGCTCCGACAAGCCGCGCCGCTCGTCGGGCGCCATCTCGACGCGGGCGACGTCCCGGATCAGCACCGGCGTGCCGCCCTCACTCTTGAGCACCAGGGTCTCGATGTCGTTCTTGCCGCGCAGATATCCCTTGCCGCGAACCATGAACTCGGTCTCGGCCATCTCGACCACGCGGCCGCCGACGTCCCGGTTGGAGTCGCGGATGACCTGCGACACCTTCATCAGCGGTATGCCGTAGCTGCGCAGCCTGAGCGGATCGACCGTGACCTGGTAGGTCTGCACGAAGCCGCCGAGCGACGCCACCTCGGCCACGCCGGGCGCCTTGGTGAGCTGGTAGCGCACGTACCAGTCCTGGATCGTGCGCAGTTCGGCGAGCGTGCGGTCCTTGGCCAGCAGGACGTACTGATACACCCAGCCAACGCCGGTGGCGTCGGGCCCGAGCGAAGGAGACACCCCCTTGGGCAGCCGGCCGGACGCAAAGTTCAGGTACTCCAGCACCCGGCTGCGTGCCCAGTAGATGTCGGTCCCGTCCTCGAAGATGACGTAGACGAACGAGGCACCGAAGAACGAGAAGCCGCGCACCACCTTCGACTTCGGCACCGCCAGCATGGCGGTGGTCAGCGGGTAGGTCACCTGGTCCTCGACCACCTGCGGCGCCTGGCCGGGGTACTCCGTGTAGACGATGACCTGTACGTCGGACAGATCGGGCAAGGCGTCGAGCGGCGTCTTCAGCACGGCCAGAACGCCACCGATGACGATGAACAGGGTCGCGAGCAGGACCAGGAAGGGATTCCTCCCGGACCATTGGATGATCTTGGACAGCATGGCGCCCTCTGCTCAGTGGCCGGAGTGGGTGGATCGGCCCGCGCTTGCCGCAGGTGCGGCTGGCCTGGCCCGCGGCGCCGTGTCGGGAACTGCTCCGGCGGGGGCGATGGACGTCACGACGAAGTCACCCGGCTGCCGTTCGACGAACTCGAAGCGCACGGCCTGTCCCGGCTTGAGGCCGCTGAGCAGCGACGCGTTGGCGGCCTTGAACTCCATCGTCATGGCCGGCCACTTCAGCGCGGCGACCGGGCCGTGGTTCAGGCTCAGAGTGCCGTTCTTGGCGTCCACGCCGTCGACCGTGCCTTCGGCCTTGTGGCCGACCGGCGCTGCCTTCGCTTGCGGTGCAGCCGGCGGCGCGCTGGCGGCCGCCGGGCTGCCGGCTGCAGGGCTGCCGTGCCCCGCGTGCCCCCCGAGGCTTCCCACCGCGGCCTTGAGGTTGCTCTCGGCATCGATCAGGAAGTTCGCGGCCACGACCACCGGCTCGCCGTCACGCACGCCCTTCAGCACCTCGACGTAGTTCTCCGCCCGCGCGCCGAGTTCGACCTCGCGCGGCTCGAAGCGCCCTTCCCCCACCTGGACGAGGACGATCCGACGGGTGCCGGAGTCGATCACGGCGGAGTCCGGAACGGCCAGCACCGGCGACTTGCCGCCGACACCCAGTTCCACCTGAGCGAACATGGCGGGCTTGAGACGCTGGCCGGGATTGGCCAGTTCGACGCGCACGGGAATGCTGCGCGTCTCGGCCTTCATCGTCGGGTAGACATAGGTGATGCGTCCCTCGAAGCCATCGTTTGGATACGCCGTGGTCGTGACCCGGGCCTTGGCCCCGGACTTCACCAGCGCGATGTCCTGTTCGGACACGTCGGCGATCACCCAGACGGCCGACAGGTCGGTCACCTGGTAGAGCGTCTCGCCCGGCATGAAGCGCATGCCCTGCAAGGCCTTCTTCTCGGTGACGATGCCCGTCACCGGCGAAGGGAACGAGATCGTCCGCTGAGGCTGCCCGGACTTCATCAAGGCCGCCACCTGCGGCGCCGACAGATCCCAGTTGCGCAGGCGCGCAAGGCTCGAATCGGCCAACTGGCGCATGCCCGCCTGCGCCTCCGTGCCGGCCTCCTTCATCGCCTCGAGACCTTGCATGGCGATCGCGTACTCGCGCTGCGCCGAGACCAGTTCCGGGCTGTACGCCTCGAACAGCGGCTGGCCCTTGGCCACCGGCTGGCCGGTCGCACTGACGTGTAGCCTCTCGACGTAGCCTTCGAACTTCGCGGTCACCGCAAAGGTCCGGCGCTCGTCGGCCTCGATGCGCCCTGCGACCCGAATCGTCTTGCCGAGCAAGCGCATGCCGGCCGGCTCGGTGCGCACACCAAGCTTCTGGATCTTCTCGGTACTGATGCGCACCTGGCCTGCACCCCCAGGCCCGGCGCTGGTCGTTGCCTCGTCCTCGCCCTCGTAGACCGGGATGTAGTCCATGCCCATCGGGTCCTTCTTCGGCACCGGCGAGGTGTCGGCCAGCCCCATGGGATTGCGGTAGTACAGCAGCTTGCGCTGCTTCGGTGCCGCGGCGGAGGAGGTCTCCCGGCTCGCCTCGGCCGACGAGTGTGCTGCGCCGCGCGACTGCGAGCCCAGCCAGTAGCTGCCGGCGCCGACGGCGCCAACCAGGGCGATCACGAGTACGGTCGTAGCGGTCTTCACAGGTCTTCTCCCACAATGCGTTCGATCTCGGCCAGGCGCATCTGCGCCTCGACCTGCGTCTTCAGGATCTCCTGGCGGGCCTTGCGGATCTGGCGCTGCGCCTCGAGCAGCATCGCGAACTCGGCCTTGCCGTTCTCATAGGCAGCCAGCGCCGATTGAAGGCCGAGTTCCGACTGCGGCAGCAGCTGCGTCTTCAGCAGCGTCTCGTTGCGGCGTGCGGCCTCGAGCCCGGCCAGGTTCACCGCCAGGTCGCCAACCAACTGCTGCTGCAGCGCTTCGGCTCTCGACCGCGACGCGGCGACCATCGCCTCGGCTTCCCGCTCCTGACCACGGCGGGATTCCTGCTGCAGCGGGATGTTCATCTCGAGCATCACACCCCAGGTCGTGATGCGCGAGCCCATCTGCGACGGCGAGACACCGACGGTGAGGTCGGGGTATCGATTGCGCTGCGTGAGGTCACGGCTCTTCTGCGCAAGGGCCACTCTGGCCAGCTCGGCCTGGAGCTGCGGATTGCCCGACCGCGCCCGCTCCGCCAACGACGAGGCATCGGCGGTTTTCAGGCTGGGCATCGCGCGCAGCTCCGCGGGTTCGGCCAGCGCTGCGCCACTTTCGCGAGCGAGCAGCGCATTCAGGCGGGCGCGAATCTGGCGCTTCTCGCTGTCGATCATGATCAGTTCCGAGCGCATTGCCGTCTGCTCCAGCTGCGCGCGGATCGCGTCCGCCTGGGTGGCCAGTCCGCCCGCATAGCGCGCCTGCGCAACCTGCTCGAGGCGGGTCATCAGTCCAAGCACCTCCGTGGTCAGCCGCTCGTTGTCTGCGGCACGGTAGTACTCCGCATAGGCCGCCTTGATTCGAGCCGCTAGCTCAGCCCAGGTCGCACTCGCGCGGGCCTCGGCCTGCCGCACATCCGCGGCGGCGGCGTCCCGCTTGAGCTCCCGCTTGCCCCACAGGGGCAGCGACTGCATCAAGGTGTACTTGGTCTCACCGACCTTCCAGGGCAACAGGCTGGGCGAAGCGTCGTTGCCGTAGTTGTTGATGTTCATGAGCTCCACGCGCAGCACCGGATCGGGGAGCGCCCCCGCCGGTCCCACACGCTGCGCGGCGGCTTCGGCTTCCTCGCGCATGGCCCGGATCTCGGGGCTCTGGGCACGGGCGTAGGCCAGCAGTCCCGTGAGGTCGCGGCCCAAAGGCGCCTCCTGAGCCATCGCGGGAACGGGCCTGGCAGCGCCGAGGACCAGCCCCATCACCAGAGCGCCGGCCCAGCGAGGCATGTCTGCCCATGCGGTATTCGCTTGACCTCGTACGGTCGTCATTCGTCGTCTCCTTGGGTGCCGCTCGGAGAGCCGGACCATGAGGCGATCCGGAGTCCAATCAGGCGGCGATACGGTCAGTGTTCCGCGGCGCCGTCCTTCAGGACGGCCGGCGAAAGAACGCGGGATGCACGCAAGCTGCGCGGCCAGACTGGCCGGCTGCCTGCTTGCGACCGCTATAGCGCCAGGCGCAAGAAGACGATGGGAATCGGCAGGGGCCTTGCGCCATCCCGGCGCGGCGCCTGCACATCTGCCGACACGTCAACGGACGCCGGCACGGTCAAGGCCGCCATCGGGGGCGGCAGGACATGGAACTGGTAGTTGTCGAGAGCGGATTTCTGCGGCGGGATCGTCACACCGGCCCGCTCGCAGAAACTCTCGCAGTTCGATTTCGGCGACGAGTCATCCGAATCATGCCGGGACTGATCCGGCGCTGTGACCGCGTGATGCTCGCACTCTGCGGACGCAGCCGCAAAGTCCGCGGCCTGCACTTCTGCTTTCCCCTGGAACGTGTCACCGCCTCCGGCGAACTGCTGGGCGGCCAGGCAAGCATTGGCGACTCCCAGGCCGAGACCGAACAGCCACACCAACAGAACCCGGAGGGCCCAGCGGCGGAGCTGTTGATGGCGGCGAAACATGAGCAGTCGAGTTCAAGAATTTGATTGAGTATGCATCTTGCGGCTGGACGCCGGTTTGAGGATCGTCAAGGCGCGGATCGGGCTGGCACGGGCATCCGGGATCCGTGCGTGCATCGACTCGGCCATCATGCGCACTGGACGAGACTGCAGTTAGTCAGAACGGATGGCGCTGGCGTCAACTGGCACCTCAGAAACCGTCTCGTAGATGTGGTCCGACTCCGCGAATCCCCCGACGGCACGCTGGTATCGCTGGAAGGCATCGAGTTCTCTCCTCGTGATCCTCACCGTTCGCTCAGCGGTCTGCTCGCCAAGGGCTTGGGCTCTGGTGGCCGCGGCGCGCGTGCTTTCACCCCGATAGACGAGGTAGCGCGCATAGGGCCCGAGCACGAACTGCTTCTCGATCCGAACATCGGACGTCGACTCGGACGGATGGCACTGATTTGCTTGCCCCGAAACCACGCATCTGTAGGTCGCCAAAGGCGAATCCTTAGCGGCGCCCTGTACCGGGAATAGCCCGAGGCCGGCAATCGTTGCCGCAAGAATCGGGTTCTTCAGCGCGTGCGCTGTGCGGCTTATGTATGTGTTCATGGAAGCTCCTTACGGCATCTAATGGCGTGCGCGACGGCGCGCACGAGGAACACTCTAAGAAGCCATCACCAACCGCAGACCGACGCCGCGATGACACACTCGTCATCGCACGCCAGCCACAGAAGCACGATCCCCTCGCCACCTTCCGACGGTTCAACCCGATGCCCTCCAGGCGGTTGCGCGAACTTGGCGACCTCTTGGGGCCTCCGCGAAGGCGGCGAAAAGACCCAAACTGAAATCTACAAGCTGTCGTGCACGGCTGCGGCGGCTACCGCTGCCTGGCCGATGGCAACGTCAATCTGGCACGATCCTCCCGCCACGTCGCCTGCGGCGTACACATTGTCTGCACTCGTGAGTCCGGTCGGGCCGATCGCGATTGCGCCATGCACGTCGAGCCGAACAGCCAGTTGATTCGCCAGGTACGTTCGCGGCTGCGCGTCGAATGCTGCAAGCAGCAAGTCGAACTCATGGACCCGACCATCGTCGCATGTCACGAGGATGGCCTTGTTGTGAGTCAACGCGACATGGCGTCCGACGCCGGGCACACGCTCGAGTCCGGCATGGCATGGCGAGTAATCAGCCTTCCCGGCTGCGCTGTCGATCTCGATGAACCTCGCCTCCGCACACACCTTCCGCAGATCGGCTGTGCCAGGCACGTCGAGGAGCGAGTCGCCCAGCACGCCGACACGCTTCCCGAAGAGATCGTCGACTCCATGCTGCCACGCGCAGCGCCGCAGTAGTTTCGCCGACGCCACGTCGTCGATTCCAGGCAATCCGATCGGCGGATCCGTGGCCCCGGCACACAAGATGACGTTGCGCGCCAGGAGCGTTCCATGCCTCAGCCGGACCAAGAGCCTGCCGTCCGAGCAACGTCGTATTCCTTCGACCGAATCGTAGGTGACGTGCCCGCCCGCTGCGCGCAAGTGTTGTCGCATCCGCTCAAGCAGATGTCCACCGACCACGCCATCGGGATATCCGGCAACGTTGAGGGCACGCGCGATGCGCTGCGCCCGGCTGGCACCTGCGTCCACCAAGCGCACGCCGCGCCCATGCCGTCGGAGATGAATGGCTGCAGCCAGTCCGGCGGGTCCCCCACCAATCACGACACAGTCGAGAGTATCTCCGCCGATGACTGACGCGCTGAGAAGGTCTGTTGCCTCGATCATGCTGGATGGCGGCGGACGGCGGCGCCGCCGGCCCCGCACAACCAAAAAACGTGCATCCTGCCGGCGCGCACACTACAGATGGGTGACCACCAGATGACGGACTCGTCATCGACCCATCGAACTGCAAGCCGGAACACAGATGCGCAGTACGCGGGAGCGTCATGTTGTGCCGCCGTCGGCCGCCGCAGAACCGAAGACATAGCGCAGCACGCCACTGCGTCACGGCCGTCGCACCGCCGGACTGCTCGCGTGGACAGGGCACTCGATCTTCTCGAGCTACTTCGCAGCCTCAATCGCGGTGACGACGATGGCTCCGTCGGCCTTCTCGGCGGTGAACACCACCTTGTCACCGGCCTTGACCTTGTCCAGCAGCGCGGCATCCTTGACCTGGAACACCATGGTCATGCCGGGCATGTCCAGGTTCTTGATGTCGCCGTGCTTGAGTGTGATCTTCCTGGCTTCCTTGTCGATCCTGCGCACCTCGCCCTCGGTCATCGAGGCGGGCATGCCGTCCATCTTCATGCCGGGCATGTTCGTGCCGCCCATCTTGCTGTGGTCCATCGCCTGGGCGTGGGCACTGATCGCGAACGGCGCCGAGGCGGCAAAGGCCAGGGCGACAAGGAGGGGCTTGAAGGTCTTCATTTGATAGCTCCGTAGGGATGTGAGAAAAAACTGCTGCGGGCGCCGGGCGCCGGCAAGTGCCGCGCGCCGCCGCCATACCGTGACGACCGTCACTCAGTGCTTGTGGGTGCCATGGCCGTCGGACTTGGAGGCGCCGGCCGGCTGCGCGACCTTCACGAGGCCCTTCATGCCGGCGTCGTAATGGCCGGGTTGCAGGCAAGCGAAGTGCACATTGCCTGCCTTGGTGAAGCGCCACACGACTTCCCCGGCCATGCCGGGCGCCACGCTGACCATGTTGTCGTCGGCATGTTCCATGCCCGGCGTCTTCAACATCAACGCGTAGTGCGCCCTCAGTTCCTCGGGCGTGCCAAGCACCAGCTCGTGCTTGACCGCTCCGGAATTCTTCACGACGAAGCGGACCGTCTCGCCCTGTCGCACCGAGATCTCGCCCGGCGTGAAGCGCATGTTGTCGGTCATGTCGACCTCGACGGTGCGGGTGGCTTGGGCCGCTTCGCCGGGTTCGCCGACGGGGCTGCTGCCGTGGCCGATCCCTGCCATCGCTGCGGACGCAGCGAGCACAAGTGCCGACAGTACGCCGGTCTTGCCGAATGTGTTCATGGGTGTTTCTCGATGGACCTTTGAGGGCGAGCCTAGAGCGCCGGGCCTCAGTTCCGATGCCCGTCGTTGAGCAGGCCGTCCAGCCGAGCCACCTCGTTGCCGACCGCCGTGACCTTCCGGCCGTCGGCCAACTCGAGAGTCTCACCTTGCTTCAGGTAGGCGGCACGACCGTAGCGGTCTTCCTTGGCCATCTTGCCGTCCTTGAAGACGTACAGCGTCGAACCGTCCTTCAGCGCCAGCGCCTGTTGCGTGGCCTGCGGCAGGGCATCACGCGCCAAGGCGGGCAGGGAAGCCCCGACGGCCGCAATCGCGATGGCCAGAATGGACAGGGTTGACTTCATGATCGATCCTTTCCTAGTACAGCGGGGCATCGCGCCCCTCGACGTCATGCCAATTGGCATGACACGCACTCTAGGGAGCCGCAACGGACGAACGCCCGACGGCGACATTACGGTTGCGTAATCTCGGCCGCTGCCAGACCCCCCTCCCCCGCGCCGCACATCTGCCAGTTTCTTCAAGCCTAGAACGCCTGGCTAGGGCACGCTCGCAGGCATCCTCAATACGCAAGTGACGAAATGCTGCCTTCTTGGTCCGACGCTTGGGTGCTAGGGGTTGGAGCAGCCTTCATGCAGCTGACGGCCGGCGAGTTCGTGGCGGCGGTCCATGGGACCCACACCTCACCCCTGCGAGCGATCGGCAAGTGGCTGATCGACGCATTGCCAACGCCCCTGATCGACGTGGGTATTGCGCTATTGCGTCGCGCTGACAAGCCGGCAATTCTTGCCACCCTGGTCTTGCTCGGTGTTGGTCTTCCGGCGCTTGCTTCGTTCGCGGGAAAGGCAGCGCTCGCGGCGGCACTGCTGTTGTCTGGGTCCGTCGGGCTTTGCGCGCTATGGCGCCGCACCGAGCTCTCACGCACCGCGGCCATCACTCTCGGTTCGCTGGCGCTGGCCGCAGGCCTGCTGGCAATCTGGCTCGGTGCCGTCGCCTCCCTCATGCTTGGACTCGTGTTCGCAGGGCTCGCGATGACCCTCCGTCGAATCCGACGACAACGGCGTGGAGGGCCTATGTCTCTTCCCGCGCCGCCAGTTGTCCTGCCACCGGCTCCCCGATCGGCTGTCCTGGAAATTCCGGGCGTGTCCGAGTTGATTACTCCCGTCGATCGATTCTTCGTGACCGATGTGACGTTTCCCGCGCCGAACGTGGACATACCACGTTGGAGGCTCGCGGTGACGGGACTTGTCGAGCGCCCACGCACACTGACATTCGCCGAGTTGCTGACGATGCCATCCTGCGAGGTGGATGCGGTTCTCATGTGTGTGCACAACCCGGTTGGGGGGCCCTTCGTGGGAAACGCCCGGTGGCAAGGCGTGCGGTTAAGTGACTTGCTCGCGCGCGCCGGAGCGTTCGAGGACGCGGACCACGTCCGATTCCACGCGGTGGACGGGTTCTCCGCCGGATTGAGCGTGTCCTTGCTCGAGCAGGGCTTCGAGCCGCTCTTGGTTTACGCAATGAACGGCACACCGCTCAGACGCGAGCACGGTGCTCCCGTCCGGATGCTTGTGCCCGGCATCCACGGATACGACGCAAACATCAAGTGGCTAGCGTCGGTAGAAGTCACTCGCTTCGACGGGGCGATCGACTACGCTGAGCGCAAAGGCTGGCCGCGACGCCCATCGCGAATGACGCCGAACGCCAGGATCGACGTCCCGACCCACTCTGCAATGCTCGCGCCGGGCCCGCAGATCATCGCAGGGGTCGCCTGGAGCCCTCCTCATGGCCTCGTGAAGGTCGAGTTGCGAGTCGATGGCGGACCATGGCGGGCTTGCGCGCTCGCCACGGCGCTCGGCCCCAACGCGTGGGTCCATTGGCAAGCACCTTGGGACGCAACGCCCGGTCGCCACACGCTCGAGGCCCGAGCCTGGGGTCGAGACGGTGTGCAGTGCAGCGTGCCTGCGGCTCCCTACCCCGACGGCGCACGCGGGTATCACCGCGTCGCGGTGGATGTGACACCGGCATGCACCCCGCAGACACGCCAAATCAGCTGGTGGCTCGCGTCGCAGGCACGCGAGAGATGGCTCTTGGCATGGGCCGGCATCACTTCGTGGCGCCAGAGCCGCGATCGCTAGCGGCACTCCAGTCCGACGTCTCGACTCCCTCGCAAAGATCCTCATGTCCATTTCACCCGTACTCGGCGAGCGCCACATCCTTCACATTCCAGAAGGCCCGATCGAGTACCGCGTCACAGGCGCTGGCGCCACGATCGTGTTTCTGCACGGAATCATCGCCAACGGAGACGTGTGGCGCGGCGTCGTCGCGGACTTGGCGCAAGATCACCGCTGCATCACGCCCGACTGGCCGCTTGGCGCGCATGCCCTCGTCATGCATCCGGGTACCGACTTTTCCCTACCGGGCATTGCTGCAATGGTCGACGGGTTCCTGGCCGCAGCCGGTCTCGACCAAGTGGTGCTCGTAGCCAACGACACGGGAGGTGCCGTCGCTCAGCATGTCGTCGCCGACCGTCCCGAGCGGATAGCAGGCCTCGTGTTGACACCCTGCGATGCATTCGACAACTTCGTCCCGCTTCCGAATCGGCACCTGCGACTGTTTGGGCGAACGTCCTGGGGTCTGTGGGCGCTGGCGCAGACCTTGCGCTGGCGCTGGGTACAACGACTGCCCATCGCCTTTGGGCTGCTGACCGAAAGGGCCATTCCGGCCGACATCATGTGTTCCTACACCGCCCCCCTGCGAGAGCGCACGGGAACACGAAGCAATTTCGCGGCTCTCGTCCGCGCCATCGACCCCAGGTATACAGTGGATGTGGCCAAGCGCCTGCGTTCGTTCCCACGTCCGGTGTTGTTAGCGTGGGCTCGCGAGCGACGCCGATTCTTTCCGCTGGAGCACGCCCATCGGTTGGCAAGCTTGTTTCCCGACGCCGCCGTCGAAGTGATCGAGGACTCCGGGCCGTTTGTGACCGAAGATCAGCCAACCGCCGTGGCACATGCGGTCCGGCGCTTCGTGGCGACGCGCCTCAAGCGACCCGAGACTGTCCGTCACCCCTTGTCGAAACAGACCGAGATCTGATCCCGGCGACCGACCAGCGAAGAGGGCGCAATGCCGAAGTTGTCTCGGAAGGAGCGCGACAGGTGCGCCGAGTCGCTGAAACCGACTGCATGAGCAGCCTCGGTCCAGGTAGCCCCCTGAAGAACGGCCTCCACCGCTCGTCGCAGCCGCATCCAAATGACATACCGACGCAGCGGTACGCCCGTCTCTTCGACAAACCGGTGGCTCAGCCAGCTCGACGAGACGTGCAGCGCGTCCGCCAGCGACTGCAGTCGCACAGGTCGGTCAATACTCGCCTGCAGCAGTTGTAGGGCACGCGCAAGCCGAGCGTCTCGGTCAAGGATGCGCGGGGCGATGCTGCCCAGACCGAGCCATGCTCTGCATATCGCATCCGCTTCGTCGATGGCACCACCTTCTGCCGCGAGTGTCGCCAATCCCAAGGCCGCCTGTTGCGACGGCTCGAACGGCGTGATGCCGTCGTCCGAGCCAGACCGTGCCCTCATGGAGGCGTACTCGGAACCCTCGGACTCCATGAAGAGCATTGCCACGGTTGCCCCCGTGGCATCGAAAGCGTGCGGTCGGTCGGGCAGGACGAGAAACCCGTTCCACTCCTCCCACTGACCCTGAGGCTCAGCGCGCGAACGCAGCGTACCCCCGACCCCCCAGCAGATCTGGGCAGCATGATGGCGATGCGATCGTGTACAGGGACCAGGCCCGATGTAGAGGAGGCGGTGCGGCCACAGGTAGAGCCGCACTTGACCGGAATCGTTGGGGGCGTCTGCGAGCAATGGTGTCGACACGCTCATCGCGCTATTGCCGGTCACTGGCGGCGACGTGCCTGCTCATAGGGTCTGCGAGATCTCCAGGAGCGGCTTCAAACCCGTCCCGAAGCGGCTGATGGCAGCGCGGTTCGAGCGCAGTTCACCGTAAGGCAGATAGCGGATGCCGAGTTCGGACACGCGAGAGAAAGCCGGGCGCCGCAACTGCTGCGCCACCTCGTCGCGCCGTTCGTCGGGCGCAACCAGGAACATCGTGGTGCTCGCCGCCACCGCGCTGCCAAGCGCCAAGTCCAGCATGCGCACGATGCCTGAGTAGATGGAGGTCGAATGCTCGACCTCGAAGGCGGCCGCAACGCTCCCGCCGCCGGCCTCCAGCCAGACCACGTCGATCAGGCGTACCGAGTCCGCGGCGCCATCGAGCTCGACGGGCAGACACTCGAGGCAGCCGTCGCCGAGTCGTCCGTCCAGGTAGTCGCGCGAGCGATCGTTCGACGCGATCCACACCTGGAAGCCCAGGCCGAGGCCGAGATCGCGCAGCCAACCCTGGATCTCGGTGTGTGTGGTGTCGCTCTCGCGTTCGAGCGCCCACTGCCGGTGCTGTGCGGCCGTCTCCTCGCGCACCCGCGCAAGGTCCGCCTGCCAGGCCAGGACAGCATCCAGGTCGCGCTCGCGGGGCGGGGCGTCGAAGCGACCGGAACCGACGTCGAACAGCAGGCCGGCGACCGCGCCAAGGTCGTTGGACAAGCGCGAGCGATGGTCGGCGTTCAGGCGCATGACCCCTTCGCGCATCGACAGGTAATGGTCCCAGCGCCCCAGCTTGACGTTGCTGCCGGTCAGCGCGTTGTAGCCCCGCACGATCGCGGTGTTGAACGGGACGACGAGTGTCGGGTGAATGAAGTAAAGCAGGTTGGCCACCGCTGGCCCCAGGCCCTTGACCTGCTGGGCATCAAGCCGGCGGATCGCATCGATCACCGCCTCGGCGGTGTCGCAGCAGTCGCAGGCGTGCAACAGTCGGCCAAAAGCACGCTGGTTGTCCGCGTTCTCGTAGATGTCCGGGATGCGCAGCTTGGGCTTCCACAGGAACGCGTGATCCGCGCCCTTGAAGATCTGCCGCTGCTCAGCGATCGACGACACGACGGTCTCCAGCGTCGAGCCCCGATAGACGTTGCCGAAACTTCCACGCTCGATCTCGCGCACGATCTGCCCGATGCCGCGCCGGATCGAGCGGAAGTTCTTCAGGCGCTCTTCCCACAGGAACCAGGTGCGGTACGTCGCATGGGGATCGGCCTTCCAACGGTCTATCAGGGCGTCCCGCTGTGCGGCAGGGGTCATCGGCAAGACGGCTTGTTCCATAGCCTGCAAGCTTAGCGCCATCGCCATTGGCGCCACCGCAGCCGCGTGCAGTGCATGTCCACTCCCGGCAGCGTCTGTCGGTCGATCCTGACGATATCGTCATCAATCGGTCAGGTTCTGGTCGGCCAGGGCCGCGTACCGTGATCTCCTCCCCTGCAGCAAGCCAGGGAAGACGTCGCTGCCGATCCCGGGAAGCGCGCACTTTGAAGAAGGAGAAGGACATGAGGACTATCGCAGCCTTGCTGGCGCTCGCCGCTCTGGCGGTCGGCTCGGCGTCGGCGGCATCCGCCGGAACCGAAGGCGCCGCCACCGGCGTCGCGCTGGTGGTCGCCAAGCGCCTTGGCGGAAACGCGCCATCGACCGCCCGTGCCGAGGTGGAGTTGTCGGGCGTTCCGATGCGCCAAGCGACAGTCGGCCTGGGCGCGCAGCGACTGACTGCGGCGACGCCCTTTGCGTCGGTGGTGAATGTGTCGGGCGTACCTTTGGCGCGCGCCAAGCGACTTTGACGGATGGGCTACCCGTCCGGGTCACGCCCCATCAGACGGGAGGCCTCGCGCCGGCCAGAGTTTCGATGATCGGGCAGGCCTGCATGGGCCCGGTCTGCTTGCAGCGATGCAGCAACTCGGACAGCGCCCCGCGCATTCGATGCAGGTCCGCAAGCTTGTCCTCGATCTGGTCCAGCCGCGCCTGGGTGACCGACTGAATGGCCCGACGGTTGCGGCCGTCTTCCAGGTCCAGCAGGGTACGCACCTCGTCCAGCGTGAAACCGAGTGTCTGCGCGCGCTTGATGAAAGCGATTCGGTCGATCGTCGCAGCGGGATAGACGCGAAAGCCGCCGTTCGCCGCCGGCACGCGCAGCAGTCCGCGAGACTGGTAGTAGCGCACCGTCTCCACGCCCACCCCGGCTGCCTTGGCAAGGCGTCCAATGGTCAAGGGAGAGGGTGTCTCCAGTGACGGGGGGCCTGCTACCACCCTTTTTTTCATGGCGGAATGGTATGTCCGGATTCCGTAGTTGACCCCAGAGCTGGTTTGACGACGATCAACCTTTCCGATGCAATGTCCGGCGAGACTTGCGCGGCAGATTCTGCGAATCTGCGCACGTAGCCGCTCAAACATGACCCTGACCGCCAGCCGCCGCCACAAGCGCAGCATCGCCCTCACGATGCTGCTTGTGTGGGTGTTCGCGCTGCTTTCGGGAGTGGCGAATGCCTGTCTGACGGAACCGCGCGGCGAACCGGCGCATGCCGGAACGCACGCCTCGCAAGCAGACCATCCGGCGCCGGCCACGGTGCACCCCCACGCGGCGGCTCGAGTGCAGCATGACGAGCAACCCGACAAGGCACCGTGCCAGAAGTCGTGCGACGCGACTTCGCAGACGCTGCTGAAGCAACTGCCCAAGTTCGACACCTCTGATCTGCAGGCTCTGGTCCCTGCGATTCACAGGCAGGTCAGCGACCTGTACATGGCGCCGGTCGCCCTGGTCCGCGCCGCCCTTGCAGCGGTTCCACCGCCCTCACCCCCTCCGCGGGTGCAGTTCTCCCGGCTCGCGCTGTAGCGCGCGGCCTCTAGCCGCGGCGACGGACGCTTCAGCGCGTCCCGTGCCGACGGCCCGCCGCGCGGCACCAACCTGTTGACTCCGTAGTCGACAACGGACCGCACAGTCGGACCGTGCATCGCGGCATCACTCCCATCGACCGGCCGCCAGGCCGTCCACCCGTCGCCCCATCGTTCTCTCGCTGCCAGGAGGCTTTCATGTTCCGTTTCCGCACTCTCGCCGTTGTCGCGACTCTCGCTGCTGTGTCCGCGTCTTCGTTCGCGCAGGACGACCAGCACAAGGCCCATCACCCTGCCGGCGCCGCGTCCGCAGCGATGCCTGCGCCGGCCACCGGCAAGCCGGCCGGCATGCCCGACATGGCCATGATGGACAAACACATGAAGGCCATGCAGGCGATGCACGAGAAGATGGCCAGTGCGAAGACTCCTGCGGAGCGCGAGGCCCTGATGGCCGAGCACATGAAGCTCATGCAGGAAGGCATGTCGATGATGGGTGGCATGGCGCCCGGGAAGGCGCCAGCCAACGCTGCCGCGCGCCAGCAGATGATGGAGAAGCGCATGGACATGATGCAGTCGATGATGCAGATGATGATGGACCGCATGCCCATGTCGCCTGCCGCTCCGGCCAAGTAACTCTCGTACCCGCCCGAAAGCACCGGTCGAACCCTTCGAATCGCCGGGCCGAACCGAGAGCCGCATAGGAGTCCATCCATGGATCATGACCACGACGAGCCAGCCCGCCGAGCCCGCGGCTTCTGGCGTAGCCGATATGCCGTCGGACTGCTGGTGTTCGCAGCGATTGCCCTGTTCTTCCTGCTGACCGAACACCGCGCACACACCCTGGGCGCCCTGCCCTACCTGCTGCTGGCTGCGTCACCGTTCCTGCACATCTTCATGCACCGCGGCCACAGCCACGGTCAAAGTGATGCGCACGATGACAAGGGGCGCTCGGACGACCGCGCTGAAGGTCCGGAAGCGTCCGATGGGCGTTCCCGGAAGACGCACCACCACCACTGAGGGGATCTGCAGATGAGTCACGACCAACCTGGCTACGGACTGTGGATGCTGGTCATCCTCAATTCGGCCATCTTCCTGATGTTCGCCTTCAGCTTCTTCAAACCGCAGACCGGCCGCGACTGGCGCACCTTCGGGGCCTTCGCAGCTTTCGTGGTCGCGTTGTTCGTCGAGATGTACGGCTTCCCGCTCACGATCTACCTGATGTCGGGCTGGCTGCAGACGAAGTACCCCACCCTCGACCTCATGTCGCACAACAGCGGACACCTCTGGTCAACACTTCTCGGCGAAAAGGGCGACCCGCACTTCGGGGTGCTGCACATCGCCAGCTACGTCTTCCTCGGCCTCGGCTTCTACCTGCTGTCCGCGGCCTGGAACGTGCTGTACCACGCCCAGCGCGCCAACCGGCTGGCGACGACCGGGCCCTATGGGCGAATCCGCCACCCGCAGTACGTCGCCTTCGTGATGATCCTGCTGGGCTTCCTGCTCCAGTGGCCCACGCTTCTGACGCTGGTGATGTTCCCGATCCTGGTGGCGATGTACGGGCGCCTTGCCGTGACGGAAGAACGCGAGATGCGCGAGCGTTTCGGCGCCGAGTTCGACGCCTACGCCGCGCGCACGCCTCGCTTCGTGCCCGCGCTGGGCGGCCGCGCCTCGGCTGCCTGAGGCCAGCGTTCGCGTGCGAACAACAACCGAACCTGCGCCGTGGTCCACAACGTAGTACAGCCTTGCTGGAAACTATCGTGACGAACTCCGTCCACCCTGCCGGTTCGCCAGACGATGCGGACCGCCGGCTCTGGCTCGGCGCGGCAACGGCCGCCGGCGGCGCGGGATTGGTCGCCACCGCGGTACCTTTCGTGGCCTCGCTCGCGCCCAGCGAGAAGGCGCGTGCACTGGGCGCGCCGGTCGACGTCGACCTGGGCAGCCTGCGCCTCGGCGAACTGCGCACGGTGGAGTGGCGCGGCAAGCCGGTGTTCGTGCTGCGCCGCACGCCCGAGATGATCGACGCGCTGGCTCGGCACGACGCCCTGCTCGCCGACCCACGGTCGCGGCGGTCGGAGCAACCCGAAGCCGCACGCAACGCGCTGCGCTCGACCCGGCCCGACCTGGCAGTGATCGAGGCTGTGTGCACCCACCTGGGCTGCGTTCCGAGTTTCCGTCCCACTCCCGGCAGCCCCGACATCGGCGCGCAGTGGCCCGGCGGCTTCTACTGCCCCTGTCACGGGTCGAAGTTCGACCTCGCCGGTCGCGTGTTCAAGAACGTGCCGGCGCCGACCAACTTGACCGTGCCGCCGCACCGTTTCCTCTCCGAGACCGCGCTGCTGATCGGCGCGGATCCAGGCGTTTGAAAGCCCCATCATGTCCAAGAAGCACAAGAAGCAAGACAAGCACGCCAAGATCGGCACCAGCGCTGACGGCGCGGGCAGAGCAACCGCACCAACGTCCGACGCCACGGCACCCTCGGACCGATCCCTGTCGAGGGAGGAGTACGAGGCGCAGCTGCACGTGCTGCAGGTCGAGCTGGTGAAACTGCAGCGTCATTTCATCCGTTGCCAGGACCGGATCCTGGTCGTCCTCGAAGGTCGCGACGCCGCCGGCAAGGACGGCAGCATCAAGCGCATCGTCGAGTACCTCAGCCCGCGCGAAACCCGCGTCGTAGCGCTGGGCAAGCCTTCAGATCGCGAGCGCAGCGGCTGGTACTTCCAGCGCTACGTGCCGCACCTGCCCGTGGCCGAGGAACTCGTTCTGTTCAATCGCAGTTGGTACAACCGTGCCGGCGTCGAGCACGTCATGGGCTTCTGCACCAAGGAGCAGCACGAAGAGTTCATGCACTCAGTGCCGAAGTTCGAGGAGATGCTGGTCAGCTCGGGCATCAAGCTGCTGAAGTACTACCTCGACGTCAGCAAGGACGAACAGGTCAAACGCCTCGACGATCGCCGCCGCGATCCGCTCAAGCAGTGGAAGTCCAGCCCGATCGACGCGGTGGCCGTCAAGAACTGGAAGGCGTACTCCGCCGCACGCGACGCCATGCTGGTGCGCACGCACACGGCGACGGCGCCGTGGCGAATCGTGCGCGCCGACAACAAGCGCCTGGCACGCCTCAACCTGATGCGCGACATCCTCTCGCGGCTCCACTACACGGGCCGGAAAGACAAGCTCGTGCGCCCCGACCCCGACATCGTGTTCGAGTTCTCTCCCGATTGCCTCGAGGCTGGACGCCTGGCCCGCTGACATCCCATCCAAAGGATTCTCCCCATGAAGACAAGTACCGTAGAAGTCGGCGAACTGGTCTCGAGCCTGAGCGCCGCCGGAGTGCAGCGCCAGATCGCGGCGCTCGCCGGCGTTCACCATGTCGACGTCAACTACGTCGCCGGCAGCGCCACCGTCCACTACGACGAGACGAAGATCTCGCTGGAGGACATCCGACGGCGCATCATCGAGTGCGGTTACCACTGCCACGGCGAGATGCTGCCGGCGCACGTTTGCCCACCCGAGGGGCATGCCGGGGTCCATGCCGAACACGCGGCGCACGGCGCCCATGGTCACGCTGCGCATACCGCCGCTGCAAGCTCCGCCTCGACCCCCGTCGCGACGAAGGCTCCTCCCCCTGCAGCGCATGCGGGACACGAGGCAAATGCCGGCCACGGCGGCGAAGCCGCCCACCAGATGAGCGACATGATGCACGACATGGGCCACGCGCCCGGCATGTCGATGCAGGACATGGCCAACGACATGCGCAACCGTTTTCTGGTCGCGCTGCTGTTTACGATTCCGGTGTTCCTCTACTCGCCGATGGGCAAGATGTTCGGCGACTTCGCGACGCCGTTCGGGATGGATCGCAATCTCTTCCTATTCATCGTCGCGACCGGCGCCATCGCCTATCCCGGCTGGCCGTTCTTCATCGCCGGCTGGCGCGCCGCACGCAACAAGGTTGCGAACATGGCCACGCTGGTGGTGCTGTCCGTCGGCACCGGCTACGTGTTCAGCCTCGGCGCCACGTTCTTCTACGAAGGCGAGGTGTTCTACGAGGCGGCCTCCGTGCTGCTGGTGTTCATCCTGCTCGGCCACTGGCTGGAGATGCGTGCACGCGCCGGCGCTTCCGACGCGATTCGCGCGCTGATGGATCTGGCGCCGCCGATGGCCACCGTGCTGCGCAACGGCGTCGAGACCAAGGTGCCGACTTCCGAGGTGCTGGTCGGCGAGACGGTGGTCATCAAGCCGGGCGACAAGATCCCGGTGGACGGCAAGATCACCGAAGGCGCATCGCAAGTCGACGAGTCGATGCTCACCGGCGAGTCCATGCCGGTCAAGAAGGTGGTCGGCAACGCCGTGATCGGTGCGACCATCAACAAGAGCGGCAGCTTCCGCTACCAGGCCACCAAGGTCGGCGCCGACACCGCGCTCGCGCAGATCGTCAAGCTGGTCCAGGAGGCGCAGAACTCGAAGGCGCCGGGCCAGTTGCTTGCCGACCAGGCGTCGCAGTGGTTGGTCCTCATCGCCATCCTTGTCGGCCTGACGACCTTTGCGGTGTGGTTCTGGGTCCTTGGTCAGCCGCTGCTGTTCGCCCTCACGCTCACCATCACCGTCTTCGTCATCGCCTGCCCGGACGCGCTCGGCCTGGCGACGCCGATGGCGATCATGGTCGGCACCGGCCTGGGCGCGATGAACGGCATCCTGTTCAAAAACGCCGCGGCGCTGGAAAACGCCACCAAGCTGACGGTGGTCGTGTTCGACAAGACCGGCACGCTGACGCTGGGCCAGCCGGACGTCGTCGAGATGGTGCCGGCGCCCGGAACGACGGAGGCGCAACTGCTGTCCACCGCGGCCGCGGTGGAGAAGTTCTCCGAGCACCCGCTCGCGCTGGCGGTGCTCAAGCGCGCCGGCCCGGACACACCGGAGACGGCAACCGCCTTCACCAACATCGACGGCCAGGGCGCACGCGCACAGATAGGTGACGACGTCGTGCTGCTCGGCAACCGCAAGCTGATGGAAGCCGAGCAGGTCAGCCTGGCCGAACTGGCGGCCGAGGCGGCCCGGCTGCAAGGCGGCGGCCGCACGGTCGTCCACGTGGCACGCGGCGGCCGCCTGATCGGCCTGATCGCGATCGCCGACGCGGTGCGTCCGACGTCCAAAGCCACGATCGCCAAGCTGCAGGAGCGCGGCGTCAAGGTGGCCATGATCACCGGCGACAACCAGGCCACCGCCGAGCGCATCGGCAAGGAGCTCGGCATCGACATCGTGCTGGCGGACGTGCTGCCGGGACAGAAGGCCTCGAAGATCAAGGAACTGCAGGCCCAGGGCCACAAGGTTGCCATGGTCGGCGACGGCATCAACGACGCCCCGGCCCTCACGCAGGCCGATGTCGGCTTCGCCATCGGCGCGGGCACCGACGTGGCGATGGAAAGCGCCCAGGTGGTGCTGATGAAGAGCGACCCCTACGACGTCGTCGGCGCCATCGAGCTGTCGCGCGCGACGCTGCGCAAGATGCACCAGAACCTGTGGTGGGCGGTGGGCTACAACGTGATCGCCTTCCCGCTCGCGGCCGGCGTGTTCTATCCCTTCACGCTGTCGCCCGAGGTCGCGGCGCTGTCGATGTCGGGCAGCTCGGCCATCGTCGCAATCAACGCGCTGATGCTCAAGCGCACCAAGCTCGCCGGCATCCGCAGTCCGCACCCATCACCGGCCGCGCCGTCACCGGTCGCGCAGAGCGCGTCGGCCTGAAGCCGAACGGCAACCGGCCGACCCAGACATCACCGACCCCATCGTCGAACCCACAGGAGTCCTTTCGATGAACCCCCACAACGCCTTCCGGGGAGCCGCCACAGGCCACGCCCTGCCGAGGCGCCGCTTCCTGCAGGGCACGGCCGGCGTCGCGGCCATGCTGGCCTGGCCACTCGGGGCCAATGCCGTCGTGAAGGAATCGCACCTCGCCCTGCCGCTGTCGTCCTCGCGGGTCGACACCAAGTTCGAACTGACGCTGGCACGCACCCAGGTCAACTTCACCGGCACGCCGGCGTCGGCCATCACCCTCAACGGCACGGTTCCGGGCCCGCTGCTGCGCATGCACGAAGGCCGTGAAGTCACGATCGCCCTGACCAATCGGCTCGACGAGGTGACCGCGGCGCACTGGCATGGGCTCAAGGTCCCGAACGACATGGACGGCGTGCCCGGCGTGACGTTCCCCGGCATCAAGCCGGGCGAGACCTTCCAGTACCGCTTCGACCTGCGCCAGAGCGGCACGTACTGGTATCACAGCCACGCGATCCTGCAGGAACCCGCCGGCTTCTACGCCCCGCTGATCATCGACCCGCAGGACCGCGAGCCGTTCGGCTACGACCGCGAATACGTCGTGATGCTGTCCGAGTGGGTCGACACGCCGCCCGAGAAGGTGCTGGCGAATCTGAAGAAGGTCGAGGGCTACTACAACGACCGCCGCCAGACGCTGCCCGACCTCTATGCCGATCTGAAGGCGGCGCGTACTCCGCAAGAGCGTGAGGCGATCTGGAACGAGCGCGTGGCCTGGGCACGCATGCGCATGGATCCGACCGATGCCACCGACGGGGGGAGCCAGTGGCAGTTCCTCGTGCACGGCCAGCGCGTCGAGGACAACTGGACGGCGCTGTTCAAGCCCGGCGAGCGAATCCGCCTGCGCCTGATCAACGCGTCTGCGATGAACTTCTTCGATGTGTCCATCCCCGGCTTGGACCTGACCGTCGTGCAGGCCGACGGTCAGAACGTGCGGCCGGTGAAGGTCCGCGAATTGCGCATGGGCAACGGCGAGACCTACGACGTGATCGTGAAGCCTACCGAGCGCAAGGCCTACACGCTGTTCGCCGCGACTTCGGGGCGCATCGGTTTCGCGCGCGGAACGCTCGCGCCCGAACTCGGCATGGAGGGCGAGATCCCCCGCATGGGGTCGCGACCCGTGCGCACCATGGCCGACATGGCAGGCGCGCATGGCGGCGGCCACGGTACTGCGCCGGCGACCCAGCCGGTCGCTGCGACCGTGGACCCGCATGCCGGGCACGGCGCGGTGCCTGCTACCCCGGCCCCCGCGCCCGCCGACCCGCACGCGATGCACGGAGGCATGGAAGGCATGCCGATGCAGCGTGGAATGCCCGGCATGGGGGGCGTGCCGACGGGAGGCGCGCAGGCGACCGACTCGCTCGCCGACGGATTGAAGGACCGCCTCGCCTACGCCGATCTCGAGGCGCTGACGCCGATGCGACTGCCCGCGGGCCCGGCGAAGAAGATCGACATGCGCCTGACGGGCGACATGAACCGCTACATCTGGTCGATCAACGACAAGAAGCTGTCGCAGGCCACCTTCTTCGAGGCGCGCGTCGGCGAGCGTCTGGAGATTCGCCTGATCAACGAAACCATGATGGAACACCCGATGCACATGCACGGTGCGTTCTTCGTGGTCGACAACGGCAAGGGCGAGCGCGCTCCGCTCAAGCACACCGTGATCGTCAAGCCGGGCGAGACCATCACGGTGCACACCAGCTTCGACGAACCGGGGCCCTGGGTCTTTCACTGCCACCTCTTCTATCACGCGGCCGCCGGCATGGTCCAGGCCATCGTCGTCAAGTGAATCGTCTGGCCATGGAACACGCACGCATGAACACGAAGAACAACCGCCCGGCGGGCCTGCCGGGGCTCGCGCTTGCCGCGGCGCTGGCCACCTTGGCCGGCCCCGCCAGCGCGATGGAGGACGACGGGATCTTCCAAGCCACCCGCGTCGAGGTCGATGCAGGCCGCAGTGACTCGAAGAGCATCGCGGCCTGGCGCGCCGACGGCTGGATCGGCACCGACTACAACCGTTTCGCCTGGCGCGCCGAGGGCTCGCGCCGCGACGGCCGCCTCGAGGACGCCGAGGTTCAGGCGCTGTACAGCCGCTATGTCGCCCCCTTCTGGGACCTGCAAATCGGCCTGCGGCGGGAACTCAAACCCCAGGCGCGCAACTACGGTGTGATCGGCGTGCGCGGCTTGGCGCCCTACGCTTTCGACGTCGACGTGGCCGCGTTTGTGCGCAGCGACGGACGCCTGTTCGCGCGCACCCGCGCCGAGTACGACATGCTGTTCACGAACCGCCTGGTCGCCAGGCCCTTCGTCGGCATCGACTGGGCCACCCGCTCGATCCCGTCGGACGGCATCAAGGCCGGGGCAACGTCGTCCGAGTGGGGACTGAACTTGCGCTACGAGATCACGCGCGCCGTCGCCCCGTACCTCGAGATCAGCCGCCAGTGGCAGCGCGGCGCCGACAGCGGCGCGGGCGCGAACTCGGTGCGGGCCGGGCTGCGGCTGGTGCTCTGAACCACCACCGGGCCGACGCGATGACGAACTCACCTCGCCTCGAAGAGCAGCGATCGCCGATGGCGGTCGGGCTGGGGCCGTGGCAACTCGCTTGGCTCGCGGCCGCTGTCTTCGTCGTCTCCGCCGGCTATGGCGCGCTGATGCCCTTGTTGCCGGCCTGGCTGACGCCACTGATCGCGGCCGGCGGCCAGGCCGAGGTCGCACGCCATGTCGGCCTGCTCAGCGGCCTGTACGCCGCCGGGGTGCTGGTCGGCGCGCCGCTGTGGGGCCTGGTGTCCGACCGCTGGGGCCGCGGACGCATCCTGGTGATCGGTCTGGTCGGCTATGTCGCCAGTTTGCTGCCCTTGTTACGGCCTGACTGGATGGGGCTCACCGGGATCTACGCGTTGCGCGGTGCCACCGGCTTCTTCGTGGCGGCCGTCGTGCCCGTTGTGCCCGCGCTTGTCGCCGAGCACACGCCGCAAGGTCAGCGCGCCCGCCGGTTCGCGTGGCTCGGCGCGATGTCTTTGCTGGGCTTCCTGTTCGGACCGGGCCTCAACGCGGCCGCCGTGCAGATGTCCGTCGCGCTGGCCAGCATCGGCGCAGGCACTTTCGATCCGACGAATCTGGTGATCGTCATGTCGGCGGCGCTGGGCGGGCTGATGATGCTGGGACTGGCCGCCACGCTGCCGCGCGTCGCGCCAGCCGCCCCCGAGGACGACACGCTGCCGGCGTCTGCCGATCGCCGGCGTGCGATGGCGCTGTGGGGACTGAACGGCGCGGTCATGTTCGTGCTGGCCGGCTTCGAACTCGGCATCGTGCTGCAGGGGCAGCAGCACCCGACGCTCTCGTCGCGCGAGATCTCGCTGATGTTCGCCGAGTGCAGTCTCGTGATGCTCGGCGTCAACGCACTGCTTTTCTTCACCGGGCTGCTCGAGCGTGCCGCCGGCCGCGGCGTGATGGCGGCCGGGCTCGTGCTCGCGATCGCCGGCCTGGCGATGCTGGCGCAGCACCGCAGCGATGCCTGGATGTACGTCGGCGTCAGCTTCACCGCCGCGGGCACCGGGCTCGTGCTGCCGACCATCTCCTACCTCGCGGCCGGAGCCTCTCGGCGACGGCTCGGCGCGACGATGGGCGGGCTGGCCGCGGCGGCAGGCTTCGGCCAGACGCTCGGCTCGGCGGCCGCCGGCTGGCTCTTCGGCGCGGTGGCCCAGCTCAGCTTCGCGTGGCTCGCGCTGCCGCTGCTGGCCACGCTGGGCACCCTGATCGTGCGGCCCGCGTGGTGGTCGACCGAGGACTCCCTGCCGCAGTCGCATCGCCGTTCCTTCGACCCGACTTCCGAACGACACCCACAGGAGCCCTGACCATGCGCTACTTCTTCACCACCCTTCTCGCCGCGCTGACGGTCGCGCTGTCCGGCTGCGGCTACAACACCTTCCAGTCCACCGAGGAGCAGATCAAGGCCAGCTGGTCAGAGGTGCTGAACCAGTACCAGCGCCGCGCCGACCTGATCCCGAACATCGTCGCCACCGTCAAGGGCGAGGCCAACTTCGAGCAGGAGACGCTCACGAAGGTCGTCGAGGCGCGCGCCAAGGCAACCTCGATCCAGGCCACCCCAGAGCTGGTCAACAACCCCGAGGCGTTCAACAAGTTCCAGGCCGCGCAGGGCGAGCTGTCGAGCGCGCTGTCGCGCCTGCTGGTGGTGACCGAGAACTACCCCAACCTGAAGGCCAACCAGGGCTTCCAGGACCTGCGCGTGCAGCTCGAGGGCACCGAGAACCGCATCACCGTGGCGCGCGGCCGCAACGTCAAGGCGGTACAGGACTACAACGTCGCGGTTCGCAGCTTCCCGAGCAACCTGACGGCGATGGTGTTCGGCTACGGTGTCAAGGCGAATTTCACCGTCACCGACGAGGCTGCGCTCGCCGCACCGCCGAAGGTCGATCTCGGCGGCATCGGCGCCTCGGGTGCCAAGAAGTGACAGCAGCCCGCGTCCCGGTCGGACGCTTCCTGCGCTGGCTAGCCGTCCTCTGGCTCCTGTGCTGGGCCGCACTGGGCGCCGCGCAGGAACTCGTCCCGGTGCCGCCTCTGCAAGGCCGGGTGACCGACCTGACCGGCACGCTGACGGCACAGCAGAGCGCCACGCTCGAGCAGTCGCTGCGCGCGTTCGAGGAGCGCAAGGGCACGCAAATCGCGGTGCTAATCGTGCCGACAACGCAGCCGGAGGCGATCGAACCCTACGCGCTGCGTGTGGTCGAGCAATGGAAGCTGGGGCGCCGCAAGGTCGACGACGGCGCGCTGCTGCTCGTCGCGAAGGACGACCGCGCCGTACGGATCGAGGTCGGCTACGGAATCGAAGGCGCACTGAACGATGCGACGGCAGCGCGGGTCATTGCGGAAGTCATCACGCCCCGATTCCGGCAGGGCGACTTCTATGGGGGCGTCACGGCAGGGCTGGATCAGATCGTGCGCGTCCTCGATGGCGAGGCCCTGCCGCCGCCCACGCGGCGCGGCCCGGCAGCCGCGGACAACGGACTGGGGCAAAGCTGGCCGGTGCTGTTCATCGTCGCGCTGGTGCTCGGCGGCGTGTTGCGGCAGGTGCTTGGCAGAGTGCCTGGGGCCCTGGCGGTCGGCGGCGTTCTGGGTGTCGTCGCCTGGTTCGCGCTCGGGACCCTGGCCGTCGCGGCCACCGCGGGCCTGACCGGGTTCTTCGTCACGCTGCTGGGCATCGGCATGGGCGGTCACGGCGGTATGCACGGGCACGGCGGGCACCGCGGCGGCGGCTTTGGCGGAGGAGGTGGGTTCAGCGGCGGCGGCGGCGGTTTTGGCGGGGGCGGTGCCTCCGGCAGGTGGTGACCATGGATCTCGCAAGACTCCTGCGCCACCTCGCGACGACCTCGGCGCGCGTGCGCCGCGCCTTCCCCGCCCCCGCGCTGCGCTCGATCGAACAGGCGATCGCCGCGAGCGAGGCCTCCCATGCGGGAGAGATCCGGTTCGTCGTCGAAGGCGCGCTCGACGGCCTGCCGCTGCTCCGTGGCCAGACGGCGCGCGAACGCGCCATCGAGCTCTTCGCGCGACTGCATGTCTGGGACACCGAAGACAACACCGGCGTGCTGATCTACGTGCTGCTCGCGGACCGGCGGGTCGAGATCGTCGCCGACCGAGGCATCCATGCCAAGGCAGGTGCCGAGGCCTGGTCCGCGATCTGCCGCAGCATGGAAACGCACTTCGGCGCCGGCGACTTCGGCCGCGGTGCCGCCCAGGGCATCGAGGCTGTCACGCAGCTGGTGACGCGCCATTTCCCGGTTGCGCCCGGCGACAACAACGAGTTGCCCGACGCACCGCTCCTGCTCTGAACACACACCACAAGAGGACTCCATGCAACTGCAATTCCTCGGCGCCACCGGCACCGTCACCGGGTCGAAATACCTGCTGCACCACGAGGGCGCGACGCTGCTCGTCGACTGCGGCCTGTTCCAGGGCTACAAGCAACTGCGGTTGCGCAACTGGGCACCGATGCCCGTGCCGGCCGCCGGCATCGACGCGATCGTGCTGACGCACGCCCACATCGACCACAGCGGCTACGTGCCGCTGCTGGCGCGGCAGGGCTTCAAGGGCAAGGTCTACTGCTCGGAAGCGACCTACGAGCTGTGTCGCATCCTGCTGCCCGACAGCGGCCACCTGCAGGAGGAGGAAGCCGAGTACGCCAACCGGCGCGGCTACTCCAAGCACAAGCCGGCGCTGCCGCTCTACACCCGCGAGGACGCCGAGCGCTGCCTCAAGCAGTTCGTCCCCCGGCCCTACGGCATGCCGTGGAGCCCCGCTCCCGGCCTGCAGGCACGCATGGATCCTTCGGGGCACATGCTGGGTTCGGCATTCGTGAAGATCGACGACGGCCGGCGGTCGATCCTGTTCTCCGGCGACATCGGGCGCCCGAACGACCTGGTACTGGCCGCTCCGGCACGCGTTCCGGGTGCCGACTACGCCGTGGTCGAGTCGACCTACGGCGACCGCCAGCACGAGGCCAGCGACCCGCTGCTCAAGCTCGGTGAGGTCATCAACCGGACGGCCGCTCGCGGCGGTGTCGTGGTGATCCCGGCGTTCGCCGTGGGGCGGGCGCAGAACCTGATGTACTGCATCCACCTGCTCAAGGAACGCGGCGTCATCCACCATCTGCCGGTCTACCTCGACAGCCCGATGGCCACCGACGCGACGCGCATCTATCACGCGCACCGCAGCGAGCACCGGCTGAGCCCCGAGCAATGCGAGGCGATGTGCCATGCCGCGACGATCGTCAACAAGCCCGACGACTCGCGTGCGCTGAGCGCGCGGCGGGGGCCGATGGTCATCATCTCGGCCAGCGGCATGGCCACGGGCGGACGCGTCGTCCACCACCTCAAGGCCTTCGCGCCCGACCGTCGCAACACGATCCTGTTCGCGGGCTACCAGGCCGGCGGCACACGCGGCGCCGCGATCCTGCAGGGCGCCACCTCGGTGCGCATCCATGGCGAGGAGGTGCCCATCCACGCCGAGGTGGCGGCACTCGACAGCCTGTCCGCGCATGCCGACGCCGGCGAGATCCTGCAATGGCTGCGTGGCTTCGACGCGCCACCGACGCAGACGTTCATTACGCACGGCGAACCGGCGGCGGCCGACGCGATGCGATCGCGCATCGAGCACGAACTGGGCTGGGCCTGCCGCGTGCCCGACTACCTGGAATCGGTGGAACTGGCATGAGTGCGGACATCGGGCCGGACAAGGGCACGGAGCCCACGCACGGTGACAGTGCCGACAACACGCTGCGCGCCTGGCGCACCGGCATCGACACCTACCAGGAGCCGGTGGTCTACATGCGGCGCGATTGCGCCGTCTGCCGCTCCGAGGGCTTCACGACCCAGGCGCGCGTCCGGCTCACTGCCGGCTCCAGCAGCATCGTGGCCACGCTCTGTGTCGTGGATGGGCCCTGGCTCGGGCACGGCATTGCGGGTCTGTCAGAGGCGGCCTGGAGGGCTCTGCTTCCCCAGCCGGGCCAGTGGCTCACCGTCAGCCACGCGCCAGTACTCGACTCGCTCAGCCATGTGCGCGCGAAGGTCTACGGCCACCGCCTCGATGCCGGTGCCTTTCGTGCCGTCATCGGCGACATCGCCGCCGGCCGCTACTCCGACCTGCACCTGGCCACCTTCATCACCGCCTGCGCAGGCGACCACCTCGACCTCGACGAAACCGTCTCGCTGACGCGGGCGATGATCGACGTGGGCGAACGGCTGGACTGGGGCCGCGACCTGGTCGTCGACAAGCACTGCGTCGGCGGCCTGCCGGGTAACCGCACGACGCTTCTCGTCGTACCGATTGTCGCGGCCTGCGGGCTGACGATGCCCAAGACCTCGTCGCGCGCGATCACCTCCCCCGCCGGCACGGCCGACACGATGGAGGTGCTGGCCCCGGTCGATCTCGACATCGCTGCAATGCGTCGCACCGTGGAGCGCACCGGCGCCTGCATCGTCTGGGGAGGTTCGGTTCGCCTGAGCCCGGCCGACGACATCCTGATCCGCGTCGAGCGTCCGCTCGATCTCGACAGCGAGGGACAGCTGGTCGCCTCCGTGCTGTCCAAGAAGGCGGCGGCTGGCTCGACGCACGTGCTCATCGACCTGCCGGTGGGGCCGACAGCCAAGGTCCGCAGCACCGAGGCTGCGCAGGCGCTCGGGCGCCGCCTCGTCGAGGTCGGGCGATCGATCGGATTGCAGGTGGCACTGCGCGTCACCGACGGCCTGCAGCCGGTAGGACGCGGGATCGGCCCGGCGCTGGAGGCGCGCGACGTGCTGGCCGTGCTGCGCCGACAGGCAGACGCCCCGGACGATCTGAGGCAGCGCGCGCTCCGTCTGGCCGGAGACATCCTCGAACTGGGCGGCGCCGCCGCGGCGGGTTCTGGCCTGCGCCTGGCGACCGAGGTCCTCGCCGACGGACGGGCCTGGGCAAAGTTCGCCGCCATCTGCGAAGCCCAGGGAGGCCTGCGCGAAATGCCGGTCGCGTCGCACCGCCGGGTCGTTGAAGCGCCATCGGCGGGCCGCGTCACGTCGATCGACAACCGGGTTCTCTCGCGGGCTGCCAAGCTCGCTGGCGCCCCGAACGCACCGGCGGCAGGCGTCGACGTGCACGTCCGCCTCGGCGACAACGTGCGAGCCGGGCAGCCGCTATTCACGCTCCATGCGCAGGCGCCAGGCGAACTGGCCTACGCGCGGCAGTACGTCGAAGGCCGTCCACCCATCTTCCAGATCTCGGAGGCGTCTTGAGACCGATCGTCTTTCATCTGCCCGGCGACGAGGGCTTCGCTGATCGGCTGGTGCGTGCGCTGCAGGCCGAGCGTGCCGCATTGGAGCTGCACCGCTTTCCGGACGGCGAATCGCTGGTCCGCCTGGACGCCGACGTGACGGGCCGCACCGTGGTGCTCACATGCTCTCTTGCACGGCCCGACGAGAAAACCTTGCCGCTGCTGTTCGCGGCGGATGCGGCCCGCGACCTCGGCGCGGCGAAGGTCCTGCTCGCGGCGCCCTACCTCGCCTACCTGCGGCAGGACCGGCGCTTCCATGCCGGTGAGGCGGTGACTTCGAGAAGCTATGCGGCGCTGCTGTCGACCGCATTCGACGCCCTCGTGACGGCCGATCCGCATCTGCATCGCTACCGCGCGCTCGACGAGATCTACAGCATCCCGACACGGGTCGTGCACACGGCACCGCTGATCGCCCGCTGGGTGGCAGCACAGGTGCAACATCCGCTGCTGATCGGCCCCGACTCGGAGAGCGAGCAATGGGTCTCGGAGGTCGCCGCTGCCGCCGGCGCGCCTTGGACCGTGCTACAGAAGATCCGCCGTGGTGACCGCGATGTCGAGGTCAGCCTGCCGGACGTCTCGGCCTGGGGCGGCCGCCAGCCGGTGCTGGTCGACGACATCGTCTCGAGTGCGCGCACCATGATCCAGGCCGTGGCCAGCGTGCGCCGCGTCGGCCTGCCGGCGCCGCTGTGCATCGGCGTGCACGCGCTGTTCGCGTCGGGCGCATACGAGGAGTTGCTCGCAAGCGGGCCAGCCCGCGTGCTTACCTGCGACACGGTACCGCACGCCTCGAACGAGATCAGTGTCGTCGAACCGATGGCGCGCGCCCTGGAGGAATTGGTGGAGGGAACCGGACCATGAACAACAATCGACCATCCTTTGTCTGGCGGCTGTGGCTGCTCATCGCGCAGGTGATCGCGGTGACGGCCGGGTTGCTGATCGCCTGGAAGGCGTTCGGGCCCGAGCCTGTCGCACCCGCACGCACCGATGTCGTGGCATTGCGCGAAGCGCCCCAAGCCGAAGCGTCGGCCTCGGCTCCGAACGGCAAGGCCGTCGCGACCCGCCTCGAAGCGGGTTTCCGCGCCGCGGCCGCGAAGGCCTCGGCATCGGTGGTCAACATCTACACGCGCAAGGCACCGCCTCGGCAGCTGCCCGGATGGCTGCGGCCCTACGGGGGGTCAGACGAAGAAGCCGCCCAGGGGCAATCCAGCCTCGGGTCGGGCGTGATCGTCGCCGCCCAAGGTTTCATCCTGACCAACAACCACGTCGTCGAAGGCGCCGACGAGATCGCGGTGATGCTGCCCGGCGGCAAGGTCGCCGAGGCGCGCGTCGTCGGCACCGACCCCGAGACCGACCTCGCGGTGCTGCGCGTCGAGGCCAAAGGTCTGCAACCCATCACTTTCGCCGATCCGGTCTCGGTTCAGGTCGGCGACATCGTGCTGGCCGTCGGTGACCCGTTCGGCGTCGGCCAGACGGTGACGCAGGGCATCGTCAGCGCCACGGGCCGCAATCGACTCGGGATCAACACCTTCGAGAACTTCATCCAGACCGACGCGGCGATCAATCCTGGCAATTCCGGCGGTGCGCTGGTCGACACGTCCGGCCACCTGGTGGGCATCAACACGGCGATCTACTCCCGCAGCGGTGGCTCGCAAGGCATCGGCTTTGCGATCCCGGTGAGTCTTGCGCGTCAGGTGATGGAACAGATCATCGCCATCGGCCGTGTCAGCCGCGGCTGGCTCGGCGTGAGCGCGCGCGACGTCGTCCACGAGACGACCGGCGCCGCAGCCGGCGCCGCGCTCGTCGCCGTGCAGCGCGGCGGCCCTGCCGAACGCGCCGGACTGCGCGCCGGCGACACCGTCGTCTCGATCAACGGCAAAGAGATCGGCGACACGGCGGCGCTGATCAACGAGACGGCCGCGCTGAGCCCGGGCACGAAGGCGCAGTTCAAGGTGCTGCGCGGGCGCGAGACGACTTCGCTGGCGGTCGAGCTGGGGCAGCGCCCCATCACTCGCAAGCCGTGATGCGGACCCGCCATGCTGCGCAATTCAATCGAATCCGGGCTGATGCGCGCGCTCGTGCGCCGTGCCGACACGCGCGCATTCCCGATGGTGGTCGGCGGCGTCGCGGCCGCGGCGACACTGTCGATGTCAGTGCCATTCGCGACCCTGCTGGTGGCGGCGGTGCTGATGGCACCGCGCCGCTGGGTCGCGATCTCGCTCTGGTCGAGCCTGGGCGCGGCACTTGGCGCGGCGGTGCTGTACCTGATCTTCCATCACCTCGGATGGGCCAAGTTGTTCGCGGCCTACCCCGACGTCGTGCGATCAATCGCCTGGCGCGACGCCACCCGGTGGCTGGCCCAGTATGGCGTCGTAGCCCTGCTGGTCATCGCGGCGACGCCGCTGCCGCTGACACCCGCGCTGATGTTCGCTGCGATATCCCGGCTGCCTGTCACCGAAGTGGTCCTGGCACTGTGGACGGGCAAGCTGGTGAAGTACCTCGTCTACGCCTGGCTGGCGTCGACGTTCCCAACGCGTTGGATCACCCGGGCTCATTTCCGGCTCATGACGCTCAACGCGGTGCTTGGCCGGGCGGGAAAGGTCCAAGCTCGATCCAGGCCGCCTTGAGTCTTGGTCAGGCGCGGGCACTCTAGCAGCGCTGCGCCAGGTCTTCCACCCACCCTGTACCTGTAGTGAGACAACCCGCATGACCACAAGCACCGACCCCCGGAGCGGCCCCCGCACGCGCTCGGTGATCCGTACGCCGGATCACATCGCGGCGACTGTCCGGGGGGAGGCCGCGAACGCGGCCTTCCCCGCCGTCGACAGATAAGCCGGGAGTCCGACCCATGTGCTTTTCCGCAGAAGCCAGCTTCACTGCCAGCGCCGTCCTGCTGATCGTCGGCGCCGCCACCGTGCGCCGCGCGCGCGTGCGCTCGGAGCTCCCGTATGCGTGGATCCCGGTGCTCTTCGGCATCCAGCAACTGCTCGAAGGCGCGCTCTGGCTGACCTTCCCGGACCGCGCGCCGCTGCTCAACACCGTGCTGACACACGCCTATTCGTTCTTCTCGCATGTGCTGTGGCCGATCTATGTGCCGCTGGCCGGATTGGCGCTGGAAACCGTGCCCTGGCGGCGACGAGTCCTGATCGCGATCGCTCTCGCGGGAAGCGCCGTGGGGCTGTACCTGCTGGTCACGCTGTTCACGTTGCCAATCGTGGCCACAGTGACAGGCCAGCACATCGCCTACGAGTCGCCGCACTTCTATGCACTGGCCGCGATGTCGCTCTACCTGCTGGGCACTTGCGCAAGCCTGATGTTCTCCAGTCACGCCCGGGTCGTTGCCTTTGGCGTGGCCGCGTTCGTGTCCGCGGTGGCGGCCTACGCCTTCTACGCCACCTGGTTCATCTCGGTGTGGTGCTTCTTTGCCGGGGCGCTCAGCGTCGTCGTGCTGCTGTACTTCATCGATCCGCGCCGTACCTCGCCGGCCGGGGGCACGACACGTCAGCTGGAGGTACTCTGATGGTCGAGGCCACGGGGATCAGGCCGGCACTTCGCTTTCACGCGCTCACGCCGCTGTACGACCGCGTGGTAGCACTGACGACGCGCGAGGGGACCTTCAAGCGGGCCTTGCTCGAGCAGGCGGCGATCGAGCCGGAGCAGCAGGTGCTGGACGTCGGCTGCGGCACCGGGACGCTCGCGATCGCGGCGCAGCGGCTGCAACCGGGCGTGCAGGTGTCGGCGCTCGACGCCGACCCTGCCATCCTCGCCATCGCGGCAGGCAAGGCACGCCGTGCCGGCGCGGACATCGCGTTCGCCCTGGGGCGATCCTCCAGCCTGCCCTATGCCGACGAACGCTTCGACCGCGTGCTGTCGAGCCTGTTCTTCCACCACCTGTCCTGGGGTGACAAACTGCTGACCGCGCGCGAGATGCATCGCGTACTGCGCCCTTCCGGTGAACTGCACGTTGCCGACTGGGGCCGCGCGGGTGGCCTGGCCAGCCGGACAGCGTTCCTGGCGGTGCAGCTTTTGGACGGGTTCGACACCACGAGTGACAACGTCGCCGGACTGCTGCCGATGCTGTTCGGATCCGCGGGCTTCCGCCAAGTCGAGGAAACACGCCGGATCCGTACCGTCTTCGGCATCGTCTCGCTGTACCGGGCCGTGAAGAGCGGAGGCGAGGCGAGGCAGCACTCGGCAGGGGGCACAGCATGAACACCCCACCCGGCGAGCTCGTGTCGCATGAGGGGGCATCTGCGGGTGGCGTCCCCGAGGCCTTGCGGGTGCTCTTCATGGACGTTGGCCGCGAAGACCAGGCCACGCTCGAGACACTGCGTCCGAGATCTTGGTGGCCGCGTTTCGTGCCCGACACGCAGCTCGACGCGGACGACGGAGCGGCCGCACTGGCCCATGTGCTGTGCGTGTTCGTCCGCACGCCGGTGACACGCGAGCTGCTGCGAGGCATGCCCGCGCTGCGTCTGGTGGCGACGCGTTCCGCTGGCGTCGACCACATCGATCTTGCCGCCTGCCGGGAAAGCGGCATCGCGGTCGTTCACGTGCCCGACTACGGGGCCGCCACCGTCGCCGAACACGCCTTCACGCTGCTGCTGGGGCTTGCCCGCCACCTGTGCGAGGCGCGCGGGCGGGCACTCCAGGGCAACTTCTCGTACCGGGGGCTCACCGGCTTCGAGCTGGAAGGCAAGGTCCTGGGAGTCGTTGGCTGTGGGCGCATCGGAACGCATGTGGCGCACATCGCGCATGGCTTCGGGATGAAGGTCCTGACGTTCGACCCGCGCCCGCGACCGGAAGCCACGATCGCCCTTGGCATCGACTTCGTCGGATGGTCCGAACTGCTCGAGCGCAGCGATGTCCTGAGTCTCCACGTGCCTCTGACACCGGAGACGCACCACCTGCTGGACGACTCCGCCTTCTCTCGGGTCAAACCCGGTGTCGTGCTGATCAACACCGCACGCGGCGCGTTGATCGACGAGGAGGCGCTGCTGCGCGCCCTCGACCGCGGCAGCGTCTCCGCGGCTGGCCTCGACGTGCTCGAGCACGAAGGCGGCGCTGCGTCCGAGGCCCCTACGGGCTGCAGCGGCCTTGGCTGCGACCGCGGCTGGAGTGCATCGCACCCGCTGCTGCGCCACCCGCGTGTGCTCGCGACACCGCATGTCGGCTTCAACACCCGCGAGGCGGTCGCGCGCATCCTGCACGAGACGGTCGACAACATCGCAGCGTGGCAGGCCGGTCAGCCGCGAAACCGCGTGGCCTGACATGATCGATACCGCACAGGCCTCTCTCCGAGCGCTGCAGCGCCGGTCCTCGGTCAGGCGCGCCCTGCGGATCGGCCTGGCCTTCATCGGTTTTGTGTTGTGGTGGGGCTGGCACCGTAGAGTGATGCGCTGCGACGACCATCCCGTCGCCGAACGCTTCGCGACCCTCCTGCAGGGGCTGGGCACCACTTTCGTCAAGCTCGGCCAGCACCTGAGCCTGCGCGCCGACCTGCTGCCCGATGCGGCGCAGCACGCCCTGGCGCGGCTGCAGGATCATGCCGGGCCGTTTCCGTCGGAGCAGGCCCAGCAGGCCGTCGAAGCCGCGTTCGGCCGCTCCTGCTCGCAGTTGTTCGCCCGCTTCGACCTGACGCCGCTGGCCGCGGCTTCGGTGGCGCAGATTCACCGCGCCGCCCTGCCTGACGGCCGCGAGGTGATCGTCAAGATCCGCCGGCCGGGGGCCGCCGAGGCGGTCGAGTCCGACATGCGTATCCTGCACATGGTTGTTACCTTGGCGCAGGCCCTGCTGCCGCCCTTGCGGCGCTGGGGCCTCGTAGCGATCGTCGACGAGATCGCCAGCAACCTGCGGCTCGAGATGGACCTGGCGCGCGAGGCCCGCTTCGTGCGGCGCTTCGCCGATGCGTGGCGCGGATCACCCGACGTCGACATCCCCGACGTGATCGACGGCCTGTGCGCAGCCTCCGTGATGGTGCAGCGCTTCAGCAGCGGTGTGCGCATCGACGCCGTCGCCGCACCCGAGCGCGAGGCCTGCGCGCGCCGCCTCGTGGACAGCTACGTGACGCAGATCTTCGAGCTCGGCCTGTTTCATGGCGATCCGCATCCAGGCAACCTGTTCGTGATGGCCGACGGGCGGATCTGCTTCCACGACTTCGGCATCGTCGGCCGGCTGGACCGCCGGCTGCGCCGGGCGCTGACGGCGTTCGCGCTCGCTTTCGTCGAGCAGGACGCCGACTGGGTGGTGGACGCCTGGCTCGACATGGGCGTGGTGGGGACGCAGGCGGAGCGCCGCGCGTTCCTGCCGGTGGTGCAGTCGCTGCTGGCTGACTGTGCGGAGCGGCCGCTGCGCGACTGGTCGCTGCCGGCCGCGCTTGGACGGCTAGTCGCCGCCGGCCGCTCACAGGCGGTGCGCCTGCCCGCGGACCTGCTCGTCCTGACGCGCACGATGCTGCTGCTGGAGGGCACCGTCCGCGCGCTGGCGCCGCAGTTCTCGATATTCGAGACACTGTCGCGCCATGCTGCGGGTGGCTCGATCCAGCAGGCACCCAAGCCGGAAGCTTCGAAGCGCCTGGCCTTCGAGATGGGCCGTGCGGCGAGCGACCTGCCCACGCTGGTAGCGCAGCGACTGCACGGCGCACTCGCCCGCGAGCGCCTGTTCGAGATCGCGATCGTGCCCGACGCACGCCTGCAGGAAGGCGTCGACCGGGCGAGCCGACGCATATCACTCGCACTGGTGACGCTCGGGTTGTACATCGCCTCCAGTCTGCTGATGCAGCACGCCGTAGGCCCCCAATGGGGCGGCATGCCGCTCCTCGCGCTGGCGGGTTATGCACTCGCCATTCGATTCACGCTTTCCATCGCTCGCGGGCGCGCACTGCGCTGACCGGGCATCTCGACATCAAGGAGCGGACATGAACAGGATCAGGGTCGCCGTCAACGGCTACGGGGTCATCGGCAAGCGAGTCGCCGACGCGGTTCGCCTTCAGGACGACATGGTGCTCGCTGGCGTGGCCGACATCATCAACGACTACCGGCTGCAAGTCGCGGCCCGCGCCGGACTGCCCGTGCACGCGGCGACGCCACAGGCCGAGGGACCGATGCGCGCAGCCGGCATCTCGGTTGCGGGCGGCCTCGCCGATCTGCTTGCCAAGTCCGATGTCGTCGTCGACTGCACGCCGAAGAAGGTGGCCGCGATCAACAAAGGCGTGTACGAGGCGGCGCGTGTCAAAGCCATCTTCCATGGCGGTGAATCGCATGCGCTGACCGGCCATTCCTTCGTCGCGCAGGCGAACTATGCGTCGGCCCTGGGGCGCTCGTCGACGCGCGTCGTGTCGTGCAACACGACATCGATCGTTCGCACGCTCGGAGCGCTCAACGCAGTGGGCCTGCTCAAGCGTGCGCGTGGCACGCTGATCCGGCGCGCCTCGGACCCGTGGGAGGCGCATGCCGACGGCATCATCAACACCGTGGTCCCCGAGAAAGTCATTCCCAGCCACCAGGGTCCGGACGCCCGCACCGTCATCCCCGACCTCGACGTCGTCACGATCGCCGTGAAGGCCGCGCACAACTCCAGCCACCTGCACACCTGGTGGGTTGAGCTGACCCGACCGGCGACGCGCGACGAGGTGCTCGCCGCGTTTGAGTCAGCGCCACGGATCGCGTTCGTGCGTTCGTCGGACGGGATCGTTGCGCTGAACAGCACGGCCGAACTGATGGCCGACCTTGGCCGCCCGCGTGGCGACATGTGGGAGGTGGCGCTGTGGGAGGACGTGCTGGCCGTCGACGGCGACCAGGCGTACTACACCTACCAGGTCTTCAACCAGGCGATCGTGATCCCCGAAACCATCGACGCGATCCGGGCTCTGACCGGCATCGAGACAGATCCGGCGAGGTCCATGGCGAAGACCGACGCCTCGCTGGGACTGCGGCGCGACTTCCTGCGCAACCGAGGTTGATCCAACAAAAGGAACTGGCACCATGAGCTATCACTTCAGCAAGACCGTCGCGATGGACTTCCAGGCGGCGGTGGACAAGGTCACGGCCGAACTCAAAGCGCGCGGCTTCGGCATCCTGACCCAGATCGACGTGCGGCAGACGCTCAAGGCGAAGCTCGATGTCGAATTCAGGCCCTACCTGATTCTCGGCGCCTGCAATCCGCCGTTCGCCTATCGTGCGCTGCAGGCCGAAGACAAGATCGGCACCATGCTCCCCTGCAACGTCATCGTGCAGCAGCACGCCGACGGATCGGTCGAGATGTCCGCGGTGGATCCCGTGGCATCGATGGCGGCAGTGGCCAATGCCGAACTGGCGAGGGTTGCCGAGGAGGTCCGGAACCGGCTGCGTGCGGTCATCGACGCGATGTAGGAGACGAACATGTTCCACGACGGGAGCTATTACATGGGCGGCATGCACGGGCTGTGGTGGCTCTTCTGGATCGCCCTGATCGGCGCATTGGTCTATGCGGCGCGGCGTCGTCCGTCGGAGCGCCGGCTCGGTTTCAGGGAGACACCACATGAAGTGCTTCGACGACGCCTCGCCAGCGGCGAGATCGACGCGCAGGACTACGAGCAGCGAAAAGCCTTGCTCGACCGCGACGCCCGCACGTCGGGTCGAGCCACGCCCTGATGTGACCTGCCGCGCGCGATGGACATCGTTGCACACTCGTTGTGGGCCGGCCTCGGCGCCGTGGCGGTGGCGCGCCATTGGCCCCTCAGCGCAAGCCAGACGCGTGCAGTCGTTGCGCTCGCCGCGCTGCCCGACATCGGACACCTGATTCCCATCGCCCTCTGGGGACTGCTGGGAGACGGCTCATGGCAGGCGCTCCAGGGCTATGCGTTCGCGACGCCGGGCGCCGAACCCTGGTTGCCCACCGCAGTACAGGCCTGGTCGCACACCTTGCACTGTGTGATGCACAGCGCCGTCGTCGCCTTCGTCGTCACGATGCTCGCCTGGTTTCGATGGCGATGGCTGCTGGTACCGCTGGCCGGCTGGTGGTCGCACATCGCGATCGACGTCTTCACGCATTCGAGCGAGTACTACCCGTCGCCGGTGTTCTATCCGATCAACGACCGCGGGTTCGACGGCATCGCCTGGCCCACGCCGTGGTTCATGGCGCTGAACTACGCGGCACTCGTTGTCGCTGCCGTCTGGCTGTTCCGGGTGAGACGCCGGCAGCCTCGCTGGCACGATGCGCCGGCAAGCGAGAGTCGGCCTGTAGGCCTGGCACCACTCGATCGCAATGCCCGCAAAGAGTAGCGTAACCCTTCAGCACCGCAACGGGTCGACGCTCGGCGCGACCGCAGCCTCATCCTGGCGATCGAGCGTCGTCGTTCTTCAACTGACCGCGTTCAAGACGTCTGCCACGCCGCACTCCCAACCAGTAGGCCAGAAACATGAGAGCGAAAGGCGCTACACATATCGCAAGAAAAACCAACCAACCACCGATCATCAATGCCGTGTGCAGCAGGAAACCATGCTCAGCTCCGTACATCGCGCTACTCCTTGGAGTTGGCCAGCTTGCGGCGCTCGATTTCCCGCGCCACGCCTTCGGCCATCGCCTTGACGTTCTGCGCCATCACCGCAGGTCCGATCAATGGGGGCACAGCAAACTCAGGCACTAGTTCCGCGCGGTAACCGACGCTGATGGCATGGTCATGGGGCGCCAATGTCCAGCTACCCTGCATGCGCTTGAGATTTCCACTCACCAAATCGAAACGGATCTCGCTCTCCGGGGTCTCGAAGATGCGCGAAACGGTCGTGGTGGTGACTTTGAAGAACAACACACCCGACTCGCCTCTTTGCTCCAACAGCAGGGGCTCCCCGCGGCCACTCACAATGCGACTCGACTGCATGCCTGGGACGAAACGCTGCAAGTTTTCATAGTCCGTGAGAACCCGCCACACAAGGGCACGAGATCCCACAACGTCCATGCGCAGGTTGACTTGGTAGCTCTCTCCTGATCTCGTCACAGAAACTACCGGTTCTGACCGAGCAGGCGCTGGGTACAACAGAAACCAAAGATACCCAACGAAGACGGCAGCTCTCAAAACGTTCATGCGCAAGGGTAAGCTGGCAAGGGTGTTCATCGTTCTTGAGTTCAACAGAGAAACGCAACGCCGCATCGAACGGGTCAACGCCTGACCATGCGATTTGGCTTCAGGCCCATCAGAAAGCCGAGTGCTTCGCTTGGCCGACGTTCTTGACGCAGTCAGCCTGCGTCAAGTGGGTTCATGTACGAGCTATTGAGCAAGTATTGCCCGGGCAACCCGTTCGTATTCTCCTTGACTCTGCGCAGGCGGATCACCCGACGCGCCCGGTCGGCCAACACCATGCCGTCGAACACGAGTGCGAGCTTCGGGGATGCGCTGCAACAACATCGCGTACTCGACGCTTTCGAATGCGGAGCACAGGCATCAACTGGTACACGTGAAACGCGTAGCAAGTGTGGCGCAGTCCGACCTCGGCGAGCACTCTGCGGCCGAGGGGGAAGAACGCGGCCACGTCCCACAACATGAAGACGTCAATGGTGATGAGCAGTGCCGGCTCGCGTGAAATCGGTGGGTGGCCTATGTCTGAGCCGGCGTTCGTCGGCCTGTCACTTGAAGAACCACTGCAACTGCACCTGGACCGCGTTGGGCGAGGCAGCGAACTCGCTGCCCACGGTCCCGGTGAAATGTTGCACGCCGAAGGTCAGCTCCGCGGCAGGCCCGATGGACCACACGAGGCGACTGTCGACCGCGTGGCTTCGGTCGTCGGCATTGAGCACCGCATACAGCATCCACTTCAGCAGCGGTGTGATCTCGTAGGACGCAAACAGACCTGCGTACCGCGTTGCGAGGCTCGTCAACCGTCCCGAGCGCTGCCCCGCGAGGTCGTAGCCGGCCGGATCACGCGAGCCGGCCCCGTTGTAGTACAGCTCGGCGCTCAACGTCAGCCCGTTCGCGAACGCATAGTCCGCACCGACCATCAGTCGGTTGAAGGCGGGGCCGCCGAGGGGGCGCAAGCGGGCCGCCTCGCTGCGGATGCCGGCGTCGCCGATCTGACTTGCCAGGTCCATGCCGACGATGTCCAGACCGAGCAGCCGGCCGGCGACCAGCGACGTGTCCACGCCGGCCGCATTGCCGTGCCACTGCACCGCACGGCTGGCCGAGCCGCGGTCCGGCGCGGGGGCGACCACGAGCGACGCGCGCGACAGCGGTCCGAGCTTGGCCTCGAGCAACGCGGCGTCGACGCCGAAGCGTTGCTCGCGCTCCAGCGCCAGCGGGTTCACCGGGTTCAGGATGTCCAGCGGGCTCCAGAAGCGGCCCGTGCCCCACGCGATGCGCTGGCGGCCGAGCTTCAGATCGACCTCGCCGCGGGTCAGGGTCACGGACGCCCGGTACAGGCGATGGCGTCCGACCACGTCACCGCGCTCGATGTAGTTCGCGTCGGCCCGCCAGTACTGCGGCGCCACGCTGTCCTTCGCAGCGCGGAACTCCGCCGTATCCAGGTAGCTGCCCAGCAGCACCTCGTTGTCGTACTGCAGGTCAAGCGCGAGCCCCGGGGCCAGGTCGCCCTTCGCCTCGACGCGCAGTCGGTTCAGGCTGAGCGCAAAGTCCTCGCCCGTCGAGGCCCTCGAACGCAGGTAGACGCTCTTCAGGCTCCCAGTCAGTTCCAGAGGCTGCGGCTGCGCCACGGACGCGGTGGCACCTAACGCCAGACCCACCGCCAGCGCGGTCGCACCCCAGCAGCGGCTCCGGTCCCGAAGCGTCATCACGTGTGCCGAATCGCCGCGGTCGGGTCCAGCCTCGCGGCGCGCACGGCGGGGTACAGCGACACGGCCACGCTGGCAAGGAACAACCCGACGCCCGGCGCGGCGAGGTTCGCGGCGACCAGCCTCGGATAGACGATGCCGGTCAACCCGGGGATGGCGCTGTAGTCGCGGTAGAAGCCCGACAGGTCCAGTCCGATGTTGCCGAACAGCGAGACGACCGCCGCGCCGACCGCGTAGCCGACGACAGACGCGACGAGCATCAGCGCGACCGTCTCGTAGACGACCATACGCACGATGGCGTCGGGCGGCGTGCCCAGCGCCATCATCACGCCGAACTCGCGCGTGCGCTCGGCCACCGCCATGAACACGGTGTTCATCACCGCCAGCGCGACGACGAGGAAGAAGACCGCGACGATGACCGTGCGGATGGCACGCACAAGGCCCAGCATGTCCGCCACTCGCGGCAGCAGGCGCGGCCACGGCGACGCGACCAGGCCCTCCTTCGCCAGCAGCGGCGCCAGTCGTGCCGCGGCGGCATCGACCTCGGCGCGGTCCGCTAGGCGCAGATTGATCGACGAGACGCGCTGGCCCAGGCCCAGCATCCGCTGCGCCGCCGGCAGCGTGACGAAGACCATCGCGCCATCGAACGAACTGCTCTCGGTCGCGAAGATGCCCCGGACCCGAAACGCCGCGGTGCCGAGGTCGCCGGCCACGCCAGGCGCCATCACCACCAGCTTCTCGCCCAGGCGGATGCCGAGCTTCTCGGCCAGGCGCCGCCCGATCACGACGTCCCGGTCCGTGCCGGCCTCCAGCCCCGATCCCTCCACGAGCGTCCGGTGCAGGATCGTGATGCCACGTTCGAGTACAGGGTCCACGCCGTACAGCACGACCCCCACCGACTTCGTGGGGCTGCTGATCAGTGCCTGCGCCTGCACCCGCGGCGCGGCGGCAGCGATGCCGGGCTGGCTGCGCACCGCGGCGAGCGCGGCGGCGGCATCGAAGGCCAGCTCCGGCGCGAGGTCGCGCCGGAGCCCCTCGCGCTCGATCTGCAGATGCCCGGTGACGTAGCGTGTCGAGTTGTCCACGAGCTGTTCGCCGAAGCCGTCGAAGAAGCCGTAGAGGAACACGTAGGCGACGATCGCGAACGCGGCACCGAACACCGTGATCGCGCTGCGTTTACGATTGCGCAGCAGGTTGCGCGTCGCGATCACGGCGAAGACCGGCAACGGTGTGCGCGTCTGGCCGCGCGAACCGCGCCGGCCGCCGGAGGACTTCTCACTGATGCCGCGGATCGCCGCGACCGGTTCGAGGGTTGCCGCGCGGAATGCGGGGTACAGCGCCATGGCTAGCGCGATCAGGAACACCAGCACCGAGATGGCCAGGCTGCGCTCGGCGCGCACGACGGGGTAGATGACGTCGGCCAAGCCCGGCATCGCCCGCAGCCCGGCCTCGAAGGCGCCGAGGTCGATGCCCGTGCGGCCGAACGCCGCTGTCGCGCCGAGCCCGACCGCATTGCCGAGCAGCAGCCCGGCCGCGCCGAGCAACGCCGCCTCTGCGACGACGAGCCGGAACAGCATCGACTGGGCAGTGCCCAGCGCCAGCATGATGCCGAATTCGCGGGTGCGCTCGAGCACCGCCATCAGCACCGGGTTGGCCACGCCGGCGGCGACCATCACGAAGAAGATCGTCAGCACTACGAAGCCCATCACCTCGTGGAAGCGGATGCTGATGGCCACCATGGGCAGCAGCACCGGCCAGCCCACCACCTCGTGGTCGGCACCCACGCGCCCGGACAGGGTCTGGACTGCGTCGCCCAGCGCGCCGCGGTCGCGCAGCCGCAACGCCACTGCGGTGACGGCCTCGGGCGCGGCAAGGAAGTCGCGCATCGCCGCCATCGGCATCACCGCGACATAACCGTCCAGGTCGTCGATCTTGGTGCGGAACACGCCACGCACCGGCACGCGCGCGCTGGCGACCGAGCCATCGTAGGCCTGGCCCACGAGCACCAGATCGTCGCCGGCCCGCAGCGCCAGGGCCTCGGCCATGCCCTCGCCGATCAGCACCCCGGTGTCGTCGGCGCCGCTGAAACCGCGGCCATCGACCACCGCCTTGAACAGGTCCGTGACACGCGCCTCCTGCGCCGGGTCGACGCCGAAGGCCAGGATGCCGCGCGAGCGATCGGCGCGGCTCGCGAGCACGGTGGTCTCGAGGCGGACCGTCGCCGCGGCCACCGACGGATCGCCACTCACCGCCTCGAGCACGCGCGCGCCGGCCTCGATTGCCCGGTCCAGGCTCGGGTCGTCGTGGTAACCCTTGAGGTGCACCTGCGCGTCGGCCGCGAAGTAGCGCGTGGTGTTGTTGATCATCTGGCGGTTCATGCCGTCGATGAAACCCCACAGGAAGGTCAGCGCCGCCAGGCCGACCGCGATCGACAGCACCGTGATGACGGAGCGGCGGCGGTTGCGCATCACGTTGCGCACCGCCAGCGTCCAGATCATCACGCCGGCCTCCGTTCGTCGGCCTCGATGCGGCCGTCGCGCAGCCGGATCACGCGGCGCGCACGCTCGACCACCATCGGGTCGTGCGTCGAGAACACGAAGGTCGTGCCCTGCTCCTCGTTGAGGCGGCGCATCAGGTCCATCAGCGTCGCCCCCGACTGCGAGTCGAGGTTGGCGGTCGGTTCGTCGGGCAGCACGATCACCGGCTTGGCCGCGATCGCGCGCGCCACGGCCACACGCTGCTGCTGGCCGCCCGAGAGCTCGTTCGGCCGGCGGTGCTCCAGGCCAGCCAGGCCGAGCGACGCGAGCAGCCGCATGGCCTCGGCGCGGCGGGGCGCCTCTTCGACGCCCTGCAGCAGCATCACGTACTCGACGTTCTCGAGCGCGGACAGCACCGGCACCAGGTTGTACTCCTGGAACACGAAGCCGATGTGGCGCAGGCGGACCTCGGCCAGCGCCTTGCGGCCGAGGGACGTGATCTCCTGGTCGCCGACCCAGATGCGGCCGCTGGTCGGCCGGTCGAGCCCGCCGATGAGGTTCAGCAGCGTCGTCTTGCCCGAGCCGGACGGACCGACCAGCGCGACGAAATCCCCCGCCCGGATCTCGACGCTCGTCTCGTGCAGCGCCGGCACCGGGATGCTGTCGCGCTGGTAGACCTTCGTCGCCTTGTCGGCACGGACGATGACGGAGGGGGCCGGCATGGTCGTCACTCGGCCGTCATCACGCAGCGCGGGTCGCCCTGCCCCCGCACGGCGGCCAGTTCGTCGGCGCGCAGCACCTGCGCCGCATCGACGCCGAGCGCCGATGCCGCCTCCGCGGCCACGTGCGCCCAGGTGCAGCGGTTGGCGAACAGCATGCCGGCGACATCGAGCGTGCCCCCGCGGGCGATGTAGCCCAGCGCGCGGGTCCGCTGCGGCCCGGTGTCGATGCGGCGCAGCACGCCGAGCGTCGCCTCCGGCCGCATGTGGGAGACGAGCACGCGCGCCACGGCCGCCGTCGGGAACAGTCGCCCCAGCACTTCGTCCGCGGCCACGAAGGCACGCTCGCGCTCGTCGCGCGGAGTCCGGAAGCGGCCGGGCTCGGCCACGCAGCTCACCGCGGTGCCGTGCCCGGCGGCGTCGAGGCGGTCGGCCGCCAGCAGTGCCTGCGTCAGCTGGTACGCGCCGATCGCGACCAGCAGCACCGCGGGGGCGTCGCAGGCCTTGACCACGCAGGCGCCTTCGTCGACCAGGCGCTGCGCCTGCACGCCCGTCAGCCGGTTCGCCATCGGCCGCTTCGGCACGACGAGCGTCCAGAACTGGCCGTGCGTGCCGTAGGCGGCGCGCAGCGCGGCGGCGGCGCTGTTCGCGTCGACCGGGAACAGCACGCGCGCGGTGTCGGACATCTCGCCCAGCAGCGCCTCCGCCAGCGTCGGGTCCTGGTGCGACTGCTCGTTCTTGCCGTTCTCCCAGGTGTGCGAGGTGGCCACGGTGACCACCGACAGCCAGCCCGGTGGCGTGCCGGCCTCCGCCTGGTGGCGCGCGAAGAGGATCTCCTGGCGCAGCGCGCCGAGCATCTTGACGGCGAAGGCCTCGTAGGAGACCACAAGGTTGATGCCGCCCTTGTTGCCGAGCGCCGCGCTGACCACGGCCTCCTCGTTGAGCGCGGTGATCACCGCGCCGTCCACCGCCTCCGCCAAGCCGGGCTCGGGCGCGAAGACGCGGTGCTTCAGCAGGTCCAGGGTCTGGCCCATCCGGTTGCTGCGCAGCTCGTCCGGGTTGCCGACGCGCGGACGCAACTGCGGGTTCGCCTGCACGATGGCGGCGAAGGCCGCGTCCAGCGCCCCCATCGGGGACACCTGACCCGCGCCGACGGCGTGCCATGACGCCGCCGGCAGCGTGGGTGCATCGACCTGCCGGTGTGCCAGCGGGTGGTCGCGCTCCAGCGGGCGCCGCTGGTCCTGGTGGCGGCAGAGCGCGGCCAGCGCCTCGTCGAGTTCCGCGGCCGGCACGTACAGCGCGCGGGCGCCCTCGTTGAACTGCTGCCGCGCGCTCGGGTCGGTGTGCGGGTTGCCAGCCAGCGGCAGGTTGTGGGCCGCATTGGTCCCCGCCCCGGGAAAGCCGAAGCCCTTCGGCGCCTCGGCGATGGTGTAGTGCAGCGGCACCGGGTACTGGATGGTCCCGCCGGCGACCGCCGCCGCGCAGGCCGCGAGCCGTTCCTCCATGGCATGCACCGCCCAGGCAAAGGCGGCCGGGTCGGTGCCGTCGATCTCCATCGGGTCGAAGCCGTTCAGGCGCAGGTGCTGCTGGAACCACGCCTGGCCGCCCTGCTGCTGCATCGTGCTGCGCTGCTCGATGCGGCGCCCGTTGAGGATCATGAACGGCGCCACGAAGCCGCAGTCCTCGGCGCGCCACCAGCGCGGCGCCCAGTCGCTGCCGCGCTGCTCCTCGAACGCACCGTCGCTGAGGAACACCACCAGGCGCTCGCCCGGCAGCGGCATGTGCACGTACTGCAGCTCCGCGAAGCCGAGGTAGCCGCCCTCGGACAGCCCGCCGGCGGTGTTGGGGCCCACGTGGCTGCCCAGCGGGGAGGCCGGCCGCCCGGCCGCGTCGATCGCGTAGCTGTAGAAGTCGCGGGCGAAGCGCGTCAGCCCGTCCTCGCTGCGGTCGTAGCGCTCGGCGTGGCGTGGCGTCATGTTGCCCGCCAGCAGGTTGCAGGCATCGATGCCCGCGACGCAATGCCCCTGCCCCATCAACCAGGCGCGCGTCAGGCCGCTGAGCGCGTTCGCAGCCAGATAGCCGACGTAGGCCGGCACGATGTTCAGCGAGCCGCCGGTGTGGCCTTCGGGCGTCTGCTTGAAGTCCTCGGCCGCCATCTCGCGCCCGTCGGGATAGACCCGGTCGGCGTAAGTCATGTGCACGGTCAGCCACATGCCGGCCGCGGCGAGCCGGTCCGCGGCCCACAGCGTGCGGTAGACGCTGGCCATGTCGCTCGCCTTGCCGCCGGCGACCAGCACCTGCGCGAGCTCGTGCACGCGCAATTGAGTCAGGTCCTTGTGCACGATGGGTCCGAAACCGCGTGCCCAGCGCGCGAAGTCGGCATCGCTTTCGCGGAACAGCCGCGCGCGCTCGGCGACCCAGGGAAGGTTGTGGTTCATGGTTTCATCGCTTCTGCAGGTTGCGCTGGCTGAAGATTTCGTCGTCCACCGGACGGTCGAAAGTGGCCTCCTTGAGCACCACCGTCGTCGAGTTACCGGGTTTGGCATCGGGCCGCATCTCCCAGCGCGTCGGCAGGATCCGCCCACCGATCTGCCGTACGTCGGAGAAGGCCAGCACGCGCACGCGCTCGCCGCGCTCGCTGAAGAATTCCTGCTTCAGGGGCATCGTGTCGGCGCGCCGCACCCAGTAGACGATGCGGCCCCAGACCACCGCCGCGTCGGGCTTCGGCACGGCCTCTACCTGCACGACCGCAACGCCGTCGAGCTGCACCGTAGCGATCACCTTGTGCGTGTAGTCGTCGAGGATGCTGCTCTCCTTGACAAGGTCGTCGTTCGTGAAGTCCGAGCCCATCCACGGCTGCAGCATCATCGACGGCGGAATCTTGACGATGCGCTCGACGTTGGGCAGGTAGTTCCACATCTCGGTGCCGATGCGCAGCGAGCCGATCCCGGCCTCCTTGGCCGGCGACAGGATGCGCACGAACGAACGCCGCGGCCGGTCCATCCACAGGCGCAGGCCAAGCGTGCGCTGCCAGCGCGGCGTGGCGATCGTCATCTCGTACTCGCCCTGCACGGTGCTGCCCCACAGCAGCTTCTCGACCTTGTCGAGGATCTCCCGCCCCTCGGGCGGCTGGGCGCGAACGCCCGCGGCGGCAAGCGCGGCGAACGGGACCGCGCCGGCGAGTCGAAGCAGAACGCGACGCGTATTCACGAGCCACCGTCCCCCGGCGGCAGCGCCACGGCGGCCACGCGCAGCTGCGCCGGAGCGGCGGTCGCCGCCATCAGGCCGTCCAGCATCGTCCGGTCCACGACCTCCTTCTCGAGCAGCAGCGCAGCCAGCGCTTCGAGCGTCCCGCGGTTCGTCCGCAGTGTCTGCGTCACGCGATCGCGCGCCTCGTCCAGCAGCCGGCGCACCTCGCCGTCGATCGCCTCGGCGGTCCGCTCGCTGAAAGTGCGCGGCTCGGGCAACGTCGGGCCGTTCAGGAACAGCGGCGCAGGGCGTGCGTCGTAGGTCACCAGGCCGAGCGCCTCGCTCATGCCGTAGTGGGTCACCATGTGGCGCGCCAGGTCGGTGGCGCGCTGCAGGTCGTTCTCCGCGCCGGTCGAGACGTCCTCGAACACCAGCTGCTCGGCCACGCGCCCGGCCAGCAGCACGTCAAGGCGATCGAGCAGCTCGCTGCGGCGCATCAGGTAGCGGTCCTCGGTCGGCGACTGCTGGGTGTAGCCCAGGGCAGCGATGCCGCGCGGGATGATCGACACCTTGGTCACGCGGTCGGCGTTCTTGCGCATCTCGGCGACCAGGGCGTGGCCGGCCTCGTGGTAGGCGACGAACTTGCGCTCTGTCGGGTTCATCACCCGGTTCTTCTTCTCGAGGCCCGCAACGATGCGGTCCAGCGCTTCCTCGAAGTCCTGCATGTCCACCGCGTCCTTGTCGCGCTTGGCAGAACGCAACGTCGCT
>JAURZM010000012.1 GCA_030653385.1 Rubrivivax sp. | reverse complement strand
GCTGATGTCCTGGTTGTTTTCGTCGCCCGGTTCGGTCTTACTGATGCCCACCTGCTTCAGGATGCTGGGGTGGCGCTTGGTCACCTTGAACTTGCGGATGTCGCCGCCGTACTCTTCGAGCCGCTTCACGGCCCACGGGCTCAGGATGCGATTGAGGTAGCGACGCGGGATGCCGTATTCACTTTCCAGGATGGGCCCGTCTTCCACCGCGTCGAACAGGCCCAGCGGGCTTTCGTTCACCGGGCTGCCCTTGATGGCGTAGAAGGGCACTTCCTGCATCAGCTGCTTCAGCCGTTCGGCGATGCTGCTCTTGCCACCGCCCACGGGGCCCAGCAAGTACAGGATCTGCTTCTTTTCTTCCAGCCCCTGCGCGGCATGGCGGAAGTAGGACACCACCTGTTCGATGGCGTCTTCCATGCCGTAGAACTCGGCAAAGGCCGGGTAGACCTTGATCACCTTGTTCGCAAACAGCCTGGACAAACGTGGGTCGTTGCGCGTGTCCACCGAGGCCGGTTCACCGATCGCCTTGAGCATGCGCTCGGCGGCGGTGGCATAGGCCAGGGGGTTGCGTTTGCACTCGGCGAGGTAGTCCTCGAGCGAGATTTCTTCTTCACGCGTGCGCTCGAAGCGCGCGGCGAAATTGCTGATCACATCCATGCGTGGGACCTCCGGTAAAGGGGGCCAGCACACGGTGGGGAGGACAACCCTGCCCCTGGCCGCGCCTGGGAAGTTCTGATGAAGTCCCGGCTGTACGGGCCCAGGCTCCATCAGAGCTTTCCGGCTGTCGGCACAACATGCTCACCGACGGCGATGTGATCTCAGCATGGAACATTCTGCGCGGCTGAAGCACCGAATGAACCGCCCAAACGGGTGCCAGTTTCCAGCATCGACGGATGCCGTGTGATCACTCACGACATGCTGCTTTGATGCAAGCACCGTGCCTTGCCATCATGCACTCAACGTGTCATCTCTGCACGCGGCTGACAGCAACAGCGCACCGCGATGGAGCGACTCGGCCGGGGAATGGTTCCGTGCGGTGCGACACTCTCGCCGATGAACCGTCACCTGATGCTGCTGACAGTGTGTCAGGCGCTTTTCCTGACCAACAACGTGGCCTTCATCGCCATCAACGGCCTGGTCGGCCTGTCGCTGGCACCCCTGGGCTGGATGGCCACTTTGCCGGTCACCGGCTACGTCGTGGGGGCGGCGCTGTCTGCGATGCCGGTGGCACGGCTGCAAGCTCGGGTGGGGCGCAAGAAGTCCTTCCAGGTGGGTTTGCTCGTCGCGGCCTTGTCGTCGGCCTTGTGTGCCCTGGCTGTCAGCACGAGCAACTTCTGGTTGCTGGTCGCGTCCACCTTGTTTGCCGGCTTCTACAGCGCCAACGGCGCGCTGTACCGTTTCGCCGGTGCCGAGCTGGTGCAGCCGGCCTTCAAGGAGCGTGCACTGTCGTGGGTGCTGGCGGGTGGTGTGGCTGGCGCCTTCATCGGACCCAACCTGGCCAGCGCCACACGCACCTGGCTGGCCGTGCCTTTTGCCGGCGCCTACCTGGCGCTGGTGGGCGTGGCACTGCTCGGGCTGGTGGTGATGAGCTTCATCCGCTTTCCGGCGCACGTGGCGCCGCTGCCCGGCGCTGTCAACGGCCGTTCAGCAGCCGAACTGGCCCGTCAGCCGGCCTTCGTGGTGGCCATCGTTGCCGCTGCGCTGGGCTACGGCGTGATGAACCTGCTGATGGCGGCCACGCCGATTGCCATGGCGCAGTGCAAGCACCCCTTCGAGAGCGCCGCGCTGGTGCTCGAGTGGCATGTGCTGGGCATGTTCGTGCCCAGCTTCTTCACCGGCAACCTGATCAAGCGCTTCGGTGCCATTCCCGTGATGCTGGTGGGTGCGGCCTTGAACCTGGTGTGTGTGGCCGTGGCGCTGAGCGGCGTGGACCTGATGCAGTTTCTGGTGGCGCTGTTTGCCCTGGGCGTGGGTTGGAACTTCCTGTACACCGGCGGCAGCACACTGCTGACACAGACCTACCGGCCCGAAGAGAAAAACCGCGCGCAGGGCTTGATGGACACCTGTGTGTTCTGGACCATGGCGATGAGCTCGTTTGCGTCGGGCGCGCTGATCACCACACAAGGCTGGACCTGGCTCAACCTGGGCTCGCTGCTGCCCATCGGGGCTGTCACGGTGGCGATCTGGTGGCTGCGGCTGCAGAACCGGCGCGCCGCAACCGTTGATGGACCCGCTGGTTAACCCGAGCCTTCGTTTTTTCAGATAGCGCGGCGCCGGTGGATTGAATTTCACTCCGCCGAGGTCAGGCCCCTATCGTCCGCCGCCTGGAATCAACCCAGTCCGGAGGACCCATGGCCACACCCATTTCGCCCAGCTTTGCACTTGCGGCGCTTGCCGCTGCCACCCTCGTCGCCCACACCTTGGCAGTAGCGCAAAGCGCACCGATCCAGAAACTGGGCAAGGGCGAGGGGCAGGTCGACATCGTGGCCTGGGCCGGCTACATCGAACGCGGCGCCACCAGCAAGGACTTCGACTGGGTGACCGACTTCGAGAAGAAGACCGGCTGCAAGGTCAACGTCAAGACCGCGGGCACCTCGGACGAGATGGTGGCGCTGATGAACGAAGGCGGCTTCGACCTGGTCACCGCTTCGGGCGATGCATCGACGCGGCTGATTCGCGGCAAGAAGGTGCAGCCGATCAATGTCAACCTGATCCCCAGCTACAAGAACATCGACCCTCGGCTGCAGAAGGCGCCCTGGCACTTCGAAAACGGCCAGCACTACGGCGTGCCCTACCAGTGGGGCTGGAATGTGCTCATGTACAACACCAAGGTCTTCGGCAACAAGCCGCCCACCAGCTGGGAGGTGGTGTTCAAGGAAATGAACCTGCCCGACGGCAAGAGCAACAAGGGCCGGGTCCAGGCCTTCGATGGGCCCATCCACATCGCCGACGCGGCGCTGTACCTGAAGCACACCAACAAGGCGCTGGGCATCGTCGACCCTTACGAGCTGAACGAGACCCAGTACAAGGCGGCGCTGGACCTGCTGCGCGGCCAACGCAAGATTGTCGGCAAGTACTGGCACGACGCTTTTGTGCAGATCGACGATTTCACCAACGAAGGCGTGGTGGCCAGCGGCTCGTGGCAGTTCCAGGCCAACATCCTGAAGAGCAAAAAGCAGCCCGTGGCCACCGTGGTGCCCGTGGAGGGCGCCACCGGCTGGGCTGACAGCACCATGCTGCACGTAGAGGCCAAGCACCCCACCTGCGCCTACCAGTGGCTGGAACATTCGCTGAACCCCAAGCTGCAGGGCGACCTGTCGGCCTGGTTTGGCTCGGTGCCGGCTGTGCCCGCGGCCTGCAAGGGCAATAAGCTGCTCACCGACGAAGGCTGCGCGCGCCAGGGCTACAACGACTTCGGCAAGATCTCGTTCTGGCGCACCCCGGTCACGCAATGCAAAAGCCAGAACAACGCCTGCGTGCCGTACCACAAGTGGGCCTCTGACTACATCGCGGTGCTGGGCGGGCGGTGACGGCCGCGGTCAGCCTGGACCGCGTCTGCTGCACCTTCGGCACCGGCGCACAGACGGTGCGCGCGGTGGACGGGGTGGACCTGGACATCGCCGCCGGTGAGTTCTTCACCTTGCTCGGGCCCTCGGGCTCGGGCAAGACCACCGTGCTGCGCATGATCGGCGGCTTCACACTGCCCACGTCGGGCCACATCCGCATCGGCGGGCAGGACGTGTCGCAGCAACCGCCCTATGCGCGGCCGGTGAACACGGTGTTTCAAGACTACGCGCTGTTCCCGCACATGGACATCCGCGACAACGTGGCCTACCCGCTGATGGTGCGCAAGGTGCCACGTGCCGAGCGCCTGGCCAAGGCCGACGAGCTGCTGGCGCTCGTGCAGCTGCCCGGCGTGGGCAGCCGCCGGCCGGCGCAACTGTCGGGTGGCCAGCGCCAGCGCGTGGCACTGGCGCGTGCATTGATCAATCAGCCGCAGCTGCTCTTGTTGGACGAGCCGCTGGGCGCGCTGGACCTGAAGCTGCGCGAACAGATGCAGAGCGAACTGAAGGCGCTGCAGCGGCGCCTGGGCATCACCTTCCTCTTCATCACGCACGACCAACACGAAGCGCTGTCGATGAGCGACCGCATCGGCGTCTTCAACCGCGGACGGCTCGAACAGGTGGGCACGCCGCAGCAGGTTTACGACACGCCGGCGACGCGATTCGTGGCGCAGTTCGTGGGCGCGGCCAATGTGCTGGAAGGTGCCGTGGCCCAGCGCCTGGCCGGGCAGGCCGCGGCGATGCTGCGGCCCGAGCGCATTCGCCTCGGCGCGGCCGTCGACGCCCGTGCCACCGGCACCGTGGCCGAGGTGCAGTACTTCGGCAGCTTCACGCGCCTGCGGGTCGACCTGGGCGACACGCCGCTGCAGGCCGACCTGCCCGGGGGCATGCCGGCGCCTGCGGCCGGCCAGGCCGTGCACCTGCACTGGGACGACAGCGCAGTGCATCCGCTGGGTGCGGTGTGAACACGCTCGCGCTGCCGGCGCCACGGGCGTCACTGCGGCGGCGTGTGTCGGACCTGCTGTACACCCGCCGCGGCCTCCTGTTGCTGGCGCTGCTGGGGCCGCCGCTCTTGTGGTTCGGCGTCATCTACCTGGGCAGCCTGTTTGCGCTGCTGGCAAATGCATTGTTCAGGCTGGACGACTTCACCGGCCAGGTGGTGCGAGAGGTCGGCCTGTCCAACTTCGTGGCACTGCTGGAGCCGGCCAACCTGGACTCGGCGCGCCGCACCATCCTGATGGCCGTGGCGGTGACGCTGGCCTGCACGGTGCTGGCGTTTCCGCTGGCCTTCTACATGGCACGCCATGCGCGTGGCACGCAGAAGGCGGCGCTGTACATCGCGGTGATGCTGCCGCTGTGGAGCAGCTACCTGGTGCGCCTGTACGCCTGGAAGCTGCTGCTGGCCAAGGAAGGCGCCATCTCGTGGCTGGCCACGCAGTTGCATGCGCAGTGGCTGCTGGACTCGCTGCTCGCCACGCCGGCCATCGGCGGGCCATCGCTCAGCTTCTCGACGCTGGGCACCTTCATCGTCTTCGTCTACATGTGGCTGCCGTTCATGGTGCTGCCCATCATGGCGGCCATCGAGCGCATCCCGTCGTCCACGCTGGAAGCCAGCGCCGACCTGGGCGCGCACCCCGCCACCACCTTTCGCGCCGTGATCCTGCCGCTGGCCATGCCGGGGGTGGCTGCGGGTTCGATCTTCACCTTCAGCCTGACGCTGGGCGACTACATCATTCCGCAGGTCATCGGCGACAGCACGCTCTACATCGGCCAGATCGTCTACCGTCAGCAGGGGGTGGCCGGCAACCTGCCCTTCGCGGCGGCCTTTGCGCTGGTGCCGATCGTGGTGATCGCCGTCTACCTGTGGCTGGCCAAACGCCAGGGGGCCTTCGATGCGCTCTAGGTGGCTGACGCTCGCGGCCTGGGGCGTGGTGCTGTTCCTGCACGTGCCGCTGGCGCTGATCGTGCTGTACGCCTTCAGCGCCGAGGACAAGAGCTATGTATTCCCGCCGCCTGCCCTGACCACGCAGTGGTTTGCAGTGGCCTGGGAACGCCAGGACGTGTGGGACGCCATCCGCCTGTCATTCCACGTCGCCGCCTGGAGCACCGCCATCGCGCTGGCGCTGGGCACGCTGGCCGCCGCCGCACTGGCTCGTGCAAAGTTCTTCGGCCGCGACGCGATCAGCCTGCTGCTGATCCTGCCCATCGCGTTGCCCGGCATCCTGACGGGCATCGCGCTGCGGTCGGCTTATCACACGCTGGAGATTCCTTTCAGCTTCTGGACCATCGTCATCGGCCACGCCACCTTCTGCGTCGTGGTGGTATTCAACAACGCAGTGGCACGGCTGCGGCGGTTGAACCCCAACCTCATCGAAGCCAGCATGGACCTGGGTGCCGACGGCTTCCAGACCGTGCGCTACATCGTGCTGCCGCAACTGGGCAGCGCGCTGCTCGCCGGTGCGCTGCTGGCCTTTGCGCTGAGCTTCGACGAAGTCATCGTCACCACCTTCACCGCCGGCCAGCAGACCACGCTGCCAATCTGGATGCTGCAGGAGCTGATTCGCCCGCGCCAGCGCCCCGTGACCAACGTGGTGGCGGTGGTCATCATCGCGCTGACCTTCTTTCCCATCCTGCTGGCCTATTTGCTGACCCGTGCCGACGAACCCGGCCACCGCTGAAAACTGGAGCCCGCCATGACCCCCACTTTCCCGACCGAACTGTTCATCGACGGCACCTTCGTACCTGGCGAAGGCGAAGCCGAACGTGTGCTCAACCCCGCCACGGGCGAACTGCTGGTGGCGCTGCCCGAGGCCAGCGCCGAGCAGGTGCACAAGGCCGTGTCGGCCGCGCACCGCGCCTTCGACGCCTGGAGCGAAACCACACCAATGGAACGCAGCCGATTGCTGCTGAAACTGGCCGACGCCATCGAGGCGCACGCGGAAGGGTTCGCGCGCCTGGAAAGCCTGAACTGCGGCAAGCCCTACGCACGCGCACTGGGTGACGAGATCCCGGCCGTGGCCGATTGCTACCGCTACTTCGCCGGCGCCGCGCGCTGCATGGGCGGCCCGCTGGCCGGTGAATACCTGGCCGGTCACACCAGCATGATCCGCCGCGACGCAGTGGGCGTGGTGGGCTCCATCGCACCCTGGAACTACCCGCTGATGATGGCGGCCTGGAAGACCGCGCCCGCGCTGGCCGCTGGCAACACGGTGGTCATCAAGCCCAGTGAGCAGACGCCCTTGAGCACGCTGCTGCTGGCCAGACTGGCGGCCGACATCTTTCCGAAGGGCGTGCTCAACGTCATCACCGGCCGCGGTGCCAGCGTCGGGCAGCCGTTAGTTGAACACCCCAAGGTGGCGATGGTCAGCATCACCGGCGATGTGTCCACCGGCCGCAAGGTCTTGCAGGCCGCCAGCGGCACGCTCAAGCGCACGCACCTGGAACTGGGTGGCAAGGCGCCGGTTGTGGTGTTCGACGACGCCGACCTGGCCGCGGTGGTGGAAGGGCTGCGCACTTTCGGCTACTACAACGCGGGGCAGGACTGCACCGCCGCCTGCCGCATCTACGCCGGCGGCAAGATCTACGACAAGCTGGTGGCCGACCTCAGCAGCGCCGTGAAGTCGATCAAGATGGGCACGCCGGATGAAGAAGATGTCGAGATCGGCCCGCTCATCAGCGACCGCCAGCGCCACCGCGTTGCCAGCTTCGTCGAACGTGCGCAGATGGCCGGCCACATGGAGATCACGGCCGGTGGCAAGGCGCGCAACGGCGGTGAATTCGGCGCCGGTTTTTTCTACGAACCCACCGTGGTGGCGGGCGCGCGGCAGGAGGACGAAATCGTGAAGCGCGAGGTCTTCGGCCCGGTGGTCAGCGTGACCCGATTCACCGACACCGAGCAGGCCATCACCTGGGCCAACGACAGCGACTACGGCCTGGCCAGCAGCGTGTGGACGCAGGACGTGGGCCGCGCGATGCGGGTGGCCAAGAAGCTGCGTTACGGCTGCACCTGGATCAACACCCACTTCATGCTGGTCAACGAAATGCCACATGGCGGGCTGAAGAGCAGCGGTTACGGCAAGGACATGAGCATGTACGCGCTGGAGGACTACACCGTGCCACGGCACGTGATGGTGAAACTTTGAGCGCCCCAATTCGCTGGCGCTCGCACCAGGCCTTTGTGCCCGGCTGATCGTCAGGCCGCGTCAAGCACATCCATGCGCCATGGCGCTCTATGTCCGCCGTGAGCGAGAGGCTTCACGCGCCTGTTCGATGAACTCGCTGGCCACCGGTTTCAGACCGCTGCCGCGCCGCCACACCAGACCCACGTCCACGGTGTGCAGCGCATCGCGCACCGGTCTCACTTCCACGTGCTCGGCGTCCAGCGTCCAGGGGCGGTACAGGAAGTCGGGCAGGACCGCGATGCCCGCACCCGCGCCGACCAGCGAGCGCACCGCTTCCAGGGAGCTGGTGCGCAGGATGGTGCGGGCCTTCAACTGGTGGCGGGCCCACACGGCGCGCATCAGCTCGTCGATGCGGTCGGCTTCCAGCACGATCTGGTCGCAGGCCGCGCACTCGACCAGCGTCAGTTCGTCCTGCGCGCACAGCGGGTGGTTGGACGGCAACCAGACACGACTCGGGCTGCGCGTCAGCGTCTCGGCCACCAGGGCCTGCGGCTCGCTGAGCGCGTTGCTCAGCATGATGGCCACGTCCAGCTCGCCGTTGATGAGCAGGTGCTCCAGAAAGCGTGGCGTGTCCTCGGTGACAAACACCTGCACCTGCGGGCAGCTGCGGCGGTAGCGGCTGAACAGGCCGCTCAGGTAGTAGCCGGCCACCAGGCTGGTCACGCCCACGGCCAACGTGCCGACCAGTCCCGCGGCCGCGTCGTCGCCGGCATGATCGCGCGTGGCGTCGGCCACGGTGGCCAGCACCTTGTGCGCCTTGGCCAGGAAGCGGTGGCCTTGCGGCGTGAGCTGCATGCCGCGTGAACTGCGCGCAAAGAGCGTGCGGCCGAGTTCGTCTTCCAGTTCTTGCATGCTTTTGGTGACGGCGCTCTGCGCGATGTTCAGCATGCGCGAGGCCGCAGCCACACTGCCGGATTCAGCCACCGCGATGAAATAACGGAACTGGCGCAACGTGATGTGCGAGGACATGGCCCTGGGCGTTTGGTGGCTCGTTCCCGCTTTTGGCCGGTCAATGCGTGGACGGCAGCGTCAGGCCTCGCCAGCGCCCAGCTTGTCGAGCAGACCGTTCAGTTCTTCCAGCGAACCGAAGGCAATCGCCACTTCACCTTCTTCACCGCGCCGCGTGCGCCGCTTGACGCGGATTTCAACCGCCGCCGTCAGCAAGTCGGCCAGCCGTTCTTCCAGGCGCGTGATGTCGCGCGACTTGACCTTGGGCTTGACCACACGCCTGTCGGCGTCGTTCTGGCCCGCGCGCGCAACCAGCCTTTCGGCATCGCGCACGCTCAGCTTCTTTGCCGCAATTTCCTGCGCCGCCATCACCTGCTCGGCAGCGGGCAATGACAGCAGCGCGCGTGCGTGGCCCATGTCGATGTCGCCGGCCAGCAGCAGCTGCTGCACCGGTTCTGCCAGGTTCAACAGGCGCAGCAGATTGGAAGCCGCACTGCGCGAGCGCCCCACGGCCTGCGCCGCCTGTTCGTGCGTGAGCTTGAATTCGCTGACCAGCCGCTGCAGGCCTTGCGCTTCTTCCAGCGGGTTCAGGTCTTCGCGCTGGATGTTTTCGATCAGCGCCATGACCGCCGCAGCTTCGTCGGCCACCGCCTTCACGAGCACCGGCACGCTGTCCAGGCCCGCCAGGCGCGCGGCGCGGAAGCGGCGTTCGCCAGCGATGATTTCGTAGCCGCCCGTCACCGGGCGCACCAGGATCGGCTGCATCACGCCCTGGCTCTTGATGCTTTCCGCCAGCTCGTACAGCGAGCCTTCGTCCATGCGCGTGCGCGGCTGGTACTTGCCGGTACGCAGCACGTTCAGGGGCAGGGTGGTGGGTGTGCCGGCTTCGGCCTGAGGCGCGTCGCTGACCTTGGGGCCGAGCAGGGCCTCCAGGCCGAGGCCCAGGCCCTTGGGTTTCTTGGTGACCATGCGGCGGATTGTCACCGAGCGCGTGCATCGCGCCGGCGGCGTTCGGCTGCGGGGTGCAGGACATCGCGTTCGAGATAGCGGCGCAGCTTCTGCACCCGCGGATCCTGTCGGCCCGGCATGTGGCCCAGGTAGTCGATCACTGCGTCCACCCGCAGCAGCAGCGCACCCTTGGCATCGCGCCGCGACATGCCGGGCATGCGCGCGGCCAGCACATCGTCGGCTTCCTGTCGGCCCAGCACTCGCAGCAGGCCCTGGCCACCCAGCCAGACGTGCCGGCCGTCGTCTTCGACCCGCAGGCTGACACCGCCGAAGGCGTGGTAGTTGCCTTCGTCGCGCGCCCAGAAGCGTTCGCGTATCGCTGCTGTCAGGTCGGGCAGGTGTTTGGCGACCCACCAGAGACCGCCGATCAGGCACGTGGCCAAGGCCACACCCAGCACCAAGGCCCAGCTCACACCCGAACCCAGCACCTGGGTCCAGCCCAGCACCACCATCAGCAGCACGGCAAAGAGCGCGGCGCGACCCAGACGGCTGTTCATGGGCTGTTGACGGCGCGTCAGGCCGAGGTGGCCTGCAGCTGCCGGATCAGGTCCAGGCCGTCGGGCCAGTCGCCCAGGCCGGTGTCGGCATTGATGTGGCCGGCCGCGCCCATGGGCAGCGTCGACGCCCCCCAGTCGGCCGCCATCTCACGGGCGCGGTCGGGGGCGCAGAAGGGGTCGTCGTTGCTGTAGGCCACCAGGGCCTTGAAGGGCAGGCGTTGGCGCACGATGTGGCGCCAGCTGGCCAGTTGTGGCGGCATGTCGTCGCGGGCGGTGTCGGGTGGCGCCACCAGCAACGCACCGGTGATGGTGGCCTTGTGCTGCGAATGGGCCGCCCAGGCCGCCACCAGCTGGCATCCCAGGCTGTGCGCAACCAGGGAAGTGGGCCGCGGGTCGGACCGCACGGCGTTTTCCAGGCACACCATCCAGTCGCCGCGCAGGGGCCAGTCCCAGTCGGCCTGCTCGACGCGCACAAAATCATGCAAGGCCTGCCAGCGGCTTTGCCAGTGCGCCGGGCCCGAGTTTTGCCAGCCTGGCAGGATCAAAACCCGATGCGCGCTTGGCATTGCCTTTATCCTTGCTGCATTGCAGCGGCATTGTCACAGGACCCCGAAATGGCTTTCACTGTTTTTGTCGACGGCCAGGAAGGCACCACCGGCCTGCGCATCCACGAGTACCTGGCTGCGCGCAAGGACGTCGAGGTGCTGCGCATCGACGCCGACCGCCGCAAGGACAGCGCGGAACGTGCGCGGCTGCTCAATGCCGCCGACGTGGCTTTTCTGTGCCTGCCCGACGCCGCCTCGCGCGAAGCCGCCGCGCTGGTCACCAACCCGCGCACCTGCCTGATCGACGCCAGCACCGCCCACCGCACCGTGCCCGGCTGGGTGTTTGGCCTGCCTGAGCTGGCGCCGGCCCAGCGCGACGCCATCCGGGCATCGAAGCGCATCGCCAACCCGGGCTGCCACGCCAGCGCCTTCATCCTGCTGCTGCGGCCGCTGGTCGATGCCGGCCTGGTGCCGGCATCGCTGGCGGTGAACGCGACGTCGATCACCGGTTTTTCGGGCGGTGGCAAGAAGATGATCGAGCAGTACCAGGCCGCTGCTGATTCAGGCGCAGAGCCGGCGCTCACTTCGCCCAGACCCTATGCGCTGACACTGACCCACAAACACCTGCCCGAGATGATGGCGCACACCGGCCTGACGGCCGCGCCCATCTTCATGCCCGTGGTCAGCAACTTCTACAAGGGCCTGGCGGTGACCGTGCCGCTGCACCTGAAGGCGCTGGGCACCACGCCCGAAGCCGTGCACGCAGCGCTGGCCGCTCGGTATGCCGGCGAGCGTTTCATCCGCGTCATGCCGCTGCGCGACCCGGGCACGCTGGAGGGTGGCTTCTTCGACGTGCAGGGCTGCAACGACACCAACCGCGTGGACATCTTTGTCTTTGCCAACGACACGCAGGTCATCCTGGCGGCACGCCTGGACAACCTGGGCAAGGGCGCCAGCGGTGCGGCGGTGCAGGCGATGAACGTGCACCTGGGTGTGGACGAGGGTCTGGGTCTCTGATTCAGCACCCACTCGCCGGTCGCTTCAAGCGGCGGTGTGTTCGCGGTAGTGGTAGCCGTAGGCGTTCGCAAAACCCAGCCGGCGGTAAACCATCTGGGCCGCCAAGTTGTCTGCTTCCACCTGAAGGTAGGCGATCTTGGCGCCCTGCAAGGCAGAAATCGAAAGCAGGCGCTCACACAACATGCCGGCCAAGCCCTGGCCGCGGACCGACGGGTGGGTGAAAACGTCGTACAGGCCTACGAGGTCTGCCTCTCGCGCCAGTTGGCCACAGGCCAGCACCGCGCCGTCACCCTCGCGTCGGATGGCGAAGCCCTGGTAAGGCACCGGCGAATGCTGCAGGCGCAAGGCGTGGCTGCTGCGGTGCTCGGCCGGCGAACCGCGAAGTTGGCCCACCGCTTCGGCAAAGTCGGGGCCGTCCAAGGCCGCCCACCGGGTGCCGGTGGGCAAAGGCCGATCGCCCAGTCCCGTCAAATCCGAGCGGATCATCACCCGCGTGTGGTCCACCAGGCCGTAGCCCAGCCGGGCCAGTTCGTCGTCCAGCCCGGCCGGCTGCGTGAAACGCGTCAGGCGGAAGATCATCGGCAAGTTGGCTTCGCGGTAGACCTGGGCCGCGATCGCCAGCTTGTCGGCCACCGGCAAGCGCCCGGCCGCCAAGGCATTGATGCAACGCGCCCGCCGCGCCTTGCCCGGCAGGTAACGCACCAGCCAACCGTCAAGCCAGCGCTGCTGGGGCGGAGCGCTGGCGTTGAGGCCGGCATCTTCCACCCGCGACATCAAGGTCTCGTCGAAACCGGCCATCACCTTCAACCCAGCCGTTCCGACATTTCCTTGGCGAACTCCACGAAGGCCACCGCACCCTTGCTCGACGGGTCGAAGTTGACACCGGGCTGACCGTAGCTGGGTGCTTCGGCCAGGCGCACATTGCGCGGAATCACCGTGTTGAAGACCTTATCGCCGAAGTGCGCCTTGAGCTGTTCGCTGACCTGTTGCTGCAGCGTGATGCGCGGGTCGAACATCACCCGCAGCAGGCCGATGATCTCGAGTTCGGGATTCAGGTTGGCATGCACCTGCTTGATGGTGTTGACCAGGTCCGACAGGCCTTCCAGTGCGAAGTACTCACACTGCATCGGCACGATGACACCGTGCGCCGAACACAGGCCATTGAGTGTGAGCATGCTCAGCGACGGCGGGCAGTCGATGAGCACGAAGTCGTATTCGTCCTTGACCGCGGCCAGTGCGGCTTTCAGGCGCTTTTCGCGGCGCTCCAGCGTCACCAGTTCGACCTCGGCACCGGCCAGGTCGCGGTTGGCACCCAAGACGTCGTAGCCGCCATGGGGGCTGGGCTTGCGCGCCTCGGCAATGGCCGTGGTTTCCAGCAGCACGTCATAGACGCTGGGGTCCAGGCTGCGCTTGTCGATGCCCGAGCCCATGGTGGCGTTGCCTTGCGGGTCCAGGTCCACCAGCAGCACCCGGCGGCCCACCTGGGCCAGCCCGGCGGCCAGGTTGACGGTGGTCGTCGTCTTGCCGACGCCGCCTTTCTGGTTGGCGATGCAGAAGATGCGCATGGGTCAGCGGGTGTTTTTCAGTGCAAGTGGCGTCACTGGGACGACAGCCGGATGCCGAAGCCGACCAGGAACACCCCCGCCAAGCGCTCGAGCGCGCGGGCCAGCCGCTGGTGGGCACGCACCTTGGCGCTGACAGCATCGGCAAAGGCACACAGCGTCAGACCGTAGATGGCGGTGATCAGTGCGATGGTCAGCGCCATGGCGCCAAAGGTGAGCATGCCGCGGTGCTGCGCGGGGTCGATGAACAGCGGGAAGAAGGCCATGTAGAAGACGATGGCCTTGGGGTTGAGCAGGGTGATGAAAAACGCCTGGCGGGCGTAATGATGCGCCTCGATGCGCACCGGCGAGGCCGAACCGGGTTTGGCAAAGATGAGCTTCAGGCCGATCCACGCCAGATAGGCCGCGCCGGCGTACTGCACGGCGTTGAACACCGTCGGATGGGCCGCCAGCAGTGCCGCCACGCCAGCCACCGCCAGCCACAGCAGCACCTGATCACCCAAGATAACGCCCAAGGTCGCGGCTGCGCCACCGCGCAGGCCCCCTTTGCCGGTGGACGTGATGAGCGCGAAGGTGCCCGGCCCTGGCAGCGCCAGGAACAGCAGGATCGCGGCGCAGAAGGCGCCAAAGTCGGCAATGCCGAGCATGGTCAGGTCTTTCGGGTGGGAAGGGTCTCTTCAGCGCGGTGCCGCCGTGTGCGGATGCAACTGCCAGGGCTTGAGGTCGAAGCCCTGTTGGACGAGCCGGGAGCGTATCTCAGTTTCGTCGGCCGGCAGCAGGCGCGGCGTGCGCGACAGCACCCACAGGTACTCCCGCGAGGCTTCGCTGACCACCGCATAGCGGCCGTCGTCGGCCAGCTGCACGACCCAGTAGTCGCCCCAGATCGGCAACCAGCGAAGCCATGCCGGCACGAAGCTCACTTCCAGCTTGGCGGGTTCAAGCTGGGTGCCTTTCAGGGTCGAATCGGCAGGGCGCGCGAGACCGGTGACATCGTCGATGCCGCCGTCCGCGCGCCGGCAACGGTTGATGACTTCCACGCTTCCGCCTTCCAGTTGTCGGTAGGTGGCCGTGGTGTCGGCCACACACTGGCGCTGGAAGCGGTTTGGGAACCAGGCCACCTGGTACCAGGTGCCCATGTAGCCGGGCACGTTCAGGGAGGGCAGGGCTTGCAGCGGCGGCGGCGTTTGAGCCAGTGCCTGCGCGGGAAAGAGAAGTGCGGCACTCAGGGCGGCGGTGGTCAGCAGGTGTCGGGTCATGGGGCCTTGAAGGTTTGGATGGGCAGACTTGGGCGCATCCAGACCAGGCAGCGCTCTGCCTCCAGCCCGGGCACGGAAAGAGGTTCCACGTGAAACACGTTCACGCTGGCGGGCAGCGCGGCCATCTCGACTGTGGGTGTTTTTCCCTTCATGGCGAGCCAGGCACCACCCGGTGCCAGCAGCGGGCGTGTGAGTGTCACGAAGTCCAGCAGGGATGCGAAGGCGCGCGAGGTGATGACATCGAAGGCCAGCCCGGCCATTTGCTCGACCCGGGCGTGCACTGCCTGCAAGTTCCGCAGCTTCAGCTGCCCCGACACCTGCCGGATGAATGCCGCCTTTTTGCCCACGGTGTCGACACAAGTCACCTGTAGGTGGGGCTGCATGATGGCCAGCACCACACCGGGCAGTCCACCGCCGCTGCCCACATCCAGCAGGCGACCCGCCGCCAGCCCCCTTTGCAGCGGTTTCACCACCGCCAGGCAATCGGCAAGGTGCTGGGTGAGCATGGCGTCCCGGTCGCGCACCGCCGTCAGGTTGTAGGTGGCGTTCCAGCGTTGCAGCAGGTCCAGGTACTGCAGCAGTGTTTGTTCCTGCTGAGAGTCTGGCGTTAGGTCCAGCGCCGAGCAGATGGCGTCGAGCGAGCCCGCCACTCAGGCGGCCTCGCCCGGCAAGTCCAGCGGGGCCGAGCGCCGGAGCCGGTGTTTTTTCAGGTGCACCAACAGCAGCGAGATAGCGGCGGGTGTCACGCCGGACAGACGCGAGGCTTGCCCAAGGGTTGCCGGCCGGTGGCGGGCCAGCTTCTGGCGAACTTCAAAGGACAAGGCAGAGACGGCACCGTAGTCCAGGTCTTCGGGCAGCACCAAGCTTTCCAGCGACGAGGCCCGCTCGACTTCGGCTTTTTGCTTGTCGATGTAACCCGCGTACTTGATGCCTATCTCAGCCTGTTCGATCACCGCGTCAGCCTCGAGCGCACCCATTTCCGCGCGCAGTGTTTCACGTGAAACCGCCTCCGGGTGGCCCGCGATCTGCGCGGCTTCGCAGACCGCATCGAAGCCCACACCGGGCCGCCGCAGCAAATCGGCCAGGGCGTATTCGTGCTCAAGCGCCTTGCCCAGCAAACGCTCGGCCTGGGCCGCCGGCAGGGAAGCCGGCCGCACCCACGTCGCCCGCAAGCGCTGAAGCTCACGTTCCAGGCGTTCCCGCTTCAAGCTGAAAGCCGCCCAGCGGCGGTCGTCCACCAGACCCAGTTCGCGGCCCAGTTCGGTCAGGCGCAGGTCCGCGTTGTCCTCTCGCAACTGCAAGCGGTACTCGGCCCGGCTGGTGAACATGCGGTAGGGTTCTGACACGCCCTTGCTGACCAGGTCGTCGACCAGCACCCCCAAGTAAGCCTGGTCACGGCGCGGCAGCCACGGCGCCCGGCCCAGCACCTGCAGCGCGGCATTGGCGCCTGCATACAGCCCCTGTGCCGCGGCTTCTTCGTAGCCGGTGGTGCCGTTGATCTGGCCGGCGAAAAACAGCCCTCCGATGGCCCGCGTCTCGAAGCTGGGCCTCAGCTCGCGCGGGTCGAAGTAGTCGTACTCGATGGCATAACCGGGCCGCAGGATGTGGGCCCGCTCCAGGCCCTGCATCGATTGCACCGCCGCCAGCTGCACGTCGAAGGGCAGGGAGGTGGAAATGCCGTTGGGGTAGAACTCGTGGGTCGTCAGACCTTCGGGTTCCAGAAAAACCTGGTGTGTGTCCTTGTCGGCGAAGCGGTTGACCTTGTCCTCGATGCTTGGACAGTAGCGCGGGCCCACACCTTCGATGACGCCGGTGAACATCGGGCTGCGGTCGAAGCCACCCTTGATGATCTCGTGCGTGCGCGCATTGGTGTGCGTGATCCAGCACGGCACCTGGCGCGGGTGCTGTGAAGCCCGGCCCAGGAAGCTGAACACCGGCACTGGGTCCAGGTCACCGGGCTGTTCTTGAAGCCGCGAGAAGTCGATCGATCGGCCGTCGATGCGCGGCGGCGTGCCGGTCTTCAGGCGGCCCTGCGCCAGCTTCAATTCCTTCAGCCGCGCCGACAGGCTGACCGCCGGCGGATCGCCCGCCCGCCCCGCGCTGTAGTTTTGCAGCCCGACGTGGATGCGGCCGTCCAGAAAGGTGCCGGCCGTCAGCACGACGGCCCGCGCACGGAAGCGCACGCCCACCTGCGTGACCGCGCCGACCACACGCTCACCTTCCAGGATCAGGTCGTCCACGGCCTGCTGGAACAGCCACAGGCCGGGCTGGTTCTCCAGGCGGTGCCGGATGGCGGCCTTGTACAGCAGTCGGTCGGCCTGGGCCCGCGTGGCCCTGACCGCCGGGCCCTTGCTGCCGTTCAGGATGCGGAACTGGATGCCGGACTCGTCAGTCGCTTCGGCCATCGCACCACCAAGTGCATCGACCTCCTTGACCAGATGCCCCTTGCCGATGCCACCGATGCTGGGGTTGCAGCTCATCTGCCCCAGGGTTTCGATGTTGTGCGTGAGCAGCAGTGTCGTGCAGCCCATGCGGGCGGCCGCCAACGCCGCTTCGGTGCCGGCATGGCCACCGCCGACAACGATCACATCAAAGGTTTGCGGGTGCAGCATGGAATCTTCGATTCTACGGAGCCGCACCCACCGGCAGGGTGGACCTCTGCCGATGCCACCAGCGGTCAAAGAGATAGTGCGCCACCGTGTTGACCAGCGGCTCGACGACGGTGATGGCACCGGCAATCGCCACGCTGCCGGTCAAGGCGAAGCTCACACCAAAGGCGATTCCCAGGTGCATGACCCCGAAAGTCGCGGACTTGGCCATGCAGCACTCCAATACGAATGGTTCTTGTTTGCGATTGTTCCATCATCCGTTTGCCAAAGGCATCGATCCCTTGCATGTCGGCGATAGCATCCAGCCATGGAATGCCGCCCACAGTGCGCCGCCTGCTGCATCGCACCGTCGATCAGCTCGCCGATTCCCGGCATGCCGGCCGGCAAGCCCGCGGGCGTGCACCGCGTGCAGCTCGACGCGCAGTTGCGTTGCAGGCTGTTCGGCAGGCCAGAACGTCCGGCCGTTTGCCAGTCTCTGCAATCTGAGGCCACCATGTGCGGCAGTTCCAGGCAGCAAGCCATGCACTGGTTGCAGACGCTGGAGTTGCAGACCCAACCGGTTGCACGCGCATGACACCGGAGCTGAAACAGCGCTTGTGCGCGCTCTACCCGGCCCTGGAAGACCTGCCCGAAGACATGCAAGCGGCCAGCCTGTCGCACCACACGCGCCTTTTGAACGTGCCGGCCGGCCAGATGCTGTTCGACGAAGGTTCCCCCTGCCAGGGCTTCCCGATGGTGATGCGCGGCAGCATCCGCGTCGCGCGCGGCAGCCCGGGCGGGCGGCAACTGGAGCTCTACCGCGTCACACCCGGCGAGCTGTGTGTCGTGTCCACCTCGTGCCTGCTGGGCCAGGCACCACCGTCGGCGCATGGCCAGACCACCGAGGCCACCGAACTGGTGCTGCTCGACGCGGCCGGCTTCGAGCGCTGGTGTGCGCACGCCCCTTTTCGGCGCTACGTGTTCGGCCTCTTTGCCGAACGGCTGGCTGACATGATGGCGCTGGCCGAAGCCGTGGCTTTCCAGCGCCTGGACCAACGCCTGGCCCACACACTGCTGGGCCGCGGCAACCCGGTGCAAGCCACCCACCAGGACCTGGCCGACGAATTGGGCACGGTGCGCGAGATCGTGACGCGCTTGCTCAAGCGCTTCGAGCGCGACGGCTGGGTCGCCGTGTCGCGCGAGCGCATCGACATCACCGACGCCGCTGCCCTGCGTGCCGCTGCACAAGGCCAGGCGCCACGCGAAGCCTGAATCCCCTGGCACGCACCGCCATGACCTGCGTCAAAGGCCCGTGTGACCCAGGTCACCGACCCACAGGCTGCCGGCGCCCACACTTCGTGGCATCGGCACTGTTGCCGTGCAAGCGCCTCAGGAGTGAACCATGAAAAGCAACGTCGGCGGCATCGACCGCATCCTTCGCATCGTGCTGGGCCTGGCCCTGATTGCCCTCACGCTGACCGGCACGATTGGCGCCTGGGGCTGGATCGGTGTTGTGCCGCTGCTCACGGCGGCCTTCGGCTTCTGCCCGCTGTACAGCGTGCTGGGTTTCAGCAGCTGCCCGGTGAAACGCGGCTGATCGGCTCGCCAGCCCTTACGCCCAAAGCAAAAAAAAGCGCCATCCCGCTGGGGACGGCGCGAAGCACACGATCGCATGAGGGACGGCGGTCCGTGCGCTGAGAGCCTGGGCCATGATCACCAACACAACCCGGGCACTGGACTGGCGCAGTGCCGAAGCACCTGCCAGACAAACCATTGCACCACTGTCCGGCGCCGGGCGAACCTACAAACCTTGGTAGTCTGTGAGCGTCGCTGCGGCGGCTGAATCTGCCTGCGAGCCTGCCGGCTCAGGCGGCCACGCCGCCGTAACTGATCGAACCCAACTTCATCAACTCGGCGGGCTGCAGTTGCTGGGCGCGCAGGTCGCCGGCACTCGCCAGCACTTCGCAGGCTGCCACTTGCCACGGCAGCTGGTGCATGATGCGGTTGACGCAGACCAGCGCCTTCAGCGGGTCGAGCGCACGACCCCGCTTGTCGACGAAACGCACATTGGTGATGACCGAGTTCGGGTCAGCCAGCAGCAACACACCGGGCCGAAGCTCCACCCATTCCCAGGCCAGGCCGACATGAGCGCTGCCCACGTTGCCCACCCAGACCGAATTGCCAGCCACAGGCTGCGCACCGCGACGTTCGGCCGTGACACGTGTGCTCATGTGCAAGAAGCCGGGCCACTGCTCACTTGCTGGAGGCAAGAACCAATCAATAATTGGCCAAGACTTGATCATCCAAGATTGAAGACCCATTTCGCACCCCTTAGGCTGTTTATGACTCGATGGTCGCGATGCGGGCGCCCGAGCGCAACCTACAAACCTTGATGGTTTACACAAGGCCAGGATGAGGTATCAGGACTATCAGGATGTCGGCGCTTCACCAGACTTGGCGACTTTCGAACGTCGCCTGCTGAGCTTCGCCCAGAAAATGGACTTCGGCATCGTGTCGGCCGCGCTCGCGGTCGACCAGCCTGGCGAGAAGCCGCTGTTCGTGATGATCGGCAACACGCCGCAGGCCTTTGTGGATGCATCGCGCAACTTCGAAAACGTGCAGCGTGACCCGGTGATGCGCCGGCTCAAGTCCAGCAGCCGGCCTTTTGTCTACGACCAGTCGCTGTACATCGAAGAAGACGCTGCCGACCTGTGGGAGGAGCAGGCGCCGTTTGGCTACCGCACGGGCATCTCGATGGCCCTGCACATGCCGGCGGGCCGGCACTTCCTGCTGGGTGTGGACCGCGAATCGCCGCTGCCTTCGGAAGACCATGCACTCACCCGGCTGATGGCCGACCTGCAACTGCTGGCCGTCTACGCCCAGGAAACCGCTGTGCGGGTGCTGCTGCCCGAGGCTCAGCCCGAATCACCTTTGCCACACCTGACGCAGCGCGAAAAGGAAGTGCTGCGCTGGACACGCGAAGGCAAGTCGGCCTGGTCGGTGGGTCAGATCCTGTCGATGAGTGAGCACACGGCGAACTACCACCTGCGCAACGCGATGCGCAAGCTGGGCGTGTCCAGCAAGCACATCGCCATTCTGAAAGCGCAGTCGCTCGGGCTGATCTAGGCCCCCTCCCAGGGATCAGGCGGGGTCATAATCACAGCTGCGGCGCCTTGTCAAGCTACAAAGGCGCATAGCTACGAAACCCCCTCGTTCTTGGTGAAATCCAGCCATGGCTTGAGAGAGCCGTTCACCCCACCTGGAGATCACCATGAGCTATTCCACCAACACTTCCTTCCCCCGTGGCGGTTGGGGCGCGGTGCTCGACTGGCTGTTCGGCGCCTGAGCCAGGCCGGGCCCAGCCCTGAAGGGCTGGCTCGACATGCTTACTTCAGCGCCGCGCTCTTGAGCGTGCGCGCCACGAACACCAAGGCCACGGCGGTCAGCACCATGCAGACCACCGTGGCCTGTGTCACGTCTGGCACGGCCAGCACCTCGCCCTTCAGCACACGCCCCATCAGCGTGGTCTGAGCCAGGGCCGGCACCCACAGGTGCCAAGGCGCCGTGCCTTCCTGGTTGAACACCGTCACCAGCGGCAGCATCGACACCCCGAGCAGCAGCACCGTGGCGTTGGCCTGCGCTTCCTTGAAGCTCTTGCAGCGGATGGCAATGGCCATCAGCACCGCCGCCAGCGCGCAGGCCAGCGGCAGCAGCAATGCCACGAAGAGGGTGGCCTCGCCCACCCCGAAGCGGAACATCGCCGCCAGCGCTTCGCTGCGCAAGAGCCACTGGCCGGGCAGGAAGCTCAGACACGACAGCACCGCGATCAACATGCCCACGCTGGTGACCGCAGCCCACTTGCCCAGCACCAGCGACAGACGCGATGCCGGGTTCATCAACAAGGGTTCCAACGAACCGCGCTCGCGTTCGCCGGCTGTGGTGTCCAGCGCCGCGTTCAGGGCGCCATACAACACCGCCATCAACACGAAGAAGGGCACCATGATGGCCAGCTGCGCGGCCCGCGTCGCGGGGTCGGCCAGATCACGTTCCTGCACCCGCACGGTCTCCAACACCGCCGGGGCGACACCCCGCACCGCCAGACGCAGCGTGGCCTGCTCCTGGTTGAAAGCGCGCAGCAGTCGCAGCAAGGGGCCGGTGCCGGCCTGCGCACGCTGGTTGGCCGCGCTGCTGACCACTTCCAGCACCGGCGGTTCACCCCGCGCGAGGTCGGCTTCGAAAGTGGCCGGCACGAGCAGCACGGGTTCACCCAGCTTGCTGTCGCGCAGGGCCTCTTCGTAGTCGGCCGGCGCGGTGCGCACGGTGTAGGTCTGGCGCTGCAGGAAGTTGTGCAGCGTGGGTGCGTGTTCGATGCCCTGCACCACCAGTTCACGCGCTTCGGCACGTTTTTCAATGCCCGCCACCAGGTTGCTGATGAGCACCAGCACCAACGGCCCGATGGCCACCGAGCTGAGCAGCACCATCACCAGCGTGCGGCGGTCGCGCAGCGCGTCGACCAGCTCTTTCAGGTAGACGCTCCAGGCGGCGGCGATCATCGTGGGGCTCCTGCGGCCGGCGCAGCGCTGGGCGCTGCATCAAAGGCCAGTTGAACGAAGGTGTCTTCGAAGTCGCTGCTGCCGACCTGGTCCATCAGCTGCTGCACGCTGCCGCTGGCCACGGTGCGGCCCTGCGCCACCACCACCACGTGGTCACACAGTCGCTCGACCTCTTGCATGATGTGGGTCGAAAAGACGATGCACTTGCCCTGGTCGTCGCGCAGCCGGCGCAAGGCTTCGCGCAGCGCGCGCGTGGCCAGCACGTCCAGGCCGTTGGTGGGTTCGTCCAGCACGATGTTCGCCGGGTCGTGCACCAGCGCGCGGGCCAACGCCGTTTTCATGCGCTCACCCTGGCTGAAACCTTCGGTGCGGCGGTCCAGCAGCGGTTTCATTTCCAGCACCGCGGCCAGAACGTCGGCACGGGCCGAAGCATCGGCTGTGCTCATGCCATGCAGGCGACCGAAGTAGACGATGTTCTCGCGCGCCGTCAAACGCGGGTACAGGCCACGGGCATCGCTGAGCATGCCCATGCGGGCCAGCGCCTGGCTGGGTTGCTGCGCAACGTCGATGCCGTCGACACGGATGCAACCGGCGTCGGGTTCGATCAGCGCCGCGGCCATGCGCAGCGTGGTCGTCTTGCCGGCGCCGTTGGCGCCCAGCAAGCCGGTGATGGCCCCGTTGGCCGCCGTGAAGTCCACCCCCGCGACGGCCGGCACCACCCTTTGCTGGCGGCCGCGGCCGACGGTGAAGGACTTGAAGAGGGCTTGCACTTCGATCATGGCAAGACCTCCAGCCCCGGCGGCACAAAGGCACCCGGGCGCGGCATGCCCTGCGCGCAGCTGGCGTCCACTTGCAGCGCCAGCGCGTCATTGTCGGCGTCGATGAACCTGAACAGCACGTCGCGCATGCAGGCCAGGCCCATCACACCGTGGCCGGCCTGCGGCACCACCATGTGCCGGGCCTTGGCGCCGAGCAACTTGGTGACGCGCTCGCCATGGCGCGGCGGTGTCACCGGGTCGGCGCCACCCGACAGCACCAGCGTGGCCGAAGCTGTCGCCGGCACCTGGTAAAAAGCCGCCGGCACGTCGCCACGGGGCCACTGCGCGCACACCCGCTGGTACAGCGTGGCCATGCCGCTGCCGAAGTCGGCACCCGGGGCGTCGGTGGCCTGGGCCAGCCGCGGCAGGTCTTCGGCACACACCACCGAGTAGTGCATGCCTTCACTCATGCGCCCCGTGCTGCGCGAGCCGAGCGACGAGGCCAGCCCGACCAGCGCCTCGAAGCGCCCACGGGCACCTTCGCTGATGGCCAGCGGCAGCGCCGAGGCCAGCACTGGCGCATACAGCGGCGCACGCACCATGCCCAGCACCAGGTCGCGGGTGATGGTGAGCTTTTCGCTGGCCCCGGTCAGCGGATGCCGCACAGTAGCCTCTCGCGGCAGGCTGGCCAGCAGGCTGCGCCAGTCGGCCGCCAGCGCGGGCCAGCGTTGGGCACATGCCGCTTCGGCTTTGCAGGCGGCCAGCACCGCGTCGATGGCCGCCTGGGCGTCGGTGGACATCGCGGCCGGCATCACCATGTCGGGCGGTGCCACACCGTCGATGACCGTGCGGCGCACCGCGGCCGGGAACTGCCGCAGGTACTCCAGCGCCGCGCGGGTGCCGTAAGACCCGCCCACGACGTTGACCTGCGCTGCGCCCAGCGCCTGCCGCACCGCGTCGGCGTCCTGCATGGCCACGGTGGTGGTGTAGTGGCGCAAGTCGCCATGCGGCAGCGTTTTCAGCTGAGCCAGGCAGGCCTGCATGCGGGTGTCCTGGCGAGCCATGTCGATGCTCTCGGCCATGGGCTCGGCCGGTTCCAGTTCAGGGCACAGCAGCGGCGCGGTGCGACCGGTGCCACGCTGGTCGATCAGCACCACGTCGCGCCGGTAGGCCAGGCGTGTCAGCATGCGCGCCACCGGGCCGCCCAGGTCCATCGCACTCTGGCCCGGGCCACCGGCAAAAAACAGCACCGGGTCGGGCTTGCGGTTGCGGGCCAGCGCGGGCAGCACGGCGTAGTGCACGTCGATCTGGATGCCACCGGGCTGGGCGGGGTCCAGCGGCCGCTGGATCACGCCACACAAGGCTTCGTGCTCGACACCTTGCAGGCGACAAGGTTTCAGGCCGGGCCGGGTTTCTGCCGCCAGGCCCGGGCCGGCGGCCAGCGCCATCACCGCCGCAGCTGCAGCCAGACCGAAGATGAAGAGAGGTTTCATGGCCGCGATTCTGGCCGGCTGCCTGCGGCCGGAACGGCCGCCGCGGGCGATTGGCCGGCCGACCCGCATGAAAGGCGGCTGCGCCGGATGAAGGGGCTCAGGCCAGCAGGCGCTTCAGTTCGCCGCTGACGATCAGCCGCGTCAGGTCGGCAGACCCGCCCACGAGCGCACCCTTGACAAACACCATCGGCAGCGTCGGCCAGCCGGTCCACATCTTCAGTGCGTTGCGACGACGCCATTCGCTGACGTAGCTGCCGTACTCCAGATAGGTGTGGGCCACGCCGTCAGCGTCCAGCGCCTTGCGCGCGCGTCGGCAGAAGGGGTTGCCCCGCATGCCCACGACCACCACGGGGTGGCTGGCCACGGCGGCCTGGACTTCGCGCACGATGTCTTGCTGGTGCGACGCCACCCGTTCGCGCACGGCGGGGTGGATGTGGTTTTCGTCGAGAACGGGGCGGGGCATGTGAACTCCTCTTTGTGCTGCAGTATGGGCCAGCGCACCTTCGCCACCCGGCATGACACCGCAGAATCGGCACACCATTCCGGACCCGGACCCATGAGCGAACTCGGACCTTCCCCCCTGGCCAGCGGCGACGAACTGCCGGTGGCCGCCGCACGCACGGCCATCAACAGCGTGCTGCGGCCGATCACCGACACCGAAACGGTCCCCTTGCCAGCCGCGCTGAAACGGGTGCTGGCCGCCGACGTGGTGTCGCCGATCGCGGTGCCGGCCCACGACAACTCGGCGATGGACGGTTATGCGCTGCGCGGCGCCGACCTGCAAACTGCCGGCCCGACGCTGCTGCAGGCGGTGCCCGGCACGGTGTTCGCCGGTGCGGCCGATGGCGGCAACCTGGCCGCCGGTGAGTGCGTGCGCATCATGACCGGCGCTGTGATGCCCGAAGGTGCTGACACTGTGGTCCCGATCGAACTGTGCCAACTGGCGGGCCAGCAGCTGACGATCCAGCCTGGTCTGCTGCGCGCCGGCGACAACCGCCGCCAACGCGGTGAAGACCTGGCCCTGGGCGGCGTGGCGCTGGCCGCCGGCCGCGTGCTGCGGCCGGCCGACCTGGGCTTGCTGGCATCGCTGGGCTTCGACAAGGTCACCGTGTTCCGCCGCCTGCGCGTGGCGCTGTTTTCCACCGGCGACGAGCTGCAGACACCCGGCCAGCCGCTGGCCCCGGGCCAGATCTACGACAGCAACCGCTTCAGCCTGCTGGCCGCGCTGCAGCGCCTGGGCGTCGAGGTGCTCGACCTGGGCCTGGTGCCCGACGAGCCGGCGCTGCTGCGCGACACCATCGACCGCGCCATCGCCGAAGCCGACGCCGTGGTCACCAGCGGCGGTGTCAGCATGGGCGACGCCGACCACACGCGCGACCTGCTGGCCGCCCGCGGCAAAGTGGCCTTCTGGAAAGTGGCCATGCGCCCGGGCCGGCCCTTTGCCTTCGGCCCCTTGCATGGCAAGGCCGGCAAAACGGCCTACCTGTTTGCGCTGCCCGGCAACCCGGTGGCTGCGCTCGTCACCTTCTACGCCTTTGCCCAGGAAGCGCTGCTGGCCTTGGCCGGTGCCACGCAGACCGCGGCCCCGCGCCTGACGGCCAGAAGCGCCGTGGCCATCCGCAAACGGCCGGGCCGCACCGAGTTCCAGCGCGCCATCGTCAGCCGCGCCGCGGGCGGTGGCTGGGAGGTGCGCACCACCGGCGCACAAGGCGCCGGCATCCTGCGCAGCATGAGCGAAGCCAACGCGCTGTTGGTGCTGGCCCACGAACAGGGTTCGGTGGCGGCCGGTGACGACGTCGAGGTCTGGCTGTTCGACGGGCTGGTGTAGCCCGCCGCACGGCGCCGCTCAGTTCTTGGCCGACGCACCCCAGTGCAGGCGCCGGTACAAGGTGTTGCGGCTGACACCCAACTGCCGCGCGGCCAGCGAAACGTTGCCCTGGGCGGCTTGCAGGGCCTGCTCCATCGCCCGCCGTTCGATCTGACCCAGCGAAGCTTCGGCCGGCGCTTCTTGCACCAGGTCTTCAGGCAGGTGCTCGGGCGCAATCGGCAAACCCGGCCCGGCCAGCAGGGCGGCGGTCAGCAGCACGGTCTGCAGCTGGCGCACATTGCCGGGCCAGTGGCAGGCCTGCAGCTGTGCCAGCGCGGCCGCCGTCAGCGGCTGGCCGCGGGTGCCAACGTCGCTGTCCAGGATGTGGCGGGCCAGCGCGGCCAGGTCGCTGCGTTCGCGCAGCGCCGGCAGTTTCACGGCCAGCCCCTGCAGGCGATGGAAGAGGTCTTCGCGCACTTGCCCGGGCCCGGTGCCCGGCTGCAGTTTCACCGGCGCGGTGCTGACCAGCGCCACCGAGCTGTCGTGCAGCAGGTGCAGCAGACGCAGCTGCTGCGCCGCTGGCAACTCGGCCACCCCATCGAGCAGCAAGGTGCCACCCTGCGCCTGATGGAAGGCCGTGTCCAGGTCGGCTTCGTCGACAGCGCCGCAGGCCACCGCCACGAAAGGGCCGTCGCGACGTGTCGAGTCCTGGTGAAGCGCACGGGCCAGCAGGCCCTTGCCGGTGCCCGTCTCGCCGACGATGACCACCGGCACCGCGCGTGGCAGCACCCGCCGCAGTTTGTCCACCAGCGCCGCCATCTGCGGGTCGCCGCTCAGCAGGTGCTCCAGGGCCGCCGGCGCGGCGGCCTGCGTCATGGCCGGCAACGCTGCAGCCGGCAAGGCCGGTGCCGTCGACTCGGCGCCCCGTTGCCCCGGCTGTGCGACCGGCGCGTTGAACCGGGCCTGCACATGAAAGGCCCGACCCTGCTGACCGTGCACACGCAGCGGCGGCGCAAGCAGCTGCCGCGAGCGTGCCGCCAGGGCCGCCACCGACAGGCCGAACAGCGACTGCACGTTCAGCCTTCGCAGCCCCGCACCCTGCAGGCCCAGCAGTTCCAGCGCACCCCGGTTGGCACCCACCACGCGGCCGTCGGGCGACACCGCCAGGATGCCTTCCATCAGCGTGCCGATGAAATCGGCGCGGTGGTGAAAGTGCAGGCGCAGGCCGTGGCGGTGGTCTTCGCCGAGCCAGTGATTTTCGATCATGCGTGCCGACAGCTTGACCAGCGCCATCGTGTGCGGGTGGTAGCTGCGGTGGTCGCCCGTCACATCCAGCACGCCCAGGATGTTGCCGCGCGGGTCGAAGATGGGCGCGGCCGAACAGGTCAGGAAGTGGTTGGCGTGCATGTAGTGCTCGCCGGCGTGCACGAGCGTGGGCTCTTCCGCGATCAGGGCCGTGCCGATGGCGTTGGTGCCCTTGGCCTGTTCCGACCAGTTCACGCCCGCCTTCAGCGCCACCTTGGACGCCCGCGACAGGAAGTCGTCGTCACCGATGCTGTGGATGATGGTGCCGGCCGAGTCGCACAGCACCACCATGCTCTGCGTGCCTTCGATCTGGCCGAACAGCATTTCCATCACCGGCGCGGCGTGGGCGTGCAGACGGTGGTGGCGCTCACGCACCTGCAGCAGGTCGGTGCGGCCCAGTGGGTCGTGCTCGGGCCGCCCGATGCGCGGCAGGCCCAGCGCCGTGCAGCGCTCGTGCGACTGGCGGATGGTGCCCAGGTGCCGCTCGGGCAGCGCCAGCGCGGTGACAGGCGGTCGGCTGCGGGGATTCACGGCGCAACTGTTGCAGATTGGAGCAGTCGGCGGCCGCTGGCGTGACAGCCCGGCCTCAAGCCGCCGCCACGCAACCGGCTTCGACCGCCACCTGCGGCTGCACCGGCACCGGCTCGGGCACCCGGAAGCCGTAGCGCACCGCGGTCAGCTCCGCCAGGATGCTGACTGCAATCTCCGGCGGCGTGCGCGCGCCGTTTTTCAGCCCCACCGGGCCATGCAGGCGCGCCAGCTGTTCATCCGTCAGGTCGAAGTGTTCCTTCAGCCTCTGCTTGCGCTTGCTCTGGTTCAAGCGCGAGCCGATGGCGCCCACGTAAAAGGCCGGCGACTTCAGCGCTTCCAGCAAAGCCAGGTCGTCCAGCTTGGGGTCGTGTGTCAGCGCGATGATGGCGGTGTGGCCGTCGGGCAGCAGAGCCGTCACGGTGTCGTCGGGCATGGTGCGCAAGAGCGTGGCGCCGGGCACGTCGAAGCCGGTGGCGTATTCCTCGCGTGGGTCGCACACCAGCACCTGGTAACCCAGGGCCTGCGCCATCTGCGCCAGGTACTGCGTCATCTGGCCGGCGCCGATCAGCAACAGCCGCCAGCTGGGGCCGTGGTGCGTGGTCAGCGTGGTGTCGGTCAGCGTCAACTCGTCGGTCGTGCCACCGTCCTGCAAAGTGACGGCGCCGGTGGCCAGCGTCAGGTGGCGCTGCACCCGTTCGCCGCGGGTCAGGCGCTCCAGCAGTTCGGGCAGCCGGGTGATGGGCTGCACCGGCTCCATCACGAGTTCGATCAGGCCGCCGCAGGGCAGACCGAAGCGGTGCGCCGCATCGGCGTCGATGCCATACCGCACCACTTGCGGTACACCCGCCGCCAGCACACCGCCGCGCGCCTTGTCCACCAGGTCGTCTTCGATGCAGCCGCCGGACACCGAACCGGCCACCAAACCGTCATCGCGGATGGCGACACTCGAACCCGGTGGCCTTGGGGCCGAACCCCACGTGCGGGTGATGGTGCCCAGCACCACGCGGTGGCCACTGGCCTGCCATGCCACCACCTGGCGCATGACCTGTAGATCGACGTTGTCCATGCAAGGAAGGTAGCGCAAGCCCAGACCCGCATCGACCAAGGGGTTTCCACTAGGGGTGGACGGGCATGCGGCGGCGGAAACGCTCACCTATGCTTGCCACCCTCAGAGGCCTGCGGCCCCCGGCGTGCACGGCAAAACAGCCGTGCGGACAGCCACGCAAGACTCGATGGCCAATCAACAAGGAGACAAAACCATGAGCATCCGCCTGACCCTGAAGGTGAACGGCAAGTCCGTCGCCCGAGACTGCGAGCCCCAGACCTTGTTGGTCGACTTCATCCGCGAAGACCTTCGCCTCACCGGCACCCACGTGGGCTGCGACACCGCGCAGTGCGGGTCCTGCACGGTGCACCTGAACGGCAAAGCGGTGAAAAGCTGCAGCATGCTGGCCGCGCAGGCGCAGGGTGCGGAGCTGACCACCATCGAAGGCCTGGCTGCGGCCGACGGCACGCTGCATCCCATGCAGGCCGCCTTCAAGGCCTGCCACGGCCTGCAGTGCGGCTTCTGCACCCCGGGCATGGTGATGAGTGCGGTGGACCTGGTGCAGCACCACGGCTGCCACAACGAAACCCAGGTGCGAGAAGCACTGGAAGGCAACATCTGCCGCTGCACCGGTTATCACAACATCGTCAAGGCCGTGCAGCAAGGCGCTGCGGCCATGAAGGCCTGAACAGGAGCCCACTATGAACGCACGCCAAGGTTTCATCGGCCAGTCCACCGAACGCCGTGAAGACGGCCGTTTCCTCACCGGCAAGGGCCAGTACACCGACGACATTTCGCTGCAGGGTCAGACCTACGCCTGGTTCCTGCGCAGCCCCTACGCCCACGCCCGCATCAAGAAGCTCGACACCGCCGCTGCCGCCAAGGCCGAAGGCGTGCTGGGCATCTTCACCGGCGACGACTTCAAGGCCGTCGGTGGCCTGCCTTGCGGCTGGCTCATCAACAGCCTGGACGGCAGCCCGATGAAAGAGCCCAAGCACCCGGTGCTGGCCGACGGCAAGGTGCGCTACGTGGGCGACCGCGTGGCCATGGTCGTGGCCGAAACGCTGGAACAGGCCAAGGCCGCCGGCGCGCTGATCGAGGTGGACTACGAAGAGCTCAAGCCCGTGGTCGACACCGCCAAGGCCTACAACGCCGCTGCCACGGCGGAGCCGGTGCACACCGAAGCGCCCGACAACCGCTGCTACATCTGGGGCATCGGCGACAAGGACGGTACCGACGCCGCGTTCAAGACCGCCGCACACGTCACCACGCTCAGCTTCCGCAACAACCGGCTCATTCCCAATGCCATGGAGCCGCGCTGCGCCAACGCCAGCTACGACAGCAACGCCGACAACTACACGCTCTATGTCAGCAACCAGAACCCGCACGTCGAACGGCTGCTGATGTGCGCCTTCGTGCTGGGCATCCCCGAACACAAGATGCGTGTCGTGGCGCCCGACGTGGGTGGCGGCTTTGGCAGCAAGATTTATCTCTACGGCGAAGAAACCGCGATGGTCTTCGCCAGCAAGAGCATCAAGCGCCCCATCAAGTGGACCTGCGACCGCAGCGAAGCCTTCCTGTCCGACGCGCACGGCCGCGACCACGTCACCACCGCCAAGCTGGCGCTGGACAAGGACGGCCGCTTCCTGGCGCTGCGTGCCGACACCACGGCCAACATCGGGGCCTACCTGTCCACCTTCGCGTCGTGTGTGCCCACCATCCTGCACGCCACGCTGCTGGCCGGCCAGTACAAGACGCCGAAGATCTACTGCGAGGTGTCGGCCGTGTTCACCAACACCGCGCCAGTGGACGCCTACCGCGGCGCCGGCCGGCCCGAGGCCACCTACCTGCTGGAACGCATCGTCGAAACCGCGGCGCATGAACTGGGCATCGACCCGGCCGAGATCCGCCGCCGCAACTTCATCACCGAGTTCCCCTACGCCAGCCCGGTGGGCCTGACCTACGACATCGGCGACTACGACGCCACGATGCGGCGCGCCATCGAACTGGCCGACGTGGCCGGTTTCCCGGCCCGACGCGCAGCGTCTGAAGCCAAGGGCCTGAAACGTGGCCTGGGTTACAGCGCCTACATCGAAGCCTGCGGCATCGCGCCGTCGTCGGTGGCGGGTGCGCTGGGCGCCCGCGCCGGTTTGTTCGAAGCGGGTGAAGTGCGGGTGCACCCCACCGGCAAGGTCACCATCTTCACCGGCAGCCACAGCCACGGCCAGGGCCACGAAACCACCTTTGCGCAGGTCGTGGCCGACAAGTTGGGCGTGCCGATGGACGACATCAGCATCGAACACGGCGACACCGGCAAGGTGCTGTTTGGCATGGGCACCTACGGCAGCCGCAGCCTGGCGGTGGGCGGCACGGCCATCGTGAAGGCGGTGGACAAGATCATCGCCAAGGGCAAGAAAATCGCGGCCCACCTGATGGAAGCCGCCGACAGCGACGTGATCTACGAAGGTGGGGAATTCAAAGTGGCCGGCACCGACAAGAAGGTGCCGTTTGCGTCGGTGGCACTGACCGCCTACGTGCCGCACAACTTCCCGCACGACAAGCTGGAACCGGGCCTGAACGAAAACGCCTTCTACGACCCGAGCAACTTCACCTACCCGGCCGGCAGCTACATCTGCGAAGTCGAGATCGACCCCGCCACCGGCAAGACCCGCATCGAACGCATGACGGCCTGTGACGACTTCGGCAACATCGTCAACCCGATGATCGTCGACGGCCAGGTGCACGGCGGCCTGGCGCAAGGCATCGGCCAGGCGCTGCTGGAGCACGGTGTGTACGACACCGAAACCGGCCAGCTGCTGACCGGCAGCTACATGGACTACACGATGCCACGCGCCGACGACCTGCCCAGCTTCACCGTGGAAACCGCCAAGGGCACACCCTGCACGCACAATCCCTTGGGTGTGAAGGGCTGCGGCGAAGCGGGCGCCATCGGTTCGCCGCCGGCGGTCATCAACGCCATCTGCCACGCGCTGGGCATCAAGGACATGCCGATGCCCGCCACGCCGTTTGCGGTGTGGACCGCCGCCCGTTCTGCCGCCACGGCCGCCCGCTGAACCGCCAGGAGACAAGCACCATGCAAGCTTTCACATATCAGAACCCCTCCTCGCTGGCCGATGCCGCCGCCGCCATCAAGACCGACGGCGTGAAACTGCTGGCCGGTGGCCAGTCGCTGCTGGCGTCGATGAAGATGGGCCTGTCGGCACCCGACGCGCTGGTCGACCTGGGCGGCGTGGCCGAACTGCGTGGCATCACCGTGGGCGGTGGCACCGTGAAGATCGGCGCGATGACCACCCACGCCGAGGTGGCCGCCAACGCCGACGTGGCCAAGGCCATTCCGGCGCTGGCCGACCTGGCCGGCAACATCGGCGACCGCCAGGTGCGCAACCGCGGCACCATCGGCGGCAGCCTGGCCAACAACGACCCTGCGGCCTGCTACCCGGCAGCGGTGCTGGGCCTGGGCGCCACCATCCACACCAACAGCCGCACCATCGCCGCCGACAGCTTCTTCAAGGGCCTGTACGAAACGGCATTGGCCGAAGGTGAGGTCATCACCGCCGTCAGCTTCCCGGTGCCCGAAAAAGCGGCCTGGCAGAAGTTCAAGCAGCCGGCTTCGCGCTTTTCACTGGTGGGTGTGTTTGTCAGCAAGGGCCCGCAGGGTGTGCGCGTGGCGGTCACCGGCGCCGGCGCCAGCGTGTTCCGCGCCACGGGGCTGGAAGCCAAGCTGGCCGCTGCGTGGAACGCCGACGCGCTGAAGGGTGCCACCGTCAGCGCCGACGGCCTGAACACCGACCTGCACGGCAGCGCCGAGTACCGCGCCGCGCTGATCCCGGTGTTGGCCGGGCGCGCGGTGGCCGCGAGCTGAGACCATGACGGAAGGGCTGCCGACCAGCATCGAGGACACTCAAGCGCGCCTGCTCGCGCTGGACTACGTCGCTGACCGGCAGCTCTCGACCACCGTCTTTCTGGCGTTGCGCCTGCAGCGCCCGCTGTTCCTGGAAGGCGAGCCTGGCACCGGCAAGACCGAGATCGCCAAGACGCTGGCCGCGATGCTGGGCCGGCCGCTGATCCGCCTGCAGTGTCACGAAGGGCTGGACCTGTCGGGTGCCGCCTACGAGTGGAACTACGCGCGGCAGATGATGGAAATCCGCCTCGCCGAAGCGCGTGGCGCGACTCAGGGCGAAGCCGGTGCGGCGCTCGCCAAGGACTTGTTCAGTGAGCGCTTCCTCACCCGCCGCGCCTTGCTGCGTGCCATCGATCCAGCCGAGCCAGTGCCGCCGGTGCTGCTGATCGACGAGCTGGACCGTGCCGACGAACCCTTCGAAGCCTTCCTGCTGGAGGTGCTGTCCGACTACCAGATCACGGTGCCCGAACTCGGCACCGTGAAGGCCGTGAACCCGCCGGTGGTGGTGCTGACCAGCAACCGCACACGCGAGATCCACGACGCCGTGAAGCGCCGTTGCCTGTACCACTGGGTGGACTTTCCTGACGCGGCGCGAGAACTGCAGATCCTGCAGCGGCGTGTGCCTGGTGCCAGCGCCGCGCTGGCCGCGCAGGTGGTGGCCTTCGTGCAGAAGCTGCGCTCGGTTGAGCTGTACAAACAGCCCGGCATCGCCGAGACCATCGAGTGGGCGCGGGCGCTGATGGAACTGGACACCGTGGTGCTGGACCCGGTGGTGCTGAACAACACGCTGGGTGTGCTGCTGAAGTACCAGGACGACATCGCACGCATGCAAGGCGGCGAAGCCGCGCGGCTGCTGGAAGACCTGCGGCGACAGGCCGCACCGGCCTGAGAGCGTGCGAATTGTTCTCAGTGTTTTGGTTTGCTCCCTCTCCCGCTTGCGGGAGATGGCTGGGGTGAGGGTCCACGCCGGGCTTGGAGCCGACCCTCGCACCGTCAGCCCATGATCCCCGCCCGCCAGACACCGGGCCGACTGGCCGACAACGTCATGCACTTCGCGCGTGTGCTGCGCGACGCCGGCATGCCGGTGGGCACCGACCGCGTGGCGCTGAGTCTGCAGGCGCTTCAGGTGGCCGGTCTCGAATCCAAGCCCGACCTGCACGCCACGCTGCGCGCCTGCATGTTGGACCGCATCGAACACCGCGAGCTCTTCGACCAGGCCTTCGAGCTGTTCTGGCGCGACCCCGACCTGATGGGCCGCATGCGCGCGATGATGTTGCCCAAGGTGCAGCTGAAAAAGGGCGACGTGCCACCGCCGCCAGAAAACCGCCGCCTGGGCCAGGCGCTGTTCCCGCACCAGCCCGACGCACCGCCACCACCCGAGCAGGAAGAAACCGAAGTCCACGCCGAGCTGACCTGGAACGACCGCGAGGTGCTGCAGAAGGCCGACTTCGACACCATGTCCACCGACGAATGGCACCAGGCACGCCGACTGCTGTCACGCATGAAGCTGGTGTTCGAGCCGCTGCCCACCCGCCGCAGCCAGCCCAGCACCCACGGCGGCCGGCCCGACTGGCGCGCCACCTTGTCGGCCATGGGCCGGCAGGGCGGCCAGGTGTGGGACATGCGCTGGCGCAAGCCCCGCACGCAGCCCGCGCCGCTGGTGGTGCTGGCCGACATCTCGGGCAGCATGAGCCGCTACTCACGCATGCTGCTGCACTTTGCGCACACGCTGGGGCATGCAGACGCCCATGTCGAGAGCTTCGTTTTCGGCACCCGCCTGACCCGCACCACGCGCCTCTTGAAAAGCCGCGACCCCGATGTGGCCGTGGCGCAGGTGGTGCGTGTGGTGCAGGACTGGTCGGGCGGCACGCGCATCTCGCAGTGCCTGCACGACTTCAACCACCACTGGGCACGCCGTGTGCTGTCGGGCAACGCCACCGTGCTGCTCATCAGCGACGGCCTGGAACACGGCCAGACCGACAGCCTGGCCTTCGAGATGGAACGCCTGCACAAAAGCTGCCGCCGACTGCTGTGGCTGAACCCGCTGTTGCGCTTCGACGCCTTTGAGCCGCGTGCCGGTGGCATCAAGGCCATGCTGCCGCACACCGACGCCTTCCTGCCCGCACACAACCTGCAAAGCCTGTCCGAACTGGCCGAGCTGCTGGCGCGGCCCCCCGTCCCTTCGCAGCAGTTGAAGGGCCGTGCCGCCAAGCCGGCACCTTGAATCCGAATCCCTGACCCAAGCCACCATGCAACTCACCAGTCAACAGACCCTCCCGGTCGGCCAGGCCCAGGCCTGGGAAGCCCTGAACGACATCACGCTGCTGCAACAGGCCATTCCGGGCTGCGAAGCCATCACACCCACGGGCGAGAACCAGTACGGGGTGTCGGTCACCGCCGCCATCGGCCCAGTCAAAGCCAAGTTCAAGGGCAAGCTGCAGCTGGAAAACCTGCAGCCGCCCAACAGCTACACGCTGCGCTTCGAAGGCCAGGGCGGCGCCGCCGGCCACGGCAAGGGCCACGCCGACATCAAGCTCGAAAGTGCGGGCCCGCGCGAAACCGTGCTGCACTACAGCGCGCAAGCCAGCGTGGGCGGCAAGATCGCGCAGATCGGCTCGCGGCTGGTGGACATGGCGGCGCAGAAGATGGCCACCGACTTCTTCGCGGCCTTCAACCAGGCGCTGCAGCAGAAGTACGGCGTCGCACCCGAGCCTGCGGCCCCGCAACCTGCAGCACCTGCCGTTGGCCTGGTCGGGCGCTTGATGGCCTGGCTCAAAGGCCTGTTCGGCCGCTGAAACACGCCGGCGGTCGGCTTGCCCGCCGACCCGACCCCGTTGGTTCTAGGGTGTCGAAGAGCTTGACACATGCAACGCTGGCGCTTGCATCCGGCCCGCAGAAGGTCACCCCCCTAAAAGGCCCGTTCTCCCTGGGAAGCAAGCGCTTCGGGTGCGCCAAATCGGGGGTGATCGGCATGGCTTTTGCAGCATCAATTTGCCGCGGCGCCGCGTCGCATTTTTGAGTCACACCAGCTCACCAGGGGTCCATATGAAGATTCGATCACTTGTTTCAGCGCTTGCCATTGCGACGAGCGCCTTGTTCGGGGCCTCGCAAGTGCAGGCCGCACCGGTTGACCTGGCGCTCTCGCTGGTCATTGACGTATCAGGCAGCGTCAGCACCGACGAGTACAACCTGCAGATGGACGGCTACGCCAATGCCTTCCGCGACGCTGGCATTCAGGCCAACATGCTGGGTGGCACAAACGGCACCACCGCCGTCAATGTCATTTTCTTCGCAAGTGACTTCTTCACGAGCACGCTGGACAACTTCGTGGTGCTGAGTTCCGCGGCCCAGATCAATGCCTTCGCCGATGTGCTGGACGCCTTCGCCCGCGTGGGCGGTGGCGGCACCGCCATCCACACAGGTACCAACCGGGCCATCGATCTGCTGTTGGCAGCCACGGCCGCCGGTGGCGCGCTGGAAGGCACCAACAACATGGTGATCGACGTGTCGGGCGACGGCGGGGGCAACGCTGCGTCGGACATCGCCGCACGCAACCGCGCCACGGCCAACAACATGACGATCAACGGCCTGCCCATCGGCGGCACCAGCATCAACAACTACTACCTGACCAACGTGATCACCACGGACGGTTTCATCGAGCCGGCTTCGAACTTCACCGACTTCTCGGACGCCGTCCGTCGCAAGCTCTTCGTCGAAACCGGCGGCACCATCCCCGAGCCGGGCAGCATCGCACTCGTGCTGCTGGCACTGGGCGCTGCTGGCGCTGCACGCCGCCGTTCGGCCTGAACGACGCACGGGCCTGCAGCAAGCAGGCCCTGCACAGACCCACAAACGCCAGGCGGCCACGCCTGGCGTTTTTCTTTGGGCTGAGCCTGCTGTGCGTGGCTGTCGTTATGCTGGCGCCATGACCGACGAACAACTGCTGCGCTACTCGCGCCACCTGCTGCTGGACGAGATTGGCATCGAAGGCCAGTCGCGGCTGCTGGCCGCACACGCACTGGTCATCGGCGCTGGCGGCCTGGGTTCGCCGGTGGCGCTGTACCTGGCCACCGCCGGTGTCGGCCGCCTGACGGTGGTCGACCACGACACGGTGGATGTCACCAACCTGCAGCGCCAAATCGCCCATAACCTGTCGCGTCTGGGCCTGCCCAAGGCCGAGTCGGTGCGCAGCAGCGTGGCCGCCATCAACCCCGACGTGCAGCTGTGCGCGCTGGTGCGCCGCGCCGATGCGCAGCTGCTGGACGAATGGGTGGCGCAGGCCCAGGTGGTGCTGGACTGCAGCGACAACTTCGCCACCCGCCACGCCGTCAACGTGGCCTGCGTGAAGCACGGTGTGCCGCTGGTGTCGGGTGCGGCCATCGGCTTCGACGGCCAGGTGTCGGTGTACGACCCACGGCCTTCGGCTGCAGGCCAGGGCCCTTGTTATGCCTGCCTCTTTCCGCCGGGCGAAACCTACGAAGAAGTGGCTTGCGCCACGATGGGCGTGTTTGCGCCGCTGGTGGGCATCATCGGCAGCGTGCAGGCCGCCGAAGCGCTGAAGCTGCTGATCGGCGTGGGCCATTCGCTCGCGGGCCGGCTGCAAATGCTGGACGCACGCAGCATGCGCTGGGACGAGATGCAGCTGCTGCGCCAGCCGCACTGCCCGGTGTGTGGCCAAGGGGCCGCCGGCCTTCGTTGAACGCCGTCGCAGGCTGGGTTCAAAGCGCTGAAAGAGCACGCTGCCACCAAGCCGTAAGCTCTTGCCGTCTGCTTCAACACCGAAAGAACCCATGACCAAGCTCTACTACAGCCCGGGCGCCTGCTCGCTCAGCCCGCACATCGCCCTGCGCGAAGCCGGCCTGCCCTTCGACCTGGTGATGGCCAGCACCAAGACCAAGAAGCTGGCCGACGGCACCGACTTCAACACCATCAACCCGAAGGGCTACGTGCCGCTGCTCGAGCTGGACGACGGTCAGCGCCTGAGCGAAGGCCCGGCCATCGTGCAGTACATCGCCGACCAGGTGCCGGCCTCGAAGCTGGCTCCCGCTGCAGGCACGATGGAGCGTTACCGCCTGATGGAGTGGCTGAACTTCATCACCAGCGAACTGCACAAGGGTTTTTCGCCGCTGTTCAACCCGGCGGCACCAGACGAGACCAAGACACAGGCACGAACCAAGCTGGGCGAACGCCTGGCCTGGGTGGACACGCAGCTCGAAGGCAAGACCTACCTGATGGGCGACACCTTCAACGTGGCCGACGGTTACCTGTTCACCGTGGCCGGCTGGGGCAAGTACGTGGGTGTGGACATCGCGCCCTTGAAGAACCTGTCGGCCTACGTGGCGCGGGTCGCGGCACGGCCGGCGGTGCAGGCTGCGCTGAAGGCTGAAGGCCTTTTGAAGTAGCGCGTTCCTGCTTTGCTCCCTCTCCCTGTGGGAGAGAGAGGGAGCAAGTCATGCCAGATGCGCCGCCGCGAGCAGCTCACGCGTGTAGGGCTGCTGCGGTGCGGCGAACAGCGCCTCGGACTCACCCGCCTCCACCACGTCACCGTTTTTCATCACCATCACCCGATGAGACATCGCGCGCACCACGGCCAGGTCGTGGCTGATGAAGACGTAGCTCATGCCGTAACGCTTCTGCAGGTCGCCCAGCAGGCGCAGCACCTGCTGCTGCACCGACACGTCCAGTGCCGACGTCGGTTCGTCCAGCACCAGCACTTCTGGCCGCAGCACCACGGCACGGGCGATGGCGATGCGCTGGCGCTGGCCGCCGCTGAATTCGTGCGGGTAGCGCTGCAGCACGCCGCTGACACCGTGGCGCTCGGACAGGCCCACTTCGTCCAGCATCTCCAGCACTTTTTTCTCGCGTGCGGCCTTGTCCAGGTCGGGTTGGTGCAGCGCCAGGCCTTCGCCAACGATCTGGCCGATGGTCAAACGTGGTGACAGCGAAGCAAAGGGGTCCTGGAACACCACCTGCATGCGCTTGCGCATGGCACGCAGATGCTTGCGGTCGGCGTTGTCGATGCGCTCGCCGCCCATCGTGACCGAGCCTGCAGACAGGCCCTGCAGCGCCAGCAGCGCCATGCCCAGCGTTGTCTTGCCCGAGCCCGATTCGCCCACGATGCCCAGCGTTTCACCGCGCCGCAGCTGCAGTGTGGCGCCCTTCACGGCCTGGAACTGGCGCTTGCCGAACCAGCCTTCGCTGAAGGAAAAACTCACCCCGACGTTGTCGCCTTGCACCAGCACCGGCGCGTCGGCGCTCACCGGCTGCACCACCCGTTCGGGCCGGCTGGCCAGCAGCTTCTGGGTGTAGGCGTGCTGCGGGTTGCCGAAGACGGTGGCCGTGGCACCCAGTTCCACCAGCTTGCCACGTTCCATCACACCCACGCGGTGGGTGAAACGTCGCACCAGGTTCAGGTCGTGGGTGATGACCAGCAAGGCCATGCCCATCTCGGCCTGCAGTTCGTCCAGCAGCGCCAGGATCTGGGCCTGGATGGTGACGTCCAGCGCCGTGGTGGGTTCGTCGCAGATCAGCAGCCGCGGCTTGCAGGCCAGTGCCATGGCAATCATCGCGCGCTGCCGCTGCCCGCCCGACAACTGGTGCGGGTAGACGTCGACACGTTTGTCGGGTTCAGGAATGCCGGTGCGCGTGAGCAGTTCGATGGCCCGGGCACGCGCCGCCTGCTTGGGCAGGTTTTCGTGCAGCTGCAGCACTTCGCCGATCTGGTTGCCGATGGTGAACAGCGGGTTCAGCGCCGTCATCGGTTCCTGGAAGATCATGCCGATGCGGCTGCCGCGGATGCTGCGCATCTGGCGGTCGGTCTTGGGCACCAGATCCTCGCCCTCGAAATGGATGGCACCCGTGGTGACCGCCGCATCCACCAGGCGCAGCACGCTCAGCGCCGTGATGCTCTTGCCCGAACCCGATTCGCCCACCAGCGCAAACTTCTCGCCGGCCTGGATGGCAAAGGACACGTCGTTGACCACCGTGCTGGCGCCGAAGCGAACGGTGAGGTGGTCGACTGAAAGCAGAGGCTGGCTCATGTTCACGACTTCCGGGTGTCGAAAGCGTCGCGCAGCGCGTCGCCGATGAAGGTGAGCAGCAGCATCGTCAGCACCAGCAGCAGGAAGGTCGGCACGATGATCCACCAGGCGTCGAGCTGGTTTTTGCCCTGCTTGAGCAGTTCACCCAGCGAAGGCACGGTGCTGGGCACACCCAGGCCCAGGAAGTCCAGCGAGGTCAGCGCCAGGATGGCGCCGCTCATGCGGAAGGGCAGGAAGGTGATGACCGGTGTCAGCGAATTCGGCAGCACGTGGCGCACGATGATCTGGCTGTTGCTCAGGCCCAGCGCACGTGCCGACTTCACATATTCCAAGCCGCGGTTGCGCAGGAACTCGGCCCGCACGTAGTCCGACAAGCCCATCCAGCCCCACAGGCTGAGCAGGATGAGCAGCAGCAGCAGCGAGGGCTCGAAGATCGACGCAAAGATGATCAGCAGGTAGAGCTCGGGCACCGAGCCCCAGATCTCGATGCAACGCTGCAGCACCAGGTCGACCTTGCCGCCGAAGTAGCCTTGAATCGCACCCGCAGCCATGCCGATCAGCGTGCCGGTGAGCGTGAGCGCCAGCGCAAACCAGATGCTGACGCGAAAGCCGTACAGCAGCCGTGCCACCATGTCGCGGCCGTTGCCGTCGGTGCCCACCCAGTTGTCCGCACTGGGCGCAGCCGGTGGCAGCGCCTTGTTGAAATAGTCGGTGGACGTGGCCGAATGCGGGTTCAGCGTGATCAGCGCCCAGTTGCCCGGCTTGGCCAGCAGCTCGGTGATGAAGGGGTCCTTCCAGTCGGTGGGTGTGCCGAAGTCACCCCCCAGCGCACTTTCGTTCGGGTTGTTGAACATCGGCGCATACCACTGGCCGTTGATCTTGGCCACGATGGGGCGGTCGTTGCTGATCAGCTCGACAAAGGTGGCCGCGACCAGCATCGCCACAAAGACCCACAGCGACACATAGCCCACCTTGTGGCGGCGGAAGCGCGCCCAGGCACGCTGGTTGGGCGACAGCGGTTTGGCGGCCGGCAAGGCCGGCGCATCGGTGCCCAGAACATCGCCCGAAGGCGTGAGAACGGAACTCATGCGGGGGCTCCCTACTTGGCCACGCTGGCAAACTGCACACGCGGGTCGACCACCACGTACAGCAGGTCGGCCACCAGCTTGACCACGAGCGCGATCAAGGTGAAGAGGTACAGCGAGCCCAGCACCACCGGATAGTCGCGCCGCACCACGCTTTCATAGGCCAGCAGGCCCAGGCCGTCCAGCGAAAACAGGGTTTCGATGAGCAGCGCGCCAGTGAAAAACGCGCCCACCACGGCGGCCGGAAAGCCGGTGACCAGCGGGATCAGCGCATTGCGGAAGATGTGTTTGTAGAGCACCCGTTCCTGGCTCAGGCCCTTGGCACGCGCCACCAGCACGTACTGCTTGCGGATCTCTTCGACGAAGGTGTTTTTGGTCAGCATGGTCAGCGTAGCGAAGCTGCCGATCACCAGGCAGGTCAGCGGCAGGGCCAGGTGCCAGAAGTAGTCAGCAATGCGCGCCGGCCACGACAGCTCTTCCCAGTTGTCGCTGGTCAGGCCGCGCAGCGGGAACCAGTCGTAGTAGGTGCCGCCGGCAAACAGCACGATCAGCAGCAGGCCCAGCACGAAGCCCGGGATGGCGTAGCCCAGCAGCACGAAAAGTGTGGTGACGGTGTCGAAGCGCGAGCCTTCACGCACCGCCTTCGTGATGCCCAGCGGAATGGAGATGGAATAGGCAATCAAAAAGCTCCACAGCCCCAGCGAAATCGAGACCGGCAACTTTTCCTTGATCAGCTGCCACACTTCCTTGTTCTGCAGGAAGCTCTTGCCCAGGTCGAATCGTGCGTAGCTGGCCAGCATCTCGAAGTAGCGCACATGCGCCGGCTTGTCGAAGCCGTACATCTTCTTCAGTTCTTCGAGCTGTTTTTTGTCGATGTCGCGGCCGGCCTTGTAGCCGCCACCACCACCTTCCCCACCGCCACGCTGCGAGGCTTGTGCTTCAGCCATGATCTGCTCGACCGGGCCACCCGGCACAAACTGCATGACGACGAAGGTGATGGTCAGCGCGCCCAGCAGCGTGGGCACCATCAGCAAGATGCGCTTGAGGATGTAGACCAACATTCAGCGCTTCCCTTCCGCGGTTTTCATCGCGTTTTTGTTCAGACCCTTGTCCAGACTCTTGTCCCACCAGGTCCACAGCGGCCAGGGGCCGAACTCGTTGATGCCGGTGAAGTAGGTGTCGGCGTTGAAGTACAGCGCCTGTTCCTTCGGGATGCCGAACTTGTCCCAGTGCGAGATGTTCTCGACGTTCAGGAAGAGGTCGGGAATCTGGAAGAAGCTCCAGGTGACGATGCGGTCCAGCGCGCGGCAGGCGTGCTGCAGCTCTTCCATCGTCTGCGCGCGGCCCACGGCCTCGATCATGCTGTCGACCGCCTTGCTTTTCACGCCGCGGAAGTTGCTGTTGCCGGGTTCGTCGAAGGACTTCGACCCCAGCAGCGCTTGCAGGGTGCCGGCGTCGGGAATCGTGAAGTCGCCGCCAGCCAGCGCGACCATGTCGTAGTCGTACTTCTGCAGCCGGGTGCGGTAAAGCGCAAAGTCGACCACACGCTCTTTCATCGTGATGCCCAGTTTCTTGAGCAGATTGATCCAGTCGTTGTTGCCCCCTTCTCGGGGCGACAGGTACTCGAACTCGAAGGGCTCGTTCTTGGCGTTGCGCAAGACGCCGCTGCTGTCCAGCTTCCAGCCCGCTTCTTCCAGCAGCGCGCGGGCCTTCAGCAGATTGGCGCGCAGCGCACCCGGCGAGCTGTCGTTGCGCGGCGCCTGGTAAGCCGGGCCGAAGACACGGGGCGGCAGCTGCGAGCGGAATGGTTCCAGCAGCTTGAGTTCACCCGGCTTGGGTGTGCCCTCGGCGGCAAAGATGCTGTTGTTGAACAGGCTGTTGGCGCGCCGGAACAAGCCCGTGCGGTTGACCTGCTCGAAGTCGTAGGTGTAGATCAGCGCTTCGCGCACACGCATGTCCGCGAAGATGGGCCGGCGCATGTTGATGGCGTAGATCTGCATCAACTGGCCGTAGCCGGTGACCAGCGACTGCTTCAGGATGCGTTTGTCGTCCCACTTCACGCCCTTGTGCTGGCGCACCCACGAACGGGCGCCGTATTCCTTGAGCATGTCGAACTCGCCGGCCTTGAAGGCCTCGCGCGACACCGCCTGGTCGGTGTAGTTGCGGTAGACCACGCGGTCGAAGTTGAAGTGGCCACGCCGCACCGGCAAGTTGGCCGCCCAGTAGTTGGGGTTGCGTTCGAACTCGATGCGCCGTGGCATGTCGACCTTGCCGATGACGTAGGGGCCGGCGGCGATGGGGTAGTCGGTGACCACCTCGTCCAGCGTCTTGCCCGCGCCCCACTTGCGGCTGAAGATCGGCAAGGTGCCGGCCACGAAAACCAGGTCGCGTGTCCTGTCCTTCAGGTCGAAACGCACGGTGCGGGCGTCCAGGGCCTCGGCGCGTGATATGCCGCCAAGCACGGTCTGGTAGGTGGGCGATGCACCCTTGCCCGACAGCGCCTGGAAGCTGTGCACCACATCGGCGGCCAGCACCGGGTCGCCGTTGGAGAACTTCGCTTCGGGCCGGATGCGGAAAGTGACCGACGAAAAGTCGGGCGCCACCATCATGGCCTCGGCCAGCAGCGCGTACATCGTGGACGGCTCGTCGGCCGACAGATGCGCCAGCCCCTCGAACATCCACATCAACACACCGGCCGGTGCATTGCCGCGTGTGGTGAAGGGGTTGTACTTGTCGAAGCTGGTGCGGCGGTCGGGGTTGCGCAGCCGCATCGTGCCGCCCCGCGGCGCATCGGGGTTGACGTAGCCGAAGTGCGTGTACTCGGAGCCGTACTTCGGTGCGCCGTAAGCGGCGAAGGCGTGCACCCAGCGGCCGGTGAAGTCGTTGCCAGCGTCGGCCGGCGCTGCGGGTGCACCACCGGCCGTTGGCGCGGTGGGCGCATTGGCCGCATTGGCCGTGTGAAGGGCACCGGCCCAGGGTGTGGCGGCCAGCAGTGCAGCGAGCCGGCGTCGCGCGCGGCCCAGGTCGTCGAGTGGGTTCATGTTCGGTGGGGTTCCGGGAAGACGGTCGGCAAGTTTCAGACCGCGGCCTTGGCCGCCGGCTTCAACAGGCCTTCGCAGGTGGCGCGCTGGCTGTCGGCCGCATCGACCCTGGGGCACACCGCTTTCAGCTGCGTTTGCAGACGTCGCAAGGTGGCGTCCTGCTTGCCGTCCTTGTTCCAGTCACCCAGCTTGCTGCCCACACGCTTGAGAGCCCGCACGCTGCGCCCCTGGAACGCACCGCTGTCGCGTGCGGCTTCGGTGAACAGCTGCGCGGCGGTTTTTTCGATGCGCTTGCCGTCTTGCGGCGCCAGGTCCACCAGCGCGGTGAAGTAGCTGCTACCCCACTGCAGGCGCGTGGCCGGGCCGTCGCTCTTTTCCCAGGCCTGCGCAAACCACTTCAGTGCTTCTTCCTTGCGGCCCAGCTTGCGCGCATTGCTGCCCAGCTGGCTCATCAGGTAGTAGGGCGAATGGCTCTTGCTCAGGTTGGACTTGAGCAAGGCATCACTTTCGTCCCACAAGCCGGCGCGCGCCAGCAAAGCGCCGCCATAGGTGATGACGGCCATGCGTTCGTAGCCGTCGGTGATCTCGCGGTCGGCACGTGCCACGTGTTCGCGCACGTCGGCCAGCAACGGCTCGGGCAGTTGCACCTGCGCCGCGTCCTTGGGGCTGTCCAGCCGCGCCAGCAGCACGCGGGCATACAGCGCGCCCATGCGGTCACCCCGCGACAGCGTGCTGTCGGCTTCCAGCCGCTTGAGTGCGGTTTCGAAGGATGCCGTCAGCGCGGTGCGGCCGGCGCCACCTTCGGGCTGCAGCGTGCGCACGATGTCATCGGCACTGCCGGTGACCACATCCATGTGCAGCCGCGACTGCGCCGGGTCGGCCAGCACACGCTGCACCCGGTCGCGCAGCGCGTCGTCGGCCTTCACGCCTTGGCCGTCGTCGCTGGCGGCCAGGGCTTTCAGCCACAGGCGTGTGGTGGTCTCGACATCCGCGGCCGGGCTGGCGGCGGCCAGCTGCACCAGGGTGCCCGGCACTTCGGCCTTGGGCAGCAGCTGCTGTTCGTCGGTACCCCAGCTGTAGAAGGCCAGCATGCGCCAGTCATTGGCCGCCAGTGGTTTGCCGGCCAGGGCGTCGGCCAGCACGGCCTTCACCGGGCGGCCACCGGCCAGCGCGCCTTGCAGCACGGCCATCACCTGTGGCGCATCCACCTCGCCCGGCAGGCGCGTGATTTCCTGGCCCTGCGGGTTGAACAGCACCATGGTCGGATAACCGCTGACCTTGAAGCGTGTGCCCAGCTTTTGTGCCGACGGGCGGTCGCCGTCCACGTGCACGGCCACGAATGACCGCGAGAGCGTCGCAAAGTCCTGCCGGTTGAAAAGCGTGGCCTTGAGCTGGTTGCACGGTGGGCACCAGGTGGCGCCCCAGTACAGCAGCACCGGCTTGTTCTGCGCCTTGGCCTGCTTGAAGGCCCGGTCGACATCGGCATCGACGGCCGCCGCCACCCAGGCGACGTTCTTGGACGGCAGACCCGGCGCGGCATGGCCGGGCAGGCCGGTGAAGGACAGGACAGCTGCGGTCATGCAGGCCAGGGCCCAGCGGGCTGAGGCAGAGGTCGGCTTCATGGTCTTGACTCCGGGTGGGGCCCCACCGGCAGCGGCGGGTGGCCGCGCGGTCCAAAGGCCGAACGAAACACGATTGTGCGCTGGCGCCGCCGTCCTGGCAGCGCGGGGTTCCACCCTGGGCCGGTAGGGCTGCGGTCGACGCCGGCCCCCGGGGATCCCCGCAACTGCGGGGTTGGTCACGCAATTACCGCACGCAAGCCGGGTCTGCCCCGTTCTGCGCACGTGCGAGGCCGGGTAAATCTCCTAGCATCTTCGGTCGCCCTTCTGGCGCTGCCAAGCTGGGGCGCAGACAAGCAGCTGCACCGCAAGAGACACGACCATGACCACCCCCACCCGTGCCCGTTGGTGCCGCCTTCTCGTGGCGACGGTGCTCAGCGCCAGCGTCAGCCTGGCCTGGGGCGCCGACCCGCGCGCGTCGCAGTTTTACGAAGACGCCTTGCAGCGCTTCGAGAAGAAGGACCACAAGGGCGCCATCATCCAGCTGAAGAACGCGATCAAGCTGGACCGCAACATGCTGTCGGTGCATGTGCTGCTGGGGCGTGCACTGCTGGCCAATGGTGAACTGAATGCCGCAGAAGCGGCCTTCGACGAAGCGCTGAAGCTGGGTGTCAACCCGGTCGAGGTGGTGCTGCCGCTGGCCGAAGCCATGATCGCCCAGGGCAAGCCCGACCAGCTGCTGTCGCAAGCGCGGTTTGCCCATGCTGCGTTGCCCCCCGAAAGCCGTGCGAGGCTGCTGCTGATGAAAGCCTCGGCCGCCAGCGACGTGGGAAGCACCCGGGATGCGCTGAAGTTGCTGGAAGAAGCGCGCGCCCTGAACGCCAACAACGCCGAGAGCTGGGCTGCCGAAGTGCCCATCCGGGTGCGCGCACGGCAACTGCCCGAGGCCAGGGCCGCTGCCGACAAGGCCGTGGCGCTGGACCCCAAATCGCCCGTCGCGTCTTATCAGCAAGCCACGGTGGCCCACGTCACGGGGGACCTGAAAACCGCCGTGGCGATGTACACGCGCACGCTGTCGCTGAAGCCCGACCACGTGGACGCACTGGTCGCACGTGCCGGTCTGTACATCGACCTCAAGCAGACCGCCGAAGCCACGGCCGACGTGGCCGCCGCTCGCAAGGCCGATGCGCAAGACCCTCGCTCGGCCTACCTGTCGGCCTTGCTGGCCGAACAAGCTGGCCGGGCTGCCGAGTCGCGCCAGGCACTCGTCCAGGTCACCCATCTGCTGGACCCCTATCCGCTGGAGTACATCCGCTTCCGGCCCCAGGTGTTGATGCTTGGCGGCATGTCGCACTTTGCCTTGAACCAGTACGAAAAGGCCAAACCCTACCTCGAGATGGTGGTGCGGCAGGACGCCAGCAGCCCCGTGTCCAAGCTGCTGGCGCGAATCTACCTGCGCGAAAACCGCGTCGCTTTGGCAGTGGAGTCCCTCGAGGCTTACTTGCGGGCCCATCCTGGTGACCAGCAGGCCACGCTGTTGCTGGCTTCGTCGCAGATGGCCCTGGGGCGGCACGCCCGTGCGACCCACCTGATGCAAGAGGCGCTGAAAAAGGGCGACGACCCTGCCGCGCGTGCCCTGCTGGGTATGAGCCTGGCAGGCAGCGGCAAGTTCGCGCCTGCGGCAGCCGAACTCGAAGCCACGCTCAAGAAGGATCCGACCCAGATCCAAGCCGGGGTCTCATTGGTTGGCCTGTACATCGCCAGCGGGCAGGGCACCAAGGCCGCGCAAGTGGCGGAACGCCTGGTGAGACAGCGACCCGACAACCCGGGCCTGAGCAACCTGCTGGGCTCGGCGCTGGCCGCCAAAGGCGATGGCGCCGCTGCGCGGGTCGCTTTCGAGCAGAGCCTGAAGCTGGACCCGGCTTTTGGCGAGCCGCAGCTGAACCTGGCGCGGCTGGACATCGACCAGCGCGACTTCGATGCCGCCCAAGCGCGCCTCAACGTCCTGCTGAAGAAGGACGAGAAAAACGTCGACGCGCTGATGGAAACCGCGCGCCTGTTCGGCTTTCGCGGGCAGCCCGAAGAAGCCCTGCGCTGGCTGCAGCGCGCCGACGACAACAGCGGTCAACGCCTGCAGCCGGGTCTGCAACTGGTGGACTTCCAGCTGTCACGTGGCCGCCCCGACCTGGCTCGCGAAGCGGTTCGGCGCCTGCAAAACAAGGCCCCCGAAGCACTGGCCGTGCTGCTGGCCCATGCGCGTGTGCTGCTGGCCCTGGGCGAAGCGAGCGAGGCAAGGTCCACGCTGACCCGCGCCGCCACCCTGGTGGCCTTCGACCCGGCGGCCCTGAGCCAGATCGCCGAGCTGCAGGTCAGCGCCGGCAACCTGCCCGGCGCGGCCCACGCGCTGGACAAGGCACTGACCGCCAAGCCCGACCATCTGCGCGCCCGCGGCCAGCGGTCCAGTGTCTACCTGCTGCAGGGCGACGCGGCCAAAGCCGAGCAGCTGGCCCGCAGCGTGCTGGCCAGCGACCCCAAGATCGGCCTGGGCCACGGGCTGATGGGCGACGTGGCACGGTCACGCAACCAGCTGCCGGCCGCCATCGAGTCCTACAAGCGGGCCCACGAGCTGGACCGCAACAGCAACAGCCTGCTGAAGCTGTTTACCCTGATGCAGACCACCCAGCGGCCGGCTGCGGTGGCACTGGCCGAGCAGTGGCTGCGCAGCCACCCCAGGGACGTTGGCGTGTGGCGGGCACTGGGCGACGCGCAAGCCCGCGCCGGCAACTGGGCCGGTGCACGAAGCGCCTACGAGAGCCTGGTCAAGTTGACCGCCCAGGACGCCGATGCGCTGAACAACCTGGCTGCCGTGTTGGTGAACCTGCGCGACCCGGGGGCCTTCAAGGTGGCCGAGCAGGCGTTGGCGCTGAAGCCCCAGACGCCCTACATCATCGGCACCGCTGGCTGGGCGGCCTTCCACGCCGGCCAGCACGACCGCGCCTTGCAACTGCTGCGCGACGCACGCCTGCGCGACCCCAACAACGCCGGTACCCGCTACTTCCTGGGCGCCGTGCTGGCGCAACAAGGACGCAAGGCGGAAGCCCGACAAGAGCTGCAAGCGGCCCTGAGCGGAGGCCTGGATGCGGCCTATGCCAAGGAAGCTGAAGCCCTGCTCAGAACCCTGAACTGAGGGGTGTCCACGTGCGTCGGTGGCCTTTACACTGACCTCGCGAAAGATTCCAGTTTTGCTTCTAAGTCATTGAAGAGCAATGAGTTTTGGGGCTCGGCACGGGGCTCGCTACACAACCTGCAGCGTTTGCTTACACGCCCGCTTGAGCGGGGACCAGATAGGGATTCACCATGAAATTGTCTTCACCCCGCCTGTTGGCCGCCGTCGCGGTTGCATGTGCCGGCGCTTTTGGCGGCCCCGCTGCTTTTGCGCAGGGCAAGTTCAACGCGGCAGCTGCTGGCGACGAGTGCAACCCAGGTTCGGGTGCACATGCGTCGGTGACCTGCGCGAGCCTTGGCTCCGTCGGAGTCACACTGCAGGCTTGGGGCTTCTCGGGTACGGCCGCGGCGCCGAAGACCCTGGGCACCGGTCTGCAAACAGGCTTCGTGCGAGGCAATCTAGGTGACTTCAACAGCAGTGGTTTCGGCGTCTATTCCGGCAACATGGAAACAGGCACAAACGGGCAGCATGCCTTTGACAACGTCACATCTGGCTGCGGCACCACAAGCACCCCTGCAGGTGGTGTCACAACTTCTGGTGCAAACAGCGGCTGCGGTGGCAACATTGAAGCACTATTCCTGAACTTCGGCTCCTCCAAAGTCAACCTCACCAATGTTGGCATCGGATGGAACGGCGGTGACGCCGACCTTTCGGTTTGGGCCTGGACGGGAGCAGGCAATGCCGACGTGGCAGCCACGACAGCCAAGGGCAGCACCACGACCACTGGCACAACTGCGGCTGCGCTGACTGGCTGGACCTTGGTGTCGAATCACGACTTCGGCTCAGGCATTGGCTCGCAAAACACGGGTGGCACGCTGTACTCCAGTTACTTTTTGGTGACCACCTACTTCGGCGCTGCCGGCGGTGGTCTGACGGCTGGCAACGATCGGTTCAAGTTGGACAGCTTCACCGTTGGTTTGTGTGTCGGCACGTTGACGGGCGGTTCGTCAGGCACTGGTACCGGCGGCGGCAACGGTGCAACCTGCACCCCCCCTGGCGGTACCGGCGGCACGGTGGCCGAACCCGGTTCCCTGGCTCTGGCTGGCATGGCCCTGCTGGGTGTGGCCGGCACGCGCCGCCGCAAGTGGTTCGCGGGCCGCAAAGCCGCCTGACCCGGCAGCTTTTCGATGGCAAAGGGGCCCGTCAGTGACGGGCCTTTTTCATTCCCGTCGCCAATGCGCAACTCAAGCCGCACCCGCGCTGACCTCCCCCGCCCAGCGCCAAGCCTCTTCCTGCCATTGCGCCAATGGCCCCTGCAGCCCCAGCGCCTGGCAAGCTTGTTCGATGTGCAAGGTATCGGCCCCGTCCAGCGCGTCCAGCAAATCCAGCATTGGCGCCCAAGGGCCCTGCCGGCGCAAGAGCGCATCCAGCACCGGCTCACTCAGCCGCAAAGGCGCGAGCGCTGCCGCCATCGGCAGCTGCAACAGCTGTTCGATCAGCGACAGCAGCCCCATCGTGAAAAAGGCGCCGGGGTCGGGCACGGCCAGCTGGGCTGCCACCCTCTCCAGCAAGCGACCACGTGCCAGCGCGGCCTCTTGCAGGGCGCGGCCGGCCTGCCGTGACTCGGCCGCTGACAGCAGCATCACCGACAGCCAGCGGCCCAGTTCGGCGCGGCCCAGCACCATGACGGCCTGGTCCACCGTCTCGACACCGCGGTTCAAGCCGATGGCGGGGCTGTTGGCGTAGCGCAGCAAGCGGTAGGTCAGGCTGACGTCGGCCGCCACCGCCTGGCCGATCACGGCAGTGTCGTGGTCGAGTGCCAGGTGATTCATCAACTCGCAGACGCGGTGGGCCGCGGTGCCCAATGGTCGCGCCGGCAGCTGGCGGGCGCTGCGGCCAAACTGGCCCCCCACCAGCACGAAACCGGCGCGCAGCACACGCTCCATCTCGTCCAGGTTGGGCAGGTCCAGGGCAACCAACGCCAGTTTTGGCTGCTGCTCGCGCCAACGCTGGGCCGACAGCAGCAGGGTGTCGACACCACCGGCCGCCGCTTGCAGCACCAAGAAGTCGAGTGCAGGTGACCGCAAGGGCGGCCCATCGGCGGCACCCACGCGCACGCCACGTTCGCGCAGCGCCAGCAAGCGGTCGTCGGGCACGGCCGTGCCCGGTCCGGGCCAAACCCAGGCATGTGCAGGCACCGCCGCCAGCACGGCTTCGCGTTGCACGTCGGCCGGCAAGGTGATGAGCACCGGGCGCAAGGCCGTGACTTGCAGGCTGGCCGACGCCAGCAACGCCAGGTGATGCGCCACGGCTGCGCCGACTTCGGGTTTGACACGCAGGCGGCCGGACACGGCCTCGGGCAAAAGCAGCTCGAATCCCGCCACGTGCCCGTTGCGGCCAAGCAGTGCACGACGCAGGCCCGGCTGTGCCTGCGGCGCACCAGGGGCCGGGGCGGCCGGCTCGGGCGGCGCCGCGCGCCCATTGGGCTTGGAAGCGGCTGTGGCCGCCTGCACCGACGGCTTCGGGGCCCCAGTTGGGGTAACGGCGCGCACCCCGCCCAGGCGCTTCAGCCAGTCGAACATGCCGTCTCCATCAAACCGGGTCTTCTTCGCCGCATGGCGCACCGAGCTGCGACTGCCCATCGGCCAGGTCAAGGGTTTGCGGTGTCGCCCGCGCCAAGGCCATCCAGGTCGCGAAGTCCAGGCGTGACGGGCGCCGCGGCGCAGGCCTCAGCACTTGCAGGCCCTGACCGTCGGCCACCATCAAACCGTATTGCGGCGGCAGTTCAACCGCGTCGGTTATGCCTGGCGCCACCACGTACCAGCACTGGCTGCACAGCGCCAGGTAGGCCTGGCCTTTGGCCGCCCGGCGCAGGTCGGCGCGCAGGTCGGCACGGCTGACCTTGATTTCGTGCACCACCGGCTCGACCCAGTCCTCCACCGTGGTGTGCCGGATCGAAAACACGTCGGGCATCGACATCACCCACTGGGTGCGGCCGTCTTCGGCCACCAGGGGTGCACGCAGGCTCAGTCCACGCCAGACCAAGCGGCCGGCGCGCTGCATCTCGCAGGCCACCCGTTCAACCAAAGTTTCGTGGACACCGCGCGCAGCCTGGTGGCGCTGCCGCGAGGCGGCGAGCAGTTCGATGCCGGCGTCGGTGACGCGCAGCGACTCGCGGCCCTGCTGGTCCCACTGGCGCTGCAACCAGCCGGCGGCCAGCAGATCGAGCTCGATCGGGTCGCGGCACGGCCACCCGGCCGAGCGCCACATGTCGCGCAGGCGTTTCTTGTGCACGGCCGTGCGGGCCGCTGACGACGGAAGCTGGGCCGAGGGCACCGCCCTACTCGACGACTTGCACACCCTTCCAGAACGCCACCCTTCCCTTGATGTTGGCCGCACCTTCCTTGGGGTCGGGGTAGGTCCAGACCGCGTCCGGGTTGGCGTCGCCGTCGACAAACAGCGTGTGGTAACTGGCCTGGCCTTTCCACGAGCACATGGTCTTGGTGTTGCTGGGCAAGAGGTACTTCTTGTCCAGCGAATCGGCCGGGAAGTAGTGGTTGCCTTCCACCACCACGGTGTCCTTGCTCTCGGCCACGACGGTGCCTTTCCAGATGGCTTTCATGGGTGTCTCCGCAACGGCTGGTGATGGATCGCCAGATTACCACCCGGCCCGCTTGAACACCGCGTTCAAGCCCTCGCAATCCTGCCCGGCTGGTGGCTGGCTACAGTGTGTGCATGGACACCACCACCACCACCACCCCCGCCAACTTCACCGTCACCTTGCCGCGCCGTGTCGAACGGCTGGTGCAGGGCCAGGCCACCAGCGATGGCGCTGGCGTCAAGCTGGTGCGTGTGCTCACGCAGGACCTGCAGCGCCGGCTCGACCCCTTCCTGATGCTGGACAACTTCGGCACCGAAAACCCGGGCGACTACATCGGCGGCTTCCCTGACCACCCGCACCGCGGCTTCGAAACCGTGACCTACATGCTGCAGGGCCGCATGCGCCACCGCGACAGCGTGGGCAACGTCGGCCTGCTGGTGCCGGGCAGCGTGCAGTGGATGACCGCCGGCCGCGGTGTCATCCACAGCGAAATGCCCGAGCAGCAGGAAGGCGCGATGGAAGGTTTCCAGCTCTGGCTGAACCTGCCCTCGCACAGCAAGATGCGCGAACCCTGGTACCGCGACATCGCCAGCGAAGAGGTGCCCGAATGGCAAGGCGACGGTGCACAGGTGCGCATCATTGCCGGCAGCAGCCATGGCGTGACGGGTGCGATGCAGCGGGAAGTCACCGAGCCGCTGTACCTGGACGTGCGGCTGCAAGCCGGCGCCAGCTTTCACCAGCCCCTGGCCGACGACCTGAACGCGTTTTTGTACGTCTACCGCGGCGAACTGACCGTGGCCGACACGGTGGTGCGCCGCCACCGCTTGGCGATCCTGGCCAACACCCCCGGCAGCCACGGCACCGTGCTGACGGCCGGGCCGGAAGGTGCGCAGGCCATCCTGGTGGCGGGCAAGCCGCTGAAGGAGCCGATTGCGCAGTACGGCCCCTTTGTCATGAACACGCAGCAGGAAATCGTGCAGGCGGTGCAGGACTTCCAGGCCGGCCGGCTGGCCTGAAGGCGCCCGCCCCGCCGCGTCGTGCGCGGGCCTCGGCGGGCCTCAGCGATCTCTTCTCACGATGCCCACCGGCGCGGCCTGCGGCCCCACCAGGAAGACGCTGTACACACTGCCGGCCTGCAGGACCTGGTCGACCGCCGTGAACACCGGCGTTGTCACACCGAAAGCCGTGATCGACAAAACACCGTCGGTGCCCCCGCCGCGGGTGGGCACGACGCTGGTGTAGGCCGACGCGGTGCCGATGGCCACGCTGTCGGCCACCGGGTTGAAGTCCAGTGTCATGGCCAGCGTGCCCGATGTTTCGGCCAGGCCGTTGACCAGGCGCAGCTTGCTGCGGGTGGTGTCCGACGGCTGGCGGTTGTCATCCTGGATCCAGCTCACACGCGGCCCGGCCAGCGGGCCGTGCACCATCAGCGTGTAGTCACGGCCGGCGTCCAGCGCGAAGGCCGGGCTGCTGACAGGCAGGCCATTGACCGCCACCGTCACCGCCGGCGTGCCGGTGGCCAGCAACTGGTAGCCGGCCAGGGCGGGCGAGCCGGTGCCGCTGCCCAGCACCACCGTGCCCACGCTGGCCGCGACGCTGCCGCTGTCGGCCACCACGGCCGCCAGCCGCACCCGGGCATGGCGGCTGTCCTCGCGGGTGATGGCCCCCTGCTGCGCCACCACCAGGGCGCCCACCAGCAAGCCCCCGCCGTCTTCGACGCCGCTGGTGTTGCGGGCACCCGGTGTCAGCACGACTGTGGTGACGTGGCGGCTGGGCAAGGCCAGCAAAGGCAGGTCCAGGCGCAGGTCGGTTTTGCTGCCTGAACCGCCCCGGATTTTGAGGAGGCTCCTTCGATTGAGAATGGAGCCAACATGAGGAAGTCCCCGAAGTTTTCCCCCGAGGTCCAGGAGCGTGCGGTGCGCATGGTCTTCGACGCCAAGGACCAGTACCCGTCACAGTGGGCAGCGATCGAGTCGATCGCCGGCAAGATCGGCTGCACGGGCGAGACGCTGCGCAATTGGGTGCGCCAAGGTGAGCGCGACAGCGGCGCGCGGCCCGGCGCCACGACGACCGAGCAGCAGCGCATCAAGGATCTGGAGCGTGAGGTGCGCGAGCTGCGCAAGACCAACGAGATCCTGAAGTTGGCCAGCGCGTATTTCGCCCAGGCGGAGCTCGACCGCCACCACAGGAAGTGAACGCCTTCATCGACGAGCACCGTGCTGCTCACGGGGTCGAGCCCATCTGCAGCGCGCTGCAGGTTGCCCCGTCGGCGTACCGGCGCCACGCAGCCCGCCAGCGCGACCCGGCGCTGCTTCCAGCGCGAGCCCAGCGTGACGCGAGCTTGATGTCGCAGGTGCAGCGCGTGTACGACGCGAACCTGCGGGTCTATGGCGCCGACAAGGTGTGGCGGCAACTCCTGCGCGAAGGCGTGGCAGTGGCGCGCTGCACGGTGGAACGTCTGATGCGGCGACTCGGGTTGCAAGGTGTACGCCGCGGCAAGAGCGTGCGCACGACGGTGCCCGACGGGAAGGTGGCATGTCCTCTGGACCGCGTCAATCGGCAGTTCAATGCCCAGCGGCCGAACCAGCTGTGGGTGGCCGACTTCACCTACGTCTCGACCTGGCAGGGCTTCGTGTACGTTGCCTTCGTCGTTGATGTCTTCGCGCGGCGCATCGTCGGCTGGCGGGTCAGCAGTTCCATGCAGACCGACTTCGTGCTCGATGCGCTGGAGCAGGCGCTGTATGCACGGCGTGCCGAGCGCGAAGGCGACCTGGTGCATCACAGCGACCGGGGCTCGCAGTACGTCTCCATCCGCTACAGCGAACGGCTTGCTGAGGCTGGCATCGAGCCTTCGGTGGGCAGCACAGGCGACAGCTACGACAACGCGCTGGCCGAGACGATCAACGGGCTGTACAAGGCCGAGATCATCCACCGGCGCGGGCCGTGGAAGACGCGTGAGGCGGTCGAACTGGCGACGCTGGAGTGGGTCTCGTGGTTCAACCACCATCGCTTGCTGGAACCCATCGGCTACATCCCGCCGGCCGAAGCCGAGGCAAACTACTGGCGCCAGCAAGCTCAAGGATCCGCCTCAACGAAGCCTGCCCGAACGGCGGCGCTGCAGGAGGGTTGAACCATGAGTACATGGCCCAACCGGAGGGCCTCCGGCGGCCCCTGCGGGGGGGCTGGAAGAGAGGAAGTCCGAACCCAAGACAGTCAGGCCAACCCGGTCTGACTCAAGCCAACAGGCCTCCTCGAAACCCGGTGCGGTTCAC